>CAVSBT010000025.1:0-135075 GCA_963726245.1 uncultured Chloroflexia bacterium
GATGCGCTCTCCCTCCTCCAGGTTGGTGCCCGCCAGTCGCACCACCACCGGCGCCTTCACCTCCATCTGCCGGTGCGCGTCCACGATGCCCTGGGCGATGACGTCGACGCGCGCCATGCCCCCGAAGATGTTGATGAGGATGGCCTTCACGTTGGGGTCGGCGGTCAGGATCTTGAAGGCGTTCACCACCCGGGCCACGTCGTTGACGGTGCCGATGTCGAGGAAGTTGGCGGGCTCGCCGCCGGCCAGCTTGATGCTGTCCATGGTGGCCATGGCCAGGCCGGCGCCGTTCACCACGCAGCCGATGTTGCCGCTGAGCTTGACATAATTGTTGATGCCCAGCTCCTGCGCCTCCACCTCCAGCGGGTCCTCCTCGTCCTTGTCGCGGAGGGCGGCGACCTCCGGGTGGCGGAAGAGGGCGTTGTCGTCGAAGTTCATCTTGGCGTCGAGGGCCAGCAGGCGCGGCTCGGCGGCGCGGTGACGACGAGGGGGTTGATCTCGGCCAGGGAGGCGTCGCGGGCGGCGAAGGCGCGGTAGAGGCCGGTCATGAGCTGGACGGCGGGTCGCAGGAGGTCGCCGCCCAGGCCGAGGGCGAAGGCGAGCTGGCGGCCCTGGTAGGGCTGGAAGCCGGTGGCGGGGTCGACGGTGGTCCGGTGGATGGCCTCCGGCGTGCGGGCGGCCACCTCCTCGATCTCCATGCCGCCGGCGGCGCTGGCCATCATCAGGGGCCGGCCGGCGGCGTTGTCGATGAGGACGCTGAGGTAGAGCTCGCGGTCGATGGCCATCTGCTCCTCGACCAGCACGCTCTTGACGAGCCGGCCCTCGGGGCCCGTCTGGGGCGTGACCAGCGTCATGCCGATGATCTGGCCGGCGACCTGCTCCGCCTCCTGGGGCGTCGAGGCAGCTTGATGCCGCCGCCCTTGCCGCGGCCTCCGGCGTGGATCTGGGCCTTGACGACCACCGGCCCGCCCAGCTCCTCGGCGACCTGGCGGGCCTCCTGCGGGCTGCGGGCGACCCGCCCTCGAGGGACGGGCACGCCGAACTCGGCCATGATCTGCTTGGCCTGGTACTCGTGGATCTTCACGGCGATGGCTCCATCACTTCAGGTGGCTGGTGACCGGACACGAGGTAGGAGTTGCGATAGGAAGCCCGGGTGCAGGGCGCCGCCCTGCTGGCGGAGGGGGAGGGATTCGAACCCCCGGGTCACCAGAGGCGACCAGCGGTTTTCAAGACCGCCCCCTTAAGCCACTCGGGCACCCCTCCGCCTCTGAGTATACGAGGGAGGCCCAGGCAGAATCAACGCCGCTGGCCGGTGTTGCCTTGTGCGGACCAGGGGGCCTATTCGCCGAGTTCCTCTACCTCGACGACCTTGAGGGGCACCGGAAGGGCGCCGGAGTTGAGCTGGATGGAGAGCATGCGAGCGTCATCAGCGGACGAGGCCCTCGATGATGCCCTTGTCGCTGATACTGCCCTGACCGTCGGGGCGATAATGCCGCCGTCCTCGCCCCGGATGGGCTCGCCGTCCAGGAAGAAAGCGATGGGCAGGCCGATGAGGCGGCTAGCGACCTGCTGCAGGAGCGGCGCCCCCTCCGATGTCGTCTCGAAGTTGAGGATGGGCAGCTCTGTGAGGTTGCTCGACACGAAGGTGTTGGCCTGAGGAAGCGGCCCGTCAGCGCTGTTTCCTGGCCGTCGGTCTCGGTGGCCGCGCCGGCACCCAGATGATGCTCTCCTCGGTCTGCCTGCGTCAGTGACTCGAGGCTGAAACGGCCATCTCCTGGCCGCCTTCGCAGCCCGGCGGGTTGTAGGTCACCGTGCCACCTTGGCAAAGGAGGATATCTCCGTTCTCGTCCCAGCTTGGGCTTCCGGAATTCCAAGAACCCCGTCTGCCCCGTGAGCTTCTGCGCCTCGGCAGCGTCCGATGCCCGGCAGCTCGACGGAGAGACTGGTTCCGTCTCTCGCGGTGAACCTTGGCGCGTGGCACCGTAGGCATTCACCGGCGCTCAATGATGTCGGCCGCCGACTTCGAGCGCGGCGTCGGCGTCAACGTCTCGATGCCTGCGAGAGATCCGCCTGAAAGACGATTCGGACGGTGGCGACTTGAATCGAGGCGTTGTCCCCGCCGCACGCTGCGACGAAGCTCAGGAGGACGACCAAAGGGAACGAAAGCGAACGCTGTTGCACGCCAGCTCATGCTCGTGCTCCGTCGGAGGTGTCTTGACTCCTATTGTATACGAGACGTCAAGACGCTCCGCACTGCCCAGAGAGCATGCACGCTGGACTCTAGCGTGACCCCGCCCTATCCTCGACGGAGGTGCCGGCTGGCGCCAGCCTGCAGGAGGATTCGCATCGTGGTCAGGGAACACGTCGACACGCGCTGGCAGGACCCCGACAAGCTGATGCCCCCCAGCGACAAGACGCGGGAGGCCACACACGCCCGCGTGGTCGAGGACATCGCCCGGCGGCGCCTGGCCTTCCCCAACGACGAGTCCCCATCGCTGCGCACCCACGTCAACGTGCCCGAGCCCGCCTTCACCATCCGTGCCGCCGGCGGCGCCGAGCTGGCGCCGGACATCGTCGTGGTCGAGGACGCCTCCGGCAGCCCGCGCATCGTGGCGGCGGTGGAGACGGCCGACACCGTGACCGACGAGCAGGCCGCCGGCCGCTGGCTGCCCTTCTCCCGCGTGCCCGACGCCGCCTTCCACCTGTACGTCCCGTCGGGCTTCGCCGCCGAGGCCAGGCGGCTCCTCAAGAAGCACCGCATCAAGAACGCGGGGCTGCATACCTGGCGCTACGTCGCCGGCCAGGAGGTGCTGGACATCACTGACATCGACTACGGCAGCCTCCTGGAGCGTCTCCTGCCGCCGTTCCTGCTGCGCCGGCGGGGTCACTAGCTGGGCGGCGCAGGGTGGTCGAGGTCACCAAATGAAGCGCTTAACGCTCTGTCCCGTTGTCGCTGCCCTTCTCTTCGTGGCCCTCTCGTGTCAAGGCGGGAAGACGGAGGTCGCGTCCCAGCCATCGCCTACGGCTTCTCCCGCGATTAGGGCAACGCCGAGCCTTCCGCCGCCAGCTACGGCGACGGTGACACCTCAGGCAGCAGCGACAGCCGCGCCGCAGCCATCGGAGACGCCGGCCCCGGACTTCAGCCCGATTCGCCGCGGACTGGGCACGCCACGGGTTCGGCATGACGGTCACCGCCAGCGGCGAGGCGACGGCGACGTGGCGGGTGTACAAGTGGTGCAGTGACGACCCGACGCCGCCCTGCGACAACATGGTCGGCAGCGAGATCATCGACGGTGGCCGCGCCACCGTCGTCTTTGACCGCGTCGTCGGCGATACCGCCTACGGGCGGGTTCAGGACAGCACCGACGAAGCGACCCTCTCTGGCGACGTGTCTCTGACGCTGACGCCCTATGGCATGGCTTCTCTCGACTACGTAGACCGCCCCGAGAGTGAGCCTATCGTCCTGTGCGGCCCAAACTACCCACAGGAGGCGCCCGACTGGCTGATGCAGCAGTCGCCGTGCGGCGCCTGAGGTGGGGATCGCCGCGCCCTGGCCTGTCGAAGGGCCGCGCCCCTACGTGTCGCGTCCAGCATCTTCTTGAGCAGGCTGCGGTGGCAGCGGGACTCATCCTGGCAGGAGCAGAGGAGGGTGACGGTCTCGCGGCGGCCCAGGTCGCGGTAGCGGTCCAGCAGCTCCCCCTGGCCGACATCTCTTCCCGATAGCGGGCGGCCAGGTCTTCCCAGCTTAGCCTGCCGGCCCGGAAGGACATCAGCGCCTCGCGGCTGGGCCCCAGGTCTTTCTCCCAGCCGTCGACGGCGGCCTTTGCTATCCCGCGCGGCCAGAGACGCATGACGAGGAGTCGATAGCCGTCTTCCGGCGAGGGCGGGTCGTAGATGCGCTTGGTCCGGATCATGGCAGGAACTCCCCGGCGGCCGGAGCGCAGGCGGCGGCGGCCCGCCTAGGACGCCAGCGCCGCCTCGATCTCCTCTCGATACTGCGGGTACTTGACGGCGAAAGCCTCCACCATTCCGAAGCAGCCGCTGATCATCATGTCGCCGTGGGGCGTGGCGAAGTACGGCGCCAGGCGGCTGCCCCTGAGCTTGCCCCACTGGGGGCCGGTGACGGCCAGGAAGGGCCGGCCGTCGGAGCGGGCGGCATCCGGCACGTAGTAGACGCCGTGGCCGTGGTGGTCGAAGACATCCTCGTGGCGCAGGGTGCCGGCCATCAGCCTCTCGGTCAGCGACTCGATCTCGGTGGGCTCCAGGAGGCCCGTGTGGTGCTCGTACAGGCTGTAGATGCGGGCGCCACGCAGGTGGAAGGCGAGGGTGTGCATGTTGCCCAGGTTGAGGACGAGCTGCTCGCCGGCCGCGGCCACGCGCGGGTCCTGGAGGGCGCCCAGGGCCGCCGCCGGCCCCGTGTCCAGGAACACCGTCGGCGCCTCGAAGTCGACGCAGCTCAGCATGGAGCGCGCTCGCGTCAGGTAGTCGGGCACCTCCTCCGGCAGGTAGGCGAAGGCGTGCAGGTCGTTCCTCTCTTCGACGACGCGACGCAGGTGGTCGAAGCGGAACAGGCGGTCGGAGTAGCCCGGCGGCGAGGCGCCGTGGTCGAGGCAGCCCAGGGCCAGGCCGTCGAACTTGAGCTCAACCTCGAAGGCGGCGAGCGCGACGCGGATGGCCTGGAGGTCCAGGTCCCGCATCTCGACGCGCTCGACAGCGGCGAGCCGGCGGGCCTCGTCCTCGCTCACCACCTGCACGCCCATCCTGGCCACCACCTCCAGGTCGTCGTCGAAGGTGCGGGCTGCCTCAGGGGTGGCGTAGGCGGCGTGGCCCGCCTTCAGGTGGGCCTCCAGCGCCCAGTGGCAGGGGCCGCCGCCCATCGTGACGCCGGTGAGCAGCAGCCGCCGCCTCTCGACGGTGGCGCGCCGGATGCGGCGGGCGGCGATCTCGGTGGCGGAGGGCATGACCAGCTTGAGGCTGTTCTCGGCCGGCCCCTCTGTGTCGAAGAGGAGGATGTCCTGGGTGCCGGTGCCCATGTCGATGGCGAGGATGCGCATGGTGGGGCCTTCTGGCGCGGTTTCGCGAGTGGTGTCTTCTCTATTCTAGCAGGACGGGAGTGTGCCTGGGTCGTAGGGACGGAGCTTCAGCTCCGTCCTGGGGAGGTTGTTGGGCGCTGTCATTCTGAGCGTAGCGAAGAATCCGGGTCATCGGTCAACGGATGGAGGAACGGATTAACGGATGACCCTATCCATCAATCCGTTCGCGTATCCGTTGACGGACTTGCGCTGCCGGTCGACCCCCACGAGGTGGCCCCACCGCCCCGGGTCGAGACGCAGTCGAAGACAAGGATACTCCGGCTCGCCGTTTGAGTAGTCCCGCGTCCTACGGGATCCTCTCCACTCCTCCCATATACCCCCGCAGCGCCTCCGGCACGACGACGGAGCCGTCGGGCTGCTGGTAGGTCTCGAGGACGGCGGCCAGGGTGCGCGGCAGGGCGACGCCGGAGCCGTTGAGGGTGTGGACGAACTCGGGGCGGGCGCCGGCCTCGCGGCGGAAGCGGATGTTGGCGCGCCGCGCCTGGAAGTCGAGCGCAGTTGGAGCAGGTGGAGACCTCCAGCCACTCCTGGCAGCCCGGCGCCCAGACCTCCAGGTCGTAGCTCTTCGCCGACGTGAAGCCCAGGTCGCCCGTGCAGAGCTCCTTGACGCGGTAGGCGAGGCCCAGGCCGCGCAGCACCGCCTCGGCGTGGGCCGTCATCGACTCCAGCTCGGCGTCCGACTCCTCCGGGGCGCAGAACTTGTAGAGCTCCACCTTGTCGAACTGGTGGCCGCGCTTGATGCCGCGCACGTCGCGGCCGGCGCTCATCTTCTCGCGGCGGAAGCAGGCCGTGTAGGCGGCGTAGCGCAGGGGCAGGGTGTTCGGCTCCAGGATCTCGTCGCGGTAGAGGTTGGTGACCGGCACCTCGGCGGTGGGCACCAGCCAGATGTCGTCCTCCACGTCGTGGTAGAGGTTGTCGGCGAACTTCGGCAACTGGCCGGAGCCCCACATGCACTCCTCCTTCACCACGAAGGGCGGGTAGAGCTCCGTGTAGCCGTGCTTGTCGCTGTGGAGGTCCAGCATGTAGGCGATGAGGGCGCGCTGGAGGCGGGCGCCGGCGCCCTTGAGCACGTAGAACCGCGAGCCCGACAGCTTCACCCCGCGCTCGAAGTCGATGATGCCCAGGCGCTCGCCCAGGTCCCAGTGCGGCAGGGGCGTGAAGCCGTAGTCGCGGGGCTCGCCCCACTGGCGGATGACGACGTTGTCGTCCTCGCCCTCGCCGAGGGGGACGTCGGGCTGGGGGATGTTGGGCACCTCCAGCAGGAGGGCGTTCAGGCGCTCCTCGATCTCCCGCAGCTCCCGCTCCAGGGCGTCGATGCGCTCCGAGACGCCGCGCATCTCGTCGATGAGGCGCTGGCGCTCGCCGGCGTCCTTGGTGACGCCGATACGCTTGCCCGCCTGGTTGCGCTCCGCCTTCAGCGACTCGACCTCCAGGAGGACGCGCCGGCGCTCGCCGTCGAGGCGCAGGATGTCGTCGATGGGGGCCGTCGTGTGGCGGCTGGCGACAGCCTCGCGCACCACGTCGGGGTTCTCGCGTATGAACTGAAGGCTGAGCATCTGTACCCCCTGCCCCTTCACCCCCAAGGGAACCAGGAACCGGGAACCAGGAACGAGGCCCCGCCCCCAATTCCCGGTTCCTTCGTCAGGGGGATTCTATCAGCCCCTAGAGGAAGGCGTCGAGTGTGGCGCTGCGCCTGCGCGCAACAGGAAGGACTCAGGGGCGCTGGTCGAGGTCTTCCAGGACCAGCAGGCCTATGGTGGCCGCCTCCTGCATCTGAGCAGGCTGGACGCGGTCGACGGTGTCCTCGGGAGTGTGCAGCAGGTTGTCGGTGACCCGCCAGATCCACACGGCGGGAATGCCGGCATCGAGGAAGCTCATATGGTCGCTGCCGACGTTCTCCGGCTTCTCCGACGCCGTCGCGGCGATACCGGCGCCCGCGGCATCCTGAGCGGTCTTCGCCACCAGCTCGGGCGACCCGATGAGCTCCCACGACTGGCCGACCCCCGTCATGTCAAAGTTGAGCATCCCGCGGAGTTCGGTGCGTTGCGCTGCGTCCATGCTCTCGACGAAGTGAGCGCTTCCCAGCATGCCCAGCTCCTCAGCGCCGAAGAGGGCGAAGCAGTTGTCGCCCGCCAGGTGGCGAGCTGCCACTGTACGCGCGAGCTCCAGCACGGTGGCCGTGCCGGAGGCGTTGTCGCTGGCGCCCGGCGCTTGGGGCACGGAGTCGAAGTGACCGCCCGTGATCGTCTCGCAGCGGCCATCGGCCGGCCGCGCGATGACGTTTCGGGAGGTGAGCTCAGCGTTTGGCCCGACCTCCACAGACGCCTCCACCGGCCCCTTGTCCAGCAGGGCAAGAAGGCGCTCGCCATCCGCGCCGCTGATGGATACGGCCGGGATAGTGCCTTCCTCCCCAAGGCTCCCCTCGAAGAGATCGGGGCTGTCGTTGAAGACGACGGCGGCGGCGGCGCCGGCTGCAACGGCGTTGCGCACCTTGTCAGCGAAGTAGAGCTCACCCCGGCGCAGCAGGGCGATGCCGCCCTGGACACCCTCAGATGGGAACTCATTGGGGTGTCCCAGCCCGGCGTAGACCAGCTTCCCCTTGACCTGGCCGGCGGCGGAGCCGGTGAACGCGCTGGCGCCTAGAGTCTCCGGCTCCGGGCTTACCACTTGGAGGGAAGTCTGACGGCCGGACTCCGATGTGAACTGAAACGTCTGCTCCTCGACGGTGTAGCCGTAGCTGCGAAGCTGGTCGCCGATGTAGCCGGCCGCCTTGGCTTCCGCATCGCTGCCGGCGGGCCGGGGGCCGATGTCGGCGGCCAGGGCCTGGACGTGCTGGAAGGCCAGCTCTCCGCTGGGCTCGGTCGGTCCGGCGACGGAGCCTGCTTGGGGCGTCGCCGTAGACGCGGACGCAGTCGTGGTCGGCGGCGGGCTTGGAGCTGGAGCCGTCGATGCGCCGCCGCCGCAGGCTGCCAGGGTCAGGGCGGTGAGGCCAAGGAGCAGGACCAGCGCCCGGCCAGGAGTTGCCCTGCGCAGAAGATGGAGCAATGCGTTCAGCGGCGGCGACCCCGGCGCTGGAGCCAGTTGCGCAGGCGGCTGCCCAGCCCCGGCTCCGAGAGATCGATGACCTCTCCGCGCCAGCGTTTCTCGTAGTGAGGACGCCTTCCTAGCAGGGAGAGGACGAAGGCCGCGCAGAAGAGGATGAGCCCCGCGATGATGAGCCAGCGGGCCAGGCCCGGGCTGGCAGAGCGGAAGAAGAACGATACCACCACCAGGACCAGCGAGCCCAGCATGAGCTGGCCCAGGGAGATACCGGAAAGGCCCGCCAGCAGCCCATGCAGTGTGTCAGAGAGGGCGGTGGCTACTCTTCGCCGGGCGCGTGTCAGCCGGCCCTCCTCCGGCACGAACTCGTCGAGCTTTCGGAGGATTTCTTCGACCTCGCGTTCCAGGTTGTCGGGCATCCCTACCTCCGCCGCAAGAGAGGGAAACGCGCTGGAGAACACCCTTTCATTCTACATGTGTCGGGCAAAGGGGGTCTACACGACAGAGGGGGCACCGGCTGGCGGCGCCCGGTCGGAGATCTGAGGCAGCGTTAGCCGCGGGCTTTCGCGTCCCGCCCCAGCCCCTCGTTCATGCTGCCGGAGCGGAAGCCGGCCAGGTCCAGGGTGACGTAGAGATAGCCCAGGGAGCGCAGGCGCTCCACGACCCGCTCGCGGTTTCCGTCGCGCATCAGCAGGTCCATGCCCTGCTGATCGACCTCGATGCGGGCGACCTCGCCGTGATGGCGTACGCGCAGTTGGCGCACTCCAAGCGAGCGCAGGAAGGCCTCGGCGGCGCCTATCTGGTCCAGCATCTCGACGTTGATGGCGGTGCCGTAAGGCACGCGGGAAGCCAGGCAGGCCATGGCCGGCTTGTCCCAGGTGGGCAGGCCGCGGGCCTTCGAGAGGGCGCGGACGTCGGCCTTGTTCAGCTCGGCTTCGATGAGGGGGCTGCGGACGCGGTGCTCGGCGGCGGCGCGGCGACCGGGACGGTGATCACCCAGGTCATCGGTGTTGCACCCGTCGACCACCCAGGCGATGCCCCGCTGGCGGGCCAGGGCCTGGAGGCGGTCGAAGAGCTCGTCCTTGCAGAAGTAGCAGCGCTGAGGCGAGTTCTCCACGTAGCCAGGCAGGTCCATCTCCCGGGTTTCGATGGTCTCGTGGCGGATGCCTATCTGGTCAGCCAGGAGGCGAGCCTCTTCAACCTCCGAGGCGGGGACGGATGGTGAGACAGCGGTAACGGCAAGCGCTGCCTCGCCCAAGGCGTCGTGGGCCGCGGCCGCCAGGAAGGTGCTGTCGACGCCGCCGGAGAAGGCGACCAGCACCGATCCCATGTCGCGGAGAGTCTCCTCCAGCCGTGTCAGCTTGCGTCCCAGCTTTCTACTAGCCATCATCTCTGCATCCAACAGCGTAGACCCATCATGATAGCACGGCAGGAGAAGGGAGATGTAGGTCGGGGTCCGAAGACCCCCGCCTACGAACGCCGTCATTGAGGCCGGCGGCGGATCAGGCGGCTTGGGTGTCTTCCTCCACGATCAGGAGGCGGCGGATCACAGTTTCGAAAGCATCGACTACCTGGGGATCAAACTGGATGCCGGCGTTGGCCCTGATCTCCCGAAGCGCGTCCTCCGGGGACACGCCTTTGCGGTAGGGACGGTCTGAAGTGATTGCATCGTAGGCGTCCACAACGGCGAAGATCCGCGCTTCCAGGGGAATCTTATCCGCAACGAGACCGAAGGGGTAACCGCTGCCGTCGTAGCGCTCGTGGTGGTAGAGAAGGATGGGCAGGGCTCCTTCCAGGAAGTCAACTTTGGAGACTATGAGGCCGGCCAGGAGGGGGTGCTTCTGCATCGCCTCCCATTCCTTCCTGGTTAGGCTGTTTGGTTTTCGCAAGATGGAATCGGGAACACCGATCTTCCCTACGTCGTGGAGGAGGGCGCCACGCTCTATGTCCAGCATACGGTTCTCCGGCAGGCCCATCTCTCGGGCCACGGCCCCCGTCAGGCGAGAGACCCGCTCTGAGTGCCCCTCCGTGGCGGCGTCCTTTGTGTCGAGGGCAGCCATGAGGGCGCGCAGGGTCGTGTCATAGCTTAGCTCCAGCTCGCTGGCATAGGCACGGACCTTGGAGAAGAGGCCTGCCTGCTCGATGGCCATCGCGGCTTGCTCAGCCAGCTCCTGTAATGGCTCCAGTTCACCTCGGGAGAAGGCCTGCACGCTGGGGTGACGGACGGCGGCCGCCACACCGATGACGCGGTCCCGGATGCGTATGGGGACGGTGGCCACAGCGGCCGGTCCCTCGAAGGCGCGGATGCCGAAGATGGCTCGAAGGGGCCGCTCAGGCAGCCGGGCCGACAGGCCTTCGCCGGTAGCGGCGACTCGACGAAGGTACGTATCGTCGACCTTGCAGTTGTGGTATCCGATAGAACCCTTCTCGTGATCGTAGGTAGCCTTGAGGACCAGCTCCTGGCTGTCGCCCTCCAGCAAGCAGACAAAGCCGAACTGGCCCTGCGCCAGGATAGTGGCGTCGCGGGCGGTCTGAGCCGCGACCTCCGACAGGTCCAGAGACGAACGCAACTGCTGACCCACCCGAAAGAGGTAAACCAAATGCCCGTACTCGCGGCCGATCTTGCTCGTGCATGACCATGCCGCGCCCTGGAGCAGCAACCAGGCGAGAGCCAGCCCGGCGCCCAACGCCAGGTAGAAGGCCGTCGAGGTCCTCCCTATCAACGCGCCGGTCGCGGCGTAGTCTTGGGCCACCTCTAGCACCGCCCAAGTGCTGCCGGCCGTCGTTTTCACGGGGGTGTACACGTGCATTACCTGCTCGGGCACCGCAGCCTCCGCGGAGCTTGCGGCGCCGCTCGCCACCACGGGAACCGTGTCGCCTTTGAAGGCGCGCTGAAGCTCGTCCTGGCCCAGGAAGCCGGTGCCGGTCTCGCCTTGCTTGGTGGAGAAGACAACGGTACCTTGGCGGCTCCAGAGACGAACAAGAACCGTCTGATCCGGGACCAGATTGGCGGTGGCTGCATCGAGACGCTGGGAGAGCGCCGCGTTCAGGGGGAGGGAAGCCTCAACGCCGCCCAGAGCGACCTCCAGCGGCGGCCGGATTGTGTCGACCGCTGCAGTCGCCGCGCTCTCTCGAATCCTATCACCTATGATGCGCCGGCCCTGAAGACCGAAAACCACCCCTACGACTGTGATGATAGCGAAGCTAAAAGCGGCGAACTGAAGGAAGACCTTACCTCTAGAAATGCCAGTCATAAACACATCGGGACGCTAGCGCCGGATCCATCAATCGTATGAGTATCGGCCTAGACAGGGCGGCGCTTTAAGCCTTGGGTGTGCCCCTGCGAGGCGAGAGGAGCTCCGTGGTAAGATGGGGGTACCGTATGTACCAGGCCGTGCATTCGCAGAAGGAGCTTCCCGTGCAACTGAGCGCTCGCAACCAACTGAAGGGCACCGTCAGCGGCGTGAAGCTGGGGACGGTCATGGCCGAGGTCGAGATTGAGGTGGGCGGGCAGGCTCTGGTGGCCGCCATCACCCGGGTCTCGGCCGAGAAGCTGGGCCTCAAGCCCGGCGACCAGGTGACGGCCATCATCAAGGCCACCGAGGTGATCGTCGCCAAGTAGGGCACGCGGCGGGTTTCCCGAATGCTCGCTGGGAGACATGTGTGGATTCACATGGTTCGCAAGGGGGACAGACAAGAAGGGGGCTTCCTTGACCCTGTCCATCCCCTTTGCTAACCTGCCTAGAGGAGTGCGCCATGAGTGAGTCCAACTTCTCCGAAGACGGACCCAACGTTTACGAGAGCGGCCGCCGCGCCTTCGTCAACAACATCACGGGCGAGAGAGTCGAGGTGACGCAGAGCGCTGTGCGCTCGGTCACAGCGGCCCGTGCCGATCTCCACCAGACGGCTGTGCAGCAAGTGGCCGGCGAAAGCGTGACCGTCGAGCAGAGCGCTGTGCTCCAGGTTCGAGGCAAAGACGTCTCCCTGCGAGAGTGCTCGGCCCTGGCTGCCCTGGGCGGGACCGTGTCGGCGGAGAACTGCCGCACGGTGTTCTTGTGCTCGCCTTCGGTGAGTGGCAACGTGCAGGCGCTGATTACGCCCCGGACCGCCTTCGCCTTTGGCCTGGGGTTCTTCCTCGGACGACAGGTCATGCGGCTGCCAGGGCGGCTCCTGAAGCGCCGCTGAGATTCAAGTAGAGCAGGTGTCCATCGATGGCTGATATTGAGCTTTCCGTTAAGCCTCGCGTAGTCCTGGGGAAAAAGGTGGCGGCCTTGCGCCGGCAGGGGGTGACGCCGGCCAACGTATACGGCCGCAACCTGGCGTCGACAGCGGTGGAGGTGGAGACCGCGACCCTCATCCACCTGATGCGCTCAGCGGGCCGCAATGTGATCATCGACCTGCTCATCGAGGGCGAGCGCTCACGGCGGCCCGTGATGCTGCGCGCCGTCCAGCGTGAGCCCGCCACGAGCAGGCTTCTCCACGTCGACTTCTACCAGGTCTCGATGACCGAGAAGATGCGGACCGAGGTGCCTCTGATCCTTGTCGGCGTGGCGCCGGCAGTGGCCGAATTCGATGGCATCCTTCTGCAGAGCCTCGACACCATCACAGTGGAGGCGTTGCCCGGCGATATCCCTGCCCATGTGGAGGTGGATGTCAGCGCGCTCGTGCGGCTTGACGATGCCGTGCACGTGCGCGAACTACCCATCGATCTCACCAAGGTGCACGTGATGACCGACGCTGAGCAGGTAGTGGCCAAGGTCGCGCCGCCACGCCTGATAGCTGTGGAGGAAGAGGAAGCGGCGGCGGCCGAGGCAGTTGCGGAGGGCGCGCCGGCGGCGGAGGAAGAAGCCGCCGAGGAGAAAGAGGAAGAGGCCGCTCAGGAGAGTTAGCACCGGTCCTGCTCACATCGACAGCATCGGATCGAAGCGAGGCGCCCGACGATCGGGCGCCTCGTCGTGTGTCCAAGAGGCGCGGCTACCCGAGGCGCTTTCCCATCAGGTGCCGTTGGCCGCGCAGGAAGTCAGCGGCGGGAAGCGGGCGGCGGCCCGCTAGTTGCAGGCGCATGACCGCCAGCAGTCCCCGTCCGGTGACGACGGCGAACCCTGCCTGCCGGATGGGCAGGCCCGCCTCGTCCGGGGCGCCTGCGCCCGGCGGGCAGGGGACGACGGTCCCGGCCGGCAGCGCCTCGTCGCTGGCGGGCAGAGGCCAGGTGTCGAGCAGGCGCAGAGGCTGGCCGTCGAGGTAGGTGAAGGCGCCCGGCCAGGGCGTGAAGGCGCGCAACCGCCGCCAGATGTCTTCGGCCGGGAGTCCCCAGTCCACGCGCCCGTCCTCCTTGCGAAGGGTCGGTGCGTAGGTGACTTTCGATTCGTCCTGCGGTGTGGGCGTTAGGCTCCCCTCCAGCCAGGCGGGCAGGACTTCCAACAAGAGGTCCGCCCCTTCCTTTGCCAGCCTCTCTGTCAGGTTGCCGGTCGTATCGTGTGGCGAAATGGGCACCGGGCGCTGGGCGAGGATAGGCCCCGCATCCAGCGCAAGCTCCGTCTGCATGATGGTGACGCCCGTCTCCTCGTCGCCCGCCAGGATGGCCGCCGCCACCGGCGCGGCGCCTCGATGGAGGGGCAGCAGCGAGGCGTGGACGTTGACAACGCCCCGCAGTGGCACGTCGAGCACCGGCTGCTTGAGGATCTGACCGTAGGCGGCGATGACGATGAGGTCGGGGGCCAGCACCGCCAGCTCTGACACGACTTCAGGAGCGCTCACCCTGTCCGGCTGGTAGACGGCCACCCCATGAGCCAGGGCGAGCTGCTTGGCAGGGGGCGCCTGCAGGGCGCGTCCGCGGCCGGCCGGGCGGTCGGGCTGGGTGTAGACGGCGACGACTTCGTGCTCGCTCTCGACGAGACGGCGTAGCGTGGGGAGGGCGAAGTCGGGCGAGCCCATGAAGACGATGCGAGCGGTCATGCCAGGAGTGATTCTAGCACGTCACGAGATGGGAGGCCCCCTGGGAGCAACGGAACAGTGGGACAGTTGAAGTTGCCCTGGGGCCGCACTGCTCCAAAGGTCCATTGTTCCAATGTTCCAGTCACCTGGCCTCTTGCCACGCGGCGGCCGCACGCCTATCCTAGGCGCGGCGGGCCTGCCTGCCGGACAGGCAGGTGGGGGAAAGGAGCTGTCCCTTGAGGCTGGGTGTTCTTCTGGCCGCGGGCCTACTCCTGGCTGTCGTGATGGTTTCCTGTGGGAAGGCGGAGGCGCCGTCTCCCACCGGCCACGCCCACCCCTCAGCTCACCCCTGCGCCAGCGCCCACAGCAACGCCGGCACAGCCGTCGCCGACGCCGGCGGGCACCGCGGTTCCCAACGTCTGCCAGCCCAACCCCAGCCCCGTCAACCCAGCCGACCCCAACATCATCGTGCGATCGCCGGTGCCGGGGCAGATCGCGAGCAGTCCCCTCGTCATTAGCGGCCAGGCGCGCGTCTTCGAGGCCCAGTTCAACGTTACCCTCTATGACGAGCTTGGCGGCGTCATCGCCGAGACGACAGGGATGTCGGAAGAGGGCCAGGTGCTCTCCCCGTTCCACGTGGAGCTGACGTTCGCCGTTAGCCGTGAGCAGTCCGCCTGCCTCTGGGTCTACGACCTCAGCGCGAAGGACGGCAGCCGCATGGACGTGGTGCAGGTGCCGGTAGTCCTGTCCCCGCCTTAGCCGGCCCGTTCTCTGACCAGTACCGCGTCGCCGACGTCTACTCCCAGCCGCTCGACGGCGCTCCCCTCCCGACAGGCCAGCTCCAGGTAGCCGGCGCTGCCCACCAGGGCCTTCAGATCAGGCTCTCCCTCGTACGTGCGGGCCAGTCCCTCGATGCGCTGCCCGCCGATGGTGACTTCAACCCGGCCCGTTTGCAGGTCCTCGCCACGCACGTCCGTCACCACGTTCCCAAAGCGGTCGACGTGCATGACGCGCCCTTCGAGGGCTCCGTCGGAGCGGCGAGCGGCTCGGAAGGGCGGCAGCGCCTGGATCTTCTTCGCGGCGGGGCCCAGCGCATCGAACTCTACCCCCAGCGAGAGGTGGGCAGCGGCCGGCGCGAAGATGTCGCGGCCGTGGAACGTCGCGCTCACCGGCCTCCGCGTGTAGCGCCCTGGCCTGAGGGCGACAGCGCGATAGCCTTCCGGCAGGTGCACGCTCCTGGAATCAGGCCCGGGAAGCGCCTGACGCCGGGTCTCCTCGGGCAGGGCAGCCGAGAGAACGCCGTTGTCCGGTCCGACCAGGAACATCTCCGGCGTGGCCAGGGCCAGCGCCCGCCGCGCCGTTCCGACCGCGGGGTCCACGACGACCACGTGGATTGTGGCTGGCGGGAAGTGAGGGAGGGCTTGGGCCAGGAGGAAGGCGGCCTGCGCCACCTGCTGGGGCCTCATCTGGTGGGTGATGTCCACGATGGTGGCGGCCGGGTTCAGGGAGAGGATGACGCCCTTCATGATGGCCACGTAGGGGTCGGCCAGACCGAAGTCGGTGGTGAGGGTGATGACGGGTGAGCGGTTCACGGAGTTACGCGCTATCGGCGGGCGGCGACGCCAAGAAGCCGCCTCCTGCGAAGGCCGCCCTCGCCGGGGCCTCAGGTGCCGGTAACGCTCCAGGCGGACATTGCGAGGAAGACGATGACGAGGACGATGGTGAGCTGGAACAGGGTCTTCTCGGTGCCACGGCGGGTTCGAAAGAAGGTGGAGCTACCACCCAGGGCACCGCCGAATCCCGAACCTCGCGCCTGGAGCACGATCACCAGGATGAGGGCGGATGAGACGAGAATCTCGGCCACGTTGAGGTAGTTGGCAAAAGACACCGGCTAAACTCTCCTACATCTTCACAGCGATGGCGTTTTCCGCCTGCGGCTCCTCTACCATGACCTCTGTCTCAGGCCGCTGGTAGTAGAGGCGGATCAGAGCGTCGGCGAGCTTCTTTGGGTCGTGGTGGTAGCGGTTCTCGACGCTCACCACGTCGGCGGTGAGCACGCGGGCACCGTCCAGGGCAAGGTCGTCGTCGACCCGCACCGGCTCGGAGTTCCAGGCGTCCGGCAAAGGCTCCCGAACGTTGCTGTTGGCAACCACGTAGTCGAAGAGGTTGCGGCCGGTATGTCTGGTCAGAGCGCGGAAGTGGTCGCTCACGGTGAATGAGTCTGTCTCACCGTGCTGCGTCGCCACGTTGCAAACGTAGACCTTGAGGGCGGAGGAAACGGTGATGGCCTGTCGGATGCCGTCCACCAGCAGGTTCGGCAGGACACTGGTGAAGAGGCTTCCCGGCCCCACAACGACGAGGTCGGCGTTCAGGATAGCGCGGATAACCTCTGGGTTGGCCTGGACGCCGCCAGGCTGAAGGTATACTTCAAGGATGCCGCCGCCGCGTTCGGTGATTTTGGACTCGCCGTGGATGGTCTCCTCGTCATCGGTGCGAGCGGACAAGGTGACGTTCGCCAGAGTCGAGGGCAGGATCTGGCCCCGCACGGCGAGCACGCGGCTGGTGGTACGCACCGCTTCCTCGAAGCTGCCGGTGACGCCGGACATGGCTACGATGAAGAGATTGCCGAAGCTGTGCCCCTCCAGGCCGGAGCCCTCGCTAAAGCGGTACTGGAAGAGGCTGGTCATCAGAGGCTCGGCGTCCGCCATAGCGGCGATGCAGTTCCGCACGTCGCCGGGAGGCAGGACCCCCAGCTCGCGGCGCAGGCGCCCGGAACTGCCGCCGTCGTCGGCCACCGTCACCACCGCCGTCAGGTTCGCGGTGTGCTCCTTGAGGCCGCGGAGGAGGGTGGAAAGGCCGGTGCCGCCGCCGATGGCCACGATTCGCGGACCGCGGCTCAGGTAGCGATAGTTGTAGATGATGTTCACCAGGCTCTCCTCTCGCCCCGGCCGGATGAAGGCCGAAAGGAGGGAGCTATTGAGCTTCCAGACGGAAAAGAGCATGAGCCCCATGCTGCCGCCGATGAACAGGGCGCCCCTGGCATAGCGAGGCAGGAACTGGAGAGTCACGTAATAGACGAATCCAGGGAATGTGTAAGAGACGTAGACCTCCCGTAGCATGTAGGAGAGGCCGAGACCCATGATCGCGACGCCCAGCAGCAGCAGAACCAGCCACCGCTTGATGTGCATTCCGAAGTAGAGCCACTTTATGAAATCAGGGTCTCTTAGGGCACGCATTTGGCTGGATTATACCACCGGCTCTGAAAAAGGGAATACCGCTTACCGCTCTAAGCAATTCCCTGCTTATCTGTCCAGGTGCTCGCGCAGGAGCTGCTGCACAACCCCGGCACCGGCTCGGCCGCGCGTCTCGCGCATGACCTGGCCTACCAGGAACTTGACGGCCTCCTGTTTGCCGCTGTGGTAATCGGCCACGGCCTTGGGGTTCTCTGCCAGCACCTTCTCGACGACGGCCGTAATCTCGCCGGCGGCGCTCATCTGGGTGAGGCCCCGCTCCTCGACCACCTGGCGGGGCCCCCTGCCTGTTGCGAACATCTCCTCGAAGACGGCTTTGGCGGCTGTGCCGGTGATCGTGCCGTCCTCTATTAAGCCGATCATATCATACAACTGTTCCGGAAGGACTCTTGCCTCTGCGATGTCGGTCTCCGAGGCGTTCAGGAGACGGGCGAGGTCGCCCAGCATCCAGTTGGCCACAGCCTTGGCCCGTTGATGCAGGACGGCCTTCTCCTCCTCCTTTGCGGGCGCCAGGCAGGCCTCGAAGTAGTCGGCGCGCTCACGAGTCTCCGTCAGCAGGCCGGCCTCATACGGCGCAAGCCCGTACTGCTCGATGAAGCGGTCGCGTCTGGCATCGGGCAGCTCAGGCAGTTGGGCGCGGATGCTCTCCACCTGCTCCCGGCTGAAGGTCATGACCGGCAGGTCGGGCTCGGGGAAATAGCGGTAGTCGTGGGCGTATTCTTTACTGCGCTGGGAGACCGTCTGCCCCAGGTCCTCACGCCAGCCGCGCGTCTCCTGGATCACGCGCCCTCCCGACTCCAGGACCTCGGTCTGGCGAGCCACCTCGTACTCCAGGGCGCGGTAGACGGCCCGGAAGCTGTTGATGTTCTTCAGCTCCACCTTGGTACCGAACTTGTCGCTGCCGGCGGGCATGAGGCTGATGTTGGGCTCGCAGCGGAAGCTGCCCTCCTCCATGTCGGCGGTGCTGACGCCGATGTAGCGCAGGATCTGCCGCAGCTTGGTGGCGTACTGGCGTGCCTCCTCTGACGAACGGATGTCGGGCTCGGACACGATCTCCATGAGAGGGGTACCAGCGCGGTTGACGTCCACCAGGCTGTAGGCCTGGCCCGCCTCGTCGATACGGTGGACGAGGCGCGCGGTGTCCTCCTCCAGGTGGACGCGGGTGATGCCGATTCGCCGGCGTTCGCCGTCGACCTCGATCTCCAGCCAGCCGTCGCGAGAGAGGGGCATGTCATACTGGGAGATCTGGTAGCCTTTCATGAGGTCCGGGTAGGGGTAGTTCTTGCGGTCGAACTTGGAGTGCTCGGGGATGGTGCAGTTTAGGGCCAGGGCGGTCATGATCGTGTACTCGACGGCCTGCCGGTTGATGACGGGGAGGACGCCGGGCATGCCCAGGCAGACGGGACAGACGTGGCTGTTGGATGGAGTGGAGGCGTAGTCAGCGCTGCAGCGGCAGAACATCTTGCTGCGGGTGCTGAGCTGCGCGTGCACCTCCACGCCGATGATTATCTCGTATTTTGAGGCGACTGTGGTGGTCATGAGTGGAGTCTAGTATAGCAACCGCCCCTGGGATCGGCAAACGAAGGTGGCCAACGGGTCGCGTGCCGAGAAGCCGTTAGCTGCCAGCACCGAAGGCTAGGCCCGGGCCTGGCCTTCGGCGCGTCTGCCGACTCGATACGCAAGCGCAGCGCCGACTGTTCGCGGCATCGCCGTCACTTTGAGTAGAATGGCTAGGAAACGGCAGGCATGAAGACGCCTCTTCGCGAGAGAAGGAAAGCAGGCCCGTGAGGCGAGTCGAGTACAAGTGGCGCGTGGCCATCGTCTTTCTCTTCGGGATCTTCATGGCGCTGCTGGACCAGACGATAGTCAACGTCGCGCTGCCCACTTTTGCCATAGATTTCGCGGCTCCGCCTACCACTATCGAATGGGTGGTCACCGGCTACCTGCTGAGCCTAGCCGTCTTCATCCCTATCAGCGGGTGGGCCGGCGACCGGTTCGGCACGAAGCGCACCTTCATGTTCGCCCTCACCATGTTCACATTGGGCTCGGCACTCTGTGTCGCTTCCTGGAACATTCACAGCCTGATCGCCTTTCGGGTCTTCCAGGGCATGGGCGGCGGCATGCTCACACCCGTCGGTATGGCCATGCTCTTCAGAGCATTCCCCCCGGCGGAGCGGGCGCAGGCCGGGGCGGTGCTCGCTATACCCATGATCGTTGCCCCGGCCAGCGGCCCGGTGCTGGGCGGCTACCTGGTGGAATACCAATCCTGGCACTGGATCTTCGCCATCAACATCCCCATCGGCATCGTGGCTCTCCTGACGACGGCGCTCCTTCTGCGCGAGGAGAAACAGGAGAAGCCCGGTCGCCTGGACATGCCGGGCTTTGTGCTCGCTTCCACCGGCCTCGCCACTCTCATGTACGCCCTCTCCGATGCGGGTACGCGCGGCCTGGGCGACACCCGAGTGATCCTGGTCGCTCTCGCTGGACTCGCTGTCCTCAGTGTCTTCGTCGCTGTCGAGATGCGGGTCGAGCAGCCCATGGTCGACCTGCGCTTGTTTCGGGACAAGCTGTTCAGAGCGGCGAACGTCGTCCAGTACGTGAGCTTCGCGGGCTTCGCAGGGGCGCTATTCCTGCTGCCTCTTCTTCTCCAGGCAGAGATGGGGCTCAGCCCACTGCAGTCAGGCCTTACCACCTTCCCACAGGCCCTCGGCGTAGCCATGATGGCGCAGCCGGCCGCACGCCTCTACCGCCGCTTCGGGCCGCGGCGGATGATTACCATCGGTTTGATCGGCGCGACGCTGGCTACGCTTGCCTTTCTGCTGGTGGACCTGGAGACGAGTCAGTGGTGGATCCGGCTCATCATGCTCTTCCGCGGCTGGGCGTTCGCCTTCACGCTCATACCGATCCAGGTGGCGGTTTTCGCCACCATCCACCCCAGAGACACCGGCCGGGCGACGGCCATATTCAACGCTGGGCAGCAGGTCTCAGTGAGCTTCGGCGTGGCGATGCTGGCCACGGCGCTCACCAATCGGTTCTCGCACTACGGGGCGGCGCTCGGCAATCCCGCCACTCGGTCTGGGGCGCTGCTGGCCTTCCACGACGCGTTCGTACCTGCCATAGCGCTGTCAGCCCTCGGCGTGCTCCTCGCTGTGATCCTGATCGACGACAAGCTGGCGGCCGGCACGATGCGCCCGGTCACGGCGCCCGGCAGCCGCGAGGTGCCCGCTGCTATGGGCACACGCCAACCGGATGCACCGGCCAGGCAAGCGGCGCAACCCTCGCCGGCCGATCCGCCGGAATAGGGGTGTTCTTAGCCGTTCAGACTGCGTCGTCCTGACGCGGGTACACGCGTGCCAGGGCTTCCTTCAGGTGGGGGACGGTCCGATAGCGGCCGAGGGCGCCGGGTCTTATCCAGCGGGCCTCGGTGTGCTCCCAATCGATGGCGATGGCCGCTCCCGGCCGCACGCGAAAGAGAAACGGATGCACGGTCCAGCGCGTGTCTAGCTCCAGGTCTTCGAAGGTAAGTGGTTGGCCGTCCCGCAAGAGCTCAACGCCGGCGGACGAGAGCCCTGTCTCCTCTTGGACCTCGCGCCAGGCCTGCTTTTCGGGCTCGTCTTCCAGATAGCCGCTGACGCCGGCCCAGCGGCCCCGGTAGGTGCGGACGCGGCCGCTGCGCCGGAGGATGAGCAGCTCGTCATGGCCGTGAGGCCCGGTTCGGAGGAGAAAGCAGGTGACGACAGACGTCTCGCGCACGGAACCGAGATGCTCCTTCCCCGAACCCACAGTCCTGCCTGCAAGCCGCGCCGCGACTCTGGCTTGGGCGCGTCGACAGTGTAGACGACCTCGAGGGAAGACGGAAACGTGCGGCCTGAGAACTGCAAAAGGCGCAGCCTTGACAGGCGTGCTCAGGAGAACGTAGACTTCTTCAAGAATCGTTCGTAAGAAGTATCGGGTTGCCATAACATGACAAGAACCGCAGACCGAGTTAAAGAGTTGGTGACAGCGCTGAGGGCGAAAGGGCATCGCCTTACGCCTCAGCGACTGGCCGTTCTTCGCGTCCTCGTCGAAAGCCCTGACCATCCCAGCGTCGACCAGATCTACGAGAAGGTGCGACGGCAGCACCCGATGATCAGCCGCGCTACAGTCTACAAGACCGTGGAGACCCTCAAGGCGATGGCCGAGGTGCTGGAGATGGAGTTCAGCGGGGCCGGCAATCGCTATGATGGCAGGCGGGTTGAGCCCCACCCTCACCTCTTCTGTCGCGGCTGCGGGCGTATCGAGGACCTGGAGCTCCCAGCCCTGGTGCGAGAGGCCGAAGAGGTGGCCGAGAAGACGGGCTATGAGCTCCTCGGCCATCGCCTGGACTTCTACGGGCTTTGCCCCGCGTGCCAAGGGGGATGAGCTGTCGGGATGGCAGCTCGCAAGAGAAAACCGCAGGAGGTAGGAAGCCAATGACAGAGAACAAGAAGCGCCTGACGACCAACTTCGGCACCCCGGTCGACGATGACCAGAACACGCTGACCGCGGGAAGCCCCGGACCATCACTGCTGCAGGACGTACATCTTGTCGAGAAGCTTTCCCATTTCGACCGCGAGCGCATCCCCGAACGCGTCGTGCACGCCAAGGGTGCGGGAGCCTATGGCTACTTCGAGGTCACCCACGACCTGACCCGGTATACCAGGGCCAAGTTCTTGTCGGCGGTGGGCAAGCGCACCGAGGTCTTCGCGCGCTTCTCCACCGTCGGTGGCGAGAAGGGCTCGGCCGACTCCGACCGCGACCCTCGCGGGTTCGCGGTGAAATTCTACACGGAAGAGGGAAACTATGACTTCGTGGGTAACAATACCCCGGTCTTCTTCATCCGGGACCCGCTGAAGTTCCCTGACTTCATCCACACCCAGAAGCGCAATCCGGCGACCAACCTCAAGGACCCGGACATGTTCTGGGATTTCCTCTCCCTCACGCCGGAGTCCATCCACCAGGTCACCATCCTCTTCTCCGATCGCGGTACGCCCAGAAGCTACCGCCACATGAACGGCTACAGCGGTCACACCTTCAAGTGGTATAACGGCCGGGGTGAGTACTTCTGGGTGAAGATCCACTTCAAGACTGAGCAGGGTATTCAGAATCTGGCGCGACAAGAGGCAGGGCTCCTGGCAAGCGATGACCCGGACCACGCTACCCGTGACCTCCGGCAGGCCATCGAGCGAGGCGAATACCCGGCCTGGAAGGTGTCCGTACAGATCATGACCCCGGAACAGGTCGACAAGTACCGCTTCGACTCCTTCGACATCACCAGGGTCTGGCCTCACGGCGACGCCCCGTTGGTGCCTGTGGGCCGCATGGTCCTCAACCGCAACCCGGAGAACTACTTCGCTGAGGTCGAACAGGCTGCCTTCTCCCCAGGTAACCTCGTGCCTGGGATTGCCGCCTCGCCAGACAAGATGCTCCAGGGGCGCCTGTTCAGCTACCACGACACCCACCGCCACCGCCTGGGACCCAACTACCATCTACTGCCGGTGAACTCGCCTAAGGCTGCCCCGATGGACAACTACCAGCGCGACGGCTTCATGCGCTTTGACTCCAACGGCGGCGGCAGCCCTAACTACTACCCCAATAGTTATGGCGGTCCCGCGCCTGACCCAACCGCGGCCGAGCCGGCCTTTGAAGTGTCCGGCAAGGCCGCGCGGCAGCCCTACACCCATCCGAACGACGATTTCGTGCAGGCGGGGGATCTGTATCGCAAGGTGATGACCGATGAGAACCGCGAGCGGCTCGTAGGCAACATCGTGGCCCACCTGGGAAAGGCGCAGAAGCGCATCCAGTTGCGCCAGACAGCCCTCTTCTACAAGGCCGATCCGGAGTACGGTCGTCGAGTGGCGGAGGGGCTTGGTCTGGATGTAAGGGAGGTCGAGCGCCTGGCCCCAATGTCCCATGAGGAACGGGCCAAGGCCACGGCGCAAGGAACCTAACAGTCCACGGCGACCTACAAACGCGCCAAAGTTGAAGGCCAATTCTGGAAGGAGGGACCTACCATGGCCAAGAGCCTGAAGGAGACGAAGAGTCTCGCAAACCTTAAGGTGGCGTTCGCCGGTGAGGCGCAGGCCAACCGCCGCTACCTCTACTTCGCCCGCCTGGCCGACATCGAGGGGTACGCCGACATCGGCGGCCTCTTCCGGGATACGGCGGAGGCGGAGACGGGTCACGCCTTCGGGCACCTCGACTTCCTGAAGGAGGTCGGCGACCCCGTGACCGACGTGCCCATCGGCACGACGGAGAAGAACCTGCGCTCCGGTATCGAGGGCGAGACCTACGAGTACACCCAGATGTACCCGGGCTTCGCCAAGACGGCCCGCGAAGAGGGCTTCGAGGAGCTGGCTGATTGGTTCGAGACCCTGGCCAAGGCGGAGCGCTCGCACGCCGGTCGCTTCACCAAGGGACTGGAGGCCGTCGCCGGCAAGGACCCCGCAGAGGCCATCTAGACCGGGTGCCGCCCGAGTATCGCAAGGGCGCCCCTGGACGAGCGGAGTTGGCCCGCTCATGGTGAGCTTGTCGAACCATGAGCGCGGTAATGTGCGCAGAGCGAGCATTCGGAGGTGAGCGATGATTGTTGACCCCGTCTCCGAGGCCTACTGGGATGAGGGCACCTACGAGGCCGAATCCCGCCGCGTCTTCGGGATCTGCCACGGCTGCCGCCTCTGTGTGACCATCTGTCCGGCCTTCCCGGCCTTGATGGACCTGACGGACGGCGTCGATGGCGAGGTCGACAAGCTGGGCGCCCGCGACTGGACTCGGGTCATCGACCTCTGCTACCAGTGCAAGCTGTGCTACGTCCGCTGCCCGTACACGCCCCCGCACGAGTGGCAGGTGGACTTCCCCCGGCTCATGCTGCGCGGTCAGGCCATCGAGGCGCGACGGCGGGGCGTGAAGCTCCAGGACCGCATCATGGGCAACACCGACCGCCTGGGTCGGGTGGGCGGCCTGACGGCGCCGCTGGCCAACGCGGCCAACCGCATGGCCCCCACGAGGTTCATGCTGGAGAAGACGCTCGGCGTGCACCGGCAGCGCCTCCTCCCTCGATTCCATACCCAGACCTTTGCGGGCTGGTTCCGGGGACGGAAGCCCGCGCAGGCGCCGGCGGGGGAACGGAAGGTCGCCCTCTTCTACACCTGCTACGTCAACTACAACGACCCCCAGGTCGGGAAGGCCTGCGTCGAGGTGCTGGAGCGCAGCGGTGTCGCCGTCTCCTGCCCCGAGCAGCGGTGCTGCGGGATGCCATTCCTGGACAGCGGCGACATACGGGCGGCCCAGGAGAAGGCCCGCTTCAACCTGCGCTCGCTTCTCAAGGCCGTCGAAGAGGGCTGCGACATCGTCGTGCCCGGGCCCACCTGCGGCTACACCCTCAAGCAGGAGTACCCCCGCCTCCTGGGAGCGGAGGCGGAGCCCGTGGCCTCCCGCACCTACGACATGTGCGAGTACCTGATGCGGCTGCACCAGCAAGGGGCGCTCAACACCGAGTTCGGCAGCAGCCCGGGCAAGATCGCGTACCACCTGCCCTGCCACCTGAAGGCGCAGAACATCGGCTACAAGTCGAGAGACCTCATGCAGCTCATCCCGGGCGCCTCGGTGGAGGTGGTGGACCGCTGCTCCGGCCACGACGGCACCTGGAGCGCCAAGAAGGAGTACTTCGAGCTCTCTCTGAAGGTCGGGCGCCGCCTCTTCGAGGACATACGCGAGGCTCAGCCGGCGCTGGTGGCCAGCGATTGCCCGCTGGCCGGAATCCAGATCGAACAAGCCACCGGCATGCGGCCGGTGCACCCGGTTCAGGTGCTCCAGGCCGCCTACGGGCCGGAGAAAGCGGAGTGAGGAGTGGAGAGGATAACGCTGGCAGACATCAAGAAACTGCCCGAATACGAAGCGATGCGCGACGCCATGCGCACCCACGTCATCGACCTCAAGCGGCTGCGGCGGGTGTCCCTGGGCGACCGCATCAGCCTGGTCTTCGAGAACCGCGAAACGGCGCTCTACCAGATCCACGAGATGATGAGAGCAGAGCGCATAACCGCTCCCGATGCCATCCAGGCCGAGATCGACGTCTACGGGCGCTCGGTCCCCGAGGGCAATGAGCTCAGCGCTACCATGTTCATCGAGATCACGGAGCAGGACTCGATACGCTTGCTGCTCGACCGGCTCATCGGGGTCAATGAACGGCTGCGCCTGCGTATAGGCGAGGGCCACATTATCCCGGGGGTGTTCGAGCCGGGCTGGAGCCGCGAGGACCGCATAGCTGCCGTCCAGTACGTGAAGTTTCCCTTCTCGCCTGAGCAGGCTGGAGGCCTTCAAGAGCGGGCGCGAGCCCGTCTTCATCGAGGTGGACCACCCCAACTACCAGGCCAGCACCAGGATCGAGGGGGCGGTTCGGCAGGAACTGGCGCGTGACCTGGAGTAGCCCTCCGTCCGAAAGCCACCGGGGCCGAGCTGAAGCTCGGCCCCTACAGGATATGCCCCAGCGTTCAGCTGGCTCATGCGCCCGACTAGCCGCCGCCCGCCGCCAGCAGGGGCGCCGTCGCCGCCTCTACCTCCGGCGAGAGGTCATAGCCGTGGATCGTGTGGCCGCGGGATGTCACAACCCTCAGGCCCTCGAAGCGCAGGCGTTCATCGGCGAAGGCGCGCAGGGTCGCCACAATCAGCGGCAGCTCGCGGGTCGCCCCCTGACGGCGTATCTCCTTGAACAGCGCGTTCTCTTCTCCCTCCGCTGCCTTGACCTCGTCCAGCGAGCGGCCCTCCACCTTGCGCCAGAGAGGGTCCAGCGTGGGACCGCGCAGCGGGTAGGTGCAGTAGGTGACGGTCGGGCCGCGGTCCAGTTCCGTCGTGCAGAGGAAGATGGTAATGCCCGACTTCTCGGCGCGTTCGGAGATGAGCTCCCAGATGACCTCCTGCCATATGCCGACGGGCCCGCCGGGGGCGGCCGGGTGCAGGTTGAGGAGCGGCCAGCGCTCGCAGATGACATCGGTGAAGACGAGCATGAAGCCGGCCAGCATGCCCAGGTCGAACGGGTAGGGTTCGATGAGGCGGGCCACCTCGCGGTCGTAGTCCTGGCGCCAGGGGAGCAGGGGCTCGCCGGCGCGGACCACGGGCAGGCCGCGCTCCCGCCGGAAGCGGCTGTAAGAGAAGGTGACCAGAGGCAGGCCGTAGGACTGCACCAGATCGAAAAACTGGTCGGTGGGCTCGGCCTCGCCGCGCTCGCGGTTGCTGAAGACGAAGGCAATCTCGGCCTTGAGGTCGCCTTTCTGTATGGCGTCCATGGCGGCCCTGAGAAGCGCCTTCGACCCTTCGCCGCGACCCGTGGAGAACCAGCCGATTCGGAGCATGCTGCTATCCTTGGGAAGTGTACGTCGGCCGGAGGCCCAGGCGCCAGCGGAGCTTGGCCAGGGTGCTGATGGCGTGGACCAGCGGATTGGCGCGTCGCCCCACGACGCGCCCCTGCCGTAGCGCCTCCAGGAACTCCTGCGGCCCCTCGAAGTCCGGCATCTCGACGTAGGTCGTGCCCAGCTCCCACGGCGAGTGGGCGTCGCTGCCAGCGCCCATGGGCAGCCCCAGCTCCTCGGCCAGACGCCGCGCCCGCTCGTTGTCGCTCCGAAACGTCGTGCGGGAGTTGAACACCTCGATGATGTCCAGGCGCGACAGGATGCGCTCGCGCGCCGTCTCGCGCAGGGGCTCGCGCCGCACGCGGTCGAAGGGGTGCGGCAGCGATACCAGGCCGCCTTGCGCCTTCACCCGCTCGATCGTCTCCTCCGGCGTGAGGTTGGGAGGGATGGTCTCCTTCAAGAAGAGCCCTGTCAGCTCGCCCTCCACGGTCTTGATCTCCTCGGCGACGATGACCTTGAAGGGGGCGACGCGCTGCACGGCCAGGGCCCCCTCGACGTTGTTGTGCTCGGTGACGGCGAGGCAATTGATGCCCAGCTTCAGGCAGCGGCGCACGCACTGTTCGGTGCGAGGTGATGCTGTCCCGCGAGTAGTGGGTGTGGGTATGGAGGTCGGCCTTCAGCAAAGCTCCTCCTCCGGTTCCTCGGGCTCCGGAGGTGCGGCGTAGGTGGCGAAGGCCTCCTTGAGGCGGGTGACCTTGAGCTCGGCGCCGTCGAGGATCTCCTGGCAGCGACGGGCCAGGTTCATGCCCTCCTCGTAGAGGGCGAGGGCGTCGTCCAGGCTGAGGCCGCCCGTCTCCATCTTGGCTACGGTCTCCTCCAGTCGCTGGTAGAGCTCCTCGAAGGTCTGCTGGTCCTTCTTTCGGGGCACGGCGTCATCCTCCCTGTTACGGGTCGAGCATGAGGAGGGGCTGCACACCCTCCCGGCGCTTCTCGCCCCTGCGGGCCCGCCGGCCGGACAGGCGGGTGCCGGCCGCCTTCTCGACGCGCACCGGGAAGCCGCCGTCCTTGACCCGCACCGAGAGCCGCTCGCCGCTGGTGACCTCGCCGACGCTGCTGACGACGTGGCCGTCGCGCTGGACGAGCGCATAGCCGCGGGCCAGGGTGGCCTTGGGGTCGAGGGAGCGGAGCTGGCCGGCGAACCCCGATAGCCGCTCGCGGCAGCGCCCGAAGAGCGTCTCCAGGGAGGCGCTGGCCTGGCGCCAGAGGTCGTCGACGCGCTGGCGCTCGCGGCCCAGGTCGGGTATCAGACGCTCCATGCGGCCCACTGCCTGGCCGACGCCCGCGCGGCGGCCCTCGACCTCACCCCGGCAGCCAACGAGGAGTGAGGCGGCCAGTACGCCCAGGCGCACCGCGACCTCCAGGCGGTCGGGGGCGACCAGCTCGGCGGCGGCCGAGGGCGTGGGCGCCCGCAGGTCGGCGACGAAGTCGGCGATGGTGTAGTCGGTCTCGTGGCCGATGGCGGAGACGACGGGCACGCGGCTGGCGTAGATGGCGCGGGCCACGGGCTCCTCGTTGAAGGCCCAGAGCTCCTCCAGCGAGCCGCCGCCGCGGGCGACGATGATGACTTCGATGGCCGCCTCGTCGTTGAGGGCAGCGAGCGCAGAGACGACGCCGGACGCCGCCTCCGGGCCCTGCACGGCGGTGGGGGCGAGGACGACCTCGGCCAGGGGCCAGCGCCGCTCCAGGACGTTGCAGATGTCGTGGAAGACGGCGCCCACGGGCGAGGTGACGACGCCGATGCGGCGCGGGAAGCGGGGCAGAGGCCGCTTGCGGGCCTCGTCGAAGAGGCCCTCCTCCTCGAGTTGGGCCTTCAGGCGCTCGAACTGGGCGTGGAGGACGCCGACGCCCTCCGGCTGAACGAAGTCGACATAAAACTGGAGATCGCCGCGCACCTCGTAGAGCGAGACGCGGCCGTGGGCGACCACCTGCATCCCCTGATCCAGCGGCGCGCCCATGTTGGGGCGGCGGAAGAAGACGCAGCGGAGCTGGGTGGTCTCGTCCTTCAGGGTGAAGTAGACGTGGCCGGCGGGGGAGCGGGTGAGGTTGGAGACCTCGCCGCTGATCCAGAGGTCGGCCAGGTGGGGGTTGGTCTCCAGCAGCTCCCGCAGGTAGGTGGTGACCTCAGAGACGGAGTAGACCTCCATCAATCCAGATTGTACCCTTCTTGTCTCCCCTCCCCCAAGAGGTTCCACCCGGCCCACCCGACTTCATTGAAATCGAGGGGGCTTCGCCCCCTCGGTCTCCCCAAGGCCCCACAACCTGGGCTTGTTGCGTGCCGTCTGGGGTGATAGCTGACCGGCGTGCTCTAGCTGCTCACCCGCTCCAGGTACTGGCCGCTGCGGGTGTCGACCTTGATCTTGTCGCCGGTGTTGATGAAGAGGGGCACGTTGCACCGCGAGGCCCGTCTCCAGCCGGGCGGGCTTGGTGCCGCCCTGGGCGGTGTCGCCGCGCACCCGGGGTCTGTCTGCGCCACGGCCAGCTCCACGGCTGCCGGCAACTCGACGCCGATGGGCTGGTCGCCGTAGAGGAGCACCTCGCAGATGGCGTTCTCCCGCAGATACTGACGGGCGTCGCCGAGCTGGTCGGAGTTGAGGGCCATCTGGTCGTAGGTCTCGGTGTTCATGAAGTGGTGGACGTCGCCGTCGGCGTAGAGGTACTGGGCGGACAGGCGCAGGAGGCGGGCGCGGGCGAACTTCTCGCCGGCCTGGAAGGTGCGCTCGATGGTGTGGCCGGCCTTGACGTCGCGGAGCTTGAGGCGCACCTGGGCGCTGCCGCGGCCCATCTTGATGTGCGCATAGTCCACGATGGTGTAGAGGGTGCCATCGAGCTCTATGGTGATGCCCTTCTTCAGGTCGCTGGTGCTGATCATGTCGTGCTACCCTCTCGTTCTACGCCCTGACGTGGGGGTAGAGCTGAACGAAGCCAGGGGCCTCTTTCTCGGCCAGGGCCCAGCGGTCGTGTTGAGGATCGTCAACACTCTCGCGGTAGAGGATACGCCGATACCTGCGCCTGGCGAAAGGTCTTTCAAACGTTCCCACTCGCTGGGGTAGGTGGATGAGAATGTACTGGTTGCAGTTTGGGCAGCGGACACGGCTGAGGGCGCCGCCTACCTCCGTGGTCCCGATCTCGATGGGCTGCAGTGTTCTTCATCACGGCTATGCTCCTCTCGCCCCCGGGAGCTTGGGGGCCCGCGTCATGACCCGTGCCCTGCCGTTCTCGATGACCACCATGTCCTCGATGCGGACGCCGCCCCAGCCCGTGATGTAGATGCCGGGCTCGATGGTGACCACCATGCCGTCGGCGAGGACGTCCTTCGAGGTCCTGGCCAGCCGGGGCGACTCGTGAACCTCCAGGCCGACGCCGTGGCCGAGCCCGTGGCCGAAGTTCTCGCCGTAGCCCGCCTCTTCGATGACCCGGTGGGCCAGGTTGTGCGCCTCCTCGCCGGTCATGCCGGCCCGCACCAGCTCCTCGGCGGTGAGCTGGGCCCCCAGGACGATATCGTACACCTTCTTGAACCGGTCGTCAGGCTTGCCCAGGAAGAGGGTTCGGGTGAGGTCCGAGCAGTAGCCGTCCAGGCGCACCCCCATGTCGATGACCACCATCTCGCCCGCTCCAGGGCGCGGTCGCGAGGGTAGGCGTGGGGCATGGCGCTCCAGGGCCCGCCGGCGACGATGGTGTCGAAGGAGACCGCCTCGCCGCCGTGCTCGCGCATGTACTTCTCGATCTCCCAGGCGGCCTGCTTCTCGGTCCAGCCCGGCTCTATGCGCTCCGCCACGTCTTCGAAGGCGGCGTCGCTCAGGTCGACGGCGGCCTGGATGGCGGCCAGCTCCTCGGGCTCCTTGACGGCCCGCAGCGCCTCCACCAGGTCGGTGGTGGCGACCAGCTTGGGCCGCTGGCCGGCGGGCAGGCCCGCCGCGGCCTTGCGGAGAGTGCGGTAGAGGAGGAAGGTGAGGTCGGCCGACTCGAAGCCGAGGCGCTTCCCGCCCAGGTCTCCGGCCGCGGTCAGCAGGCCGGGCAGCCAGCCCTCCATGGGGCCGGTGGCCTGGTGGAGGCGGAAGTCGGGCGCCTGCTGGGCCGACTGCTCGTAGTAGCGGAAGTCGGTGGCGATGACGGCGTCGTCGGCGGTGATGAGCAGGTAGCCGGAGGAGCCGGTGAACCCCGAGAGGTAGCGCCGGTTCTGGGGCTGGGAGATGAGGACTGCGTCCAGCCCTTGCTCCTCCATGCGGCGGCGGAGCTTGTCGAGTCGCTGGTTCATGGCTTATCGCGAGCGGCGCAGTCTTCAGCCCTCGGCCGTGGCCTGCGTCTGGGTTGCCTCTCGCTCATCTCTGGCCGAGATGCTCTCGTGCCTTGCTCTAGTCGGCCTAGTTCCTGCTTTGGCCAGCTCCACCACCGCCTCCAGGGCCAGCAGGTAGCCTCGCCAGCCGAGCCCGGCGATCAGCCCCGTCGCCATGTCCGCAGTGACGGAGCGGCGGCGGAATCTTTCACGCGTGTAGATGTTGGAGATGTGGACCTCGACGATGGGCAGCGGGCAAGCGGCCAGGGCGTCGCGCAGGGAGAGCCCGTAGTGGGTGAGGGCGCCGGGGTTGATGATGATGCCGCCGGCGCCGGGCGATTCGGCCTGGATGAAGTCGATGATGGCACCCTCGTGGTTGGACTGAACGGCCAGCACCTCGGCGCCCAGAGCGCGGGCGCGTTCGCTGACGCGGGCCACGATCTCGTCCAGGGTGACGGTGCCGTAGATGTCGGGCTCGCGCGTCCCCAGGAGGTTCAGGTTAGGCCCGTTGATCAGGAGGATTTTCATGGCTCTTCCTCGCCTTCCGCCTTGCCGGCTTCGCGGAGTTGCCGCTCTTGGGCCCTGCGCGGCCGCTCACCGCTGCCGGCCTCTGACTACGGCTTGCCCGCTCTTCATGCGCCCGCTCCAACCGCTTCGCGATGCCGTCCAGGCTGGCCTCGATCGCGCGGCGCTTTGCCTGCTCGGTGACGTGAGTGTAGATCTGGGTCGAGTTGATGCTGGCGTGCCCCAGCAGCTCCTGCAGCACCCGCAGGTCGGCGCCGCCCTCCAGCATGTGGGTAGCGAAGGTGTGGCGCAACAGGTGGGGGAAGATGCGCTGGTCCAGGCCGGCGGCCAGGGCGTACTTGCGCACCAGCCCCTGTACCCCTCGCACCGATAGTCGACCGCCCTTGTGGTTGAGGAAGAGGGCATCCTGTGCGCCCGTGGCCAGCCGGGGCCGGCCCTCTCGCAGGTAGGCGGCCAGCGCTTGGCGGGCCGGCCTGCCGATGAGCGCAACGCGCTCCTTGCGGCCCTTGCCGCGCACCCGGAGCAGGCCGTCTCTGAGGTCCAGGTCGGCGGTGTTCAGGCCGACCAGCTCGCTGACGCGGATGCCGGCCGCATAGAGGAGCTCCATCAGGGCGCGGTCTCGCAGGCCGAGAGGCGTGTCGGTCTGCGGCGCTAAGACCAGGGCGGAGACGTCCTCGTTGCTGAGGAAAGAGGGCAGCCGTCGCGGGCGCCGGGGGCCACGCACCCCCTGGAAGGGGCTGGCCTCCATTTGGCCGGACAGCTCCAGGTGGCGGTAGAAGCCGCGGATGGTGCTCACCTTGCGGGTGAGGCTGCCGGAAGCGATACCGGCCTCCATGAGACGGGCCAGGTGGCGGCGCAGCGCATGGCGGTCCACCTGAAGCGGGTCGCCCCCTTCCTCATCCACGAAGTCGATGAAGGCGTGGAGGTCGGTGGCATAGTTGCGCAGGGTGTAGGGTGAGAGGTTCCTCTCGGCCAGCAGTCCCCGAAGATAGCTCTCCAGCAGTGACTCGACACGCGCCCGCCAGGGGGCTTCCCGCGTCGCCGTGGCGTCCTTGGACATGCCCATGGCTCTCCTAGCCTGGACTGCCGGTCGCCTGCCCTGGCCCTCCGGCCGACGCCCCCGCGCCGACCGGCGAGGGCGGGGCGCCCTTCCACGAGCAACTCAGGCAGCGGGCGAGCTCGCGCCCTGCCGCCACCAGGAGGTCGCCGCAGTTGGGGCAGGGCTCCGGCAGCGGCCGCGACCAGCTCACGAACTCACAGCGGGGGTAGTTGGCGCAGCCGTAGAAGGTGCGGCCCCGCCGCGTGCGGCGGGCCACCAGGTCGCCCCGGCAGCGGGGGCAGGCCACGCCCACCTTGGCCCGCAGAGGCTTCGTGCCCTTGCACTCCGGGTAGCGGGAACAGGCCAGGAAGCGGCCAAACCGGCCGGTGCGCACGACCATGGGGGAGCTACAGAGCTCACAGCGTTCGTCGGTGGCTTCGGGCTCCTCTTCCCCAGGCAGCGGCCGCGCCGACCTGCACTCCGGGAAGCCCGTGCAGGCCAGGAAGCGCCCGAAGCGGCCCCAACGCACGACCATTGGCCGGCCGCACACCTGGCAGCGCTCATCCGTGGCCTCCTCGACCCTGGGCGCTTGAGCCGCCTTGGCCAGAGCCTCCTCTAAAGGTAAGTAGAAGCGCTCGACCACCGGCTGCCAGGCCTTCTGGCCGCGGGCGATCTCGTCCAGCTCCCCCTCCATGGCGGCGGTGAAGCTGAGGTCCACCACGTCAGGGACCAAGTTCACCAGCAGGTCATTGACGACGTAGCCCAGCTCGGTGGGCTTGAGTTGACGGCCTTCGCGGTTCACGTAGCCGCGATCCTGGATCGTGGAGAGGGTGGGCGCATAGGTGCTGGGCCGTCCGATACCGTTCTCCTCCAGGGCACGCACCAGCGTCGCCTCCGTGTAGCGGGCCGGCGGCTCCGTGAAGTGCTGCTCCGGCAGGAGGGCCAGCAGGCTCAACACCTGCTCGGCCGAAAGGGTGGGCAGCCGTGGCTTATCCTCCTCTGCCGATCCGTTGTCGCTGGACTCCTGGTAGAGCTGGCGGTAACCCGGGAAGTGGAGGACGCTCTCGGTGGCCCGGAAGAGGTAAACGTCGCGGCCGGTCGGCGGCGTCGCCTCCACGTCGATGGTCAGGCTGTCGTAGAGGGCGTCCGCCATCTGGCTGGCCAGCATGCGCTGCCATATCAGGCTGTAGAGCCGGAACTGGTCGGGGGTCAGGGAGCGACGGAGGGCGGCGGGCTCCCGTCGAATCGACGTGGGCCGGATGGCTTCGTGCGCCTCCTGGGCGCCACGGACCTTGCGGCGGTAGGCGCGTGGCGCCGGCGGCAGGAACTCGGCGCCGAAGCGCTCGCCGATGTAGGCGCGCGCCTCCGCCCTCGCCGCCTCCGCGACGTGGGTGGAGTCGGTGCGCATGTAGGTGATGAGCCCCACGTGGCCCTCGCCTGGCCGTCGGCCGCCCCCACCGTCCTTCTTGGCGGATGGACCCGTCGCCGAGGACGACAGCCCTTCGTAGAGCTGCTGGGCCACGGCCATCGTGCGCTTGGCCGAGAAGCCAAAGCGCCGCGAGGCCTCCTGCTGGAGGGTGCTGGTGATGAACGGCGGCGGCGGGCGCCGCGGCTGCCTGCGCTGCTTGATCTCCGCCACACGGTAGGCTGCCTTCTCCAGGAGGGCGACGAGGCGGCCGGACTCCTCGGCGTTCGCGACCTCCAGCTTCTTGCTGCCGGCTTCCGCCGGAGGCGCCCCGACGGATGCCCGTCTGGGCGAGGCCGGCCAGTCGGGCTGTGAAGAACCCCTGGTCCGCCGAGGCGGAGCCGGCCGGGGAGAGGCGGGCGTCAATCGTCCAGTACTCGCGGGCGACGAAGCCGTCGATCTCCCGTTCGCGGTCCACCACCATGCGCAGGGCCACCGACTGCACGCGTCCCGCCGAGAGGCCGCGGCGAACCTTCTTCCAGAGCAGCGGGCTAACCTTGTAGCCCACCAGCCGGTCGACGACGCGACGGGCCTGCTGCGCGTCGACCAGCCGCATGTCGATGTCGCGGGGGTGGCGGAAGGCCTGTCGCACCGCCTCCGGCGTCACCTCGTGAAAGACGACGCGCTGGTAAGGGTGCCCGCCGAGCTCGGCGGCCTGCACCAGGTGCCAGGAGATGGCCTCGCCCTCGCGGTCGGGGTCGGTGGCCAGGTAGATGGTATCGGCGTCCTGGGCCGCCTCCTTCAGCTTGCGCACCACCTCGCGTTTCTCGCGGGGCACGACGTAACGGGGGGCAAAGCCCTCCTTCACGTCGACACCCAGTCGAGAGCGGGGAGGTCGCGCACGTGGCCGATGGAGGCGCGGACGTCGTAGCCCGAGCCCAGGAAACCGGCCAGGGTGCGGGCCTTGGCCGGCGACTCGACGATAACCAGGTTCCGCTTCTTCTTCGCCACTCTACTCCTTCGCCTAGGCGGTCTCCCGGACCCGCACGTAGTTCATGCGCCCCACCTGGCGGACCCGTCCTTTGAGCTCGAGCATCGCCAGGGCGCTGCTGACGGCGGCGATGGGCAGCCCGCACGAGCGCCTCACCTCATCTATATGTGTCGGCTGCGCGGATAGATGTTTCAAGAGGGCCGCCTCCGCCTCATCGACGGGCACAAGCTCCTTCATCTCCATCTGGTAGGATGCCATGGTCAGGTTCAGCTCCACCAGGATGTCCTGTACGCCGGTCACCAGCTTCGCTTCGCCGTCCTGAACGAGCTTGTTGGTGCCCCGGCAGCCCGGCGAGTAGATGCTGCCGGGCACGGCGAAGACCTCGCGGTTCTGGTCGAGGGCCTGGCGAGCCGTGATGCGGGCGCCGCTGGTCACGCTGCCTTCCACCATCAGGACACCCAGGCTCATGCCGCTCATGATACGGTTGCGACGCGGGAAGTGCTCGCTGCGGGGCTGCGTCCCCAGGGGATAGTCGCTGACCAGCGCGCCGCTCTCCATCACCTCCTGGGCCAGGCGCAGGTGCTCCGGTGGGTAGACGAGGTCCAGCCCGCAGGCCAGCACGGCAATCGTGCGGCCGCCGGCCTGGAGCGCCGCCCGGTGAGCGACGGAGTCGATGCCCCGCGCCAGGCCGCTGACGACGGTCACCCGGTTGTGGGCCAGCCCGCTCGCGAACTCCTCTGCCGCCTGCCGGCCGTAGACCGAGGCCCGCCGCGTCCCGACGACGGCCACCGCCCATTCGTCGGCGGGGGTGAGCCGCCCGCGGACGTAGAGAACCGGGGGCAGGTCGTCGATCTCCTTCAGCTTTGGCGGATAGGCCGGGTCGTGCCAGGTGAGGGCCTGGACGCCGGCCTGGGCCAGGCGCTCGATCTCCTCGTCCGGCGAGATGCGCGGCCGCTCGGCGACGATGGCGGTGATGGTGGCTGCGTCGAGGCCGGCCGCCTTCAGGTCGGCGGCGCCGGCCTGCCAGGCGTCAGCGAGCCGCCCGAAGTGGCGCTCGAGCAGCTTGGTGCGCGCTCGCCCGACGCGCGGTATGCGGGCGAAGGACACCCAGTATTTCAGGTCGCCGGCATCGTAGTCCATCGAACGGCCATTGTAGCACAGCCGTTTTGGGGCAGACAAACGAGCAAACGAGCAAGCGGGCAAAACGGGCAGAATACCTGAATTGCCCGTTTGCCAGATCTGCCAGTGTGCCCGTTTCGCTGGGCTCAGGCGCGCTCCTGCGGCTCGCCGGCCGCCGGTTCCGCGGAGGCGGCTTCGCGCGCGACCTGCACCTTCTTGATGCGCCGGCCGAGGACGCTGAGGATGCGCAGGCGGAGGCCGTTGGCGGAAACCTCGTCGCCCGGGATGGGGACTCTACCGAGCAGGTGATAGACGAAGCCGCCGACGGTGTCGAAGTCCTCTCCCTCGATGTTGGTTCCGAAGAGCTCGTTCAGGTCGTCGATGCTTACGCGGGCGTCCAGTATGGCCTCGTCGGGGCTGATGTGCTCGACGGTCACCTCGCTGCGGTCGTACTCGTCCTCGATCTCACCGACTATCTCTTCCAGCAGGTCCTCGATGGTCACGAGGCCGGCCGTGCCGCCGTACTCGTCGACGACAATTGCCATGTGGACGCGGTTGAGGCGCATCTCGGCCAGGAGCTCGTCCACCTTCTTGGACTCAGGGACGAAGTAGGGCGGGCGGGCGATGGCCTTGAGGGCGGGCGGGCGAGAGCCACGGGCTAGAGTAGCGCAGGAAATCCTTGGCGTAGAGGACGCCCACCACGTTGTCGATGGTGCCCTCGTAGAGGGGAATGCGGCTGAAGCCGCGCTCCCTGATGATGTTTATCACTTCCTGCATGGTCGTGTCGGTGTCCACCGCCACGATGTCGATGCGGGGGACCATGATCTCGCGGGTCGCGGTGCCCACGAGCTTGATGATGCCCCGGATCATGGCCCGTTCCTCTTCCTCGATGCCGCCGTTGGCCTCCTCCATCTCCATCAGGTCCAGGAGCGATTCGTCATCCTCGGCGGCCGCTTCGCGGTGACCTTCGACGGGGCGCGAGCGCAGGACGGCGTGCCCGGACCGGACGAGGGCCAGTGCGGGCAGCCCAAAGACGAGCCGGAAGGCCCGAATAAGGGGAGTGAGGCGTACCACCCAGCGCTCCGGGTTCCGATGCACCAGGGAGCGAACCGCGACCTCCAGCAGAGCCAGGACGGCCAGGCTCCCGGCCACGGCTATCCCGACGGCCGCCCAGGTGCTTCCGGTCACCCGGGATATGACGAAGAAGGCGAGGGCGCTGGCGGCGACGACCGCCAGGCTGTGCGCCAGGGCCAGCGAACCGAGCAGGGTCTCGCGCTCCCTGTAAGCGTCTACCTGCGGCGAAGCATGTCCGGGCTGGACGCGGGGAACGCTCTTGCCTGTCGTGAAGTGGAGGCGGGCCTGATTCAGAGAGACGCCGGCCTCGGCGGCGGCGACGAAGACAAGGAGGACGAGAGCGCCCAACAGCAAGACCAGCCCCAGCCAGCTATGGCCATCCAAAGAGGCTCACGCTCCCTTGCTGCGGCGGCCTCGGCGGGGCCGGATACGGGCCGGCGCTCCCACGGCCAGGCTGTCGGGGGGCACGTTGCGGTTCACCACGGAGCCGGCGCCCGTGGCCGACCGTTCTCCCACTTCCACCGGCGCCACCAGCATGGTGTCGCTGCCGATGAAGGCCCCGTCGCCGATGATGGTGCGGTGCTTTCGCGTGCCGTCGAAGTTACAGGTGATGGCGCCGGCGCCGATGTTCACGTCCCTGCCTACCTGGGCGTCTCCGATGTAGCTGAAGTGGCCCATCCTGGTGCCGCGGCCCAGGCGTGCGTTCTTCACCTCGGCGAAGTTGCCGATGTGCACTTCTTGCTCTATGTACGACCCGACCCGCACGTGGCTGAAGGGGCCCACCTGCACGTCGTTCTCCAGAACCGCCCCCTCGACCACGGAGGAGACGACGCGGCAGCGGGCGCCCACCCGGCTATCGACCAGGAAGGCGTCGGGGCCAAGCGTACAGCCATCGCCTACGCGCGTCGAGCCCGTCAGGTAGGTGTTCGGCCAGAGGACGGTGTCCTCGCCGATCTCGACGCCGGCGTCTATGTAAACGGCGGAGGGGTCGATCATGGTGACGCCGGCCAGCAGGTGGCGGCGGCGGATGCGCTCGCGCATGACGGCCTCGGCTTGGGCCAGTTGAAGGCGGTCGTTGATGCCGATGGCCTCTTGTGGCTCGGAGGCGGCCACGGCTTCCAGGTGGTCGCCACCACGAACGGCGCCGGCGACGAGCTCCGTCAGGTAGTACTCGCCGCTGGCGCTGCGGGGGAGCCGCCGCAGGCGCGGCCAGAGCCAGGAGCCACGGAAGCAGTAGACGCCCACGTTGATCTCGGCCGGGCCGCCCGTGGGCCCCTGACAGTCCGCCTCCTCGACAACCGCCACGGGCCTGCCCTCGCCGTCTCTCTCGAGGTGACCGAGGCCTCTGGAGTCCTCTATGTGTGCCGTCAGGAAGGTGAGGTCGGCGCCGCTCTCCCGGTGGCGCGCCGTCAAGGCGGATATCGTGTCGGGCGAGACGAGGGGGATGTCGCCGTTCAAGACCAGGACGTGCGTGGCGGCGCCGGCCAGGGGTTCGGCCTGGCGGAGGGCATGACCGGTGCCCAGCCGCCGGCGCTGGTCGACGTAGCGAAAGCCGTCGCCCAGGGCCTCCCGCACCGCGGCGCCGCCCTGTCCCACCACGACGACAGGGCGCTCGAAGCCGGCCGTTCGCAGCGTCTCAGCCACGTGGCGGACCATGGGCCGCCCGGCCAGCGTATGCAGCACCTTGGGCCGGGAGGAGCGCATACGCTTGCCTTGCCCGGCCGCCAGGATGACCGCCATCCAGTCGTTCAAGTCTCCAACCTCTGCGGCAATCAGACGACCGCGATCAAACCGGCTTGCAGCGAAATCATGGGAGAAGAGCCCCTAGCGCAAGCACCGGCAGGCGACCGTGCTTGAATCGACGTGATGAGCCGTGGCTGACGTACAGGGAGAGTTCTATGGCTGCCGTCGCTATCGGGCGGAGGTTCTTCGGTTGACGATGACAAAGAGGATACCTTCAGTCCGGTTCCCTGGCATTGCTGCCGCCGTGTGTTGCACCGGACCGCTTCCATACTAGAAAGCCCAGGCGGAGGCTGTCAAGAGTACCCTCGCACAAGTGATTGACGACCTTAGAATCGCGTGTTATAGTGAGGCACTATTGAGGGGTGCGCATCTGGCTGTAGGTCTTCTGTGAGGGTGCAGGGATAGCTCGAGAACTCCGCACCAACGAGCACATTCGGGCTCGCGAAGTCCTACTTATAGGAGGAAACGGCGAACGCCTGGGCGTCATTCCTGTCGCCCAGGCGCTTGATATGGCGCGCCAGGCCGACCTCGACCTTGTGGAGGTCGCGCCCAACGTCGACCCTCCTGTCTGTCGCATCCTGGACTACGGCAAGTACAAGTACGCGCAATCCAAGAAGGAGCGCGACTCCCGCAAGCACCAGCACCATGTGGTGCTGCGGGAGGTCAGGTTCAAGCCCAAGATCGACACCCACGATGTGGACTTCAAGGCACGCACGGCCGAGAAACTCCTGCGTGAAGGCGACAAGGTCAAGGTGTCCGTCATGTTCCGGGGCCGGGAGCTCACCCACCCCCAGATCGGGCGGGACCTGCTGGACCGCATCTACGAGAAGCTGAAGGAAATCGCCATCCTCGAGCGGCCGCCTACCATGGAAGGCCGCTTCATGAGTATGATCCTGACCCCTGTTCCCCCAAAGCAGCCGGGCAAGCCGCCCAAAGAGTCCGGCGGGGAAGGGGAGGGGCAGGTGCCGGTGGCGACCACGGAGGCCTAGGTTTGCCGAAGCTGAAGACCCACAAGGGCGCCAAGCGCCGCTTCAACATCTCAGGAAGCGGGAAGATATTGCGCCCCAAGGGTAACAAGAGCCACCTGCGTCGGCGAAAGTCGCCCCGGGCCAAGGGAATGCTGGACGAGATGATGGTGGTCCACCCGTCGGCCCGCAAGCGCCTGCGCCGGCTTCTGCCCTACGGGCTGCGCTAGCCAGCGACAGTGAGGAATCGCCCGTGAGCCGCGTCAAACGAGGCGTCACCGCCCGACGCCATCACCGCAAGATCATCGCCATGGCCAAGGGGCACAAGGGCGTCCGCCACCGCATCTTCCGGCGCGCCAACGAGTCGGTCCTGCACGCCCTCGACTACGCCTACCGCCACCGGCGAGAGCGCAAGGGCGACTTCCGCCGCCTCTGGATCACCCGCATCAACGCCGCCGCCCGTCTCAACGGCCTCAGCTACTCCCGCTTCATCGAAGGGCTGATCAAGGCCGGCGTGCAGGTGGACCGCAAGATGCTCGCCGACCTCGCCGTCCGCGACGCCGGCGCCTTCTCCTCTCTGGCGACCACGGCCCGCGGCGCTCTGGGCACGGCCGGCTAGCCGGAAACACGTCTCAACACACGTATAGGGGCGACCGGGGGTCGCCCCCTTTGTTTGGCATCCCACCTCGTAGGGGCAGGGCCCTGTCCCTGCCCCACCCAAGGCGCCCACAGGGGGGCGCCCCTACGACCGAGGGCAACGTGTTGCTTGACGACCATAAGCCCGGCCTTCGGGTCTTGGTGTCTGGGAGGGGATGTCGGGCGATGACGAGTCTGCGGCTGGCCGGGGCTTACCCCCGCAGCGTGGCGCCCAACTGGCGCTTGAGGCGCTCGACGATGCCGCGGTGGGCGCGGGCCACCTCCTCGTCGGTCAGGGTGTGCTCCGGCGACTGGTAGGTGACGGAGAAGGCGAGCGACTTCTTGCCCGGCCGGCACGGGCTCCCCGGTGTACACGTCGAAGAGCTGCGCCCGCCGCACCAGCGCCGCCGCCTCGATGATGGCCTGCACCTGGGCCGCCGTCACCGCCTCGTCGACGACGACAGCCATGTCCTGGACCACGGGCGGGAAGCGCGGGACCGGCTCGTAGCGATGCGCCTCCCTGCCTGAGAGGGCTGCCAGCACCTCGTCCAGCACCAGCTCGAACAGGAAGACGTCCCCATCGATGTCGAAGCCGGCCGCCACGCGCGGGTCGACCTGGCCCAGCACGCCCACGGCCCGCTCGCCGAGCATGATGCGGGCCGTGCGGCCGGGCATGAGTGCGTACTCCTCCCCCTCGTCGAAGGCCGGCTTCACGCCGAGGCGCCCGAAGAGGTGCTCCAGGTACCCCTTGGCGTCGAAGAAGTCCAGGTCCTCCTCCATGACGTGGCCCCCGCGGTCCAGCCGCCTGCCGCTGACGACGCCGGCGGCGTGCTCCGGCTCGCGCGGCAGCTCCCGGCCCTGACTCAGGTAGACTCTTGCCACCTCGTAGAGGGCCAGGGGCCCCTCGCGCTGACGCTGGTTAGCGGCCAGAGTGCGCAGCAGGCTGGCCCGCAGGGTGGGCCGCAGGCACTCGTGCTCGGAGCTCATGGGGTTGGCGACGCGCAGGGGCGGGCCGGCGACCAGCGCCTCGGGGGAGACGACCCGCTGGATGGCCTCCAGCGTGGTGAGAGAGTACGTGATCACCTCCTGCATGCCGGCGGCAGCCAGGCCGTCGCTGACCTGCTCCCGAAGCTCCCGCAGCGCCCGAGGCGGCGCCGGTGGGATGGCGCCTCGCACCAGGCCCACCGGGATCTCGTCATAGCCGATGATGCGGCCCACCTCTTCCACCACGTCGATGGGGATGCGGACATCGGTACGCCAGTACGGCACGCGTACCTGGTAGGTATCCGGGGGCTGCCAGTGGCAGGCGAATCCCAGGGAGGTGAGGACGCGGCGCACCCGGGAGGTGGGCGGGTCGATGCCCAGCACCTGCTGGATGCGCTCGCGGCGCACTTCGATCTTGGTCTCGCGGCGCCTTGCCGGGATACACGTCGACGATGCCGAGCGCGGCGCGGCCGCCGGCCAGCTCGACGATGAGCTTCGTGGCGCGACGGGCCGCGATAGCTGAGAGCTCGGGGCTGAGGCCCTTGTCGAAGCGGGAGGAGGCCTCGCTCTTCAGCTTGAGGGCATTGCTCGTGCGGCGGATGCTTATGTTGTTAAAGTTAGCCGATTCGAGCAGGATGCTGGTCGTGGCGTCCGACACCTCACTGTCGGCGCCGCCCATGACGCCCGCCAGGGCCACGGCCCCGCCGGGGTCGGCGATGACCAGCATGTCCGGCTCCAGCCGTCGCTGCACGCCGTCCAGCGTGGCGAGCGGCTCGCCCCGTCGGGCGCGCCGGACGATGATCTTCCCGCCGCGGATGGCGTCGAAGTCGAAGGCGTGCAGGGGCTGCCCCAGCTCCATCATCACGTAGTTGGTGATGTCGACGATGTTGTTGATGGGGCGCATGCCGGCGGCAAGGAGGCGCTCCTGCATCCAGGCCGGCGATGGCCCCACCTTCACGCCATCGATCAGCGTCGCCACGTAGCGATAGCAGAGGTCGGGGTCGGCGATCTCCACCGAAGCCCGCTCCGCTATCGGCGGCCCCTCCTCGGGGTAGGTGTGCGGCGGCTCTCGCACCGAGCCGCCTGTCAGGGCGGCCACCTCCCGGGCAACGCCGAGCACCGACAGGCAATCGGGCCGGTTGGGGGTGACGTCCAGGTCGAGGATGGTGTCGCCCAGGTAGCCGGCCAGGGGAGTGCCCAGGGGCGCGTCCTCCGGCAGCACCAGGATGCCCTCGTGGTAGTCGGAGAGGCCCAGCTCCTTCTCCGAGCAGACCATGCCCGCCGACTCTACCCCCCGGATGCGGGCGGCGCGGAGCACCGAGGGCTCTCCCGTGTGCCCGTCGATGAGCCGGGCGCCGGTGCGGGCGAAGGCTATCTTCTGGCCGGCGGCCACGTTGGGCGCCCCGCAGACCACCGTGATGCTCTCGCCGCCGCCCAGGTTGACCGTGGCCAGCGTGAGGCGGTCGGCGTTGGGGTGAGGCTCCACGGCCACGACCTCTCCGACGCGAGATGAGGTCCCAGTCGCCGCCCGTGGAGAGGATGGCGTCGACCTCGGTGCCGGACATGGTGAGGCGATGCGCCAGCTCCTTCGCCGGCAGGGGCAAGTCGACATAATCAGCCAGCCACTTAAGGGAGACTCTCATAGTACGCGGTCAGAACTGCTCCAGGAAACGCAGGTCATTGCTGTAGAAGAGCCGGATATCCTCGATGCCGTGGAGGAGCATGCAGATGCGCTCGATGCCCATGCCGGAGGCGAAGCCCGTGTAGCGTTCGCTGTCGTAGCCCATGTTGGTCAGGATCTCGGGGTGCACCATGCCGGCGCCCATGATCTCGATCCATCCCGTTCCGCTGCAGGTGCGGCAGCCCTCGCCGCGGCAGAGGAAGCAGTCGATGGCCATGTCCACGCCCGGCTCGACGAAGGGGAAGTAGTCGCAGCGAAAGCGCACCTGGCGCTCGCGGCCGAAGATGCGGCGGGCGAACTCGAAGAGCGTGCCCTTGAGCTCCGCCATGCTGATGCCCTCATCGACGGCCAGCACCTCCACCTGGTGCATCATCCACTCGTGCGTGGGGTCGGTGGCCTCGTAGCGGTAGCAGCGGCCGGGCACGACGACGCGCATGGGCGGCTGGCTCTGCTCCATGACCCGCACCTGGTTGGGCGAGGTGTGGGTGCGCAGGAGCATCTCGTACTCGCCGTTGCGGCGGACGTCCACCCAGAGGGTGGCGAACATGTCGCGGGCCGGGTGGTCCTTGGGGATGCGCAGGGCTTCGAAGTTGTAGTGGTCCCACTCCACCTCCGGCCCCTCGGCGACCTGGAAGCCCATGGCGACGAAGGCGTCCAGCGCCTGCCGCAGCGTCTGCGTCACCGGGTGGAGGCGACCCATCGGTGATGGGGCGTCCGGGGAGGGTAACGTCCAGCCGGCCCCGCTCGATGGTGGCGGCGACCCGCTGGTGCAGGACCTCTTCCTGCCTGGCCTTGAACGCCTCTTCCAGGCTGTCCCGCAGGCGGTTGGCGGCCGCCCCTGCCTGCCGGCGCTCCTCGATCGGCAGCGAGGCCAGCCCGCGCAGGACCAGAGTCAGGCGGCCCTTGCGGCCCAGGTAGGCTATGCGCCAAGCCTCGAGGGCCGCGTCGTCGACGGCGGCCGCCAGCGCGGCGGCCGCTTCCTGTCCTAGCTGCTCTACGTCTTGCTGCGTATCTGGCATATCGCTTTCTGCTTCGGACGCATTATGGGCGACGGGGGTAGGAGGGTCAACGGGCGCGCGGAGGGGCTTGACAGCGGGCGGGCCTGTCGTATCATCGCCCTGATCAGACGAAGGCAGCAGCGGGAGGTATCGAGAACATGTCGGTCCGGGGCTACGTCCTCATCGAAGCAGAGGTAGGAAAGGCGAAGGCCGTCGGGCAGGCGATCAGCGCCCTCGAGCACATGGACGCCAAGGTTGTACTGTCGGACACTGTCACCGGCCCCTTCGACGTCATCGTCCAGCTAGAGGCCGACGACCTGGACAAGCTGGGCACCTGCATCACTGACTGCATCCAGCAGGTGGACGGCGTCCAGCGCACCACCACCTGCCTCTCCGTGAGGCTCGGGTAGGGCAAAAAGGCCAGACGCGGTAGCTGGGCGGCTCTGGGTGACGCTGTGGCCAGGAACGCCGTCCACCATCCCGCCGTTCGTTGTATCATGGGAGCGGCAACCAGCCTGGAGTCGAGGCCGCCACCGTGATCAGCGTCGAAGAAGCGCTGGAGCGCATCCTCAGCTACGTCAGCGTCCTGGAGCCCGAGGAGAAGCCCATCCTCGACGCCCTGGGCCAGGTGCTGGCCGAGGACGTCACCTCAGACATCGACATCCCACCCCTGGACAACACCGCCATGGACGGCTACGCCGTCCGCGCCGCCGACACCGCCGGCGCTACGCCGAGAGCCCCGTCAGCCTGCGGGTGGTCGGCGAGCTGGCGGCCGGCTACGTCTACGAGGGCGAGGTGGCGCCCGGCGCCGCCGTCCGCATCATGACCGGCGCGCCGCTGCCGCCCGGCGCCGACGCCGTCGTGCCCTTCGAGGAGACCGAGGAGCGCGGCGCCCACGACTTCGGGCGCTTCAGCAAGGCCGTGGACTCGGTGCTCAGTCTGCAAGGCCGCCCAGCCGGGGGCCAACGTGCGCCGGGCCGGCGAGGACGTGCGCCGCGAGGCGCTGGTCATGCGGCGGGGCGCCATCCTGCGGCCCGCCCAGATTGGCGTCCTGGCCTCGCTGGGCCGGGCGACGGTGCGCGTCATCCGGCGGCCGGTGGTGGCCGTGCTCTCCACCGGCGACGAGCTGGTGGAGGTGGGCCGGCCCCTGCGGCCGGGCGCCATCTACGACAGCAACACCTACAGCGTCGCCGCCATGGTCATCCAGAACGGCGGCATACCCGCGCTCCTGGGCATCGCCCGCGACACGGTGGAGGACCTGACGGCCAAGATCCGCCAGGGGCTGGACGCCGACATGCTCCTCACCTCCGCCGGCGTCTCGCGCGGCGACTACGACGTGGTGAAGGACGTGCTGGCCCGCGAAGGGGAGGTCGACTTCTGGACGGTGCGCATGAAGCCGGGCAAGCCCCTCGCCTTCGGCACCTTCGACAGCGGCGGCCGTCGCGTGCCTCACATCGGCCTGCCGGGGAACCCCGTGAGCTCGATGGTCACCTTCGAGCTCTTCGGGCGGCCGGCCATCCTCAAGATGATGGGCAAGAGCCGCTGGCAGCGGCCGACCGTCCGCGCCATCGCCGAGGACCGCATCGCCAATACGGACGGACGGCGGGTCTTCGCCCGCTCCGTCGTCAGCCGAGCGCGACGGCCGCTACTACGCCTCGCTGACCGGCCCGCAGGGCTCTGGCGTCCTCACCTCCATGTCGGCGGCCAACGCCCTGGCGGTGGTCCCCGAGGACGTGCCCGCCGTGGAGCCCGGCGAGGAGATCTCCGTGATGATGCTGGACTGGACCCAGGGCGAGGCCTGACGAGGAGGGAGCGATGCCTCCTGTTGTCTGCGTGGTAGGACGGGACGGGTCCGGCAAGACCCGCGTCATAGAGGGCATAGTCCGCGAGATGAAGGCCCGCGGCCATCGGGTGGCAACTGTGGCCCGCAGCGACGAGGGGCCGGCTCTCGAGGCCGTCACCAAGGACACCGCACGCTACGCCTCCGCAGGCAGCGAGATGATTGTGGTGAGCTCGCCGGACGCCGTCACCGCCGTGCGCCGGGTGGACGAAGAGGCCTCGCTGGACGAGCTCCTCTGGACGGTGGGTGAGGAGTACGACCTGATCCTCGCCGAGGGCTTCCCGGAGTGCGGATTCCCCAAGATTGAAGTTCACCGAGCGGCGGTAGGCGGCGGCCTCATCTGCCGCAAGGACGAGCTCCTCGCCCTGGCGAGTGATACGCCCCTCGACATCGACGTGCCCCGGTTCGGGCTGGAGGACGCCGCCCGCCTGGCCGACCTCATCGAGGCGAAGGTCCTGCCCACCGTCCTGGCGGAGGACGCCTCGGTCTACGTGGACGGGGTCCATCTGCCCACGGCCCTCTTCGTGCGCAAGATGGTGGCCGGCACCGTGATCGGCATGCTCTGCAACCTGAAAGGCTTCGGCCGGCCGCGCAGCCTGCGAGTGGACGTGCGGATGCGTCGCGAGGGGAAGGGCTGAGGATCGATGAAAGGCGCTTCGGTTCTCAAGGTCACCGCCGCGTTGAGCGCGACCACGATCGCCTACTTCAAGCTCGGCCGCCCCTGGGTGCTCAACTGGGGCGCCACGAAGGAGGAGGCCGAACGGCCGATGCCGGGCGATGAGATCCTGCCTGATGCCGCTCTGCAAACGACGCGCATCGTCACTATCGACGCGCCCCCGGACCACGTCTGGCCGTGGTTGGTCCAGATGGGGCCACGACCACGCGCTGGCGCCTATACCTACGACTGGATCGAAAGACTGGTGGGGATCGACATCCAGAACACGGACCGCCTCCTGCCCGAGTACCAGCACCTGGAAGCCGGGGAATTCCTCGCCCTCAACAAGAAGGGCAACGGGATCATGGTGAGGGACGTGCAACCGCGACGCTTCCTCGTCTTGCAGTGGATGCCCGCAAAGTCCACGTGGGCGTTCGGCCTCTATCCGGAGGACGGTGTAAGGACGAGGCTCGTCTCGCGGAACCGTTTGCCCGGCTCGGGCCCGCTATTCTGGCTGGCAATGGTCGCCTTCATGGAGCCGGGCTCCCTGGTTATGGAGCGGAAGATGCTCCTGGGCATCAAGCAACGAGCGGAAGCGCTGGGGGTGAAAAGAGCAGAGCGTTAGACCCTAGACGTCTGGTCTGGCGGGAGTTCCTTACGTCGGGCCGGGGGGCATTCACGTCACCGGGGGTTGCGTCAGAAGATCGACCGCGCGACCGGGGTCCCTGCCGAGGTCGCGCTTCCCCTGACAGCCAGGCGCGACACACCGAAACCACCATCCGCGCGACGAGCGCGCGAGAATCATTGGCTTCTTACAGCTCTCACACGGCTCCGCGCGACGCACCTTCTCAATGCGGGAGTAGAGGTCACGGTTATCGACGAGGGTTATGCCGATCGTCTGTGCCTCCTTGCTCGCCGGCTCAGTGAAGTCCGAGAGGGTGACAAAGATGCCGGCGCTTGGCGGTAGGGCCTCGCGCATCAGTGTGCCCGCGAACTCGCGCACCTCTTTGACGCCCACAGGGGTAGACCACCATCGCTTGCACTGGACGATCACCCGCTGCCCACCGCGGACCAGCTCAAGGTCGATGTTGCCGTCTGGGGCATCCTGGCGGCCGGTCTCTTGGACCGCCCACCCCTCACGCCGGAAGACCTCCCCTACCAGCCATTCGAACTCCTCCGCGGTGAGGAGACGGAGGTTGGTGGTCCATTCGACGAGATGACGGCGTCGGGCGGTCTGCGACTTGCACCGCGAGCCAGTCGAGGATCACAAGCCCCGCGGCCGTGGTTCCTATGATGTTCGCCGTGACAAGGCCCAGCACCGACCAATGGAGTGCCAGGGGTAGCGTCAGTCCGCCGCCCGCGTAGAGGAGGAACGCAAGCGCCGCTGCGGTGCGCCCGGAGATCCGGGTCACCACAGCCCAGAGGATTCGTTCGAAGAAGTCGTCGGACTTCGACATGGTCGTATCATACTAGACAGTTGAGGTCGCTGGAGCGGCTCGCGCACCACCTCTGGTGTCGGCCGCTGGCCCTTGGGGGCGACTGCTAGAACCTGACCTCGAAGGTGGTGTGGCCACGGGGCTCGTCGGACCACGAGGCCTGCACGTCATCGACGCGGGCCCCGTAGGGGCCCTGGCGTAGGAGCTCCAGCAGCTGGTCGAGCGCTTCGGTTGGCCCCTCGGCCTCCACTTCGACGCTGCGGCCGTCGTCACCGTTGCGCACCCAGCCCGTCAGGCCCAGGGAGGCCGCCCGCGACCAGACGAACTGGCGGAAGCCGACGGCCTGCACGCGACCCCGCACCAGGGCGTGGAGGCGGCGAGCCGCCTCGCGGCCAGTGTCGGCGGGCTGAGCCTCACCCACGGTGGCCCCCTCACTTGTCCGGCGCGCCGCAGGCCCGGCGCACCGCCTGTCGGACCAGGGCAGCGGGCACGTCGTCCCGGAGCACGGGGCGTCCCACGTCCTCGAGCAGCACCCAGCGCACGGACCGGCCGCTCACCTTCTTGTCCAGGGCCATAGCTGCCAGGACGCGCTCCGGGTCGATGCCCGGCGTCTGCCGCGGCAGACCGAAGGAGGCCAGCACGGCGGCCTGGCGCTCAGCCACGGCCGGCGGCGTCACGCCCAGCCGCTTCCCGATCTCGGCGGCCGCCGCCATGCCCACAGCGACGGCTTCGCCGTGGAGGAGGGCTTCGTAGTCGCCGGCCGCCTCCAGGCCGTGAGCCACAGTGTGGCCGTAGTTGAGGATGGTGCGCCGTCCCGTCGTCTCCCGCTCGTCCTCGCTCACCACCTGTGCCTTGAGCTCGACGTTGCGACGAACGACGGCCGTCGTCACCTCCGGCTCCAGGCGGCGCAGGTCGGCGGCGCGGGCCTCCAAGGTGGAGAGAAGGTCGGGGTCGATGATAAAGGCGTGCTTCACCACCTCCGCCCAGCCGGAGGTCAGCTCGCGGGCCGGCAGCGTAGTGAGGGCCGAGACGTCGGTCACCACCAGGCGCGGCTGGTAGAAGGCGCCAACCAGGTTCTTCGCCTCGCTCAGGTCCACCGCCACCTTGCCGCCGATGGAGGCGTCGACCATGGCCAGCAGGCTGGTCGGAACGTGCACCAGGGGCAGGCCCCGCAGGTAGGTGGCGGCGACGAAGCCGGCCAGGTCGCCTACCATGCCGCCGCCCAGGGCGACGACGGCGTGGCCGCGCTCGACGCGACGAAAGGCCAGCCACTTGTAGAGGCGAGAAGCGGTGGACATGTTCTTGCTGGCCTCGCCGGCAGGCACGACGCAACTGTGGGCCTCGAAGCCGGCCTGTCGCAGTGAGGCCAGGGCGGCCTCTCCATAGTGGTGCCAGACGTTGTCGTCGCTGATGACGTGGGCCGCGCCCGAGAGGCCCGCCTCGCGCAGGCGCTCGCCCAGGCGAGCCAGGGCGCCCCACTCGACGTATACGGGATAGCGGGCGGACTCGGCGTTCACCCAGCAGGCGCCCTCACCGGCTTCGTGGCGCTGGTTGGCTCGCCCGACAGCCGGTCCGGGTCACGCGCCGCCCGCGCCGAGAGGCGGTGCCAGGCGCCGACCACCTCCTCGGCTACCTGGGGCAGATCGAGGCTGTCGGTGTGGACGGTGTAGTCGGCCAGGGCGTAGAAGGGCTGGCGCCGCGCCTTGAGAGCCCGGATGCGGCCCAGGGGATCGGGGCCCGTCAGCAGAGGCCGCTCGGTCGCCGAGCCGCCAGCGTCGCGCAGGCGCCGCCACAGCACCTCCGGCTGGCCCTCCAGGCAGACGACGAAGACCGCCATCCGCCATGAGGCGCCGGTTGGCGGCCGACTGCACGATGCCGCCGCCGGTGGCGACCACCACGTCGACCTGGCGGGCGGCCTCTCGCAGGGCGTCGGCCTCCAGCTCGCGGAAGCGCGCCTCGCCGTCGCGGGCGAAGATGTCGGGGATGGAGCGACCGCTGCGCTCCTCGATGATGTCGTCCGTGTCCAGGGCGCGCCAGCCGAGGGCAGCGGCCACCAGCCCTGCCACGGCGGACTTGCCGGAGCCCGAGAAGCCGGTGAGGAAGATGCGACGGGGACGCTGCGCACTCATGCGGTCGAGGGGCCGCCGCCCCTGGGCCCGATCGTCTTCAGGTAAGCATCGTAGTTGCGCCGGGTCTCCTCGACGTGGTCGCCGCCGAACTTCTCCAGCAGCGCCTGGGCCAGGACGATGCAGACCATCGCCTCGGCGATGACGCCCGCCGCGGGCACGACGCAGACATCGGCGCGCTCGTAGTGGGCCGGCACCTGCTCGCCGGTGGCGAGGTCGGCCGAGGGCAGGGCCCTGGGAATCGTCGAGATGGGCTTGAGGGCGGCCCGCGCCACCACCGGCTCGCCGTTGGTCATGCCGCCCTCTGTGCCGCCGGCGCGGTTGCTGGCCCGCCGCCAGGGCCACTCGCCCCAGTCAGCGATGGGCAGGATGACATCGTGAACCTGAGAGCCGCGCTCGTGAGCCAAACCGAAACCGCCACCGATCTCCACGCCCTTCACCGACTGGATGCTCATCAGCGCCTGCGCCAGCAGGCCGTCAATCCTGCGGTCCCAGTGGACATGGCTCCCCAGGCCGATCGGCACGCCCGTGGCCCACACCTCGAGCACGCCGCCCAGGCTGTCGCCGTCTTTGCGGGCGGCGTCGATGGCCGCGACCATCGCCTTCTCCGCCGCCGGCTCGGCGCAGCGCACCGGCGACCGTTCGACCGCCCGCCAGTCCGGCTCGCCATCCACATGCGCCTCCGCGCCGCCGATGGCGACGGTGTGGCTGTGCACCCGCACGTCGAACTCATCCAGCAGCCGCCGGCAGACGGCGCCCACGGCGACACGAGCCGCCGTCTCGCGCGCGCTGGCCCGCTCGAGGACGGGCCGCACGTCGTCCTGGAGGTACTTGATGACGCCGGGCAGGTCGGCGTGGCCGGGACGGAGGTGGGTGACCTTCTCGACCGGCCCCGTCGCTGGCTCGACGGCCATGACCTCCTGCCAGTTCGCCCAGTCGCGGTTCTCGATGCTGAGGGCGATGGGGCTGCCCAGGGTGAGGCCGTGGCGCACGCCGGCGATGATCTGCGCCCGGTCCTGCTCGATCTTCTGTCGCCGGCCGCGGCCGTAGCCACCCTGCCGGCGGCGCAGGTCGGCGGCGATGTAGTCTTCGGAGAGAGAGCAGCCCCGCCGGCACGCCCTCGACGACGGCCACCAGGGCCTTGCCGTGCGACTCGCCTGCGGTGAGGAAGCGCAGCATCCCCATTCCCCTAGCCTCCCGCTCTAGCCTGTCAGCGCCTTCCGAGCGGCCTGGAACATGATCTCCACCGGCGCCTCGCGGCCCGTCCAGAGGCGAAAGGAGGCCGCCCCCTGGTACACCAGCATGGCCAGGCCGCCTGCCGTGCGCGCGCCCCGCGAGCGGGCCGCCTGCAAGAAGGGCGTCTCCTCCGGGTTGTAGACCAGGTCGAAGGCCAGGCAACCAGCCGGTATGAGCTCCGCCGCCACCGGCGACTGCCCCTCGGCAGGGCCGAAGCGCATGCCTACGGGGGTACAGTTTACCAGAAGCCCGCACTCGCGCAGCGAGCGCCGGAAGGCGTCGTCGCCCCAGTGCGTCCAGGTGATGGCGGTATCCGGCGAGGTCAGCCCCTTCAGGTCGCCCGCCAAGGCCTCGGCCCGCTCCGGAACGGCGTCGGAGAGCGAGATGACGCTGGCCCCGCCTTCGATGAGGGCCAGGGTCACGGCGCGGGCGGCGCCGCCTGCGCCAAGGACGGCCGCGCGGACGCCCCGAACGTCGAAGCCGGCCTCGCTGAGGGCGCGGGCGAAGCCCGCCACGTCGGTGTTGTGGCCGGTGAGACGCCCCTCACGCCGGACGATGGTGTTCACGGCCCCCGCGCTGGTGGCCACGGGGTCCAGCTCATCCAGGAAGGGGATGACGGCCTGCTTGTGGGGGACGGTCACGTTCGCCCCCAGGCAGTCCTCGTCGCGCAGCGAGGCCACCCGCTGCTCGACCTCCTCGGGCCGGGTGTCCCACAGCTCGTAGCGGGCGTCGAGGCCGAGGTGGTCCAGGGCCGCCTGCTGCATGACCGCCGACAGGGAGTGCTTCAGCCCCTGCCCGATGAGCCCGACGCGTTTCATCCGCTTAACTCAAGCGCTGGTACTGCTGGACGTTGCGGAGGTGCTCCTCCAGGGTCTCGGCGAAGGCGTGGCTGCCGTCCGGCCGGGCCACGAAGTACAGGTAGTTGGTCTGCGCCGGATGCGCCACCGCCTCCAGCGAGGCCAGGCCGGGGTTGGCGATGGGCCCCGGCGGCAGGCCGCCGTTCACGTACGTATTATAGGGCGAGTCGACTTGCCCAGGTCTTCCGTGGTCAGCGCCTGCTTCCAGAACCCGAAGCGTTCGACGCTGGCGGGGTCGCTGGCCAGCGCGTACTGGACGGTGGGGTCCGCCTCCAGGGGCATGCCCAGGCGCAGTCGGTTGAGGAAGACGCCGGCGATGATGGGCCGCTCCTCGGGCAGCACCGCCTCCCGCTCAACGATGGAGGCCAGGGTGACGGCCTCGTGCAGGGTGAGGCCGGAGGCCTGGATCGCCTGGCGCAGCTCCGGCGTCACCTGGGCGTCGAAGGCGGCGAGCATCCGGCGCACCACCTCCTCGGCCGTCACGCCGCGTGAGAAGCCGTAGGTGGCCGGGAACAGGTAGCCCTCCAGGCCGGCGCCGGGCGGCCGCTCCGCCAGGAAGGCGAAGTCGTATGCCTGCAGAGGCCAGGGCGCGCCGGAAGTCGTCGGCCTTCACGATGCCCTCCCGTTCCATGAGCAGCGCCACCTCCTCGGAGCGCAGGCCCTCGGGCACGGTCACCATCAGGGGCATGGTGACGCCCTGCCGCAGGCGGCCGATGACCTGGAGGGTGGGCATGCCGCGGTCGAACTCGTAGCGGCCGGCCACCATCTCGTTCTCGACGCCCATGAGGGCCACCAGGATGCGGAAGAGGCGGGCGCTCTCGATGACGCCGGCCTCCTCCAGCCGCCCGCCGATGTCGCCCGCGCTCTCGCCCGGCGCCACCTCGACGCTGACGACGTCCGTGCCGGAGGGAGTGGGGAGCGCGGGCAGGGAGGGCTCGTTCTGGAGGACGGCGCCGGGGGTGGCGGAGATCACCCAGGCCGCCAGGCCAACCGCGACCAGGGCGGCCGCGGCGATGGCCAGGGGGAGCAGCCGGCTGCGGCCCATCACCCCTGCGAGGCGGCGTCGGGCGCCGGCGGCTGTCCAGGTAGGCCTGGAGGATGAGCGTGGCAGCCAGGGCGTCCCGTGCCCCCTGGCGACGCTCGGGCGCCGCCGCTGCTCGCTGGCGCGTTGGCGGGCGTCGCCGCCGTCTGCCGGCGACGGGCTCGGGAGGCGCCAGAGCGCGCTCGGCGGCGACGGTGCTCAGCCGCTCGTCCCACATCTCCAGCGGCCGCGCGATGGCCTCCGCCAGGCGGCGGGCGAACTCCTGCGTGCGCTCCGCCTGCGGCCCGACGCTGCCGTCCATGGAGAGAGGCAGGCCCACCACCACGACCTGGACGTCCTCGCGCTCCACCAGGTCGGCCAGGGCGCGCAGGTCGGCGTCCTCGTCGCGGCGCTCCAGGGTTTCGAGGGGGACGGCTACGCGGCCGTCGGGGTCGGAGATGGCGAGGCCGATGCGGCGCTCGCCGACGTCCAGCGCCAGTACGCGGCCGGACGGCTGCTCGTCCGGGCACATGCTAGCGGCCCTTCGGGGGAGGAGCCCTTCCCCGGGGGAAGGGCGGACAGGCTCTCCCGGGCCAGTTTGCGGGCCAGGCCCAGGGCCTCCTCCAGCCGGCCGGGGTCCTTGCCGCCGGCCTGGGCCATCTCCGGCCGGCCGCCGCCGCCGCCGCCGGTGACGGCCGCCACCCGCTTCACCAGCTCGCCGGCGTGGAGGCCGCGGGCCGTCAGGTCGGGCGTGATCATGGCGACGAAGTTGGGCCGCTCGTCGAAGACGGCGCCCAGCACCAGCACGGCGCTGCCCAGGCGGTCGCGGAGCCAGTCGCCCGCCTCGCGCATGACCTCGAAGCTGGCCGCCGGCACCTGCCCGGCCACCACCGCCGCGCCGTCGACGCGCTCGGCGCCGGCCAGGAGGGCCTCGGCGGCGCGACGGGCGGCGTCGCGCTCCAGCGCCTGCGCCCGCCGTCGCTCCGCCTCCAGCTCCTCCAGCAGCGACGCCACCTTCGTCTCCAGGTCGGCGGGGGTGACGCCGACGCGGCGGCTCAGGCGCTCCAGGAGGTCGCGCTGGGCCTGCGCGTGCTCCTCGGCGCCGCGGCCGGTGACGGCCTCGATGCGGCGCAGGCCGGCCCCGATGCTCTCCTCCCGCACGATGAAGAAGCTGCCAATCTCGCCCGTGGAGCGGCAGTGGGTGCCGCCGCAGAGCTCCATGCTGTACGCGGCCGCTGCTCCTCCGCCTGCTCCGGCCAGCCCGGCTATCTCGACCACGCGCACGCGGTCGGCGTACTTCTCGCCGAAGAAGGCGAGGGCGCCGCCGGCGATGGCCTCCTCGTAGGCCTTCTCGGCGGGGTGGACCTCGATGTCCTCGCGGATCCTCTCGTTCACCAGGCGCTGGACGGCCGCGATCTCCTCCGGCTTCAGCGCCTCCATGTGGGTGAAGTCGAAGCGCAGGCGGTCGGGCGCCACCAGCGACCCCGACTGGCGGACGTGGGTGCCCAGCACGCGGCGCAGGGCCGCCTGGAGGAGGTGGGTGGCCGTGTGGTTGCGCATGGTGTCGCGCCGCTTCTCGGCGTCCACCTGGGCGACGACGGCGTCGTTGACGGCGATGCGCCCCTCGACGACGCGGCCGCGGTGGACGGCGACGCCCTCCCGCGCCCACTGCGTGTCCTCGACGGCGAAGCGGCCCGCCGGGCCGACGATCTCGCCCTGGTCGCCCACCTGGCCGCCGCCCTCGGCGTAGAAGGGCGTCTCGTGGAGGACGACCTCCGCCTCGTCGCCCTCCTGGGCCGCCTCCACGACCTCGGCGCCGCGCGAAGATGGCGGCGACGGTGCTCTCGTGGCGGAGGGTGTCGTAGCCGACGAAGACGGGGCTGGACCTGCAGAGCGTCGCTGGGTGACCTGGGCTGAGCCGCTGTCAGCGCTTGGCCTGCCGCCCGCAAGGTGGCGCTACCGGTGCATAACCCTGGCCGGCCGCTTGAGCCCGCTCGCGCTGCTTCTCCATCTCGCTCTCGAAAGCCATCCTCATCAGACGGTGAAGCCGCGCTCGCGGGCGATCTCGCGCGTCAGCTCGATCGGAAAACCGTAGGTGTCATGCAGCAGGAAAGCATCCTCGCCGCGCACGATGCCGCGCTTCGCCGCGTGCCTAGCCGAGAGCTTCCTCTAGGATCTTCCAGGCCCCGGCTCAGCGTCTCCTCGAACCGACTCTCCTCAGGCGCAAGGACTGTCCCCGCATGAACTTCCGTTGGGCGTCCAGCTCTGGGTAGGCCGAGCAGCATCGTCTGCACGGCGGCATCGGCCACGTCGGCTAGAAGTGGCTCGCTCCAGCCCCAGGTGACGGCGGCCGTAAGTAGATCGCCCGCCGCATGATCCGCCGCAGCACGTAGCCGCGGCCCTCGTTCGAGGGCATGACGCCGTCGGCGATGAGGAAGGCGGCGGCGCGGGCGTGCTCGGCCACGATGCGCATCGCCCGGTCCGTGGCCGCGTCCTCCCCGTACTTGCGTCCCGATAGCTCCTCCACCTTGGCGATGATGGGCCGGAAGAGGTCCGTCTCGTAGACTGAGGTGCGGCGGTCCGGGTCCGGGTTCTGGAGGACGGCGGCCCAGCGCTCCAGCCCCGCGCCGGTGTCGATGTTCTTCTGGGGCAGCGCGGTGCGGGAGCCGTCCTCGTGCTGGAAGTAGGTCATGAAGACCAGGTTCCAGAGCTCCAGGAAGCGGCCCACGCCGTGCTCGTCGCGGCAGTCCACCTGGGGGTGGCAGGTGCCCTTCTCGCACTCCGGGCAGCCGGGCGTGGGGCCGAAGTCGTAGTAGATCTCGCAGCAGGGGCCGCAGGGGCCGACGTCGCCGGAGAACCAGTAGTTGTCCTCCTCGCCGTAGCGCACGATGCGCTCGGGCGGCACCCCCACCTTCCGCCAGAGGTCGAAGGCCTCGTCGTCGTCCAGGTAGACCGCCGTCCAGAGGCGGTCCTTGGGGAGGCCGATGACCTCCGTCACCAGCTCCCAGGCCCAGGGGATGGCCTCCTCCTTGAAGTAGTCGCCGACGCTCCAGTTGCCCAGCATCTCGAAGAAGGTGAGGTGGCTGCCGTCGCCCACGCTGTCGATGTCCGACGTGCGGAAGCACTTCTGGACGGTGGTCAGCCGGCGCGAGGGCGGCTGGGCGCGGCCCTCGAAGTAGGGCTTGAACTGCACCATGCCCGCCGTCGTGAAGAGGAGCGTGGGGTCGCCGAAGGGCACCAGCGGCGAGCTGGGCACGACCTTGTGCCCCCGCTCCTCAAAGAAGCGGAGGAAGGTCTTGCGGATGCGGTCGGCGCTCCACTCGCCTGCCTTCGCGGCAGGCGTGGAGGCCCTTCTCTTGGCCATAATGATACAGCCCCTCTATCGGCCTGTTGGAGGCAGGCCTGCCTGCCGGTAGGCAGGTCCGGGGGCCGCCCTATCGAGAATTGTAGGATGCGCTCCGAGCAGGGGTCAAGGATTGGGGGAGGCCATCCACGTAGGGACAGAGCTTTAGCTCTGTCCAGGGCCGAGCTGAAGCTCGGCCCCTACAGCAACACCAGCAGCGGAGCGCCCTGCTCGACGCGCTGGCCGGCGGAGACGTAGACGGCCTTCACGGTGCCGTCGTGGCGGGCGCGCAGCTCGTTCTGCATCTTCATGGCCTCGATGACCACGACGACGGCGCCCGCCTTCACCTCGTCGCCCGGAGACACGTGCACCTCCCGGATGACGCCCGTCATGGGGGAGGCGAGAACCCACTCGCCGGCGAGGCTGGGCGCTTCCGGAGGCCTGACGGCCGCCGGCGAGACCCTTGTGGGGCGCGTCGTCACGGCGTAGGTGTGGGCGTCGATGATGATCTGGTAGCCGTGAGGGGTCTCTTCGGCGAAGAAGTCGCAGGGGCGGTTGTCAACGATGATGGAGTAGTGGGCGGATTGGCTGATGCGCTCCAGGCTGACCGGGAATGAGACGCCGTTCAGCGTTGAGGTGGAAGAGCCCGCCTTCTTTCTCCTCCACCTCTACCTCGGCTTCGCGGTCGCCCAGCCTCAACTGATACTTCGACGCCATCCCATGCCTCGCCCCTCGAAGGCGGCTGCGCGCCCGGCGCGGCGCCACGCGGCTGCCATTGGCGGCGGGCGCCTCGGTTAGGGGAGCCGAGCGTCGCTTCAGGTGGGTAAGCAGGGCGGTCGCCAGAAGGGCAACCTGCTCGCTCGTGCCGTCGCTGGGCGGCGCCATCGAGAACTCCTTCTCCAGGAAGGAAGTGGAGATATCGCCGGCCAGGAAGCGGGCGTCAGCCAGCATCTGGAGATGGAAGGGGATGTTGGTCTCGATGCCCACGATGACGAACTCGCTCAGGGCGCGCTGCATGCGCTGGATCGCCTCGCTGCGGTCGCGCCCCCAGGTGATGACCTTGGCGACCATAGGGTCGTAGTGGTAGGGGAGCTCGGAGCCGGAGAAGAGCGCGCTGTCGACGCGGACACCGGGGCCGCTCGGCTCTGCCAGGTAGTCGATGCAGCCCAGCGACGGCAGGAAGTTGTCGAACGGGTTCTCGGCGGTGACGCGGCACTCCAGCGCCCAGCCGGAGAGGCGCACGTCCTCCTGTCGAAGGGAGACGCGTTCGCCGGCAGCGATGCGGATCTGCTCCACTACGAGGTCGGCGCCCGACACCAACTCCGTCACGGGGTGCTCCACCTGGAGGCGGGTGTTCATCTCCAGGAAGTAGAAGCGGCGGTCCCGGTCCATGAGGAACTCAACGGTGCCGGCGCTCCGGTAGCCGGCCGCCCTCGCCGCCGCTACCGCCGCCCGGGAGAGCTGGTCCCTCAAGGTCGGCGTCCACGGCCGTGGAGGGGGACTCCTCGATCAGCTTCTGGTAGCGGCGCTGGATGGAGCACTCGCGCTCGCCGAGAGCGACCACGTTGCCGTGGTCGTCGGCCAGGACCTGCACCTCGATGTGGCGAACCGGCTCCATGTACTTCTCGATGAAGACCGCGTTGTCCCCGAAGGCGGAGAGGGCCTCGCTGCCGGCGACGCTGAGGGCGGCCTGCATCTCGCCGGGGTCGTTGACCAGGCGGATGCCCTTGCCACCGCCGCCGGCCAGGGCCTTGATGATCACCGGGAAGCCGATGTCGACGGCGGCCGCTTCCGCCTGCGCCAGGTCGTACATGGCGTCGGTGCCGGGCACGACGGGCACGCCGGCCTCGCTCACCATGCGCCGTGCCGTCACCTTGTCGCCCATGCGCCGGATGGCGTCGGGCGGCGGGCCGACCCAGACGATGCCGGCCTTCTGGCAGGCCTCGGCGAAGTCGGCGTTCTCGGCCAGGAAGCCGTAGCCGGGGTGGATGGCGTCGACGCGCGACCGGCGGGCCACCTCGATGATCTTCTTGATGTTCAGGTAGCTCTCGCGTGGAGGAGCGGGCCCCAGGAGGTGGGCCTCGTCGGCGTAGCGGACGTGGAGGGCGTTGCGGTCGACGTCGGAGTACACGGCGACGGGGGAGATGCCCATCTCGCGGCAGGCGCGCATCACCCGCAGGGCGATCTCGCCCCGGTTGGCGACCAGGAGCTTCTTGAACACCGAGAGCTTCTCCGGACGGGGCAGGAACAACTCAACAGGCCCTCTATCAGGGCCTGTACTTCATTTGTAACACACGTGGGGCCGGCGCGACAAGCGAAGGGGCCGCGCGGGGGGCCCCTGGCGGAGTCAGACCGCTCCGCCCCTACCCCCTGCTCGCCACCTCGTCCTTGAGGCGGTCGATGACCTGGAGAAGGGGTAGGGCGCCCAGGTCCTCGCCGCTGCGACAGCGCACGGCCGCCGCCTCCGCCGCCATCTCCTTGTCGCCCACGACCAGCATGTAGGGCACCTTCTGAAGCTGGGCGTCGCGGATCTTGGCCTGCATGCGCTCGCCGCGCTCGTCCACCTCGACGCGCAGGCCGGCGGCGCGCAGCTCGCCGGCCACGCGGTGGGCGTACTCGACGTGGCGGTCGGCGATGGGGATCACCGTCGCCTGCACGGGGGCCAGCCAGAGGGGGAAGGCGCCGCCGTAGTGCTCGATCAGCACCCCCAGGAAGCGCTCCATCGAGCCCAGCAGGGCCCGGTGCACCATGTAGGGGCGGTGCTCGCGGCCGTCGTCGCCGACGAACGCCAGGTCGAAGCGCTCCGGCATGTTGAAGTCGAACTGGATCGTCGTGCACTGCCACTCGCGGCCCAGCACGTCCTTGATCTTCACGTCGATCTTGGGCCCGTAGAAGACGCCGCCTCCCTCGTCCACCTCAAACGGGAGGTTGGCGGCCGCGATGGCGCGACGGAGGGCATCCTCGGCCATGTCCCAGTCCTCGAGGGTGCCCACGAACTTGTCGGGCCGCGTCGACAGGTAGACCTGGAACTCCTGGAAGCCGAAGGTGCGCAGGAAGAAGAGGGCGAAGTCGACGGCGCGCCGGATCTCGTCCTCCACCTGGTCGGGGCGGCAGAAGATGTGCGCGTCGTCCTGGGTGAAGCCGCGGACCCGCAGGAGGCCGTGGAGCACGCCGCTGCGCTCGTAGCGATACACCGTGCCCAGCTCGGCCAGGCGCATCGGCAGGTCGCGGTAGCTGCGCGTGCTCGACCGGTAGATCTGGATGTGGAAGGGGCAGTTCATGGGCTTGACGAAGTACTCCTGCCCGTCCACGTCCATCGGCGAATACATGCTTTCTTTGTAGAAGCCGAGGTGGCCGCTGGTCTGCCAGAGCGTCGACTTGCCGATGTGGGGCGAATAGACCAGCTCATAGCCAGCCGGCGTAGTGCTCCTGGCGCCAGAGGTCCTCGATGATGGTGCGGACGCGGCCGCCCTTGGGGTGCCAGTAGACGAGGCCGGGGCCGAACTCCTCGTGGAAGCTGAAGAGGTCCAGCTCGCGGCCCAGGCGGCGATGGTCGCGGCGCTGCGCCTCCTCCACGCGCTGCAGGTAGTCGTCCAGCTCCTCCTGTGTCTCGAAGAGGGCGCCGTAGATGCGCTGGAGCATGGGGTTGCGCTCGTCGCCGCGCCAGTAGGCGCCGGCGATGCTGGTGAGCTTGAAGGCCTTGACCTGCCCCGTGCTCTCCACGTGGGGCCCCTCGCAGAGGTCGAGGAAGGGGCCGTGGCGGTAGAGGCTGACCTTCTCGTCCTCGATGCCGTCGATGAGCTCCAGCTTGTAGGGCTGGCGCGGCGAAGAGGCGGCGCGCCTCGTCCTTGGGCGCCTGGCTGTGCTCGAAGGGCTGGTCGGCGGCTATCGACTGGCGCATGCGCTCCTCGATGACCGCCAGGTCGTCCATAGTGAGGCTGCGCGGCAGCTCGAAGTCGTAGTAGAAGCCGCTCTCGATGGGCGGGCCGATGCCGAACCTGGTTTCGGGGAACATCGAGAGGACGGCCTCGGCCATGATATGGGAGGCGGAGTGCCGCATGCGGTACAGGCGGTCCTCGTGGCTCTTCTTGTCGTTCATCTTAGAATCCCCCGACGCTTTGCAATCCGGATGCCTGCGACCCAGCTAGCCCAACTCACCAATCCCAGCAGAACCAAGAGGCTACCAACGACGGCTGCGCTGCCCCAATGCCTAGACGCGATTGTCCAGACAAACACGCCCACCACCGCCAGTCGCACAAGCGTCTGGGGAGCCGTCAACAACGGGGGCAACCGGCCTCGGCCAGGCGCGAGGGTCTGTAACTCGCGCCTCATCTGGTAGGTCGGGCTAAGGAGCCACAGGATGATCGCCAAAGCCCTTGACCGCACGGCGGCGGCGCTCCTATCAAACGAAACGCCTCCCTATCCCTCGCGGGACGGGAGGCCCAGCCTCTCGTGGTTCCACCCACGTTCTCCGCCCTAAGGCGGACTCGTTAGGCCGCTAACGGGTGCCTCCGGGGCCGGCTACGGTGGGAGCCTCGCCGGCCCAGCTCTGAGGTGGTTTTCGCGGTCGAATCGGCGAGGGGGCTTCCAGCCTGTGACCCCCTTCTCTGTCCGCCTGACGGCCGCTACTCGTCCTCGTCTCTGCTATTGCGGGTGGGGCATCGCCGTAGCCCACACCCTATCCGACTTCACGTCGCAAGGATACCACAGAATCGCGCCCAAGGCGGACACCGTGCGCGCGGCGGCCTATGACTGCAGAATGTAGCCCTGTGGGTTCACGACGATGATGCCGTCGTCGCCCAGGTCCTGCTCAAGGCCGCTGGGATCATCTCCCATGCTGGTCTCGATGAAGTAGGCGGTATCCCCCTTGTCGATGACGGTCTGTGCATCTCGGTACTGAGAACTGAGGGCCTTCAATGTCACACGGACCTTGCCACCCTCGTCCTGTACCGAAAGCTCGAAGCCGGACAGCGCCCTCTTGGTCTGAGAGCTAATTTCGCCGGGGTAGAGCTGAAACGCGTAGCGCTTGTATGGCGAGTCATCGAATCGAACAGACGACGGCACCCCGGCCGAAGGAGCGGGCGTCGGAGTCGTGCTAGGAGGGGTAGGCGATGTCTGGGCGGGGGATTGTTGGGCGGCGTTCGATGACGAGGAGGCGATGGATTGTTGGGGCAGCGCCGGGCTGCCGCCTCCGGCGCCCCCCAAGAGGAAGGCCAGCCCCAAGACAACGGCGGCGACTAAGGCGGCCGCGGCGGACTGGACAGGCCACGCCGCTCGGGCGGGCAGGGGCCTCTTGGCTGTCCTCGCCCGGCGCTCACGAGGCCGGCCCGACGGGGAAAGGCGCGGCAGGACGTTATCGACCTGCCACGAGCGCACTGGGTCAATCGCCAGCCCGCTGGCCAGGGCAAGCAGTCCCACGTCGCGTATAACCAGGTCGCTTACGCCACCGTCCAGCCAGAGTCCCAGCACGACCCCCGAGAGGAGGCCCATCGCCAGCAGGCAGCCGGGCACATACAGCAGGCCAAGGATAACGGCGCTGGCCGATACGACCAGGAGATAGCCGTGAAGATGTATCAGGTCGTTCAGCGCAACGGGCGAGTGGTCGGCTACGAATGAGGGGACAAAGACTGCCCAGTCGGAGGGGTGGCGAAGCTCTTGAATACCAAACCAGCCTAGGACGAATCCCAGGCCGACACGCATGACGATGTGTCTGACACCGCCTCTATCGAGGTAACGCACGATTCTCCCTCTCTCCGCCTGGCTCCGCCGCCGCATCAGCCGGTGCACTCGAAGGCCGGTGTGAGCAGTGGCTTCTCTGAGTCTCAGCGGAGTGGTGGGCGGTACTGGACTTGAACCAGTGGCCTCCGCGATGTCAACGCGGCGCTCTAACCAACTGAGCTAACCACCCCCAATCGAAATGGTAGCAAATCGGCGGTAGCGAGTCAACGTAAGTTCAGCTTCCCTGGAAGCAGGAGACAGAAGCCCCCCGACGGCTACGCTTGGCACCGCCGACGACTCGGAATCGAGTCTAGTTGTAGATGGACTCGTTCAGTCTCCCCTCAATCTGACCTTAGACGACCTTGTCGCAATGCCAAGCAGCACGGAGTACGCCAAAATCTACTGCGTCTTTGATCCTGAGACTCCGGTCACCGAAGGTAACTGGACTGGAGTGAGACTTGGACTCGTGCTGGAACAGGCCGGTGTCTCTCCAGCGGCGATAAAGGTTGCTTTCTACGCTGCCGACGGTTTTGCGACTGACCTGACAGTCACAACGGCCATGCGTAACGATATCCTCCTGGCCTACGAGAAAGATGGCCAGCCTCTGACAGAGGGTCTACGCCTGGTGGTTCCGGGGAAGTGGGGCTATAAGTGGATCAGCGAGCTCACCCACATCGCCCTCGTCGACTACGATTTTCTTGGCCTTTATGAGAGCGAGGGGTTCTCCGACGAAGCGAACATCCCAGGATACGGGCCCGTGGGCGGCATAGCGAGTTCAGCTTCCCTGGTAGCAGGACAGAAGCCCGGCGATCTGTTGCACTAGTCGTCGACGCAGAGCCTGTAATACAATGCTTGCGTGGGCCGCTAGCTCAATTGGCAGAGCAGCTGACTCTTAATCAGCAGGTTCCAGGTTCGAGGCCTGGGCGGCTCACCAAACGGGGAAGTGTCGGAACTGGTAGACGAGCATGATTTAGGATCATGTGCCGCAAGGCGTAGGAGTTCGAGTCTCCTCTTCCCCACCATCCGCCGTCCTTTTGGGCTCAGCCGTATCGAAGCCCGCCAGTGCCGGAGGGTGGTGGCGGCAGAGTTGACATAAGTGCTCAGCGACAAGCGCATGGTCGTTGGGTACGGCTGGTAGGGGGAATGGCTAGCCTGCTTCAGGTCAAGGACCTGCGCACTCACTTCTTCACCGATGAAGGGGTGGTGAAGGCGGTAGATGGCATCAGCTACGATGTCCAAGAAGGCGAGACCATGGGCCTGGTCGGCGAGAGCGGCTGCGGCAAGTCGGTCAGTGCCCTCTCCATCCTGCGGCTCATCCCTAGTCCGCCGGGCAAGATCGTAGGCGGTGAGATCTGGTTCGAGGGCCAGGACCTCCTGAAGGTCGGCGAGGCCCAGATCCGGCACGTGAGGGGCAACCGGATCGCCATGATCTTCCAGGAGCCGATGACCTCCCTGAACCCCGTCCTGACCATCGGGCGGCAGATCACCGAGTCCCTCGAGCTACACCTGAAGATGAACCGGAGCGCGGCCAACCGCCGGGCCGTCGAGCTACTGGAGATGGTGGGCATCCCGGAGGCTCACACCCGCCTCAAGGACTACCCCCACCAGTTCTCCGGCGGCATGCGACAGCGTGTCATGATCGCCATGGCCCTGTCCTGCGACCCCAAGCTCCTCCTGGCCGACGAGCCCACCACCGCGCTCGACGTCACCATCCAGGCGCAGATCCTCGAGATCATGGCCCGCCTCAGCAGGGAGCTCGGGACGGCGGTCATCATCATCACCCACAACCTGGGCGTCGTGGCGCGCTACGCCGACCGCGTCAACGTGATGTACGCGGGCAAGATCGTGGAGTCAGGGAGCGCCCGCGAGATCTACGGGCGGCCGCGACACCCCTACACCCTGGGACTGCTGCGCTCCGTGCCCCGGCTGGACGAGGCCCGACGGGACAAGCTGGTCCCCATCGAAGGTCTGCCTCCGGACCTGGCGAACATACCTCAGGGCTGCTCGTTCTACCCCCGCTGCTCGTATCACATCGACCGCTGTCTGGCCGAGGAGCCGCCCTTGATGCTGATCGAAGAGAAGCACTATGCCGCCTGCTGGGTGGACGTGAGGCAGGGGACCCCCAACGGCGATGACTCGTGAAGCAGGCGCCATGAGCGCCGTGGCCAGCGGCCCGTTCGACAATGTCCTGGTCGACATCCGCGACCTCAGGATGTACTTCCCCGTCACGGCGGGCATCATCTTCCAGCGCAAGATCGCCGACGTGAAGGCTGTCGACGGCGTGACCTTCTCCATCCGGCGCGGCGAGACGCTGGGCCTGGTGGGAGAGAGCGGCTGCGGGAAGTCCACCACCGGCCGCTGCATCCTCCAGCTCTACCGTCCGACCGGCGGCGAGATCCTCTTCGGCGGCCGCGACCTGACGAAGGTCAAGGGCGGGGAGCTGCGCGGCTACCGGCGCAAGATGCAGATGATCTTCCAGGACCCCTACGCCTCCCTCAATCCCCGCATGACGGTGGGGAGCATCATCAGCGAGCCCCTGGCCATCCACGGCCTGGCCCGCGGACGCGCCCGCAAAGAGCGGGTGACGGAGCTGATGCGCATCGTCGGCCTCAACCCCTTCTACGCCAACCGCTACCCTCACGAGTTCAGCGGCGGCCAGCGTCAGCGCATCGGCGTCGCCCGCGCCCTGGCCGTCGAGCCCGACTTCATCGTCTGCGACGAGCCCGTCTCCGCCCTGGACGTGTCCATCCAGGCGCAGATCATCAACCTGCTGATGGAGCTCCAGGCGCAGTTCACCCTCACCTACCTCTTCATCGCCCACGACCTCTCGGTGGTGCGGCACATCAGCGACCGCGTGGCGGTGATGTACCTGGGCAAGCTCATGGAACTCTCGGACCGCCAGGAGCTGTACGAGAACCCCCTGCACCCATACACGAAGGCGTTGCTTTCGGCGGTGCCGATCCCGGACCCGGCGGTCGAGACCCAGCGCGAGCGCATCATCCTCACAGGCGACGTGCCCAGCCCCGTGCGGCCTCCGCCGGGCTGCGTCTTCCACACTCGCTGCCCTATCGCCATCGAAGAGTGCCGGGTGCGCATTCCAGAGTGGCGAGAGGTGTCGCGAGGCCACTGGGTGGCTTGCCACAGGGTGTGAGGGAAACAGAGGGCAAAGGGCATAGCGGAGAACAAAGGGAATAGGGCATAGGGCAAAGAACCAAGAACCGGAAGTAGGACAGGGGCGGCAGGATTAACGGCCGCCTATTTGCGGGATCATTGATACCTAGTATCAACAATCCAGACCGAGGTTCCCACATGAGCGCGAAAGATGAGACCCTTCCAGGTTTCCGGGCGCCGCCGCAGGCTTGCCCGCTTCCTGCTGCTGATGGGGCTCGTGCTGGCGGCAGCCGCGCTGGCCGCAGCCTGCGGCGGTAACGGAGGACAGACCTCCCCGAAGACCGGCCCCAAGGTCGTCACCAGCATCGAGCTCTTCGCCGACATGATCCGGCAGGTGGGCGGCGGGCGGGCGCAGGTCACCGCCCTCGTGCCCGCCAGCGCCGACCCCCACACCTATGAGCCGGTCCCCTCCAAGGTCGTCGATGTCAGCCAGGCAGACCTGGTGCTCATCAACGGTGTTGGCCTGGAGGAGACGCTTATGGACATCATCAAGAACAACGTCCGGAGCGGCGTCCCCGTCATCGAGATGTCCTCCGGGCTGCCTGTGCTGGAAGGTGACACCCAGGGAACGGGGAATCCCCACCTCTGGCTAAACGTCCAGTACGCCATGCACTACGTCGAGGTCGCGCGCGACGCGCTCATCCAGGTGGACCCGGCAGGGTGAGACGGAGTACAGCGCCAATGCGCAGACCTATCTCGCCGAGCTGGAGACCCTGGATGGCCAGGTGCAGCAGAGCATCGCCTCCATTCCGGCCGAGCACCGTAAGCTTGTCACCTCCCACGACGCCTTCCCCTACCTCGCCCAGCGTTACGGGCTCGAGCTGGTGGGTTTCGTCATTCGCTCGCCGGGGCAGGAGCCCAGCGCCAGCGACGTGGCGGATCTGACGAGAACGATCGAGGCGCAGAAGGTTCCGGCACTGTTCGAGGAGCCCCAGTTCAGCGCCCGCGTCCTGGAGCTGGCGGCTGGGGACGCCGGCGTGCAGGTCTGCAGTCTCTACAGCGACGCCTTCGGCGACGGAGTCGACAGCTACGTCAAGCTGATGCAGTTCGACGCCGGCGAGCTGGCGCGCTGCCTGGGAGGGTAGCCTTACCTCTCGTTGAGGCCCCTGGAGCCCTGTGCTACGATGGCCTGCGATGGACCAGGCGCGAATCCGCAACTTCTGCATCATCGCCCACATCGACCACGGCAAGTCCACCCTGGCCGACCGCCTCCTGGAGGCCACCGGCACCCTGGCCGCCCGAGACATGGGCGAGCAGGTGCTGGACCAGATGGACTTGGAGCGGGAGAAGGGCGTCACCATCAAGGCCAAGGCCGTGCGCATGCTCTACCAGGCGCGCGACGGCCTGGACTATGAGCTGAACCTCATCGACACGCCGGGCCACGTGGACTTCGCCTATGAGGTCTCGCGCGCCCTCACCGCCTGCGAGGGCGCAACCCTGGTGGTCGACGCCGCCCAGGGGGTCCAGGCCCAGACCATCGCTAACGTCTACGCCGCGCTCGAGCACAACCTCACCATCGTCCCCGTGATCAACAAGATCGACCTCCCCAACGCCGACCCTGAGGGGGTGGCGACCGACCTCACGGGCGCCCTCGGCTTCAAGATCGAAGAGATGATCTACGCCTCCGCTAAGGAGGGCGTGGGGACAGAGGAGGTGCTGGAGGCGGTGGTCGCGCGCATACCGCCGCCCCGTGGCGTCGAGGCGGCGCCGCTGCGCGCCCTCATCTTCGACTCGAAGTACGACCCCTATAAGGGCGTGCTGGCCTACATACGGGTGGTGGACGGCGAGTTGCGTTCCGACCAGCCCCTGCGCCTTATGGCGACGGGTATCGCCGTGGAGCCGGTGGAGGTGGGCTGCTTCCGCCCGGCGCTAAGCCCGGTAGCACTGCTGACGACCGGCGAGGTGGGCTACGTCGCCACAGGCCTCAAGAACGTCAAGGACTGCCAGGTGGGGGACACCATCACCGACCTCGAGCAGCCGGCCGCCGAGCCTCTGCCGGGCTACCGGCCTCCCAAGCCCATGGTCTTCGTCGGCCTCTACCCCGTCCAGGCCAACGACCACGCCCTCCTGCGCGACGCCCTCGACAAGCTGAAGCTGAACGACGCCTCGCTGGCCTACCAGCCTGAGTCCAGCGTCGCCCTCGGCTTCGGCTTCCGCTGCGGCTTCCTGGGCCTGCTGCACATGGAGATCGTGCAGGAGCGGCTGGAGAGGGAGTACGACCTCAGCCTGCTCGCCACGGCGCCCAGCGTCGAGTACGTGGTCCTCAAGACCGACGGCAGCGAGCTCGTGGTGGACAACCCCGCAGAGCTGCCAGACCCTACGGAGATCGCGGAGATCCGTGAGCCCTGGATGAACGTGTCAGTCATCACGCCGGACCGCTACTTGGGGGCCATGATGGAGTTGGTGACAGGCCGCCGGGGGGAGTCCCGCCGCATGGAGTACCTGCAAGGAACAGGGAACAGGCAAGAGGCGGCAAGGGGTGCGAGGCTGGTGGCGCTGGAGTACCAGATCCCTCTCTCGGAGATCCTGGTGGACTTCTACGACCTCTTGAAGTCGAAGAGCCAGGGCTACGCCAGCATGGACTACAGCTTCTCGCACTATGAGCCGGCGAAGCTGGTGAAGCTGGATGTCCTCGTCAACGATCAGCCCGTCGACGCCCTCTCCCTCATCACTCACGCCGAGAAGGCCCACGCCCAGGGTCGCGACCTGGTCGATAGGCTGCGCCGCCTCATCCCACGCCAGCTCTTCGACGTGCCCGTCCAGGCCGCCATCGGCCACCGCGTCGTGGCGAGGGAGACCATCCGCGCCATGCGCAAGAACGTGCTCGCCAAGTGCTACGGCGGCGACGTCACGCGCAAACGCAAGCTCCTGGAGAAGCAGGCCGAGGGCAAGAAGCGCATGAAGAGGGTGGGGAACGTCGAGATACCGCAGGAGGCGTTCATGGCCGTCCTGCGCCTCAAGAAGTGACGCCTCGTCTCTCCTAGAAGCCGCCGCTCGCTGGTGTCAAGCGCCGCTCACCCGAGCTGAAGGGTGAGCGGTTCGCACCGGTGAGCTTGTCGAACCACGAGCGGCCCACCCGGTGTAGCGGAGGGCTTCAGCCCTCCACAGCGCCGGTGGCGACCTGAAGGTCGCCGCTACGTCGCCCTAGGCAGGGCGCCGGCAGCTCGTTCTCCACGAAGTCCGTCAGCACGGCGGTGAACGCCTCCGGCACCTCCAGCGGGGCCGAGTGTCCGACGCGGTGGAAGACCTGCAGGCCGCAGTTGGGGATGCGGCTCTGCGTCGCCAGCATCGATTGCAGAGGGACAATGACGTCTTTGTCGCCGCCCATCAGGAGGGCGGGCGTGCTGATCTCGCCCAGGCGGGCGCTGAGGTCGGTGGCGAGGATAGCCGCCATGGAATCCAAGGCGTGGGCGGGGCTGACCGACATGCCAAGGTCCAGGAGGGTCTCGTTGAGGCGCTGATCGATGGGCCGGAGGATGGCAAGCTGGTACCACATTCGGGCCACGTCGCGGTTGGTGGTGAACTGGCCCGTCACCGTTTCGAGCACCTGGCGCTGGTCCGCCGGCAGGTCGACGGGGTCTGGCGGAGCCGGGTCGACGAGCACGAGGCCGCGCAGCAGCTCTTTGTGCGACAGGGCAAACTGGATGCCGGTGAGGCCGCCCATGGAGTGGCCGACGTAGACGAAGTCCTTCAGGTCGAGAGCACGGCAGAACTGGAACACGTCCTCGGCATACTGCTCGATGTTGTAGCCGGAGGGCGGCCTGTCGCTCCCGCCGGCGCCGCGCAGGTCCGGGGCGTAGACGTGGTAGCGGGCCGGGTCGAGGCGCTCCAGGACGAGGCTCCACCACTGCCAGCAGGCCGTGTAGCCGTGGACGAGAAGGAGGAGGTTGGGGCCGCGGCCCCGCTCCTCGTAGTTCAACCGTACGTCACCCGCCTGAACTGATGGCATGACACACTCCTTTTGGCTCGGCTCCCAGTTCCTGGTTCCTGATTCCTACCCCGTAATATCCTCGCCCCCGTCCACGCCTATCACGTTCCCCGTCATCCAGTAGAGGCGCTCGTCGCTGAGGGCGGCGATGGCGCGGGCCGCGTCCTCGGGCCTCGTGGCGCGGCCGCTGGGGTTACGCTGCGCCCCCTGGGCCAGCAGCTCCGGCCCGCTCGGGATGCGCCGCAGCGCGGGGGTATCGGTGACGCCGGCGCGGATGGCGTTCACCGTGATGCTCAGGGGTGCCAGCTCCAGGGCCAACTGCCTGATGTGGGACTCCAGGGCGGCCTTGGCCGCCGATACCGGCCCGTACCACTTCATCACCCGCGTCGCGCCGGCGCTGGTCATCGCGAAGACGCGGCCTCCCGAACGCAGGAGGCGTCGCGCCACCAGGTCCTGCACCCAGTAGACCAGGCTATTGGCCATCACGTCGAGCGTCATCTCCATCTGGCGCAGGGTCACGGCGTCTCGCGGCGAGTCCGCGATGTAGGACACGAGGGTGCCGAAGGCCAGGGAGTGGACGAAGACGCGGATAGACGCGTCCTCGCCCTCCTGCGCCAGCCGCCCGGCGATGCCGTCGAGGATAGCGGCCCGCTTGCCGGCGTCGGCGGCGTTCCTGTTGAAGAAGACGGCCTCCCGGCCCGTCGCCTTCACGCCGTCGATGACGCGCTGGGCGTTGGGAAGGGTGGAGCGCGAGTCCAGGTGCACGCCGAAGATGTCGAAGCCGCTGCGGGCCAGCTCCAGGGCTATGGCCGCCCCGAAGCCGCTGGACGCTCCTAAGATCAGGGCCCAATCCTTGCCCTTAGACATTGCTAGCCTCCCACGGAACTAGGAACTGGCAACTCAGGGCATATGGCATAGGGCACAGCGCATAGAGGCGGCTTTGCCCTTTGTCCTTTGCCCTATGTTCTATGTTTCTCCCCTTAGTCACGTCCCAGGTCCAGGCCGCGCAGGTAGCGACGAAAGTCGGGGCCGATGTCCGGTCGCCGCAGAGCCACCTCCACCGATGCCTGGAGAAGCCCAAGGGGCCGCCCCGTATCGTAGCGGCGGCCCTCGAACAGGTAGGCGTATACGGGCTGCTCGGCGAGCAGGAGGGCCAGGGCGTCGGTGAGCTGGATCTCGCGCCCCTTGCCGGGCTCCGTGCGGGCCAGCGCGCCGAAGATGTCCGGGGTCAGGACGTAGCGGCCCACGATGCCCAGGTCGGACGGCGCCTCCCCCGGAGCGGGCTTCTCCACCATGCCCCGGACCCGCACCACCCGGTCGCCGACCGGCTCCGCGTCCACGACGCCGTAGCTCTCGATGTCGGCGGCTGACACGCGTTCCACCGCCAGGATAGAGGCGCCGTACTCCTCGAAGACGTTCAGCATCTGGCGGGCCACCGGGACGTCGGCGATGATGACGTCATCTGGAAAGAAGAGGACAAAGGGCTCGTCGCCGACCACGTCCCGGACGGTGAGGACGGCGTGCCCGACTCCACGCTGCTCCTTCTGCCGGACGTAGACGATATCCGCCAGGTCTGAGATGCGCCGTATCTCCTCCAGGCGGTCCAGGTCGCCCTTCTCGCGCAGGGTTTGCTCCAGCTCCAGAGAGCGGTCGAAGTGGTCCTCGACGGCGCGTTTGCCGGAGGCGGTGACGATGATCACCTGCTTGAGGCCGGAGGCGGCTGCTTCTTCAACCGTGTACTGGATGATGGGCTTGTCCACCAGAGGCAGCGCCTCTTTGGGTTGTGCCTTGGTGGCGGGCAGGAGACGGGTGCCGTAGCCGGCGGCGAGGACCACCGCCTTGCGGACCTGTTGACGGCGGGGGTTTGGGGGCAACGCTTCTCCTAACTGAACCTGCAAGAACGGCGTTCTGAGTCGATGTCGCCGCTCATTCTACATCAGCCTCTTCGGAGCCAGCAAGAAAGCAGTGGCGATCGCTAGCCGCAGCCAAACGGCTCTTGACAGAGGTATGTCGCTATGTATAGCATGTCCGGCGGTCGTGCTAGACGGGGAGCTAGCGGTGCCCTGAACCCGCAATCCGCTACAGCGGGGTCGAACTCCCGCTCGAGGCCTAGGCACCCGGGGACTGGCACCGATGGCCGGCGTTGAAGGCCTGGTCCTGCGCGACGAAGCTCTACGAACCCCGTCAGGTCCGGAAGGAAGCAGCGGTAAGTAGCCGTCTTCGGGCGCCGCGGGGCTACCGGACCAGAGCCGGTCGACGGAGGCCAAGCCCGGATTCCGGGTCGACGGCGGGTGCACGACCACTGATCTAGTGTATACTCAAGTTACTGTTGCCCGCCCAGAAGGGAGGCTGTTTGCGAGAAGCCCCAAAGGGGGCGCGAAAAGGCCGCGAAGCGCTGGCTAAAGGCCATGTCCGGAAGTCTGCGGTAGCACTCATCTCTAGTCATCTTACTCATCACCGCTTTCGGAACCACGCCGGCGTCCTCGCTGCCCTCGCGCTCATCAGTGTTCTCACGTTCTTGCTCTTCCCTCTTCGCCACGTCCGCGTAGAGTCTGACGGCTCTGAGAGGACGATGGTCAGCCGTCAGGGGGGCACCGACGCCCTTCTGCGGCAGGCCGGCGTGCAACTTCAGGCGGGCGACCGCGTGGCGCGGCAAGACAGCGCCTCGGACAGTACAGCCCTCTCCGTGCAGCGGGCCGTGCCTGTCGTGCTGGAGGCGGATGGTCGAGTGCTCACCTGGCACACACGCGCCCACACCGTTGCCGGCGCTCTTAGTGAAGCCGGCGTGACCCTGGGCCCCTTCGACAGCGTTCTCCGCAACGGTCTGCGAGCAAACGATAACGAAAAGTTGGACATGCCTGCCCTGCTCGTCGCGGCCCAGGCGTTCGGGCTGCGGGTGGCCGAAGGCGCCGCCCCCGTCTCCGTCTCTCCTAACCAGGTTAGCCTAACGGTCCGCCGTGCCGTCCCCTTCACCGTCGTAGAAGGCGACCAGCCCAAATCGCTGCTTTCGAGTGAGCCCACGCTTGACCAGGCACTGCGGGAGTGGGACATCCGCCTGGGACCGGGAGATGAGGTGGAGCCGGCGGTTGGTTCCGCCCTGACACCTGGGCTCCAGGTCGTCATCCGGCGCGCGCTGCGAGTCACCCTCTCCGTCGGCGGGACAGACACCGTTATCTACACTCAGGCGCACACGGTAGCTGGGCTGCTTGAGAAGGCGGGGGTAGTCCTTGGGGAAACGGATCGTGTGGAGCCGTCCTCCGAAACGGCCCTTTCTCCAGACCTCGGGGTGCGGGTCTACTCCTACGCCGAGGACCGCCTCGCAGAGTCGGAAACGGTCGACCACGGCACCGTCTACCGTCTGGACCCTGAGCTGTCGGAAGGGGAAACGCGGCGCGTCGTCGGCGCGGATGGCGTCCACCACCGCGAATATGCCGTCGCCTATGAGGATGGAGTCGAGGTCTCCCGGCAACTAGTCAGAGAGTGGGACGACCCAGAGGCCGTCGACACGATTGTCTACTTCGGGAGCCCGGAACACGTGCAGGCCGCCCAGACCCTGCCCGATGGCCTGAACGTGGTGCGAGTGATGAGCGTCTACGCCACCTGGTATTGCCCGGCCAGCGCCGGGCGCGACGACAGCGACCCCAGCTACGGCATCACCAGCACCGGAGTGTCGGTCAGCAAGGGCATTGTGGCCGTCGATCCGAGCGTGATACCATACGGCACGCGGATGTACATCCCAGGTTACGGCTATGGTGAGGCCGCCGACACCGGCGGCGCCATCGTCGGCAACATCATCGATCTGGGATATCCGGACGGGATAAGCCCCGGCTGGCAGCCGCGCTGGCTTGACATCTACATCCTCGGCCCCTAGTTCCAGCGGACAGCCTCGTAACCGGACCCGCGCGTCTCGGTCCGCCAGGGCGGACGGCCGGCGCGACCAGGTGACCCGGCGCAAGAGACGGCGCCCACCACCACCTCCGGAACTGCGCGATGCGGGCCTGCGGGCGCGCAAGAGCCTCGCCCAGCACTTCTTGGTCGACCAGCGCGTCCTGTCAGGCATCGTGGCTGCCGCCGACGTGTCGCCAACGGAGACGATCGTCGAGATCGGGGCCGGACTGGGCGTTCTTACCCGCGAGCTGGCGGCCAGAGCCCGCGCTGTGGTGGCGGTGGAGGTGGACGAGAAGCTCTGCCTTCACCTGCGGCAGAGCCTTCAGGCCTACCCGAACGTCGCCGTCGTCTGCGCCGACGTCCTCAGCCTGAGCCCGGCCCGCCTTCTGGACGAGGCGGGAGCTCACGCCCCCTACGCGGTTGTCGCCAACCTGCCGTACTACATTGCGGCGCCTGTGCTGCGCCACTTCCTGGAGGGCGACCCGCCCCCGACGCGCCTGGTCGTGATGCTGCAGAGGGAGGTGGCAGAGAGCATAGCCGCCGGCCCGGGAAGAATGAGCCTGCTGGGAGTGGCCGTGCAGTTCTACGGGCGGCCCCACCTTCTCTTCGGTGTGCCACCACAGGCCTTCTATCCGCCGCCCAAGGTGCGGTCGGCCGTCCTGCGTATAGATGTGGCCGATGGTCCAAGGGTCGAGGTGCCCGACACGCCCGCCTTCTTCGAGGTGGTGCGAGCCGGCTTCAGCGCGCCGCGCAAGCAGTTGCGCAACTCCCTGGCCCAGGGCTTGGGCCTACCGCCTGCCGAGGCGGAGGCTCTCTTGGCCGCCGCCGGCATCGACGTGCGCCGGCGTCCGCAGGAGCTCTCCATCGAGGAGTGGGCTGCCCTCTGCCGGGCCCGACTTGCAGGCTGAGGGAGGCCGGGCGTGAGGTTGAGCACCCTCGCGCCGGCCAAGATCAACTGGACCCTGGAGGTCCTGGGTCGCCGCCCCGACGGCTACCACGAGGTCCGGACGGTGTTTCAGACCGTCGACCTCTGCGACCGGGTGAGGGTTTCGCCCGCCGCGGACCTGGAGCTGGTGCTGACCGGTCCTAGTAGGCAGGTGCCCCCGCCTGAGGTGCCTTCGACCGAGAACCTGGCCTACCGGGCGGCGGCGCTGCTTCGGGATCGGGCAGGCGGTCAGGCCTTGGGCGCTCGCATCGAGCTCGAGAAGGCGATACCCGTCGGCGCGGGCCTGGGCGGTGGCAGCAGCGATGCAGCGGCCACATTGCGAGCGCTCGACCGCCTATGGGGGCTGGGCCTGCCACCGGACGAGCTGGCCCGCTTGGGCGCTCAACTGGGGGCCGACGTGCCCTTCTTCGTCTTCGGGGGGACGGCCCTGGGCCGCGGCCGCGGCGACGAGGTGACGCCGCTGCCGGACGTGCCGTCGAAGCGCCTACTGCTAGTCGTTCCCAGGGGTCGCCTGGAGGGGAAGACGGCCGCGATGTACGCCCGCCTGCGCGCGGAGCACTTCAGCGGCGGCGAGGCCAGCGAGCGGCTGGCCGCGGCCATCAGAGCGGGCGTGCCCCCCGGCGACGATGACGTCGTCAATACCTTCGAGGCCATTGCGGGCGAGGTGCTGCCGGAGGCGGCCGCCGCCGCGGACCTGTGCCGGAGCCTCGGGCTGAGGCCGCACCTGGCGGGCAGCGGCCCCGCCCAGTTCGTCCTCCTGCCGCCCGACGCCGAGAGCGCGTCCTTGCGGGAGGTGCTGTCCGCCGCCGGCCTGGACGTGTTCGAGGCCGCGACTATGACGGCCTCGGTGGCCACGGCCGTGGTGGAGGAGCTGTGATCCGATGAGCGAGGTCTTCGCCGGCTTCATCTGTGGCTATGTACTGGCGCTGGTATCGGCGCCGCTTGCCGCCATCCTCTTGGTGCGCGCGCGTCCGCGAGCGCCGGTTGTGGCGCGCGCCGTCCCGGAGCAGACGCCCGTCGTGGCTCTGATCGTGGTCCTGTTCTGGTTCGCTTTCCTCCTCTGCACGGCGCTGGGCATGATCCTCGGACTGATCCTGATGGGCTTCGAGGACCGGGCACCCGAGGGCGGCCTGGGCAGCCCCAGCCTCGCCTTCACTCTCTTCATCATCTTCTGGTCGGCGGTGGCCTTCACGCCCCTGGCGGTGCTGCTGAGACCAGCACGGCGCCACGTGATCGTCGCGGCGGTCGTGTTCCTGGGCGTCTTCGGCTGGCTGATGCCCTACCTGGCGCAGTGGAGCCCCATCGGCTCATCCTAGGCAGCGCGTGCTATACTGACTGGACTCCAGCCCTGTCTTGCCGGCAGGCGCACCAGAGAGAAAGTCCCCCTGCCAACCCATGGGCGCCATCATAGACATGCACCTGCACACCATCAGGGGCGCCTCGGACAGCAACCTGCGGCCCGAGGAGCTTGCCGCAGAGGCGCTGCGCCTGGGGCTAACCGGCGTCCACCTCAGCGAGCACGACCGCCTCTGGGACGCCTCCGAACTGGAGCGCTACCGCCGGAAGCACGGCTTCTTCGTCGCCAACGGGATGGAGGTGTCGACGGACCTGGGCCACATCCTCACGCTGGGGTTGGACCGCTACGTGCCGGGCATCCGCCGCGCCGACGAGCTGCGGCGCGTGGTACGGGAGGCCGGCGGCTACATGATCGTGGCTCATCCCTTCCGGCACTTCTTCGACCCCGCTCACCACCGGCGAATGGGAGGCGAGCCGTTCAACCTGACCCCTGAGCAGGCGGCAGAGCTGCCTGTCTTCGGGCTGGTGGACGCGGTGGAGGCGCTCAACGGCTGCAACAACCTCGAGGAGAACCTCTTCGCCCTTCGGGTGGCGCAGGTGCTGGGGAAGCCGGTCACCGGCGGCAGCGACGCCCACTCGAACCAGGGCATCGGCATCTACGTCACCGTCTTCGAGCGCGACGTCGAGTCGGAGAAGGAGATGCTGGAGGAGTTGCACGCCGGCCGCTTCCACGCCGCCTACGGCCTCCGTCGGGGCGTCCTCACCCTCTTCAGCGAGGAGTCGGCCGCCCGGCTGCCGGAGGTGGAGGCGGCGGGCATCCCCCTAGAAGGAATGTGCTAGAATGAGGGCGCATCTGCTTCGCCGGCGTGCGCGAGGGAACCCGTGAGCAGCACCTTCGTGGCCCTGGACCTGGAGACCACGGGCCTGGACCCCGAGAAGGACGAGATCACTGAGGTGGCGGCCATCAGGTTCGAGGATGGCCGCCCTGGTGAGGTCTTCCACACCCTCGTAAACCCCCACCGCGAGCTGCCGTATCGCATCCAGCTTATGACCGGCCTTTCGGGCCCCGAGCTGCGGCGGGCGCCCTCCTTCGCCGAGGTTGCGTCGGACCTGGAGCGCTTCCTCGGCCTGCACCCCGTGGTGGGGCAGAACGTGGCCTTCGACCTCTCATTTCTGTCGCGCTGGGGCGTGCGGCCCGCGGGCCCGCCCTTCGACACCTGGGACCTGGCCCGCCTCCTCCTGTTCGACCTCTCCGACTACAGCCTGCGCTCGCTCGCCCATCACCTGGGGGTGGAGCATACGACGCAGCACCGTGCCACAGCCGACGCCGAGGCTGCCGGTCGCGTCTTCGTCGCCCTCCGCGGGAGGCTGGCCCTCACGCCTCCCGCCGTCCTGGCCGAGCTGGAGCGCCTGGCCGAACTGGCCGAGTGGCCCCTGCGCCACCTCTTCCACGAGCTGCTGGCGGAAGCCACGGCGGACGCGGAGGGACGTGGCGCTCAGCCCGCAATCGGCGTGGGCGGCCTGGAGGAGTCCGCGCTGGTGGTGGCGAAGGCTCGGCGGGAGCCGGGCGCCTCCCTGGGCGCCCTCGGCGAGGGGCGGGCGGTGCGCCCTGAGGAAGTCGAAACGCTACTCGAGGGGCTGGCTGCCCGTCCGGAGGCGCTACCCGACTTCGAGAGGCGGCCGGAGCAGGCGGCGATGGCCCGCGCCGTGGCCGCGGCCCTCAGCGGCGGCGAGCACCTTGTCGTCGAGGCGGGCACAGGCGTGGGCAAGTCGCTGGCCTACCTGCTGCCCTCGGCCTGCTTCGCGCTGCTCAACCGCACCCGCGTCGTCGTCTCCACCAACACCATCAGCCTCCAGGAGCAGCTTCTGGGACAGGACATCCCCATCGTGCGGCGGGCCCTGGAGGGCTGGGGGCCTCGCGGCCTGGGCGATAACCTGCGGGTGGCCCAGCTCAAGGGCCGGCGGAACTACCTCTGCCTCCTGCGTTGGGCGGGCCAGCGGCGGGCGGCCGCGCTCCCGCCGGCGGAGGCGAAGCTCATGGCCCGCCTCCTTCTCTGGCTGCCCCACACTGAGACCGGCGACCGCGCCGAGCTCAACCTGACGCCGGAGGAGGAGACAGTCTGGAGCCGTCTGAGCGCTCAGAACGAGGCCTGTCTCGCCTCGACGTGTCGCTACGTGCGGGAAGGGACCTGCTTCCTCGATCGGGCCCGTCGCCGCGCCGAGACGGCTCACATCCTCATCGTCAACCACGCCCTGCTCCTGTCCGACCTGGCGGCCGGCGGCCAGGTGCTGCCATCCTACTCCTACCTGGTGATCGACGAGGCGCAGCACCTGGAGGACGAGGCTACCCAGCAGTTCGGCTTCCAGACTTCGGAGCCGGACATCGTCTCCTTCTTGGACCGTGTGCAGCAGCGGGTCGGCCGCGACCGCGACGGCGGTCTCGCCGGCAACCTGCGTCAGGCCGCCCGCGGCGTCACCGCGCCGCTTGGGCGGGCCGCTATGAGCTCACTGGCGGCCTCCCTGGCGACGGCTGTGGAGCGCGTGCGCGGGCGCCTGCCGGAGCTCGTTGGGCTTCTGCCCGACTTCGTGCGCCACCACACATCTGAGGAGGGTGACTACGACCAGCGCCTCCTCCTCAGCCGGGCGATGCGGATCCAGCCCGACTGGTCGGTGGTGGAGGCGGCCTGGGAGAACCTGGACCTGGCCCTCCAGCAGGTCGAGGTCGCCCTGACGAACGTGCAGGAGGCTCTGGACGGGGGCGAGGCGCAGGGCCTCCTAGACTATGAGGCGCTGGCGGCGGAGACCGGAGACCTCCTCCAGGGCGTGCAGTTGCTGCGGGAGGGGATTGCCGGCGTCATCGCCCACGAGGACCCAGGCCGGATAGCCTGGCTCAGCCTCTCGCGCTGGAACAGCTCCGCACGGCCGGCGCGCGAATCTGGTCGGGGCGCGGGAGGACGCATCGGCCTGGCCTCGGCGCCGCTGCAGGTGGCCGAAGCCCTGCGCACGGGACTCTTCGATACCAAGGAGAACGTTGTCCTCACCAGCGCAACGCTCAGTACCGAGGGGCACTTCCAGTACCTGCGGCAGCGGGTAGGGCCGGAGGAGTCGGAAGAGCTCCTGCTGGGCTCACCCTTCGACTACGCCCGCTCTACCCTCGTGCTGGTGCCCCAGGACATGCCGGAGCCGGGGGAGAGAGGCTATCAGGCGGCGCTGGCGGAGGCGTTGCTGGACCTCTGCCGCGCCAGCGAAGGCCGGGCGCTGGTCCTCTTCACCTCATACGCCGCCCTGCGGGCCACCCACGCCGCCGTCAGAGCGCCCCTGGAGGAGGACGGCATCCTGGTGCTGGGCCACGGCATCGACGGGTCGCCGAAGCAGCTCCTCCGGACCCTGCGCGAGAACCCCCGCACAGTTCTCCTCGGCACCGCCAGCTTCTGGGAGGGCGTCGACGTGGTGGGCGAGGCCCTTTCCCTGCTGGTGATAGCGCGGCTGCCCTTCACGGTGCCCACGGACCCCGTCTTCGTGGCCCGCTCTGAGCTCTACGACCAGCCCTTCAACCAGTACGCCCTGCCCCAGGCGGTGCTGCGCTTCAAGCAGGGCTTCGGGCGCCTCATCCGCCGCAAGACTGACCGGGGCGTTGTCGCCGTGCTCGACCGGCGGGTCAGGAGCAAGGGCTACGGCGGCGTCTTTCTGCGCTCGCTGCCGCCGTGCACGGTGCGAGAGGAGCCCCTGCGGAACCTGCCACGGGCCGTGGCCGGCTGGCTGGCGGCGCCTATCGAAGAGGCGGCGGGGGCACCATGAGCCAGGCTCGGCAAGCTGTGGCAACCAAACTGTAACGACACAACTGCTTCGTCATTGGTGGGAGAATGCTCGACCCCCGCCTGAAGGTGGGGGCATGGATTTGCCTCGCGATGCCTCAGCCTTCAGGCTGAGGTGATGTCATAAGGGCCCTCGCCTCATCTCGCCACCCCGGCCGCCATCCAGACCTCGGACCAGCGCCACCTCATCCGCGCGACTTTGGGCCTCGCCGTCCAGCCTGGCGGCGCGGAGGCGCGCCAGCATCTGGCCCATGGCGGGCCCGGGCGCCACGCCCAGCGCCAGGAGGTCCCGCCCGCGCAGCGAGGGCCGCCGATAGCGCCAGTGCTCAAGGTACTGCCACAGCCGCCTCTGCACGCTGCCTGAAGGCTCCAGCAGGGCGTGGGCGCACACGGCGGCGGCGCTGAAGGGCTCCAGGATAGCCACCACCTGGCTCGGCCGCAGGCCTGGCGCCTCCAACTGCGACGCCTCCTCGCGCAGGCGGACGCCATCGCGCAGGGCGCGCTCCCAGGCGCCGTGCAGAGCGAGACGGAGGACCGCGCTCTCGACTTGGGCCGGCGTGGCGCCGGCGGCCAGCAGACAGAGGTACACCTCAGACAAAGGCGCGATGGGCCGGCCGCGCGCGGCGACGAAGGCAGCGGCCCGCCGCCGGTCGAAGGAGAGGGCAGGGTGAAGAGCAGCCAGCACGCCCAGTGCCTGAGCGCGGGCCAGGATGCGTTCCAGGCAGTCCTCGGCCAAGATCGCGAGCAGCTCGCGGCGCAGGCGGGCGCCGCTGATGGTGTCCAGATAGGAGAGGTCGCGGCACAGCAGGCGTTGCGTCCCGGGCTCGAGCCGGAAGCCAAGACGGCCCTCATAGCGCAGGCCGCGGAGGATGCGTGTCGCATCATCCTGGAAGCTGCGCTCGTGGAGCACGCTCAGGCGTCGAGCCGCAATGTCTCGCCGCCCGCCGTGGGGGTCCAGCAGTCGACCGGCCTGCCTCACCAGCGAGGCACAGGGCAAGGGCGTTGACCGTGAAGTCGCGGCGGGCCAGGTCCTGAGCGATGGCGGCGGGACGGACGGAGGGCAGGGCGCCCGGCCGCTCGTAGTGCTCGTCGCGGGTCCGAGCCAGGTCGAGGCTGATGTCCGGGCCGCCCGCCTGTCCGGCAGGCAGGCGCAGGCTGGCTGTCCCGAAGCGCTGGTGGACGGTTAGCCGCGCCCCGACGGCAACCGCCACCTCCTCCGCCAGCGAGGCGGCGTCTCCTTCCACCGCCAGGTCCACGTCCAGGTGAGGCCGCTCCAGCAGGAGATCGCGGACGCCGCCTCCCACAAGGTAGAGCGACAGGCCACGCTGGCGCGCCACCTTGATAGTCTCGGCTACGGCGGATGCCATCGGCCCCGAAAGGCGCGAGAGGAGCTTCGCGACCAGCGTGGTTTCCTGTATGGACATGTCGAGCCAGATTGCCCGCGAGTGGAATTAAGCGGAGACCGGCGCTTAGATTGATGATCAAGCCGTTGGCGCCGCCATTATAGCATGTCTCCTTGACAAACTCAGGGAGCCATTCCTATCATGGCCGTGGCCTGTGACAGGCGGAGGCGGGGCCGCCGTCTCAATAGCTGCTTCGAGTACGGAGCGCCGTCTGGCAGCGGTGAGCCGTTCGCCAGGCGCAAGCCGCGGCGGGCTTAGCCGATGGGCTGACCGGGGGTCGTCTAACGTCATCGGCCTTATTGAAGTCGCTACGGCGGATTCGTAAGGCTGTCCCCGGAGTCTGAGTTCGAATCAGGCAGACCGCCCGCAGGCGGTCTTATCGTTTTCGCGTCCGGTGCGACGCGTCGCCATGGAGGTCGGGCGTTGGTCGACTGGAAGGAACTGCAAAGCCGCCTAGGCATTACCTTTCAGAACCCATCCCTCTTGCACCAGGCCTTCGTCCATCGCTCCTACCTTAACGAGAACCCCGAAGCCAAGCTCGTCTCGAACGAGCGGCTTGAGTTCCTGGGTGACGCCGCGTTGGGGCTCGTTGTAGCTCAGCGACTCTATGAGCTCTTCCCCACCCATGAGGAGGGTCTGCTAACGGAATTGAGAGCCCATCTGGTGCGACGCGACACGCTGGCCCACGCTGCCGGACGGCTGGGGCTCGGAGACTGCCTGCAGGTCGGACGGGGCGAGGAGTCGGCCGGGGGACGCCGCCGTCCCAGCAATCTCGCTGCTGTGTTCGAGGCCGTCGCCGGCTCGATCCTTGTGGACCAGGGACTGGCAGGCGTCGACAGCTTCGTCACCTCAGCCCTGGCCGAGGAGCTGGAGGGCGTGCGATCGGGCGTCGCGCCGGCGGACCCCAAGTCGCGGCTCCAGGTTCTGGTGCAGTCTCAGGGGCAGCCTCTGCCCGAGTACCGTACATCAAGAGTGGAGGGACCGGAACACGCCCGCCTCTTCACCGTCGAGGTGTGCCTGGACGGTAAGATCCTGGGTGTGGGCCAGGGCAAGACCAAGCGCCAGGCTGAGCGGGAGGCCGCCCGTCACGCCCTGGTCGAACTGGAGGTCCCTTCTTAGCCAGCCCCAACCAGCCCGTGGGCCCGCCTTTGGCGGGCCAGCCCGCCGACAGGCAGGCAGGGAGAAGAGATGTACCTGAAGAGGCTGGAACTGCTGGGGTTCAAGAGCTTCGCCACACGCACCCAGTTTGAGTTTGGGCCGGGCGTCACGGCCGTCGTCGGACCCAACGGCTCCGGCAAGACCAACGTGGCCGAAGCCATGCGCTGGGTCCTGGGCGAGCAGAGCAGTCGCCAGCTCCGGGCCCGCAAGCTCGAAGACGTCATCTTCGCCGGCAGCTCCCAGCGCGCGCCCCTCGGCATGGCCGAGGTCAGCATTACCCTCGACAACAGCGACAAGTGGCTCCCCATCGACTTCGGCGAGGTCGTGGTCACCCGTCGCGCCTACCGCGACGGCGATAGCGAGTACTTAATCAACCGCGGCCGCGTCCGGCTGAAGGATGTGGTGGACCTCTTCCTGCGGGCTCAGGTTGGGCAGAATAGCTACGCCTTCATGGGCCAGGGCCTGGTGGAGGCTGTCCTCGGTCTGCGACCCGAAGAGCGGCGCGGCCTGGTGGAGGAGGCGGCCGACGTCCGCCGCCACCGCCTGAAGCTCGAAGATGCCCATAACAAGCTCGCCGCCACGCACGAGAACCTGGAGCGCGTCCGCCTGCTGGTCGGCGAGCTGGGGCCGCGCCTGGCCCAGTTGGAGCGCCAGGCTGAGCGGGCCGCTTCCCACGTGCGCCTCACGCAGGATCTGGCGCAGGCCCTTCAGACCTGGTACGAGCACCAGTGGCGCGATGCCCAAGAACTGCTGGCAGCGGCCCGTGCCGCCTGCGACCAGCGCCAGGAGGGATTTCAGGGCGCTCAGACGCAGGTGACCGCCTGTGATGACGGGCTGCGCGCCCTGGAGGCCGCCCTGGAGGAGCGGCGGCGCGAGATCAGCGGCAGCGAAGAGGCCCTGGCCGCCCTTAGCGAGCGGCAGCGGCGCGTCGAGCAGAGCATCGCGGTCGACTCGGAGCGCCTCTCCCTCCTGGAGTCGCGAGGCCAGGAACTGACGGCCGAGCGCAGCGAGCTCCAGGCGGAGCGAGATTCGCCTGGCCTCTGAGTCTGAGGATACGGCCCGCCGGCTGGAGTCGCTTGAGTCAGAGCTGACGGAAGCCCGCTCCGGCCTGGCTGCCCAGGAGTCGGATCTGGAGGCGGCGGAGCGTGAGCTCGCCATGGCGAGAGAGACGGCCCTGGAGGCGGAAGGCGATGCGATACGCGCCAACGCCTCCCTCCAGGGGGTCGAGGGCCGCGTCGAGCGGCTGCGGGCGGGCGCGCCTATCGGACAGGCAGGCAGCGAAGCGCCGCGTCGATCCGAGGAGCGGGCGGCGCGCCGAAAAGCACTGTTGACAGAGCTGGCCGGCCTCGGCGAGCGCTATCGCCAGGCTCGCGGCGAGGAAGGGGCGGCCGCCATCGAGGCGGAGGCCATGGCCCGCGAGGCCGAAGGACTGCGCCATCAGCAGGAAGAGGACCAGCGGGCCCTGGCCGCAGCCCGGGAGCGTCTGCGCGTCATCGCGGTGCGCCGCGAGCAGTTGGAGACGCGGCTTGGCGCCCTCAAGGCCGCCCACGAGCAGCAGGTGGGCTTCGACGCCGCCATACGAGCCGTCCTGACGGCGGGTGGCGTCCTGGAGGCGGAGGAGGGTCTGGGCGCAGAGCTGAGGCTGGAAGGCATCATCGGCCTAGTTGGCCGGCTGCTGCGGGTGCCGCCCGGCCTGGAACGCGCCATCGAGGCCGCCCTGGCCGAGAACATCCAGGCTGTCGTCGCCGAATGCCAGGCCGACGCCCTGGCCGCCGTCGACCTGCTCTCGCGGCGAGAAGTGGGGCGGGTCACCATCTACCCCCTGGACACCCTACGCGAGACACACCCTCTGGCCCTGCTAAAGGACAAGGGCATCCTGGGTGTAGCATCACAGCTTGTGCGCTGCGACCGCCGCTACCGTCCTCTGATCGACACCCTCCTGGGGCGCGTCATTGTCGTCGAGGACCTGGAGCTGGCGCAGCGGGTGCTCAAGCGAGGCCTGGGCAGCGTGGTCACCCTGGACGGGGTGCTGCTGAAGCCCGTCGGCTCTGTGAGCGGCGGCACTTCGGCACGGGCCAAGGAGGCGCTGACGCTGGGGCGCGACCTGGAGGAGATCCCTGAGGAGCTGGCGGGACTGGAGACAAACTGGCAGGACCTGGAAGCTCAGGTCCAAGCACTCGCTGGCTCACGGTCAGCCGCCGAAGAGGCCCTGGCCGATCGCGCGCGGCGTCGCCATGACGCGGAGGCGCGTCGGGCTGCCGCGCAGCAGAGGCTGACGGAGGTGCGAGGTGAGCTGAGCGCCCTACGCGGCGAGGCGCGCTGGCTGCACGAGGACATCCTGCGCGAGCAGGCTCTGCTGGCCGCCGCCGAACAGGAGCGGCTGGAGCTCCAGGAGGAGAAGCAGCGTCTGACCCGCGAGGCCGCGACCGCAGGCACCGAGCTGCAACGGGCGCGAGAGGCGGTCGAAGAAGCGACCGGCCGCCGCCGTTCGCTGGCCGCAGCCTCGGCCGAGGCGGCGCGCGAGGTCTCGGTCCTGGCAGGGCAGCAGGAGGCGCTGGCCAGGCGTCGCCAGGCGGACGGGGGCGCCCTCCAGCGGCTGGAGAGCCAGTTGGAGACGCGTGGCGCCCAGGCGTCCCGCCTCGAGGCCGAGCTCTCCGCCGTCCGGGAGCGCCTGCAGCTTGAGCGAGCAGCAGCGGGACGTGGGGGCGCAGGAGCTAATTGCTCTCGAGCGGGACCTTGAGCCCGCACGACAGGAGCGGGCCCAGCTCGAATCGCGTGAACGCAGCCTGCGCGGCGAGCTGGCCGCCGGCCAGCAGCGGCTCCTGGCCGCCGAGCGTGCGCTGATGGAGGCGGAATCGGAGGTGCGCCTGCGCTCCGAGGAGTTGGACGCCCTTCGCCAGACCATCGAGGCTGAGGGGCTGGTGCCCACGGACTCCGGCGAGGTCAGGGCGGGCGCCGGCGCCGAGTCTGCGCTGCCCGCCTGGCTGACGTCTCGGGAGGACGGCGGCGCCGAAGAGTCGTTGCCGCCAATGCGGGGCGGCGCCCAGGTCGACCCCGTTCGTCTCAAGGAGCGCATCGCCGAGCTGCGGGGGCAGTTGCGGTCGATGGGGCCCGTCAACGCCCAGGCCCAGGTCGACTACAGCGAGAACAAGGAGCGCCACGACTTCCTGCGCGGCCAGATGGAAGATCTTCGAGAGGCGGAGACATCGCTGCGGGCCGCCATCAGCGAGCTGGAGGGGCTGATCAAGAAGCGCTTCCAGTCCACCTTCAAGCAGGTGAACAAGGAGTTCCAGAGCAACTTCGCTGCCTTCTTCGGCGGCGGCAGCGCCGAGCTGGTTCTGACGCGCGCTCAAGACGGCGGCGCCGGCATCGAGATCGTGGCGCAGCCGCCGGGCAAGCGCCTGGGCAGCCTGGCCATGATGTCGGGCGGCGAGAGGGCGCTCACCGCGGCGGCCCTCCTCTTCGCCCTCCTCCAGACCCATCCCTCGCCCATGTGCGTTCTCGACGAGGTGGACGCCATGCTGGACGAAGCAAACGTGAGCCGCTTCGTCGAGGCTCTGCGCCGGCTGGCCCAGCGAACGCAGTTCATCATCATCACCCACAACCGCCGCACCATCGAGGTGGCCGACGCCATCTACGGCGTCTCCATGGGCCGCGACAGCACCTCCAACGTCCTTTCCCTCCGCCTGGCAGACGTGGCCGCTGGCTAGGGGCGATTTGTCAGGTTGACCGCTCTGCGTTGGGCGCTCGCCCTCGAACAAGTTCCCTTTCTTGACCCCCTTCCGGCGCCGATGTACGATGGCCTGCGAGAACGAAGGGAGTAACGCCCCTGGTAGGCCTCTTTCGCCGCGCCTCCAAGAGCGAGGAGCACACCGAACAACCGCCCTCGGCTGAGCTCACGGCCGAGGCTCTTGAGCGCACCCGCCGCTCCTGGTTCAGCCGCGTCACCCGCCTTTTCGACCGTCCTTCTTTCGACGAGGACCTCTGGCTGGAGCTGGAGGAGCTCCTCATCGGCGCCGACACGGGCGTCACTACCACCCAGAAGGTGCTGGACCGCCTGCGGGAGCGCGTGGCGTCGGAGCGCCTGCGGGAGCCCGCCGCCGTGCAGGCCGCACTCAAGGAGGAGACTGGTCGCCATCCTGCGGGCCACCGAGCCACGCGGCCGCCTCTGGCGCACGGACGGCACCGAGGCGCCTCCTCGACCGGCCATCATCCTGGTGGTTGGCGTCAACGGCAGCGGCAAGACCACCACCATCGCCAAGCTGGCGCATGCCTCCCGCGCCGAAGGCGGCCGGGTCGTGGTGGCTGCCGCCGATACCTTCCGCGCCGCCGCCATCGACCAGATGCGCCTCTGGGGGGAGCGCGTCGGCGCCGACGTGGTCGCTCACCGGCCGGGCGCCGACCCCAGCGCCGTGGTGTTCGACGCCCTGGCGGCCGCGCAGAGCCGCGCCGCCGACGCCGTCATCATCGACACGGCGGGCCGCCTGCACACCAAGACCAACCTCATGGAGGAGCTGCGCAAGATCCGCCGCGTCATCCAGCGTCACGATGCCACCGGCCCGCACGAGGTGCTCCTGGTCCTGGACGCCACGACGGGCCAAAACGCTCTCATCCAGGCGCAGGCCTTCTCGGAGGCGGTGGAGGTGACGGCTATCTGCCTCACCAAGCTGGACGGGACCTCTAAGGGAGGCATCGTCTTCGCGATCTGCGACCAGTTGGGGCTGCCGGTGCTCTTCGTGGGCACCGGGGAGCAGCCCGAGGACCTGAGCCCCTTCTCGCCTGAGGAGTTCGTTGAGGCTCTTTTTGCCTGAGCATCCGGCGCGTCGACTTCTTCCGGTGGAACCCGTGCACCACGGTCCACGTATCGATGGAGAGAAGCGCCGGCTGCCCGGCGCCTGCCACGATGATTGAGGCTCTATCCTGGTGGTTCGTTATCCAGCTCGTGGGGCTGGCGGCCTTCCCGCTGGCCTACGGCTTCTTTCGCCGCCTTCCCGATCGGGGGTGGGCCCTTAGCAAGCCATTTGGCATCCTCTTCCTTGTCTATCTCTTCTGGATCCTCAACAGCGCTCACGTCTTGCCCAACAGTCAACGGGGCGTAATCTGGGCCCTCTTCCTGCTGGCACTGCCCGCGGCCTGGGTCCTCTGGCGCCGCCGCGAGGAGGCGTGGCGCTTTCTGGAGGAGCGCTGGCGGTACATCCTGGTGGTGGAGGGGCTCTTCACCCTGGTCTTCGTCGTGGGTGGGTTCCTGCGCTCCTATGTGCCCGAGATCGACGGCACTGAGAAACCCATGGACTTCGCCTTCATCAACGCCATCAGCCGCGCCGACAACTTCCCGCCCGCGGACCCCTGGCTCTCGGGCCACTCCATCAGCTACTACTACTTCGGTCACTTGATGGTGTCGACCCTGGGCAAGCTGTCGGCGGTGCCGACCAGCTTCGCCTTCAACCTGGGTCTGATGACAGTGGCGGGGCTGGCTGCCACCTCCGCCTTCGCCATCGCCTACAACCTGGTCGCGATGCGCCACGACGCCGGCGGCAGCCCGTCCTCCCCGGCGAAGTCGTCTCCCGCACCAGAGGCTGATCCGCCGCCAGCGAAGCCGGAGAAGGAGAAGCGGCCGGCGACGATCGCTGCCCGCCTCCTGCGCACACCCTATCTGTATGGGCTGGCCGCGGCTGCCTTGGTGGTGCTGTTCGCCAACCTGGAGGGCGTCCTCGAGATGCTGGCCGCCCACGGCATCGGCGGCAGCGGCTTCTACAACTGGATCGGCATTCAGGACCTGAGCGCCGGTAAGACGACCACGGCGTGGTACCCCACCGAGCACTGGTTCTGGTGGCGAGCCACGCGCATCATCCCGAATACGATCACCGAGTTCCCCTTCTTCAGCTTCCTGCTGGGCGACATGCACCCCCACGTCATGGCCATGCCCTTCGTGCTGATGACGGTGGCGACGGCGTTTCTTCTCTTTCGCCAGGAGGAGCGATTGGACGCCGCCTTCTGGGTGCGACACCCCTTCATGCTGCTGGCGACGGGCGTGATGGTGGGCGGCCTCCTCTTCCTCAACACCTGGGACATGCCGACCTTCGCCTTCCTGGTAGTGGCGTTCGCCTTCCTGCGAAATCGCCTGGCGCTGGGAGGCTGGAGCTGGCGCCCACTGGTCGCCACGACCCTCGGCTTCGCCCTGCCCTTGCTGTTCGTCGCGGTAGCCGCCTACATCCCCTTCTACGGCAACTTCAGCAGCCAGGCGTCGGGCATCACACCGGTCGTGGACACAAGCACCCGTCCCCTGCATGCCCTGCTGATCTGGGGGCCTCTGGCAGTACTGCTCATCCCCTTCCTTTGGCAAAGGCTGGCCACTCCTGAGGGGCCCGCCATTCGGGCCCGCCACCTCCGGCTGGCCCTGGCGCCGGGAGCCCTGATCCTGCTGGTCTGGGCCTTCTGGGTGCTGTGGCTCAACGGCCTCGGAGGCTTGGGCGACCAGATCGCCGACCGGCGCGGCGGCTGGATCACGGCGGCGGTGCTTATTGGTCTTCTGGCAGCCCTTCTCCTCGCCCTCTGGCGTGAGATAGAGACGGAGCGAACGTCGGAACAGGGGAGACTGCCGGTGCTCTTCGCCCTGGGGCTGGCCGCCATCGCTGTGCTGCTGGTGCTGGGCGCCGAGTTCTTCTACGTTGAAGACGTCTTCGGCAATCGCATGAACACCGTCTTCAAGCTGTATTACCAGGCCTGGCTGCTGCTGGCGGTAGCCGGAAGCTTCGCGCTTTACCGGCTGGCCTCGTCCTCCTGGGGCGAGAGCTGGGGCCCTCGCCGCTGGCGGGTCTCCTGGTTGAGTGCGATAGGGTTTGTCCTGGCGGCATCCCTGGTCTATCCTTTGGCCGCTACGTTCAACCGGACGAACGGCTTCGATGCCCCCCGAACGCTGGATGGGCTGGCCTTTGCCCGGTCCGGCGCGGATTTCGGGGCTGTCAACTGGCTGATGGCGCACGTGGACGACACAGCGGTGGTGGCAGAGGCGGTGGGCAACTCCTACGGGCCAGCCGCCCGCGTGGCGGCCTGGACAGGTCTGACCACCCCTATCGGTTGGCCCGGCCACGAGAGCCAGTGGCGCTGCAAGCCGGGCGACGCCTGTCAAGTACTGGATGGACGCTACGACGACATGGAGCGCCTGTACCGCACGACCGACGAGAAGGAGGCGCGGGCCATTCTCGACAAGTACGGCGTCACTTTCGTCTTCGTCGGCTCCGTCGAGAAGGAGAGTTACCCCGCGGAGGGACTCGCGAAGTTTGACAGCATGCTGCCGGTGGCCTACCAGGACGGCGGCGCCACAGTCTACCGGGCGGCCCGCGCGCTGGCCCTGGGGGGCGGGCAGTGACACGAAGCCGGACGCGCCCCGAGCGCGTAGTATCCAGGAAGAGGATGAACAAGCCTGTCGAGGGCGACCTGTCTCGGGCCCTCAAGGAGCGGAGGGCCCAAGCGGGTCGTTTCCTGGGTTGCGTGCGCGCGAATCTGCCAGGGCGATGGGAGCTGGTGGTCTGGGGGATCATCCTCTCGCTGGCCCTGGCCCTGCGTCTCTGGGACCTGGGCGGCCGCGCCCTCCACCACGACGAGAGCCTGCACGCCACCTATAGCTGGTACCTCTATGGCGGTGACGGCTACACCCACGATCCCATGATGCACGGCCCGTTCCAGTTCTTCGCCGGGGCTACGGCCTTCAAGCTCTTCGGTCCCAGCAACTTCGTGGCGCGGGTACCGGCGGCCCTCTTCGGGACGGGCATCGTAGCGCTGGTGTGGCTGCTGCGGGGCCATTTGGGACGCCTGGGCGCCATGGCCGCCGCCGGCTTCATCGCCGTCTCGCCGACTCTCCTCTACTTCAGCCGCTTCGACCGAGAAGATATCTACACAGCCTTCTGGACGCTGGCGCTGGTGGTCGCCATCTGGCGCTACCTGGCCGAGAGGCGGGACCTCTGGCTCTACCTGGGGGCGGCGTTCATGGCCTTCAGCTTCGCCACCAAGGAGAGCACCTACATGATGGTGGCCATCTTCCTCACCTTCCTGGAGGTGCTGGTGGCGCTGGACTTCCTGGAACAGATGCGCCGGCAAAGGTCTGACGGCCGAGCGCCACGCGCTCGACGCGGCTCTGCGTCTGCGTCCCCGCGGGAGATGGACAAACTGGAGGCGGGTTCCATCCTCGTCTGGTTGCTGGTGTTCTCCTGGCTGCTGGTCATCCTCTGGCCGCTGCTGACCTCCGTCCGACGGCGCTTTGGCCTCCAGAAGTTGCCCGCCGCCGGCGCCCCCCTGCTGGTGCTGGGGACCCTGGCGGCGCCCCAGTATGCCGGCATGCTACAGCTCATAGGAGACCATGTGCCGCTCATCCCCGGCAACTCGGGCTACCAGTCCGCCGCCGAGCTGGGGCTGCGCAACGGCAGCGTCACCGTCCTCCTCATCCTGAGCCTCTACATCGGCCTGCTCTGGAATCCCAGGGTGTGGCTGATCTGCGCCGCCGCCTTCTACGGCATCTACGTCCTGCTCTTTACCACCTTCTTCACCAATCCAGCCGGTTTCTGGACGGGCATCTGGGGCTCCACCGACTACTGGATCGAACAGCAGTCAGTGCGACGTGGTGAGCAGCCCATCTTCTACTACTTCATGCTCCTGCCCGTGTACGAGTTCCTGACCCTGCTCCTGGCTATCGGGGGCGCTATCTGGCTTGCCTTCCGGCGCAACTCCTTCACCCTCTTTCTCATCTTCTGGACCGTCGGCGCCATACTGGCCTTGACCGTGGCCGGCGAGAAGATGCCCTGGCTCACCGTGCACATGGCGCTGCCCATCGCTCTCCTGGCCGGCAAGACGGTGAACGAGCTCTACAGCCGGGTGACCTTGCCTCGAGATGTGAGACTGCCGGAGGCGCTACGGATGGTCGTGCCATCGCTGGATACCAAGGTGGCGGTGGCCCTGAGTGTGGGCTCCGCCGCCCTGGCCGTTATCATCCTCATCGTCATGTCGGCGTCGATGGCGGCGGTCGTGCTGGCTATCCTGCTGGCGCTGGTGGCGGCGGGCGCCGCTGCCCTCGTCGGGCAGGGCGGCCGGCGGGCCTTCATCCAGACTGCGACGGCTTCGGTGGTGGCCGGACTCCTGGTCTTCTCCATCCGCACGGCCGGCGTCGCCAGCTTTGAGCACGGCGACATACCGGTGGAGCTGCTTGTCTACACTCAGACCTCGCCCGACGTTCCGCGCCTCATGAACGCCATCGACGAGGTGGGCAAGGCCACGGGCCTGGGCCACGACCTGCCCATTCTCGTTGACTCGGAGTTCACATGGCCTTGGGTATGGTACTTGCGTGACTACAATGCCGTGACCTACCGCTCGGCCACAGACGGGGCGCCGCCGCCGGGCGCCATTCTCCTCGTCGAGTCGGCGAACGTGGGCAGCCTGCAACTTGACCCCGCATTGTACGACAGCGGCCAGCCCTTCAAGCTGCGCTGGTGGTTCCCGGAGGACTACCGCGTGCTCAATCGTGGCAACTTCAAGGAAGTGCTGTTCAGTCCCAGCACCTGGAACGTGTGGCGCAACTACTACGTGTCGCGGACGCCGCCGGGACCCCTGGGCTCTTTGGACGGCGTGGCCTACTTCCCGAAGAGCTACGCCGCTGCCACTGGCGGTAACGCCTTCGAGCAGCCGCCTACGACGCCCGTAGCGGGCCCGGACGGTCAGGTGATCGTGGGCAATCCCGGTCCCGGCCGTGGCCAGTTCGCGTCCCCCGCCGGCCTGGCCGTCGATGGCCAAGGGAACCTCTACGTGGCCGACACGGACAACAACCGCATCCAGAAGTTCGACGGCGATGGCAACTTCCAGGGCGCGTTCGGCAGCGCGGGGGGCCAGGACGGCCAGTTCAACGGCCCCTGGGGCGTCGCGGTGGACCGCGATGGCAACATATACGTGGCCGACACCTGGAACCACCGTATCCAGAAGTTCAACTCAAGCTTCCAGTTTCAGAAGGCCTGGGGCACGGCCTTCTTGGAGGTGGGGAAACGCGAGCCGGGTCCGCTGGAGCTCTTCGGCCCGCGGTCGGTCGCCGTCGATGCCAGCGGCAACGTGTGGGTCACGGACACCGGCAACAAGCGCGTGTTGAAGTTTGACTCGGATGGCAACTTCACGGCCCAGTACGGCGGGTCGGGCAGCGGCCCCAGCCAGTTCGAGGAGCCGGTGGGCATAACCATCGCCCCCAACGGCGAGATCCTGGTCGCCGACACATGGAACCGCCGTATCCAGCGCTTCAGCCCCGAGTTCGAGTACCTGGGCGAAATCTCGGTGGAGAGCTGGGGCAGCCAGAACGTAACCGATAAGCCCTACCTGGCGGTCCTCAGCGACGGCCGCGTTGTGGCGAGCGACCCAGCCAACGGCGTCGTGCTTGTCTTCGACAGCGACGGCCGGAAGGTGGCCAGCTGGAAAGCCTCCGTCTCGGCAACAGAGGTGAGCCGCCCGGTGGGAGTGGCCGCTGGCAGCACGGGCGATGTTTGGGTTTCCGATGGTAGCACCGGCCAGGTGCGCCGTGTCCCCTCGACGAGCCTGACGGGCCCATAGCAAGACAGATGTAACGAAAGGCTTGCGGCCGGGGTGGACTTCTTCCGGGAATTCGCCGACGCCGCCCTTTCGTTGACCCCCTCGCGCAGGCGAACCTATAATGTGTCGCGCTCGCCCGCCGAATATGGCGGCGACGACGGGTGGCATCGATTCTGAACGGAGCACGGGCGGCCTCGGGGACTTCCTTGTGGCGCAGCCGGCGGATATGGATCGGGCTGGCCTTCAGCCTGATCCTTATTGTTCTCTTCCTCCACGGCACGAACTTCCGGGACATCGGGCGGGCCTTCGGCGACGCCAACTACCTCCTCGCGTTCCTCTCGCTGCCCGTCTACTTTCTGGCCGCCTGGTTCCGCACCCTGCGCTGGAAGTACCTGCTGCGGCCCACGAAGGCCGTAAGCACCGCCCGCCTCTACCCTGTGGTCATCATCGGCTTCATGGCCAACAACGTCATCCCGGCCCGCGTCGGCGAGCTGGTGCGGGCCTACATCCTGCGCGAGCGGGAAGGGGTGAGCATGTCGACCGGCCTGGGCACCATCGTGGTGGACCGCGTCTTCGACGGCCTCACTCTGCTGCTGTTCCTCATCCTGGCCGGCTTGTTCGCCACGGTAAGCACCCAGGTCCGTACCCTCGCCATCGTGATGGCGGCGCTGTTCGGTGTCGGCGTGGTCATCATGTACGTGCTGGTCACCTCGGAGAGCCGGAGCAAGCGGGCCGTGGACGTTGTCGTCCATCTGCTGCCTGGGCGTTTGAAGGGCCGCGCCCAGGGGCTGGCCGACTCGTTCTTGGAGGGACTGCAATCGTTGCGCAGTCCGGCGGCCATGGCAGGCGCCTGGGTCGCTTCGGTCGTGTCGTGGCTGCTGGAAGCCACGATGTACTACATGGTCGGCGAAGCCTTTGGGTTGGGATTAGGGTTTCACGTCTACTTGCTGGTGACGGCGGCGGCCAACCTGGCCATTACTTTGCCCACGCCGGGGGGCGTCGGCCCCTTCGAGCTGGGCACGCGATGGGCCCTCGCGCCGTTCGCTGTCGCCACTGACACCGTGCGTGCCTACGCCATAGCCCTGCATGCCCTCCTCCTCTTCCCCGTTATCGCTCTGGGGCTCATCTTCCTCTGGTCGATCAACCTCTCGCTGGGCGACATGCTGAGGCGGCCGGCGGCGGAGCAAGCCTCGACAGCCCCCGCGGGGCCGGCCCCCAGCCGGGCGTCCGGGCACAGAAGGGCGGCGGTCGCGAATGAAGGTCGCCGTCGTCGGGGGAGGCGTCGCCGGCCTGGCCGCCGCCTATCGGGTCCTCCAGAAAGGCCACCAGGTGTCGCTGTTCGAGGCGGGCCCCAGCCTGGGCGGCCTCGTGCGCACCGTCGAAGTGGGCGGCGGGCGCCTGGAGGCCTTCTACCACCACCTCTTCCGGAGCGACACCACCATCATCCGCCTCATCGACGAGCTGGGCCTCGGCGACCGCATGACCTGGCGCGACTCAAAGGTCGGGTTCTTCCAGGGCGGCCGCATCTACGACTTCGTCACGCCAGTCGACCTGCTGCGCTTCCGCCCTCTGCCTCCGCTCGACCGCGTGCGGCTGGGCCTGATGGCTCTGCGCCTGCGCCGGCAGGAGAGCTGGGAGCAGTTCGAAAACGTCACCGCCCGCCAATGGATCGAGACGAACGTGAGCCGCCGCGTCTTCGACGTGGTCTGGGGGCCGCTGCTGAAGGGCAAGTTCGGTGAGGCGGCCGATGAGGTCTCGATGGCCTGGCTGTGGAGCAAGATCCACCTGCGCTTCGCCTCCCGGCGGGGCGGACCGATGCAGAACGAGCAGCTCGGCTACCTGATGGGCAGCTTCGGCGTCTACATCGACGAGCTGGGGCGGCGTCTGCGCGACGGCGGCGCCGACGTGCGGGTCGGGACGCCGGTGCAGGAGGTGACGGTGGAGGACGGCCGCGCCAGCGGACTCCTACTGGCCGGCGGCGAACGCGTCCCCGCCGACGCCGTCGTCGCCGCCATGCCCTCGCACGCCTTCGAGCGGCTGGTGCCCGCCCTCCCTGAGGACTACCGGAGCAAGCTGACGGCGGTGCGCTGGCAGTGGGCCCTCTGCATGGTCCTGGCGCTGCGCGAGTCCCTCTCCCCCATCTACTGGCTGAACATCGCCGAGCCGGGGATGCCCTTCCTCGCCGTCATCGAGCACACGAACTACATCGAGCGGGAGCAGTACGGGGGCCAGCACGTCGTCTACATCTCCAACTACCTGCGGCCCGATCACCCCTACTTCGACCTGAGCGAGGAGCAGCTCTGGGAGCTCTTTCTGCCTGCCCTCCAGCGCATCAACCCGCGCTTCTCGGCCGACTGGGTGAGGGAGCGCTGGCTCTTCAAGGGCCCCTACGCGCAGCCCATCGTCACCACCGGCTATCGCCGCCTCATCCCCGAGCACCGCACGCCCATCCCCGGCCTCTACCTGGCGACGATGAGCCAGATCTACCCGGAGGACCGCGGCCAGAACTACAGCGTCCTCATGGGCGAACGGGTGGCGGACATGGCGATGGAGGACCTGGCGAAGGGGCAAGGGTAGGGGCGCAGCCCCTACAGGTGTTGAACAACCCTCGTGTAGAATAGGGCGAGCTCATCCGCCAAAGGCGGACTGGTCTGCCTCAGGCGGACGGAGGCGCCCGTGAGCACCCCCATCCGACGCCAGTACCTCGACATCAAGCGACGCTACCCCCACGCCATCGTCTTCTTCCGCCTGGGCGACTTCTACGAGACGTTCGACGAGGACGCCAAGCTCTGCGCCCGCGAGCTGGAGATCACCCTCACCTCCAAGCCCATGGGCAAGAACCTGCGCGTCCCCCTGGCCGGCATCCCCCATCACGCCCTCGATGGCTACCTGGCGAAGCTCATCGCCAAGGGCTACAAGGTGGCGATCTGCGAGCAGATGGAGGACCCCGCCACCGCCAAGGGCCTGGTGGACCGCCAGGTGGTGCGTGTCGTCACGCCCGGCACCGTCCTGGAGGGCAGCCTGCTCGATGAGAGGGCCAACAACTACCTGGCGGCCCTGGCCTTCGCGCCGGAAGCCGCCGGCCCGTCGCAGCGGCGGAGGCCGTCCGGCCGAGCGGGCGCCGGTGGGGGTAGCCTACGTGGACGTGAGCACCGGGGAGTTCGCCGCCACCGAGGTGCCAGCGACGCAGCTCGCGGCGGAGCTGGCGCGGCTGCGTCCAGCCGAGCTGCTGCTGGCTGAGGGCGTCGACTTGCCGGGTGGCGTGGAGACGCCGGTCACCCGCCTGGAGCCATACTGGTTCGACCCGGAGGAGGCTGACAGGGCGCTGCGGGAGCACTTCCAGGTCGCCTCGCTGGAGGCCTTCGGACTGCGCGAGTCGGCGGGCGCCGGCCTGCCCCGGGCGGTGTCGGCCGCAGGCGCCGTCCTGCGCTACGTTCAGGAGAACCAGCGGGCGTCGCTGCCGACCATCACCGCCATCCGCACCTACAACGCCACGGCCCACATGGTCCTCGACGCCCAGACGCGGCGTAACCTGGAGCTCTTCACGGGCGGCCGCGACGGACGGCGAGAGGGCTCTCTGCTGGCGGTGCTGGACCAGACGCGGACGGCCCTCGGGGCGCGGCTCCTGCGGCGCTGGCTAGGGCAGCCTATGCTTGACATAACTCCTTTGCGCGAGCGCCAGGACCTGGTGGCTACGTTCTTCGAGCATGGGCTGCGACGGGGCGCCCTCCGCGAGGCGCTGGGCGCCGTGCCGGACCTGGAGCGGCTGGTGGGCCGGATAGGGGCGGGCATCGCCTCGCCGCGGGAGGTGGTGGCGCTGCGCCGGGGCCTGGAGGCCGTCGAGGGCGTGCGCCGCGCCCTGGCAGAAGAGGACGCCGCGACAGCGGAGGACGCGCCTGGGCAGAAGGCGGGCTCACCGCAGCGGAAGCTCCTGGCGCGTCTGCGCCCGTGCGAGGACGTGGTCCGGCTCATCGCCGACGCCGTCTCCGACGACCCCGGCGCCACGCTGGAGCAGGGCGACGTCGTGCGGGCCGGCTTCTCGCCGGAGCTGGACCAGCTTCGCTCGCTGACGCGTGACGTGCGTCGATACCTGGCGGAGCTGGAGGCTCAGGAGAAGGCGCGCACCGGCATCAAGTCGCTGAAGGTGGGCTACAACAAGGTCTTCGGCTACTACATCGAGGTCAGCAGGCCCAACCTGAACTCGGTGCCCGACGACTACCAGCGCCGCCAGACCCTGGTCAACGGCGAGCGCTTCATCACCGGCCAGCTCAAGGAGTACGAGAGCCAGATCCTGACCGCCCGCGAGCGCATCGACGAGCTGGAGTCGGCCATCTTCCGCCAGGTCTGCGCCCAGGTGACCGCCGCCGCCGACCGCATCCTGGCCCTGGCGGCCGCCGTCGCCGAGGCCGACGCTGCCTCCGCCCTGGCCGAGGCCGCCGTCCGCTACCACTACGTCCGCCCGCAGCTCACGGAGGACGACGAGATCGTGATCAAGGACGGGCGTCACCCGGCCGTGGAGCGGGCTCTGGCGAGAGGGTGAGTTCGTCCCCAACGATGCCTACCTTTCCAACAGCGACAGCCAGATCGTGGTCTTGACGGGCCCCAACATGGCCGGCAAGTCCACCTATCTGCGGCAGGTGGCGCTGATCGTGCTGCTGGCCCAGGTGGGTAGCTACGTGCCGGCCTCGTCCGCCCGTATCGGGCTCGTGGACCGCATCTTCACCCGCGTCGGCGCCCAGGAAGACCTGGCCCGCGGCGAGTCCACCTTCATGGTGGAGATGCTGGAGACGGCCAGCATCCTACACAACGCTTCGCCGCGCTCGTTGATCATCCTGGACGAGGTCGGCAGGGGGACCAGCACCTACGACGGCCTGGCAATCGCCCGTGCGGTGGTGGAGTACCTGCACAGCCACGCCGAGCGGGCCGCCAAGACCCTCTTCGCCACCCACTACCATGAGCTGGTCGAGCTCGCGAGCTTCCTTCCGCGCGTCAAGAACTACAACGTGGCGGTGACGGAGGAAGGCGGCCGGGTGGTCTTCTTGCGCAAGATCGTCCCCGGCGGCTCCGACCGCAGCTACGGCATCCACGTGGCGGAGCTCGCCGGCCTGCCTCGGGCGGTGTTGCAGCGTGCGACGGAAGTTCTGAGCGCCCTTGAGGCCGCCCACGACGGCCGTGCGGCCGCCAGCGGGCGTAGCCGCGCGCCGGCGTCGTTCCCCTGCCGAGCAGATGCTCTCTTCGGAGCGCGCTCGCCGCTGCTCGAGGAGATGGCGAGCCTGGACGTGGACTCCCTGACGCCTCTTCAGGCCATCACCAAGCTCTACGAGCTCAAAGAACGGGCCAAGGGTTCCTGACTTGGAGGCGTGCTAGTTCCTCGCTACGCCCGCCGCCCCGATCTTGAACAAGATCGCATCCAGGGCGTGTCGCATTCGGATGCGCCCGGCCCCGGCCCAACCGGGCGTGTCGTCGTCGGGCAGCGGCTGCGCTGAGGCTCTGATGACAAACTGAAGCTCATAGGTGCTGAGGGCAGGGCTGTGGGAGCGGATGAGGGCTGCCAATGCGGCGACCTGGGCGACGGCGAATGAGGTCCCGCTGGCCACGGAGTACGGCTGGTCTCCCGCGCAAAACCAGCTTCCGCCGCAGAGGGCCTGAGGAACGGTGCTCACCAGATCCACCCCTGGCGCCACAACATCCACTTCCGGGCCCCAGTTGCTAAATGAGGCGCGCGCATCCGGGGAATCGCGGTCCGAAGCGCCAACAGCGACCACCTGCGTGTAGCGGGCGGGATAGGTGACGCCCTCAATGCCCTGGTTGCCGGAAGCCGCGACGACCAGGGCTCCGAAAGTGCCCGTGGCAGTGGCTATCGCGTCCTGAAGAGTCTTCGAGGGATCGACGCCGCCGAAGCTGAGATTAATGACCTGCGCACCCATGCGGGCCGCGTAGAGGACGCCGGCAGCGGCGTCGGCCGTCGTTCCCGCGCCGGTACAGTCCAGGACCTTGACAGGCAGGAGCGTAACCCCCGGGGCCGCTCCGATGACGCCCGTGCCGTTGTTGCCGGTGGCGCCGATGATGCCGGCCACGAAGGTGCCGTGGCCGCTGTCATCGGTCACCTGGTTCGAGGGCGAGGGCGGCTGCAGTCCGCAGGAGGGGTCGGCTTCCTTCGGGTCCACGAAGTTGCACCCGTGGACGTCGTCGATGCACCCGTTCTTGTCGTCGTCGATGCCGTTGGGTATGCCCTCGCCGGGGTTCCGCCAGATGCGGTCGCGCAGGTCGGGATGGGTGATGTCCACGCCGGAATCCAGCACTCCGACGATGACCGACGGCTTCCCAAGCTCCAAGTCCCAGGCCTGTGGAGCCTCGATGAGGTTGTAGTACCAGCGCTGGGCCGGGTAGAGCGGGTCGTTGGGGACGAAGTCGGCCTTCAGACGGTAGTTGGGCTCGACATAACGGACGCCGGGTAGGCCGCTGTACAGCTCCAGGCCTTTCTCCACGGAGAGGCCTTCGCGCAGGCGGAGGCGAATCACTCCCAGCCCTTCCAACCCGCCTTCCTCCTGACCGCCGACGCCAATCATGACGTGCTGGGCCAGGGCGCCAACCACCGGGTCGACGCGGAGCAGCAGCTCGCCGGGCACGGCCTCGCCCGCCTTGGGGGCGGTCTGCGGTTGCATCCCAGGCTGCGGGCGGTCGCCGCGGGCCGGGGACGCAGCGAAGGCGCCCAGCGCAGCAGCCAGGAGCAGCACTCCGATGAGGCCCCTCACGTTTCGCACATCCATTTCCTTGGGTCGCGACATACGATACATCCGGCCTGGCAGTGCTGCAAGCTCCGCCTGTACAATGCGTCACGGAGGTCCAATTTGCCCATTCAGCGCCTACCGCCGGACCTGGTGGCCAAGATCGCGGCCGGCGAGGTCATTGAGCGACCCGCCTCTGTTGTGAAAGAGCTGGTTGAGAACGCCTTGGACGCCGGGGCGACCAAGATCGCTGTTGAGGCCACGCAGGGTGGACTGGGCGTCATGCGCGTCAGCGACAACGGCGTCGGCATCCCGAGCGATGAGCTTTCCCTGGCTTTAGAGCGCCACGCCACCAGCAAGCTCCTTTCGGAGAATGACCTGCCGCGGGTGGCGAGCCTCGGCTTTAGAGGCGAGGCGCTGCCCAGCATCGCGGCCGCCGCCGACGTGGAGATAGTCTCCCGGCCTGTCGAGGCAGCGGCGGGCGCCTACCTGAAGCTGCAAAACGGCGCCACCGTCGCCAGCGGGCCGCGCGGCGCGCCCCATGGCACCACCGTCACGGTGCGAGGCCTGTTTCGCCGCCAGCCGGCGCGTCTCAAGTTCCTGCGCTCCGAGACCTCTGAGAGCACGCAGATCGCCATCGTCGTCAGTCACTATGCCCTGGCCTACGCCGAGGTCGCCTTCACCCTGCGGGTCGACGGGCGGCTGTCCTTGCAGACGCCGGGTAGCGGCGATGCGCTCGAGGCGGCGGCGGCCGTCTATGGGGCGTCCGTGGCCTCGGCGCTGCTGCCCCTGCCCGACTCCGAGGGCAGCGAGTACGCGAACGTCAGCGGTCTCGTGAGCCAGCCCAGCCTCACGAGGGCTAACCGAACCTACATCAGCCTCTTCATCAACCGGCGCTGGGTCCGCAGCCGCACCCTCACATTCGCGACCGAGGAGGCCTATCGTGGCCTCGTGATGAGCGGCCGATTCCCCATCGCCATCCTCGAGATCACGGTGCCGCCGGAGGAGGTGGACGTCAACGTCCACCCCACGAAGGCCGAGGTGCGCCTGCGACGCGAGCGAGAGGTCTTCGCCGTCCTCCAGCGTCGCGTGCGCCGCGCCCTGGTCGACCAGGCGCCCGTGTTGCAGGGCGGAACGGCCGCCTGGGCGGTTCCCGGCGCGGCACCGGGGGCCACCCTGCGTATGCCGGCCGTCTCGCCCGCGCCGGACCGCCGTCTCGCCTCGTCGCGCTCAACCGACAGCCAGCCCACCCCTGCCGGCGAGTCCGAGCCGCAGGAGGCGGCCCCTCTCCTGTCCCATCTGCCCCTTCTGCGGGCCGTGGGCCAGGTGGGCGCCACCTACATCGTCGCCGAAGGGCCGGAGGGGATGTACCTCATCGACCAGCACGCCGCCCACGAGCGCATCCTCTACGAGCGCCTCCTATCAAAGCCCGCCGGCCAGACGGAGGTGCAAGGCTTCCTGCAACCGGTGCCTGTGGAGCTGGCCCCGCACCAGGAGCAGGCCCTCCGGGCCGCCGCCGAGGCCCTCGCCGAGCAGGGCTTCTCGCTGGAGCCCTTCGGTGATCGGACCTATCTCCTGCGGGCCGCGCCCTCGCTACTGGCGGGCCAGGACGCAGGCCGGGCCCTGGTGGAGCTCCTGGACATGCTGTCGCGCGAAGAGGGCCCCGCCAGCCCTCGCGAGCGGGTCGCCGCCTCCCTCGCCTGCCACGCCGCCATCCGGGCCGGCCAGACGCTGAGTCAGGAGGAGATGCGGGAGCTGGTGAAGCAGCTCGAAGAGACGCAGGCGGCGGGCACCTGCCCCCACGGCCGCCCGACCATGATCCACCTCAGCGCCGAAGCCCTGGCGAAGGAGTTCAAGCGCCGCTAGGGTCGGTTTCAGGGGTGGCCGTTCAGGCCCAGCTCCTGCTTCACCTCGCGGACGGCCTGCACCATGACCCGCAGCTTCGCCTCGGCCTGCTGCCAGGTGCGGGTCTTGAGGCCGCAGTCGGGGTCGATGTAGAGGCGCTCCGGCGGCAGCACCTTCAGTCCCCTCTTGATGCCCGCCTTCACCTGCTCCACGCTCTCCGTCACGTGTGAGTGGACGTCCACGACCCCCATCGCCAGCTCCTTGTGGAATTCGTCCTTGTGCTGGCTTATGAGGTCCAGGAGGTCGAAGTCGCTGTTGGTCATCTCCAGGTCCAGTTGGTCGACGGGCAGGTTGGCGATATGGTCGAAGACGCGCGCGAAGTCGCCGTAGCAGATGTGAGTGATCGTCTTCGCGCCCAGGCCCTTGGGTCACGATGCCGAGCGCCTCAGAGACCAGCTCCATCTCATCCGGTCGGGTGGAGGCTGCCGGCTCGTCCACCTGCACGAACTTGGCGCCCGCCTTCACCAGCTCCTCCGCCTCGCGGCGAACCACCCGCGCCATGTCCAGCATCGCTTCCCGGCGCGAGTCGTAGTACTCGTCGAAGGACCAGTCCACCATGGTGTAGGGCCCGGTGAGCATCCCCTTTACCGGCCTATCCGTGAGCCCCTGGGCGAACCGCCACATCTCCACCGTCATGGGCTCCTGCCAGCGCAGCTTGCCGGTGATGACCGGCTTGTGGTAGTAACGGTTGCCGTAGGAGCGCACCAGGCCGCCGATCTTCATGCTGTCCAACTGCTCGGCGAAGAAGACGACCATGTCGCCGCGCTCCATCTCCCCGTGCACCAGGATATCGATGCCCAGCTCCTCCTGGAGGGCGATCACTTCGCGGGTGGCGCGACGCTCCAGCTCCGACAGCTCGTCCCGCGAGAGGCGGCCGGCGGCGTGCTGGTTGCGGGCCTGCTGGAGATAGTCGGGCTTGGGGAAGCTGCCGACGCTGGTGGTCAGGAGGACGTCGCTCATACCAGCACCTCCTGGGCCCGGCGGGCGCCCTCCACCATGCGCGCCAGCTTGGCCTGAGCGACCTCACGAGGGAGGAACTCGAGGCCGCAGCTAGGGCTGAGGTGCACCCGGTCGAGAGAGACAATCTCCTGGGCCCGCCGCAGGCCCTCCACGATTCGTTCGACGCTTTCCATCCTCGTGTTCCGAGCGTCGACAAGGCCCAAGCCCAGCTCTTTGGTGAACGGCGCCGTCTTCAGCACCTCGAAGTTGCGGGTGCCTGTGACGAAGTCCATCCCCAGCACGTCGATGGGCAGGTCCAGGAGCTGCGGGTAGAGGCCGTCCACGTCGCCGAAGTAGACGTAGAGAGCGCGCTTGGCGGTCACCCCTTTCAGCGCCTGTTGGATGGCCTGCTGGAAGAGCGGAAGGTCCGTCTTGTGCTTGACGATGGCTGGTTCGTTGAGCTGGATAAACGCCGCCCCGGCCTCCTGGAGAGCCAGGGCCTCCTGGTTCAGGGCCTCGGCGTAGGCCATGACGCACTTCTCCAGGGAGCGGTAGTGCTCGTCACGCGAGAGGCGGGCCAGCGTGTATGGGCCGGGCAGCACCGCCTTCACCGGTTTCGAGCTGTATCCGGCGGCAAAGCCGTAGTCGGCGACGGTGATGGGTCCGGTCCAGGCCAGGGGCCCTTCGACGACCGGCTCTCGATAGTAGGTGTTGGCGTCGAAGAAGCGGATGAGGCCGTTGATCGAGACACCGCTCAGGCGGCGGGCGACGTAGGTCTGCTCGTCCTCCCAGCGGATCTGGCCGTCGGTGATGAGGTCAAGGCCGGCCTCTACCTGTTCGTCGATGACCTCGCGGGTGACGTCGTCCTCCACGGCCCGCAGCTCCTCAGCGGTCATCTCGCCGCGGTCGAAGCGGTTGATGGCGTTGCGGAGCCTGGCAGGGCGCGGCCGGTTAGGGATCTTAGGGTAGTTACCCACCACAGTGGTCAGCATAGGCAACGGTTCTCCCCTGACCTCAGCTCGCTGAGAGCGCCCCAGACATCAAGAAGGGCCGGGCGGCCCGCTCCCTTGCGTCTCGACGGAGCGGCCGTGGGGCCCTAGCACTGCTTAGTCTAGCATCCCCTCTTCTAGCGCGTCAACGCGAAGCCGCCTATCAGGGCGGCCGACGGCCACAATCGGGGCCGGCCCCCAGCCGATTAAAGGAATTCGCCAGATACGCCGAATCTCTCTTGGTCGACATAGTGTGTGGGGCAGTCTGCTCGGACTCTCTCCAAGCTCTACCGACCAACAGGTCGCCATGGCTCTCGAACCTCTCCCGACAAGTGGAAGCTCCGCAGACCGGGACCCATCCCGCCGCGCACGCAGGCGCGTCTGGGCCCGGCGTGGCCTGCTCGTGGCCATTGGCATTACTTCCCTGGCGATGGGGGCATTCCTCATTATGGGAGGCGGCCCTTCCGCCGGCCAGTCGGCCGGGACGGGCGCCACGGCGGCGCCGGCAAGTCCCGGCGCTCTCGCCCTTGGTGCAGGCGGCTACCTGACGCCGGACAGCATCGTCGGCGCGGAGCTGGGCGTAGGGCCGGCGGAGCCATACTCGGGCTCCGCAAGCGACGGCTCGCCGTCGGCGGGTCTTGCGGAGGGCGGTGCGCCCCCTTCGAGCGGCGGCCAGTCAGCCGCACCGGCAGCGCCCACGGAGGCAGCGCCGGCTTCGGCGCCGCCACCGCCTGCATCACCGACAGCCGCGCCGCCGGCGCCCACGCCTGTTCCGCCCACGCCGGTCCCGCCTGAGCCGCCCACGCCCGTTCTACTGACCGCTGTCGAGCCCCCGACGTCCACACCTGTCCCGCCGACAGCGGTTCCCCCGCTACTGACGCCCACGCCACCGCCGCCGCCGCCGATTTCCCCGCCACCAGCATCGGCATCTCCGGCGGCGGTGGCAGGGGTAAGCCTGTCGCCGCTGGAGGCCGACTTCACCCGCCGTCTCAACGCGGAGCGCGCCGCCGCCGGCTTGCCGGCGCTTGCCGTCGACGGAGAGCTGGTCTCTATCGCCCGCGTCCGGTCCAACGACATGGCGAGCCGAGACTACTTCAGCCACACTAGTCCCGACGGTCAGACCGCCTTCACTCTCATTGACCAGCGGGGTATCTCTTACTCGTGGGCGGGCGAGAACCTGGCCCGCAACAACTACCCCCTGGCGGAAACCATAGCGGTCGCCGTCCGCGATCTGATGGCCAGCCCACCTCACCGGGACAACATCCTCAGCCCCAACTACACGCGGCTGGGAGTGGGCTACGCGGACGACGGCAGCGGCATGCACTATTTCACCATGATCTTCGTGGGATAGGCGCATCTCTTCCCACAAGCCGGCCCGGGCCAGCCGTTAGCCAGCGGCTTCCTTCTCTCGTGGTGGAAAACGGGTTCTCTGAGTCTCTCTAGAGGTCGACGAAGTAGGATTCGCAGGCCTGGTCGATGAGGCCGGGTTCGAGAGCCGGCGCGCGGCCCCCGTAGCGCGCGATATCGTCTACTAACTCCACCAGGTCCCGCGGATGGCAGCCTCTCAGAGGCCGGCCGGTCTGCACGTAGTGGTGCTCCACGAGGTATGTTGCCCCCTCCTCGGAGAAGGGAATGCCTCTCTCCTGGCAGGCCCACTCCAAGATCCGGAGGAATTCCTCTTGGGTCGGGTTGGGGATCTCTATCTTGTGGCGGATGCGACGGAAGAAGGCCTCGTCGCCCAACTGGGCAGGCGGCAGGTTGGTGGAGAAGACCAGAAGCACGTCGAACGGGCTCTCGATACTCTCGCCTGTTTGCAGCACGAGGTGGTCTATGCCCTTGTCCATAGGCACGATCCAGCGGTTCAGGAGCTCCCGGGGCTGCACGATCTGGCGACCAAAGTCGTCGATGACCAGGGCACCGCCGTTGGCTTTCACCTGGAGGGGCGCCACGTAGAACTTAGAGACGGCATCGTACCGGAGCTCGAGGTCACGAAGGGTGAGCTCGCCGCCGGCCATAACGACTGGACGGCGGACGATGGCCCAGCGGCGGTCGCGGCGTCGCTCCAGCCCGTTCGGCATCGCGTTGTTCTCGTCGTCGTTGTTGCGACGCTCGAGCGGCGGAAAGGGCTCGGCTTCCTGGTGAGTCCGGGCGTCGAACACCTTGATGATCTGGCCGTTTATTTCAATTGCGTAAGGCACCAGTATTTGGCCGTCCAGCATCTCACCGATGGCTCTCGCCATGGTGCTCTTGCCGTTGCCGGAGCCGCCGTAGATGAGAATGGCCTTGCCGGAGTTGACGGCGGGGCCGATGCACCTTAGCGTGCGCTCGCTGAGAACAAGCGTGGATAGAACTCTCTCAACGTCCTCCCTGCTCACGGAGAGGCGCCTGACAGACTGTCTGTCCAGGATCTCCAGATACGCCTGGAAGGGAACGGGCGCCGGGCCCACATAGCGGTTCCGGGCCAGCACCTCATCCGCTTTTTCGGCGCCTTTGGTGGTGAGGGTGTACTGGTAGTTCTGCTCTCCAATGCCAGGGCTGGCGACAACCTCGCAGAACTGCTCTCGCTTGAGAAAGGTGAGGACCTCCTGAACGATGTGGAAGCTCAGTGCTAGCTGCGAGGAGACGACGCGCGCCTTCGGACGGCCGCCGTAGTACAGCGCCTTGACACACAAATCGACCAGAAGGCCGTAATCGAGGCCGGTCTCCTCGACCGTTTGCGGCTGCGGAACGAATGGCGCCTCGCGAGGGTCCTCTTCTTCCTCTTCGATGCGAACTACGGCGCCGGTCACGTTGGTCACGGGCTAGTCCTCTTTAGGGGAGAGCGACAGCGCTGGCCGGGGGCCTGCCACCGCGTTCCGCCGCTGGCATTCAGTAGGCTCGTCGTTCCGGCGCCTCTTTCCTGAAGGCGCCGCCCCACGCCCCCTCATCCCGCCAGCAAAAGCTCCCGGGCCAGGTCCCCCCAACTGAAGAGGACTGCCGAAAGCTTAAAGGACCGGAAGGAGGTGAGGACGCCTTCCTCGTACCAGCGGTCTATAACCTCGCGCAGACGGGCGGTTACGTCGCCCTCGCCATAGAAGTCCTGCGGCCGCAGCACTCCGAAACCAAGTGTAGCGACCTCCTGGTTCTCGGGGCCCACGACCGCCAGCACCAGGGTCACGTAGTCCAGGCCATAGGGCTTGCGCATTCGCGCCAGGGACTCGTGGCACCACTCCAGGATCCGCTCCGAAAGGGCCGGCCTTCCCAGCTCAACCTGGGTTGGCAGGTCCCAGTACCCATTGTAGACTCCGACGCCCGCGTCGATGGCCTGCCGTACCTTCGAACGAATGCTGCCTTTTCGCAGCCGGCGCACCAGGGGCTGGAGCATGGCTGCCGCCTCCGTTGGCTTTGCACCAGATGCCGCACTTCTCAACAGGATTATCGGCACGGAGAGACCGGCCTTTCAGGAGACGGTCGAAAGGCAGGCGCAGGCCAGGCGCCGGTGACACAAGAAGGGCGACGGTTGAAACCGTCGCCCCTTCTATCTAGCGCTTGTCGAACGCTGTTACCGGTCTATGTCCGAGGGTCGGGTGTGAAGACCGCCGAAGAGGAGAATCAGGCCGGCCGCTGCGAAGAGGCCTCCCAAGACTGTCGGCCAGGGGAACGAGCCATCGCCGGGCCCGCTACCGGCCCTGGGCAGCGCCCTTACCACGGGCGTGGCCACGGGCAGCACCTGCGAGAAGGGGGTGCGCGTCGGCGTCGCCGCCCTGGCAGTGGGAAGCACGACGCTGCTCCGAGTCGCTGTCGCTGTCGGCGTGTCGCTCGGCGTCGCGGTCTTGGTCGGCGTCGCCGTGTTGGTCGGCGTGTTGGTCACCGTCGCCGTGTTGGTAGGCGTGTTCGTCACCGTCGGCGTGTTGGTGGGCGTGTTCGTCACCGTCGCCGTCTCCGTAGGCGTCCTCGTCTTGGTAGGCGTGTTCGTCGGTGTAGCCGTGTCAGTCGGCGTGCTCGTCGGCGTAGCCGTGTCAGTCGGCGTGCTCGTCGGCGTAGCCGTGTCGGTAGGCGTGCTCGTGGGCGTAGCCGTGTCGGTAGGCGTGCTCGTCGGCGTAGCCGTGTCAGTCGGCGTGCTCGTCGGCGTAGCCGTGTCGGTCGGCGTGCTCGTGGGCGTAGCCGTGTCAGTCGGCGTGCTCGTCGGCGTAGCCGTGTCGGTCGGCGTGCTCGTGGGCGTAGCCGTGTCGGTAGGCGTGCTCGTCGGCGTAGCCGTGTCAGTCGGCGTGCTCGTGGGCGTAGCCGTGTCGGTAGGCGTGCTCGTCGGCGTAGCCGTGTCGGTAGGCGTGCTCGTCGGCGTAGCCGTGTCAGTCGGCGTGCTCGTCGGCGTAGCCGTGTCGGTAGGCGTGCTCGTCGGCGTAGCCGTGTCGGTCGGCGTGCTCGTCGGCGTAGCCGTGTCAGTGGCGTGCTGGTCGGCGTGTTGTGGCGTGGCGTGCTCGTGGGCGTGTTCGTGGCCGTCGGCGTCCTGGTCGGCGTATTCGTAGCCGTTGGCGTCCTGGTCGGCGTAGGCGTCTTCGTGTGACACGGTGGCGTCGGCGTCTTGGTTGGCGTCTTAGTAGCCGGCGTGGCGTCGGCGTCTGGTGGGCGTGTTCGTGGCCGTGGGCGTCGGCGTGGGAGTGGGTGTCTTGTGACACGGTGGCGTCGGCGTCGGCGTATTCTCCGGGCAGTGATGCTGCGAGGTGTGGCCAAGGAATGTGATCGGGAGAATGCTCTCCGACTCGACGCACTCCTGGGGCGTCGGCGTGGGCGTGGGAGTGTCGGTCGACGTGCTGGTAGGAGTCGGCGTCTTTGTGCGTGTGCTGGTCGGCGTTCTTGTGCGCGTCGGCGTGCTGGTGGCCGTGAGCGTCGGCGTGCTCGTGCTCGTAGCCGTCGGCGTACTGGTGGCGGTGGGCGTCGGCGTGCTTGTGGCCGTCGGCGTGGGAGTGTTGGTAGCCGTCGGCGTTGGCGTGCTCGTGGCCGTTGGCGTCGGCGTGTTGACGGCGGTCGGAGTGGGTGTGTTGGTGGCCGTCGCCGTCGGCGTGTCGGTGGGTGTCGGCGTGGGCGTTGGCGTGTCGGTGGCTGTGGCCGTCGGCGTACTGGTTGAGCGTCGGCGTGCTGGTGCTGTCGGCGTCGGCGTGCTGCTAGACCGGATGGCGGGCAGCCGGGGTGATCGTGGCCGATCACCCGTGGGAGCGCAGTGGACACCGTTCTCGACGTTCGGGGGCGTGTGATCCGTCGCCTGGGCCTGATTCGCCGGAGAGAGCCACCGCTACCCCCAGGCTCAGGGCCAGGGCCAGCGCCATGCCCACGCCGGTGAGGAGGCGCGCCCGGCCCCTGTCCTCGCTCAGTAGCCTCTGAAGTCTCCGAATGACGTTAGTTCCGCTGCTCATTTAATGGCTGCCTGTCGATGCGCTACAAATAAAACGCCGCCGCCTTCACCGCCTACCGGTAAGAAGGCCGCGGCTGAAGACTCTCCGAGAGCGCTCTCTTCGGCAGCCCGGCTGTCGTAGCCCCCCACCTCCGCCTTGCGGCGGGCCCCGCCGGGGGCGGCAGACTGTAGACCCGTGGCTTTGCGCCCGCTCATCGCGGGTCCCCGTCCCTGGGGGTAACGCGGTTTCCCGCGTCTCGCCTTTTCGGAGATCTTTATTCAGTTGTCCAGGATTACGATATGTATCCTAGGGGTCCCAGGGCCCCGTCTCAGGGCCCCGCCTTCCCCTTGCCGGGCCCCGAGACCCCTAGAATCGTCAACCCGCTGCCTTCAGTCTGGAAAGCGGCGGGCTGAAGACTCACCGATGGCCTCTCTTCGGTAGCCCGGCGGTCGTAGCGCATTGGCCGTAGACCCGTGGCTTTGCGTCCTCCAACCGCTAAGGATTGGAGGGGCGGGCGACCCGTTCGGTAGCTGTGCCTATGGGCCTCTCGCCAGTACGGTTTCCCGTACCTTGCCCTTTCGGAGACGTATTCTTGATGTCCAGGTTCAGGGCTCGAGGCTTGGCCATCTTCCTTTCGGCCGCTGCCTCCGCCTTCAACCCGGTCTTCGCCTCCTTGCGGGTTACGGACCGGAGAAAAGACTGACGATATTTAGGGATGAGGTTAGCTTGACACCATTGGCTGGCTCAATGCGCCTGCAGTCTGCCACAGCCGATAGAAGAATGTCAAGTAACTATGCCTTCTCCTATGAAACTGTAACGCCCGCTTGGGACGTTTGTTACATGCCGTGAACCAAGACGAAGCCTCCATGCAACTCGTGCGGGCGACACATCAGCAAGAGCCGAGACTACCATGCTCCGAAAAGCGGATGGGTGACGGCCGCTCGCCGGTTTCGTGCCGCGCAGCGACTAAACCGCCGCCGGACGGAACCGAAACTAGAGTCAGAGGGACCCACAGCATGATGCTAAGGCGCTGGCTCTCAGCAGCGTTCATAACCCTTGTCTGCACTTCCAGGGCGATAGCGGCCGCGGGCAGTGGTGAGCTCGGTGTAGATATCGCCAGCCTCGAAACCGGCAGCGCCGGCGACGTGACAGCCGTGGTCAGCGTCTTAGACGCTTCGGGGCGGCCCGTCCTCGGCCTCACGAAGGACAACTTCGTCGTACGCATCGGCGTCGAGGGTGCCGGACAGGCAGGATCACCGGCCCCTATCAGCCAGGTGACGGCCGCCGTCAACTCCAATATTGGTGTCGCGGTGGTGCTGGCCGTGGACGTCAGTGGAAGCATGGAGGGCGATCCGCTGGTCCAGGCCCGGGCAGCGGCGCGCACCTTCGTGGAGGGACTGGCGCCCACGGATAGTGCAGCTCTGGTTACGTTCGGCGACGCCGTGACGCCTGTCCTTGACTTCACCACCGATCGAGGCGCCGTCTTCGCGGGTCTGGACTCGCTTCAGGGCGCCGGCAACACTGCCCTCTACCAGGCGACGAGTGTCAGCTCCTACATCGCGGCCTCCGCACAGACCCAGCGCAAGGCCGTCATTCTCCTTAGCGATGGCGTGGACTACGGAAACCGCAGCAGCATCAGTCGGGAGGCTTCCCTGCAACAAGCGGCGGCGGTGGGGGCCCCCTTCTTCACCATCGGGCTGGGCAGCGACATCGATCGCGCCTATCTTGAGGCCCTGGCTCAGGGTACGGGCGGCCGCTTTCTGGAGACGCCGACGCCCCAGGGCCTGAGCGAGCTCTATCGTGCCATTGGCGATTTCCTGCGCAGCCAGTATGTCGTCACACTGAGCGCCGGGACCGTGGACCGGGCGCAGCCCCTAACGCTGGAGATCGAGGCGACGGTGGGCAGCGCTTCCGGCCTAGCCCACAAGACGCTGGCTGCCGCGGCGACGCCGCCCGCAACCGAGCCTACCATGATAACGGTACAGGGCCTGGCATCCGGCGCGAAGATCGACGCACCCGTAAGGCTCTCACTCCAGGTCGCGGGCCAGCCGCCGCCAAGCACATTGCGCGTCACAGTGGATGGCTCTCCTCTTGCCGAGCTGGCGTCGCCGCCCTATGAGGTGAGCCTGGACCCAGCAGCCTATGCCGCTGGGCATCACGTATTGCGGGTGGAGGCCGTCGACGCGGCCCCTGGCGTAGGAGCTGTCGAGCTGGGCTTCCTGGCAGCGAGGCCCTCCGGAGGCGGCCCGTCGCCCGCTCTCTTGGCGATGGGAGCGGTCCTGCTGCTGTTGGCTGCTGCGGGGGCGTTGGGCCTGCTGGTGCTCGCCCGTCGAGCGCCGCCGGCGCCCGCGCTGGCGGGCCGCGTCCGCCCCTGGTCCTCGCGTCGCAACGGAGAGCCCGAGCCCTGGGAGTCACACTCCGGCGAGGCTCCTACTCTGAGCGACGAGCCTCTGGGCCGTCTGGTCATGGCCTCTGGTCTGCGGCAAGGAGAGGCGATCGAGATTGGCGCCCGTCCGCGGCGCCTGGGCTCCTCGCCCTCCTGCGACCTGGTGCTGGCAAGCGACGACGGGAGCATCGCCCCGGAAGAGGCCCGCGTGTGGGTTAGCGAGGGGCGGCTCATGTACCACAAGCTTACCCGCCTCGCCACCTTCGCCACCGATAGTCCCCCCGGTGGCTGGTTTGTGCTTCAGCCCGGCGAGGAGATGCGAGTGGGCCCGTACAGACCTCATCTTTGAGCTGCTGTTGCCAAGCGACGGTGTTGAGGAAGCGCTCGCGGCGCTAGAGCAATCGAAGACAGTGCAGTCGTCAGGCCAGAAGGAAGAAGCGAGCCGGCTCGCCGGGTGACCCGGAAGATCAGCCGAGGACGAACAGACGCCTGCGCCTGAGCCTGCGCCTGCGCCCGAGCCCGAAGCGGCGCCAGAGGACGACTTTGATACTGGCGGCGAAGGTGACTGACGGCGCATCATCGACCGGCCCATCCCGGCAAGGTTCCAAGGTTCTAAGATTCTAACGTTCCATCACCTGAAATCCCCTCAACTCGTGTCTTCTGCTGCCGATCCTACATAAGGGAACACCCTAACGGCGGCGCGGGGAAACCCTAACGACGGTCCCGCAGAACCCTATGTAACGATTCGACCACCAGGGTCGTTTGTAGTACGCGAGAACTGGATGCTGAAGCTCGACCTTCGGCGCGTCGACGACGAGCGGCTGCTCATCGAAAGGGCGACTGGGCGGGATGCCGAGGCCTTCGGCGAGCTTTACGACATGCACGTCGTGCGCGTCTACCGCCACATCTACTACCTCGTCAATAGCGTTAGCGAAGCGGAAGACCTGACCGCCCAGACTTTCCTTCAGGCCTGGGAGGCCGTGGACCGGTACGAGGACCGAGGGGTACCTTTTGCATCCTGGCTGCTGCGCATCGCCCACAACCTGGCCATCAGCCACCTGCGGTCGCGGCGTGAGGGCAACCAGTTGCACGAAGGGTTGGAGGACCACGACCGCTTCCGCAACCCGGAGAAAGTGGCCGAAAGACAGGCTGACGAGCAGCGTGTCCGACAGGCCATTCTCCAGTTGGGCAATGAACAGCGACAGGTGATTATCCTGCGCTTCGTAGAGGACCTGGAGTATCGCGAGGTGGCCCTAATCACCGGCAAGAGCGTGGCCGCGGTGCGCGTCATCCAGCACCGCGCGCTCTGCGCCCTTCGCAAGCTGATGAAAGCAGAAAGCGTTGGTTAGCATCGTGCAAGCACTGGCTGATTGCCTGGAGGCCCTGCGTCAGGGCTCCGACCTGGACAGGGCCCTGCAAAGGTACCCGGAATATCGCAGCCAACTGGAGGCCCTCCTGAAGGTGGCATCCCTCATCCGGCCCCTGGCAGAGGACGTGGCGCCCTCTCCCGCCGCGCGAGAGGACATCCGCGCCCTTTTGCTGGGCCTGCAGGCACTCGCCCCGGGGATGGAGCCGTCAGGCTGCTAACCGGATTCTAGCCGGGAGGGGGACTGGTGTACTTCCAAACTCAACTCCCGCACAGAGCGGCTGATCGCCCCCCCAACTCACGCTGGCATTGAGGTCGGAACCGCGTAATGCATAAGGTGCCGGCGTGGGCCTCCATGGATTTCAACAGATCCCTGAACCCGTTGTTCTCAAACCCAAGTGCCCAAGTAGGCCTGTCTCATGCTAGCCGCCTGATATGGGCGACAGTTGTTGGCTTAAGGAACGTCGCCTATTTCCTCGCCGCTGTGATGGTCATCCGCTACTTGGAGAGCCTCCTCCCCGTTTATGCCTTCATCGCTCTCACACTGGCGGCGATAGTGAGCGTTTACTGGCAGGTCCTCAGCAGGGACCGAAGCGGCCAGGAGGTCAGTAGGCCTCTCCTACTTGCCGTGTTCGGCCTGGTGTTCGTCCTCCTGGCATATCTCAGGTCGCTAGCGGACCAGGCGGGCTTCCAGACCCGATACGACTATGTAATCGGGCTGGACAAGGTCCTGTTCCACGGCAACGTGCCAGCGGTGTGGCTTCAGGACCACCTGTATTCAGTGGGCCGCGTTAGCCCTCTCGATATCTACTGTTCGGTGGTCTATTTCAGCTACTTCGCCGTGCCTTTCATCGCCGCCGTGGCGCTCTGGCACCTCAGGCCTTTCGGATTTCGCCTCTATCTCTCTGCCACCCTGGTGACCATGTGTTTGAGCGCCGCTTGGTTCACGTTGGTGCCCACAGCTCCACCCTGGCTCGCGGGGCTGGACGGACATCTGCCACAACTCACGCGTACCGCCGCCGCGGTCGTAGACAGTTTTTGGTCTGGCTTCTATGAGCGCAACTATCAAGTGGTGGGTATCAACGACGTCGCAGCCTTTCCTTCTTTGCACGTGGCCCAGACCATTCTCGTCGTCCTTGCGAGCTGGCGCTTTGGCCGCTGGATGCGCATCCTCGGCCCGGTGTACGTAGCTTCCATGGGCTTCAGCCTCGTCTATCTCGGCGAGCACTACGTTTCGGATGTTCTTGCCGGCCTGGTCCTCGGTGGTTTCTCCTGGGCTGTCGCCGTCAGGCTGACACCGTCGATGCGCCAGGCCCAAGAGGAGGGCGAGTGCGTTTCCGTGTCTTCCACGATCGTGAGTGACAGCGCCCGTCGCGCCGCTTGATGTTTCAGCAACTGGTGAGCCCCACCCAGGTAGATCGCTTCAGGTTTCCTGAGGGGCGCCGATACTGTAGTGGTCACATAAGGAAAAACCCTAACAAACAGGAGGTGAAACCCGAACAGAAGGCGTCGGAATAGGGAGTCCCTGCCACGGATACCGCCGTCCAGGGAGGGAGGCGGAAGCAGGGTAACAAACGTCACGAAGCCGGCTGCGTGGCCGGTGAGGGGACAAAGGGGGGCCGGTGGGTGCTCGCCCCCGGGATCAGGAGAAGGAGGAGAACATGCGGCTACTCAACGGAGTGATGAACTGGCTGCGCCGCGAGGATGGCCAGACCCTGATCGAGTACGGCCTGATCGCCGCCTTGATTAGCATCGTCATCGTCGGCGCCTTTGCGCTCGGCCTGACTGGTGCCTTCACGGGCCTGGTCACTCGAATTACCAGCGCGTTGGCCGGCTAGTTATCGGCGCGCTTGGCGGTGGGCGGGCCTGACCAGGTCCGCCCACCGCCAAGGCTTTGACAAGGCGGTGGTCTATGGACAAAAGGCAGGAAGTGAAACCGCCTGAGCCGGACAGGAAGCGGACGGGGGAGCGAGGGCAGACCCTGATCGAGTACGGCCTCATTATTCTCTTGATATCCCTGGCGGCAATTCCCGCGTTCTACGCGCTGGTGCCCGCGGTGGGGTCGCTCGTCCACACGATTGTCGACGCGCTCGCCGTCTAGTCCGCCGGGTTATGTGCGTTGGACACGAAGTCACAGCCTCTGGCAGAGAGTAGAGCGCAAAGGGCAAGGTCGGATCGTGATGAGTGGTAGGTGCAGTCACAGCAGACCCGGCAACGGTCAACGCGGCCAGTCGGCTGTTGAGTTTGCCCTGGTCATGCCCATCCTCTTAATCCTGCTTTTCAGCATTGTCGACTTCGGCATGGGCCTCAGGGCCTGGATCACTGTCACCAACTCCGCCCGGGAAGGGGCGCGCCTCGGCGCCGTCAGCGCTGGCTGTGCCGCCATCAAGAACAAGACCGTTTCTACCTCCGCTGGCCTTCTGACCACAAGCGATGTGACTGTGTCGGTCAGTCCGCACGACCTCGGGAACTGCACGGGCAACTCCGGCGATCAACTGACGGTTACCGTCACATACGACTACCACTACATCACGCCGCTGGGCAACTTCGTTGAAGGATTCGCTGGCGGGCCCCTCCACATGACGGCCGTTTCCAGCATGAGGCTTGAGTGATGAGTACCAGATCCTGGCATCGCCGTATTCTGCGTGCGTTCCGCGGGCGCGAGAAGGGCCAGATCATCATCGTGGCCGCCTTCTTCGTGGTGATTGGCCTGAGCTTCGCCGCCATCGTCATCGACATGGGGCGCTTCATGCACGGCCGGGAGGAGACCCAGAACGCCGTGGACGCCGCCGCCCTGGCTGCCGCCCAGGAGCTCCCCAATAACGGGACAGCGGCCCAGACCAAAGCCAACCAGTACCTTAGTGCTAATGACCCTCACTCCCACTTGAGCGGGCAGAACGTCACCTTTCGCTGCATAGTGGGCGACCGCGATCACGACCACCACGCGGACTCCGGGGATGTCCCGGCGGCCTGCGATCCCGGCTCACATACCTTCACGTGCAGCAGCAGTACCTGGACCTGCTCCGCCCAGTGCGTCCCCTCGCAAGGCAACAAATGCAACACCGTGGTGGTAGGGGCCAGCGAGGACGTGACCTTTCTTATCGCGCCGATCTTTGACATGTTCCATCATTCCACCGGGGACATCCGCGCGGCCGCCTGCCGCGGGGCCTGCGGAGGTCCGCCCACGGGGCCTGTCGACCTGCTGATACTCATCGACCGGACCAGCAGCATGAGTTCAGCGGACGTGACGAACGCTCAGAATGCGGCAAATGCAATACTGGGACTGTACAACCCGGCGCAGCAGTGGGTCGGCCTTGGCCTACTGGGCCGCAGCAGCAACACCAGCACATGCAGCGGGTCACCCACCGGAGTACACGTAGTGGCCGCCGCCACTAGGACCCCGACCAGCAACTGGGTCCCGATTGGTCTGAGCGGAACCGGAAACGCAACCGCAACCCCCCCCGGATACAACGAGGCGTACGTGAATGCCAGTAAGACGCCCCTCGCGAGCAGCCATCTCGAGAAGGGCATCACCTGCTTCGACACGTCCAGCACCGGCACCGACCTCGCATCGCCGGTAACGGCTGCCGCCACCTATCTGCACAGCAACGGACGTTCCAATGCCGTGAAGGGGATAATCCTCGAGACAGACGGTTCGCCGAATGGCTCGACCTGTCTGGCTGCGTACAACGCGGCTCAGGCGGCGAAGACCGGCTCACCGCCTATAGAGATATTCACTGTCGGCTTTGGCTTGACGTCCTCCGACATGTGTCCGGACACGTCCGGCATCTACCATAACAAGACAGTCATCCAGTTGCTCGCGGACATGGCGACGAGTTCGACCAACAACGGATGTGTCACCGCCGAAAACACAGACGGTGACCACTTCTTCTGCCTGCCGAAGACCAGTGATCTGGCCTCGATCTTTCAGATAGCGGCGGCGAATCTCGCCACCGGCGCGCGGCTGATCCAGCTTCCGGACTGACCGTATGTTCGTGGCGTTTGGCGCCGCCTCCTCAAGAGGACAACATCAAGTGCCGTTACTACACTTGCAGAGAGAACGGTAACTCAGGAGGGGACTCCCATGGCCAGACCGATAACATTAGCCGGCAACAGGACCAACCGCAGGCTTCTGCTGCTCGGCCTCGCCGCAGGCATCGTGGCCGCTATCCTGGTGTACGCCGCCGTCAGCCGCGGGTCGGAGAGCACCGGTGCCAGCGGTGCCGCGTCGATGGTGCCGGCGGTGGTGGCGAAGCAGGACATCCCGGCCCGCACCAAGGTCACGACGAGCATGGTGGAGGTGCGACAGGTGCCGACGGATGCCCACAGCGAGCTGGCCTACACCGACCTGAGCCAGGTCGTGGGCCAGGTCACACGCTATCCCGTCGCCACGGGCGAGGAAGTGCTCTCCACCAAGGTGGTGTCCCTGGAGAGTGTCGCCACGACCGGCGATAGCCTGTCGTACATCATCCCGGAGGGCAAACGCGGCATTTCCATCCAGGTGAGCGAGGTCACCAGCAGCGGCGGGCTAGTACTTCCCGGCGACTACGTGGACGTCATCGGCGTCTTCGATGTCACCTTCGGCAACGGCGACCAGCAGATAGTGAAGAACAAGTATTTCTCCCGCATCATCCTCCAGAACATCGAGGTGCTGGCTGTGGCCCAGACTGTGGTCGACACGGCACCGGAAGTGGGGACAACCACCGGCGATACGACCACCACCGGGACGGACGCGCAGAGGGCCCGCAACACTGACGTAGCACCCGAGCCGAAGGCCTCCACCATCACGCTGTCGGTGACTCCGCAGGAGGCGCAACTCCTCTTCCTGGCTGAAGAGAACGGGGTCCTCCGGCTGGCCGAGCGCCCCTACGGCGACTCGAGCGTCCAGGACATCCCGATCGTGGCAGAAGCGGAGCTGATCCCAACCAACCTGCCGCCGCCGGCCGTGAGGTAGGTGGAAACCCTAATGGGAGAGGCAGCCACGTCGATAATTCTCTAGGAGACCTGATTCTCGCCGGGAGCAGGGTTTATGGCTCAAACGCCAGAAGTGGTCACGGTCGACCCCGACCTCAGCAGCCGCGCCGATATGAAGCGGGTCCTGCAGATTGCCCACCTCACGGTGGCGGGCGAGGCGGGGTACGGCATTGAAGCCGTCACCGTAGCCCAGGAGAGATTGCCTGACCTCTTTCTGGTCTCCGTCGAAGAGCCCGTAGCCCGCGCCCTCCAGACTATCGAGTCGCTGGCCGATGCCATGCCCGGCGCTCCCACCATCGTCTACTCTGCCATGGCCGATGCTGCCGCCGTGCGGCGCGCCATGGTAGCCGGTGCCCGCGACTACCTGATCAAGCCCGTCAAGCCAGAGGAGCTCGTCCGCTCGATTCATGGCGTCTTGGAGCAGGAGGAGCGCAAGCGCATGCGCATGACGGGCCAGACGCAGGAGACGGCGGCGCGCGGCACGATTATTACCGTCTTCGGCGCCAAGGGGGGTATCGGCAAGACTACGATCGCCACCAACCTGGCCACCTCCCTGCAGCGCACGACCAACTCTACGGTCGTGCTGGTGGACATGGACACTCGTTTCGGGGACGTGGCCATCATGATGGACGTGCCCGTCGAGCAGAGCATCGCCGACGTGGGCCGCCACCTGGACGAGATGGACCGCGACAAGGTGCGCGACTACCTGGTGCAGCATCACAGCGGCGTCTTCGTCCTGCCGGCGCCCCTGCATCCCAACGAGTGGCGGAACCTGACCCCTCAGCATATCGAGAAGATCCTTGACCTGCTGGCTCAGAGCTTCGACTACGTGATCATTGACACGCCGGGCACCTTCAACGAAATCATCGCCACCACCCTGGAGCACGCGAGCCTTATCCTGCTCATCACCAGCATGGACATCGCCAGTATCAAGGACACGGCGCTGGCCCTGGAGATGCTGCGCGCGGCCTCGATCTCCCCGGACAAGGTGAAGCTGACTATCAACCACTGCACCTCCGCCAACAGTCTGCGCGAGGATGACGTTCAGCGGGTGCTGGAGTACGAGGTGTTCTGGCGCATACCGCATGACCTGGCCGTGACCAGCAGCACCCAGCTCGGGCAGCCCATCGTGCTCACCCGGCCCTATGCCCGCGTGTCGCGCAGCATCAACGACCTGGCATACGTCTTGAGCGGCACCCGGCCAGAGTCCAAGGGCTTCCTGGATCGCATCCTGGGTCGCTAGGCAAGGGGAAATGGACGAGAGCAACGGCACACCAGCGTAAGAGGACGAGCGTACCATGAGTCAGTTCGGCTGGCAAAGCACGAAAAGCACCACGGGCGGCGACGGATTCGGTCGTCGCCCCTCTTCAGGAGGAGCGCCGGTCCGCTCCAGCGAGGCTGTCAATGAGCTGACCTACAAGCTCCACCAGCGCCTCATCGAGGAGCTGGATCCCTCCAAATTGGAGGGTCTGGAGCCCGAGAAGGCGCGCGCCGCGGTTGAGACGGCAGCCCGTGCGCTCATCGCGCAGGAGATGCCGGGCATCGTCGGAGTGACGCGCGACGAACTGGTGACCGCCGTAGCGGACGAGGTGCTGGGCTTGGGACCCATCGAGGGGTTGGTGAGAGAGAGCACCGTCTCTGAAATAATGGTCAACGCTCCTGACACGGTCTACTACGAGAAAGAAGGGCGTCTCTACCTGAGCCCCATCCGTTTCCGGGACGCCAACCACATCATGCGAGTCGTAGAGCGCATCATCGCTCCCCTGGGCCGGCGGGTAGACGAGTCCTCGCCCATGGTGGACGCGCGCCTCGCCGACGGCTCGCGTGTCAACGTGATCATCCCGCCGGTGGCCACCAAAAGCCCCACGATCACCATCCGTAAGTTCCGACAGGACAAGCTGACGATCGAGGACCTCATCGCCACCGGCACCATAACGCGCGAGATGGCGGAGTTCTGTCGCGCCTGTGTGCAGGTCAAGCTAAACATACTCCTCTCCGGTGGTACTGGCACCGGAAAGACGACGCTCCTCAACGCGCTTTCCGCCTTCATTCCGGACACGGAGCGTATCGTCACCGTCGAGGATCCCACCGAGCTCAAGCTCCAGCAGGGGCACGTGGTGAGCCTGGAGGCGCGTCCAGCCAGCCTGGAGGGCAAGGGAGAGGTAACGCAGCGCGACCTGGTGCGGAACTGCCTCCGCATGCGCCCGGACCGCATCCTGGTGGGCGAGGTGCGCGGGCCGGAGGCCTTCGACATGATGCAGGCCATGAACACCGGTCACGAAGGCTCTCTAAGCACCGTCCACTCCAACTCGCCCCGTGACTGCCTCGCCCGCGTGGAGAACATGATCCTGATGGCCGGTCTGGAGCTGCCGGTGCGGGCCATCCGCGAACAGCTAGCCTCCGCTATCCACATGGTGATCCAGATCTCCCGCCTCTCGGATGGCAGCCGGCGGATAACCCACCTCACCGAGGTCTCGGGCCTGGAGGGACAAGTGATTACCATGCAGGACCTCTTCCGGTTTGAGCAGGAGGGAATCGACCCCGAAGGCCGGGTGGTGGGCCACTTCCGCTCCACTGGCATCCGGCCTCAATTCGCCGACCGCTTCGAGGTGGCAGGCATCAGCATCCCGGCGGACATGTTCAGCGGTGCAAGGATCTAGACCATGGACCCGCTTGCTCTGACCGCTGCCCTTGCCGTGCTGGTGGCCATTACGCTGCTTGTGATTGCTGTGGGCTTGGCGGCCACGAGCACTGCCGGCAACGTGACTCGCGATCGTCTCCAGAATCTGATCTTTGCACCTGCGCTCGACCACTCTGCGGCGGGCTCCGCCCTGCGCGAGAAGCGGTCCGGAGCGTTCCTAGGGTTGGGGCAGCTCTTTATCGGGCGAGAATGGGCCGCCGACGCTGCCCTAAGCCTGGACCAGGCAGACCTGCGCCTAAGGGTGGGGGAATACGTGGTCCTGCGTTTCTGCATGGCCCTTCTCTTCTTTGCCCTGGGCCTGGTGCTCATCCCGTCGCGACCGGTAGCGTTGGTGGTAGGGGCAGTGCTGGCGTTGGTGGGCTACCTTGCACCCGCGTTCTTTGTGCGCTATCGGAAGCGGAAGCGGCTCAGTAAGCTGGAAGGCCAACTCGAAGAGGCCCTGACGATGGTGGCCAACTCCTTGAAGGCGGGCTTTGGCCTGCTACAAAGCCTGGATGTGACCGCCCAGCAGCTCAAACATCCTCTCGCCACGGAGCTGCGGCGCACCCTCCACGACATCAATGTCGGGTCCTCCACCGAAGAGGCCCTGCTGGCCCTTAGCGAGCGCGCCAGCAGCTATGACCTCGAAATTGTCATAACGGCCATCTTGATCCAGCGAACCGTGGGTGGGAACCTGGCGGAAATCCTCGACACGGTGGCTCACACCATGCGTGAACGCGTCCGTCTCCGCGGCCACATCAAATCTGTGACGTCTCAACAGCGGATGACGGGCTACATCTTAGGCGGCTTGCCCGTTGCCATCATGGGCATGCTTACCCTGGTGGCCAGCGGCTACATGGCTCCACTCTTCACCACCGTCGCGGGGCTGGTCACGCTGGCTGCGGCCGGCATGATGGAGCTCATCGGCATACTGCTCATCCAGCGCATATTAGCCATAGAGGCGTAGGGTAGTGATGGACCAGAATTTGTTGGCATTGCTGGCGGCCGGGTTCATGATGCTGGCAGTGTTCCTGCTCGTAACGGCCTTCTTCTGGCGCGGCGAGAACCTGGTACAGTCGCGGATAGACTCGCTGACCTCGGGGGCCAACCGGCAGGAAATGCCCGACCTTGCGCGCCCGCTTAGCGAGCGCGTCCTGGGACCGGCGGTCGACGCCGTGGCGGACCGTATCCTCGCCATCCTGCCTCAGAGCATCCTGGACGGGTTGAAGAAGAAGCTGATCCTGGCCGGGGAACCCTTGAACCTGGGCGGCTTTCTTACGGTCATGGCCGCCGTCGGAGGGCTCTTCCTGGCCCTAGCGTTCGCCGTGATGGTGTCGGGCGGCGGCGGCTTCCAGACCACCCATCTACTGATGCTGGCGGCCATGGGCGGCTTGGGGTTGGCGCTGCCTTACTTCTGGCTGATCAACCGCGTCCGCCGTCGCCAGACCGTCATCATGAAGAGCCTGCCGGACTCTTTTGACCTGATAACCACCTGCGTGGAAGCAGGACTCGGTCTCGATGCCGCCCTCGCGCGGGTAGCGGAGAAGGTGCAGGGTCCCTTCGCCGAGGAGCTCTCGCGCACTCTGCGCGAGGTGGGCATGGGCCGCATGCGCCGCGAAGCCCTGCGCGACCTGGGCGAGCGCATCGGGGTGCCAGACCTCATCACCTTCGTCAACGCGGTAACTCAGGCCGAGCAGATGGGCACCGGCATAAGCCAGGTGCTCCGAATACAGTCTGACCAGTTGCGCATGCGACGTCGTCAGCGGGCGGAGGAGCTGGCCAACCAGGCGCCGGTGAAGATGGTCTTCCCGCTGGTGCTCTGCATCTTCCCTACACTCTTTATGGTTATCCTGGGGCCTGCCGTGATTAGCATCTTTCAGACCTTCTCGTAATGAGCCGGAAGATGTTGGAGGTCCGAAACCTTACGCGCGAAAGCGAGGTCGCCGCTCGCGTGCGGCCAGCCGACCGGGTCTGGTCCCGCTTGGTTGGGCTCCTGGGACGCCGCAGGCTTGCCAGGGATGAAGGGCTCCTTCTGACGCCGTGCACCTCCATCCACACCTTGTTCATGTTCTTCCCAATAGACGTCCTCTACCTCAACCGAGAGCATGTGGTCGTCAAGGCGGTGAGTGCACTCCGGCCCTTCCGCCTCTCGGGCTGCCTGAGAAGCGGCCACTCCACCCTCGAGCTGCCTGCGGGGACCATCGAGGCCAGCGGCACCCAGGTGGGAGACCGCCTGGCCGTCACCCCCGCCTAATCGTCGGCCGACCGGCCCGGTCGGTCAGCGTTCCCTTCCTTTCCGGGGTTCTCCCTCGCTGACGCAGCGGCGGCCGCCTGATACGATGGCCTCATGGCCGAGGCAGCCCTCTGGATATGCGCTGCGCTGGCGCTCTCCTTCGTCATCAACCTGGTGCCGGCCCTCATGCCGTCCACCTGGATGGTGCTGGCCTTCTTCTACATCAAGTTCGACCTGCCGCTCCTGCTCCTAACCGTCCCTGGAGCTATCGTCTCCGGGTTGGGGCGCCTCCTGCTGGCCAAGGCGAGCACTCTCTTCAAGCGCCGCTTGCTCAAGGGCCAGGAGCCGCATCTTGCGGAGCTGGGCCGCTTCCTGGACAAACGCCGCCGCTACGTGGGGCCGGCGGTGTTCCTCTATGCGCTCTCCCCGTTTCCGACAAACAACCTGTTCATAGCCGCCGGCATGGCCGAAGTGAGTATGGCGCGGGTGCTGGTAGCCTTCTGTTGCGCGCGCATTCTGGCTAACACCTTCTGGGTCTGGACGACGCATCGCGTCGTCGAATCCTTGGGCGGTCTGTTCCAGGCGACCTTCGGAAGCTGGGTGGCCCTGGTTCTCCAGGCCATGAGCCTTTTGAGCGTGGTTCTGCTCTACAAGCTGCCCTGGGCACACTGGCTCAACCGCTTCACCGGCGGCACGTCCGATGAGCACCCGAAGGCTGCACCTCGGTGAGCCTGCGGCCTGTGCCCGTGACGACGAAGAGAAACCCCGCCATGCCGACTGCCCTGAACCGCCGCCACAAGCTGCGCCTCGCCGCGCTGGCCGCCGCCCTCGTCCTCTCGGCCGCCTGTGGCGCGCAGCGAAGCCAGGAATCGACGCTTGCTGTCACAACCGTGCCGCCCCTGGCGACATCGCCAGCATCGCCCGCATCCGCGCCGGACGGCGCCATCAGCCTCGTGGCAGTTGGCGACCTCATGCTGGCCCGGGACATCGCCACCCTCATGGACGACTACGGCGCCACCTATCCTTTCGAGCACGTGGCGCCCATACTGGCTGACGCCGACGTCACCATCGCCAATCTGGAGGGGACGTTCACGGAGCGCGGGACGGCCGCCGACAAGAAGTACACCTTTCGTACGCCGCCCCGCGATGCGGCCGGGCTGGCGCTGGCCGGGATCGACGTGGTGTCAATGGCCAACAACCACGCGCTCGATTTCGGGCCGGAGGGGCTCCACGACACCATCGCGGCCCTGGACTCGGCGGGTATCGCCCACTCCGGGGCCGGTGAGAATGACGCGGCGGCAAGGCAACCGGCCATCCTGGAAGCGCGGGGGCTGCGCGTCGCCTTCCTCTCCTTTGCGGCGACCTCCGATGCCGTCGCGGCGACGCCGGACGCCGACGGCGTGGCCTGGGGAAGCGTCGACACGATAAGCGAGGACGTGAGGCGGGCGAGGGCGCAGGCCGATGTGGTGGTGGTCTCGCTGCACGCTGGCAACGAGTATGCGGATGAGCCATCGGACACGCAGCGGCTCCTGGCGCAGGCCGCCGTCGACGCGGGCGCCACGCTGGTCCTCGGCCACCATCCTCACGTGCTTCAGCGCTGGGAATTCAGCGGCCCCTCGTTCATAGCCTACAGCCTCGGCAACTTCGTCTTCGACCTGGACGAGGACGACCTGGCGCAGCTCGGCCCGGCGCCGTTCGAGACGGTCGCGCTCAAGATAACCCTGTCCGCGAGCGGCGTGGAGAAGGTAGAGCCCATTCCCGTCTACATAGACCCCCTAGAGGACCGGCCCAGGCCGGCAGCGCCCCGCGGAGGCCGCGGCCATCCTTGATCGTATCCGGCAGCTCGGCGGGGAGCTGGAGGCGCCGTAGGGGGAGGCTACCCGCGGCCGCTCGGCGCCTTTAGGGTCACCGCGCTTGTCATAATGGCGTATCGTGGGGAAGGGCCATGCCGGGACAGAAAGCAGTGGACACGCTAGGTCTTGACACGAGGAGCGGGGGAAGGCATACGATGCGGGCGTTGTGCCAATCAGCACAGTGACCTGGTACTCCCACACGCGTGTCGGCGGGGTAGGGAAACCGGTCGCGGTGATTTGGGAGGTGCCAAGTGAAACGTACAAGGATCGTAAGGTACGGGCCCTGGATACTGGCCCCCCTCATCGGTGCGGCGGCCATGCTGGCGTTTCTCTTTCTCCACGACCGCGGCGGTGAGAGCTTCACGCCGCCCGCCGCCGTAGGCGAGCAGGGCCTGCCGGGCACGCCTGTGGCGCCCGACAAGCTTCAGGAGGCCCGTGACTTCAAGGACTGGCCCCTCTGGTGGCTGGGGGAGAGTTTCGACTCCCTTAATCTGACATACGTCAGCGAACGGACCCCCCGGCGGGGCTTCGCCGACATGAACATGGTCGCCTTCGTATACGGCGACTGCACACTGCAGCCCAGCGGCGAGGGCTGCGGTCCCCCTCTACAGATACAGATAAGCCCGCTGTGCTGGAACCCACCGGAAAGATTTGGAATACCGCTGGATCATCTCGTCGACTTCCGGGGGGCGAAAGCGTTTTGGGGGGAGAGCGGCACTGTTCGCATCTGGACGGGTGACTCCGCTATCCTCATTGGAGCCTCCAGGGAGAGGCTCCAGAAGGCGGCCGAGGAGATCGTCCCTCTGGGCAACGTCGGGGTGGCCCTCACCGACTCTAAGCTGCCGCCGCCCAACTTTGAGAGCTGCCCGAAGACGCCAGTCTACCCGTTCCCGACCCTCGTTCCACCAACGCGAAGTCCTTAGCAGCCGAAGGGGTTCGCCAATCGGCTCGGCCGAGCGGGCTACTCTTCGGCCACGGCCTCCGGCGGCTCGGTGTGGACGACGATGCGGCCGAGGTTGGGGATCACCTCGCGCAGACGCTTCTCGAGGCGCTCGCTCATACGGTGCGCGTCCACCACCGGGGTCTCGTACGGCACCAGCAGGTGCAGCGACACGTGCCACTCGTCGTCGACCAGCCACACCTCGATGCGGTGGATGTCCAGCGTCTGGGCCCTCGCGACGTCTTCCACCTGACGGGTGATGGCTTCGACCTCGCCGGACTCAGGCGCGGCGGGCCGTGTCTCCTCCATCGGCTCGATATGGCTGTTGACGCTGGCCAGCTCCGGCGCCTCGGACATCACCGCCGCCTCGAACTCCGTAGCCAATCGATGCGCCTCGCCGAGGCTGAGCGCCGCCGGCACCTCTACGTGCAGCTCCAGGCTTAGGGAGCCGCCGCTGTTGCGCAGACGCAGGCCGTGGGCGCGCAGCCCGCGCACGGAGGCCGCCGCCAAGACGGTATCGGCGAGGGTTTCGCCGACCTCCACCATCGGGTCCACGTGCACCACCACGTCGCAGCGGGGAACCGCGCCGCGCACGGCGTCGACGACGGCCTCGGCTATCGCGTGCGCTTCCTGGAAGTGGGCGCGGCGGCTCACGGCGATGGTCAGGTCTACGAAGGAGGCCGCCCCGCTGCGCCTCACCCGCGTCTGCCGCACTTCACGCACGCCGGGCACGTGTTCCGCCGTCCTGTTGATCTTGTCGGCGAGGCCTTGCGGCGCCACGTCGAGGAGAGCGGAGATGGCGGCTCGACCAAGGCGCAGGCTGATGACGATCACTATGCCCGCGACGCCGAGAGCCGCGATGGCGTCGGCCCTCTCCAGCATCGGCACATCCAGGATCACAGCCAGGCGCACGAACACGAGGCCGGTGAGCACGACGATCGAGCTCAGGATGTCGGTGCTGAAGTGCAGGGCGTCGGCCTCCAGCGCCTGGCTGTCGTAGCGCTTCGCGGCCCGCATCAGCGCCCGCGAGCGCCCGAAATCGACGACGATCGATACAATCACTACCCCGAAGGCCCACAGGTTAGCATCGACCTCGGTGACTGCGCCAGTGAGTCGCCCTATCGCCGCGTAGACTATCCAGACGCAGGTGGCGAGCAGGAGCACGGTCTCCGAGAGCGCGCCGAGGTTCTCGGCTTTCCCGTAGCCGAAGGGGTGCACCGTGTCGGCCGGCCGCCCGGCGACGCGAACGACGAAGAGGGTGATAATGGCCGCGAGCAGGTCGAGGCTGGAGTGTGCGGCTTCGGAGAGGATACCAAGGCTGCCTGTCGTGATGCCGACGACGATCTTGAGAGTGGTGAGGAGCATCGCCGCCAGCACAGAGGATAGGGCGACGACCTGCTTCTCGTGGCGGCCCTCTTCGAACACGGCGTCCGTCACACCAGGCGGCATCTTCCTCTCAACTCGAATGTCACGCCCATACCATCCGCGAGCCGCGTGCCCGGCAGTGGACGACGCCGGCTTCGCTCAAGCCGTGATGTCCCGCCGTCGGTAGGCGAGAAACGCGAGCGCGACGAAGACAACCGAGTAGGCGGCCAGGATGAGCATCGCCTCGAGCGTCCCGTTCAAGTGGTTCCTGGCAAGATCCTGGGAGCTCGGGCCGAACCGAATCACATCAGGGACCTTGTTCTGGAGGATGACCACGTCGGTGTTGGAGTTGATCAGGTAGTTTGGGATCTCTTTCCAGGGATTGCCGGCCAGCCGCATCAGCCCGTTGATCAGCGGCTCGATGAAGGCGATGCCTATGCCCGCGCCGACGCCGGCCAGCGTCGAGCGGCCGATGGCTGCTACAGCGAAGGCCAATGTGACATAAGGTGTCATGACGAACAGCGTCCGCCCAAACGATTCTGCCTGGTCGCGGATGAAGCCGGGAGTAACAAAACCGAAATCGGCGCCGCCGGTGGTGAAGGTTATGATGGAGCTGTAGATGAGGCCGACGGCAACCGCCAGGAGGGTGCCGGCAGCGACGAGTCCGCAGACCACCAGCAGCTTGGCAGCCATCAGCCGGACCCGCCCGCTGGCCGCCGTCGCCATCAGGCGGACCGTCCCCCAACTATACTCGCTGCCCACGGCCCCGGCTGCCAGGATCATGGCGAAGATCGTTCCGAACGATGCCACCACCTGGAGTGAGAACGGCACCGACGTCTGGAGGAAGAGCGCCCTTCGCAGGTCTTCGCCGCTGAACTGGGAGTTCTCGCCGAAAGTTGCGACGTGCCCGCTGACGCTCCAGAGGATAGAGTAGAGCAGGATCACCAGCCCGACAACCAGGATGGCCAGAACCCAGGTCATCATCCGCTTGCGCAGCTTGAAGAACTCGGCGGCCATCAGGTTGGTCACGGCGCAGCCTCCTCGCCGGTCAGCTCCAGGAACACCTTCTCCAGCTCCGTCTCCCACGGCGCCAGCTCCGACACGTACACCCCCTGCGAGGCGAGCGCCTGGTTCAGCTCCGCGGCTTTCGTGATGGGCACGTCAACCCGGAGATAGCCGTCGCGCTGCTCCGATCCTTCCACCCAGGGGACGTTGCCCAGGGCGCGCAGCAGGGCGGCCTGATCATCGGCGCGCAGCCGGAGGTAGCGGCCGCGGCCCAGCAGTTCACCGACCGACCCCTGCGCCACCAGCGAGCCTTTCTTGAGGATGGCGACGCGGTCGCTCACCGCCTCCACCTCGTGCAGAAGGTGGCTGCAGAGGAAGACGGCGCGGCCCTCCTGCGCCAGCCGCGGGATGAGCTCGCGCACCTCTCGTGTGCCGGCGGGGTCGAGGCCGTTCGTCGGCTCGTCCAGGATCACGAGGTCAGGGTCGCGCAGCAGCGTGGAGGCGATGCCCAGCCGCTGCTTCATCCCGAGTGAGTAGGTCTTGTACGGGTCGCGGCCCCGTTCCAGAAGACCCACCGTCTCGAGAACGGCGTCGATGCGCGCAGCGGGGATGTCGCCGAGCGCGATGGCCAGCGCTCGCAGGTTATCGCGGCCCGACAGGTAGGGGTAGAATGCCGGCGTTTCGATGACGGCGCCAATGCGCTTGAGGGTCGGCCAGGGGTGGGTCGCCATGTCAGCGCCAAAGACGAGGGCGCGGCCCCGCGTCGGCCGCACCAGGCCAAGGAGCATGCCCACAGTCGTGCTCTTCCCCGAGCCGTTGGGGCCGAGAAAGCTGAAGACCTCGCCATCGAACACCTGGAGGCTCATGTCGGCGACGGCGATGATTCGCCCGTACCGCTTCCAGAGACCCTCCGTGCGCAGTACCTCGCGCCCTTCAGACATTCGTCCTGTACTCGCTCTCACCTACCGCTGCAAGTCCGTCTGTCTACCTGTGCCCGGCCAATCCCTTGTTGGAGCGAGCAGGCCGGGAACCCTGTACAGCTATTCTCGCACGAACAGGCCAACTTTATCATCCTCTCACATTCCATGTGACTGGTTCGGCATTGGCGGCAGAATACTCGACCCCCGCCTGAAGGCGGGGGCATAGATTCGCCTTCTGATGCCCCAGCGTTCACGCTGGGGTCGTGTCGGCCGCCAACTCACAGCCTGGCTTGCGCATTGGACGGCCGTCTGGCACAATACCAGACGATGCGGCGCTTTCTTATCTTCGTTGCCCTGATCGCCAGCCTGGCAGTCGTCGTCGCCTGTAGTAGCGACAACGAGAAGACGTCCACCCCCAGCGCGACTGCCCCGTCCAGCGCCAGCGTCACCCCGAAGGCCACGGCGCAGACCGGTGGCGGCCCGCCGCCCGTATCGGCGCAGCCCACCGTCACCGCCAGCGGACTGAAGATCATCGAGATCAAGGCGGGGACCGGTGCTGCCGCGCAGAAGGGGCAGACCGTCAGCATGAACTACACGGGCTGGCTCGCCGACGGTACCAAGTTTGACAGCTCTCTGGACCGGGGCCAGCCAATCTCTTTCGTCCTGGGCGCAGGGCAGTTGATCCCTGGCTTCGACGAAGGGGCGACCGGGATGCAGGTCGGTGAACAGCGGCGCCTCATTATTCCGCCCGCTCTGGCCTACGGCGCTCAGGGCCGCTCTCCTGTGATCCCTCCCAACGCCGAGCTGACCTTTGACATCGAGCTCATGAGCGTGCAGTAGCCCAGAACGATCTACACCTCGACACCGGAAAAGGGGCTCGAACTCGAGCCCCTTTTGCTGTGCCGGCTGGTGGTGGCGGAGTTCGACGGGAAGCCCCCGCCAGGCCTTGGCCCAAGCAGGCGCTCGGCCGCGGCACGAGAGGGCTTGCAGATGAGGAATCAGGAACCAGGAGCCGCGCCTATGCCTTTGCCCGGCGGCTCCAAAGGGTGCCACCGCCCAGCGCGAGGACGACGAACAGCGAGATCACGCGATGCGCCAGCAAGGTCACCCGGGCGGCGTCCATCATCATGTCGGCGGGCCGCCACGCCAGCGATAGCGTATACGGCGCCAGCAGGAACGGCCTCAGCAGCGTTGGGAACTCCCAGGCCGCGAACCCGGCGAGGAAGATGCCCGCGGCCGCAGCGCCCCAGAGCATGGCGGCAGGAACGAAACGCAGCCACTGCAGCCGCCGCGGCAGCAGCAGCGAGGGGATGCCATCCGGCGAGAAAGCGGCCACAACCGCCAGCGCCGTGGCCAGCAGACCGGTCTGATAGACGAGGAAGCTGTCTTCCCAGGAGGTGGGACCGAACTTCTTCTTGAAGTGGTTCAGCGAGCGGAAGCCGTAGATGAAGTTGGCCCGGCTGTAGCAGACGCCGACGAGCGCGCGCACCAGCCGGAACCGGCCATACGGCTGTCGCCCTGCGCCCTGCAAGGGTGATACGCCGAGACTGAACAGGGAGTAGCCGTCGCGGCGGGCCGCTTCCCGCGCTGCGTCGATCAGCAACTCGCTGGTACCGTAGGGGGCGTCCCGCCGGCGCACCAGTTCCTCTACCAGCAGCAACCTCCGGGCCGGCGCCGGCGAGCACGTAATGACGCCTACGATGCGCTCCCCCTGGCTGGCGATAAAGGTCCGCTTCTGATCACGCAGAGCCAGCGGCCGCGAGCGCAGCAGGAAGGCCATCGGCGGGCCCTTCCGTGTCTGCAGCCACTCAGCCGCCACCTCCTCGATCTCGGCGTCCACGGCCGGCGACGGCTGTCGGTACTCTTCGACCACGATACCGCTCCGCCGCGCCAGGTTGATCGCGGAACGCGCCTTCTTGGCAGCCCGGCCACGCAGCGAGGGTCGCGACAGGTCGAACAGCGCTTCCTCGCCGATCTTCACCGGCTTCAGGCCCAGTTCCGCCGCCACGTCGCCAACCCGGGCAGTCGCCCCCACGAAGGTGAAGCGCCATCCGTGTGTGCCGCAGTACTCGGCGAAGCGAGTCAGCAGCGCCCGCAGGTCCTCCTGGGCGCAGACGGGGTCGCCGCAGGCGACGGCCACCCGCCGATGTAGCTCGTAGGCGATGAACCCTTCGATGCCCGGGCACTCGAAGTAACGCCATCCGTCGTACAGCGTGAGGAGAGCGAGGCCGTTGTAGGCGTGCTGCCGGACCAGGCGGAGGCGAAGGTCAGCGGCTGATTCGGTCACCATTGCTGACTGTCATGGTACCACATCTCGCATCGATTCCTCGCTTCGATCTATTCCTCGTCTTCCCATATGGCAGAGACGAGCAAGGCGCCGCCATCGATCAGAATCTCCGCTCCCGTGGTATAGCTGGAGGCATCAGAAGCCAGGTAGATCGCCGCACCGGCTATCTCGTCGGGAACGCCTATGCGTCCCATGGGCGTCGCCTTGGCCATAGCCGCCTTCTCCTTCTGGGCCTCTTCGGGTGGAAGATGGAACCAGTGCGAATCCAACATCTTGGTACTGATCGCCCCAGGTGCGATGGTGTTGACCTGAATGTTGAAGGGCGCGAGCTCCATGGCGAACGCCTTCGTTATCATACGGACGCCTGCCTTGGAGATGCTGTAGACGCTCACCCCAGGTTCCGGCTTGTAGCCATCGATGGAAGAGATGTTGATTATCTTGCCGTTGCCCTGCTCTTTCATGATCCGGGCGACAGACTGGCTCGTGAAGTACAGCCCTTTCAGGTTCAGGTTCATGATGGTTTCCCAGAGCCGTTCGTCAGATTCCAGTACGCTCCCCATGGCCGGGCTCGCGCCTGCATTGTTGACCAGGATATCGACCCTGCCGAACTTGCCTGCCACCGTATTGACCATCTTCTCTATCTCTTCCATCTTGCCGAGGTGGGACTGGACTGGAAACGCGACGCCCCCAAACGCTTCGATTTCTGCAGCGGTGGCCTCGAGGTCGTTCATCTTGCGGCTGGTGATCGCAACCCTTGCGCCGGCTTTGGCAAAGCACTGAGCGATGGCCTTCCCTATCCCCCGGCCACCGCCGGTTACTATGGCTACCCTGCCCTCAAGTGAGAATCTCGAAAGCTCAAACATACGCTCCAACCTCCTTGGCTCCGACGTAGTCCCACCTTCCCGAACGACCGACCTGACCTCCAACGAAAGCCACGCCGCTGTCCCTTACGGTACACCTCAGACCACGTTTCCCGCACCCCTAGCCACCGCACACAGCGGACTGCGGTTTCCGTGAGCAGAGACGCGGACGTTGACGCGACATGGGGCCAGAGGTAGGATGCAGTCCGGCGTAGGAGGAAGCCATTTCGGGGTCGTAACGGTATACTGAAGTGGTGCATCATGAAGCCTGGTTGAAAGGAGCCAGATTATGCCTGGATTGTTTTCTAAAGCAACGGACGGCATCCGCAAAGGGATCACTGTCGCGGGTGTCAAGGGAAAAGAAGCGGTTGATGTTCAGAAGATCAAGGGGCAGATAAAGAAACTCGAGGAAGAGAAGAGTGCTGCCCTCGAGGCGCTAGGCAGCAGAGTCTGCGAGATGACCGAAGCGGGGTCCTTCGACCAGGAGGACATCAAGACGCGGTGCGTCGCCATCACGGACCTGGCGAGCCGGATAAAGGGACTGGAAGAGGAAGTACAACAGGTTCACTCAAAGGCCCAGGAGTCGCTCGAGAGCAAGGAATGACCGGCCCGTTGCCGCGGGAAGCGCCGGTGCAGTCATCGTGGGAACTGGAGGCACGCTAGGTTGCGCGTGACGCAGCGCCACGAGGAGAGATGATGGTCAGGTTCAACGGTGTCAACCACCTAGCGATGGCCACTGGCGACATGGACGCTACTATCCGCTTCTGGAGAGACCTGCTTGGGATGCGGCTCGTCGCCGGCCTGGGACAGCCTGGCTACCGGCACTACTTCTTCCAGATCTCTGACCACGACCTGATCGCGTTCTTCGAGTGGTCAGGAGTGACGCCGGTCGTGCCCAAGGACCACGGCCGGCCGGTGCGCGGGCCATTCATCTTCGACCACGTGTCCTTTGGCGTCGAGGACGAGGACCACCTGTGGGAGCTAAAGGCCAAGCTGGAAGCCGCTGGGTTTGAGGTCTCCGACGTCATTGACCACGGCTTCATACATTCGATCTACAGCTTCGACCCCAACGGCATTCCGGTCGAGTTCAGCCACAACGTGGAGAGCATCGATATCCGCCAGAACCCCAGTATGGAAGACTTCGCGCCTTCTCAGGTGACCCGCGAGGGCCCGGAGCCCCAGGCAGCCAAGTGGCCAGAGGCGAAACCGCCAGTCCCCAGGGCTCAACGCATCGTCTACCCTGGAGCCGGGAGCGAGCTCTTCCACGGGAAAAGGTAACCCGCCGCTCGGACGGACCTATCCCTCGGTCTGCATTCCGCCACCGCCGGCGGGCCAGCGGCGATTCACGCCATGGGTGGATGGTGTACGCCGGGAGCAGTCAAGCATGGGGCCAGACGGGCTGGTCCACTAGGTTCTAAAAGCGAAGCGCCTCTGGCTGAACCGTCGGCGCGAGCGCAAGGCGCGTGCCGCCATAGGCGCTGCTACCTCTGGCACTGGCTCCCCTTGCGGCGTGACACGCGGGAGCTTTCTCCCGAGGCCCCTCTCGATCTCATGCCACTTCGGGAGGTCCACCGGGCCAAGCAGCGTGATAGCACGCCCCGCACGTCCCATGCGGCCGGTACGGCCGACGCGATGCGTGAAGAGCTCATGGGTCTCTGGAAGCTCGTAGTTGATCACGCGGTCGATGTGCAACACGTCCAGCCCGCGTGCCGCGACATTCGTGGCGACCAGGATCGGCGTGGTGCCATCCCGGAATCTCCTGGTCACCTGGTCACGCTGGGGCTGCGAGAGATTGCCCTGTAGCACGTCGACGGGGTAGCCCAGGCGGGCCAGCTTCTCGCCCAGGTTGCGGACTCCGTGCTTTGTGCGTCCGAAGACAAGAGTGGCCCCCTCAGTTGCCTGATCGAGCAGCGTGCGGAGCACGTTGAACTTGTCGCCATCCCACACTTCACAGACCTCATGTTCGATGCTCAGCCCCCCGTCAGTGCCGTCCAAGCTCATCTGAATCACTAGAGGGTTCTTCAGGTACTGCGCTGCCACCTTCTGCACCCATTGAGGTGTTGTGGCGGAGAAGAGGCTGGTCTGTCGCTCCTTGGCGGTAGCGGCGATTATGCGCTCCACGTCGGGCGCAAACCCGCGGTCGAGCATCTCGTCGGCCTCGTCGAGGACCAGGTAGCTTACGGCATCGGGCTGGAGCGACCGCCGAGCCATGTGGTCAAGGATGCGGCCAGGCGTACCGACGACAATCTGACAGCCCTGTCGAAGGGCTTCCTGCTGTGGCCCGATGGGTTGCCCGCCGTAGACGACAGCCAGGCGGATTCCCGTACCGGCCGTAATCTGCCTGATCACGGCGCCAACCTGCTGTGCGAGCTCGCGGGTCGGAACCAGAACGAGCGCCTGTAGCGTCCTGCTCTGCTCGCCGATGCTCTCGACAAGCGGGAGCCCGAATGCGAGCGTCTTACCTGACCCCGTGCACGCCTGCCCGATGACGTCCCGTCCCTCCAAGAGTGGGGGTATGGCGGCAGTCTGGATCGGCGTCGGCTGTGTTATGTGCAATGCCTCCAGCGCCTTCAGAGAGGAGGCGCGGAGCGTGAAGTCACGAAATGATGTCAAGAGTCTAGCCTTTCGTTAGTCCGTTGGTGGTTTGTGGCTTGGCGGCAGCGGCTGTAGGCGCCGCCACATTCGTGGAGGGGTGACTTGCGTGGTCTCCCGATTCTCTATCGAAAACCTGACCTCTGCTCAACAATAGACGCACGCAAGCGTTTTCGAGGTATATGGCACTGACGACCTCCTTGGTCTCGGTTCCAAGTCGTCTAGTGCGGTACGAATGAGGGGCTTCGCTGCAGTAAGAAGACGAGGAATGAAGTTACGTGGATTCTAGCACAATATGCTGGGAGATAGCAAATTCGCCCCCCGCGCTGCTTGACGGGCCGCCGCTGTCAACGGACCCTTCACCCGCGACGCCGCGAGCAGCTATGGGCCCCCGGCTGAGCTGAGCGGATACCCCGCTTGCTGCCAGGCTATCATGCCGCCTTCCAGGTTCCAGACGTTGCTGTAGCCGAGTCGCACGAGTTCGCGAGCCGCTTGCGCGCTCGTTGAACCGCTGCGGCAATACACCACGATCTTCGCGTCGCGCTGCGGAAGCTCGTTCAGGCGCGCTTCGATGTCGTTGAGCGGGATGAACTCGTCCGTGGACTCGATCTCCCCCACGTAGGAAGCGAGCACGTTCACGAGCAGGAAGTCTTTGTCGCTCAGCCACGACTTGAGGGTCTGCGGCGTGATGTCGAAGTACGCGCCGTCTCCTACTTGGACGCGTGTCCCGACCGTGCCGTCGCTGACGTTGGTCGTCGTCGAGCCGCCGCCGCCGCAGGCCACGAGAGCCAGTGCCCAGGCCATGGCTACAGCCACGAGAATTGACCTCGTTAGACGCGTGTTCAGCATGCCTACTCCTTTCGCCACAACCCCTTCGGCCCATGACCCGGCGACCCGAACCGCGGTGCAGGCGGGCCTCCTGTAATAGACCCCCGGTCCACTCGTTATCAGTGTAGAGGCCACGCACCCCAACCTGCGAACGATTGTAGCGCACACCGGGGTTAGCGCGGCCCTACTCTTTGTCCCTTCGGCGCACGGAAATGCAACCGCTCCGACGTTGTCCTCATCGCCGGAGCGGATCTATATCTTGGTGGAGACGGGGGAGAATTGAACTC
>CAVSBT010000026.1:0-38969 GCA_963726245.1 uncultured Chloroflexia bacterium
CGGCCTCCTGTGGAGACAGGGCCGGCCGGTACGGACGGTCGGTGGTCAACGCATCATAGACATCGCAAACAGCAGCGATGCGGGCGACGAGCGATAGCTTCTCGCTCCGAAGTCCCTGTGGGTAGCCGCTTCCGTCAAGCCGCTCGTGATGGCACAGCACGAAATCAAGCACTTCTGGCATCAGGCTGAGGTCTCCCAGGATTCTGACGCCCAGCAGTGTATGCCCATCCACAACCAGGCGTTCCACATCCGAGAGACCTGCGGGCTTCAGCAGAATGGCGTCGCGAATGCCGATTTTTCCGACATCATGCAAATAGCCGCCGACTCGTAGCGCGTCGAGCGTAATCCCACGCAGTCCGAGCCGCTTACCCATGAGCCGGGCCAACTCACCCACGCGCATAGAGTCCCCGCAGTATAGGGGTCCCGAGCATCGACCACAGCCGTCAGCGTCTTGATGGTGTTGAAGTGATGCTCGCGGAGTTGGTGGGTACGGGATCGCAGGCTCGCGGTCATGTCATCCAAGGCTTTCGCGAGCACCGCGATCTCGTCCTCCCCCGCGACCGTGCTTCTCGCGGATAGGTTGCCGGAGGCAACCTTGCGTGCTGCTCGGACGAGCCGGCCAACGCGAGCAGTGATGGCGTGCGCCAGCAGGTAGCCGATCACCAGTACCAGCAACATAGCCACGCCGAGCACAGCGCTCATCTGCCAGCGGGTCACGCCGCCGGCCTCGAAGATAAACTGCGTTGGTAGCGCGACCGAGTATAGACCCACAACCTGGTTGCGGACGATTAGCGGGCCATAGGCGAGGTCATAGTCGCGCTTCCAAACGCTTCTCCTCTCCCGAATCGTCCCCTCGTGCTTCCCTAGAATGGACTCCACCGTGGAGGAGCCTATCCCAAGGTTCACCTCTTCACTGGCGCTGCCCCCGCCCGCGAAGGTGCTAGTGAGAGGGCGTCCTTTGAAGTCGTAGAATGTCACATCGGCCAGCGCTTCCTCCCGTGCCTGTCTGGCCAAGCTGTCAAGATATGTCCCAACCAGAGCAACTCCCACAATCTCCGTACCGGAGCGAATGGGCCCAGCGGTGAAGAAGGTCAGCCCCTCAGGGGTCTCCACGAGACCCGCGAACTTGTCACCCTGCTCATCACTACCGGCTTCAAGCACGCTTTGTACCGGGGGCCATTGGTTCGTGGCGGCTGCATCGACCGGCCGATATGTTAGGCCAGCCTCCGGCCCTTCCCCGGTCAGACCCAGCAGACGATTGCCGCTCCTGTCAATTATCTCAGCCCGCTCAAGGCCTAGGTTCGTCATCAAGGGCTCCAGCAGCGTGGTGAGGCTCTGCGTGTCTCCGGCGGCCACGGCCTGTCCCACACCTTCTGTGAAGGCAAGCGTACGCACACCTTCTAGGTGGTTTCGCTCGTTTCGCACCACAGCATCGGCGGCTACGCGCCCCGCCTCGGCGAGTTGATTGTCGAAGCGCTCCCGAAGCGGCCGGCGACGAGTGTGGTCACCATGTAGGTTCCGGCGGCACCCAAGAGTACGGTGAGGAGTGCATAGGGACCGATGATCTTCCAGCTAAGGTGCCGGAGGGGCCGGCCCCAGAGGGATTTCGCCGCATGGGCGAGGGGCGCGATGCTGGCCGCTGGTCTGGGCACTCGCAAGTGATCACGCATCCAGCGCATATGTCATTATCGACGACTCACCCCAAATTCATCATAGACTCCCTATCAGCATCAGGAGGGCCTCACCTTCATGTGTTTGCAGTGTCACAAACCCGAAGATGGGGAGCGGCGGTGATATGCCTCGGAGCACTTAGGATTGGGTATCCCTTAGTCGGTGGACCTTTCCGGGCGACGTTGTGCTGAATCTACCGGAGAAAGACGAGGGTATACAGAGTGACGAGTCCCCTGGTCGTGAAACCAGGGGACAGATTCGAACTGGGAGCTTTGGTAGCAGCGGGTGGGATCGAACCACCGACACGGGGCTTATGAGTCCCCTCCCGCCGCAGGCGGGTACGCTGCCAGCCAGGCCCTTAGCCACTCGCGTCCACGTCCCGATTTCAGGAACCGCTCTCGACGGCGCGCTTCCCCTTCCGACTCATACGATTCTTGATGCACCACTTCGAAGGGCCTGTTGCGCGAGGACCATCCCCTGGGATACCCCCGATTATGCTCCTCCAGACGCTGCTCTACAGGACGTGAAGTGAACCCGACGTAATGCCGCCCGTTCCGGAGACTGCGCAGGACGTAAACCGTGAAGGGCATGTCCATGGGAGAGGTAAGAGGCTTTGGTAGCAGCGGGTGGGATCGAACCACCGACACGGGGCTTATGAGTCCCCTGCTCTACCACTGAGCTACGCTGCCCCCGTGGCCGCAGTATAGGCCATCGCCTCGAATCTGGTCAACGAAGTTGAGGGGCGCCGCCCGCCTCTCCTACAATAGAGGTGAGATGGCCACCCGCTTCGCCGACCAGCTACGCGCCCTGCCCGCTCGCCCCGGCGTCTACATCATGCGCGACGCCCAGGGCGAGGTCATCTACGTGGGCAAGGCGGCCAGCCTGCGCAGCCGCGTCCGCTCCTACTTCGGCTCGCCCCACAGCCTGGAGCCCAAGACGCGCCGCCTGGTCGAGCAGCGTGGCCGACTTCGACTACATCGTCACGAGCACCGACCAGGAGGCGCTGCACCTGGAGGCCACCCTGGTCAAGCGCCACCAGCCCTTCTTCAACGTCCGCCTCAAGGACGACAAGCACTACCCCTACCTGAAGGTGGACCTCAACAACCCCTGGCCCCGCGTCTACATCACCCGCCGCGTGGAGAACGACGGCGCCCGCTACTTCGGGCCCTACGCCAGCGCCTGCTCGGTGCGCACGACGCTGGACATCGTCAAGAAGCTCTTCCCCTGGCGCTCCTGCACCAAGACCATCACCGGCAGGGACCCGCGCCCCTGCCTGGACTACTACATCCACCGCTGCATCGCGCCCTGCACCGGCTACTGCACGAAGGAGGAGTACGACGAGGTCATCCGCCAGACCATCCTCTTCCTGGAAGGCCGCACCGACGAGGTGGTGCGCGACCTCCGCGCCCGAAGATGGACGAGGCGGCCGACGCCCTCCAGTTCGAGCGCGCCGCCTCCTGCGCGACCAGATCCGGGCCATCGAGCGCGTCTCCGAGAGGCAGGTGACGGCCTACACCCGGCCCGTGGACGAGGACGTCTTCGGCCTGGCCCGCGCCGACGGCGAGGCCTGCGTCCAGGTGTTCTTCATCCGCGGCACGAAGATGATCGGCGGCGACCACTTCACCCTGGACGGCACTCAGGAGGAGCCCGACGACGCAGGTCATGGCCAGCTTCCTCAAGCAGTTCTACGAGTCGGCCACCTACGTGCCCCGGCGCATCGTCCTGCCCCTGGCCGTGCCCGAGCAGCCGCTCATCCAGGCCTGGCTCGCCGAGCGGCGGGGCAGCCCGGTGCAGCTGCTGGTCCCGCAGCGAGGCGAGAAGCGCCGCCTGGTGGCGATGGCAGACGACAACGCCCGCGAGGCGCTGGCGATGGAGCGCGTCAAGTGGCTGGCCGACACGGGCAAGACGCGGGCCGCCCTGGAGGAGCTCGCAGGAGGAGCTGGACCTGCCGCCGCTGCCCCGGCGCATCGAGTGCTACGACATCTCCAACATCCAGGGCACCTCGGCGGTGGGGAGCATGGTGGTCTTCGTCGACGGGCGGCCGCGGCCGGCCGAGTACCGCCGCTTCCGCATCAAGACGGTGCGGGGCGCCAACGACTTCGCCATGCTGGCCGGAGGTGCTGCGCCGTCGCTTCAAGCGCGCCTCGGCCGCTGAGCCTGTCGAAGATGCCGCCACCGCCTCTGCCGCAGGCGAAGCCCCGTCCGGCGAGGGCGACGGCTGGGCCGCCCTGCCCGACCTGGTCATCGTCGACGGCGGCAAGGGGCAGCTCAGCGCCGCCCACGACGTCATGCGCGACCTGGCGGTGGGCCACCTGCCCCTGGCCGGCCTGGCCAAGCGGAACGAGGAGCTCTTCCTGGTGGACGAGGCGGAGCCGATAGTGCTGCCGCGGACCTCGCAGGCCCTCTACCTGGTGCAGCGCGTCCGGGACGAGGCGCACCGCTTCGCCATCACCTACCACCGCAAGGTGCGCGCAGAAGGCGGGCATGCGGTCGGCGCTGGACGCGGTGCCGGGCATCGGGCCGAAGCGGAAGCAGGCGCTGCTGCGCAAGTTCGGCTCGGTGAAGGGCATCCGCGAGGCCGAGCTGGACGACATCGCCGCCACCGTCGGCTTCACGCGCCGCCTCGCCGAGAAGGTGAAGGAGTACCTTTAGGGCAGCACTCAGCCGGCCCGTGAGAAGAGAAGCAGCCCACCTTCATCGGTGGGCTGCTCGGCAAGGACAGACTATCGAGATGAGTGCTAGTGGGCGCGCGGGTGAGCGCCTTCGTAGACCTCGCGCACGTAGTCGGTGGTGATCTTCGTGTACACCTGCGTCGTCGACATGTTGGCGTGTCCCAGCAGCTCCTGGACGTTTCGCAGCGGCGCGCCGCCGGTCAGCATGTGCGTCGCGAAGCTGTGGCGCAACGTGTGCGGCGTCACCGGCGTGCTGATGCCGGCCTGTTTGGCGTAGCCCTTCAGGATGAGCCAGAAGCCCTGGCGGGTGAGCCGGTCGCCGCGACGGTTGACGAAGACGGCGGTGACCCGCCGGTCGCGCACCATGTGAGAGCGACCGTCCTCCAAGTACGCCTCCAGCGCCTCGAGGGCCTGCCCGTGGAGAGGGAGTGTGCGCTCTTTGGACCCCTTGCCCAGGCAGCGAACGTGGGCGCCCGACCGGTTCAGGTGAAGGTCCTTCATGTCCAGTGAAACCAGCTCTGTGACCCGCATCCCCGTGGCGTAGAGCGTCTCCAGCATGGCGCGGTCCCGTCGCGCCTCGGGGCTGAAGCGACGTGCCGGCTGCTCCAGGAGTTCGTCAATCTCGCGCACCGACAAAGCCTTGGGCAGCGACTTGCCCACCTTGGGAGAGTTGAGGCCCTCCGCCGGGTTCTTGCGCAGGGTGCCCTCCGCCTGGAGGAAGGAGAAGAAGGATTTGACGGCCGCTACCTTCCGGGCCACGGTGGCATCGGCGTAGCGTTTGCGCCGCAGCTCGAGGATGAAGTCTACAAGGGCATCGCGGTCCACTCGGGACCAGAAGGGCCGGTCGCCGTCGACGGCGAGACCGAGGACGTAGGTTTTGAGTTGCTCAACGTCATTCTTGTAGGCGGCAATGGTGTTGGAGGAGGCTCCTTTTTCTACCGAGAGGAAGTTGAGGAAGTGGTCGATCTCGTCTTCCATGAGCCATTGACCTCTCGTTCGCTGTGCGGGGTTAACTGACTTGGGGCGGCCCAATTCTACGGACAGGGGGCCGTTGTTGTCTAGGCGGGCGGCGAGAATCTTGCGATCTTTTTGTTGGTCCTTAACCCAAGCAGCACGTTGCAGGACGCTGCGGCGCCCAGCCATGCGTCCGGCGTGTAACGACAAGACTGGGTCGACGTTATCCCTGGTGAAACTGAACGAGCGCTTCCATGCGCAGGCTGTTGAGGCCGCTTCGGGCGTAGTCGCTCGCGGAGAGCGCACACTTTGGTCACCGAAACGCCCCGAAGCCTCCCGTAAGGGAAAGGCCAGTGGTGAAACCGGCAGCAGTGGGCTGCCGGTTTGCATTTTCTTAGAGGCAAGGATGCCGCCGACGTTGTTCCCCCGCCTTCTGTCTCAGAATGGTCGCACGGATTCGTACCTTCCTTCGGCTTCTGCTTCTGCTGGCCAGCGAGAGTGGTCAGATCGGCACGGGGCTCGCAGTCATCTCCTTGGTTGGGACCGCGTCCATTCTTGCGACTGTCGTCATCACAAGTGGAGAGCTCGGCACGGAGCAGTTTGACCAGGTGTTCCGCAGCAGCATCGGCCGGGTCAGCGGGACAATGGAGGTTCGCGGCTCTGTCGTCGCCATCGCGAGCGGTCAACCGCTGGCGGTCGACAGGGTTCAGTTCACCATAGGAACCAGCGGGATAGGCGACCCAATATCGCTGGATACGACTTCCACGAGCGATCGACTTGTCGTCGCCTACCTTGACGGCACGACTTACGATGCCGATGTGCCGTACACGGCCACGGAGATCGTCGGCAACGGCAACAAGCTCCTCGAGCCCGGCGAAAGCTTCCAGCTCACCGTCAGGCTGGCCGACATCCGCGGCGAGACAGGCCCGCCGAGCATCGGGCCGAATTCACGGTGGACCTTCGAGCTCCAAGCTCCGGTCGGCGGCACGGTCGAAATCAGCAGGGTGATGCCGTCTGTGCTCGATCCAGTTATGCCGCTCCACTAGCAGCCGGCACGAGCCGGGTGCCCGCGCTAGAGAGGGAAGTACTCGACAGGAGCCTCCGCTTCGGACCAGGCGCCGCGGCCGATGAGAGGCACGAAGCGGCACTCGCCCAGCTTCCGCACCGTTGCCCCACGAGGCGTCCTCGCCACATAGAGGAGCTGCTGCACGCGACGCTCTCCCACCGGGATGACCAGCCGGCCGTCCATGGCCAGTTGTTGGATCAAAGAGCGCGGCACACGGGGCGCGCCCGCCGTCACCAGGATGGCGTCGTAAGGGGCGCCCTCCGGCCAGCCGAGGATGCCGCCCGCCGCGTGCACCTCGACGTTCCCGTAGCCCATCTCCCGCAGCCGCTGAGCGGCCTCTTCGGCCAGCTCCGGGACGCGCTCCACAGTCACCACGTGGGCGGCCAGCTCTGCCAGCAGCGCCGCCTGGTAGCCGGACCCGCTGCCTAGCTCCAGGACCCGCTCGCTGCCCTGCAGGTGGAGAGCCTCCGTCATCAGGGCGACCATCAGGGGCTGGGAGATGGTCTGGCCGTGGCCGATAGGAAGCGGCCGGTCTTCGTAGGCGTAGCGACGGAGGTCGGCGGGGACGAAGTGCTCGCGTGGGACGCGGGCCATGGCCGCCAGGACCCTCTCGTCGTGCACCTCGTAGCCGAGCGCCCTGACGAGGTTCTCGCGGACGGTGGCGTAGTCAATGACCATGGCCCCTCGACATCCTTGAACCTGAGGGCATCCCGCCTCTACCTTAGCACACCACGCGGGCGCCTCCCAAGAGCGACGCGTGCTATACTCCACACTCGGCCGGCGGCCGCCGGCGCAGGCCGCTCGGATCCGATGGGACAGGGAAGCCGCAGATGGCTCGTCGCTACTGGGTCGGCACGTCGGGCTGGGTCTACCCCCACTGGCGGGAGGTCTTCTACCCGCCGGACCTGCCGAGCAGCCGCTGGCTCCCCTTCTACGTAGCCGAGTTCCCCACGGTCGAAGTCAACTCCAGCTTCTATCGCCTGCCTCAGGAGAAGACCTTCGCCGGCTGGCGGAGCAAGGTGCCCGACGACTTCCGCTTCGCCGTCAAGGCCAGCCGCTTCATCACCCACATCAAGCGCTTGAAGGACTGCCGGGAGCCGGTGGAGACGTTCCTGGGGCGGGCGCGCGCCCTGGACGAGAACCTGGGGCCCGTCCTCTACCAGATGCCGCCCAACTTCCACCGCAACGAGCGCAACGAGGCCGTGCTGGCCGATTTCCTGTCCGCTCCTGCCGCAGGACGTGCGGCACGTCTTCGAGTTCCGGCACGACTCCTGGTTCAACTCGGAGGTCTTCGCCCTGCTGCGCCTGCACAACGTCGGCTTCTGCGCCTACCACATGGTGGACCGGCAGACGCCCCTGGAGGCGACCACCGACTTCGCCTACATGCGATTCCACGGCAGCGGCGCCCTCTACGGCGGCCTCTACGACGAGGCGGAGCTGCGGCGCTGGGCCGGCGACCTCCGCGCTCTCCCCGAGGACGTGAGGACGTCTACATCTACTTCAACAACGACGCCGGCGGCTTCGCCGTCCAGAACGCCCGCCAGCTCAAGGAGCTACTGGCGCAAGCCTCGTAGGGACCTTCTGCCCGCTCTCCTTGTCCCGCGTCTCGCCGCGCCTGTATGATTGTCGCGCGATGATGATCTCGGTCGTGGGAGGAGACGCGGCCCCCGACGAGGTGCTGGCCCAGGCCGAGGCCCTGGGCCGCGAGCTGGCGCGTCGCGGCTGCACCGTCGTCTGCGGCGGCCGCGGCGGCGTCATGGAGGCCGTCTGTCGCGGCGCTCGAGCGGAGGGCGGCCACACGATAGGCATCCTCCCCGGCCTCGACCGCCGCGACATGAACCCTTATGTCGAGTTCCCCATCGTCACCGGCATGGGCTACGCCCGCAACGTCATCGTCGCCCTCTCCGGCGAGGCCGTCATCGCCGTGGACGGCGCCTACGGCACCCTCTCCGAGATCGCCCACGCCCTGGCTCACGACAAGCCGGTCATCGGCCTCGAACACCTGGTCGTTCACCAGCGCGGGCGCCGACGACCGGGCGATCATTCGCGCCACGGACCCGCAGGACGCGGTCGAAAAGGCTATCGCCGCCGCCCGCGCAACGGCAGCCTTAAGCCCAGAAGGAAGCAATCATGGAGATCGAGAGCATTCGCGGCCGGGAGATCCTGGACTCCCGCGGCAACCCCACCCTGGAGGTAGAGGTCACGCTCATCGACGGCAGCAGCGGCCGGGCAGCGGTGCCCTCGGGCGCCAGCACCGGCAGCCACGAAGCCCTGGAGCTGCGCGACGGCGACGCCGCCCGCTACGGCGGCAAGGGCGTCCTCCGCGCCGTCGAGAACGTCAACGGCGAGATCGCGACGGCCGTGCTCGGCCTCTCGGCCCTGGACCAGGCGGCCGTGGACCAGGCCCTCATCGACCTGGACGGCACGGAGGACAAGTCGCGGCTGGGGGCCAACGCTGTCCTCGGCGCCTCCCTGGCCGTCGCCCGCGCCGCCGCCTTCTCCCTGGAGCTTCCCCTCTATCGATACCTGGGCGGGCCGATCGGCACGACTGCTGCCCGTGCCCATGTTCAACATCCTCAACGGAGGCAAGCACGCCGCCGACTCCACCGACTTCCAGGAGTTCATGGTCATGCCCGTGGGCGCCGCCACCTTCGCCGAGGCCCTGCGCATGGGAGCCGAGGTCTACCATGCCCTGGGGAAGGTGCTCGGGAAGCGAGGCCTCTCCACCAACGTCGGCGACGAGGGCGGCTTCGCGCCCTCGCTGCCCAGCAACGAGGCTGCCGTCGAGGTCGTGCTGGCGGCCGTCGAAGCCGCCGGCTACCGCCCGGGCGAGCAGGTGGCCCTGGCCCTGGACCCCGCCGCCAGCGAGATCTATCACGACGGCAAGTACGTCCTCGCCCGCGAGAAGCGGGACCTCTCCAGCGAGGAGATGGCGGCCTTCTGGGAGGCCTGGTGCGACAAGTACCCCATCGTCAGCATCGAGGACGGGATGGCGGAGGACGACTGGAGCGGCTGGTGGCAGCTCACGGCCCGCCTGGGCCGCCGCATCCAGATCGTGGGCGATGACCTGTTCGTGACCAACGTCGAGCGCCTGGCGAAGGGCATCCGCGAGGGCGCGGCCAACTCCATCCTCATCAAGCTCAACCAGATCGGCACCCTCACCGAGACTCTGGCCGCCATCGAGATGGCGCAGCGGGCCGGCTGGACCGCCGTCGTCAGCCACCGCAGCGGCGAGACCGACGACACCACCATCGCCGACCTGTCGGTGGCTGCGGGCACCGGCCAGATCAAGTCGGGCGCGCCTGCCCGCGGCGAGCGGGTGGTGAAGTACAACCGCCTGATGCGCATCGAGGAGGACCTCGGCACGGCGGCGCGCTACGGCGGTCGCCAGGCCCTGCGCCAGCTACAGTAGGCAGCGGAGAGCAGGAGGTCGCGTCATCGTTGGGAGACCAGCTACTGGCACCGGTTCCTTACTAGGCGCGCATCGCGTCGTAGGGCGCTTCAGGCCGCTGCCCTTGCAGCGCGGCATGCGACGGCGTTGCCGTGGCCTCGGCCGCGAGGAGAGCGGTCGCAGTGGGCCATATGTCGGCAGGCCGCGCGGCGGAGCGATGAGGCTCTGGCCTATGCGGCGAGGCTCCACGCCACTGGGCGACGGCATCCTCATGCTGGGCCTGCTGGAGGCCGCCGATGCCCTGGGCGAGGAGCGCTACGACCTGGGCGCCCGCATGGCTGGACGCGTCGCCGAGGGCGTGAACCTGGCCGAGGGCGCTCCTGGGACTGGTTGGCGCCCTGCCCCTGCCCGCCCTGGCCCTCTACCGGCGCACGCGGGAAGAGCAGTACCTGGCCCTCGCCACAGGTCTGCGAGCACATCGCCACCGAGGCCCGTCGCACCGCCGACGGCGCCGTCGTCATCCAGCCGGCCGACAGCAGCTCGTGGACAGCAGAAGTCCCCGCCGGTACAGAGAGGCGTCAAGATCGAAAGTATGCAAGGGCGCATGCCTGAGAATCGAGATCGCCAGGCAAGACCCGGCAACTGCCGCCAGTTGGGCACAGAGCCGTCGAGATGCTGCTACAAGCGTCCACCACCAGTTTGCCCACGTCTCGCTGCCGAGCGCTCTCACCAGTCAATTCTCCTCGACGACCAGCGCATGGCCGCAGTGCCGAGCGCAGGGGGCAATGTTCGACCGGACTTCAATGCGAGAACCTGCGCCGCATAGTTCGCGAGGGCAGCCATCGGCGGAACGTTCGCTCGCGGGCGTAGCTTCAGGGCGCCACGGCTCCCATGCGACGGAATGGGATCGAAGGCAGCGAGCGCTGGTGGCTCGCATTCCGGAAGATCTGTGTCCAGATCGGCAGGGCGACCCGCCAAGAGATGCGTAGGCCGCGTCGGACGCGATTCGCCAATCACTCGGCGGGGAAACGTCGAAGACGTGACCTCCACCTATCCCCGCGGCCTCCCCCATCCCCTTCCCCTCAGGTCCTCATCAATCCTGGGCTCCCTGCCAATCATCCCCTCGGAGCCGGTCGACGGCCGGCTTCGGCGCTTGGTTGACAGCAGCCAAGCCCTTATCATGGATCGATAGAACGTCGGCGGGCACAGAGCGCCGCCGGCGGGACCGGCAGGGAGGTCCGCCCGGCCGCACGCCGGCGAGCCGGGGCGGGCGAGCCAGCAAGCACACCAGCATCGGAGGGATTCCATGGCTACAAAGGTAGGCATCAACGGCTTCGGCCGCGTCGGGCGGCAGGTGTTCAAGGCCATCCGCGACTTCCACAGCGATAAGCTGGAGGTGGTGGCCGTCAACGACCTCACCGACCCCCAGACCAACGCCCACCTCCTCAAGTACGACAGCAACTACGGCCGCTTCCCCGGCCGCAGTGGAGGCCGAGGGCGACGCCATCCTCGTCGACGGCGACGTCATCAAGGTCTACGCGGAGCGCGACCCGGCCCAGATCCCCTGGGGCGACCTCGGCGTCGAGATCGTGGTCGAGTCCACCGGCGCCTTCACCGACGCCCAGAAGGCCGCGGCCCACCTGCACAGCGGCGCCAAGAAGGTGATCATCTCGGCGCCCGCCAAGAACGAGGACTTGACGCTGGTGCTGGGCGTGAACGACAGCATGTACGACCCGAGCAAGCACCACGTCATCTCCAACGCCTCCTGCACCACCAACTGCATCGCGCCCGTGGTGAAGGTCCTCCACGACAACTTCGGCGTGCGCCGGGGCCTCATGACCACCATCCACGCCTACACCAACGACCAGCGCATCCTGGACACGGTGCACAAGGACCTGCGACGGGCCCGCGCCGCCGCCCTCAACATCATCCCCACCACCACCGGCGCCGCCCGCGCCGTCACCCTGGTCATCCCCGACCTGAAGGGCAAGCTGCACGGCATGGCCTTCCGCGTGCCGACCTCCACCGTCTCCGTGGTCGACTTCGTGGCTGACGTCTCGCGGCAGGTGACGGCCGGAGGAGGTCAACGAGGCCTTCAAGGACGCCGCCGCCGGACCCGCTCAAGGGCATCCTGGAGTACGACGAGGAGCCGCTGGTCAGCATCGACTTCAAGGGCGACCCCGCCAGCTCCATCGTCGATGCGCTGAGCACCATGGTCGTCGACGGCGACATGGTGAAGGTGGTGTCCTGGTACGACAACGAGTGGGGCTACTCGCTGCGCACCGCCGACCTCTGCGCCATGCTGGCCGACCGCGGGCTGTAGCCAGGAGGCTTCGCCGGCGTGTCGGCGATTGCTAGTCGGGCTCGGCCGGCCCTGCGACCAGGATCCGGTTAAGGCCGGACAGGTCTGTCAGCTCCCTTACTTGCCAGTCCGGCCGATCTGCTCGAAGTTCCGCCCACAGCGTCCTGGCCGGGAGGCCGTCCATGTCCAGCAGCACCACGCAGCGGGCCTCGGCCATCTTGTCTGACGCCGCCCCGGACGATACCTCGTCGTAGCTTACCAACGTCGGTCGATCGTCCGTGAGGCCGTAGATACTAAATATGTAGCGCAGGGCGTCGCTGTGGACTTCTGACACTATGACGTTCCCGGGACCGTTCCCCGCGCATGGGCCCTCCCTGACCGCCCTCACGGCTACTGTCAAGACATGCGTGGCTTCCAGCGCGGGGGGAATCGACTCCAGAAGCGGTGTACGTTGAGAGCGAATACCAGAGGCACCAGCACCACCAGAGCCAGGCCGGTCGCGACCGGCCTCAACCTGATCGACGGCGTCAAGTCTTCCACGGTGATCAGGATCCGGTCAACGGCGATGCCGGCGAAGGCCGCCATCGCCGAGAAGGACAATGTGCAGCCGGTAAACGCCACCCTGTCGTAGGGTGTAGAACAGCCCTGTCGCTGTCAGCGCCACGGCGAACCAGATGATGAGAAAGCGATGACGGGCCGCTGCCGATCCTGGAGAGGCACGTAGGAAAGCCCCAACACCGCGAGCACCGCCGAAGCCGCGTCCATCAGCGAGCCGGCCACATAGTGGCCTACGTCCGGATTGTAATTGAAGGCGAACAGCGCCCGGGGCAGGTTCTCCAGAAGCTGCTTCCCGAGGGGGTCCACGGACTCCCTGGCGGAGCTGATTCAGCATCATTCCATCACCTCGATCTTGTCGACTGCGAAGATGGGCAGGACGAGCCACCACGAAGCCGATGGCGATGGGCACTAGAGAAGGCCGGTCGCCACCATCGGTAGCCCATCGTGAGAACGAACAGCGCTAGTATCACAATGCCGGCTCTGGCGGAGCCAAACGTTGTAGAATCCCAGACCGGCTGACGGCACCGGCAGCAAAGAGCGCCGTGAGCGCTGGCAAAGCGCCAGCCGATGAAGAAGAGGGAGAAGGCTGCCGACCACCGGGAAAAGCGCAAAGATGTGGTCATAGCCGGTGTGTGCATACGCGAAGAGGTAGTGAGAGGCGGCAGAGAAACACCGTGGCGAAGACGGCGGGTCGGGCGCCGAAGGCAAGGCGCATGAGAACATAGAAGGCCGGGATCGCCGCCACAATGGCCAGAAGAGAGGCCATCTTCCAGCCGAAGTAGTTGACCCCGAAGACCTTCATCACCATCGCCTGGTAGGCCGAGGTCGCCACCGGACGGTCGCCATACGGCTCCCGCCTGGCTGAAGAGGTTCCAGGTCTTGCCGTCGATCGATCTCGCGCGCTACGTTGAAGAAGGCTCCCTCATCGCCTATGAACGCATAGCGCCAGCCGTCCAAGTCGCGGACGTTGAGGGCGAAGAACGCCCCGCACAAGGCTGCCACCAGCAGCGGTTCCCACCAGTGGAAGCGAAACCTGATTCGCAGGCCCGCTGAGAGGTCCAGCCGGGCAAAAGGCGCCAACAACCCAATCAGAGACAGCCCGAAGAGGAGCGGATAGCTCTCCCCATAGCCGCCCGACCAGAGCCTGGCGACCACATAGCTCCAAAGGGTCGCGCCACCCAGGAACAAGCCTAGTGACAGCTTGCCCCACCTTCCCTGCCAGAGCGCCGCTAGGTTGAAAACCGGCCAGCCGCTCCGGTGCCTCGCTGTCGCGCCCCGCGCGCGTGCTCGCCACAAAGAGCAGGCACGCACCAACGAAGAGCCCGAAAGCTAGAAGCACCGATTGCGGGCGGCCGTAGATGCGGACGAGCTCATCGTCAAGCCGCGAAAATGGCGACATGAACCCCGGGAGAGGTCGACCAATGGTGTACTGAGCATAGCCGGCCAGGGCCAGCGCGGAAGCGAGGCCGAAGATCAGTGCCGCCCTAGCGCAACACGGTGTGATCTCCTCCGAGCCGGAGATCGACCAGGGGCGGGCGATCGGGCACGGGTTTCGCGGGCGCAGGCCCCAACTTCGCCAGCCCTAATGAGCTGGGTGAGCCTGTCGCGGATACGTTCGTACTTACCCGACATGCGCGCTACTCCGAACGGTTCCCCGGCCCTCCGGCCAGACTCGCCAGCCGTGGCCACGGGCGCCTCGGTCGGCGTGCGGCCAACGATCCAGAGACGCACCTGCTGCCAGGTGCTTCGTCGGTGCCAGAGATAGACCGCCGCGATGATCAAGGGCGCCAGGTACATGAAGGCATGCTGCACCAGGGCGTAGCTGGCGGCCTCGCCCTTGCTTACATCGAAGACGTTCTCCAACCCCTTGATGGCCACGAGCTCAAAAGTGCCGATGTAACCCGGCGATGCGGGCACCAGCATCGCCAGCGAAGTGGTGGCGACGACGAAGGCCGCTGCCTCAAAGCCAGCTCCCAAACCGAAGGCCTGCTGCACGATGAACATCATCAGCATCGAGCAGAACCAGGAGACGAAAGACCAGCCCACGCCTTGGGCCAGGACAGCCGGCTTGCTGAGGACGCCGAAGCCCTCCATGACCGACTCCGCCGCTTCGTGCAGGCGCGCGTGATAGCGCGCCGGAAACAGGCGCGCGCAGTAATCCGCCATGCCTATGGCCCAGCGCCTTGCCATCGACAGCGTGACCAGGAGCGCGGCCAGGACCAGGAAGCCAATCCCGGCGATTAGGGCAGAAGTGGCGGCCCAGGCCGGCATGTCGACGAAGGGAAGAAGCAGCACGAGCATCAGGACCACTGTCAGCACGTCCAGCACCCTCTCAACCACGATGGTGGAGAGAGCGTGGGCGGCGCTAACCCCTCCGGCCTCGCCGATCAGGTAGGCACGGACGAACTCCCCCACGCGGAGGGGCAGCAGGTTGTTCACCGAGTAGCCGACGTTCATGGTGCCCAGGAGATCGCCTGTGCGCAGGTCGGTGCGCGGGTGGAACAGCACGCCCCAACGGATGGCCCTGAAGTAGAGGCTGAAGAACATCGCGACTGCGGCCGGCAGGAGAAGAAGATAGTTGGCATCGCGGAGGGCGCTGCCAACCTCCGCCCACTGGAGGCCGCGGAAGGCGAAGAAGAAGGCGGCCAAACTGATCAGGAGCCCTATCCAGAACAGAGGGTTTCTCAGGAATCGCATCGAGTCAATGCCCGAAACAAGGTGCGCTCATTGACAACATGACGTCCCGCTCGCCACCTCCCTGCCGGTGATCCGCTTTGCGGCCACGGGATATCCTAGGTGATTGTCGGCTGCTGCGCCCGCCATCTAAGCCGCCGCCGAGAGAGGGCCTGAGGCGAGGACCCTGCATCAGGCTGTCCGGACCCACACCTCTTCATTCCTTGGCTGTAACGCAGTAGAGGTTTGCCTTGTCAGCCAGGTCACCGGGGCCCTCGCAGGTCTCACCCGGCCCGGGAGCGCCCTCTAGGAGCGCGTACAACGTGAAGGACTTCCCGTCCGAGGCATACCAGTATCCGTACTTGAAAGGGTCCCCGAAGGGGTCCACAAAAGTCTCTTTCCCAAGCTCCGCCTTGAAACGGCAAAGCACGTCATCTTCTTCGTACACGCACGCCGACTGCAGGTTGCCGCTGGTGCTGGGATAGGACCCGTTCTGCGCCTTGTAGGCGGCCAGGGCCAAGCCAGACGCGCGAGAGCGGCGCGGCGCTCGGCGTCACGTTCGGCCGCGCCGGGTGGCGGAACGACAGTTGCGGATGGGGTGGGCTGGGCAGGTGGGCCGGTCGTCGCCGTGGTTCCGCCTGGCACCAGGAGCACATTGGCGATGACGGTCTTGCTGCCATCGGGATAGTAGATATGGTCCAAGGTGGCAGCAGGGTATTTCGCCCGCAGGAAATCGAACGCCGTCTCGTACTGGGACACGGACTCGATGATGTAGGCGGTGCCGCGGGTAGTTGAAGGCGGGAGTGCCAGCACTTCATCGGCGTTGCTAGTGTAGGTGTATCGCCACTGGAAGGGGTCTCCCTTGCCGCTATAGCTCAGGTAAGTAAGGGCATCACGCGGCCAGTTGCCGGCGACCAGATGTACCTCGTAGTCGTCGGCTATGGTCTTGACGTATCTGCCAACGCGAGTCGTCTCCGGGTAGAACCCCCACTGAACGCGCCGGTCGGGACCCAGGTAGCCGTTGAACGTGCTGTATGCTGAGACCGCGAGCACTGCGGCCAGCCCGAGGCTGGAGTACGGCGCGTATCGCGGGAGAGCCTGCTGGAGCCAGCGCCAGGCCACAACCAGGAACAGCCCGGCGTAGGCGCAGACCGGCAACACCGCGCCCAGACCTCGGTTGCCATTCGGCTCGCTGAGGAAGCCATTGACAAGGGAGAGGACCAGCATTGCCAGCAGCAGGAAGTGCTCCGGGCGCTTGAGCCGGGTGAGGGAGTAGCCCAGCCCCAGGACGAAGAAGACGGAGACAGGCACATCCAGCAAGGGCTCACGTGTGAAGAAGTCGTCGCCATGGGCCCGGAAGTTGAAGATGAGGAGCCCGTCTCCGATGTTCCGCCAGAACGGCTCCCAGCTCCCTGCCCGCGCGATCTGATCTCCGATCCAGAGGGACCGGCTGCGCCCGATGTAGCTGTCCCAGTTGCCACGGATATACCAGCCGAGGGGGGCGAACGCGACCAGCGCCGCTACTCCATAGGCAGCGAATCCCCAGAAGTGAGTCCGAATCAGGTTTCGGTTTCGTATCAGCATGTACACGAGAAACACTGCCACGCTGAGAGGGATGGTCTTGGCCGCATCGTAGGTGTCCAGGCTCAGCCCCACAGCGACGCCGGCCAGCAAGAAGTGCCGAATCTGTCTCGTCTTCAGCGCAAGCAGCAGAAAGTAGAACGTCAGCGCTTCGAAGAGGGGGATCAGGATGGTGTGCCAGCCTGCCCGGCTGAACGTCATGTGCCAGCCCGAGATGCCGAGGAGCAGGGTGGCCACCAGCGCAACACGGGTGTCGAACATCCGGCGCATCAGCAGGTAGAACACTACCAGGGTAACGATGCCTATCGAGAGGGAAGCCATCTGGATGGCGAAGGCGGTGGGGCCGACCAATAGCTGAAAGGCCGCGATGACGTAGTGGAACATCGTCTCGTGGCCCACGGCTCCACAGCAGCTCACAAAGGGGGCGTAGTGGATGCCCTGAGTAATGCGGATAGCATAAAGGCCGTTCCAGGCAGCATCATGGTTCAAGCCGGGAGGGATGGCGCCGATCCTGTAGAAGCGAAAGAAGACACCTACTCCAAGAGCCACCGCCAGGAGCGCAATCTCGGTCCGGCGCGGGAGAGTGAGACTCCTCAGGCCGATCGGCGGCCTCCTCCGACATGCCGCCGTCGAAGAGAGCGCCTCGCGCCTGCCAGAGGCCGTAGAGGAAGAAGGCGGCAGCGAACGCCCAGAAGACGAGGCCGGTACCTAGATCGACCTGGTTCACCAGGTACCACTGCGCGCGAAGCCCCAGCGCAACGGCGATGACCACAGCGGCTATGATCTGGATTCGCCGGGGGATGGGCCACCAGCGGACGTTTTGAAGGGGCAGCGTCGGTATCTTGATCGCTCTCACGTCACGTCAAACCAGGGAAGGGTGACTGAAGCCTCCAGCACGCAAGATACCGGCACGCCTTGCTGCGTCCAGGTCGTTGCCGGCCCCTCGTTTCACGTTTCACGGGTCACTAGCATTCTACGTTCCCACTCTTGTAAAGTATAGGCCGCAGTCGCATACCCCCCTCATCCTCTACGATGAGGGCTTGCGGGCGGTTCAGTGCCTCGAGTGAGCCTTCCCAGCCGGCCGATATTCTCTTCGGAAGATCGCGAGTAGCCGAAGTATGTCCGCACTTCGCCAAAACCTGACAACGGCGCTGGCATGGCTGCGGCCTCGTGCCCAGAGCGTGGCGGCCCGTGTGGCGTCGGCGCAGGTAGTCATACGTCTGGCCCTGCTGGCGGCGGCCTTTGGCATAGCCTATCGCGGCCAGCTCGAAGTCGAGGGCGGGCTCAACCTGAGTGGCGGCCTGTTCTACTTCTGCGTCGCGGCGGTCCTGGTCATGGTCGCGGCCTTTGGTTTCTCCTGGTCGACCGACGCCAACGAAGACGCGACCTCAGAAGGGTCCCAAGAAGGAAAGCTTGCCGAAGCCGTCCGGCCGCTGTGGAGGCGCCTGATCCCCCAGATCGGCCGGTACTGGCTGCTGTTCCCCGCGCTGGCGCTGGCGATAGCCTTTCGAGTGTACCGACTGAATACATTCCCCTTTGGCATCTTCTTCGACGAAGCCCAGAACGGCCTGGTGGCCAAGCGCATCCTGGACGACTCCAGCTTCCGCCCCGTGTTCATTGCAGGGTACAGCCAGCTCCCGGCGCTCTTCTTCTACGTCTTTGCCTTGGCCATGCGTCTGTTCGGTGTTGGCATCCACACTCTGCGATCGGTGACGACGGTCTCCGGTCTGCTAACCATCCCGGGCATGTTCTTCCTGGGCCGCGAGCTGTTCAACCGCCGCGTCGGACTGCTGGCGACGTTCTTGCTGGCCGCGATGCGGTGGCACGTGAACTTCAGTCGCATCGCCTTCCACGGCATCTTCGCGCCTATGCTCATGGTGTGGGCCTTCTACTTCCTCATTCGGGGGCTCCGCGGCCGGAGCCGCTGGAACTTCGTAGTCGCCGGCGTCCTTGTGGGCGTGGGCATGCAGAGCTACTACGCGTTCATGGTCGTTCCCATCGTGCTGCTGCTCTATGTAGGGCACCACGTCCTCTTTGAAGCCCGCCACCGGCCAGCGGTAGCGATAATGGGGACATTCGCAGTTGGCGTCGTGGCCTTGGCGGTCTACGCGCCAGTGCTCAACTACGCCATCCACAACGGGGAAGAGTTCAACCGCCGCATCGACACCGTCTCCATCACGAAAGGCAAAAGCCCGTCCCAGGCCCGGGAGCTGGTGCTCGCCAACTCCAAGACCTATGCCCTGATGTTCAACGCCGTTGGAGACACGAACCCCCGGCACAACCTCTATCGCGAGCCGATGGTGGACCGGTTCACCGGCATCCTGCTGGTACTGGGCGTGGCGCTCAGCCTGTCGAAACTTCACCGGTCCAGCTACTTCCTCATGATCGTGTGGATGGTGGCGCTGCTCCAGCCCGGAATCTGGTCGATTGATCCCGCTCAAGGCTACCGCACCCTGATGGTCACGCCGGCCGTGGCACTGCTGGCTGCGCTGCCCCTGGCGCTGGCCTGGGAACTCGCCGTCCGCTTCCGGGGCGGCCCGCATTCAGACGGCCCCCCTTCAGATGACGGAGGACGGGGCAGCGGCAGCCCCGTTCTCAGCCGTCTGCTCGCCTTCGGCCGGTCGCTGTGGCCATCGACCGCATTGCGGGCGATCACCTTCCTGGGCATAGGGCTGGTTCTTGGCGTGATAGGTTGGAAGAACTACGACATCTACTTCAACAAGCAGGCGCACGACGGCCTGGTCTGGATCCACTTCTCTGCCGGTCCCACGGTCGTCGGAAACGAGATAAAGCGATTGAGGCCGGAGAACTATCAGTTCTTCGTCTCCACCACGTTTGTCAACGAGCCCACGCGGATCTTCCTCGACGGCCCGGATACGACCGATATCGCCTCCTTCGACGTAGCCAGGCAGATCCCGGTGCACGGTACACGCCCCACGGACGTGTTCCTCGACACCCTGGAGCGACAACATTTCTTGCGCCTGAAGACTCTGTACCCCAACGGAGACTTCACAGAGCACCGACCGCCCGGCAGCGCGGACCCCGCCGCTGGGGACGTCGTCACCTACGAGGCCATCCTCGACACCGACGATGTCCGATCGCTGATGGGCATTAACGCCGTCTATACAGGCGCCGATGGGCAGCGCCTGGAGAGCCAGGAGGGCCAGATCGACGCCGATTGGACCGCGGGCACTCCCCTGGCGCTGCCCTTCAACGCCACCTGGTCCGGCTTCATCACCATGCGCGACTACGGCGAGTATCTCCTGGGCTTGCGTATCCCCGGCCATGCCCGCATCCTGCTCGATGGCGAGCTCTTCGCCGAGGGAGACGGCATTGTAGAGAGTCGGGCTGTCCTGTTCCAGGGACCGCACCAGATCGACATCGAGGCCGATGTCGGCGAGGAAGGACGAGTGCAGCTCTACTGGCAACGGCCCGCCATGGCGTCGCCGGAGCCCGTATCGGGGGACGATCTCTTCTCTTCGCCGCTGGTCTACTCGGGACTGCGGGCATCCTACTACAATGGCACGAGTTTCCTGGGGTCACCGGTGCTGGAGCGCCTGGACCCCTTCATCGCGTTCCGCTACGGAGGCGACCTGCCGGTGAGTGGGCCCTTCGGCGTGAGCTGGAAGGGAAAGCTGCTGGCGCCGACCTCCGGCTCCTACGGCATCCGCCTTTCCACCATCGGTGACGGCAGGCTGATGATCGATGGCCAGCAGATCCTGACCTCAGCACAGCAGGTAACCGGCACCGGGAAGGTCTCCCTGGAGGCCGGCCCCCACGATATCCAGGTCATCTTCACCAACAGCATCGGCAGTGCCCAGATCTTCCTCTCCTGGCAGCCGCCGGACGGCGACTGGGTCGACATCCCGACCCAGTACTTCAGCCTCCGCTGAAACTCGCCGTGAGCAGCCAATTCGACCAGCTCTTCGCCGACAGCACCTATCTCGAGCTGAAGAACCGCCTGTTCAGTTACCAGTTGCGGAGGCGGCTACTGGCCAACATCTTGCGCGACCGGCCTGCACAGATCCTGCTGGACCTGGGGTCCGGCATCTCTCCTATCGTGCCACCCTCGCTGTCCACGGTGTACGGGGACATCTCCCCCGCCGCCATGCGCTTTCTCAGCCGACGCGTCCCGGGGCATTTCGTGGCGCTGGATCTAAGCCGGCTCCCATTCCGTGCCGAGTCGGTGCCGGCGGTGGTCTGTTCCGAGGTGCTGGAGCACGTCGAGAAGGACCGCGAGGCCCTGCAGGACATCTATCGCGTCCTCCAGCCCGGCGGTCAGCTCACCATCACGGTGCCGCTCCACCCCTACTACTACACCTTCGACGACCGCTATGTCGGCCACTTCCGCCGCTACCGCCTGGCGGCGCTTACAGACACGCTGAAGGCGATCGGCTTCCGCCAGCTCGAGATTCGCAAGGCGGCGGGCGTGCTGGAGAAGGTGGCGACGTACCTGATGGTCCGCCTCTTCGCCTCCATGGAGCGTCGCGGACAGCCGTCCCGAGGGCGTCGCTGGTGGTTCGCGCCCTACAACGTCTTCAATGATCTCTGGTCCCACGTCTGCGCCTGGGAGGCCCGCGTCACGCCCATGCCCCTGGTCACCATCATCTGCATCTGCTGCCGGAAACTCCCCTAACCGTCTGCACAGCGTGGCCCGGCCAGGCCCCCACGAGCGGGGCCGGCTCACGTTGATCCGTATCCTCGTGCTGCGGGGTGTGCTACCTAACCGGCGGCGTCGATCTCCTTGAGGCGCGCGCCGATCTGCTCCTTCAGAGCCGCACGCCGGCGCCAGATGACGATTAGGCACACTATCGTCTGAAGGACATACTTGAGTGACTGATAGATGCTGGCAGAAGAGGAGTCAGTCGCGTATCGGGTCGGGATCGGCACCTCGCGGATCCGGAACTGTCGGCAGGTAACGGCGGTGACAAGCATCTGGCTATCGAAGACGAACCGATCGGAGAATTCATGGTAGGGGAGGGCCTCCAGGAAGCGGCGGTTATAGGCCTTGAACCCGCTGTGCATCTCGGTGAACTTCGTGCGCAGGACCAGGTTCTCTATGAAGGTAGTGACGCGGTTGCCGACCCAGCGGTAGAGCGGCATGCCTCCCGTCATGGGATCCCGCCAGCGGCGCCGGAAGCGCGACCCAAAGGTGAAATCGACCTCACCCGAGACGATGGGCGCCACTAGGTCCGTCACCATCTTGGGGTCGTACTGGTAGTCAGGGTGGAGGAGCACGACCACGTCGGCGCCACGGGCCAGAGCAGTGTCGTAGCAGGTCTTCTGGTTGCCACCGTAACCCCGGTTCTCCTGGTGCACGATGGTGTGAATGCCGAGACTTCGCGAGATCTCGGCCGTGTTGTCGGGGCTGGCGTCGTCCACCAGGATGATGTCAGCGATGGACTCCCGCGGCAGGTCGTGGAGAGTCTTCTCCAGTGTGAGGGCCGCCTTGTAGGCGGGCATGGTAACGATGACCTTCTTGTCGCCGGGCAAGGGCATCCCCCTTCGCAATCAGACCCTAGCCTAACACGCGGAATCGGTGGCAAGCCACCCGTGACTCCTAAATCCAAACGACGTGGCCCGCCCTGCATAACGCCCCGTGGGCATCGTTCCTGGCCGCGCTACAGGATCATGGTACAATGCCCGCCAGAATGAGCAACACATACGCTCGGTCCATCTCGTCTTCGATTGCCGCCTTCACCCTTGCCTTGATGGGAGGCGGCCTGAGCTACTGGTCGGCCGCCCGCGCGCCTGTCATGCCCGTGTCTCGGCGCCTGGACATCACTATGACCTCGCTGACCGCCCTGTTCGCCGTGTGCTCCGCAATGCTGGCCGTGGTGGGCATTTGCCACCTACTCGGCATGTGGAGCAGCCGGGCGCCTACCTGGCTCCAGCGGTGCACGAACCTCCTGGAGGGCCTGCCCCTGTGGCTCCTGGTTCTGCCTGTCGCCTTGTCGGCTTCCTACCTTGCGGCGCGCATCGGCCTGAGTCCGGACGGCAACGCCAACTACTGGCCGGCCTTCTGGCTGTGGCTCGGCGCCCTGACCCTGCTCCTCGTCTCGTTCGTACCGCGCCGTGGATGGGCCAGGCCACGTCTGGACATGACCAGACCCACGTGGTCCCGCATCCTGCTGTCCGAAGCCGTTGTCATCGCCCTGGTGGCGGCCGTCAGCCTGACCCTGCGCGCCGTCAAGCTTAATGCGGCTCCGTTCCTCACCAGCGTGGACGAGGAGGCCATACGACCGGACATCGTCGCGAGTAGTATCAAGAACATGTTCACCACCGGCTGGTGCGAGTGTTCCAGGCACGTATTTCTTCACCGTGGCTGCCGCGTTCAAAGTGTTTGGCACCGGCGTGGTTGCCGTACGCATGGTGTCTGCCCTGGTGGGCGCGGCGGCGGTGGTAGTAACTTATCTCCTGCTGCGAGAGATGTTCGGTCGCGGCCAGGGGCTGATCGGCGCCCTGTTCATGGCAGGGTATCATTTCCACCTGCATTTCAGCCGCGCCGGCCTGATCAACGGCTGGGACACGTTGGCAGCAGCCTCCGCCATGTATTTCGCGTATAGGGCGTCGCGAGACCAGCGGACCTTCGACTTCGCGGTGCTGGGGCTTGTCTGTGGTCTTACCCTCTACGCTTACGTCTCGGCCAGTGCCGTTACGCTCATCGTGATCGCCTACCTGATCTACGTCAGTATCTTCCAGAGAGGTTTCCTTCGCGACAACCTCGCAAAGATGTCGCTCGCCGCAGTGGCGTTCTGTCTTGCGGCCATGCCTATGGGGGCATATTATCTGACCCATCCGGACGCGTTCACATCGGGACCGACTTCCAGGCTGCTTTTTCACTCGGCATGGTACGAACAGCAGCTGGAGCTGGGCAGGAGCGTCATATCCATTCTTTGGGATCAGGCCCTTCACGCCTTCGGCGGCTTCGTCTACTACCCCATGTCTCCTGCTGGCGCAAACCTTTACGATGCGCCACGCCCCCTTATTCCGGGTCTGGCCGCTGTGCCCTTCATAGCCGGCGTCGTGTACTCTGTATTCCATATCGAGAAGAAGGAGTATGCTCTCCTCCTGATAGCGCTGGCCGTGCCAACGGTCGCAGGCGGAGCGCTTTCCTATCCACCAATACAATGGCAGCGCTTTGTGGGGACCATTCCCGCCATCTCGGGTCTCGTCGCCGTCGGGCTCTGGCAGCTCGCCGACCGCCTGCTCGCGTGGAGGCGGTCGCTCGTACCCCTCGTGGCATTCCCGGCGGTGATCTTCCTGGCCGCGCAGAACATCGACCTCTATTTCCAGGCGGCGGTGAATGACGTGAGCTTTGGAGCCCCCATCCGGTATGTAACAGTCCATTATGTGGACGCTGCCCGAGGACACCCGCGTGTACTGGTTCGGCGCCCCAGACGATTGGGACCAGTTTCGTGGCGCTCTCCCTCCACGATCGCCAGCTTATTGAGGTGTTCGATCCGCGATCCGAAAGGCGCTACCGCCCGTGGAGCGTCCCTCACCATCCGTCTACTTGTTCATGCCGCACCGTGAAGCGGAGCTGCCCCTTTTGAGGACGAAATGCCCCGGCGGCGTTGCGAAGAACACTGTCCTTCCAGGGACACGAAGATGCTTGCGGTCTACGAGCTCCCAGACCCCAACACCTGCATCCCAACGCTGGAGCCGCCGCCCGCAAACGACAAGTTTGCCCACTCTACCGTCGTCGCTTCGCTGCCATTCACCGACACCATCAGCACGAAGGCGGCCACCCTGGACCCCGGTGAGCCGCAGCCCGGCTCCACCCGAACCCGGCAACCCGACGCCATGCGGCGGCGTACCCAACACAGCCTGGTACTCGTTCACGCCGAGCGCAGACATGCGGGTAGTCGCACAAACCACAGGAAGTGCGGCCGACTACGCTGGTGGCAGTCTACGAGGGGAAGCAGCCTGGGTTCGCTGACTCCCGTTGCCTGCAGCGCCCATCTCCCCGAACGAGACGGCTCGGGTCGAATTCACAGCGCGTCAGGGGTGCCCTACCACTTCCAGGTAGCGGCGCTGTCCTTCTCCGTTGGGACCGTCACCTTCAGCCTGGCCCAGTCACCATCTCCATGACCATCGCCGGAACTGAATGCGGAGAACCCTGCGAGGAGCGATGGGGCGAGGGGGTCAGGGCACGCACACCTGGCTGAAGTCGCCCAGGACCAGCCGGTAGCTACGGGGGAGGCGGTTGCTGCCGTAGACGGCTACGTTGCGACCGATGAGGCTGTCCTCGATGCGCTGGCCCATGTTCTCGATGACCGTGTTCTCGAGGATGATGCAGTTGGCCACCTCGCTGTCCCGGATGACGGAGTGGTGGTAGATGGAGGTGAAGGACCCGACGAAGGAATCGACGATCTCCGTCTCTTCGCCGATGATGGTGGGACCGCGGATAACGCTGTTGACGATGCGGCAGCCCTTCTCCAGCACGACGACGCCATGAAGCTTGCTGCTCTCGTCCACGCACCCGTCGATGCGACTCTCGAGGGTCTCCAGGATGAGACGGTTAGCCTCCAGGATGTCCTCCATCTTGCCGGTGTCGATCCACTGCTCGCCCACCAGCCGGTGGCGTACGTCGTACCCTTTGTCGATGAGGTACTGGATGGTGTCGGTGATCTCCAGCTCGCCGCGGGCGGAGGGCTTGATGGTGTTGACCGCCTCGAAGACCTGCCGGTCGAACATGTATATGCCGATGACCGCCAGGTCGCTGGGAGGCCGCTTCGGCTTCTCCACCACGCCCGCCACCCGGCCATCCACCAGACGCGCCACGCCGAAGTCCTGGGGGTTGGGTACCTGGCGCAGCATTATGAGGCATTGAGGGGACGAGCGCCGGAACTCCTCTACGAAGGGAACGATACCGCCGCGCAGGAAGTTGTCGCCCAGGTAGAGGACAAAGGGGTCGCTCTCCAGGAAGCTCTCGCTAATCTTCACGGCCTGCGCGATGCCCAGGGGCGCCGGCTGATCGATATAGGTGATCTCCAGGCCAAAGCGCCTGCCGTCGCCGACGGCCGCCATCACCTGCTCCCGCGTGTCGCCGACGACGATGCCGACGCGGTGGACGCCGGCTTCGGCCAGGCTCTCCAGGGCGTAGAAGAGGATAGGCTTGTTGGCGATGGGCATCAGTTGCTTGGCGCCCGTGTAGGTGAATGGACGGAGGCGGGAGCCCTTACCCCCGCTGAGGATGAGACCCTTCAGCTCGCGGTGGCTCTTGGTCATAGCTGGTCGTTCGGAGGCAGCATATCACAGGCAGCCGCTCGCGACCACCGCGGGCATACCCTAACGCTTGAGATGCTGGGCGGACCCGAAGTAGGAGTTAAACGTCCGGCGGGCTATAATGGCGACGGCTTGCGCAGACGAGCGTACGGCTGATGGAAGAAACACAACCGCTGGGCTTGCCTAGCTGGGCCGGAGGCCTGGTCGCGGCGGCGCGCCGCGGCCTGAGCCTGGTTCAGAAGCGGCTCTCTCCCCGCGCTCTGACCGGCCTGACCCTGGCGGGGATCCTGATAGCCGCCCTCGTTTTGCGACTGGTCAACGTCAACTGGGACGATGGAACTCACCTCCACCCGGACGAGCGCCACATCACTTCCGTCTCCGCCGGCCTGCGGGTGCCTTCGAGCCTCAGCCAGTACTTCGATACCAGCTCCTCGCCGCTGAACCCCTACAATCGCGATTCGCCCAGCTTTGTCTACGGCACGCTGCCCATCTTCCTCAACAAGGTCGTCTCAGAGAGCCTGGACTGGTCCTCCTCCCAGCCTGTCCTCGACAAGATCGTCCCGCCGGGAAGCGTCGACAAGGTGTCGTATGATCAGACGCACCTGGTGGGCCGCGGCCTGGCCGCCTTCTTCGACGCCGGCACGGTGCTGCTCATCTTTCTCATCGGCCGGCGGCTCTACGGAAAGCGGGTAGGGCTTCTGGCAGCCCTCCTGCTGGCCACGGCCGCCTTCCCCATCCAGCAAGGGCACTTCTTCGTCGTCGATCCCTTCCTCGCCTTCTTCACCACGCTCACCCTCTACTACTGCGTGCGCATAGCCCAGCAGGGAGGCGGCTGGAACTACGCCCTGGCAGGGCTGGCCCTGGGCTTCGCCACGGCCTCGAAGGTGACGGGTGTCGCGATGGCCCCCATCATCTGCCTGGCCGTTCTGATCCGCCACTGGCCGACAGTGGTCCAACTGGGACGCCGCTTCTACCTCCTGCCCGTCTCCAGCGAGCGCCCTGAGGATAAGAGCTGGAGCGAGGCGCTAAGGCTCCTGATACCGCCGGCCCTTGGCCTACTGCTGGCCTTCTTTGTCGCCTTCTCCGCCTTCCGGGTCGCCCAGCCCTACGCCTTCAACGCGCCGGGGTGGTCAGACCTGAAGTTCTGGTCCATACGTTTGAACCCGCAATGGGTGGCCGACCAGCGCAACCAGAACAACCTGCTGAGCGGCGACGGTATGTTCCCGCCTTCGGTGCAGTGGATTGGCCGCATGCCCTACCTGTTCCCCTTGCAGAACATGGTGCTCTGGGGCATGGGCCCGGCGCTGGGCTTGGCGGCCTGCGCCGGCTTCCTCTACGTGCTCTGGCGGACCGTGTTTCGACGCGAGGCGTTTCACCTGCTGCCGGTTTTCTGGGTAACCATCTATTTCCTGTTCATGGGACGCCAGTTCTCCCTGTACATGCGCTACTTCTTGCCGCTCTACGCACCCCTGGCCCTCTTCGCCGCCTATCTGCTGCTCGACGTGTGGAGAGCAGCCCAAGCGGGGAGCTTCGGCCGGCTGACCGCCCTCTGGCCCAGGATCAGGCCCGGCCTGTCGCGGGCGGCCAAGACGGCTGTCGTCGCCGTGGTCGTCCTCACCGTCCTCTGGGGTTTAGCCTACGCCAACATCTACCGCCGACCGGTGAGCCGCATCGAGGCCAGCCGCTGGATCAACGAGAACGTTCCCGCTGGCTCCGTCTTCGCCGCCGAGGAATGGGACGACCCTGTGCCACTGGGTCTGCCCGGCGGCAACAGCTACCAGATCGTGAACCTCAACGTCGTGGAGGATGACAGCCTCCAGAAGCTGGCCCGCTTCGCCGACTTCCTGGACCAGGTCGACTACATCTCGATAAGCAGCAACCGCGCCTACGGCTCCCTGACCCGCGTGCCCGCCAGGTACCCGATGATGGTCCGCTACTATGATGCCCTCTTCGCTGGAGACCTGGGCTTTCGCAAAATCGCCACCTTCACGTCTTACCCGGGATTCTTCGGCATCGGCATCCCGGACACCTCAGCGGAGGAGTCCTTCACCGTCTACGACCACCCCAAGGTGATGATCTTCCAGAAGACAGAGGACTACTCCCGCGACCATCTGGTCTCGGTACTCACGAATGGTCCCATCGACACCGTCTCGGGGCTGACGCCGGCCGATGCGGGCCAAAATGCCCTCCTGCTGCGGCCCAACGACCTGGAGAAGCAGATCTCCGGCGGCACCTGGACCAGCCTCTTCGACCCCGATAGCCTGACCAACCGGTTCCCACTGGTAACCTGGCTCCTGGTGGTGGAGTTGGCGGCCCTGTCTCTCGTGCCCCTTGCCGCCGTCCTGTTCCGCCGCCTTCCCGACGGCGGCTACCTGCTGACGAAACCCCTGGGGATCCTGGCCCTGGCCTATCCCGTCTGGCTGGGCACCAGCCTCAAGGTCTTCGACTTCACACGGGGCTCGTCACTGGCTGTCCTTGTGCTGCTGGTAGTGGTTGGCGGCCTGGCAGCCTACCGGATGCGCGACAGCCTGCGCGAGTACTTCCGAGAGCACCGGCGGCTGATCCTCTTCAGCGAGGCGCTGTTCCTCGTCGCTCTCCTAGCCTTCTACTTCATCCGTCTGAACAACCCCGACCTCTGGCACGCCGCTCGCGGCGGCGAGAAGCCGATGGACTTCGCCTACCTTAACGCCATTACCCGCAGCAGCACTCTCCCTCCCTACGATCCCTGGTTCAGCGGCGGCTACATCAACTACTACTACTTCGGCCACTTCATGACGGCAAACCTGCTTGAAGCTCACGGGCATCCTGCCGGAGGTGGGCTACAACCTGGCGGTGCCCCTCTTCTTCGCTGTCGCCGTGGCGGCGGCCTTCTCGGTCGGGTACAACCTGGCAGAGGCGGCGCGGAGGCTCGTCAGATGGCGACCGGGCCGGCTCCCGATTCCGCCCTGGACGGCGGTGCTGGCGGGGCTCCTGGCGGCGTTCCTGGTGACGCTGGCGGGCAACCTCAAGGGCGCCGGCCTCATGGCCGACCAGTTGTCGGCGGTCAGCCCCTGGCATATCGGAGTGCCCGTTCTGAATCCCGTGCTGACCATCGTCGGCGGCGGCGCGAAGGTCCTCTTCCGAGCCGCCGATCTGCCCCGCTACGACTACTGGGGGCCCAGCCGCGCCATCGACACCCACCCGGGGAACAACGCCATCACCGAGTTCCCCTTCTTCACCTTCCTCTTCGCGGACCTGCACGCCCACCTGATGTCTATCCCCTTCACGATCCTCTCCCTGGGCGTCGGCCTGGCCCTGGTCTTGAACGCCAGGTCCGGAAAGTCGGAAGGAGGCGGGTCGTCCACTTCGCGCACCGGGCTGTACACGACGCTGGGGCTGGTCGCTCTGTTGGCGTTGGTGGTGGGTGCCCTGCGCTGGATAAACTCCTGGGACTATCCCACCTTCCTAATCATGGCTTTGGTCGCCGTATTCATCGCCGAGCGGGCACGCAGAGGCCGCGTTGACATGGCGATGCTCCGGCGCACCATCCTCCTGGGCGCCTTGCTGACGCTGCTCAGTTGGCTCTTCTTCCAGCCCTTCAGCCACAACTACGCCCTGCCCGCCACCGGCTTCCAGGGCATGCCTGACCCCAGCGAGTTGCCGCGCACGCCCTTCAACCAGTACCTATCGCACTTTGGGGTGTTCATCTTCCTGGCCGGCTCTCTGCTGACGTTCCTGGCCTATCGAGCCGTGCGGCGGCGAGGACCCAAGCCGTCCTTCATAGCGCTGGTGGCGACGGGCGTGGGCGTCTTCGTGCTGGCAACGGCGGTGGTTGGCTTCGCCGGGCCGGTTTCCGAGCTGATACCCGGCATCTCCATCACCGATCTCTCCGCCGGCAACTTCCTGACCGAGATCTTCACCAATACCATCCCTGTGGCCGCCTTCTCGTTCTTCGCCCTGGCGGTAGTGGCCCTCCTGGCCTGGGAGGAGTCCCGCAGCCACCGGCCGGACAGCTTCCTCCGACTGCTTGTGATGGGCATGATCGCCATGGCCCTGCTCCTGAGCGCCGGCGTCGAGATCGCCGTCCTCAACCCCGACATCGGCCGCCAGAACACCGTCTTCAAGTTCTACCTCCAGATCTGGATCCTGCTGGCCCTGGCCTCGTCCTTTGCCGTGTGGTACCTGGCGGCGGCCCTGGCGCCCCGGTGGGTGGCGCCCCGTTGGGACTCGCTCCGCCAGCGCCTCCGGGCGGTGCGACGTGAGCCTCCGGACGGCGCGCCGGCACCCCGCTGGGACTCGCTCCGCAAACAGCTCCAGGCCCTCGAACGTAGGCGTTCCGCCAGTGTGGTGCGAGCGGCCTTCGCCGCCGGCGTAGTGCTGATGCTCCTGGCGGCCCTCGTCTACCCGATCCAGGCCACCCGTTGGCGCGTGCGGATGGACGACCGGTTCCCGGACCCGAACGCGCAAGGAGCGGCTCAGGTCGCGGCCGGCGGATTCACGAACAACGGCATGGACTTCATGCAGAAGGCCGTCTACCAGGACGACAAGGGGACGATCGATCTGAAGTACGACTACGACGCCATCATGTGGATGCGCAACGAGGTGGTGGGCTCACCCACGATCATTGAGGGCCAAATGCCTCTGTACCGTTGGGGCTCCCGCTTCTCGATCTACACGGGACTACCGACGGTCCTGGGATGGGACTGGCACCAGACGCAGCAGCGCGGGCAGTTCGCCAACCTGGTGCAGGAGCGGCTGCAAGACATCAACTCTTTCTACTCCACACCGAATGCAAGCACAGCGGAGGCCATCCTCCAGAAGTACGGCGTGAGCTACGTCATCGTCGGACAGGTAGAGCGCTACTACTACCCCGCCGAGGGCATCGCCAAGTTCGAGTCCATGGCGGGGAGCTCTCTGGAGCCCGTCTACGCCAACGCCCAGACGGTCATCTACCACGTAGCGGGCACTCCGGGCTCCCCTCGCCTGGCCCTCGCCGGCCCCTAGCCGTCGGGCGGCTGGCGTGCGGGCCTGATTCGCCAAGTGGAAGACAAATGGCGCAGGAGTTAACATAGGTCCGTGGATGAGTCAAAAGGCCCACCAAAGCCGGCGGAGTTGATCGCGCGCTTGCGGCAACCGCGAACGCAGCTTGCGCTTCTTGCTGGGCTCCTGGGCGCAGTCGTGCTCTTCATCCTCCTCACCGACGTAGCCACTGGCGGCGACACAAAGCCGCCGCCCGCTCTCGGCTTCAGCATCCAGGGGACGCCCGGCGCTCGACAAGTCATCGTCCCCACGCTCGCCCCCCTCGATACGCCGACGCCGGCCGCCGGACCCACGGCCACACCCTCGAGCCAGACTGACGCCCTGGCCCGCGATGCCGAGCGCCTCCAGGACCTGGCTCTGATCGAAGCGGCTCTGGCGAAGTATCGCGACCGCTTTGGTGAATATCCAAGCACGGGCGGCAACACACAGACCATGTGCGCCTACAAGGACCTGGACAAGGGCTGCGACCTGAAGAAGGTGCTGGACAAGAACCAGGAGGGAATCCTGGAAGACCCCCTCGGCGAACCCGTGGGCAACGGCTACTGGTACTCCTCGGACGGGAAGAGCTACTACACCATATGGATGCTCCGCGAAGGTCCCGGCAACCCTGGCGACCCAGTCTGCCCAAAGGCGACCCCTCACCTGGAGAATAAGGGCGCCCTCTTCTGCGTCACCGAGGGCAGCGCCCCTCAGTAGCTGTGCTCTGCGCTCTTCGCCTTGAACCAGTCGCAACTATCGCCTGAGGGCGAGGCGCCTGGTATAATCCGCTGGGCCGGATCGATGGCGGGAGGTTCGCGCCTCTTCCCACAGGTCCTTCACGCCAAGTCTCGGAAAGGAGCGCCTATGTCCTCAGTCGTCAAGAAGAGGCGCAAGAAGATCCGCAAGCACAAGTACGACAAGATGCGGAAGAAGACGCGCTGGCAACGCATGCACAAGAAGTAGGCAGCCTGTCGATCTGCTCCCGCCACACCGTGGCAGGATGCCATGAACCGCGTCACCCACCTCATCGGCACTGACATCGAAGAGCTACGCCTCGGGCGGAGACCTCCCTATCTCGCCGCCCGCTCCGTGCAACACAGGGAGCTGCACAGGCTCCCAGCGTGACGCCATGCCCGTCGAACTGCGTCTGCAGCCGGAGCAGGCCAGGCTCGTCTTCCTGGCCATCGCCTATCACCTGGCGCGGCCGGGCTCGGAGCTCGATCCGCACACGAAGGCGCCGGTGGAGCACGGCCTGGCCGAGGTGAGCAGCGCCCTCCAGCCCCAGCTTCGAGAGGCTGTCGCGAGCATCACCCTCAGCGCCTTCCAGCTCGAGCGGCTCGGCTCCGGAATCCTGGGCGTCATCAACGAGCTGAAGGTCTACCCCATGCTGGAGCCGCGCCCGCCGGAAGAGGGCGGCGGCCGGCGTAGCAGCGTCCCCGGCTTCGACCGGACGCTGCGCCACCTCTTCCCGGAGGTGGAGGAGGACCCGGACGCCGCCACGGCGCTGATCGAGCCCCTCATGGCGCTGAAGCGCCGCCTGGACGGCGCCCTGCGCCAGGCGGCGGAGGAGGAACAGCCGGCAGGCCCCGCCGCGGCGCTGGTGGCAGGTGTGGCGGCGGGGGCGATAGGGCCGAACCCAGCGCCGAGTCTCAACACCCGCCCCTCAGCTCCCCCCTCAGCGTGGTACACTAGCCCCGCGCCCATGCCGAGCCTGCACCTGCTGATATCCCGCCGCCGCATCCAGGGGCGCGTACGCGCCCTGGCGGCCCGCCTCAGCCGCGACTACCGCGGCCGGTCGCCCCTCTACCTTGGCGTCCTCAAGGGCGCCTACATCTTCCTCGCCGACCTCACCCGCCGCCTCGAGGAGCCGCCCGAGGTCGACTTCCTCCAGCTCTCCACCTACGGGCTGCGGGGCACGGCCGGCGGCCGCGTGCGCATCTCCCTCCACCCCAGCGCCGACCTCGCGGGCCGGCACGTCGTCGTCGTGGAGGACATCATCGATAGCGGCCGGACGCTGCGCTATCTGCTAGACTATGTAGACCGGCGAAAGCCGGCCAGCCTGCGCGTCTGCGCCCTCCTGGCCCGCCAGAGCGTCCTCGACGAGCTGCCCAGGCCTATCGACTACCTGGGCCTCACCGTCGGCGACGGCTGGCTGGTGGGATACGGGCTGGACCGGGGCGAGCAGTACCGCACGCTGCCCGACGTCTACGTCATCGAGGGGGAGTGATGGGCAGGCAGGACCTCATCGCGGCCGCCCGGGGCGACATCCCCGGGGACCTGCTCTTCCGCAACGCCCGCGTCGTCAACACCTTCACCGGCGAGGTCGAGGAGACGGACGTCCTCGTGCACGAGGGCCGGGTGGCCGGCCTGGGCTCCGGCTACCAGGCGCAGCAGACCATCGACCTGCACGGCGCCTACCTCCTGCCCGGCCTCATCAACGGCCACACCCACATCGAGAGCTCCATGCTCTGGGTCGGCGAGTACGCCCGCGCCGTGGTGCCGCACGGCACGGCCGTCGCCGTGAGCGACCTGCACGAGATCGCCAACGTCGCCGGCCTGGCCGGCATGCAGCAGGCGGTGGAGGCGGCGGCCGGCCTGCCCCTGGAGCTGCGCCTGATGGTCGCCTCCTGCGTGCCCGCCACCGACCTGGAGACCTCCGGCGCCACCCTGGGGCCCGAGGACATCGCCCAGGCCCTGGCCCTGCCGGGCGCCATCGGGCTGGGCGAGATGATGAACTTCCCCGGCGTCATCGCCGGCCACAGCGCCTGCCTGGACAAGATCGACGCCGTAGGCGACCGGCCCGTCGACGGCCACGCCCCCGGCCTGGGGGGCAAAGCCCTCAACGCCTACCTGGCCGCCGGCCCCCGCTCCGACCACGAGACGACCCGCCTGGAGGAGGGGCGCGAGAAGCTCCGCCGCGGCATGTACCTGATGATCCGCGAGGGCACCACCGAGAAGAACCTGGAGGAGCTGCTGCCCCTGGTCACCGACCGCACGGCCTCCCGCTGCCTGCTGGTGGTGGACGACCGCTCCTGCCGCGACCTCCAGCAGGACGGCGACGTGGACGCCGTGGTGCGCAAGGCCATCGCCCTGGGGCTGGACCCGCTGCGGGCCATCCAGCTCGCCACCATCAACCCGGCCACCTACTTCGGCCTGCGCGAGCTGGGCGCCGTCGGCCCCGGCTACCGCGCCCACCTCCTGGTCTGCGATGACCTGGAGCGCCTGCGCATCCGGCAGGTCTACCACAACGGCCAGCTCGTGGCCGAGGACGGCCGCCCCCTCTTCGAGGCGCCCGAGACGCCCACGCTGGCCCTCACCCACACCTTCCACGTCCGCGGCCTCGGCCCTCGCTCCTTCGCCCTGCCCGCCGCCGGCCTGCCCGCCGCGGCCCGCCCATCGGCCCCAGGGCGTGCGCTACCCGGTCATCGAGGTGGTGCCGGGCCAGATCGTCACCGGCTACAGCGTGGAGGAGGTCCGCGTCGAGGACGGCCACATCGCCGCCGACCCGCAGCGCGACATCCTGAAGCTGGCGGTGGTGGAAAGACACCGCGGCACAGGGAACGTCGGAGTCGGCCTGGTGCGCGGCTTCGGCCTGCGGCGGGGCGCCCTCGCCTCCTCCTACGCCCACGACTCCCACAACATCGTCGTCGTCGGCACCAACGACGAGGACATGCTTCGGGCCGCCGTCCAGGTGGCCTCTCTCCAGGGTGGACTGGTCGTCGCCGCCGACGGCCGGGTGGTGGCCTCCCTGCCCCTGCCGGTGGCCGGCCTCATGTCGCCGCGGCCCATCGACGAGGTGGTGCGCGACTTCGACGCCGTGGAGGAGGCGGCGCGCTCGCTGGGGGCCACGGTGCCGGCGCCCTTCGCCGTCCTCTCCTTCCTGGCGCTGCCCGTCATCCCCACGCTGAAGCTCACCGACCGCGGCCTGGTGGACGCCGAGAAGGGGCAGTTCGTCGACCTTGCCCGACTGGCCGCCGGCGCGTCTGGTTAGAACAGCCGGCCGCCTTCCTCCGCCAGCTTCACCGCCATGCGCAGCTGCCCACGAAGTTTCTCCACTTGCATCAGCTGATTGCTTACTAAACCCCTTGCGCGCCCACTCACCCTCGCTGTAGCATCGAGCTGATTCCCGGAAGCCGGGCCGCCGTGGAGCCCATCTCAGCGCGGGAGGATTGACTTTATGACCTACGCCATCACCGAGCCCTGCATCGACGTTCTGGACAAGTCCTGCGTCGAGGTCTGCCCCGTCGACTGCATCCACTATGACGAGGGCGAAGACCGCATGCTCTACATCGACCCCGATGAGTGCATCGACTGCGGAGCCTGCGAGCCGGCCTGCCCCGTGACGGCCATCTTCGCCGAGGACGACGTCCCCGACGGCATGAAGGACTACACTGCTCTCAACGCCCAGTGGTACAAGGACAAGGCGGCCGCCCGGGCCAAGGTCAACCAGCTAAAGCCGGCCTGACGCGCTATAGCCGAGAGGGAATGAGCTGCGCCGGCGTCGCGACCCCTGGGCCGCGGCCGGCGCAATCCGTTTCTCCGCTGACGGGTCGGCGGACGCCGGCTGCCTCAGCCCAGGTGGATAGGCTGGCCGTACTCCGGCACCACCACCTCGATGTCGCTGTCCGCCAGCGCCTCCCGGAAGTAGCCCGGGCTCTCGGTGTGCACCGGTATCAGCGTCTTCGGCGCCACCTCGCGCACGAGGCGTAGCAGCTCATCGGCGCAGGCGTGGCCGGAGGTGTGCAGGCCCGCCTCCTCCGGAAGGGGCTTGCCACCCAGCTCGCGGCGCGGCAGGCCCACTCCCTCCATGCCGAAGTGCTCGAGCCAGTTCTGCAGCCGGTCGACGTCGATCATCTGCTCCTCGCTGAAGGCCTCGCTGGTGGAGTAGATGTAGCGCCCGCCCGAAGGCTGGATGTCGATGAGGTTCTTGATGTCCCAGAAGCTGAAGCAGAGGACGAAGTCGCCCGGCGCCCGCCCGACCTCGGCCGGCGTCACGAACCGTCCGGCGTAGCGGTCGCGCACCCGCTGCTCCCACAGGGCGGGCTGCGCCTTCGGGTCGCTGTAGAGGCGCAGGCAGGGGTGGGACGAGATATCGGGCAGGCTCGGCATCGACCAGGCGCATGGCGTCCAGCAGGTAGGCGTCCTTGGCCAGGATCACCAGTTGCCGTCCCACCTCCTGGCAGATCGACAGGAAGCTGAGGAGCCTCTCGATGTTGCGCGGCCCGAAGTCGGCGATGACCAGGCCGGCGCCCGCCGCGCGCACCTCGCGCAGGGCGTTCTCACGCACCTGCTCCTCGCCGACCGGCGTCTCGGCCGGCTCGCCGGGCTTCGGCGCCCGCGTCCCCTCGCAGAGCAGCGCCCGCGGCCGCAGGGCGCGCGCCGCCTCGATGAAAGCCTCGCTATCGCCGGCCCGGGCGCCTGTGCCGAGGCGGATGTCGCCGGTGTACACCACCCAGCCGGCGGAGGTCTCCACGCCCCAGGCGCAGGCCCCGTACACGGAGTGGTCCACCGGGAAGTGGCGCACGGGCAGCCCGCCGGCCAGGGAAGGGCGCAACGTGAAGGTCCGCCGCCAGGAGAGGCTTCTTGGCGCGGCGAGCCGTTCCAGAAGCCGAGGGCCTCGTCAGCCAGACGGCCGGCATCCACAAGGGCGAAGGGGCGGCCCTGGTAGCCGCCGCCTCTGGTTACCCTCAGCACGCCCTCGCCGCCGCGGCTCGCTGGCTCAGTAGACGACCTCCCGCTCGAAGTCCGAGCCCGACGAGTCCTGCACGGCCTTGGCGATGAAGGCGGTCATGGCGGTGGCGAAGACGGGTATCTCCGGCCGCAGGAACGAGATGTAGCCGGTGTGGTCCAGGTGGGCGTGCGAGGCGAGGACGGCATCGACGGGCGGTAGCGCCCGGTAGTGCGGGTGCTCGCGGTAGCGGGCCCAGACGTCGCCGGGGGGCGACAGGTCCGGCCGGTAGAGACCCTCCAGGGGAGGGAGGAGCCCCATCTCCAGCAGGTCCAGCAGCCCCTGGCCGGAGCGAGGGGCCAGGAACTCCTCGAAGTACTTGCCGCGCTTGTCGTAGTCGGTGCCGAAGTCGAAGAAGAGGCGGCTATCGCCGTCCTCCAGGAGGGCCTTCGTCCCCCCGATGACGCCTACGCCGCCGTACAGGGTGAGAGTGACCATCACGGTCCCTCCCGCGAGGCGCTGCGGCCCGCCGACCGTCGGGACAGGTCGTAGGGACAGAGCTTCAGCTCTGTCCTCCTCTGTCCTCGACGTGCAACCGCTATACGTCCGCCATCGCCTCCCGCGGGCCCGAGTATGGGTATGCCAAGACGTTCTCCACCATCCCCGCCCGCACCGGATTCGCCCAGATGTAGCGTGCTACGTCCTCAAGGTCCTCCTCTTGCCGGAGGATGTGGTCATAGTAGCTCCGCTGCCACAGACCGGGGTGACGGTGGCCCGTCGCCTGCTTGAAGTGCTGAACAAAGCGGACGAGGGGTGCGTCATCATCTCCGGCCACGAGGAGGTGAACGTGATCCGGCATGAAGCAGTAGGCAACGACCTCAAACCCATAGCGAGAGGCGCTCGCCGCCAGGCGGTCGAGGCAGAAGGCGACAAGGCGCCCGTCCTCAAACGACGGCAATCCGCCGCGAGTGTTGAGAATCAGGTGATAGGCGTAGCTCCCCTGGTAGTCGAACGAGGGAAGTCTGGGAGACGATCGGCGGGGTTTGAACCTCACGATAGGCTCCAGGACTAGGACAGAGCTTCAAGCTCTGTCCCTACGAGGTCTGCACCTCGCCTTCGCCGATGACAGCCTACGCCCCGTAGGGGGTGAGGGTGAGCATCTGGACTCCAATCACAATGCTGCGACCACTAGTCAACCGCTCCCGCAGCGCCTCCACCAGGCCCGCTATCGGGACGCGCACCTGGTCCATGCTGTCGCGCTCGCGGATGGTGACCGCCTGGTCCTCCAGGGTGTCGAAGTCGACGGTGACGCAGTAGGGGGTGCCCACCTCGTCCTGGCGACGGTAGCGCCGCCCGATGCTCTGCGAGTCGTCGTACTGGGTCATCCAGTGGGGCCGCAGAAGCTCCCACACCTTCCGCGCCGGCGGCACCAGCGACTCGTGGCGGCTGAGGGGGAGGATGGCCGCCTTCACCGGCGCCAGGGAGGGATGGAGGCGCAGCAGCACCCGCTTCTCGCCGCGCACCGTCTCCTCGTGGTAGCCGTCGAAGAGGACGGCCAGGAAGCAGCGGTCCACGCCCGCCGACGGCTCGATGACGTAGGGCACGATGTGCTCGCCCGACTCCTCGTCGAAGTAGGTGAGCTGGCGGCCGGCGAACTCGGCGTGGCGGCGGAGGTCGAAGTCGGTGCGGTTGGCGATGCCCTCCAGCTCCGACCAGCCCATGGGGAAGAGGTACTCCACCTCGTAGGTGTCCTTGGCGTAGTGGGCCAGCTCCTCCTTGTCGAGGCGGCGGACGCGCAGGTTCTCCTCGCGGATGCCGAGGCCCAGGTACCAGTTGCGGCGCGCGTCCACCCAGTGGCGGTGCCAATCTTCGTCGGTGCCCGGCTTCACGAAGTACTCGATCTCCATCTGCTCGAACTCCCGGTCGCGGAAGATGAAGTTGCCGGGCGTGATCTCGTTGCGGAAGGCCTTGCCGATCTGGGCCATGCCGAAGGGGAGCTTGCGACGCATGGCGGTGAGCACGTTGTCGAAGTTGACGAACATGCCCTGCGCCGTCTCCGGTCGCAGGTAGACGGCGCTGGCCTGCTCCTCGACCGGCCCGACGAAGGTCTTGAACATGAGGTTGAACATGCGGGGCTCGGTGAGCTCGCCGCCGCACTCCGGGCAGCGGGCGGCGCCGCTCTCCGCGGCATGTCCGTGGGCGCC
>CAVSBT010000027.1:0-122265 GCA_963726245.1 uncultured Chloroflexia bacterium
CCCAGCCACCAGCGTTCACCAGTGGCCTTGAACCTGCGGCCGGCTGCCAGCGTCTTCGAGCGCATTGCGGCAGCGGGGGCAGACGGGTATACTTCACGCCGCCAGGAAGCGGCTTCTTCGGGGTCGCCGGAACACGCGCTTAAGGCGTGGTCACCCGTGGGGCTGCGGCCACAGAAGGTGCAAGCAGGCATCCCGTAATAGACCCCCAAGTCTACCCGTTATCAGAGTAGAGGCCACGCACCCCAACCTGCGAACGATTGTAGCGCATACCGGGGTTAGCGCGGCCCCTCTTTCTCTGTGATGCGACGCGGTCGATACTTCCTCGCCGGGCTTTCTGGGTGTGGATGCGGGTGTCCCGCCTGGCGGGGGGCGGCAATCCCGTCACTCCGCCCTGGAGGCCCGGCCCACTGCTGCCGCAAGAAAGAGGAGCACCCTTGAGCTGGTGGCTGGGGTGCTCAAGGGCGCGCGAGCGAGAGGACTGTGTGTGCTGGTGGCGGGGATGCATCCTCTCACCATAATATAGCTTCGGCCATAGCACGGGCTTTCCGTAGTCCCTCGGGATAGCGCAGAAGCAAACGCGAGGTTGAGACCACAAGGGGGCGGTCGCGGAGGCCGCCCCTTGCCTCTTCTGCCTGGGGGATCTGGAGGCCGCGAAGCCCCACACTATCCGTGAATGGTGTTGAGAAATCCCCAGCTACGATCCTTTTGGCGATTGCTCCGCCAGTGAATCTATCTGCTTGACCATCTTGTTTTCGATTTCAAGGTTCCAGAGCGTCTCCGGAACGTCGACAAGGATAAATAGTTCCGATACGAGGAGGGCTTCCACCGCGGTTACTCCTAGGTGTTCTAGCCATTTCCCGATCCCAACTCTGACGGTGAAGTTGTTAGGTTCACCGTCGATCAGGATCGTAAATGCTCTGTCGGCGGCAATCACGGCACTTAGGAAGCCGCCTTTCCGTGCCTGGATAACTGTCCCGTGAGGGCTTGGCGTCGAAGACTGAACCTTGAAACCGTCACCTTCGAGGTATTGTTCTATCTTCGCCTTCAGGGCGTCCAAGTCGGTGTTCTTGCCTTCGTAGTGCCGAACCTTTTCTCCAATCATGGCTCCTCCTTCTGCTAGCATAGCAGCTAGCCTGGCGGTCAAGCACGATCCCGTTTGGATGGGGCTTGCGCTGCAGCCGTCCCTGGCGGCTTCAGGATCGGTTACGAGGCCGGTGGTGCTCACTGCACCGCTGGCCTGCTTGTCTGTCGCGGCGACTCTACGCCTCTCCCCCTACCCCGTCAATCGTGTCAGCACCGCGCCGTTGACGCGTGGGTGTAGAATACGCCTGTTTCTGCCAGTACTGCCCCAGTAGGTGCACCATGAAGCGACTCAGCATTGTGGCGGTAGGACTTGCCCTGGTGGTCTACAGCAGTCCACTCGTTCAGGCCCAGCAGGTCGCCACCATAACACTTCCAGCCCCTGGCTCTACCAAGACCCTCTACGAGGGCTGCAACAACATCGCGCTCACCTTCCCCGATCGGACAACGGTCGGGCACCCCCACCCCGGTTCGACGGACAAAGGCGTGGTCGACGCCATTGAGCCGCCCAGCGCCCTTCAGTCCATCTGGCGTTATGACGCTGCCCTGAAACAATTCCTTGGTTTCTCCGCTGCCGCGCCGCAAGCCAGCGACCTGTTGACGGTGAACTTCCTCGACGCGGTATGAATCTGTGTTGCCGCAGCGTTGCCCACGGCCCCGACTTCGCCGCCCGCCACACCCACCGCGACGTCCGTGCCTAGTCCCGCGCCCACTCCCATCGACACGTCGCCCTTGAAAGTGGTACCGCCAGAGATCGGGCAAGGCCAGACGACGACAGTCGAGGTCGCCGGCCAGGGCGCGGCCAGCGCCGTAGCCTTCTCTGACAACGTGCACTATCCGCTGGTGGCGCACGGGGGCGACTTCTGGGGCGTCATCGCGGCTGCGGGGGACGCGGTGGTCGGCGTCCACGACATCACAGTGCAACTCCTCGATGACAACGACAACGTCATGTCGGAGATGGCGACGCAAATGACCGTGGACGACATAGGCTATCCGGTCGAGAACATCGACCTTCCGCCTGCGGTGAACAACTCGCTTGATCCGGCGCTGATCCAGCAGGAAGAAGACGCGCGCGCGGCAACGTTCTCGCAGTTCACGGCGCAGAAGCTCTGGCTGGGGCAGTTCATCTGGCCCATTCAGCCGGTCGTGGTCACTAGTCCCTATGGCATCCGTCGCAGCTATAACGGGGGACCGGTGAGCAGCTTCCACGGCGGCATCGACCTGGCGGCCGACGAGGGCGCGCCGGTCGTGGCGGCGAACAGCGGACGGGTAGCGTGGGTGGGGACAAGGCCCGATTACGGCAATACCGTCCTCATCGATCACGGTGACGGCGTGTTCAGCGGGTACAGCCACCTCTCAGCCATCGCCGTCCAGGCGGGGCAGATGGTGAACATAGGCGACCTCGTGGGTAACGTGGGCAGCACGGGACTGGCCACTGGGCCGCACCTGCACTGGGAGATCGACGTCTGCGGCGTGCCTGTTGACCCGACGCCCTGGACCCTACAGTCGATGGGGCCTTAGGTGCCCAGCCGAACCCGCCCTGGAACGCCGGCCCGCCTAACGGCGCTGTCAACATGGCGGATGTGGATAGCGGCGCTGGCCCAGGTGAACCCTGGCCTGCACCGGGCCGTAGGCACCGCTGGCCTACGCTCTGAGCACCGAGGGGCGGTTGCGAAGGCCGCCCCTCCTCTTTTGCCCGAAGGGTTTGTAGAGAGGGAGAGATCCCACGCCATCCGTTGATCATCCGTGGCTATGCCCGCGGCAGGGCGGCGTGCCGGACCCGGCGCTACGTCCGGCCGTCGGGCGGCGAAACCCATGGAGAGCAAATCGCCAACTTCGGCTCACCGTGTCCGACGGCTGCCCTTGGGCACGTAGTCAAAGAAGCGTTCCGTGGTGTCCCCCGAGGTCCAGGCTGCCCGCAGGCGGGTACGCCGCTCCACCCTGCGCAGGGCAGAAAGCAGCATCCGGTTGAGGTCCCTGGCGCTGTCGCCCGCCACGGTTCCTTCGACGTGCCAGCCATCCTCGGTCGCGGTCACGCTGCCGTCGACGAGCTTCTCGAGCACCGGCCGCAGGCCCGTGGGGTTGTCGCTGCTGACGTCGGCGACCAGCCGGAACTGGCGCGCATCGCCCATCGTCACACCCTCCGTTGGACAATGCCCAACCAGGAGTCGAAGCGCATAACGCTCACTCCTGTATCCACGCTGCTCGAAGTAAGCGGATCGCCGTCGGGCCCCTCACTGCCCAATCTTGTCGCTGTACTGGCAGATCGCATCATGAGCTTGCGACGGCGCGCTGCAGGCCACCTCAGCCGCCGCCTGCTAACGTGCCACGCGCCTGCCAACACCGGCATGGCGCCGCCAGGCACCGCATGGTCTAGACTAACGGGCGCGTGAAGATGCCGGGCGCGTTCGTGCAGACAAAGACTACGTCCAGGCGGTTCATCGCCGTTAGGTCACTCACTTCAGGAAACTGCGGGGAGTACCCTAGCCAGAGACCAGCCTCAAACGCCCAGAGCGCGACGAGGCTCCCAGCCGGTGAGACGGCGCTATCAACGGTGCCGATGAGCGTACCATGTGCGCCGGTCCAGACCACAGGGCTGCACCCCGCAATGAGCGGAACCGTCTCGGTTGCGCCCGGAGACGGTGCTGATGTCGGCTGCGAGGCTTGCGTGGGTGTTGCAGTCGGAGCCCCGATACATGGGGTACTTGTGGGTGCCACGGTACCCGTGGCGGCCGCCGTCGGCGGCGCACCGCCGCCTCAAGCATAGACAGGGGCCACCGGGTTCACATGGCCAGTTCCAAGCATGCTGATTGCCGCCATGAGGAACACACTAGTGAGCATAAGACTTAATGCGAGTCGAGCCATCGAGGCCACCCCCTTGTGGAATGGAGAGAAGAAGCATAGCACACTAAGAGTACATGGTGCCCGGCGCCTTCCTTTGCACTCCACTACACAATATCTTCACAATAGCCAGCTATTCTCGTCCTCATGGGCACGGCCCGAGCTTGGTCGCGCAAGCCCGGTTTCCATTCCGCGAGGGCATGACATGTCCACAATCGCCGACGTCTCCGAGCGCCGGAGACTCGTCGCAAGAGCCGTCTCAATCTCGGCCAGGTCCTGGCATGTCGTAGGGCTAGCGGGCGTTGTGTTGCTCGCCTTCGGCTTGAATGCGTGGGGCCTGTCCAAGGCTGGGTACGGCAACACCTTCTACGCTGCGGCGGTCCGCTCGATGACGATGTCGTGGAAGAACTTCTTCTTCGGCGCATTTGATCCGGGCGGGTTCATCACTGTAGACAAGCCGCCGGTGTTTCTGTGGGTAGGGGCCCTCTCAGCCCGCATCTTCGGCTATTCGAGTTGGTCGATTCTCCTTCCCAGCGCTGTAGCGGGCGCGGCGAGCGTAGGGCTGCTGTGGCTGATCGTGCGTCGCTATTTCGGCCCGGCGGCAGCGACGATAGCAGGTCTGGTGCTGGCGCTGTCGCCGATCTCAGTAGCGGTCAACCGGTTGAACCTCCCCGAGCCGTTCTTGATCCTCGCCTTGATAGGGGCGGCGGGCGCGGTACTGAGGTCGCTTGAAAGCCGCCACTGGTGGGCCTGGACAGCGCTTGCGGGCTTTCTCGTGGGCGTCGCCTTCAACACGAAGATGCTGGACGCCTGGATACCGGGGCCAGCGCTTGTGCTTGCCCTGGTTGTCGCAGTGCCGGCCATATCGAGAACGTCTGCGAGACGGCTCCTCGGCCAGCTGGCGGTGCTCGGAGTGGTGACTCTCGTCGTTTCGGCCTCATGGATGCTTATCGTGGATGCATGGCCGGCCTCCAGCCGGCCCTATATCGGCGGCAGCACCGACAACACTGTGCTGAACCTGGCCCTGGGGTACAACGGCTTCAATCGGGTGGAGGGCCAGCTCAGCGGCGGGGGTCCCCAGCCAGGGTTCAACCCCGGCCAGGGGCAGCGCCCATCAGGCAGGATTGATGGTGGCCAGATACAGAGGCCCGACGGACAGCCTGGGCAACAGGATGGACTGAGCCCGCCGGGAGGTATCCAGCCTCCCAGCGGACAGGCTGGGCAGCCGGGAGGGCTGGGAGCGCCAGGGGGCGTTCAAGGGCCTGGCGGACAGGCCGCGCCCGGGAGAGGAGGCTTGACGGGAGCCTTCCGAGGCCCTGGGGGCATCATAGCGGGAATCCCCGGCCTTCTCAGGATGTTCGACAATGCGAACGGGGGCCAGATCGGCTGGCTGCTGCCGTTCGCGCTCGGTGGTGGGCTAGTCGCGCTCTGGTCCTGGCGGCGAGACTCCACGCGGCGCGCCTTCGCGGCACTGTTCCTGGGCTGGATCGCTCTTTATGGAGGGATCTACTCCTACGCGCAGGGCACCTACCATGCCTACTACACGTCGACGATGGCCCCTGGTGTCGCAGCCCTAGTCGGCGCTGGAAGCGTCACCGTAGCAAACGCCGTGCGACGCGACCGACGATGGTTGATCGTTGCTGTCGGGCTTGTCGGCGTCACCGTGTGGGCGCAGCTAGTGATAGCGGGGCGCACGCCTGACTTCTACGGCTGGGTTCGCCCCCTAACTGTGGCGACCGCCTTCGCTGGGGTTGCCATGGTGGTCGCCCTAGCGGTCCGGCGCCTCCCCGTAGCCAGCGGGCTAGCCCTGAGCGTCGCGGGGCTCCTGCTGTTACCCGCGGCGTGGTCGTGGAGCGCATTAGCGACCCCCTCTCTCAATGCCACGTTGCCCCAGGCTGGGCCGCAACAGGGCGCATCCGGGCGGACGTTTGGCTCCCAAGCCTTCGACGACGGCACGCCTCAGCTCGCGGCGTGGCTTGAGTCGCACAACGGCGCGGACGCCACCTGGCAGCTGGTCGTTTCCAGCTCACAAGACGCTTCCACGCTAATCGCCGAGTACAGAGTGTCGGTGATGGCACTGGGTGGATTCATGGGCACGGACAATGCTATCACCGTTGCCAGATTCGCTGACCTCGTGTCAACCGGAGCTGTTCGCTATGTGCTGGTCGGGCAAGGCGGAGGGGGCTTTGGAAATGCGTTCGGTCGTGCATTCGGTCGTGCATTCGGAACGTCAGGGGCAAACGCCGTGATGTCGGCAGTTCAGAGCGCGTGCACCACCGTCAGCGACCCGCCTTCGAGCTATCAGGGCGTCCTCTACGACTGCGCGGGCGCTGGCGCCGCCATCCGCGCCGCGGGCAACTGATATGTCGCGCTTACGAGCGGCTATCGCCAGCTCTACCCTCGCCCGATTCCTGCTCGTTGGAGGCGTTAGCTACGTCGTCAACCAGTTGCTGCTGATCGCACTCTACGACGGCGCGTTCGCTTCGCTGCCAAGAGGCGAGGAGATGCTGGCTGGCGCATTCGATTTGCCGCTGTTGCTCGCTTCCATAATCGCCGTCGAGGTCTCTATCCTCGTGCGGTTCGTCCTGAACGACCGGTGGACATTCCGAGATCGCCGCGGGAAACCGCTTGCAGCGCGCTTCTACCAGTCTAACTTCACGTCGTTCGCGAGTCCCCTCATTTCTCTCGCGGCGGTCAACATCCTCACGCCTCACTTCGGGGTCAACTACCTGATCTCCAACTCGCTGGGAATCTTGTTGGGTCTCGCCTGGAACTGGTTGTGGAGCAGCCGCCTTGTCTGGGTAAGAGACCGGACGCCACCTCGAGGGAGCACTCTGGAAAGCGGGACTAGGCTATCAGAGCAGCTCATAGCTGAACCAGACGCCAGGCTCCGCACGTAGCACACTAAGGCCAAATCGTGCGCGCCGACCCCTGCGACGGACCGCTGCGGGCTACTTCAGCCATCGCCTCCTGGCGTACAAGGCAACCGTTGCCAGAAGCAGGGCACCGGCAACTGCCAGACCGGCCAGGGCGAGGGGACCAGCCCCTGAGGAGTCGGCCTTAGCAGCCACCGCCTCCGGCTCAACAGCAGGCAACTCCGCTATGCCACCCACGGCACCAGGACCACCGCGCCACGGCCTCGACGTCGTGGCCAGCGGCGTGTTGGCCTGATCGTTGAGGGCCTGCGCGCCAGCGAGCCGAAACCTCACTTCGGCCCTCACTTGCGGTTCCGCAGCGTCTTGACGTGCTGGACAAAGTTCAACTGCTTGTTGCTGGTCGTGACCCAGAAGTCCTCGCGGACCACGGTCAGGTCCTCCCGCTCCTGCTCCCCCTCGGCGTTGACGATGAGGACACCGGACTTCCTGCCGAAGGGCGCGTCAAGTCAGGTGCTTTCCCGCTTCCAACGCGGCGCCCTTGAACACGTTGCGGGCCATCATGTTCGGCTCCGGGACGCTGCGCGCTTGGAAGAGGTCACTCTGGAGACGCCTCGCCTCGGCGTTGTCGGGCTCTACCTTGCACACCCAGTCGACCAGGTGGCAGGCAAGCGGCAGGTCGCCGATGGTCTGAAGATCGCGGGCGCGGGCGATAAGCGCCGCGGCGCTGGTAAGCTTGACTATCTCCGCGGCCTGGCTGGCAGTGGCGGCAGCGAAAAAGTCGGCGGGGTTGCCGTCGTACCAGCCACCGTACAGGCGCCAGACGCCCTGAATGATGAACTTCGGGTGGCCGTAGATAGGCTGCAGATAGGGCTTGGCGGCGAGATCGGCGGGAGGCTCAACCTCGCGCAGGATCTGCTCCAGCCACTGTCCCTTGTTCATGCGTTCGACGACCTGATCATCGATTGAGCGCAGGTAGCGGGCGACATCGAGGCAGGCGGTCTGCACGTTGTCCTCGCCCTCGATGACCGGCCCATGGCCGGGTAGCAGCAGCGCTGGCCGCTTTTCGGCGATGGCTTCCAGGCCTTCGGCCCAGCCTCGGGCGTAGCGCTGTACCTTCCAGGGGTTGCCGACGTTCGGGCAGGCCCAGATGAAGAAGTCCCCGACAACCGCGATCTTCCGGTCCGGCGCCCAGACCCAGGTGTGGTCGTCGGTCTCGCCCATACCATGGGTCAGCTCGAAGGTCTCGCCGCCGACCTCGACCGTCGTACGGTCACGGTAGGTGGTGTCGGGGTAGACGAAAACCGGCACGGGGGCAGGCGTGGACGGGTCCGGCGGCGTAACGCCCCATTGCTGAGCGTTGAGAAAGCGGATCCAGCCGGCCATGCGTTCGTATCGCTGGAAGCGGGGGATCGACGTTCTCATGGCTCACGATCGTCGGACGGTCATAGCCGCGCTCGCCGGCGTCTTTGAGGAAGTACTCGGTGCCACCTACGTGATCGACGTGGCCGTGAGTGTAGATGATAGTCCGGACGGGCAGATCGGTGCGCTTGCGCAGCTCTTCGACGATGGACGGACCGTTGCCCTGGAGGGACGTGTCGACGATAACGATACCGTCGTCGGTGAGAAGGGCGGTCACGTTTCCGAAGTAAGGGAAGAAGATGGTGCCGGGAGCCACCTCCGCTATGGCCTGTGGATTGCCACCGAGGCTGACAATGGAGCTTGAGCCAGGCGGCGGCGTCCCGATAGGGCCGGGCGAGGCCGTCGCGGCGATGGCAGGCGCTGTAGCAACAGCGGTGACGCTCTTCGCCTCTTTCTCATCAGTGCACGCGCCGGCTAGCCCCAAACCGGCGACTCCAATCGCCGCGACGGCTCCGGTCTTGAGCAGTTTCCTGCGCGACATTTTCCCTCTGAGTAGACCGTTCCTCTTGTTTGGCGACACCATCCCACGCGCTCCTCCCTTGTCGTCAGCCGTTCGCGGCTCTTCACCGAGATTTGCCATCTCAACCTGATGACGCCCCAATGGGCCGCTCCCGACGAGCAGCACACTACACTCGGCTTCATAGCGCGTCAATTTTCTCCCTTCTGCCAACGAAAGGACTGTGCCGGTTTTGCCTGGCGGTGCCGCTTCTGTCGGTCAGCGCTGAGGCCGGTATGTTTGGAGGGCAGAGGGTCTTCAGCGCCTCGCCTCAACCCGCGGGATAGCACACAAAGTGGGGATCGTGGGCGTCGGCAGCGGAACGTCAGTTCGTCCCTCTCTTCCGATTCCAATGACGACGCACCGGGTCCGGTCTGCCGTCAACCGTCGCGTCGCCGTGTCCCTCGGGCCAGAGCACGGCACGGTGGGACCGGAGCAGGTCAAGGAGGCGGCAAAGGAAGCGCTCAAGGGGACGGGCTTCGACCTGCTGGTGGTCTGCGGCTTTGCCTTCGACGCCCACGCCGGGGAGACGGCGAAGGAGTTCTCGCCTGAGCCGTCGAAGGAGCCGGACAGCTTCGCCATAGCGGAGGAAACGCGGCAGTACGGCAAGCTGCCGGTGATGCTCGCCCGGATGAACCCTGACCTGTCAATGGGCGACGAGCTACTCAAGAAGACGGGCGCCGGCAACCTGTTCATGGTCTTCGGCGAGCCCGACATCGACATCCAAACGACCAGCGACGGCAAGCTGATACTCGAAATCCACGGCGTCGACGTGTACGACCCAACGACAGGGCAGGTGCGCTCCAGCTCCACCGACGACATCGCCTGCTGGTTCATCGACACCGCCTACAACGAGGAGAGCTTCTTCGTGCGCCACGCCTACTTCACCGGTGCCGAGGAGCAATACGACAAGCTGAAGCGCGCCCTCCGCGCCGAGATCGACGAGGCCGCCTGGTCGTCGCTGTACTCAACGCGCAGCTTCCCCTTCGACCCGCCAGACACCGGGAAGATCGCCGTGAAGGTCATCAACCACTACGGTGACGAGGTGCTGAAGGTGTACGAGGTGTGAGGTATGTCGGTGTCCGGCCCACGCGGATGTCAGACGTGGGGTACCTGTGAGGTCCCCGGCCCGCATCAAGTGTGAGGAGAAGAACAGAGGTAGTCCCTGATCACCTTCCTCGCTTGCGCCATCGAGGAATAGCTTCGAACCGCCACTCCTGGCATTGAACTTATCATCTCTGACACGGCAGCCGCCTGTCCTCTCATCGTCTGGCACAGCACGAGGCTCCCCACTCGACATCTTTCGAGTTCCATCAACTGTCCCGAAGGAACCGTGACCTCGAAGATCGCCCTCGAGCATAGGCCCAGCAGGCGCGAGAGAAGTCGTGAATATCGGCACCACCACGGTCGAAATCCAGTGCAACCACCGCATCGAATCCCGCGCCTCGTATCGCCCTAGCGATGTCCTCAGCGTTGATGCCTCCCGCGCGGTAGTTTAGGCCGACGAAGCACCGCCGGGAACGGGGCACCCCGCAGCAACTCGGGCACTGACCTCTCTCGGCGCGGAACAGGCATTTCTTGTGACCCTCTTCGCCATTTTCTCCCGTTCGTGTTTGCCACCTGGCAAAGCGTGGGTGCTATCATAGGTCGGGAGTTGCTGTATGTACGGTGAAGTCGCGAGCAGTCTGCCGGAGTGCCTCCACGAAGCGCTCAGCTGTCTCGGCTGGAATGAGACCCAACTCGCAAGGGCGTGTGGTTTGGGCGGCGCCTACGTTGTAAGCAAGTATCTTCATGGAAGACGTTCGCGGGGGGACATTGAGACTCTACACAGACTGACCTCAATCCTCATTGCAGAACTTGAAAAGGTACTTCCAAACACGCAACTGGAGGGCTGGGTGAGGCGCTGGAGCGCATGTCTGACAGCCGACCTTGGGTACGATCGCCACGTTGTTAAAGCACTGGTGGGAGAAAGCAACCCGCAACGACGGAAGGCACTTCAGGCTGAGGGCATCCCCGCGAGATCTTGGAAATCCTGAGGAGCTACCCCCATGGGGACCCGCCGCAAGATTTGTTAGAAGACGCTTTAACGTGTGCCTACGGCTTAGACTTTTCAAAACTCAATAGGGCTGACTCCTATGCTGTGGCAGACTTGCTGTACGCCACTGGAATAGTCCTGAGGGACCGCACTGCCGCAGCCGACTTGCGCCGACGCGTCCTGCCGGTATTTGAGCACGCTGAAGCTGTGGTCTCACGCGGCTCTGCGCGTGATGAGCGTCGGGAAGCACTAGCGCTCTCACAGATCGCTCTGGTGTCGGGAATGGCCTTGACCGGGCCGCTCCTGGCAGGTGGAAACGTTCCGGAGGCTGCCTACCGCCGACAGGTATTCGGCGTGGTCGACTCTAGCGTCCCAGTGACAGACGACCGATGGATAAGGGCAGAGCTGCTGCGTCACAAAGCCCAGTACCAGATTCATGCAGGCGATCCAAACGCTGCTCTCGCGACCATAGACCGAGCACGTCGCGAGCTCGCGTTGGATCGCTATCACGACCCGCTTGAGCGCCAGGATGTCATGCTGGTGTTGGAGGAGATTGAACTCCGTGCGCTCTTCTGTCTCCCATCACCAGATCTGGAGAAGATCGAGCGCCTTCTGAACAGCCTCGGTCGCTGGAGTGAGAGGGGGCCTCTGCGACGGCTTCAAGTCCGCTATCATCAGATACTTCTGCGTGCCCACAGGGGAGATCCGGATGCAATGGGAATGCTACTCAACCTCTGGCTCGATCCCGCTCTGGCGAGTCTGCCTTACCAGTACCTGCGTCTCCGAGACCTTACTTCAAGAGTAGAACGCCTTTCCCTCAGACTCTCCGCCAATTAGGAGCTTAGCATTGGCCTCTCGTCTTGAGTTCCGCCTGCGATGGGATCCGTCGGCCTTGACTTCCCAACACACTACCGCAATATGGTCGTGACGAATCTAACACAGGAGACCGATCATGACCACCACCATAGCGCCCTTGCAGGACGCCGCCGGCTGGGAGCGCGCCCTCTACGCCTTCCTCGCCGAGAAGGAGCGCCGCTCCGGCTCCCGGCGCACCGTCGAGCGCTACTCCCGCATGCTCCAGTACTTCTTCGGCTCCCTGGACAAGCCGCCGGTGCCCCGCCCACTTGCGGACGGACTGTGCGTGGCCCGTCGCGTCTGACAGCAGTACTGACAGCAATTGGGGCGCTTGACAGCAACCGTCGGTGAACAAAGCAACTCGTTTAGGAACCGATTTCGAACCAGCGGCGGGCCACAGCGGACGGCCACGCACTGGCCGGGCACAACTGAAAACCGCGGTGTCGGCAGTTCGATTCTGCCCCTCGGCACCAGAGTCTCGTTTCGAAGTCCGCTCGCATGGGCGGATTTCTTGTTCGACGGCGCATCCGGCAGGTGTAGAATGCGGTAGCACCGCTACGTGAACAGGAGGTGGCAGGGTGAGCGAAGGCAAGACAACCTGCACGGCAGTCTTTGTGCCCCGCCTGGGCGGAGATACACCTGACGGGCTGGACTGGGAGGAGTTCCTGGGGCGACACCGCCAAGTGCTGGAAGAGCACGGTCGCGAGGGCCGGACACTGGTGACCGCAATCCCCGTGACCTATCAACAGGGCAGGCTCGGAGGTATCCTTCTCTACTTCAGTGCGCCGATCGAAGGGCGCCGCTAGGACGCCCGGCGACGCTGCTCCTACGGCTTGAGGAGAATCTTCAAGGCCTCCTCCTCCCTCTTGTCGAAGAGGCGATAGGCGCGGGCGCCTTCGGACAGCGGCAGGCTGTGGCTGAAGACGAACTTCATGTCCAGGCTGCCGGCCTCCACCATGGTCAGCAGCCGGGGCAAGCTCCCGGGAAGGGCCAGGCCCGTTCGTATCGTCACGTTGAAGAGAGAGAAGATGGTCATGGGCAGCGTGACGTCCTCCGTGAACACCCCTATCACCGACACGGTGCCTCCGGGACGGACGCTCTGGAAGGCCATCTCCAGGGTCGCGGGGGCGCCCACCGCCTCGATCACCACCGGCGCGCCGAAGAGCCCCGTCTCCTGCTTCACCCTCGCCGGCGGGTCCTCGACTGAGGCGTCGATGGGGATGCTGCCCACCTTCTTCGCCATCTCCAGTCGGTAGGGAAGGCGGTCCACGGCGAAGACGCGGCCGGCCGCGAAGAGCCGGGCCGCCACCTGGGCACACAGGCCGACGACGCCGCAGCCGTAGACCACCACCGTATCGCCGGGCTGGATGTTGCCCCACTCGGCTCCGCAATACCCCGTCACCATGTTGTCGGTGAGGAGGATGACATCCTCGTCGGCCAGGTGGTCGGCGATGGGGTGCATGATGCGCTGAGCGGAAGGGACGCGCACGAACTCGGCCTGCCCGCCCTGAAGGGTGTACCAGGGAGTTGCCGTGCCGAAGATGCCGCCGTTGGGGCAGATGGGAAGGTCCCTCTTGCAGGCCTCGCAGGCGAGGCAGCGCAGGCCTCCTTCCACGAAGACCCGCTGCCCGATGGTGAACTCCTCGACGGCGGAGCCCATCTCGTCCACGACACCGACGAACTCGTGCCCGACAATCAGGCCCTCGGCGGCAGCCAGCCCACCGTGGTAGATGTGCAGGTCAGACCCGCAGATGGCAGCCGTGGTCACCCGCAAGATGGCATCGGTCGGCTTCTCGATGCGCGGCTTGGGAACTTCCGCCACCTCTATCTGCTCCGGACCCCGGTAGACCAGCGCCTTCATGCTCTCGCCTCCTGACGCATCGTCGCCTAGTCGCCAGCGATACGGCGACAGCATACGGCGTCGACCGGCGACGCGCCACCGCCAGTGGTAGGGGCGCACGGCCGTGCGCCCCTACGGTCGCAATTCGCCGAGATATGGCACAAGAGATCAGAGGATCAGAATGACAGGTGGCCCGCAGCGGTCAGGCGGCCGCCTCTCCGTGCTGGGCGCGGGTCTGCGCCACCCGAAGCAGTTCGTCGGGCGTGGTGCCGTCGCCAGGGAACTGCGCCGCGCCCATGGTCGCCTTGGCCGCCTTCACGGCCTCGGCGAGGCGCCGGACGACAATCATGGCCCCAGGCACGTCCGTCTCCGGCAGGTACCAGACGAACTGGCCGGGCCCCCAGCGCGTGGCCACGTCGCTGGAGCGGAGGTCGTTTTGGAGCAAGTAGCCGACCTGCTCAATGAGGTACGCTTGGGTGTCCAGGGGCAGCCCCTTCCAGTCGGGGAAGCAGAGGTAGGCCACCGAAGCCAAACGACCGTAGCGCGCGCAGCGCGTGAGCTCCTCGGTCAGCCGTTCGTAGAAGAACCAGCGGCTGTAGAGGCCCGACAGGTGGTCGCGGAAGACCTGCTGACGGGCACGATTCGTGGTCTGGTGCAGCTCGATGAGGTAGGCGCGCTCGGCAAGCATGCGGGAGTGGCCGGCCCGCATTGCCATCAACACCGCGAGGCCCAGGGCTATAGCTGAGAGGGCAATGCCCGCCGCGTATCGGAAAAGGGGCGGCGACACGTCCTCGCCACGAACGGCCCATAGGGCCAGCACGGCGATCACTACCGCCGCCGTTACCCGGGTTAGCCAAACCTCACGACGGACGCGCCGAAAGGCCACGTCGACGTCCAGCGCGTCGGAAACCGGCGCGCTCATGTGAGGCCTGTCCTTGACGTCGAGCCCCTCTTCGGGGTTCAGCGTATGCTCGTCGCCCACGGAACCCTTTCCACAGGCTACTTCCACCAAGGTTATTCTCGGACAGACGAATCTGATGTTTACCGTCGCCGGGCCTGTCGAGCGGGGAACTGAGGGGAATCCTACTTGGAGACAGCTTCGGGGCTAAGGCAAATCAATCATCGGCCGATTCTATAGTGATGAGGGACCAAGCCAGGAAGGGAGAGGACGATTTGTCGGAGCCGCAAAGGGACGTGTTTCTGGAGAGCTGGTTGCGTCGACTGCTGATTTCCGCCCGCCGAAGGGCTCGCGCCGGGCCCACCACCGCCCAACTGAGCAGGCTGCGGCGGCGGATTGTGGCCGTCGTTGGTCCGGAAATCTCAAGCCGGCAGGCGGCGTAGGCAGAGGCGCCTTGCGGGTTGAACTGGCTCCCCGACCAGGATTCGAACCTGGAACCTAGCGGTTAACAGCCGCTCGCTCTACCGTTGAGCTATCGGGGAGCGCACCCGGAAGCTATGCCAGCCGCAGCAACAGCAGGAATCGTGGTTGCCGAGCGTGGATTCGAACCACGACTAGAGGCTCCAAAGGCCCCTGTGCTACCTTTACACCACTCGGCAGCGGCCGAGCCAAGCCTTACAAGAAACGAGGCGGGATACCACGGTCCCCCGCCCACAGCGACTAGCCCTGGTGCCGAAGGCCGGGATCGAACCGGCACGGGGGTTGCCCCCCAACAGTTTTTGAGACTGTCGCGTCTACCTATTCCGCCACTTCGGCCATGGAGCGGAAGACGAGGTTCGAACTCGCGACCCCCTCCTTGGCAAGGAGGTGCTCTACCGCTGAGCTACTTCCGCACGAGGCAGGTTGGCGACGCTCACGTCTCCGGAGCCGGGTCAGGCCCGACCACGCCTGCGGTTCCCTATTATAGTGAAGGTCACTGGCTTCGACAAGCCGCCGAGAGCGCAACGGCTGGGAGGGCAGAGGTTGGCTAAAGACTACTACCAGGTTCTGGGAGTCAAAGAGACCGCGACCGGCCGGGCCATCGAAAAGGCCTACTGGAACATGGCCCGCACCTACCACAAGAAGGCGGCGCGAAATCGGAGCGTTAACAAGCGCCTCGTGAGGCTCAATGAGGCCTACGAGAACCTGGCCTCTCCCGACAAGAGAGAAGCCTACAATCGACAGCGCCGCCAGGCCCAGGAGTTCGAGGCACCTCGAGGCTTGCGCGGGCTGCTCATGCGTCTCCGGCTCTCTAATGCCCGCTGCCGTGACGAGTAGCGGAGGGCTTCAGCCCTCCACGTCCTTCGTGGAAGGCTAAAGCCTTCCTCTACATCACCTACCCGCTTCGCCGACGCAGCCGCTTCGCGTTGTTGAAGGCCAGGGTATAGGCGCAGCGCACGGCGATGCCCCCCAGCACCGGCGCGTCGAGCAGCACCCCACGTCGCATGTACTTCCGGTAGTAGCGCCACATGCTGCGGTGCCGCTCGACGACGCTGCGATTGGGGAGGGTGTTGGTGCTGCCGCCGATGTGGTGCACCACCGACGCCTCGGGGAAGTAGACCGCCTTCCGGCCGGACCGGCGGACCCGCTGGCAGAAGTCCACGTCCTCGTTGTAGAGGAAGTAGCCTTCGTCCAGGAAGCCCACCTCGTCGAAGAGGCGGCGGGGCGCCATCCAGCAGGCCAGCGACAGCCAGTCGACCTCGGCGGTGGCGCTGTGGTCGAGGTCGGTCATCAGGTAGCGGCTAGAGAGGGGATTGCGGGGCAAGAGGCGCGTGAGCAGCGAGTAGCGGTTGAAGAAGACGACGCTGAAGTTCGGGAAGCGGCGGCAGGAGAGCTGGAGCGAGCCGTCGTCGTCCAGGATCCTGGGGCCCAGGATGCCCACATCCGGGTGGTCGCGCAGGTACTGGGCCATGACCGGGAAGGGGTTGTCCCGGAGCTCGACGTCCGGGTTCATGAGGACCACCATCTCGCCGTCAGCGAGGCGGATGCCCTGGTTGAGGGCTGTCGAGAGGCCGGCGTTGCTGGGCCGGCGCAGCAGGCGCACGGAGGGGAACTCCGCGGCCACCATGCCGGCGCTGCCGTCCTGCGAGGCGTTGTCCACCACGACCACCTCGTACTCCAGGCCGCGCGTGTGCTCGAGCAGCGACCCAAGGCAGCGCCGCAGGTACTCGCGCCCGTTGTAGCTGACGATGACGACGGAGATCTCCACGGCCGCTAGCCCGCCTCCTTCCGCGCCCCGGCGACCCGATGGTACACCTCCACCGTCTGCCGGGCCGCCTTCTCCCAACTGAACTGGGCCGCCCGCTCCAGGCCCGCGCTCTCGCAGGTCGGCCCGCAGGCGGTCGTCGCGCAGGAGGCGCTCCATCGCACCGGCCAGCGCCTCCACGTCCAGCGGATCGACCTGCAGGGCGGCGTCGCCGACCACCTCGGGCAGGGCGGAGACGTTCGAGGTCACGACGGGCGCGCCGCAGGCCATGGCCTCCAGCGCCGGCAGCCCGAAGCCCTCGTAGAGCGAGGGGAAGACGAAGGCCTCGGCCGCGCTGTAGAGGGCGGGCAGGTCGGCCTGGGGCACGTGGCCCAGGAAGCGCACCGAGTCCGCCACGCCGAGGCGCTCGGCCAGGGGCGCCTCGCCCTCGTAGTGCCAGGCCCGCTGCCCGGCCACGACGAGGGTGTGCTTCAGGCCCCGCGCCCGCAGGCGGGCGAAGGCCTGGAGCAGTCGCCCCCGGTTCTTGCCCGGCTCCAGGCTGCCCACGCTGAGCAGGTAGGGCCCGTCCAGGCCGTATCGACGCCGCACGGCCTCGATGGCGACGGCGTCCTGCGGGCGGAAGGCGGGGCCCGCCGCCTCGGGGATGACGAAGATGCGCTCGGGCGGCACGCGCAGGAGGCGCGTCACGTCGCCACGGACGGCCTCCGACGGCACGATGACGGCGTCGGCCACCCGCGCCGAGAGGCGGGTCATGGCCTGGAAGTAGAGGCGTCGCGCCGGCGGGTAGCGCTCGGGCAGGAGGAGGAAGGTCAGGTCGTGGAAGGTGACCACGCGCCGGCAGTCCGCCCTGAGGCGGACCAGCGGCGTCGTGTGGTGCGGCGAGTGCAGCACGTCGATCCGCAACTCGTCGCAGCCGCCGGGGGAGCACGGCCTGCTCCCAGAGGAGCCGCAGGGGCCGCGACGGCGCCCGCACCTTCAGCACCCGCAGTCCGGGCCGGGTGGCCGGCAGGTCGTCGAAGTGGCTGCCGCGGGCGAAGATGACGTACTCGTTCTCGCTGTCGACGGCGGCGAGGGCGCGGGCCAGCTCGTAGGTGTAGACGGCGGCGCCGGCCATCAGTCGCGGTATCGCGGTGGCGTCGTAGGCGATGCGCATCAGCTCAACCTGCTCGAATTGCCACAGACTGGGGCGGCTGCCATTCGCGGCGGGCCCGTCATTCTGAGCGCAGCGAAGAATCTGTTTCACGCAGACAGACCCTTCGCTTCGCTCAGGGTGACAGGACGGGGTAGCCTTCCAACCGGCTTTCACAGGTCGCCGACCTCCAGGGTGCGGCCCATGCGCCCACGATAGTAGTCCACGACGCCGCGCGCCAGGGCCCGCGCCATCCGCGGCCGCCCTCGCACGAGGTGCCACGCCAGGTAGCCGAGCCGCCCGGCCAGGAAGTAGGCGGTGAAGAGGGCGTAGGCGCCCCGCGAGGTCGAGTGCTTCCTCACCAGGTAGAGGCGGTTGCGGGTGGCGTAGTAGTGCTTGAAGGGCGTCATCCAGCCGCCGCCGCTCGAGGCGCTCTCCCGGTGGTAGACGACGGCCTCCGGCCGGTAGAGCAGCCGGTAGCCCCGGTCGAGCGCCTGTCGCAGCCAGTCGGTCTCCTCGTAGTACATGAAGAAGCGCTCGTCCAGGAGGCCCACCTCGCGGAAGGCGGCGGCGGGCACGAGGGCGCAGCAGAAGCTGGCCGTCTCCAGCTCGCGGGGCGTGCTGGCGGCCGGCGAGTCGGGGCGGCCGTGGAAGGTGTGGCGGAAGACGCCGCGATGCCAGTCGAAGCCGCCGGCGTGGGTGCTGATGAGGCGGCGGTCGTAGTAGTAGAGGATCTTGGGCACGGCCATCGTGCGCTCGCCGGCGGCGGCGACGAGCCGGTCCAGGAAGTCCTCGGTGAGGACGGTGTCGTTGTTGAGGATGAGGACGTAGTCGAAGCCGTGCTCCAGGCAGTAGGCGATGCCGCGGTTGTTGCCGGCGGCGGTGCCCAGGTTCTCGTCCGAAGCGCAGCAGGACGGCGTCGGGCACGAGGCGCGCCAGCTCGCCGGCGGAGCCGTCAGTGGAGGCGCTGTCGACGACGATGAGGCGGAAGTTGGGGTAGCGCACGCGTCGCAGGCTCTCGGCGAACTCGCCGACGAAGGCGGCGCTGTTGTAGTTGACGGTGACGATGCCGACGGAGGGGGCGGGGGACGATTGAGTCATAGGTCGGTCGCTCACGCTCGGCACCAAATTCCTCTCTGAGGGTTGAAACCCTCAGCTTTGAGGAAGCTGCGGGATTCATCCCGCAGGAGCTGGTTTGTCTAGCCGTAGCTGCAGACCTTCAGGTCTGCCGAACCCGGGAGTCCAGCAGGGCTGAAGCCCTGCAGCTACGCTCTACATGGCGGTACGATCTTGGGCTTTGGGGGGGCGTGGTTCAAGGGGGAGGGGTGGCCCGCCCCGACACGCCCGGGCCGGCTGATTCAGCAGCCCTTCCCACGATCCTGGTGGCGGGGCCCTCGCCATACGCATTCAGGAAGGTGCGACAATTAAGCGCCAAACGGAGTTGACAACCACTTAAATCCCCGATATATTCTAAATATAGATATCAAGAACTTAAGGAGGAAGCATGAACGTACAGATGACAGGCTATGACACAGAGGATCGGTACTATGCTACCCGCTACCAGCAGGGAGGCCGAACCGTATACTCCATCGACCTGTCTCTAGCTCAGGTGGCGGGTAGTCTACCAAGGCCGGATCCCAACCGCCCAACACCCGGCAATCGCCGTGTCAAGGACAGCCATGCTCGTTCCTTTGGGAAGTACGTCCGCGAAAAAGAGACGTGGATTGCCCCAGCGCTGCTTCTCCGCGCCCCAGACATGTTCAGCTTCAAGGTGGAGCGGGAGGTGGAAGGAACCCAGTTCGGCATCCTGAGCCTCCCGCGACTGGCCCGCACTGACCTGAAGATCCTGGACGGCCAGCATCGCATCCTCGGCCTGTACTACGCTGTCGATGATCTGGCTGCTGAGCTGGAGAGCAACAGGAGCCAAATGGTGGCAGCGCGTCGGCAGGAGAATCCAGACTTGGAGCAGCATTTCCAGGACAAAGTGAGAGAGCTTGAAGAGCAGCGGTCACGTTTACACCGTGAACGCATCTCGGTTCAAGTCCACATTGAAGAGGACCTCAATGAGTTCAAGCAGATGTTCGTGGACATCGCAGACAACGCGCTTGGCATTCAATCCGCCATCCGTGTTCGTTTCGACAGCCGAAAGGTTGTCAACCGGTCGCTGGAGGATGTGCTCAAGCACGCCTTGCTTGTGGACAGAGTAGACCTGGAGCAGGACAGGGTCGGCGGCTCAAGCCCCTGCCTATTGGGAGCTAAGCACGTGGCGGACATTATCCGGACCGTTACCGTTGGCCTCGCGGGACGCGTGGGGCGGCGGCAGGAGAACGAACTGAGGGAAGCTGCGTTGGTTGAAAACACCAACAATTTCCTCGACACACTCGTGGGAGGCTTCCCTGCCTTGGAGAGCGTGGTCGATGGGTCGTCCACTCCCGAGGTCCTCCGCAAGACCAGCCTGCTGGGTTCCGCCACCATGCTTCGGGTACTTGCCGGCGTATACCAAGAGCTAAACAAGGACAACTGGTCCGACGATGAAATCCAAGAGTTCTTCTCTAAGCTTGCGCCCAGCATGGGCGCACCCATCAAGCAAGGAAGCCCGTGGATGGAGGCCGGGGTGTTCTCAGATGGTGCCATGGCCCCGAAAGCTCGTCGGCAGGACCTGGAGGCCCTGGCCCGCACCACCGTTCGCTGGGCGAGAGAAACGCCCAAATGGCTGGCTACGGCCTGACTGTGCCCCGCGGCGTCGGCCATCATGGGATCACCAACGCAATAGAGGATGCGCGCTGCAGCAAGGGCGCGGTAGGTCAGTCGATAGTAGTACCTGCATTTCCGCGACCGAGACGAACGGCAATGGTTCTGCTATCAGGATTTGCGCCTACCCAGGGCTGTGGCCCCCTACCCCTCTCCCCCGAAGTACTCCCCCAGCGCCTCCTGCCACGGCCGCATCGTGATACCCAGACGGGCAGCGGCCTCGTTGCGGAGGAATCCGTCAACGGATGCGGGAACGGATTAACGGATGCGTGCGGCAGGCCAACCGCCTATCCGTTTATCCGTTAGATATCCGTTGACAAACTCCTGAAGTACTCCCCCAGCGCCTCCTGCCACGGCCGCATCGTGATGCCCAGGCGGGCGGCGGCCTCGTTGCGGAGGGCGGTGAACGGCGGCTTGGGCGGGCCGCCGCTGTAGTCGGCGGAGGTGATGGGGCGCAGCGTCACGTCCGCCAGCGGCGGACCGGCCAGGCGCAGCACCTCGGCCGCCCACTCGTAGCGCGAGCAGTAGCCGTCGTTCGTCAGGTGGTAGACGCCGTAGGCGGGCTGCGCCGCCAGGCGGATGATGGCCTGCGCCAGGTCGCGCGCCCAGGTGGGAGTCGCCACCTCGTCCGTCACCATCGAGAGCTCGCCCCCGCCGCGGCGGCCCTCGGCGGCGCGCAGGACCTTGGCCGGGAAGTTGTTGCCGCCCTCGCCGTAGAGCCAGGCCGTCCGCACGACGTAGCAGCGGGGCAGCGTCCCCTGCACCAGGCGCTCGCCCTCCAGCTTCGAGCGGCCGTAGGCGTTGATGGGGTTGGGCTCGTCGGACTCGCCGTAGGGCTCGCGGCGGGCGCCGTCGAAGACCTCGTTGGTGCTGACGTAGACCATCGCGGCGTCGACGCGGCGACAGGCCCCGGCGACGTGCAGCGCGCCCTCGGCGTTGACGCGCATCGCCAGGGCCGGGTCCTCCTCGCAGAGGGACGTGTCGGTGAGGGCGGCGGCGTGGATCACGAGCTCCGGCTTCGCGCGGCCGAGCACCCGCTCGACGGCCTCGGCGTCGGCCACGTCGAGATCGGGCAGGTCGAGCGCCAGGAGCTCGGGTGGGTCGCTCTGGGAGGCGAAGGCCCGCTGGAGCTCGCGGCCCAGTTGCCCCCGGCCGCCGGTGATGAGCACGCGCATCGGCTTCAGGATCGGCGCAGGGCGTGGCCGGCCGCGGCCAGGCGGTCGCCGTACAGGCGGTCGTAGTAGTCGCGGAAGTCGCCGGAGCGCACCTTCTCCCACCACCAGCGGTTGTCGACGTACCAGCGCACGGTCTTCTCCAGGGCGGCCTCGAAGCCGTGCTCGGGCGCCCAGCCCAGGGCGCGCGCCTTCGACGAGTCCAGGCAGTAGCGGCGGTCGTGGCCGGGCCGGTCCTCGATGTGGCGGATGAGGCTGCGCGGCTTGTCCAGGATGTCGAGGATGGCCGTCAGCACCTCGATGTTGGGCCGCTCGTTGCCGGCGCCGACGTTGTAGGCCTCGCCGGCGACGCCCTGGTGCAGGATGAGGTCCAGGGCGCGGCAGTGGTCGCCCACGTACTGCCAGTCGCGCACCTGGAGGCCGTCGCCGTAGAGGGGGATCGGCTGGTCGGTGAGGGCGTTGGTGACGAAGAGGGGCACCGCCTTCTCCACGTGCTGGTAGGGCCCGATGTTGTTCGAGCCGCGGCTGATCACCACCGGCAGGCCGTAGGTCTCGTGGAAGGCCCGGCACTGCATCTCGGCGCCCGCCTTGCTGGCCGCGTAGGGGCTGCGCGGCCGCAGCGGGTCCTCCTCGCGCGAGGCAGAGGCCGGGGGCGATGTCGCCGTACACCTCGTCGGTGGAGATGTGGAGGAAGCGCTCCACGCCGTGGCGGCGGGCCGCCTCCAGGAGCACGTAGGCGCCCAGGATGTCGGTCCGGATGAAGGAGCCCGCCTCCATCAGCGAGCGGTCGACGTGGGTCTCGGCGGCGAAGTTGACGACGGCGTCCACCTCCGCGCATGAGGCCGTCGACCAGCTCGGCGTCGCAGATGTCGCCGTGGACGAAGCGATAGCGCGCGGTCGCCCTCGATGTCGCGCAGGTTGTCGAGGTTGCCGGCGTAGGTGAGGGCGTCGAGGTTGACGACGGCGTAGTCGTAGGTCGACAGCAGGTGGTGGATGAAGTTGCTGCCGATGAAGCCGGCGCCGCCCGTGACCAGTATCGTCTTCACTCAGTCCTCCATAGGTGACGCTGGAGCTCGCGGCCCAGTTGCCCCGGCCGCCGGTGATGAGCACCCGCATCGGCTTCAGGAGGCGGGCCGCCCAGACGGGTGGTCTGTCGACCAGCCGCGCGACAGGCGGTCGCCGTACAGGCGGTCGTAGTAGTCGCGGAAGTCGCCGGAGCGCACCTTCTCCCACCACCAGCGGTTGTCGACGTACCAGCGCACGGTGTTCTCCAGGGCGGCCTCGAAGCCGTGCTCGGGCGCCCAGCCCAGGGCACGCGCCTTCGTCGAGTCCAGGCAGTAGCGGCGGTCGTGGCCGGGCCGGTCCTCGATGTGGCGGATGAGGCTGCGCGGCTTGTCCAGGATGTCGAGGATGGCCGTCAGCACCTCGATGTTGGGGCGCTCGTTGCCGGCGCCGACGTTGTAGGCCTCGCCTGCGACGCCCTTGTGCAGGATGAGGTCCAGGGCGCGGCAGTGGTCGCCGACGTACTGCCAGTCGCGCACCTGGAGGCCGTCGCCGTAGAGTGGGATGGGCTGGTCGGTGAGGGCGTTGGTGACGAAGAGGGGCACCGCCTTCTCCACGTGCTGGCAGGGCCCGATGTTGTTCGAGCCGCGGCTGATCACCACCGGCAGGCCGTAGGTCTCGTGGAAGGCGCGGCACTGCATCTCGGCGCCCGCCTTGCTGGCGGCGTAGGGGCTGCGCGGCCGCAGCGGGTCCTCCTCACGCGATGCAAGGCCGGGGGCGATGTCGCCGTACACCTCGTCGGTGGAGATGTGGAGGAAGCGCTCCACGCCGTGGCGGCGGGCCGCCTCCAGGAGCACGTAGGCGCCCAGGATGTCGGTCCGAATGAAGGAGCCCGCCTCCATGAGCGAGCGGTCGACGTGGGTCTCGGCGGCGAAGTTGACGACGGCGTCCACCTCCCGCATGAGGCCGTCGACCAGCTCGGCGTCGCAGATGTCGCCGTGGACGAAGCGATAGCGCGCGGTCGCCCTCGATGTCGCGCAGGTTGTCGAGGTTGCCGGCGTAGGTGAGGGCGTCCAGGTTGACGACGGCGTAGTCGTAAGTCGACAGCAGGTGGTGGATGAAGTTGCTGCCGATGAAGCCGGCGCCGCCGGTGACGAGAATCGTCTTCATCGATGACTGGCTCGCATGATTGAGACACCCTTCGGCGGGATTGTCATTCTGAGTCCGCCAGCGGCGGACGAAGAATCTGGTCTGCCGAGACCCTTCGCGTCGCTCAGGGTGACAAAGGCCGGATGGTTCCTCCGGACCGAATGTAGCGCCAGCTATAGTAGACCAGCGCGCCTACGCCCGCAACTCGTTGCCCCTGGCGGTGGCGGCTGCTATCTTTGCCGAAAGCCGTGAGCAAGCCCCCATACGTACCGCTGCCCGCCCCGATGCGCCGCCCGGCGCACCGGCCTCTGGTCATCGCCCACCGCGGCCACTATAAGGAGGCCCCTGAGAACACGCTGGCGTCGGTGCTCGCTGCCCTGGAGCACCCCGTCGACGGCGTGGAGATCGACGTCCACTGCACCGCCGACGGCGTCCCCGTCGTCATGCACGACTACGAGGTCGACCGCACGACCGACGGCCACGGGCGGATCATGGACCTCACTCTCGCTCAACTGAAGGCGCTGCGGGTGCGCGCCGGCGACGGCAGCCTCTCGGATGAGCGCATCCCCACCTTCGAGGAGATCCTGAAGGTCACGCGCGGGCGGTGCCTCCTCTGCGTCGAGGTGAAGCCGCAGGCCATCGAGAGCATCGTGCTGGACGTGATGCGCGCCTGCCAGGCCGAGGAGTGGGTCTGGGTGTGGTCGTTCATCAACTCGGTGGTGCGCGCCTTCCACGAGCTGGCGCCGCGCATCCCCGGCGCCTACCTCAGCGACTGCTTCGCCACCTGGCCGGCCGACCGCTTCCTGCCCGAAGCCGTCGCCATCGGCGCCCGCGCCGTCTCCCTCGCCTGGCAGGACGTCACGCCCGAGGTGGTGGCCACCTGCCACGACATGGGCCTGGAGGTCTACTCGCTGGCCCCCGACGAGCCCGCGGCCTGGGACCGCGCCCGCTCGGCCGGCCTCGACGCCGTCATCACCGACGACGCGCCGCGCCTGCTGGCCCACTACGGCGTGTGAGGGGGACAGGTCCGCAACCCTCGAACCGTTTCGGGAAGCTGGCCGCTGGCGCCTAGCCGGGCGCAACGCCGTCGCAATCCCCCGTGCCGTGCCACGCGCCGCTTGGGCCTGCACTCCCCCGCCCGGTAGCCTTCACGAGTGGTGGGCCTTCGCAACCGCCCGTAGGGGCGCACGGCCGTGCGCCCCTCCTTACGCGGTTTCGCTCACGCTTCGCGCCAGACGTGAACACAATCTTCTCCGGCAAGTGGGTGTGGGTGTGGAACTGGCGGCGCTGCCTCGGCGGCGACCCGGCGCTGGTGGCGCGCCGCCTCCACCAGGCGGGCTGCGCCGGCGCCCTCGTCAAGAGCGACGACGGCGGCCATCCCTTCGACCAGGGGCAGCCGGTGTGGGAGATCGTCCACGCCCTCCAGCAGGAGGGCCTGCGCGCCGGCTGCTGGGGCTACGTCTACGGCTGCGACCAGCCCACCGTCATCTACGGCGACCTCAAGTACACCTGGGCCGAGGAGGCGGCCATGGCGGCCCGCTTCATCGGCGAGCGGCCGTCGCCGTCGTACCGGGGGCCGGACGTGTACGTGGTGGACGTGGAGGCAGAGTACGAGCGCCAGCCGTCCGACCCCTGCGCCACCGCCGAGCGCTACCTCCAGTCGGTGCGGGCGGCCGCCGGCCCCGGCTTCCCGCTCGCCTACGCGCCGCTGCCCCAGCCCGACTACCACCGCGGCCTGCCCTACGCCGTCTTCCAGCGCCACTGCCAGGCCGTCCTGCCCCAGGCCTACCACAACGCCATGGGCGTCTCGCCCGAGCGCGCCCTGGCCCTCTCCTACGACGCCTTCGCCCGCGAAGGGCTGCTTTCGCTACCCATCGCGCCGGCAGGGGGAGCCTACGGCAGCGTCACGCCGGACGAGCTGCGGCGCTGGGCGGCGGAGGCCATGCGCCGGGGAGCGCGCATGCTCTCCTGGTGGAGCTTCGAGCACATCGAGGGCGAGCAGCCGTCACTGTGGGATGCCATCGCCGCCGTGCCCCTGCCGCCAACGAACGAGGAGGAAGAGATGATCCGCTGGGAACGCCGCAGCCGTGCCGGCTGGGCCGTCGATGCCCCCTTCGCGCCGGGCGAGTATCGCGCCAACGCCCGCGCCGACTTCGAAGTGCCGGTCGAGGCCCGCTCGCTGCTGCTCTACGTCGAGGCGAGGGAGCTCTCGCCCGCCGACTACGGAGACGCCGGCCGGGGCGGCGTCGACCTCTACAACGGCGGCAGCCAGGGCGTCGACGGTCTGGTGGACCGCCTGTTCACGGAGGGAGACGAGTACCGCGGCCGGCAGGTGCAGGTGTGGCTCGACGGCGAAGGCGGCTACCGGCTGCGCGTCTTCGGCGCCACCATCGGGCTCAACATCAGGTGCCTGGCGTACGGGACGTGAGCGAGGCGTCCCACCAGATTGTTTGAACCACCCGGCCCTCCCATCCGCCATCGGCGGATTGAGGATAGCTCAACCCCCTGCTATCACAAGCCCACGGCAGCAGTGCTGCTCCCCTTTGCCATGGCCGCATGTTGCGCCCAAGTTGTGCCGCATAGTCCAGCAGAAGCTTCGTTGGCTTGTAGGGCGAGAGCTCAATACGCGCCGTGATGTTGTGCCAGCGCACGAGCAGGATCTCATGGCCCTCAGCCCTCTGCCCATTGATTGAGCACACGTTCAGCCTGATTGTCTGCTCGTCGCCAAGACCCTCCAGCCGAGCCTGGACGACGGCGGGCACGCCTTCGAAGGGGCGGCCGGTCTGGGAGATCGTCCAGGCGCTGCAGCAGGAGGGGCTGAAGGCCGGCCTCTGGGGCTACGTCTACGGCTGCGACCGCCCACGGTGATCTACGGCGATCTCAAGCAGACGGCGGCGGAAGAGGCGGCGATGGCGGCGCGCTTCATCGGCGAGCGGCCGCGCCGGCGTATCGCGGCCCCGACGCGTACGTCGTCGACGTGGAGGCGGAGTACGAGCGCCAGCCGAGCGACCCCGGCGCCACGGCGGAGCGCTATCTGCAGTCGGTGCGGGCGGCCGCCGGGCCGCGAGTTCCCGCTTCTCTACGCGCCGCTGGCCCAGCCCGACTATCATCGCGGCCTGCCATATCGCGTGTTCAACCGCTACTGTCAGGCGGCCATGCCGCAGGCTTACCATAACGCGATGGAGGTGTCGCCGGAGAGGGCATCGAGCTCTGCTACGGGGCGTTCGCGCGGAAGGGCTGACGGAGCTGCCGCTGGCGCCGGTCGGGGCGGCGTACGGGTCGGTGACGGCGGAGGAGCTGCGGCGCTGGGCGCAGGCGGCAATCGGGCGCGGGGCGCGATGCTCTCCTGGTGGAGCTTCGAGCACATCGAGGCGAGCGGCCGGAGCTGTGGGACGCCATCGCCGGGTGGACCTGCCGCACGAACGGGGAGGAAGAGACGATGTGGGAACGAAGAGGCGTGGAAGCTGGGCCGGGCGATACGCCTTCCAGGCAAGTAACGCGCCACGCCGGCGCTGACTTCGAGGGCGGTCGAGCCCGCACGCTGGCTATGCGAGCAGGCGAAGGAGATCTGGCCCGCGAGTACGGCGACGCCTGCCGGGGCGCCGTCGGCCTCTGGTCGGCGAGCAGCAGGCCGAGTCTGGGGACGCCAGTCGCGGGCGACGAGTCCGAGACCGCACGTGAGGTGCTGCCGCCGTCCCCTGTCCGCGGGGGGGACTCCTGCAGCGGTAGGGGACGTGCACGGGCCAGACCCCGGATGTCTTGCTGAGATACGGGGGCAGCGTCGACGCCTTTGCTGGACGCCTCCTGATCCCTCCTGTAACGATGGCTATAGCCTCCGCCGGACGGCCCGGACGTTCGGCGGGCGCTTCACCATGAAGATCTGCTTTCTCATGTACCAGGGGAACATGTTCTCCGGCGGTCAGGGGATATACCTCTACTACCTGACCCGCGAGCTGGCACGCCTGGGCCACGAGGTGCACGTCATGGCCGGGCCGCCCTACCCAACCCTGGCTGACGGGGTGATCGGCCACAACCTGGAGACGCACAGCTTCTGGAGCTACCACCACTACAAGCGCAACTTCCTCTTCGAGCGCCACCCGCTCACTCACTTCCACCCGGTGAACCTCTACGAGCTGATCTCCACCCGCATCGCCCTGTCGTCGCTGCTGCTGAGCTTCAGCGTGCGGGCCTACGTCAAGCTGAACGAGCTGGCCCGCCATCACCGCTTCGACATCATCCACGACAACCAGACCCTGAGCTACGGCACTATGATGATGCAGGCCTCGGGCTACCCGGTGGTGGGCACCATCCACCACCCGCTCTCCGTGGACCTGCGCAACAGCCTGGCGCCAGTCGGGCAGCCTCTACGAGAGGGCGCGGCGGCTGCTCTGGTACCCCTGGATCATGCAGGAGGTGGCCACCCGCCGCCTGGACCGCGTCATCACCGTCTCCTACACCTCGGCGGCGGCCGTGGAGCGCGCCTTCCGCGTGCCCCGCGAGAAGCTGCGCGTCGTCCACAACGGCATCGACCACGAGACCTTCCGGCCTCTGCCCGGCATTGAGGAAGAGCCGGGGGCCATCCTCTACGTCGGCAACTCGGAGGACCGCAACAAGGGCGGGCGCTACCTGATGGAGGCGCTGCGCCTGCTGCGGGACGAGATGGACTTCCACCTCACCCTCGTCGACCAGAAGAAGAGCAACCTGAAGCTGGTGCCGAGGCTGGTGCGCGAGTACGGCCTGCAGTCGCGGGTCACCTTCGCCGGGCGCGTTCCCGACGGAGGAGCTGGTGCGCCTCTACAACCGGGCGGAGCTGGTGGTGTCGCCCTCGCTGTATGAGGGCTTCGGGCTGCCGGCGGCCGAGGCGATGTCGTGCGGCAGGGCGGTCATCGCCACCACGGCGCCCGCCTTCCCGGAGGTGATCGACCACGGCGAGACGGGCTGGCTGGTGCCGCCGGCCGACGCCGCCGCCCTCGCCGAGGCGATCCGCATGCTGCACGAAGCCCCCGGCCTGCGGCGCAGGCTGGGCGAAAACGGCTCTCAGGCCATCCGCGAGCGCTTCGACTGGCGGCGCGCCGCCCAGCAGACCCTCGCCGTCTACGAGGAGGTCTGTCGCGGGCGGCAGCCGCCCGTGCCGGCGACCGCCGACTCCGGTGAACGACAGCCGGCCAGAAGCTTAGACGGCTGCTGACAGAATAGGTGGGCCGCTCGTGGTTCGACAGGCTCACCACGAGCGGAATCTTCCAGCCGCTCACCCTGAGCTTGTCGAAGGGCGAGCGGCGGCCTTGCCAACAGCCTGGTAGACGAGGAGCGACGCAGCCACGCCGGACAACATCGTCAACGTGGATTTCCGCCGCCACTTCCCCATCCAGCCAGGGGAGCGGGTGCTGGACCTGGGCTGCGGCAGCGGGCGCCACACGGTGGAGGCCTGTCGCTGGCCCTGCCGGGTCGTCGGCGTCGACCTGAGCCGTCAGGACCTGCGCGTCGCCCGCTACATGCTGGCCGACCTCCAGCGTCGCAAGATCGCGCCCGGCCACGCCGACTTCCTCATCGCCGACGCCGAGCACCTCCCCTTCCGCAGCGGCGCCTTCGACAAGGTGATGTGCACGGAGGTGCTGGAGCACATCGGCGACGACCGCGCCGGCGTGCGGGAGCTGGTGCGCGTGCTGAGGCCGGGCGGCGACATCGCCGTCAGCGTGCCGAGCTACTGGCCGGAGGTGGTCTTCTGGGCCATCTCCTGGCAGTACTGGCACACGCCCGGCGGCCACGTTCGCATGTACAGGCCGGGCGAGATGTGGCGCACCCTGGAGGAGCACGGCCTGCGGCTGCGCCTCCAGCGACGGCGCCACTCATCCCAAACGCTCTACTGGTTCGTGCGCTGCGTCTTCGGCAAGGACAACGACCGCTTCCCGCCGACGCGCCTCCTGACGCGCTTCATCAACTGGTACCACAACCGGCGGCGGCTGCGACCCCTGGAACACGTCGAGGCGGCGCTGGACCTCGTCATGGGCAAGGATATGATCCTCTACGCCACGAAGCCTCCCTCCAACGATGGCGCCGGGCTGGAGGGGGTAACGGCCACGCCGTCTCGTGCCCAGGAGGCGACGTGATCGCCCGGATGGAGACGGTGGACCTGGACCTCCTGCGCCTGCGGGACGGCGACCTGGTCCTGGACATGGGCAGCGGCACCGGTCGACACGTGATGGCCGCCTGCCTGCACTCCTGCCGGGTGGTCGGTTTGGACTCAGACCTGGAGAGCCTGGAGCTGTCTCAGAGGTACGTGAACGTCATCCGTTCCTGGGGCGTGGCCAAGGCCGCTGCCACCCTCATGCTCGGCTGGTGCGACCGAATCCCCTTCGCCGACGGCTCCTTCGACCGCATTCTCTGCACGGAGGTGCTCGAGCACATCCCCGATGACGGCCCGACCATCCGCGAGATCGTGCGCGTTCTGCGGCCGGGCGGCACCGTCGCCATCAGCGTGCCCGACCAGATCTCGGAGTTCCTGCTCTGGCGCCTCTCGCGGCGGTACCGGAACATGCCTGGGGGCCACGTCCGCATCTATGGCCGCTGTGAGATCGCCGGCAAGCTTAGGGATGCCGGCCTGCGCCTCTACGCCATCCGGTTCCGGCATGCGTTCGAGACGTTGTACTGGTTGATGCGCACCGGCCCTCGCGGCCGCTGGTGGCACCACCATCCCTGGGCGGAGTCCTTCCGCGAGTTCCTGGACTCCGAGCATACCCTCGCGTCGAAGTTCTTCTACCGCCTGGAGGAGGCGGCCAACTACGTCTTCCCCAAGAGCATCGTCCTCTATGGACGGAAGCCGGTGTAGAGAGCTCAGATGCGCGTCTGCTTCATCATGTACCAGGGGAACATGTACTCCGGCGGGCAGGGCGTCTACCTGCACCGCCTGACGCGCGAGCTGGTGGACCTGGGCCACGAAGTCCACGTCATCGCCGGCCGCCCCTACCCGGAGGTGGTCGAAGGGCGTCCACCTGCACCGGCTGAAGACCTTCAGCTTCTGGAGCTTCCTGGACGGCATCGACGAGTACCGCTTCCGCACCAGCCCCCTCGCCTTCTTCCACCCCGTCAACTTCTATGAGTTCGTGACGACGCGGTTCACGCTGGCCTCTCTCTTCCTCATGTTCAGCCTGCGGGCTTATGTCAAGCTGCGGGAGCTGTCGAGTCGCGAGCCCTTCGACCTGGTGCACGACAATCAGACGCTGGCCTACGGCATCCTACTCATGAAGGAGCTGGGGCGGGATGGCCGCCCCCTGCCCGTCGTGGCCAACGTTCACCATCCGCTGGCCATCGACCGGCGCAACGCCCTGGCCCGCGCGCAGGCCCTGCGCCACCGTGTCGGCGCCTGGCTCTGGTACCCGTGGTACATGCAGCGCATCGTGGCGGCCCGCGTCGACCGCGTCATCACCGGCTCTCAGAACTCCGCTCGCTCCATCGTCGAACACCTGGGCCTGCCCAGCGAGCACGTGCGGCCCATCCTGGACGGCGTGGACGTGGAGACCTTTCGCCCCATGGAAGGCGTGGAGAAGGAGCCGGGCAGCCTCCTCTTCGTGGGCAACTCCGAGGACCTGAACAAGGGCGCGCCCTACCTCATCGACGCCCTGGGCCGGCTGCGGGGACGGGTGCCGTTCCATCTGACGCTGGTCGACCGCAAGCCCGAGGACCTGAAGGTGGTGCCGCCGCTCGTGCGTCGCTACGGCCTGGGGAACGACGTGACCTACACGGGCCGCGTGTCGAACGAGGAGCTGGTGCGCCTGTACAGCCGCTCGCAGGTGCTGGTGTCGCCCTCGCTGTACGAGGGCTTCGGGCTGCCGGCAGCCGAGGCCATGGCCTGCGGCACGGCGGTGGTGGCGACCAGCGCCGGCGCCTTCCCGGAGGTGATAGCCGACGGACTGACGGGCATCCTGGTCCCGCCCGCCGATGCCGACGCCCTCGCCGAGGCGATCCGCACCCTGCTGGCGGACCCCGAGCTCTGCCGGCGCATGGGGGAGGCCGGTCGCCGTCGCGTGGTGAGGCACTTCACCTGGCGGGAAACGGCCCTCCAGACAGTCGCCCTATACGAGGAAGTTCTGGCGGCGCGCCGTCCCGCAATGTAGGGACGGAGCTTCAGCTCCGTCCGGCAGGGGGCTGACAACGGATACCGAACGGATTAACGGGTACGTGTCGATTCGGCCCTGCGCCGTAGCTGCAGGGCTTCAGCCCTGCCAAGAGAGCAGTCCCAAAGGCAGACCTGAAGGTCTGCAGCTACGATGGTGGACCGTATAGGCTACATCCCTGAGGGTTGAAACCCTCAGCTTCGAGGAAGCTGCGCATTTCAATGCGCAGGAGTCGTTCGTCTGATGCGTAGTCTGCTTCCTTCTTCACCAGGGCAACATGTACTCGGGCGGGCAGGGCGTCTACATGTCGAACGTCACCCGCGAGCTGGCCGCCCTCGGCCACGAGGTGCACCTCATCGTCGGGCCGCCCTGGCCGGACACCGCGCCCGGCGTTACCGTCCACCGCGTCAAGACGTTCAGCGTCTACCGACTGCTGGAGACGGGCCGCTTCTGGTTCTACGGCCGCGACCCCCTGGAGTTCTTCCAGCCCCTCAACTTCTACGAGCTGGCCACCAGCCGCATGGGCATGTTCTCGGTCATGTTCGCCTTCAGCTTCCGGGCTTACCAGACCTTCCGCGAGCTTTCGGCCCGCCACCCCTTCGACCTCGTGCACGACATCCAAGTGCTGGGCTACGGCACGCTGCTCACCCGCACGTCAGGCTCAAACGGGCGCGGCGTACCGGTTGTGGCCAACATCCATCACCCGCTGTCCATCGACCGGCGCAACTCCATCCTCCAGGCGCGTTCCGTGCGGGAGAAGGTGCGCCGCATCGCCTTCTACCCCTTCTGGATGCAGGAGCTGGTGGCGCGACGGCTGGACCGGATCATCACCGGCTCCCGCAACTCAGCCGTCTCGGTCGGAAAGGCGTTCCGCCTACCCGCAGGAGAAGATCGCCGTGATCCACGACGGCGTGGACGCCGAGACCTATCGCCCCCTGGAGGGCGCGGAAAAGGAGCCGGGAAGCCTCCTTTACGTGGGCAACTCCGAGGACCGCAACAAGGGGGCCCGCTACCTGCTGGAGGCGCTGCATCTCCTGAAGGAGAAGTCGAAGCCGGCAGCGCTGGACTTCCACCTGACGCTGGTCGACCGGCCCCGCGAGGCCCTGGAGCTGGCGCCGCGGCTGGCGGCCGAGCTGGGGCTGGAGGATTGCGTGACCTTCTCGGGCCGCGTCTCCCGGGAGGAGCTGGTGCGGCTCTACAACCGCGCGCAGTTGGTGGTATCGCCGTCGCTGTACGAGGGGTTCGGCCTGCCCGCGGCCGAGGCGATGGCCTGCGGCGTGCCCGTGGTGGCGACCACGGCCGGCGCCTTCCCGGAGGTGATCGAGGACGGCGCGACGGGTCTGCTGGTTCCCCCCGCCGATCCAGCAGCCCTGGCCGATGCCATTGGCCGTCTAATGAGCGACGCCGCCCTCCGGCGGCGCATGGGGGAAGCGGGTCGGGCCCGCATCGAGGAGCACTTCACCTGGCGGGAAACGGCCCGCCGGACAGCAGGACTTTACGAAGAGGTCTTGGGCCTGCCTACGGCGCGCAGGCCGGAGCCTTAGTCCTCGGCCGGAGGCTCCACCGGCGTCGTAACCAGGGCGCGCCCGATCCAGAAAGCCACGTAAAGGGCGCCCAGGAAACCGGCCATCACCGGCCCGGCCAGCGCCCAGTAGCTCTTGCGCAGAACGCCGATGATGAAGACCAGCGCCGTCACGACGCTGGCGCCGCAGATCATGAGCCCGTACGTCTGCGAGCGCTGAGCCATGCTTCTCTGATCCACGCTGGCCCCCTAGAAAAAGATTCCAGACGCTGCCAACCGTCGAGCCGCTGGCAGCGTGGGTGTTATAGCAGGTGGGAACGCAGGTGTCAAACAGCTTGCCACGCGCGACACGACCCCAGCGTGAACGCTGGGGCATCAGAAGGCAAACCCATGCCCTCGCCTTCAGGCGAGGGTCAAGGATTCTCCCCCCGATGACAGCCTTATCGACAGGGCACCTGCGCCCCGTTAGAATGAAGCAACATACGGGACCCCGGCGCTGGAGCCGGTCGGCGGCTACCGAGGCCGGCCACCATGTCTTTTCCCCCGGACAAGCGAAGGGAGGCGCTACATGCCGACGGCCCTCATCACCGGCATCACCGGCCAGGACGGCACCTACCTGGCTGAGCATCTCCTCACCCTGGACTACCACGTTTACGGGCTCATTCGCGGCCAGGCCAACCCCAAGCGCCAGCTCATCGAGACCATCCTGCCCGACGTTCGCATCGTCGAGGGAGACCTGCTGGACCAGACGTCGCTCATCAACGCCATCCAGCAGGTAGCGCCCGACGAGATCTACAACCTGGCGGCCGTCAGCTTCGTCCCCGTCTCCTGGAACCAGCCGGAGCTTACCGGCGAGGTTACGGGCCTGGGAGTGCTACGTGTACTGGAGGCCATTCGCGTGGTGGAGGGCGCCAGCGCCTCGCGGCCGGCCCGAAACGGCCGCATCCGCTTCTACCAGGCCTCCAGCAGCGAGATGTTCGGCAAGGTGGCGGTGACGCCGCAAAACGAGGGGACACCCTTCTACCCGCGGAGCCCCTACGGCGTGGCCAAGGTGTACGCCCACTACATCACGGTCAACTATCGGGAGAGCTATGGCATCTTCGCCTGCAGCGGCATCCTCTTCAACCACGAATCGCCCCGTCGGGGGCCGGAGTTCGTGACGCGCAAGATCAGCCGCGCTGCCGCCCGCATCAAGCTCGCCAAGCAGAAGGACCTGGTAATGGGCAACCTGGACGCCCGCCGCGACTGGGGCTTCGCCGGCGACTACGTGCGGGCCATGTACCTGATGCTCCAGCAGAGCGAGCCCGATGACTACGTGATCGGCACCGGCGAATCGCACCAGGTGCGTGAGTTCGTTGACCTCGCCTTCCGGCACGTGGGCCTCAACTGGAAGGACTACGTGCGCAGCGACAGCCAGTTCTCGCGGCCGGCCGAGGTGGATCACCTGACCGCCGACGCAACCAAGGCCCGCCAGAAGCTGGGCTGGCGGCCCACCGTCTCCTTCGAGGAGCTGGTACAGATGATGGTGGAATCCGACCTGAAGGCCGAGTCCGTCGGACAGTGAGGGCCGTTGGCGGGGTTACTGCGGTAGTGTAGGATAGTCTGACGATGGAGCCGCGCATCCAGTACGCACAGGCCGCTGATGGCGTCAGCATTGCCTTCTGCACGGTAGGAGAAGGCCAGCCTCTCGTGTGGCTAAACGCGTTGCCGTTTAGCCATATCCAACTGGAGTGGCAACTGCCCGATATCAGCACCTGGTATGAGCGCCTTGCTCAGCGGAGAAAGTTCGTCCGCTACGATTACAGGGGGTCCGGGCTCTCGGACCGCGACGTCACAGACTACTCGCTTGACGCTCACGTGCTGGACCTCGAGGCGGTGGTCGACCGGCTGGGCCTGGAGCAGTTCAACCTGTTTGCGATCTTTCACGCCGGGCCCGTGGCCATAGCTTACGCGGCGCGTCACCCGGAGCGGGTGTCCCACCTTGTCCTGTGGTGCTCCTGGGCACGGGGCTCGGACATATCGGGGTCGCCGCTGATTCAGACAATGCGCGGATTCATAGGTCAGAACTGGGAAGCATTCACAGAGACTGCGGGAGGTAGCTTTCTCGGCTGGTCGGTGCCTGAGTCGGCGCATCGATTCGCCGCATTCCTGCGCGCAAGCATCACGCCGCAAGGGGCCCAGGCGGCGCTGGAGGCAACGACACGATTCGACGTCACCGATCTCCTGCCGCAACTGCGGACGCCGACTCTCGTCCTGCACCGTCGCGAGCTGCGTTTCCCTGACGCCAGTGTCGCCAGACGCCTTGCCACCCAGATACCCGACGCCTCTCTGGTCATGCTGGAAGGGGACTCGATGGCGCCGTACCTGGGCGACGCCGAGGCCGTGTATCGGACCACTACCGGGTTCTTCGGTGAAGCTGAGGAGCCTGTGACGGTCAAGGAGCCGCCCGAGGCGAGCGGCGTTCACACAATCCTGTTCACCGACGTAGAAGGGTCAACCTCCTTGACGGACCGGCTGGGCGACGCGAAAGGGCGCGAGGTGCTCCGCACCTATGAAAGCATCGTGCGCGATGCCTTGCGGGCCCGGGGCGGCTCCGAGGTGAAGACCACAGGCGATGGCTTCATGGCCTCCTTCTCCTCCGCGACGCAGGCGATAGAGTGCGCCATCGAAGTACAGAGAGCCGTCGGCGCGCACAACGAGTCGGCCGCGGAGCCGATGAGGGTGCGCATAGGTCTCAACGCCGGGGAGCCGATAGCCGAGAGGGAGGACCTTTTCGGGACAGCCGTTAACATGGCGGCCCGCATCGCCGCTCAGGCCGAGGGCGGGGAGATCCTGGTGGCGAACGTGGTCAGGGAGCTGGCGGCGGGCAAAGGGTTCTTGTTCGCCGACCGCGGCGAAGTGATGGTTCGCGGCTTCGAGGACCCGGTGCGGCTGTTTGAAGTCAGGTGGCGCGCGTGATGGAGCCGCGCACCAGCGCCGGCGCCGCCCGGACGCTGCGTGTCAATCTCAGCAGGAGGTAGGCCTATGAGTAGCGAAGACGCACTGGCCAAGGTGCCTCTCTTCTCGCAGTTCAGCCGCAAGGACCTAGAGCGCCTGGCCAAGGGGACGGTGACCCGCGACTTTGCCAGTGGCAGTGTCATCGTCAAAGAGGGCGACCAGGCGCTGGGCTTCTTCCTCATACTCTCTGGGCGCGCCGAGGTGTTCAAAGGCGCAGAAAGCCCCAATCCACGGGTCATTAGCACACTCGGGGCGGGCGATTTCTTCGGGGAGATGGCTCTCCTGGACGGCTATATGCGTTCGGCGAGCGTGCGGGCGGTCGAGGACACCAAGTGCCTCGTGCTATCACGCTGGGACTTCCTGGCCGAGCTTCGCACCAGCCCCTACATCGCCATGCAGATGCTGTCCGTCCTCAGCCGCCGGCTGCGCGAAGTGGACTCTAATCCGCCGGCTTGAGCCAGCCTTAATAGAGGCTGGGCCCGGCGCGAGGCTGGGCCCAGATACTGACAAGAGTGGCGCGCTCGGCGGGATTCGAACCCACGGCCTCAGCCTCCGCAGGGCTGCGCTCTATCCAGCTGAGCTACGAGCGCGCGCGACAGGTGACAAGACTCGGGGATAAGGCGCCGGCGGGTCCCCGAGCGGCGTCCCTTGCCCCGTATACACAACCTTGGTGCCGAAGGGGGGATTTGAACCCCCACGCCCGTACGGGCACTACGCCCTGAACGTAGCGCGTCTGCCATTCCGCCACTTCGGCACGACCCGCCATTGCCGGACAATGGTGGGCGGTACAGGGCTCGAACCTGTGACCTCTTCCGTGTGAAGGAAGCGCTCGTACCAGCTGAGCTAACCGCCCCGGCCTCGGGCAAAGGAAATTCTAGCAGCGGCTCGAATAGGGCGTCAAGCGCGCCGAGCGCTGGAGACCAGCCAAACACCCACTGGCAGAGCCGCGCCGGCCTACCGCAGCCGTGGGTCCAGAGCGTCGCGCAGCCCGTCCCCCAGGAACGTGAAGCAAAGCATTAGGAGAGCGACGGCGGCAGCGGGGAAGGTCACCACCCAGGTATTCACCTGGATGTAGGTGTAGCCGTCGGTGACCAGACGCCCCAGGCTCGCCGTGGGCGGCGGCAGGCCGAAGCCGACAATGGCCAGGGCCGCCTCGGCGAAGATGGCGATCGGTATGCCAAACGTGACGGCCACAATCACCGGCCCCAGCGTGTTGGGCAGCATATGCCGGAAGACGATGCGCCGGTTGGTGGCGCCCAGGGCCCGGGCCGCCACCACGTAGTCCCGTTCGGCCAGCGAGAGCATCTGCCCCCGTACCAGCCGGGCAAGGGTGGTCCAGTTCACCAAGGCGATCGCCAGCATTATCTGGAGGCGGGGATTCCCCAGCACCGGCCAGTGGCGCTCCGAGAGGACAGCGCGCATAAGAATAATGAAGAGCAGGTCGGGGAAGGCGTAGGTTATGTCGGTTGCACGCATCAAGAGGTTATCGCTCCAGCGGCCGCCCAGCGCGGCGGCTGCCCCCACGGCCAGCCCAAGGAACAAGACGAAAGCCTGGGTGCCGAGCCCAATCTGAAGGGAGATGCCTACCCCGGTCAGGACCCGGCTCCAGTTGTCGCGGCCCAAATTGTCGGTGCCGAAGAAGTGGGCCCCGGAAGGGCCCTCCTGCAAGTGCTGATAGTCCTGGTCCTGGTAGGGATCATAGCGGAGCAGGCCATGGAAATATTCAGAGGCTATGGCGAGGGCTGCCACCACCAGCAGCACGACCAGGGCTGCCATGGCCAGGCGGTTACGCGTCAGGCGGCGAAAAGCGTCGGACCAGAGGCCTCTCTCGCGGGTCGGCAGCTCCCAGACCTTCTCCACCGGGCGCTCTGCGCCTCCATTCCTCCCTATCGATAGCGGATGCGGGGGTCGACAACGGCGTACAGGATATCCACGGCCAGGTTGGCGAAGACGACGACACCCGTGTAGACGAGCGTCGTGCCCATAATCATTGCGTAGTCTCGCCCAAGGACGGCCTCCACAAAGCGGCGGCCAACGCCGGGGATGGAGAACACGGTCTCGATGATGAAGGACCCCGTGACCAGCGCCGCGGCAATGGGCCCCATGATCGTCAGTACGGGGATCATGGCGTTCTTGATGGCGTGGCGCAAGATGACGACGTTGTTCGCCAGGCCCTTGGCGCGGGCGGTGCGGATGTAGTCCTGGCTCAGCACCTCGAGCATGCTGGCGCGAGTGACGCGGGCGATATAGGCGGCGGGTAAGGCGGCCAGGGCAATGACGGGCAGCACCATCTTCTTGGGGTCCCAGGCGCCAGCGTTCAATGCGTCGCCTATCTGAGTTGGGCCACCCCAGCCCAGCACGCCGAACCAGCCCAGCTTCACGGCGAAGATGATGATCAGGAAGGCTGCCAGCACGAAGTTCGGCACGCTGGCCCCCACGGTGGCAAAGAAGACGCCAATGTAGTCCAGGGGACCGTTCTGGTTCAGGGCCGAGAGAATGCCCAGCAGCAAGCCAACAACGGCCGCGACCAGAAAGCCCAGGACCCCCAACTGGACCGTGACGAAGAAACCGGCGCGGATCAGCTCCGACACGTCGCGGTCGCCGCGGAAGGAGAGCCCCAGATCGAAGTGGAGTATGTTCCAGAGGTACACGAGGTACTGCCTCCAGATGGGGTCGTTCAAGTGATAGCGGGCGTTGAGAGCATTTATGATGCTCTGGGGCAGGGGCTTCTCCTGAGTGAACGGCCCGCCGGGAACTGCGTGCATGAGGATGAACGTGATAGTGGCGACCGCCCAGAGGACGGGGATTAGCCAGAGGACGCGACGGACGATATAACCTGTCATCGGTTCACAGCGGCGTGGGGCCCGCCGAGCGGGCCCCACGCACATTCTACTATCCTCGTGTCAATAGAGATATCACTGCGCCTTGACGAACCAGTTCTCCACGCCCCAGTTGCCGGGTATTCCGGCATCGATGGCGCCGTTGGCGGTCAGGCCACCAATCTTGGGATCCACCAGGTAAACACGCGCCAGTTGCGTGATGGGCGCTGCGCCACAGAGCTTAGTGACGATCAGTGTCTCGGCCTCCTGGAGCAACTGGATGCGCGCGGCGTTATCCGTTTCCGTGGCTGCCGCCTTTAGCTTGGCGTCGATGTCGGGGTCGCTGCAGTTGTACTGGTTGTTGCCGCCACCCGTGTCGAAGAGCCCGATGAGCATGTTCTCCGGATCGGGGTAGTCGATCTGCCAGCCTCCCCGGAACAGCTGGAAGTCCTGGGAGTTGAAGCGTGACGACCGTGTCTTGGCGTCCACGAAATCTAGCCCGATGCTGACGTTGAGCACCGTCTTCCACTGGTTCTGGAGGAACTCAGCCAGGGACCTCTGGACGGCGTCGTCCCGCATCAGCAGCTTCATCTCCGGGAAACCCTGGCCGTTGGGGTAGCCGGCGTCGGACAGCGCTTTCTTCGCCGCCGCCGGGTCGTAGCCAATGATGCTGTCGAAGGCCCCGTTGCCCTGGAAGCCAGGGATGCCCTCCACCAGCCAGTAGGTGGCGGGGATGCTGGCGCCGCTGTAGACCACGTTGTTCAGGGTCGTCCGGTCGATGGCGCGGGAGAGGGCCAGGCGCACGTTAAAGTCGGCGAGCGTCGGGTCCTTGAGCTGCATCTCTATGGAGTCCATGCGCCCCGTGCCCTCCAGCATGTAGGCCTTGGTCAACGTGGCGTCGGCCTTTACAGTCGGGATCTCGGACTCCGGGAAGTTGACGAGGTCGATCTCGCCCGTCTGGAAGGCCCGGAACGCTACCGACGTGTCATCAATGAACTTTATGGTGATCTTCTGGAGCGTTGGCTTAGGCTCCAGGGCCCAGTTAGGGTTGGGCGTCAGTGTCACGTGGTCCTTGGGCACGAACTCGGAGATCGTGTAGGGCCCATTGACCGCGATGTTGCCTGGGTCGGTCCACTTCTCACCGTACTTGTCGATGATGTCCTGGCGGGCCGGGAAGGCCGACCAGAGGGACATGATCGTGGTGAAGGTAGTCTTGGGCTGGGCCAGCGTCACCTGGAGCGTCGTGTCATCAACCGCCTTCACGCCCACGGCGTCGCGCAGCGCCGCAAGTTCTTGCGCCGTGGGTTGCTTGGGCTGGTCCGCCGTGCCCATCGCCCCGGCGTACTCGTCGCAGCCAACGACGCCCAGAATCGAGGCGCCCAGGATGTACTGGTAGGGGCTGGCCACCTCCGGGCTGCACGAGCGCAGGATGCCGTCCGCGTAGTGCTGGGCGATGAGCGGCTGGCCATCGGACCACTTCAGGCCGGACTTCAACTTGATGGTGTAGACGTTCCCGCTCACTTCTGGCTCGCTGGCCGCCATGGCCAGGTCCACCTTGACGCCGCCGTCCGCGCTCGGCACCAGTTGGTAAAGGCCCCGGAAGATCATCCGCTCTATGGAGATGTCCTGCTCGAAATTCGAGCGTTGTGGGTCGAAGTACTCGGGCTCGTTCTGCTGGATGGTCAGCACCTGCTGTGATGCGGGCGCCTTCTCACCCCCGGCCCCTCCGGTGGGGGTCACGGTTTCCTTTTTTTCGCCGCCACCTCCGCACGCCACCGCAAACAAGGCCACCATGGCGACAAGGGCTCCCAAGAGAACGGGGAGCCGCCATCTCTTAGTCAGCATAACTTCTCCTCCTTGAGTCGGAGCTAGCAACCTGCCGTTTCTGGCCACCGGCTATCTCTGTGGAGCAGCTCCAGCCTCCTTTCATGTGCCACCGTAGACGAGACTGAACGATAAGCGCGAGCAGAGATTACCGCAAGTAGCCGCGCTCGTCCAGTAGCGAGGAGAAAAGGCGGCAGATCGGGAAGATGTTCTTCGCCCGCTAGCACATAAGCGGTCCTCGTGCTATAAACATTGTTCGGGGGGTCACGAGCTCGATTGGGCTCGTGGAACCCCTTTGGTTTGCCTTGTCATCTTGTCCCGTAGAGCCAGACACCGGTTCGCTCAGCAGGACCGGCGGCGATGAGGGTCTGGGCTCTGTCGCCCGGAAGGTTATCGGTAATGCCGCCCGCCTGGTCACGTGAAATGGTGGCCGGGCAGGCGCCAGGTGAAGTAAGGAGGGGCTCAGGTGAGAGACCTGTCTTCCCGCGCGGGGCCACTCCTCGTGGAGCAGAAGGACCTCGACCGGTTGTTCGACGGCCTCAAGAAGAGAGGCTATAACCTCGTGGGTCCTACTCTGCGCGAGGGCGCCATCACGTACGCAGAAATCGACTCTATCGCCAATCTCCCGGCAGGCTGGACGAGCGAGCAGGACGGGGGCACTTATCGCCTTACCCGCCGCAAGGACCAGGCGCTCTTCGGATATACGGCGGGTCCTCACTCATGCAAGAAGTTCCTCTATCCTTCCGTGACGCCGCTCTGGGAGACCAAGCGCAACGGCAACGGATTCAAGCCCATTGGGGGAGGCCCGGAAAGCCCCAAGTACGCGTTTGTCGGCGTGCGCTCGTGCGACCTGAACGCCGTCGCGATTCAAGACAGGGTTTTCCTTCAGGGGAAATACGTCGACCCCATCTACAAGGCCCGCCGCGAGGGCGCCTTTGTTGCGGCCGTCAACTGCGGGCAGGCAGGAGGCACCTGCTTCTGCGCATCGATGAACACCGGCCCCAAGGCGACGACCGGGTTCGACCTGGCCCTCACCGAGGTCCTGGAGGGACAGCGACACTACTTCGTCGTCGAGGTGGGCAGCGAGACGGGCGCCAAGGTGCTGGAAGACGTCCCGCACCGCGATGCAACCGCCGAAGAGAAGGCGTCGGCAGAGCGCACGGTGACGCGGGCCGCATCTCAGATGGGGCGGACCTTGGACACCACCGGCATCAAGGAGCTCCTCTACCACAATTACGAGCACCCGCGCTGGGACGAGGTGGCGAAGCGCTGCCTGACCTGCGCCAACTGCACCCAGGTCTGCCCGACGTGCTTCTGCACCACGGTGGAAGACACCACCGACCTCAAGGGTGAGCAGGCCGGGCGCTGGCGGAAGCTGGACTCGTGCTTCACAATGGACTTCTCCTATATCCACGGCGGCAGCATCCGCTCCTCAGCGAAGTCCCGCTACCGGCAGTGGATGACGCACAAGCTGGCCACCTGGATCGACCAGTTCGGCACGTCCGGCTGCGTGGGATGCGGCCGCTGCATCACCTGGTGCCCCGTGGGCATCGATATCACCGAAGAAGTCCGGGCCATCCGCGAAAGCAAACCCGCCTGACGCGGGCGCCCGGGAAATGGGGAGGAAGAATGCAAGACCTTGAACCCATCATCGCTGAGCATCGCTTCCTGAAGGGACTGGCTCCTCCCTACCTCAAGGAGCTGGTCGGCTGCGCTTCGAACGTGCGCTTCCAAGCAGGAGAGTACATCTTCCGGCAGGGCGAAGAGGCCAGCACCTTCTACGCCGTCCGGCAGGGCGCGGTGGCCCTGGAGATCTTCGTGCCGGAGAAGGGTGGCGTCGTCATCCAGAACGTCGGCGAGGGCGACGTCCTCGGCTGGTCGTGGTTGATTCCGCCTCACCGCTGGCGGTTTGACGCCCGCGCCGTGGAGGAAACGCGCGCGATCGCCTTCGACGGCACCTGTCTGCGAGGGAAGTGCGAAGAGGATCACAACTTCGGCTACGAGCTCCTCAAGCGCTTCTCCGAAGTTATCACGCAGCGCCTTGAGGCGACCAGGATGCAGCTTGTGGATGTCTACCATGGTTAGGCAAGCGCAACAGGCGGTAGCGCCTGCCGTCGACCCGATGCGCCCTCAGCCGTATCGCCTCCAGCGGGTGCGGCACGAGACCTACGACACCTTCACCCTCGAACTCGAGGGGGCGAACGGCCGCCCCCACTCCTTTGCTCCCGGACAGTTCAACATGGTCTACCTCCTCGGCGTAGGCGAGGTGCCGATCTCCATCAGCGGCGACCCTGCCCGGCCGGGCTCGCTCGTACACACGATCCGCGCGGTAGGCACGGTGACCAAGCCGATGGTCAGGCTGAAGCGCGGCGATATGCTGGGAGTGCGCGGCCCCTTCGGGAGCTCCTGGCCCGTCGAAGAGGCGAAAGGCCGTGACGCCGTTATCCTGGCCGGCGGAATCGGCCTGGCGCCCCTTCGCCCCGCCCTGTACCATCTCCTCGCTCACCGCGACGACTACCGCCGCGTCGTTCTCCTCTACGGGGCCCGGACGCCGGAGGACCTCCTCTACACAGACGAACTGGAGGAGTGGCGCAGCCGCTTCGACGTGGAGGTAGGAGTCACCGTGGACGCGGCGTCAGGGAACTGGAAGGGAAACGTCGGCGTCGTGACCACGCTCATACCGTGGGCGCGCTTCGAACCCTCGGAGGCGGTCGCGATGGTCTGCGGCCCCGAGGTGATGATGCGGTTCACGGTCCAGGCGCTCCAAGAGAAGGGGATGACGGCGGACAACATATTCGTCTCGATGGAACGGAACATGAAATGCGGCGTCGGCTTCTGTGGGCACTGCCAGTGGGGCCCCACCTTCATCTGCAAGGACGGGCCGGTCTTCCGCTGCGACCGCATGGAGCTGTTTCTCTGGAAGCGAGAGATCTGAGATGGCAAGCACGACAAAGCCCAAGATAGGTGTCTGGAAGTTCGCCTCCTGCGACGGCTGCCAGCTCAGCCTCCTCGACTGCGAGGACGAGCTGCTGGCCGTCGTCGGCGAGGTCGAGATCGCCTACTTCCTGGAGGCATCGCGGGCCGTGGTCAAAGGCCCCTACGACGTGAGCTTTGTGGAGGGCTCCGTCACGACCGCCCACGACGCCGAAAGGATCCAGCAGGCGCGCAAGGCCTCGAAGTTGCTGGTGACGATCGGCGCCTGCGCCACCGCCGGCGGCATTCAGGCGCTGCGCAACTTCACTGACGTCAAGGAGTACACCAACATCGTGTACGCCAACCCGCAGTACATCAGCACGCTGGAGAAGTCGACTCCCATCTCGGACCATGTGCAGGTGGACTTCGAGCTCCGCGGCTGCCCGATCAACAAGTACCAACTCCTTGAAGTCGTCAGCGCCGTCCTCAACGGACGGAAGCCCAACGTGCCCCACCACAGCGTCTGCATCGAGTGCAAGCGCCGGGGCACGGTCTGCGTCATGGTGGCTCACGGGACGCCCTGTCTTGGCCCCGTGACCCACGCCGGCTGCGGCGCCATCTGCCCGGCCTATCAACGCGGCTGCTACGGATGCTACGGCCCTATGGAGACTCCGAACACGGCCTCCCTCAGCGCCCAATGGAGCCGACTGGGGGTCTCGGAGGCTGGCCTCGTGCGCGCCTACCGTACCTTCAACACCTACTCCGAAGCATTCCGCGAGGAGAGCCTAGCTCATGAAAAGTAGAACGATCAGAGTGGACGCCCTTGCCCGCGTAGAGGGCGAGGGAGGCTTGTATGTGAAGATGGAGGGCGACGAGGTCGTCGACGTCAAGCTCAATATCTACGAGCCGCCCCGCTTCTTCGAGGCCTTCCTCCGCGGACGCGACTTCCGCGAGCCGCCGGACATCACGGCCCGCATCTGCGGCATCTGCCCCATCGCCTACCAGATGAGCTCCGCCCACGCCATGGAGAGCATCTGCGGCGTCAAGGTCGATGGGCAGGTCCGGGCGCTGCGCCGGCTCATCTACTGCGGCGAATGGATCGAAAGCCACGCCCTGCACGTCTACCTGCTCCACGCCCCCGACTTCCTGGGCTACGAGAGCGCTATCCACCTCGCGGCGGACCATCCGGACATCGTCAAGCGCGCGCTCGAGCTCAAGAAGATAGGGAACGAGCTGATGATTCTCCTCGGAGGGCCGGGAGATTCATCCCATCAACGTGCGCGTCGGTGGGTTCTACTCGGTGCCCACGCGCCGGGACCTGCAGCCCTTAGTCGAGAAGCTGAAGTGGGCGCGCGAGGCGTCCCTGGAGACCGTCAAACTTGTGGCGACGCTCCCCTTCCCGGACTTCGAGCAGGACTACGAGTTCGTCGCCCTGCGCCACCCGGACGAGTACGCCATCACCGAGGGCAGGCTGGTGTCCAACAAGGGGCTGGACATCGCCATCAGCGAGTACGAGGACCACTTCGTCGAGGAGCATGTGCAGCACTCCACTTCGCTGCACTCCCACATGACGAAGGGCGGCTCCTACTTCGTGGGCCCGCTGGCCCGCTACAGCCTGAACTTCGACAAGCTCTCGCCGCTGGCGCAGCAGGCCGCCCGCGACGCCGGCCTGGGACCCGTATGCCGCAACCCCTTCAAGAGCATCATCGTGCGCGCCGTCGAGACCGTCTACGCCTGCGACGAGGCCCTGCGCATCATCGAGGGGTACGAGATGCCGGAGAAACCGGCCGTTGAGGTCGAGCCGCGGGCGGGCACCGGGCACGGCTGCACCGAGGCGCCGCGGGGCATCCTCTACCACCGCTATACCATCGACAAGAACGGCATCATCCTCGATGCCAAGATCGTCGCGCCGACCTCCCAGAATCAGCCGATCATCGAGTCTGACGTAGACCATTTCGTGCGGCAGAACATAACGCTGCCCGACGACAAGCTGACCTGGCTGTGCGAGCAGGCCATCCGGAACTACGACCCGTGTATATCGTGCTCTTGCCACTTCCTGAAGCTGCACATCGAGCGTGAATGATGGGGAGGGTGTAGACGACCGAACCTCCGCGAGAAGCGCCAAGGCCCGCGTGGTCGTCATCGGCATAGGCAACCTCTACCGCCGGGACGACGCCGCGGGCCTTGTGGTTGCCCAGCGCCTGCGACAGCAGGCACCCGCCGGCGTGACGGTCATAGAGCACGAGGGCGAGCCTACCGCCCTGCTCGAGGCCTGGAAGGACGCCGGCGCCGTCTTTCTGATCGACGCCGTCTTCTCCGGCGCCGAGCCGGGGACGATCCACCGGCTCGACGCGCAGGCAGAAGCCATCCCTCAGGAGCTCTTCCGCTTTTCCACGCACGCCATGAGCGTGGCCGAGGCCATCGAGCTGGCGCGCACCCTGGGCCTGCTGCCACCGAAGCTGGTCGTGTACGGCATCGAGGGGAAGGACTTCGGGACCGGCGCCGGCCTCTCGCCCGAGGTGGAGAGCGGGGTTCCCGAGCTGGTCGAGCGGGTGCTCCAAGAGCTGCGGGAGGCGAGACCGGGGCGGAGGCCTTATAGCCATCAACAGAATGACTTTGCATCCCGCCCGTAGGGGCGCAGCATGCTGCGCCCCTACCTATCCGTGGAGGGCTGAAGCCCTCCGCTACATCTAGCGCGGGCTGTCCGAGAAGTCGATGAAGGCGACGGGCACGCCACAGGTCGCGCTGGGGTGCACGCTGCAGATGCGGCCGCCCTGGAGCGCCGGGTGCGGCTCCCCCGCCGGCAGCCCTCTCGCCCTCAGCGAGGCCGCCAGCTCATCGATTCCCTTCACCTCGAAAGCCAGGCCCGCGACCCGGCCCGTGCCCGGCTCGCCGCGCTCCAACGGCCCGATGAGCTCCAGGATGACGTCGCCCGGCCGCAGGAAGGCGAAGCGCCGCGACCCCCGCTCCATGGTGCGCTTGGTGGCGACGCCGAAGTACTCCTGGAAGCGCCGGCAGGCGGCCTCCACGTCCGGCAGGTGCAGCACGACGTGGTCGATGCGCTTGATGGGCCCCATCGGCGGCGGGTCCGCCGTCCGGCGCCAGCGGCTGCACCACCTGGAACAGCGCCCCGTCCAGCGCCTCCGGGGCCAGTCGACAGACGCGGCCGGTGAACCCCGTCAGCGGCTCCGGGTCGAGAAGAGGCACCCCCATCGCACGCAAAGCGGCCGCCTGCGAGTCCACGTCATCGCTCCAGAGCGCAACGTGGTGCAGACCCTCGCCGCGCTCAGCGATGTGGCGGGCTAAGGGCGACTCCTCCTCGCTGGGCTCGACCAGCTCCAGGTAGCTTCCGCCGACGGCCAGCAGTGCCGACCGCGCGCGCAGGCCCGGAACAGCCCCCTCCTTCACCAGGGGAAGCCCGAGGGCATCGCGGTAGAAGGCGCAGGCGGCCTCCAGGCTGCGCACCGCCACACCCACGTGGTGCACGTCCAGGATCATCACGGCCTCACGGAGCCAGCACGACGCCCTTCGCGATCAGCTCCTCGACGCGCGAAGGCTCGAGGCCGAACTCGAGCAGGAGCTCGCGGCTGTGCTGGCCGAGAACGGGCGCTGCCCTTTCCAGGCGCATGCTGCGACGCTGCCACTTGACGATGCGCCCCGTCTGGCGAACCGGCCCATAGACTGGGTGCTCCACCTCCCACCAGAGGATCATTGGCCTTCAGGTGCTCGTCGTCGAACAGGTCCGCTATCGTAAGGCAGGGGGCGCAGGGCACGCCCTTCTCGACCAGGGCTTGCACCGTCTCCTGCCTCTTTCGCCCGGCGAAGAACGCCTCCAGGGCGGAGGCCGCGTCGCCTTGCACCGGCGCCTGGAGCAGAGCGGCGACGCTGCCGGGCGCGAGCGCTCCTTCCGTGGCCTGCACCAGGGCCGTCGCCTGGCCGGCCGTGCGGACCGCCAGGAAGAGCCAGCCGTCGGCGCACTTGTAGACGCGGTAGAGGGCGGAAAGGCCGAGGAGATTGGGGCCTCCAGGAGGGTCAGGGGGCCGTCCCCGGTAGCGGATGAACTCGCCTGCCTGGGCGGCCATGGCGTTGTCGGCGAGACAGGACTCGACAAGCTGCCCGCGGCCCGTGCGCTCGCGGGCGTGGAGGGCGGCGATGACGCCGTAGGCGGCCATGAGAGCTGTGATGAAGTCGCAGGTGGCAATCTGGTAGTAGACAGGCTCCTCGCCTTCGCCTCCCTGCGCCCTCATAAGACCGGAACGGGCCTGCAGAAGCGGGTCGAAGCCCGGCCATCCCGCCATGGGGCCAGACGGGCCAAAGGGGGTCAGCGAGCAGCAGATGATGCGTGGGTTTATGGCGCTGAGAGTATCGTAGTCTATCCCGAGGCGCTGAACGACACCGGCCCGAAAGTTGTCGGTGACCACGTCGGCCTTGCGCACCAAATCGTAGAATGCCTCACGCCCTTCGGGCCGCTTCAGGTCGAGGGCCAGGCTCAGCTTGCCACGGTTCACACCCAGGAAGCCGATGGCGAACGCCCGCCAGGGGTCGCCGTCCAGGGGCTCGACCTTGATGACGCTGGCGCCCAGGTCCGACAGGAGCATGCCGTTGTAGGGCCCGGCGTAGATCGTCCCCAGGTCGAGCACCGTGACGCCGTCGAGCGGCGCCCCGCCAGAGCGCCTGCCGCCAGCGGGAGGGAGCGCTGCGGCCGCAGGCGGCCAGGGATGGGAGCGAAGCTCCTGGTTGTGCTGGCCAAGCGTAGGCGCGGGGCCGCGGATGCCGCCGGGCGTGCCTCGAAGCGAGATGGGCACTCCCATCTGCACCGTAGGGCCGACCTCCGGGTCGTCGATCTCCACCCGCATGCCGTTCTCGATAATCTGCGGGTCCTGGAGGTACTCGTCGCGGGTCAGGACCGGCCCGACAGGGACGTCGGCCTCGCGCAGGAAGTCCAGCCAGTGCTGGCGAGGCTCCGTAGCGAACGTCGCGGCCAGGCGGTCCGACAGCTCCTGCCGGTCCTGCGGCTCGGGAATGGCGATGGGCGCGCCCTGGAATCGGGGGTCGACCAGGTATTCGTCCAGGCCCATAGCGAGGGCCAGCTTCGTCCAGAAGACGGGCGTAAGGCAGGCCAGCATCAGCCATTCGCCGTCGCGCGCCCGGTACACGCGATAGGTCGGGAAGGGGCCCTTGGGGTCGCCGCGGCCGCCGGCCAGGCGGATCACGTCGAGGGCGCCGAGGGGGACGAGGTAGGTGCTGGTCTCCAGGGCAAAGGCGCCACCCAGCCCTGAGACCTCGATGTGGTCGCCACGGCCGCTACGGCTGCGGTCGAAGAGAGTGGCGGCGATGGCGCCGGCCGCCAGGATGCCCGTCGCATAGCCGACGACGGGCACGACAAGGAAGACGGGCGATTCGCTGTACGACCACTGCACGCCGAGAACGCCGGTGGCTGCGGCGACCAGGGTGTCGTCAGGCTCCAGGCCCGCCCAGGGACCCTTCGAACCGTAGAGGGGGATGGAGCAGTACACGATCTCGGGGTTGCGCTGCGAGAGGCGGGCGTAGTCGATGCCCAGTTCCCCGGCTTTGCCCTGGAGCTGGTCCACCAGCACCACGTCGGCGGCGGAGGCCAGCTCCTGGGCCGTGGCGCGGCCCTCCGCACGGGTGAGGTCGAGGACGATGCCCCGCTTGCTGCGATTCAGGACGTGGAATGCGGCGGTGCCACGGGCACGGTCGCCGGCGAGGGGTTCCACCTTGAGGACATCGGCGCCCTGCTCGGCGAGGAGCAGGCTCGCGTAGGGACCGGCCGTGCCCTGCGTGAAATCGACGATACGGATCCCCTCGAAGGCGCCGGCCATCTTCGTCCGCTACTAGGCCCCAACCTCGGACGTGCAGAATGCGCAGCGCCGGGCCTCGAGCGGGATTTCGCTGAGGCACTCCGGGCACTTGCGCGTGGTGGGGTCGGCCGGCGGTTCACGCCGGGCCCGCGAGATGAGGGCGTTTATCGGCGTGACGACGAAGAAGAAGACCGCGGCGGCTATCGAGATGAATGTGATGACCTTGTTGACGAAGTCGCCGTACCGGAATGTGCTGCCGTGGATCTTGAAGTCTAAGGCGGAGAAGTCCGCCTGGCCGGCGACGGCGGCGATGAGGGGCGTGATGAAATCCTGGACCAAGGCCGTGACCACGGCGCCAAAGGCGGCGCCGATTACCACTGCCACCGCCAAGTCTACGACGTTGCCCCTGAGCAGGAATTGCTTGAAGTCATTGAGCAGCTTCATTGTCCCCTCCTTGCGTTGGTGGCTTGGACCACCCAGTCGCAAGGGGATTCTAAGATGCTCCTTGATGGTTGGCAACCGGCAGCAGTGGGGTCAGCTATTCCCGCCCTGGGAGGGCTCGCTTCGCCTCTTCTTCCATGTTGTCAAGCCGGGTGTAGTAGTCAGGGAACTCGTTCAGGTGGGCCAGGGCGATCTTGGCGGTGAGGACAGGGTCATCGTGCGTCACATCCGTGCGGGGGTCGCGCTGACCGTGCTCCAGTTCCACTTCGAGGCCCATGAGGAACTGCCCGACATCAAACGGGCTCTTGCTCCAATCGATGCCGATCGCTTCGCCCAGGCGTCGAGCTTCCTCGGCTGTGAATCGCCTCGTGACGCCCATGTTGGCCTCCTGCGGGTGCGGCTGAGCCGCCTTTGTCACTTGAGTTGCGTCGGCTCCAGCGACCAGTCGCCTGTCACCTCGTCGAAGGACCCCCAGACGGCGCTGCCCGCCGGACCCAGCAGGCCGGCCCACGGCTCTCCCGCGTCGGCGCTCACGGTCGCCGAGCCCGGCGTCGTCACCGTCCGCCGCTCGCCCGAGGCCACGGTGTCAACCTCCAGGATAGTTGGCCCCTGCCCCGGCGGCAACAGTTGAAAGGCAACGGGGCTCTGCCCCCCTGTCGCCGGCGCAGCGCTGCCTTTGGCGGTGAAGGCGACCTCCATCACGGTTCGTCCCTCGCTGACGACGCGGCCCATCCAGCCACCGCCTTGCTCCTCCAAAGTGATCTGGTCGGCCACATACTTGGGGAAGCCGATCGAGCGGCCGCCCACGTTGGCCGTTTCATCATCGACGGGCATCGTTAGTACGTGCCAGCCGGTGCGGCCCTGGTACTTGCACTGGAGCGCCACATAGCCCTCACGGTAGGGCACGAGCGGCAAGGTCACATCGTAGTAGTCAGCGACAATGACTGCGACCAAGGGTTGGTCGGGCATGTCGAACGATTCGGGGAGAAGCGAGCGGTACAGCGCCAGGTCCGCCGGTGGGAAGGCGGCGGTGATGTCGCGCTGGCCCTGGAAGCTCCACGGGCGCCGGTCCTGCGGCGTGGGCGCCGGCGTCGCCGGTGGGTCGGCGGTCACGGTCGCCTCCGGAGTGCTTGACTGTCCTTCTCGTCGTCGCCACCGCAGCCCGCAATGGAGAGGCTGACGAGCAGCAACGAGGGCGATGGCCGCCAGGCAGACCGCCGATCGTCGAGGGATGATGTCGCGGGCGGAATGCCACGGTCGCATACGGCTTCCTCCTGTCGCGGTCCTTTTCAATTGCCGGCGAGGACGGTCGGCGGGAGGCCCTACCCTAGACGATGGGCCATGTGATGCCCGACCACGTGGGCCGGAGCCCCGGAGGGAGCCGTCCCCGGCTGGTATCCCTGCTCTCCCTGGAACTCGGGGGCGGCGATCTTGGCCGGCAACCACTCGACGCGCAGGTTGTCGAGCCTTTCACCCACGATCTCAATCGACTCCTCGCGCATCTCACCCAGCCCCATCTCGTAGGCCATTCCGAGCTGCTTCACGGCGGCGACGTCGTGGCTTATAACGCGGGCCGCAGTCGCGTCGGCGGCTACCAGGTCAGTGCTGGCGAGGAGGAGCCAGGAAGAGAGCAACGATTGCCTTGGGAAGCCAAGTACTGCCCGCCTCTCGGCTCGGTCAAGCGGACAAGCGGCCCGTGATTAGGGCATCCCAACCTCATCCCGCCGAAGGCCGGGCCGCCTTCCTCGCGGGAGCGAAGTCTGGCACACTGGAGTAGAGGGGGCAGCGGCAGACTTCCGAAGCAAAGGAGTGAGCCATGAGCTGGTTGGAGCACGCGCGGTCGCTGATTGCCTACAACGAATGGGCCAATCAGAAGGTGCTGGAGGCCGCCGCCGCGTTGAGCGAGGAGGAGTTCGGGCGAGAGGTGAGCGGCAGCCATGAGAGCGTGCGCAGGACCCTTGTCCACATGGTGAGGGTGCAGGCGTGGTGGCTCTCGGTGCTCAACGGCAAGCCGGAGGCGTCGTCTCCGCCGGATGAGCGCATGCCGTTCGAGGAGGTCAGGCAGTGGTTCGCGCGGTCCCACGACGACTTGAAGGCGTATGCCGCGGGACTGACCGAGGAGCGGCTGGATGCGGAAGTGTCGGCTTACCATCCGCAGGAACAGAAGGAGTACCGCTGGCCGTCGTGGGAACTACTTAGCCACCTCGTCAACCACGGTTCGCATCACAGGGCGGAGGCGGGCATCATGCTGGCATCGCTGGGGCACACGCCGGGCGATCTGGACTTCATATACTACGTGGTGCAACGAGGATAGGCGTAAGCGGCCGCTGGTCGACGGGCCTGCGGGCTGCGCGATCAGCGTGGTTCGCCAACACCCCTGCCAGGAGGTCCAATCCAGGCCAAAGCGTCTGCCCGTCTATGCGCCCCGGCGCTGCGCTACTCTGACCGGTGGGTGAACGGCAGTTCGAGGTACCTGACACTCTCCGGCTCTATCACGAGGGCTATGCGGCCCGGCCCGCGAATTGGGAACGGCTCCCCTGTGTACTTGCGGGATATGACGTCCATTACCCGACAGTCCTCATCTGGCCGCTGTTCAACAACCCGCCCTCGAATCATCGCCGTTCGGTATGGGTTCACACGGTCCGTTATCGACAGAGCAACGCGCGGATCGCGCCGGCTGTTTCTGGCCTTTGCGGTACCATGACCGGTCCCCACGAGTATCCTGTCCCCTTCCAGGCCGACCCACACGGCGACACTTTGGGGAGCGCCGTCTTTCATCACCGTCGCGAGGTGCGCATAGTTCGGAGCTTCTAGCAGAGCGCGAGCTTCCTTCGGTAGTTCGACCAATTCTCACCTCCTCTTCCGCGACCACGAGCGCCCCGACCTCCTAACGTGGCCGGCTGCTCCGGCGGAAACGTGGACATCAGGGTAGCAAGGATCGCAGTCGGAGGCCAGCGCGGCCGCAATCACGGACAGCCGGGCATATGAGACTGAACATAAACCCGCGCTAGTGTCGGGCCGATCATCATTATGAGAGCAATTGGAAGAGCGAAGAACGCTGATACCTCACCCGTCGGTTGGCGCTCCTGGCGGTGGCAATGGCCGCCTCTGCCCTATTGTTCGTTTCATGGCTCACGATCCGGCCGTTCGGGCACACCGCAGTCGTGGCCATGTCCGACCTGGGAATGGTGGCAGCAGCGGCTGCGGCGTCAGGGCTCGCATTCCTGGCCGCCGCAAGGAGCACGGGGCGGGTACGGGCCGCCTGGTTCTTCATAGCAGCCGGCCTGGCCTCGTGGTCGTTTGCCGAGATGATCTGGTCGACCTACGAGCTGTTCCTCGGGCAGGAGACCCCCTTCCCGTCTATGGCCGACGTGTGGTACCTGGCCGCTGTGCCGTTGACATGTGTCGGAGTCCTGCTTCTCGCTTCGCCTGAGCGGTCACTTGCGCGCGCCCGCACGGCTCTAGACGCTGTCGCCATGGTTTTCGCGGCCTCGGCGGTGGTATGGCACGAGATCCTGCTGCCAACCTATTCCGATAGCCAGGCGACCGCCCTCGAGAAGATCATTGGTGGCAGCTACCCCCTTGGTGACCTAATCCTCTTCTTTGGATTGGTGATCGCTCTGGCCCACAACCGTCGTGGCCACGCCGGCGCAGTCATAGCCGTCTTTGCGTCAGGGCTTGGGCTCTTCCTGCTTTCCGACCTTGCGTACGCTCACCTCGGGCTCTCCGACGCGTATTCCGCTGGGTCGCCCGTGGATTTCGGCTGGACGTTCGGCTACCTCTTGATGGGATACAGCGCAGCATTGCACGCTGAGTGGAGACCGGACTACGCCGTGCCGCGAGACGACGCGCAACCGCTCGAGGCATGGCGACAGGCTATACCACTCGGGCTTGCGGCACTGATGTTTGCACAGCTCATCTTTATCGGCAGCCGCGCGTCTCTTGTCGACGACATCCCTTCCCTCATCCTGATTGGCATCGTGCTTACCGCGGTACTGGTGCGGCAGGCTGTGGTCCTCTACGACAACGCGGGTCTGAACCGGGCTCTCGCTGCCGCCGGCGAGAAGCTCGAGGCCAGGGTGCAGGAGCGCACGCAGGCACTCTCCCAGCTTGTCTCGATCCTGGAGGCGACAACGGACCTGGTTGCAACCCTGAGCTACAGAGGGCACTCCCCTGTACCTCAACCGCGCCGGTCGGAGGATGCTGGGTATCGGCGAGGACGAGGAGCTCACCGGGTGGACTGCGCTGAGCCTCTATCCAGCGTGGGTCGAGACCAACCATCGAGCAACTGGCGCTACCCGGCGCCCTTGAGAACGGCTCCTGGCAAGGGGAGACTGCGCTCCTCACTCGAGACGGGAGGGAGATTCCGGTCTCGCAGGTCATCCTCGCCCACCGGGCGCCGGATGGCTCGCCGCAGTTCTTCTCCACTATCGCCCGCGACATCAGCGAGCGTAAGGACTTCGAGTCCAAACTCCTCCGCTTGGCGAGCCACGATGCCCTTACAGACCTATTCAATCGCCAGCGATTCGAGGAGGAAGTCGAGCTCGAGATGGCGAAGGTGAAGCGGTTCAAGAGCCAGGCCGCTGTCCTGTCCATCGACCTGGACAGGTTCAAGTACATAAACGACAGCCTTGGCCACCGAGCCGGCGACGAGCTCCTGATGCAGGTCGCGCACGCCTTGCGCGGGGAGCTCCGGGAGATCGATGTGCTTGCGCGCTTGGGTGGCGACGAGTTCGGAGTGCTTCTGACACAGAGCACCAGGTCAGACGCTGAGGCTGCAGCAGCCCGTATTGTCGCCGCCGTCCGCGACCAGAAGTTGATCTCCGACGGCCAGACGGTGAGCGTGACGACTAGCATTGGCATCGCCGTCGCCCCCAAGCACGGGAGGACAGTGGAAGACCTGCTGGCCCATGCCGACATGGCGCTGTACCAGGCGAAGGAGAATGGAAACGGATTCCAGCTCTATTCGAAGGACTCAGTCACAAAGGCCGCGTTTGGCGCGCAGTTGATGTGGGAACGGCGGATCCGGCAAGCGCTCGACGAGGACGGCTTCGTGCTGCTCGTGCAGCCTATCCACAACCTCCGGACCGGCGCCGTGCAGTACGAAGCACTGCTGCGAATGGTCGACACGGATGGGCAACTCCTACCGCCGCAAGAGTTCCTTTCCGTGGCCGAGCGGACACAGCTCATCCACGCCATCGACCGATGGGTGGTGCGCCAGTCGATCAAAGTCATCGCCGCCTGCGAGGCTCGAGGGCAAACCGTGCATCTTGAAGTGAACCTGTCGGGCAAGGCATTCGTGGACGAAGAGCTGTTGCCGTTGATCCGGCGGGAGATTAAGTCCACGGGCATCGCGGCAAGCAGCCTCATCTTCGAAATCACGGAAACCGCCGCCATCGCGAACATCAATGAGGCCCGGCAGTTCATCGAAGCGCTCAAGCCCATGGGCTGCGGGTTCGCCCTCGACGACTTTGGCGTCGGATTCTCCTCGCTCTACTACCTCAAACACCTTCCTGTGGATTACTTGAAGATCGACGGGAGCTTCATTCGTAACCTCCCCAACGACGTCTCCGACCAGCACCTCGTCCGGTCGCTGGTCGAACTGGCGCACGGCTTGGGGAAGCAGACGATCGCCGAGTGGGTGGAAGACGAACGAACGGTAGAACTGCTGCGACAGTTTGGCGTTGACTTTGGCCAGGGCTACTACCTGGGCATGCCCGCACCGATTGACACCACGCTAGGGGTGCTGCCGTCGGACATCGCCAAGGCGGCGTAGAGACGTGCCGCTACACCATCCGACCGCGGCGCGCGCCGCCGATAATAGATGTGGCTATGCCAAGAAAAGCGGCGCAGGAGAGTCGAGAGCGGTCTGTGAGCCGCGGCGAGCGGTCGGACGCCGGCAAGGTGCAATCGCCCAACTGCATCGACCTGGACGAGGTGCTCTCCTCGGCAGTGAACCTTGCTTGCGACATCCTCAAGAGCGACAACGCGTCGATAGCGCTGTCGGATGAGAAGGGCCTTCTGACCTTCCACGCCCAGCACGGCGTGCCGCCCGGGTTCGCGCGTCGCTGGCGCAAGAGGTCGAGCGAGGGCCTGAGCGGCGTCGTCTTCCGAACCGGGCAGCCTTACGTTGCCCCTGACCTCCGCGCCGACCAACACTACGTGGGGAAAGGCTTGGCGCAGGGTTGGCTAGGGGCCCTGCTCGTAGTCCCCCTGAAGGCCAGCGATGAGGTAGTGGGCTGCCTCTACGTCGGGCAGAGAAGTGTACGCGATTTCTCGCCCGACGAGGTGCGGCTGGCGAACGTGCTCGCCGAGCACGTATCCATGTCCATCGAGATGGCGGCTCTTTTGCAGAAGGAGCGCCAACTGCGGCAGCGCTCTGACGCCTTGCTAGAGGTGGTGAGCGCGCCCTCCCTCAGCCTCAGCCTGAAGAAGGTTCTCATCAAGCTAAGCCAGTCGGTGCTCAAGCTTACCGTCGCCGAACGCTGCAGCATGTTCATCTTTAATGAGGACACTCACACCCTGGAGCCCGTCATGTCGCTGGGGCCTGAGAATACGGATATGTGGGAGAAGTTTCGCGGCTCGGCCGGGCTGAAGATACCGGACGTGCGGGGCATCGGCGAAGCGATTAGAGCCCAGGAGCCGATCATCGAGGAGCACGCGCCGGGTTCGGGTGTGATACCCAATTTCTGGCTGAAGACCTTTCGTATGAAGTCGCTGGCTCTCTACCCCCTCGTCCATCGAGAGAAGACGATTGGGGTCATGGATGTGGACTCGTTCACCAAGTTCGTGCACTTTCCGGCCGAGGAGGTTGAGACGCTGGCCGCGATCGCCAAGCAGGCTGCGATCATCATCGAAAACGCCCGTCTGTTCGAGCGGGAACGGAGTCAGCATCAGCGCGCCGAGGCGCTGGTGGACGTGCTGACGGCCGCCGCCTCGACCTTCAGTATGAAGCAGGTGCTAATCAGGCTTTGCCGGGCGGTGGTCAACATCAGCGTGGGGGACCGCTGCAGCATCTTCACCGTCGACGAACAAAGTCGCGCATTGGAGCCCGTCATGTCTCTGGGAATTGAGGATGAGGGGTTATGGCAGAGATTCCGCAACCCGGCTCCGGGGGAGAACACAACCACCCTGCCGGAGCATAATCGGCTGTTCGAGGCCGTAACTACGTGGGAAGATCCCATCATCATGGAGGACGCGGCAACATCGGGTCTGCTATCGCCCTGGTGGATTGAAACCTTCAACATAAAGTCGCTTGTCCACTACCCGCTCAGGGTCAAGGACAGAACGATAGGAATGATGACGGTGGACGCTTTCCGCCACCATGTCCGTTTCGCCAAGGAGGAGGTTGAAACGCTGGCCGCAATCGCCAAGCAGGCTGCGGTGGTCATCGAGAATACCCGCCTCCACGAGCGCCTGAAGGAGCAAGCCATCACCGACCCCCTCACCAATCTCTACAACCACCGCCACATGCATGAGCGCCTGGACGAGGAGCTCGCCCGCGCCTCACGCACAGGCAAGCCCTTCGCCGTGATGATGATGGACCTGGATGGATTCAAGCTGTTCAACGACACTCACGGTCACCCCCGGGGCGATGAGGCTCTCAGATTCGTGGCCAGCCAGCTTCGAGCGGCGCTGCGAACCTCCGACATCATCGGCCGGTACGGCGGCGATGAGTTTCTGGCCATCCTCCCAGAGACCAGTCGAGAAAAGGCGGAGGAGGCAGGGCAGCGCATAACCTCCTCGCTCGCCGAGAGCCCGTTCGTGCCGGAGGGCTCAGCCGACCATGAGACGCTGGGGCTGAGCATCGGCATCGCCAGCTATCCGCAGGACAGCACCGTCAAGCAGGATCTCATAGCCCTCGCCGACACCGCGCTGTACGAGGCGAAGCGCACAGGCGGGGGACGAGCCGCCCGGGCCGATGTTCACCGTCTGGAACCGCAGCCAGCGGGGCGCGCAAAGAAGAGGCCCGCCAAGAAAGTAGCCTAGCCTCCGGCGCTCACCATCGTTCGCCCCAGATCCCGGCATTCTTACCCAACGCCAGGACCGCAAGCCCGTCTTACGACGTGAGGCATTGCCATGAGGCGACGGCCGCGTGGGGGAAACGGCGACCGGCCGTTGTACCACGCGAGACGGGGCGTCAGGCGGTGGCAGGTTGGCTTCAGGAACAGGCTGCCCCGGTTGTGCGCATGAGGTCAAGGCAATAGGATAAGGCGGGTACGGGGGGCGGACACCCGGCAAGGAGGGGATCGTTGAAGACCAGGATTACTGACCTATTCGGAATTAAGTATCCGATCTTCTGCGGTGCGATGATGTGGCTGGCTAAGCCTGAGCTCTGCGCCGCAGTATCCAATGCCGGCGGGCTGGGTAACCTTACCGCGGGCAACTACAGCACCGGAGACGATCTGCGCCAGGCGATCGCCAGGACCAGAGAGCTGACGGACAAGCCGTTCTGCGTGAACCTGACTCTTCTGCCGTCGGTCCACATCGCCAAAGACCTGCACCAGGATTACTTTCGCGTCTGCTGCGAGGAGAAGGTCAGCTCCATCGACGTATCAGGCGCCCCTCTGGATAGGTACCTGGGGCCCGACGCGATCCGTCAGGCGAAAGACGCAGGCTTGAAGCTGATACACAAGGTCGGCTCAGTGAAGCACGCCATGCACGCCGAAGAGGCGGGCTACGATGCGGTGATCGCCGCCGGCTTCGAGGAAGGAGGCCATCCCCTCCACGAAGACGTAACCACGATGCTGCTCACACCCCGCATCTGCCAGGCGGTGAGTCTGCCGGTGGTCACCGCCGGCGGCATCGCCGACGGGAGGGGATTGGCTGCGGCCCTGGTCCTGGGAGCGGAGGGCGTGATGATGGCCTCCAGGTTCATCGCCACCACCGAGTGTCTTGCGCACAACCGTGTCAAGGAGGAGCTGGTCCGGCGGCAGGAGAATGATACGGTCATGATCTGCAAGACCATCAACCTCCAGATGCGGGCCCTGAGAAACGCGCAAGTCGAGAAAGTGCTGGAAGTGGAAGCCCGAGGAGGGGACCTGCAAGAGCTCATCCCCCTCATCGCCGGCCAGCGTCAAAGCGCCGCCTGGGAGAGCGGTGACCTGGACCGCAGCCCGTTCCCTGTGGGCCAGTCCATCGGCCTGATTCACGATATCGTGAGCTGCGAAGAACTGCTGTCAAGGATGATGAGAGAGGCCGTGGACATTCTGAAGCGGGCGCAGGAGCGATTCGCCGCAGATCCCGTTAAATAGGGGCGGACTGGATTCCCTCTAGCAACTCGAGGCCGGCGCGGGCAGCCAGAGCAGGCTCGCGGAGTGCGCCCTAGGGATTCATCTCGTAGGCGCCCTTTAGGGCGTGCACGTAGTCGCGCCATACGCGCCCATAGCGTTCGTCATCCGCCACGGGCTTCCTAATCATCTTCAGGCAATGGGCCGACTGTTCCGAATTGCAGCTCGGCTTGCTGTACAACTGGAGCGCGAATTTCGAGAAATCACGCACAAAGCAATCGAATATCTGGTCAACGACGTCTGCCGGCACATCGTTGATGCGGGCGTTCTCGAGGATGAGTTGCCCGTAGGCGACCAGCGTGAATATTTCGCCAACGGCCAGCAGGAAATCGGTGTCGCGACTCTGGCTCTCATCAGGAGGCGCCGAGGCGAGCATCTCCGAGAAAACGGCGGTCTGCTCGCGGAAAACGTTGACGTTGGGCAGGTCCCAATCGCTGTAGGCGATGTTGTAGTCGTGGAACTGGATGTCGCCCATGCCCTTCGCCGGGCCCTGCTGGAACAGATAGCCGTCGTGCTTCGGCTCCGAGCGCTGCCCGATGTCGGCGTACTCAGCCGGGTTGAAGAAGTAGTTGGCCATGAACTTCAGGATGAGGGCGATGTTCACGTGGACCGTGCCCTCGAGCTTGGGCAGGGCGCGGATGTCCATGGCGGCGCTCTCAAAGTACATGTCCTTCTCGAAACCCTTTGCGGCAATCACATCCCAGAGCAGATCAATGACTTCCTCTCCCTGCGTCGTCACCTTCATCTTCACCACCGAGTTGTAGAGTAGATAGCGCCTGTCTTTCGGTGAAGCGGTGCGCACGTAGTCGGCGGCCCGACGCGTAAAGAGATCCATCGCCACCAGGCGGGCAAAGGCGTCGGTGAACATCTGCTTGACGTGCGGGAAATCCGTGACATACATGCCGTAGAGACGGCGGTTGGCGGCATGGTTGATCGCTTCGTAGAAGGCGTGCGTCGAGATGCCGATGGACGCCGCGCCCAGGTTGAACTTGCAGACGTTGACAGTGTTGAGGGCAGTGTCCCAGGCCTCTCGGCCCCTCGAGAGTATGTCTGCCTCGCTGACCGGGTAGTCATGCAAGGCGAACGCTGAGACGTACGCTTGCGTGGCGACGACGTTGTCCAGCAGTTCGTAGTTGGGCTTCGTCGAATCAGCCACGAAGAAGACGTATTCCCCGCTGCCGGCGATCTTCCCGAAGGTCGAGACCATCGGTGCGACATTGCCGTTGCCGATGTAGTACTTCTCTCCGTTTGCCTTGTAGCCGCCGCCGGGCTGTGGCGTGAGTGTCATCTCCGTCGAGTAGATGTCTGCGCCGTGCTGGCGCTCAGACAGCCCGAAGGCGAATATCGCCCCGTCCTTCAGAAGTTGCGCCGCGCGGCGCTTCGCTTCCTCGTTCCGGCTCATCCAGATCGGGCCGAGGCCGAGCGTCGTGACCTGCCAGGCGTACCAGTAATAGAGCCCGTAGAATGCGAGGATCTCATTGAAATCCACGTTGCGGAAGGTGTCCCAGCGCGACTCCGCATCTCCGTAGCTAGGAGGGGTGAGCAGCGTGGCGAAGATCTTCTCGTCCTTCACAAACGTGAGGAAGTCCTCGTACCAGACCCGCTGGTGAGTGTCCTCCTTGAGCCGTCTCTTCCCCTTCTTCTCGAAGAAGTCGATCGTGCTGGCCATTACCTCCAGCGAGCGCCTGTCTGGGTACCGCCGGACAAGGTTCTTCGGGTTCAACAGAAGCATTCCTGGCCCCTCCTTGATCGCCTCCTAAGGACTCCGCTCCTGGCCCGCCTCAACCTCAGCGACCGCCGGCGCAGGATTTGCCGTCAAGGCCGCAGCCCGTAGGGCAACCGGTTACCTTCGGGAGAGCCGGGACGCATACGCAGGTCGACTCGCCGCCCTGCGCGGATCGTTCGGTCTGGCAGGTGCACCTCTCGTACTGCTGGGTGAGCACGCCGGCGCCTGTGTGGCTCGCCGGATTGATGGCGCACACCGGATCGCCCACGGGCCGCTCGCCTTTGCAGGTGGCGGGGTCGCAGGTCGAGGGCGGGGGAGTGGCCTCGGCTGTAGCCTTCCGCTGTGGCCTCGGCTGTTGCCTGGGCGCAGTGGATGCCGTCGGGGGCGCAGCCGTAGGCACACTCCACCATCTCCCTCGCCTCGGTCCTCGATTGGCAGGTCGAACCGCCGTAGATCGTCGGCACGCACTCGCGGACCTCGTAGTTGCGCTTGAGGACGTCGTTGTCGGGGGGCGCCACGGTGCACGCAGAACGGGTCTCCCGTCTCCACCTCCGAGTTGCAGGTTGCCGGGTCGCAGGTAGACGATCGAAGCGCAGTCGCGGCTCTCCGTGTCGCCGGGCGCGACCTCCGCGCAGCCGTAGGGGCAGGCTCGGACTATCCCCGTGGACTCACTGCTGTACTGGCACTCGGTCTCCGAATAGTCATTGCCCCCAAACGTCTTCTGCTTGATGCCAACACACTCGTATCCGGTGTCGGCCCCGGTCACGCTGGCACTGATGCCGGTGTATGGGGTCCCTGGCGCCGATCTGCCAGGCACAGTACTGGTCGTGTGACATGGGAGGGTCGCCACAGGTGTTGTCCGTGCAATACGAACACGGGTCGTCGTAGCACACGACCACCGACGCGATCCCCGCCGCCGCAAGGGCCGAGATGCAGACGATGCATGATGGGATTGTAATCACAGTCGAAGCGCCTGCGGTGAGAACCTCTGCCACCACCGAGTCTATACACGCACGGCAGACCTTATTGACCACGTAGCCGTACCACGAGTCGGACAGCCAGGTGAGCGCGGCCCAGATGCAGTGCCCGGTCCGGCAACTGTGGTGCGCGTCCGGCGTGTCCACCTCGCTGCCCTTGAGGGTCTCGAGATCGAGCGTGATGGTCCCCTCGCTGTTGTACTCGGTGACCGTTCGCCCGTCCGAGGCCAAGTGCAGCGACCACGTACACGGGAGTCGCGCCCGTTTCCCGCATGGCGAGCGCGAGGCCGCCCTCCGGCGAGCCGAGGACGGCGGCCGTTACCTTGATGTCGTTGTCGTACTGCAGCTCGACGCCCGCGGTCGCCGGCCCGAAGCCGGCGCTCTTCGCCAGCGCTTCCAGCTCCACGTACTGCGCGTCGCCCTCGATGGTAGCGCGCACCTCGTCCTCGAGGAGCGGCCTCTGGGAGACGAAGGTCGCGAGCGGTTCCGTGCTCGTCCGCCAGGTTCTTGATGTGGAGGATGGCGTCCTTCTGCTCGTCGGACAGATCGGCCGGCAGGTCGAGCCCGCCCGGCGTCGGTGTCGGCGTCGTCTTCTCATCCTCACTCCCACCGCCCCCGCCGCACGACACGGCGAACCCGGCCGCCAACGCGCACAACAAGAGGACACCCAGCCGCGCCGGCACAGCACGGGTGACAAAGCCATTCATCCCACTGCGCTCCTCTGAATGCAGCATCCGCCCCCAGGCACCGTCTTCCCTCTCACACTCGGTGGCATTCTACGTGCTCGAGAGCCCAGGGGGCAACGCGCGTGACAATGCGCGCGTCCAGGGCGACGATGATTGTGCCATCCGGTGCGAGGAAACGGCCGGAAAAGACGAATCCCCTGGTCGCGAAACCAGGGGACACATTCAGCCTTGGGCTTTGGTAGCAGCGGGTGGGATCGAACCACCGACACGGGGCTGGCGCCGGCCCGCCCACTGGCGGGAGTCCCCTGCTTCAATATCGGGTGCGACTTGTCTACCCGAATCTCCCAGGCAACTCCGTGACCCTAGGATATGGAACGAATCCCCTAGTCGCCTTGCCCAATCGGCTGACGAGGGGATTTCTACATTGACCCTGATGGAATCTGCAGGCGGCCCAGGGGCCTCCCTGCTTGGGAAGATGGTGCCCGCCCGCGTCGAATCTACTTCAGACCCCAAACAGCGATTTGGGCCCGTCTTGGCCCCCTGTCTCCAAGAGGGCAGGCCCTTTGTCTCCGGGGAAGACTACCGCAGAATCGCGTGCCGGAGAAGCGGGCATGATCGGCGACGAAGGGCTTATGAGGCTTCTAAGGCAAGCTAGGGATTACTGGGGGCAATGAAGCTGACCTCGAGCCACGGTCGCAGGAGTGGGTCAGGATGGTTGCTGCCGTAAAAGGTGGCGGTGATGTCTCCACCGGCAGCGGGTGCCGTCAGAATGACCCCATAGTTCTTAGACGAGGCTTCGAGCCATTCTTGCATCAGGGGCGTGATGTCCACTACCTTCCACCCAGCGCTCTTGGTGTCGATGCTTGTTGCCGCCGCCTCGTCGAACCGGCCTCCAAAGACCGATTCCCAGGTGGCCGCGGTCGGATCCCACGGAGCGGTCAGCCGATTCACCGTCACCATCTCACCCGTTCCGACGGATGACGCCATGTAGATGTGAAGGACAGCGCGCTCGAGCGTGCCCGACCTTATCAACCCCGCGAAACTGATGGCGATGAGGATGCGCTCTCGACGACCAATCGTGTTGGAAACATACATCTCACCAGCGGCAGCGTAGTTCGTACTCGGGGCTTCCTCCGCGATGTATGTATCGGCGTCCGGATAGGGCCCGAAGCGGACGGCGGAGCTGTTCCTGGGAGAGCCCGGCGGCGGAGAACGTTCTGCCGTCGACTCCGGGTGTGGTGCCGGCGTGGAGTCCCCAGGCGGTTCCTCCGCAGGGGCTGTGGCCGCCGGGGTCAGAAGCCGGGCGGGTGTGGGCACTGCTTGCCAGTCCGGCAGCGAGGAGAATACTGGCACGAACTCCAAATCTTCCCAGGAGAACTCGCCGGCGAGCTGCGCCGCGTCCTCGCGGGCCTGCTGCGACACGCTCGGCTCCAAGGCGGGCAGATATGACGACGTGTTTTCGCTGCGGTAATCCGCTTCCAGCTCTGATTTGAGATCGACAGGAAGACTCCCCGCTGCCAGATGCCCCAAGGCCAGACTCGAGGCAAGCCAGACACTTCCCATGCAGATGCTCGCCAATCCCAGGACGAGGCACAAACCAATTAGAACTCGCCGCATTGCCCGCCTACCCCTACCTACGCGGCTTCCTGACGGCTCGAGTCTCCCATGGTCGGTGGCAACCTGATCCCCTTGAGCAAGGGATCAAAGCGCCGCTGCGCTTCCCATCCAACGTAGATCTCCTCCAGGGCCATCACGACGGTTCGGTCAAAGAGCGTTCCGGCCTGCTTCCGCAGCAGTGCAGCGGCCTCCTGTGGGGCCAGGGCCGGCCGGTACGGACGGTCGGTGGTCAACGCATCATAGACATCGCAGACAGCAGCGATGCGGGCGACGAGCGATACCTTCTCGCTCCGAAGTCCCTGTGGGTAGCCGCTTCCGTCCAGCCGCTCGTGATGACACAGCACGAAATCAAGCACTTCTGGCATGAGGTTGAGGTCTCCCAGGATTCTGGCGCCCAGCAGTGTATGCCCATCCACAACCAGGCGTTCCACATCCGAGAGACCTGTGGGCTTCAGCAGAATGGCGTCGCGAATGCCGATTTTTCCGACATCATGCAAATAGCCGCCAACTCGTAGCGCGTCGAGCGTAATCCCACGCAGCCCGAGCCGCTTACCCATGAGCCGGGCCAACTCACCCACACGCATAGAGTGCCCCGCAGTATAGGGGTCCCGAGCGTCGACCACAGCCGTCAGCGTCTTGATGGTCTTGAAGTGGTGCTCGCGAAGTTGGTCGGTGCGGGAGCTCAGGCTCTCGGTCATGTCATCAAAGGCTTTCGCGAGCACCGCGATCTCGTCCTCCCCCGCGACCGAGCTTCTCGCGGATAGGTTGCCGGAGGCAACCTTGCGTGCTGCTCGGACGAGCCGGCCAACGCGAGCAGTGATGGCGTGCGCCAGCAGGTAGCCTGTCAGCAGCACCAGCAACATAGCCACGCCGAACACAGCGCTCATCTGCCAGCGGGTCACGCTGCCGGCCTCGAAGATAAACTGCGTTGGTAGCGCGACCGAGTAGAGACCGACAACCTGGTTGCGGACGATTAGCGGGCCATAGGCGAGGTCATACTCGCGCTTCCAAACGCTTCTCCTCTCCCTAGTCGTCTCCCCGTGCTTCCCTAGTATGGACTCCACCGTGGAGGAGCCTATCCCAAGGTTCACTTCTTCACTGGCGCTGCCCCCGCCCGCGAAGGTGCTAGTGAGAGGGTGTCCTTTGAAGTCGTAGAATGTCACATCGGCCAGCGCTTCCTCCCGTGCCTGTCTGGCCAAGCTGTCAAGATATGTCCCAACCAGAGCAACTCCCACAATCTCCGTACCGGAGCGAATGGGCCCAGCGGTGAAGAAGGTCAGCCCCTCAGGGGTCTCCACGAGACCCGCGAACTTGTCACCCTGCTCATCACTACCGGCTTCAAGCACGCTTTGTACCGGGGGCCATTGGTTCGTGGCGGCTGCATCGACCGGCCGATATGTTAGGCCAGCCTCCGGCCCTTCCCCGGTCAGACCCAGCAGACGATTGCCGCTCCTGTCAATTATCTCAGCCCGCTCAAGGCCTAGGTTCGTCATCAAGGGCTCCAGCAGCGTGGTGAGGCTCTGCGTGTCTCCGGCGGCCACGGCCTGTCCCACACCTTCTGTGAAGGCAAGCGTACGCACACCTTCTAGGTGGTTTCGCTCGTTTCGCACCACAGCATCGGCGGCTACGCGTCCCGCCTCGGCGAGTTGATTGTCGAAGCGCTCCCGAAGCGAGCCGGCCACGAGTGTGGTCACCATGTAGGTTCCGGCGGCACCCAAGAGTACGGTGAGGAGTGCATAGGGACCGATGATCTTCCAGCTAAGGTGCCGGAGGGGCCGGCCCCAGAGGGATTTCGCCGCATGGGCGAGGGGCGCGATGCTGGCCGCTGGTCTGGGCACTCGCAAGTGATCACGCATCCAGCGCATATATCATTATCGACGACTCACCCCGAATTCATCAGTACACTCCCTATCAGCATCAGGAGGGCCTCACCTTCATGTGTTTGCAGTGTCACAAACCCGAAGATGGGGAGCGGCGGTGATATGCCTCGGAGCAGACCAAGGATCGGGTATCCCTTAGTCGGTGGACCTTTCCGGGCGACGTTGTGCTGAGTCTACGGGAGAAAGACGAGGGTGTAATCCAGACCGCCAGCGGGAAGCCGCCTCAAGGCCTGGGAGCCCTCTGCCTCCGTAGCAGATGCCCTGAAGCTCGTATCTGAAATGCAGACGAATGGAGGTAGTCGAATCTAGCGAGGCCCTCTGCCTCCGAGACGACAGGGGTCAAAGACGGGCGGCTAGAGGGTTGGATTTGAATCTGGAGCGGGAAACGGGACTCGAACCCGCGACCCTCTGCTTGGGAAGCAGATGCTCTACCAACTGAGCTATTCCCGCTCGGCCACCATTCTAGTGATGCCCGCAGGGGCCCGTCAACGGCGCCGGGCCGTCCAGCGCCCTGGTCAAGGCTCTCTGGCCGTTCGCTGGCAGCGGGCGTCGGCTGGGACGGTGGCATCATTCGAAAGGCTGCGTGAACCGCTCGCGGTGGGCCACCTCGGAGAGCGCCTTGCGCTGCTTCTTGCCGCGGCCGTGGGCCTGGGCCGGATAGCCGAACGGGATGATAGCCAGGACGTCCAGGTCGTCCGGAATGCCCAAGAGCGGCTTGACCGCGGTCAACGCGCGGAAGCCCACCCAGTTCGAGCCCAGCCCTTCTGACCACGCCGTCAGGATCATCGATTGAATCGCGCGGCTCGCGTCGGACACCGCGAATTTCGTTTCCTCAATCGCTACAACGACCGCCACGGCTGCCTGCGCCACATACGGCCCGGTTTGAGCCAATGCGCCGAGCTGACGTATGGTGTCGCGGTTCTCGACGACAATGAAGTGCCAGGGTTGGCCGTTCATGCTGCTCGCCGTCAGTCTCCCGGCTTCGACTATCCGCCGGACTGCGTCTGGCGGCGCAGGCTTCTCCTGGTAATTGCGCACAGCGAGCACCGTGCGCACCGCGTCGAAGACTTCCACCGCTTGCCTCCCTTCTGAATGTTCAAGCCCCTGAAGGCTGGCTCAGCCTCGAGCCCAGGATCCCCAGCGCCAGGAGGGCCAGCCCCAGCCCGCTCAAGGCAAGGCCGTTGCGGAACGGCAACCACGCCTCCGCCTTTGCCAGGCCCAGGAGCTGGACAGTGATGTAGTCGTCCGTCGCCCAGCCGGCTAGAGCAAGGACGAGGCGCACAACCGCCGTCAGCAGCAGGAAGAGCAGCGATGCCGTCGCGACGACGCCGCCCAGCGTGACGAGGCGTCCGTAGCCCCGCGTGATGAGGACGAGGGCGCCCGACAACGCCCCGCACAGGATGCTCAGCGCCAGGGTTGTCCAGCGAAGGGCGTCGTGGTTGCCCGCCGTGAGGAACCCGAGGCCCGTCCGGACGGCCCCCTGGACGGAGAGTCGCGAAGAATCGCCCGCCTGGCCCCCCTGGCGGAAGGCTGCCGTTCCCTCCTGGTAGACTTTCTCCGCCGACCGGTCCAACAGCAGGTCCCGCACCTCCGTGGGCGGCTGCTGCGCTTCCCGTGGGGATAGCGTCACGTCCAGCGGGTAGTCGGGTAGCGACAGCGGCTCGTCCGGGGAGGCGCTGGCCTGCTCGCGGAGGGCCGGGCCTTGCACCGTCAGCAGGGAGTCGATCTCGGTCAGGCTGGCGATCCCGCGGCGGAGGGCGCGATGCGCAGGTCCCGGCGCCGTCAACTGGAGGAGGTTGAGCGCCACGAGAAGGGCCAGCAGCGCCATCGCCAGCCCGATAGCCGCGGCGACCGGCGGCGATTGGCGACGCCACCCGAACAGCCCGCCCGTCGCGACGGCCTGCGAGAAACCTCCTCCCGCTACGCTGGCGTCTCTCTCCGAGCTCATGCGGCCGGTTGCGGCGGACCTTCCGGAGTGCTGGCCGGCACGACTGTGCTGCCGACGACTCGGTCGTGGAGGGCGCGGCGTCTGCCGTCCAGGAGTACGGAGCCAATAGCCAGGAAGGGAGCGACCACCGACAAGAAGACCAGGGCCAGGGTTACCACCAGGACCGCCGCGCTGAGGGTCACCGAGGTGGCCACGGCCGCCGTCAGCAACCACAGAAGAGCCAGAAAGGGGTGAAAGAGCAAGGGGTGCAGCAGAAGGAAGCGGAGCACGCATTTGCCCAGGCCAAGCGGTCGCCCGTCCTCGCCCACCACCTTGATGTCGGCGACGTACTTGCCCACGGTCTGGCCTCGCCAGCGGCAGAGGACGACGTTGAAGGCGAGCCAGAGAGGAATGACCGCCAGCGCGATGGCCACTATGGCGTAGAACGAGGAATCAGGTGGGTCATTGTCGCCGAAGTCGCTGGCAATGAGGAGCTGGAGGCCCGCCACGGCCAGAAAGAGGAGGCTGAAGGAGAGGAGGACGACGCTGTCCACCACAAAAGCCACCAGCCGCGCCTCCAGGCGGGCTCTGCGGAGAGTGGGGACGGTGGAGGCTGTCGTCAACGCGGGCTCTCCCTCCTGGGGACCGGCAGGTGCGGCGTTCGGGGGCGATTATAGCACGGCTCTCCGGCGTCCCCGAAGGGGCTTGCGGCGGTTGCTGCGGCGTCAGCGCCGGTGCTAAGTTGTGTTCACTGCTGGAGGCCTCATGTCGGACCGCCGCTCGCGCCGGGTTGCTCTGCTCGTGCTTCTCTTTGCCGTTGGGGCGGCCCTGGCCGGCGGCTGGCTGGTCACCGCCGCCATGGACCTGCCCAACGGGCCCGACGACTACAACCTGGTGCAGTGGGAGGTCCGCCACTTCCCCAACAAGTGGCTCTACCAGATCGGCACGCTACTCCGAGGCGGGCCCGACGAGGTGGAGAAGACCCAGCGCCTGGAGCGATTCCTAGCCCTCAACGCCGAGATCACGTCGCTGGAGAGCGAGGCGGCCTCATCCCAGGGATCCGACGGCTCCGCTGGGGAGAAACCAGCCATCACCGACCAGTTGGCGGCGGCACGCCAGGAGCGAGACGGGCTGAAGAACACCGTGGAGGCCGTCCTGGAGGAGCGAGTGTCCCAGGCGGCCAGGGAAGCGGGACTGGAGAGCTCCTTCCCCTTCTTCCCGAAGGCACACTGGCTCTTCCCGCCCATAGACTTCGAGTTCGCCTCGCCGCCCAACGTGCTGGCCATCTCGCCCCGCGACCGCATCTACCTCGAAAGCACGCGGCTCCTGAAGAGCGACCTCACCCTGGAGGACGTCGACAGGGTGGAGCAGTACTGGGAGGCGAAGGGGGTGTCAGCGCTGGTGGTCGGCACCGGCGGCGTCGGCACGTATCCCAGCGTCGTACCTCCCGAGGCCGACTACGGCGATCTGCTGGCGACCGTGTCCCACGAGTGGATGCACCAGTACCTCTTCTTCCGCCCGCTGGGCTCGCGCTACTTCCGCGACCCGTCCCTCGCGACTATCAACGAGACCGTGGCCAACATGGCCGGTCGTGAGCTGGGGGCGATGGTGGCGCGGCGCTACCCCCTCTCCGCAGGCCCCTCCGCCTCGCAGGCGACTCCCCCCGCCGCAGCGAGCCCGACGGCGACGCAGTCCGGCCCCGCGTTCGACTTCAACCAGGTGATGAGAGATCTAAGGCGGAATGTGGACAGCCTGCTCGCCGAGGGGAAGGTGACGGAGGCGGAGTCGCTCATGGAGGAGACGCGCCAGTTGCTGGCCAGCCACGGCTACTACATCCGGCGCATCAACCAGGCCTATTTCGCCTTCCACGGTCTCTACGCCGATACGCCGGCGTCCAGCAGCCCCATCGGCCCCAAGCTCGAGGAGCTGCGGCGGCGCAGCGCATCGCTGGGCGATTTTGTCCATGCTGCGGCCCGCCTCACCAGTGAGACCGACTTGGACCGCCTACTGGCCGGCGGAGGCTAGCCACTATTCGACCGTAATGCTCCGGCGTCGGCGGCTGCGGCCACCTTCCTTCTCGTCCAGACGCTGCAGAGCCGCCTCCACCATGCTGCGGAGAGCCAGCAGTGTTTCTCGTCGCGCATCCAGGAGGTGGCCCCGGGCCTCCGGCGAGAAGGCCCGGAAGGCGGGCTTGTGGATGCGGAGGCTAAGGCCCTCCTCTGGGGAGTACTCGCACTCAAAGAACTTCTCCGCCATGATGGCCTCCTTTTGCGAGTGACTTGTCGGTTTATCGAAGTACCCCTCTTCCGCCAGTCCTGTCATTCTGAGTCCGCCGCAGGCGGACGAAGAATCTGGCCCACGGAGACCCTTCGCTTCGCTCAGGGTGACAGACTAGGAAGGGTTCATCAAAGAGTCACGATTCCGGCCGAGTGAAACGGATGCTCAGCCGGTCGCCCTCCAGCTTGGCCCCCTGGCTCTCCATGCCCACGAGAGCCCGGGGCAGGATGATGTTGCGCTTGAAGTTCCCCACTTCCACTATCAGTTCGTCTCCCGCCTGCGAGAGACTGATCTCTTCCTTCGTGATGAAGGGCACGGTCAGGGTTAGGACGTACTGGCCGTCCTCCTGACGGAACTCGTCGACCTGCCCCTGGTGCAGGACAGCGGTGGGGTCAATCGCGCCGTACACCGCCTCGCCGAGCCGCTCCAGCATGGGCAGGCCCACCACTTCCTGCTCCATCAGGGGAGCCTTGAGGATGGGCAGAGGCGCGAAGGCCTCCTGCACCTGCTGGAGGTAGCGCTCCTGGGTCTCCTTCCAGGCCTGGAAGTAGCTGTCGCTGACCTCCTCTGGGATGACGCGGTTGCAGACCACCAGGTCGGTCGCGTAGCCGTAGAGGTTCAGGTAGGTGTAAGTGCGCTGGGCCTCCTTGATCACCATCTTCTCCGGGTTGAGCACCAGCCGCACCGACGACGTGGCCGGGTCGGTCAGTATGACGCGCATGTCTTCCAGCTTGGCGAAGAGCTCCTTGGCGGCCGAGAACACCTCGTCGTCAGGCAGGGGTAGATCCGTCACACGTCGCAGTACGGGCCGGGCGATGCGGGCCGCCACCCTCTCGATGGGGAAGATGCGGTGCATCCACCAGCGCGCCACTTCGGGGAAGCTCAGGAGGCGGAGCGTCTCCCCCGTCGGCGCGCAATCAACGACGATGAGGTCGTACTTGCCCTGGTCGTGATAGTTGATGAGGTAGAGGAGGCCCGCCAGCTCCTCCATGCCCGGCAGCACCGCCATCTCCTCCGCCACCACTTCGTCCAGCCCTCGCCAGGCCATGAGGACCTTGAGCCAGTCCTGGAGCGTGCCCCAGTGGCGGTCGATCTCCCTGAAAACGTCGAGCTCCTGGCCCCAGAGGTTATCGGAGATGAGGGCCGGCTCGCCGCCCAGGGGCTGGTCGAAGCTGTCGCCCAGGCTGTGCGCGGCGTCCGTGCTCATGACCAGGGTGCGATGGCCCAGGTGAGCGGCGCGCAGGGCAGTGGCAGCCGCCACGCTGGTCTTGCCCACGCCTCCCTTGCCGGTGTAGAGGATGATGCGCATCGACGAGGATTCTCCAGGCCCGGCTCTCCGGCCTTCCACCGCCGGCCTCCGCGGCCTGCTCACTATCGGCGAGAGGCCGGCGAAGGCTCATAGCCCACGTACATTATAAGCCCTGCCTCAGGCCGGCGGCGGCAGCGGCGGACCGGGCCGCAAAGCTCATCCTACGGATGATGTCGCCTCCAGAACGCGACACGCGTGCTGCTGGAAGCCTGCTGCTGAGGGCTCTTAGCCCCTCAGGCGGTAGGGGATGCCGACGACGACCGTATCAGGCCTCGAGAGAAGGATCCTTTTGAGGGGTATGGACGACTGATTGTGCAGGATGCCTTGCCAGAAATGGCTGGGCACAAGCTCGGGCAGTACCACCGTGATCGTCTCGCCGGGGTATGAACGGTCTATGGCGTCGATGTAGGTCAGGATGGGGGCGATGAAGGAGCGGAAGGGCGACTCGATGATGACAAGGGGGACGTCAGGAATCACCTCTTCCCAGCGCTGACGCATCTCCTCGGCCTCTGCCGCGTCGTCGCTGACGTGGAGAGCGGTGACGTTCTCCGACACAGAGCGCGCATACTCTACTGTCCTGCGCACGGCTTCGGTCACGTCGTCCACGGGCACCAGCACCACCTGGTTGTGCTCGCGAACGGCCCGGCTGGCCGCCGGCGCCTTGGCCGGCAGCGTCACCTCTAGCTGTCGGTCCACCCGGCGGTAGTGGCGGCGAATGGAGGTGAAGAGATAGATGAGGAATCCGATGCCCAGGAGGCTGATCCAGGCCCCGTGCGTGAACTTGGTGGAGGCGATGATCAGCGCCACCAGGCCCGTCGCGATGGCGCCCACGCCGTTGATGACGATGCTCCGGTGCCAGCCGGCTTCGCGGAGCTTCCACCAGTGAACAACCATCCCGCTCTGGGAGAGCGTGAACGAGAGGAAGACGCCAAGGGCGTAGAGAGGGATCAGGCGGTTCGTGTCTGCAGCGAAGACCACCAGCAGGATGCTGGCGAGAATGGCCAGAGCGCCGATACCGTGGGAGAAGTTAAGCCGATCGCCGCGGAAGGCGAACTGCCGCGGCAGAAACCCGTCGCGCGCCAGGATCGAGGCCAGGCGGGGGAAGTCGGCGAAGCTGGTGTTGGCGGCCAGTACCAGGATCATGGTGGTGGACGCCTGCACCAGGTAGTACAGCGGCGTGGACCCAAAGGTGGCCTTGGCGATCTGGGAGGGCACTGTCTGGGTCGCGAGGGGCATGACGTGCATCTGGTGAGCCAGCACCGACACGCCAACGAAGAGAAAGGCCAGGATGCCGGCCATCCAGGCCAGCGTAGTGGCGGCGTTGCGTGATTCCGGCTGCTTGAAGGCCGGCACGCCGTTGGAAATGGCCTCCACGCCTGTCAAAGCCGCCGACCCGGAGGCGAAGGCGCGAAGGATCAGGAACACGCCCAGGGACTGGGTGGCCACGACTTGCCCCGCTTCCGGCGCCGAGGCAGCCTCCACACCGCCGAAGAACGCCCGCACCAGTCCCACGACGATCATGAGTCCAAAACTGAAGATGAACAGGTAGGTAGGGGCCGCGAAGATCGTCCCGGATTCCCGCACCCCGCGCAGGTTGCCAAGCATGATCAGTCCCACAAAGAAGACTGCCAGGAAGACACGCTCGTCGTGGAGGGACGGCGCCGCCGAGGTGATGGCGGCCACACCGGCCGCTATGCTCACCGCGACAGTGAGGACGTAGTCGACCATGAGCGCGCCCGCTGCGGTGAGGCCGGGCATCGTGCCGAGGTTGGCCCTGGCCACGATGTAGGCGCCGCCGCCGCTGGGATAGGCCCGCACGGTCTGCCGGTAGGAGAAGGCCACGATCATGAGGAGGAGCGTGATGGCGCCAGCGATTGGGAGCAAAGATCCCAGGGCGCCCGAGCCGGCCAGCACCAGGATGAGCAGGATCGCTTCCGTAGCGTAGGCGCTGGATGAGATGGCGTCGGAGGAGAAGATGGCCAGCGCCTTGACCTTGGTTAGGCGCTCGTAGGGTAGCTGGGCGGTTGACAGAGGCGTCCCGAGCAGCCGGCGCTTGAACTGGCGCCACACCGCCTCTACGGCAGTGCGTGGCCGTATCGCCGCCTCCGTGGCCTGGAGAACATCGGGTCCCAGCGAGCGGAAGGGCTGCTTGCTGCGTGGAACGACGCGGACATACCGTGAGCCTGGCTTCAGCCCTTTGTGGACCTCGTGTAGCTCCAGCCCCGGGATCAGGGGTTCCCGTCGCCGAGGCACGCGGTAGCGGCCGTAGCCCTCCAGGTTGTCTTTCTTGACTGGAGAGCCCTCTTCAGGCGCTATGTTAGGCTCCGAATTGGACGATTCCATCGTGGCCGGCCTGCGTCAAGTTTACAGCAAAGTCCCTTGAATCGAAGCGGGGTCAGCGACTTCGCCGGCCCCCCTCCACGTTGAGCCCTCGTCTCGAGGCAAGGTCTAGTGTATCCCTGGGTAGGGGAGCAGGGTTGGCGTGACGGTTGGGGTGCGCGTTGGCTTCCCTTCGTCGGCGCCCGGAGTCGGTGTGGCAGCGGTTCCCACTCCCAAGGTGATGCTGTCGGCAAGGAAGCCGCGTGTTTGGTCTTGCACCACCAGCCGGACAGTGTAGGTGCCGGGCTCCAGTTCGCTGGCGTCCAGCGTGCCAAGAGTTCCGTCGATCACCGTCTGGGTGGAGCGGCTGATGACCGTCCAGCGCAGCGGGCTATCCCCCTGGCCGTACTCCAGGCGGTAGGAGCGGAAGCCGGGCGTGTCCGTCGAGCCCTTGATAGTGATGACGCCTCTAACGGTGGAGTCGGCGGGCGGCCAGGTGATGGCGACGCCCTTTGACTGCGACGCATCGGGTCCAAGGGGGCTCTCTACGGTGGGGGCGAGCGCCACACCCAGCGCTTTCGCCCACTCCTCCGCCTGCTGACGGCTCACACCCTGGAGATCCGGCGGCAGGACGATGAAGACCTGTTCCTGCACGTACTTGGCGGGCGTCCGGCTGGTGGCCAGTAGGCCGTTGCGCGAGTCCACCTTTATCGGCTGCCACCAGTTGTCCTGCTCCTTGGGAACGCTGTCGGCGGCGAAGATGTCCTGCGTGGTCTTGCCGCAGTACTTGGACGGCAGCTTCCCGGAGGGGACGCAGACGGTGGCTGTCACCACCCCGTCGGGCCTCTCGAAGGCCTTATCTGGGACGCCTTCCAGGGCGGCCTGCATGAAGTCGCGGAGGGCGCGCCAGGATATGGAAGTGCTGGTGATGTTCACCATCGGCGAGTTGTCGGCGTTGCCCGCCCAGACGCCCGCCGCCAGGTCGGGCGTGTAGCCCAGGGCCCAGGTGTCACCGATGGCGTGGCTGTTCTCGTAGGGTTCGCTGGTGCCTGTCTTCATGGCGGCGGTCCGGCCGATGTTGAGGCCCCCGCAGCCGAAGGTAGCGCACTGGGCCTGGGGGTCGCTGAGGATGTTCGTCACCAGGTAGGTCTGCGCGGCCGGCGCGACGCGCTCCTCCTGTCGGTCCGGCTCAAAGACCACCTCGCCCTTGCTGTTCTCCACCTTGAGGATGGCGATGGGGTCTAGCGGGCGGTTGCCCTCCGGCAGGCCGAGAATGCTCGGCATGCCCTTCATCACGCCGTCGTTCGCGAAGACCGAGTACCCGAATGTCATGTCCAGGACGTTAACGTCCACGCCGCCGATGGTGATCGACGGGCCGTAGCTGCCGGTCAGAGTAGTGATACCCATCCGTTTGGCCGTGGTGACGATGTTGTCGACGCCGGCGGCCATGGCCACCTTGAAAGCGGGCACGTTGAGGGAGGCGCCCAGGGCCTCGCGAATAGTGATGGGCCCCTTGAAGTCACCGCTGGGGTTACGCGGCGTGAACATCGTTCCGTCGGGGTTCGGATAGCTGATCGGCGTGTCCAGGACCAGTGTGCCCGGTCCCCACCCCAACTGCGTGAAGGCGGTGAGATAGGTGAAGGGTTTGAATGAGGAGCCGGGCGAGTTCTCCGCCAGCGCCATGTCGTTGCGGCCCAGGATATCGTCCCGGAAGTAGTCGCGGCTGCCGACATAAGCCAGGATCTCGCCCGTCTTGGGGTCGATCGCCACCATGGCGCCGTTGTGACCGTTGGAGGTCTCCTCGAACTCCGATATCCACTTCTCGAGCGCCGCCTCCGCCTTCTGTTCAAGGTCCAGGTCCAGGGTGGTGGTGATCTTCAGGCCGCCCCTGTAGAGAGCCGCTCGACCAAGCAACTCCTCTGCCTGGGGCTGGACGTAGTCGAGGACGAAGTGTGGCGCCTGGATGGGGAAGCGTTGCGGGGCGAGCTTCAGAGGCTCGAGCTTTGCGGTGTAGGCTTCGAGGAGGGTGATCTTTCCGCGTTCCAACATAAGGTCCAGGACCTGAGCCCGGCGCTCCAGCGCCGCCTCCGGGTTGTTCACAGGCTCGTAGCGGGCCGGCGAAGCGGGGATGCCGGCCAGGAGGGCCGCCTCGGCCAGAGTCAGATCGCGGGCCGACTTGCCGAAGTAACCTTGAGAAGCTGCCTCGACGCCGTTGTAGAGGCCTCCGTAGGGGATCTGGTTCAGGTACCACTCCAGGATCTGGTCCTTGGAGTAGCGGCGCGTAAGCTCCAGGGCATACACGGTCTCCTTCAGCTTGCGGGAGATGGAGCGCTCGGACCGCTCCTCCTCCGGGATGTACACGTTCTTCACCAACTGCTGGGTGATGGAACTGCCGCCGGTCCCCTGGAGGAACCCCAGTCGCCCCGGGAGGAAGTTCTCAAAGGCGGCGCGTATGAGCCCTTTCACGTTGACGCCGGGGTTGGAGTAGAAACTGGAGTCCTCGGTGGCGATGGTGGCATCGATGAGATAGGGTGACACCTCGGACAGAGGGACGGGGCTTCGCAAGCCCGACAGGTCGTCGACGAACTCGTACAGCAGGCGCCCGTTTCGGTCGTAGATCTTGGCCCCGCCGGATGACTGCTGGGCCAGCACCTGATCCGGGGGCAGCAGGTCGCGGCTGTAGATCTGATACACGGCGATGCCCCCGACGACGGCTGTGATGGCGCCCGCCACGAACAGGCCGCCCAGGACGAGGACCAGCATTAACCATACGGGCCTGTGGTGTCCGTTGCGGCGCCGCGTCCGCCATCGACGCAGTGTCGTTGTGCTAGCCATGTCTCCCCTCAGCGCGCGGCCCTTCTTTCTCCAACACCAGGAAGTGGGAGAGGCCAAAGACGCGCAGCGGGCTCTTCTCCAGGCGGTGGAAGACGGCCTTCAACAGCCGCCCCAACGAGGCGCTTCGGGCCGCGATGTTGTCGAAGCCGGCAAAGACGTAGGTGTGGACGATCACTCGCGCCTCCAAGCCCGCCATCAGGCGCCGCAGGTCCCCTGACAGGTAGGCCCGAGCATGGGGTGCCAGGCGCCGGCGCAAGAAGCCCGGCAAGTAGTTTACCAGGGGCATGTTGCCGAAGACATAGCGGTGCCCCAGGTAGATGCCGTGGGTCTCGAAGGGATAGAGGCGGTTCGGCGCGTAGATGACGATGCGGCCGCCGGGAGCCGTCACCCGGCAGGCCTCCCGCAGTGTGGAGGCATCGTCGCGGACGTGCTCGATGACCTCATTCAGGAGGACCACGTCAAATGTGCTATCGCGGAAGGGCAGGTGCTCGGCGGCCGCCACGGCCAGCCCGGGGAGGCTTTGGGCGCCCCGGCGCAGGCGCCCTGCTTCGATGTCGACGCCGTAGACTCGATCGGAGAGCTCTCGCAGCTTGCTGACGTAGGTCCCTATGCCGCAGCCGACGTCGAGGATGCGGCGGCCCTCCAGCGAAGCGTAGCGTTTGATGAGAGCCAGACGGCGGTCCTGTCCGGACCGCCAGACGTAGCTGGGGTGGCCCAGGGCGACCACCCGCTCGGGAGCCTCGATCATAGAAATCCCAGACTGTCCTCCGCCAACCACTTATCCTAGCAGACGATCCCAGCCAGTTCAACGCGCCGGAAGAGCAGGACGGCCCGCTTCCCTGTACCTGCCCCTCGGACCGGTGCTATAATCCAGCCAATCCTATTACGGAGGAAGCGCCAGGTTGGGTCTCACCCGCGAAGAGGTCTTGCACATCGCCCGTCTGGCGCGCGTCGGGCTCAGCGAGGAGGATGTGGCCAGGTTCCAGGAGCAGCTCTCCGAGATCCTGGACCATTTCGACGTCCTGCGGCAGGTAGACACGGAGTCTGTGCCGCCCACTTCTCACACCCTCGACTTGCAGAACGTCACCAGCGCCGACCAGGTCCGCGACTCTTTCCCGCGGGAGGATATCCTGGCCAACGCCCCCCTGCCGGAGGAGGGCTTCCTCCGCGTGCGGGCGGTGCTGGAGTAGGGCGCAAACGCTTCTTCGCCATCCGGCCGCTGGAGGGAGGGAGTCCTGGAACTGCACTATCTAACCGTACACGAGGCCGGCCGTCTCCTGGCCCAGCGTGAGATCACCTCTCGCCAGTTGACGGAGGCGGTGCTCGAGCGCATCCGCCAGGTCGACGGGCGAACGCGCGCCTACGTGACTGTCACCGAGGAGATTGCCCTCCGGCAGGCGGAGGAGGCGGACGCCCGCCTCGCTCGCGGCGACGCCACGCCTCTCACGGGCATCCCCGTCTGCATCAAGGATGTCATCTGCACAAGGGGTGTGCGCACGACCTGCTCCTCACGGATGCTGGAGAACTTCGTGCCGCCCTATGACGCCCACGTGACGGAGCGGCTGCGAGCGGCGGGCGCCGTCATGGTCGGCAAGTCCAACATGGACGAGTTCGCCATGGGCTCTTCGACCGAGAACTCCGGCTTCTTCGCCACCCATAACCCCTGGGACCTGGAGCGCGTGCCGGGCGGCTCGTCCGGCGGCTCGGCGGCTGCCGTGGCCGCCGGCGAGTGCCTCTTCGCCCTGGGCTCGGACACCGGCGGCAGCATCCGCCAGCCGGCCAGCCTCTGCGGCGTGGCCGGGCTGAAGCCGACCTACGGCCGCGTCAGCCGGTTCGGGCTCGTAGCCTTCGCCAGCTCCCTCGACCAGATCGGGCCGCTCAGCCGTGACGTGCGCGACTGCGCCCTGGCGCTGAACGTCATCTCAGGCTACGACCCGCGCGACTCCACGTCGGCGCCTATGGACGTGCCGGACTTTTCCTCGGCGTTGAGCATTGACCTGGCCGGCCTGCGCATCGGCGTGCCGATCGAGTACTTCCCGGAGGACATGGACGCCGGCGTGCGGCGGGTCATAAGCGAGGCTGTCAAGGTCATGGAGGGTCTGGGCGCCAGCGTCGACTGGCAGGTGTCGCTGCCGAGCACGCACTACGCCCTGGCCTGCTACTACGTCATCGCCCCCAGCGAGGCGTCGGCGAACCTCGCCCGCTACGACGGCGTGAAGTACGGGTTCTCCTTCCAGGAAGGCGAGAGCATGTGGGAGAACATGGAGAAGACGCGCCAGCACGGCTTCGGCGACGAGGTGAAGCGCCGCATCATGCTCGGCACCTATGCTCTCTCGGCCGGCTACTACGACGCCTACTACTTGAAGGCGCAGAAGGTGCGGACCCTCATCCGCCGCGAGTTCGACACCGCCTTCCAGAGCTTCGACGTCATAGCCAGCCCCGTCTCCCCGACGCCGGCCTTTCGTCTGGGGGAGAAGGTGGACGACCCCTTCCAGATGTACCTGAGCGACGTCTGCACCCTGCCCATCAACATCGCGGGGCTGCCCGGTATGTCGGTGCCGGCCGGCTTCGTCGACGGCCCCGAAGGGCAGCGGCTGCCCGTGGGCCTCCAGCTCATCGGCAAGCCCTTCGACGAGGCGACGGTGCTGCGGGCGGCCTACGCCTTGCAGGAGGCCACCGAGTGGCACAAGGCACGTCCGCCGCTGTGAAGGCGACAGAGCTTCTCAGGTTACCCTCTGCGGGATGAATCCCGCAGCTTCGCCGAAGCCGAGGGTTTCATCCCTCAGAGGCAGGGTTAAGTAAGAGGGCCGGTACGAGCCAGCACTCATGCCCCAGGGAGGAATCATGGACCTTGATCCAGCCCAACAGCTCATGGCTCGCGGCCGCCACTGATCTGAGGCGGTACTACTGGCCGTGTGCCAGAAACTGGGAATAGAGAACGAGCTTGTGCCCCGCATCGCCACCATGTTCGGCGGCGGAATGGCCCGCACGGGCGAGGTCTGCGGCGCTGTGGTCGGCGGCCTCATGTGCATCGGCATCAAGCATGGCCGCGAGGAGCCGGCGCAGTCCGACGCCGAGGGCTACGCCCTGACCCAGCAGTTCCTCCGCCGCTTTCGTGACGAGATGGGCAGCATCCAGTGCCGCGAGCTGACGGGCATTGACCTGAGCACGGACGAGGGTCTGAAGACGTTCCGCAGCTCCGACGTGCCACTGAGGGTCTGCCTGCCCGCCGTGGGCCTGGCGTATAGTCTGGTTTTGGAGCTTGTCCAGTGACTTCTCCCTACCGTCGCAAGCTCTCGCGGGAGGACGTGAAGACCGGCTCCGTGCTCATCGACAAGCGCGCCTGGCGCCTCTTCCCGCCGCCGATGGAGGAGTTTGCTCTGCTGGTGGGCGGGCAGGAGTTCCGCACCCGCATCGTCGCCGAGGACTGTAACTGCGTGCCGCCGCCGCACCAGCACTATCACTTGGAGGCGGGGCGCTTCCGCCACCTGCTGGACTTGAGCCTCGGTCGTACGGTGCTTGTGCAGCGCGATCCCGCGGGCCTTTATCGACTGGATATGGCTGGTGCCGTCTGACCCCGAGGGCGTCCGCGTGGGCTGCTACTCCGGCGGCCGCTACGGCGAAGAGCCGCGCTGGGTAGAGATCGAGGGCGCCCGCTGCTCGGTGCGCGAGGTGGAGTCGCGCTGGCGGGAGCCAGACCGCGACGGCTGGCGAGTGGTCCTGGAAGACGGGAGGCACTTGATCCTGTATTATGTCCCCAATATCGATCTATGGCAGGTAGAGGAGCAATGAATAAGTCTACCCCCGACCCCAGGAGCGCCCAGCGTGGCCAGCCATCCGAGAAGGTGGCGTCCATCCCGTCCTCGGGCATACGCCGCTTCTTCGACCTGCTGGCGGGCATGGACGGCGTCATCTCCCTGGGTGTCGGCGAGCCCGACTTCGTGACGCCGCTCAAGATCCGCAACGCCGGCATCCGCGCTATCGAGGAGGGGCGGACCGGCTACACGTCGAACTTCGGCATCTTAGAGCTGCGTGAGGCCATCTCCGACCACTTGGACCACCACTACGGCCTTTCTTACGACCCTGCCACGGAGATCATCGTCACCACGGGGGTCAGCGAAGGCCTCTCCGTCGCCTTCCTGGCCATCCTCGACACCGGCGACGAAGTCCTTTGTGCGGACCCCTGCTTCGTGGCCTACCTGCCGGCCGTGGTGCTGGCGGGAGGCGTCTTTGTGCCCGTGCCGACTTCGGTCGAGAACGGCTTCCGGGTGCGGGCCAAGGACCTGGAAAGCCGGATCACGCCCCGGACCAAAGCCATCATGCTCGGCTATCCGGCCAACCCGACGGGCGCGGTCATGGAGCGAGAGGACCTGCTGGCCGTCGCCGAGGTGGCGACCCGCCACAACCTGTTCGTCGTTTCAGACGAGATCTACGACCGGCTGGTCTACGGCGTCGAGCACACCTGCTTCGCTGCCCTGCCCGGCATGCGCGACCGCACCATCCTCCTGGGCGGCTTCTCCAAGGCCTACGCCATGACCGGCTGGCGCCTGGCCTGGGCCGCGGCCCGCCCCGACGTGCTGGAATCGATGATGAAGGTCCACCAGTACGTCATGATGTCGGCGCCGACGATGTCCCAGTACGCTGGCCTGGAGGCCCTGGCCATCGGCGAGGAGGACGTGCGCGGCATGGTGGCGGAGTACGACCGCCGCCGCCGCCTGATCGTCAACGGCTTCAACTCCATCGGGCTCGAGTGCTTCGAGCCCCGGGGCGCCTTCTACGCCTTCCCCTCAATCGCCGTCACCGGCCTCTCCGACGAGGAGTTCGCCGAGAAGCTCCTCGAGGAGGAGAGGGTGGCGGTGGTTCCCGGCTCCGCCTTCGGCGAGCAAGGCCGGGGCTACGTCCGCGCCTGCTACGCCACCTCCTACGAGAACATCGAGCTCGCCTTGGAGGCCATGGACCGCTTCGTGCGCCGCCACCGCCGGTAGCAGTATGAAACGCGGGAGCGTGGACAGGAAGAAGGACGAAAACGTCCTCGTCTTCGAGAGCAGGCTGCTTCACGAAGTAGGGCACTTCCAGGGGCTCAACGCGAATGTCGAGCCCTACCTTGCCGCCATCTTCGCCCCCGGCAACTGCTTCTTCATGCCCCGGTCGGCCGCCGAACAAGAGCCCAGGTACAAGCAAGTCATCCCCTACGTCATCCTGGCCTACGGCGACTCGGTGTTCAGCTACGTGAGGGGGAGGTCAAGCACCGAGGGCAGGCTCGTCGGGCTGCGTTCGATTGGCGTAGGTGGCCACATCGGTGACAGGGACCTGACGCTGCCGGGCTTGGAACTGCACGACGAGGCGAGGGTCGGCGGCCTCCGCCGCCTATACATCGACGCAGTCAGGCGCGAGGCTGAGGAAGAAGTGTCTATCGACTGCGAATATGAGGCCCGCGAAGTGGCGGTCCTGAACGATGACGAGCAAGAAGTCGGAAGGGTCCACTTCGGCATTGTGCACGTGTTCAGCCTGCGGGCGCCTCGCGTCTCCAAGAGGGAGCGCCTGGTGTCGGAGGCCGGGTTCATGTCGACGGTAGAGCTGGCAGCGTCGATAGCTGAATTCGAAGGTTGGTCCCAGATCTGCGCCCGGGCCATTTGCGACGGGACGCTGACGTTGTGACGGGCGGCGCAGTCGCCTAATGCGCGGCGTCGGGGTAGCGGAGCCAGTCGGCGGCGACCCAGCCGTCACGGCCGTCGATGCGCCACCACTGGAAGTCGTCGACCACTTGAGGGCCCTCGGCCAGCTTGATGGTCGTCCCTTCTCGGAGGCAGTCGATGGCCGCCTTGCCCAGGCCGGGCCCGTCGCGCACGTTGAGGCAGGGGCCGGTGCCGGCCACCACCACCGTCGCGCCGACGGTCAGGGGCCAGGGGATGCCGGGCACGTCGGCGGCCTGAGGGTGCAGAGGGAACTCTCCCACCACCTGCCACTGGCCTGCCTGTCCGGCAGGCAGGCCGGCCTTCTGCTCCAGGAAGATCCAGGTGGTGAACTGGGTGAAGGCGGGACCCGCCACGTAGGCCTTCGCCGGCCCGCGGTCGCCGCGGAATAAGGTGCAGAGCTTACCCTGGTCATCGGGTAGCTTGGCAGCCCCGCAGTCCCCAACGTAGCCCATGGGAGCGTTCTGACTCGCGTAGGCGGCCAGAGCCTCGTCAGGCGAGCCCGGCGCCGGCGTGGACGAGCCCGGCGTGGCCGTGACCACCGTGACGCCCGACTCTGAGGAGCCGCCATCCTTGAAGCAGGCGGTCAGGAGCAGCGCGGCCCCCGCTGCTGCCAGCAGCAACACCGCCGCCGGCGGCCTTCGAAGGAAAGCAGCGATCCAGCCCCCCCACATGTGACCGCTCCTCACGCGGGCGCCGGCCCTTCGTCCCGCCACGGCCTGGAGCCGGCGAGGCGCAGGAAGTCGGCGTGGGCGGCGGCGCCGCCGGCCACCACCCCCTCGCTATCGATACGAATAGGGCTGCCGTCGCGGTTCGTTATCACGCCGCCGGCCTCTCTCACCAGCAGTATGCCCGCCGCCACGTCCCAGGGAAAGAGGTAGTGGTGCACGAAGAGGTCATAGCGGCCGCAGGCGGCGTACGCCAGGCCCAAGGCGGCGCTGCCGCAGATGCGCACGGCCTGCATCCCCGGCCAGAGCTCGCGCAGGAGGGCCAGCATCTGGGCCGCCCGCCGGTCGTTGTAGCCCATGTCGAAGCCAAGAACCGACGCCTGGAGCGACGGCTTGTCGGAGACGCGGCAGAGCTGGTCCGAACCGGCGGATAGGCGGGCGCCGCCGCCCTTCTCCGCCCAGAACGTCTCGCCGTGCAGGGGGTCGTGGGTGACGGCGACGACGGGCTCGCCCTGGTGGCAGAGCGCGACGTTGACGCAGAAGAAGGGTAGGCCGCTGCACGTAGTTGCGGGTGCCGTCCAGGGGGTCCACCACCCACATCCACTCTTCGACCTTCGAGCCTCGAACCTCGAGACCGGCGGTCTCCTCCGAGAGGACGGCGTGCTGGGGGTACTCGCGGGCCAGGAGGGCCTGGATGAGGTGCTCGATGTCAACGTCGGTAGCGGTGACGAGGTTGCCGCGGCCCTTGACGGAGACCTCCTGCGGCTTGCGGAAGCGCCCCCGGGCGAGGCGGCCGCCCTCGTCGGCGCAGCGGCGCGCCACCTGGAGGGCGGTGGCCCCGGACGTGGAGACGGGCAGGTCTAGGGAAGCGCTCACGGCTCGCAGGGTACGCGCGGGAGGGGGCAGGGGGTCAAGGGGGGCTTCGTTACATCCGCTCCGGCGCGGAGACGCCGATGAGGCGCAGGGTGCGGGCCAGGGCCAGGCGACAGGCCGCCCTTACAGGCCAAGGGCCCGGCACAGGGCGTGCTCGTGGGCCTTCTTGTCCTTGTCGGGCATACTTCCCAGCCTCCGCCTGATCATGCTGGCCTTCACCGTCCACAGGATGGACGTTACCACTGAGGGCTTGGTCAGACCGCAAGTCCGCCAATCGTCGATGCGGTGGTCGCCAACGAATAGAGGTTCGCGGATGTGACTGGTGATGGCGGCGATGACGATCTCGCGGCGGCTGGCGTGGTAGTCAGGCGAACTGATGATGAGGGCTGGCCGATTCTTAACAACAGGCTTGTCGGTGAACATAAAGGGAACGAAGACAACGTCGCCCCGGCTATAGGTCATCGTAGACTGCGTCATCCTCGTTGTCCCACAACTCCGCCAGCACCGGTGCCTCCGCTGCGGTGAGGTACTCCCCTGGCTCCTCCGCAAGGCGGTGCTCGATGGCCTCAACACAGTACCGGCGCATAGTGGTTCTCTTACGGGCGGCCACAACCTTCAAGCGCCCGTGAAGAGATGGCTCGAGGTCGATAGTCAGCCTTGCCCTTTCGTTAACCATGCTTTGTCACCCCAACAAGATGATGGCACATTTACAGAAAAATGGCAATACTGCAATACTACATCCGCTCCGGCGCGGAGACGCCGATGAGGGCCAGAGTGCGGGCCAGGGCCAGGCGGCAGGCCGCGACCAGCTTCAGGCGCGCCTTGGAGAGGGGCACGTCGTCGGAGACGACGCGGCACTTCTCGTAGAAGTCGTGGAAGGCGGTGGCCAGCTCCTGCGCGTAGTGGGGCAGGTGGTGCGGCTCCAGGTTGCCGGCGATCGACTCCAGCAGCTCCGGCAGGAGGAGCATCTTGCGCACCAGCGCCAGCTCCGCCGGATGGGTGAGCAGCGACACGTCGCCGTCGGCGTAGTCCGTGCTTCGCTCGGCGGCGAGGCGGAGGATGCCCGCGACGCGGGCGTGGGCGTACTGGACGTAGTAGACGGGGTTCTCGGCGCTCTGCTGCTTGGCCAGCTCCAGGTCGAAGTCCATGGAAGCGTCGGCGGAGCGGGCGAGGAAGAAGAAGCGACAGGCGTCGCGTCCCACCTCGTCGATAACGTCGCGCACGGTGACGATCTCGCCGGCCCGCTTCGAGAGGCGCACCACCTCGTCGCCGCGCTTGAGGGTCACAAGCTGGTAGATGAGCAGGTCCAGCCGCTCCGGGTCGACGCCCAGGGCGGCCACAGCGGCCTTCATGCGGGAGACGTGGCCCTGGTGGTCGGCGCCCCAGACGTTGATGACGCGGTCGAAGCCGCGCCGGATGAACTTGTCATAATGATAGGCGATGTCGGAGGCGAAGTAGGTGGGCTCGCCGTTGCTGCGCACGAGGACGTTGTCCTTGTCCTCGCTCGCAGCGCCCTCACCGGCGGCCGCTCGAGGCGCCTCTGGCGGAGGGTGCGAACCAGATAGCTCCCTCCTTCTCGGCGATGTAGCCTCTCTCGCGCAGCAGGGCCATCACCTGCTCGTAGAGGCTTGGGCTTTTTGCCTCGCCGGGCTGGTAGAGCAGCCGCTCGTTGAACCAGACGTCGTACGTCAGCCCCAGGTCCTCCAGGTCGTGGCGGATCTCGTCCATGAGGCGCTGGACGGCGAGCCGGCCGATGTCGACTGGCGCGGGCTCTCCCTCGGGGCGCAGGAAGCTGTCGCCGTGTTCGTCCTTGATGGCCCCGGCGATGTCAGTGACATACTGGCCGGGGTAGCCGTCCTCCGGGAAGAGCGCGTCGCGGCCCAGGACCTGCTGGTAGCGGGCGTAGATGCTGCGGGTGAGGGCGTCAATCTGAGAGCCGGCGTCGTTGAAGTAGTACTCGCGCTCGACGCTGTATCCGGCTGCCTCCAGCACGGAGGCCAGGGTGGCGCCGATGGCGGCGCCGCGCCCGTTGCCGACGTGCAGGGGGCCGGTGGGGTTGGCGCTGACGAACTCCACCTGCACCCGCTGACCGCCGCCGATCTCCACGTCGCCGAAGCGGTCGCCGGCAGCGAGGACCGCGTCCACCTGGCGGGCCAGCCACGACTCGCTGAGGCGGAAGTTGACGAAGCCCGGCGGCGCCACCGTGACCTCGGCTACGGCATCCGAGGCCGGCAGACGCTGCACCAGGGCCTCGGCCAGGGTCAGAGGGTTGGCTCGGGCGGAGCGCGCCAGGCGCATGGCCAGGCTGGTGGCGTAGTCGCCGTGCTCCGGTCGCTGCGGGCGCTCGATGGCCGGGTCGGGCAGCGCGACGGCAGGCAGCTCGCCGCGGTCGCGCGCCTCGTGGGCCGCCGCCGCCACCAGCTCGGCGATGTGGTGCTTGACTATGATGGGGGCAGGAATGGCTTCTCCTTTCCCCTCAGGCGGTCGAACCAGAAGCTCAGGCGCGTGAGGGTCCGCGCCAGCAGGAACGAGAGGGGGCCCGAGGGCGTCAGCTCGGCGAGGGCGACGCCTTCCGTCCGCATGTGCTCGAAGTCATAGCCCGCCTCACGCAGGTCGGCGGCTGCACAGGGCTCATACGAGCCTTGCCCTGAGCCTGCCGAAGGGCCTTCGGCGTCCGGTCGCAGTCGGTAGAAGGCGGCGGACAGCGTCCGAAAGCCGCCCGTCAGCCGGCGGAGGCTCGGGCTGTCGTAGACGCGGAACCACGGGTTCACCTGCGCCCGTCCGAAGGGCACCGTCAGCAGCAGGCGGCCTCTCGGCGCCAGCAGACGCCGCATGTGCCGCATCGCCAGGATGTCGCCGTGCGGGAACTCGTGCTGGCCGTAGATGGGCAGTCCGATGTGCTCCACAGTCGATACGCACAGGATAAGGTCGAAGCCGGCGGCGGGGAAGGGGGGCGCCACTATAGTTCCCTTCAGAATCCCCACATTTCTTATCGGCCGCGGCGCGCCGGGGTCGAGGCCGTAGACGCGGCGGGTGCCGGCCGGCTCGTCCTGAGCCAGCTCCGCCAGGTAGTCGCTGGTGGAGCAGCCCACGTCCAGCACGCGGCGCGCCCCGCCGATGCGTCGGATCGCCCAGGGCGCCTCCACCGAGCGCTCGTTGGTACCCAGGGTCGGAGTGTCGGGGGCGGGTGATTGAGGGTTCATCAAATGGAGAAGGGCCGCTCTCTAACCGGCCCGAAGTTCTTCTCCGCGGCGCGCGGGCCTGCCCGCTCTTTTCAGGGCACCATTATAGCAGGCCCTCGACTGGAACAATGGAACAAAAGAACAGTGGAACAAATGGAACCGTACAACCTTTGAACCCTGGAACCGAATCTGTCACGGCTCCAGGGTTCAAAAGTTCGAGGGGTTCTAAGGTTCAGAGGCGGTCAGGCGGGGAAGCCTTTCTCTCCCTGGAGGCCCTTCAGACAGGAGATCTCGCCGCTGTGGTCGCGGATGTGCGCCGCCGCGATGCTGCCCAGGAAGTTGGCTACGCTCTCCTGGCCCATGCCAAAGGCCGAAAGGTCAACGGTGCGATTGAGGGCCTCCGGCGGGAGCGTGGCCAGACACTTGTCCGAGGCGGCGTACACGGCCTGGGCGTACTGCTGCAGCGCCGGCAGGTCGATTCGCACCCGTCGCGCCCACGCGTCCCAGGGCTGGGCGTCCGAAGGCGAAGGAGGCATCTCGCTCAAGCCTGTCTTGCCGGCCCACGTGGTCGCAAACAGAGGGGCGCCGCCGTTGACCATGCCGTTTACCATGGCGTCCTCGCTGAGGATGATGTGGGCGTAGGTGGCGCCCAGCGGGTTGGCCTTGCCCGGCGGGGACCACTGCGCTTGCTGCGGGGTGACGCCCTTCATGGTTCCTTCCAACCACCCATGAGCGTCCTGAAACTGCTTCCGAAGGAGAGATGTCGCGTCCATGTTTGAGCCTCCTGCTCCGCTATTTGATTTAGCCAATGATTTAAATAGATTATAGCAGATGATGAGGGCCGGGGGTCAATATGGGCTTCTTTCTAGGCGAGGTATGTTGCGAGGGTTTTCTCAGTGCGGCTCGTCCACGACACGCGACCAGAGGCGCGCCGCCTCGGCGGCCAGGAGGGCGTGTTCGGCGTCGCTGAGGTCGGGGTCGGCGTCCAGGAGGGCGCCGGCCTCCTCGCGCGCCTCCTCGATGAGCTGGACGTCGGAGAGGCGGGCGACCTTCAGGTCGGGCATGCCGCTCTGGCGGGTGCCGAAGAACTCGCCTGGGCCGCGCAGGCGGAGGTCGGCCTCGGCCAGGGCGAAGCCGTCGTGGGTCTGCTCCATGAGCTTCAGGCGCTCCTGGGCTTCCTCGCTGGGGTCGTCGCTGAGCAGCAGGCAGTAGCTCTGATCGGCGCCCCGGCCGACGCGGCCGCGGAACTGGTGGAGCTGCGCCAGCCCAAAGCGGTCCGCCCCTTCCACCATCATCACGGTGGCGTTGGGCACGTCGATACCTACCTCGATGACGGCGGTGGACACCAGGATATCCAACTCCCGGTCGCGGAAGGCGCGCATGACGCGCTCCTTCTCGGCGGCGCGCAGGCGGCCGTGCAGGAGGCCAAGGCGCAGGTTGGGGAAGACCTCGTGGGAGAGGCGCTCGTACTCCTGCGTGGCGGCGCGCACGGCCAGGACCTCGGACTCCTCGATCAGCGGGCAGATGACGAATGCCTGCCGCCCCTGGCCGGCCTGCTCCCGGACGAATCGATAGGCGTCGTCCCTCTCCTGGGGCATGGTCCAGAGGGTCTTCACCGGCTTGCGGCCCGGCGGCATCTCGTCGATGACCGAGATGTCCAGGTCGCCGTAGAGCGTGAGGGCCAGCGTGCGGGGGATGGGCGTGGCCGTCATCACCAGCAGGTGAGGGCTGGGCCCCTTGCCGCGCAGGGCGGCCCGCTGCATGACGCCGAATCGGTGCTGCTCGTCGACGATGGCCAGCCCCAGACGCTCGAAGCCTACCTCCTCCTGGATGAGGGCGTGGGTGCCGACAGCCACGTCCACGACGCCCTCAGCGACCTGGCGCTGGACGGCGGCCTTCTCCTTCGACGGCAGACTTCCCGTGAGGAGGGCGATGCGCAGCGGCTTCTCGAGGTAGGGAGGCGAGAGAACGCCCGCCCAGCCCATCTCCTGGCCTGCCGCCAGCAGGTCGCAGAGGGTGCGATAGTGCTGCTCGGCAAGGATCTCGGTGGGGGCCATGAGGACGCCCTGACGGCCGCTGGCCACGGCGGCCACGAGGGCGGCGGCCGCCACCACCGTCTTGCCGCTGCCGACGTCGCCCTGGAGGAGGCGGCTCATGGGCCGCTCCTGCGCCAGGTCCTCCAGCATGCCCGCCATGGCCCGCTGCTGGGCGCCCGTGAGCTGGAACGGGAGCGACTCCAGGAAGCCGCGTCGCGCCGGCTCAGGCAGCGCCAGGGGCTGCGCGCGGCCTCCCTCCTGCCAGAGGCGGCGCCTGCGCAGGACGCCGACCTGGATGACCAGCAGCTCGTCGAAGGCGAGGCGGCGCCGCGCCTCGTCCAGCTCCTTCCAGCCGTCGGGATAGTGCATCTGGCGTACGGCCTGCTGGAGGCGCCAGAGATGACGGCGACGGCGCAGCCCCTCCGGCAGCGGGTCGGGCAGCGCCTCCAGGTAGGTGTCGAGGGCGTCCCGCACGGTGCGACGGGCGGTGCGCGCCGGCAGCCCCGAGGTCAGCGGATATACAGGCACGAGCCGGCCGGTGTGTACCAGGTCCTCCGACTCCAGCAGCTCCCACTCCGGCGACTCGAGGGTCTTCTGGCCCTTGTAGAGGTTGACCCGGCCCGAGAGCACCAGGGGGGCGTTAGTGCGAAGCTGGCGGGCCAGATAGGGCTGGTTGAACCAGACGACCCGCATCATGCCCGTCTCGTCGGCCACCCAGGCCTCGGTGCCGCGCAGGCGCCGCCCGATGCGGGTGTCCTCGGCGCTCCAGACGGTGACGATGACTGTCTGCTCCTGCCCGACAACGAGCTCTGCGATCTTGCGGATGTGAGCGAAGTCGTTGTGGCGACGGGGAAAGAAGTACAGGGCATCGCGTACGGTGTCCACTCCCAGGCGGGCGAACTTGGCCGCCAGCGCCTGGCGCACGCCTCGGAGGACGGTGATGGGCGCATCCAGGGCTGTTTCGCCCGGGGGACGCTTCGTGGGAGAAGCCGGCTTGTCGCTGGGCAGGGCCCCTGCCGCGACGGCGGCGGCCGGCGGCTTTGCAGGGCGGCGGCGAGACTGGGCCGGGCCGGCCTGCGGCCGCACGCGGGCCCGTCGGGGCGGCCGCGTCGCCGGAGACAGCGCCCAGCGCGCCCTCGAGCCAGCGACGGCGGCGGGCCGGGTCGAGGGAGGCGTAGCCGCGCGAGGGGAGGGCGGCGATGGAGCGCAGGAGAGGGCTCTTGGGGTCCAGCGAGTGGTTCTCGACCAGCCGCTTCAGGTAGCGGTCGAGTCCGCCGAGGACGGCACGGTCGCCGAGGCCCTTGGCCTTCTCCAGCAGGAGGACTTTGCGAACCTGCTCCTCAACTGGGCTCAATCCTTCCCCCTGCGGGCCCTACGCCTTCTCGGCCTCGACGACTACCATGCCGATGATGCCGGGCCCGCCGTGGACCCCAAGGGCGGGGCCGAGCCGGCCGACGTGAACCGGCACGTCAGGCAGGCGTTCGCGGACGCGCTGCGCCAGCACCTCGGCGTCGTCGGGCGTGGTGCCGTGCATGACCGCCACCTGTTCGAGGTCGCCGCAGGCCATGCAGTCGCGGAAGATGCGGTCCAGGGCGCGGGCGCGGGTGCGGACGCGCGCCACCGGATGTATCACGCCGTCGCGGATGGTGAGGAGCGGCTTCAGGTTCAAGACGCTGCCCAGGAAGGCCTGCGCCCGCCCGATGCGGCCTCCCCGGCGCAGGTACTCCAGCGTTTCCAGCAGCGCCAGTATGTGCACCCGCCGGCCCACGGAACGGGCGATGGCGGCCACCTCGTCCAGTCGGGCGCCCTCGCGGGCGGCGCGCGCCGCCGCTGTGACCTGGAAGCCCATCCCCATTGAGGCCGACTCCGAGTCGACGACCTGGATTCTGGTCTTGGCCTCCACCAACTTGCTGGCCTGGAGCGCCGATTCGTAGGTGCCGGAGGCGCGGGCGGTGATGTGGATCGAGACAATCTCGTCGGTCTGAGCCGCCAGCTTTCGATATGCCTCCAGGAATGCGCCCACCGGAGGCTGCGAGGTGATGGGCAGGGCGGTACTGGTGGCCAGCCGCTCGTAGAACTGCTCGCTGCTCAGGTCGATGCCGTCGCGGTAGGCCTCGTCGCCGAAGAGGACGAGCAAGGGGACCACCGTGATCCCCAGCTCTTGGACCACCTCCGGCGGCAGGTCCGCCGTACTGTCGGTCGCGACGCATACCGTCACGGCGCCGTCCTTCTCCGCTCGTCCACCGGCCGCCGGTCCCTACTCGACGGAGACGATGTAGTGGTAGTGGGGCTGGCCGCCGGCCACCAGCTCAATCTCCAGGGATGGGTATTCGTGAGCGAGGTCGTCGGCCAGGGCCTGGGCCTCCTCGCGGCTGGTGTCGGCGCCGTAGTAGAGGGTAATGAGGCCGCTGTCGGGTGCCACCATGTGACCCAGGGAAGAGCGCACCGCGCTGCGCAGCGAGTCCTCCGCCACCCTGAGCTGCCCGTCGATGAGGGCGACAGCCTGGCCAGCCCGGATGCGCAGGCCGCCCAGAAGAGTGGGGCGCACGGCACGGGTAACCTCGGCGGTGCGTATGGTCTGACGCGCCTCTTCCAGTGAGGCTGCGTTCTCTTCCAAGTCTGCCTCAGGGTTCAGGGCGAGGAGGGCGGCCACTCCCTGCGGCACGGAGATAGTGGGTACCACCTTCACCGTCTTCGTCGAGTGCTCGGCCGCCTGTTGCGCCGCCATCACCACGTTCCTGTTGTTGGGCAGGATGATGACCTCCGACGAAGGGCAGGCCTCGACGGCGGCCAGGATCTCCTCGATGCTTGGGTTCATGGTCTGGCCGCCCCGCACGACGGCGGTGACGCCGAGGCTACGCAGCACTTGCTCCAGGCCCAGGCCCGCCACCACAGCGACGGTGCTGACGCGGGCGGCAAGCGCGTCTCCTTCCGGACGGGGCCGCGTCACGAACTCCTCCGCCTGGGCCTGGATGTTGTCCATTTTGACGGTGGTCACAGACCCCAGGCCGGTGCCGTAACTGATCGCTGCTCCGGGGTCGTGAGTGTGAACGTGCACGCGCAGGAGAGACTCATCGCCCACGACGAGGACCGAGTCGCCCAGAGTGAGCATCTTCTCCAGCACGGTTCTCGTGTCCAGCTTCTCGCCGCTCACCAGGAACTCGGTGCAGTAGCCGTAGGGCGACTGTTCGTCCTCATGCAGAGTGGCGGTGGCGGCGAGCCAGCTAGCGTCGGGGTCGCGGGCAGCCAGGGCGACGGGTGGCCCGGTGTCGCCGCGGACGTAGCGCAGAGCGCCCTCCAGCATGATGTAGAGCCCCTGGCCGCCGGCGTCCACCACGCCGGCCTCCCGCAGGACGGGCAGAAGGGATGGGGTCTTGCTGACAGCCTCCTTTGCTGCCTCGGCGGCGCTGGCGAGGACGCTCTTGAGGCTGGAACCAACCCGGCGTGCCTTGCGCTTGGCGGCGGCGGCGCCTTCCCGCATGACCGTGAGGATAGTGCCCTCCACGGGCTGACTGACCGCTTTGTAGGCCTTCTGGGAGGCCGCATCCAGGGCCTCGGCGAAGTCGGAGCCTGTGAAGCTCTCCTTCTCCGAGAGGCGGTCGGCCATGCCGCTCAGGATCTGGGAGAGGATGACGCCGGAGTTGCCGCGGGCGCCCATGAGAGCGCCCCGGGCCATGGCCTGGGCGACGGCGCCGGCGTCGTCACTCTTGGTCTGAAAGGCCTCCTCCAGGGTGGCGCGCATGGTGAGATACATGTTGGTGCCGGTATCGCCGTCGGGGACGGGGTAGACGTTGATAGAGTTGATGGCCTCGGTGTTGCGTTCCAGCCAGGAAGTGGCAGCAGCGAACATCTCGCGCAGGTCGCGGCCGGTGTGGTTGCCGTTGGTGGCGCCGGTGGAGGAGGAAGAGCCATCCTTTGCGGCGGCTCGCGCGCTCCGGGCGGGGGACTGACGTCGGTTGGCGCTGGCGCCCATGCTCTATCCGGTTGCTCTACTCGTTAGGGCCGTGTTACGATTGCAGTCGATTCTAGCAAGAAGCGGAGATCGGCGTAAAGGGCAGGTTCGAGTGGCTACTCAGTGTGACGTCTGCGGCAGGGGCACGGTGCACGGTCGCAACATCCGGCACCGGCACGCCGGGCGTTGGGAGCGCAAGGCGCCCCGCACCAACCGCATCTTTCGCGCCAACGTCCACAAGCGCGTCGTCTACGTGGACGGCAAACCCCGCCGGTTGGCCATCTGCACGCGCTGCCTCAGAAGCCAGCTCAAGACCGCCGTCTAAACGACGATAGCGAACGGACCGATCGGGTGGCCGCCCTCGAAACGGGGCGGCCAATTTGCGTCCACGCATCGTCGCAGATGCAGAGTTGAGGGCGGTTCGCGAACCGCCCCTACACCGCCAGGCCGGCTTTGACCAGGCTCTGGCGCAGGGCCTGCATGTTCTCCGCCACCGAGGCGCGGTCGTTGAACACGGCCGAGCCGGCCACCAGCACGCGCGCTCCCGCCTCCACGCAGCGGGGCGCCGTCGCCACGCTCACCCCGCCGTCGACCTCCAGGTCTGCGGCCAGGCCCCGCTCGTCGAGCGTGGCGCGAAGCCGCCGCATCTTGTCGAGGGTGCTGGGAATGAACGCCTGGCCTCCCCAGCCGGGGTTGACCCCCATCACCATCACCTGATTCGACGTCGCCCAGCACCTCATCGACGGCCGAGGGCGGCGTCGCCGGGTTCAGGCAGACGCCGGGCCGGCAGCCCAGGTCGCGGATCTGCTGTATCACGCGGTGCAGGTGGGGGCAGACCTCGACGTGGACGCTGATGATCGACGCGCCGGCCTCGGCGAAGGCCTCCAGGTGGCGCTCCGGCTGCTCGATCATCAGGTGCACGTCCAGGGGAAGGCTGGTCAGGCGGCGGACGGCGGCCACCACCAGCGGCCCGAAGGTGATGGGGGGCACGAAGCGGCCGTCCATCACGTCCATGTGCAGGTAGTCGGCGCCGGCGGCCTCGGCGGCCCGCACCTCCTCGCCCAAACGCGAGAAGTCCGCCGTGAGGAACGAGGGAGCGATCTTGATGAGATTAGGCACGTTTGCTTTCGCCCTCCAGCCTGCGGCGCGCCCGCCGTAGCGCCGCCCGCACCTGCCGGGGCGCCGTGCCGCCGGGGATGTCGCGGGCGGCGAGCGCGGCCCGCACGTCCAGCTTCAGCACGTCGGCCTCGAACCGGTTCGAGAAGCGGCGGTACTCGGCCAGCGACAGCTCCGAGAAGGCCTTGCCCCGGCCCTCCGCATATCTTACCAGCTTGCCGACGGCGGCGTGAGCCTGCCGGAAGGGGACGCCCTTGCGGACCAGGTAGTCGGCCAGGTCGGTGGCCAGGGCGTAGCCCGCCGCGGCCGCCGCCATCGCCCGCTCGCCGTCGAAGCGGAGGGCGGGCAGCATGCGGGCGAAGACGTCCAGCGTGGAGAGCAGGGTGTCCTCGGTCTCGAAGAAGGCCTGCTTGTCCTCCTGGAGGTCGCGGTTGTAGGCCAGGGGCAGGCCCTTGAGCATCGTCAGCACGCTCAGCAGGTGGCCGTAGACGCGCCCCGTGCGGCCGCGGCGCCAGCTCCGCCACGTCCGGGTTCTTCTTCTGGGGCATGATGCTGGAGCCGGTGGCGAAGGCGTCTGGCAGGGTCACGAAGCCGAACTCGGCGCTGGACCAGAGGACGATCTCCTCGGCCAGACGCGACAGGTGCATCATGCAGGTGGCGGCGGCGGCCAGGAACTCGACCACGAAGTCGCGGTCGGAGACGGCGTCGACGCTGTTCTCGCTGACGCGGGCGAAGCCCAGCTCGCGCGCGACGGCGGCGCGGTCGATGGGGTAGGGCACGCCGGCCAGGGCGCCGCTGCCCAGGGGGAGGACGTCGGTGCGCACGAGGCAGCCGGCGAAGCGGGCGGCGTCGCGGTCGAGCATCTCGAAGTAGGCGAGCAGGTGGTGGGCCAGCAGGAGCGGCTGGGCCCGCTGGAGGTGGGTGTAGCCGGGGATGATCACGTCGCGGTTCGCCTCCGCCAGGTCCAGCAGCGAGCCCTGGAGGCGGCGCAGCGCCGTCAGCGTGCGCCCGATGGCCTCCTTGGCGTAGAGGCGCAGGTCCGTGGCCACCTGGTCGTTGCGCGAGCGGGCGGTGTGCAGGCGGCCGGCCGCCTCGCCGACCTTCTCCGCCAGGCGCGCCTCGATGTTCATGTGCACGTCCTCCAGCTCCCGCCGCCACGGGAAGCCGCCCGCCTCGATCTCGGCGCGGATCTCCTCGAGCCCGCGCACGATGGCCTCGGCGTCATCCTGGGGGATGATGCCCTGGCGGGCGAGCATGCGGGCGTGGGCGATGGAGCCGGCGATGTCCTGCCTGTAGAGGCGGCGGTCCACGTCGATGGAAGCGGTGTAGGCCTCCACAGCTTTGTCGGTAGGCGCGTCGAAGCGCCCCGCCCACGGCTTGGCGGGCCCGCCAGACTCCGCGGGCAGGCGAGGCCGCCTTGGGGTGCGAGCTCCTCTCACCATGCTCAGCCCCTCTCAGTTAAAGATCGGCAGCCCCGGCAACTCGCCCATGGATTCGATAGTGAAGTCCGGGATGACGACCACCGGCCCCAGGCCGTCGGGCAGGGTCAGGGGCCTCTCCCCATCAGCCGAGGAGTGGTTGCGCTTCCAGATAGCTGTCATGCCCAGGGATTGGGCGCCGGCCACGTCGGCGCGCAGGGAGTCGCCAACCATGACGGTCTCGTCGGGCGGCACACCCAGAGCCTCCAGCGCGTGCTGAAAGATGGCGGCGTGGGGCTTCATGTAGCCCACGTCGCAGGAGATAGAGAGCACCTCGAAGTAGTGCAGCAGGCCGTGGTGGGCGAGCTCGCGGCGGAAGGGCTCGCCGCTCAGGGCGCGGTTGGTGACCGAGCCGATGCGGTATCCGCGCTCCCGGAGCCACTCCAGCGTGGGGATGACATCGGGAAAGAGGGTGCGGCCCAGGAAGACGCCGCCCAGGTTCCAGGCGTGCCAGAGGTCGACGGCCTGCTCCTCGCTGATGGCGAGCCCTTTGGCGGCGGCCGCCTCTCGGGCGATGGTCGGGAAGTGGGGGCTGATGCAGTCGCCGTTGTAGGCCTCGTCCACGGCCTGCTCGACGGCGATGCGGATGTCGCGGCCCAGGAAGTACATCTCGCCCTCGGGGTCCACGCCCCAGGAGCGCAGGAGTTCGGCGATACGGCGCACCGTCTCGCCGCGGATGATGTCACGCGGTGGCATCTCCGGGAAGTGCCAGAGGGTGTCGCCCAGGTCGAAGAGGACGGCGCGGTGGTCATTGGTGAAGCTCCAGCGGGTCCATGCGCTTGATCTCCCTTATCTCATCGAAGGCGCGATCGGCACTGATGATGGCTTCGAGACCCTGGTTCAGGACGACGGCGGCGTGGATGGCGTCACGGGGCCCAAGCCGGGGGTAAGCCGACAAGATGTCGCGGGCCACTGCAATAATCTCCCCGCTCACCGGAAGTGGAGCGGGAAAGAGAATCAGCAAGTCGGTCCACGTAGTCCAGGCCCCGCTCGAGACGCTTTCGGTACCAATAGACGTATATAACCTCCTGGAGGACTTCCGTGTCAACGTTGGCTTCCAGGCGACCACCCTCAACGTCTGCGAGGAGACTGCGGCAGGCCTCTCTGTATGGGTGCGGCGCCCCTCTGGCATAGACGAGAACGTTAGCGTCGATCAGTCTCAATCTGGCGGTCTATCTCCGCAATCTCGTCGGCGGCGCCCCGTGAGATCGCTTCCTTCAGTTCCTCCCAGGAGCCGAGGTCGTCCTCCCCCGACAGTATCCACTCGAGGGCCTTCCGTCTTTCCTCTCGAGCGGGGTGCAAGACGTACTTCTCAACGGCTTCCCGCACCAGAGAGCCTACGGACCGCCTCCCGGCTTGAGCCATTCCTTCCAGCTTAAGGTACTCGGATGGCTCAAACAGCACCTCGACGCGCTTCTTCAGCATGATGGGCCTCTCCCAGGATTTTGCTCCCCGATATCCGTATGCCTACGGATATGATAGCCGAACCGGGCCGAGGGGTCAAATGAGGTCAAACCAGCCCGCATTCCCTCAGCAGGCGGCGCTCGGCGCCGGGCTCGCGGAAGATCTGGGAGGTGAGGAGGAGCAGCGGGTCGACGCGGCCGCGCTCCTGTAGGCACTCCTCGATGAGCCGGCGGCCCGCCACCGTGAGGATGGCCTCTCGCTCCTGCTCCGTCAGCTCCTGCTTGCCCATCTCGCGGGCCAGGATGCTTTCGATCTGGGCCGTGATGCGGACCTCCACCCGCAAGGGAGCCGTCCCCTGCTCGACCACGTCGAAGCGGGCGGTGTCGCACTCTGCGCTCTCGCGGCCGCAGCCCTCGAAGCGGATGGATTGACGCGAAACGTCCTCAGCCATGGGATGCACTCTAGTCGCCGCTCTGCGGCGTGGCGATGCGCAGCGGTTCGCCGGGCTCGGCCAGGAGCTGGGCCCGCGCCTGCACCTGCACCGGCAGCCCCCAGATCTTGATGAAGCCGACGGCGGCGCTCTGGTCGTACTGGTCGCCCTGGTCGTAGGTGGCGAGGGCGAAGTCGTAGAGGCTCTTGGGCGAGCGGCGCCCCACCGGCGCGGCCTGGCCCTTGTGCAGGCGCATCCGCACCGTGCCCGTGACGTGGCGCTGCGTGCTCTGGACGTAGGCGGCCAGGTCCTGGTGGTGAGCGGTGAACCAGAGGCCGTTGTAGATGAGGTCGGCGTACTCGCCGGCCATGCGACGCCTTCAGGCGGCGCTGCGACTTGGAGAGGGTCATCTGCTCCAGGGCCTCGTGGGCGCGAAGGAGGGTGACGGCGGCCGGCGCCTCGTAGATCTCGCGCGACTTGATGCCGACCAGCCGGTTCTCCACGTGGTCGATGCGCCCGATGCCGTGCTCGCCGGCCCACTCGTTGAGGCGCTCGATGAGGGCCACGCCGTCCATCTCCTGGCCGTCGAGGGCGACGGGCATGCCCCGCTCGAAGCCAATCTCGACATAGCGCGGCTTGTCGGGCGCTTTGTCAGGCGAGCGCGTCCAGACGAAGATCTCCTCCGGCGGCTCCTGCCAGGGGTCCTCCAGGACGCCGCACTCGATGCTGCGGCCCCAGAGGTTCTCGTCGATGGAGTAGGGGCTCTTCTTGGTGACGGGGACCGGGATGTTGTGCGCTGCGGCGTAGGCGATCTCCTCCTCGCGGGTCATGCCCCACTCGCGCACCGGCGCGACGATCTTCAGGTCGGGCGCCAGGGCCTGTGTGCTGACGTCGAAGCGCACCTGGTCGTTGCCCTTGCCGGTGGAGCCGTGGCCGACCGCCGTGGCCCCTTCCTCGCGGGCCACGTCCACCATCAGCTTGGCGATGAGCGGCCGCGCCAGGGCCGTGGCGAGGGGATACTGGCCCTGGTAGAGGGCGCCGGCGGCCAGGGCCGGGAAGACGAAGTAGCGCACGAAGAGGTCGCGCCCGTCACGGACGATGGCCTTGACGGCGCCGGTGGCCTCGGCGCGCTTCTGCACCTGCGGGATGTCGCGCTCCTGGCCCACGTCGACGGTGAGGGCGATGACGTCGTAGCCGCGCTCCTCCTTCAGCCAGCGGATGGCCACGGAGGTATCGAGGCCGCCGGAGTAGGCAAGGACAACCTTTTCAGCCATGGGATGCTCTCCTTGGTCCTGCTGGAACGCGAAACACTGCGTGCGATCAGTCTGTACGCGCGAGCCCGCGCGGCAGGGCGCGACCCTAGCCGTACCTCGCCAGCACCCGCTCCACAATCGCCAGCGCCTGGTCAATCTCTTCTTCGCTCACGGTGAGGGGCGGGCAGAGGCGGAGGGCGTTGGGGCGCACGTTGTTGGCGATGAGCCCCTCGGCCAGGCAGGCCAGGTTCGCCTCCTCCGCTATCTCCCGGTCGAACTCGATAGCCCAGAGGACGCCCTTGCCCCGCACCTCGGTTATGAAGGGGAAGCGGTCCTCCAAGCCACGCAACTTCTGCTCCAAGTAGCGGCCTCTCGCCGCCGCCTGGGCCGGCAGGTCGTTGTCGATGATGTACTTGCAGACGGCGTAGGCGGCCGCGGTCATGAGCGGGTTGCCGCCGTAAGTCGTGCCGTGGTCGCCGAGTGTGAGGACGGAGCAGTGCTCCTTCGCCAGGAAGGCGCCGACAGGCACGCCCGAGCCCATCCCCTTGGCCAGCGTCATCACGTCGGGCTCGACGCCGTAGAGCTGATAGCCGAAGAGCGTCCCCAGACGCCCGAAGCCGGTCTGCACCTCGTCCAGGATGAGGAGGATGCCCTGCTCGTCGCACCAGCGGCGGACGCGAGGCAGGTAGTCGTCGTCGGGGACGTTGACGCCGCCCTCGCCCTGCACGGGCTCCAGGAGGACGGCCACCGTCTTGTCCGTCGTCGCCTTCTTGATGGCCTCCACGTCGTTGAAGGGGACGTGGACGAACCCCTCCGGCAAGGGAGTGAAGGGCGCCTTGTACTTCTCGGTACCCGTCGCCGTGACAGCGGCCAGGGTGCGGCCGTGGAAGGCGTTGAGGGTGCAGATGATCTCGTAGGCGCCGTTGCGGTGCTCCTTGCCCCACTTGCGTGCCAGCTTGAAGGCGCCCTCGTTGGCCTCGGCGCCGCTGTTGCAGAAGAAGACGCGGTCCAGGCAGCTATTCTCGACCAGAAGCTGCGCCAGCTTCACCTGGGGGATGGAGTAGAGCTGCCCCGAGACGTGGATCAGCGTCTTCGCCTGCTCGGTCAGGGCCTCGACCAGCACAGGGTGGCAGTGGCCGAGGCTGACGGTAGCCGGCCCGGTGAAGAAGTCCAGGTACTCCTTGCCGTCCTCATCCCAGAGGCGGGTGCCCTGGCCGCGCACCACCGTCACGGGCAGGTGTTTGGCCGTGGTCATGAAATACTTGGCTTCCAACTGGCGCCAGTCGGTCGTCGTGTCAGGCACGGAAGGTCTCCCTGCGTGTGAGCTCCGGGATCGGGGAGTGGGGAGGACTTGAACCCTATGTCACTATAAACCAGCGTAGGCTTAGTGTCACCACGGGGAGGTGGGCTAGGCGATGACGGTGCCCCCGCCTCGGCCCTCGAGGGCATCGTGGAGGGCGTGGGGCCGGCGCCCGTCCAGGATGACGGCACGCGCGCCGCCGGCGGCAGCGGCCAGGGCGGCTTCCACCTTGGGGATCATGCCTCCGGTCACCGTGCGCGCCGCCAGCAGCCGCTGCGCCTCTTCGGGCGAGAGGCGCTCCAGCACGCGGTCCTGGGCGTCGAGCACGCCGGCGACGTCGGTGAGGAAGGCGAGGGTGGCCGCTCCCAGGTGACGGGCCATCTCGCCCGCCACGGTGTCGGCGTTGACATTGAGGAGCTGTCCGGTGACGGCACCCTCCCGCTCCTCGACGGCTATGGAGGCGACCACCGGCAGGCAGCCTTCCTTGAGCAGCGTCTCCAGGAGCGACCGGTCGACGGCGGTGATCTCCCCCACGAAGCCCAGCTCGGGCCGGGCACGACGGGCCTTGAGGAGAGCGCCGTCGGCGCCGGAGAGCCCCACGGCGCGGGCGCCCAGGGCGTTGAGCTGCGCCACGAGCTGCTTGTTCACCAGCCCCGCCAGCACCGACACCACCACCTCCAGGGCGTCGGCCTCGGTGACGCGAAGGCCGTCCAGGAAGCGGGCCTCTACGCCGTGGATCTCGAGCCAGCGGCTCACCAGGTCGCCGCCGCCGTGGACCACCACCAGCGGGCGGCCCTCGCGGTGCAGAGTGGCCACGTCCTCCAGGGTGGTGTCCTGGCTGCCGAGGGTGCTGCCGCCGATCTTGACGACGTTGATCCCGCCTATCATGGCCCCTCTCAGGTCGTGTACTCGGCGTTGATGCGCACGTAGTCGGGAGTGAGGTCGCAGCCCCAGGCGGTGGCGGCGCCCGTCCCAAGGCCCAGCTCCAGGCGAATGCTCACCTCTGGGCCGGCCAGGGCCTCCCGGAGAGCCGCCTCGTCGAAGGGCTGCGGGAGGCCTTCGGCGAAGACGCGCACCCCTTGAAGATACATCCGGCAGGCTTCCTCCCGCACCTGGGCGCCGCTGTAGCCGGCGGTGGCGAGCACCCGCCCCCAGTTGGGGTCGCAGCCGTGGACCGCCGTCTTCACCAGCAGCGACCCGGCCACCGCCCGCGCCACGCGGCGGGCGTCGGCCTCGTCGGCGGCGCCCTCGACGCGCACCTCGATGAGCTTGGTGGCCCCTTCGCCGTCGCGGGCCAGCTCGCGGGCCAGGTGGGTGCAGACGCTGGTGAGGGCGGCCTGGAAGAGGGCCGCCGCGCCGTGGCCGGGGCCGATGGGCTCGTCGCCCGGGGCCGAGGCGGCGCCGTTCGCCAGGGCGAGCACCATGTCGTTGGGGCTGGTGTCGCCGTCGATGGTCATCATGTTGAAGGATGCGTCGGCGGCGCGCCGCAGGCTATCGCGCAGGAAGTCCGGCTGCACCGACGCGTCGGTCGTGAGGAAGGCGAGCATGGTGGCCACCTGAGGGTGGATCATGCCCGACCCCTTGGCGCAGCCGCCTACCAGGTAGCGGCGGTCGCCGTAGGAGAAGGAGGCGGCGATCGACTTCGAAACCGTGTCCGTGGTCATGATGGCGCGGGCGAAGTCGAGGCCGCCTTCGCGGCTGGGTTGCAGGCGCACCAGGGCGGAGCGGATGCGGTTCATGGGCAGGAACCAGCCGATGACGCCCGTGCTGGCCACCACCACCTCCTCCGGCGACAGCGAGAGCTTCTCGGCGGCCAGCCGCGCCATCTCCTCGGCGTCGGCCAGGCCGCGTTCGCCGGTGCTGGCGTTGGCGCAGCCGCTGTTGACGATGACGGCGCGGGCGCGGCCGTCAACCAGGTGACGCTCCGAGACCAGGATGGGGGCCGCTCGCACGCGGTTGGCGGTGAAGAGGGCGGCGGCGGCGCAGGGCTCGAGCGAGTAGAGGAGGCCCAGGTCCTGCTTGTCGGGCGGCGACTCGCGGATGACAGCGCGGGCCGCCCCGGCGTGGAAGCCAGGGGGCTGGTGACGCCGCCTTCGATCAGGGAAACGGCGCGACTCAGCTCGTCGGTGTGTGAAGCTTCTTCCATCTGAGACATGGGCCTCCTTGGCGCCTGCCGCCAGGCGGTCGAAACGGGAGCCTCGTCATTCTGAGTCCGCCAGAGGCGGACGAAGAATCTGATCGCACAGACCCTTCGCTTCGCTCAGGGTGACAGAACAGAAGCGTTTCGCAACAAGCCCTTACGGGTAGACCGCCAGCTCCTCGAGGCCGGTGGTCTCGGGGAGGCCGAGCATCAGGTTCATGTCCTGGATGGCCTGGCCGGCGGCGCCCTTCACCAGGTTGTCCAGGCAGCTCACCACCACCAGCCGTCCCGTGCGCACGTCGACGGTGGGGTAGAGCAGGCAGAAGTTGTTCCCCCAGGTGTGCTTGGTCTGCGGCGGCGAGTCGACGATTCGCACGAAGGGCTCGTCGCGGTAGAACTCGCGGTAGACGTCGCCGACCTCGGCGCGGGCGCGGTTCCCCGGCGAGAGGCGGCCCGCCGCCAGCGGCGCGTAGCAAGTGCTCAGGATGCCCCGCGTCATCGGTATCAGGTGCGGCACGAAGGTGATGCGCGGCGCCGGCGCCTCGCACAGGAGCGACAGCTCCTGCGTTATCTCCGCGAGGTGGCGGTGGCCCTCCAGCCCATAGGCCGCGACGCTCTCGTTGGCCTCGGCGAAGTGGTAGGTCAGGCCCAGGGTGCGGCCGGCGCCCGAGATGCCCGACTTGCTGTCGATGATGATGTCCGGCTCGATGAGCCCCGCCTTGAGGGCCGGCGCCAGGGCCGGGATGGCGCTCGAGGGGTAGCAGCCGGGCACGGCCACCAGGCGAGACCTGGCGATCTCCTGCCGGTGCAGCTCGGGCATGCCGTAGACGGCGTCGAGGAGCAGGTGCGGCGCCGGGTGCTTGACGCCGTACCAGGCCTCGTAGTCGTCGACCTCGTGCAGGCGGAAGTCGGCGCTGAGGTCGAGGACGGGCAGGCCGGCCTCGATGAGGGGCGTCAGGGCCGGGGCGCTGGCGCCGTGCGGAAGGGCCGAGAACGCCACGTCCACCGAGTCCAGCTCCTCGCCGACCGTGAGGTCGAGCGACGCCAGGTGGGGGAAGACCTCGCCCAGGGGCTTGCCCGCCGCCGAGCGGCCCGTGACCGATGTCAGGCGCACCTCCGGGTGGCGCCAGAGGAGACGCGCCAGCTCGGCGCCGGCGTAGCCGGTGACGTTGATGATGCCTGCGCGTTTCATAGGAACCGAGTATACGGGGGGCGCTCCCGCGAGGCAAGGCGAGCCCATGGGGACGGCGGATTCCCTACCCCCGAGCTGCTTGGCTTCGATCCCTGACGGGTCTGAAACCCTCAGCTTCGAGGAAGCTGAGGCGGATTTCAAGCCGCAGGGTCGTTCACCTGGTTCGATAGCCTCGGCTATGTGGGGTGCTTGTGATCCGGCGCGGTGCCGGCGATGGCCGGGTAGAACAGGGGCGCCGAGGGGCAGCCGTGGCGCAGGACGCAGGAGGGGCAGCGCGGCCGCTGCGCCAGGCAGGTGCGGCGTCCGTGCTCGATCAGGGCCATGTGGGAGGGGTAGACCTCCTCCGGCGTGAGGCGCGACTCCAGCAGCTCGTGGGCCTTCTCCGCGCTGGCCTTGGGCGGCACGAGGCCGAGCCGTCGGGCGACGCGGTAGACGTGGGTATCGACGGGCAGGGCGGGCCGGCCGAGCGAGAAGAGGAGCACGCAGGCGGCGGTCTTGGGCCCGACGCCGGGCAGGCTGCGCAGCCAGCCGCGGGCCTCCTCCAGGGGCAGGCCGGCCAGGAAGGAGAGGTCGAAGGAGCCGCGGCGACGCCGGACCTCGGCGAGGAGGGCCTGGAGGCGCGACGCCTTCGTGGGGGCCAGGCCGCCGGGCCGGATCGCCTCCTCCAGGCGGCGCACGTCGGCGTCCATGACCGACTGCCAGTCGGGGAAGGCGTCGAGCAGGCGGGCGAAGGCGCGCCCTGAGTTGGTATCGGAGGTGTTCTGGGAGAGGACGGTGAGCACCAGCTCCGCCGTGGGGTCCAGGCGGCGCCGCGCCCGCGGCGCGCCGTACTCCCGCGACAGGAGGTCGATGATTTGGCGGGGCGTTATCTGGGTGGCCAATGCGGCTGCTCTCGGCGCTATTCTTGTTCCTGGGCTGGCTCCGGTGAGGGCTTCACATCGTCGCCCAGCTTCTTGGCCGCTGCCCATCCTATTAGCCACGTCAGCGTCCAGACTGCCGCGTTGTGCACGGTGCTTGCGTGAGCAAGGGTGGCATGGGCGCCACGATGAGCCACCTCGTTGCGGATTTCCAGCGCCTTCTTCACCAGTTTCCATTTGTCCCACTGAGTCAGCTTAGGCCCTCCCACCACCGGCAGCAGGTTGTCGCAGATAGGCTCGAACCTCAACGTGCGGAGCAGCCACTCGATTTCCTCAGATGGGAGATTCCGCTCTGTAGCTAGCTCACGCACCAAGTCGGCAACGCCAAGCTCCATCGCGTTGAAGTCATCGATGATGGCTGCTCGGTAGTTGCCTCTCTGGATATGGCTCCATGCGCTGATCGACAACAGCCTGGGTAGAGGATGAACATCCTCCCACTCGATGAGCCCCTCAAAGATCTGCTGGCGGTGGGCATCAAACGGCTCAGGAGGGGGCGTCCGTGCGCGGACGCCCTCCATCTGGCCGGGGAGGGGCTGGGCTCCGTGTTCATCGAGGAATGAAACGAGCACGAAGCCTATGTCCCAGTAGGCTACGCGTCCGGCTTCTCCACGGGTTCTGTCATCGAGGGCTGCGAGCATGTACGCGTCCAAGAGCCGGTTGACAATTTGCCGAGTCTCTTCGAACCACTGTACCCGGTGCTGCACGTACAGTTCAGCCAGCGCTTCTGGGGTGTCTGCCTCCACCCGTCGCACGTGGGTTACCACGGTCTTGAGTGCGTGTCGCGTGATGGGCATGTCGGGATCCGATTGTTGAAGCTGCGTGCGCACCGTCTCGCCCTCAGCCTGCTGGCACCACACGACGCCCTTTAGCCTTTTGCCGAGGTAGAAGTCACCAACCTCAACGCGGTCTACGCTGTTGTTGATGCTCAAAGTATGCCGCTCGCCTTGCCAGGCCACGTTGTACTCCCGTTCTGGCAGGGCCAGCCAAAACGGTAGCTCGAAGCCGATCTGCACTCGAAAAGTGGGCATGATACCACCCCCCAACCCTAGACTCTCCACCCGCATCCGCGTCAGGGGCAATATATGCCAATAACGACTAGGGCCGCCATCCTTGGTGGCCCGTTTCGCGTCTTCGGCCCATCAACACCAGTGCGCCGTATGCTCTATACTGGCATCGTCGGAACCTAGCGCGAAGGGGGGTGATGGGCATGACGCGGGAACAGGTCCGCCTGACAAAGCTCGCTTCCTGCGCCGGCTGAGCCGGCAAGGCGGGTCTTAGCACCCTGGCGCAAGTTGTGCGCCCCCTGGCCGAGTCCTTCCGTCCCGCGGACCACCCTAACCTCCTGGTGGGCCTCGCCGGGCCCGACGACGCCGCCGTCTGGCGCATCAGCGACGACGTGGCCGTAGTCCAGACGCTGGACTTCTTCCCGCCCGTGGTCGACGACCCCTACGTCTTCGGGGCCGTCGCCGCCGCTAACGCCATGAGCGACGTCTACGCCATGGGCGGCGAGGTCGTGCTCGCCCTCAACATCGTCGCCTTCCCGGAGGACCTGCCGCCGTCGATGCTGGCGGAGATCCTGCGCGGCGGCGCCGAGAAGGTGGCGGAGGGCGGCGGCGTGGTGGCCGGCGGCCACACGCTGTACGACAAGGAGCCGAAGTACGGGCTCAGCGTCATGGGCATCGTGCACCCGCAGGGCATCTTCACCAGGGGCGGCGCCCGCCCCGGCGACGCCCTCCTGCTGACGAAGGCCCTGGGCACCGGCATCATCCTGACGGCGGCGCGGGAGGAGAAGGCGGAGGCCGAGCACCTGGAGGCGGCGGTGCAGAGCATGCTGCTCCTCAACCGCCACCCGTCGCACCTGGCGCGGGAGGCCGGAGCCCACGCCGTCACCGACGTGACCGGCTTCGGGCTGCTGGGCCACGCCCTCGAGCTGTCGAAGCTGGGCGGAGTGGGCCTGGTCCTGCGCGCGGGCGCCGTCCCCATCCTGCCCGGCGCCCTCGAATACGCGCGGCAGGGCTTTCTCACCGGAGGCGCCGGCCGCAACCGGGAGGCGCTGTCCGAAGCGGTGCGGGTCGATGCGGCCGTGCCCGCCGAAGTGGTGGACCTGCTCTACGACCCTCAGACTTCGGGCGGGCTGCTGATGGCCGTCCCGGCGGACCGCGCCTCATGGCTGGAGCGCCGGTTGAAGAAGGACGGCTTCTCCTGCTGGCGCATCGGCGGCGTCGAGGAGGGCGAGGGCATCACGGTCCAGCCCTGAGGGGTGTCGCAGGAAGACCAGCCGTACCGAGGGCTTTCCAGCCTCGGCGTTCTCGCTGACGGCCAGGCTGGAATAGCCTGGCCTACGGACTTGCGCAACAGCCTCATGAGCGAGCCCCCGGCCACAGCTTCCCTTTCCCATGTCTCGGTCTGTATACTCCCACTACATGAAGGGCCGATCATCTATTGGGGGAGGCCGTGCTGTGAGAAAGGCGTGGTTCGGGGTTCTGGCGATGCTGGTGGCTGCCCTGTCGCTGGCGGTCGCCTGCGGTGGTGGCGGCGGCGGTAAGGAGGCCTCGCCCACGCCGGCAACGCTGCCGCCGGTCGATCAGGTGCTTCCCAAGGCCGTCGAGCGCGTCGGCACGGTGAAGTCGTTCCACTTCCGCCTTGACCACGAGAACGGCTTCTCGCCCCTGCCGCTGAACCTGAAGCTGAGGACCGCCGAGGGCGACATCCAGGTGCCCGACCGAATGAAGGCGGACCTGGAGGCTGAGGTCGGGGGCGCAACCCTGAGGGTTCAGATCGTCGGCATCGGCGAGGAGGCGTGGATGACCAACCCCTTCTCCCGCGAGTGGCAGCCGCTGCCGGCGGGCACCACCATCAGCGCCATCTTCGACCCGGCGGCGGGCATCCAGGCCGTCGCCCGCTCGCTGCAGGACGTGCGCGTGACCGGCATGGAGAAGGTGGACGGCGAGAACACCTACGTTCTGGAGGGGACAGTCGACTCCGGCATTCTGAAGGCGGCGGTGCCCATCGCCGAGCCGGGCCTCACGGTCGGCGTCAAGCTCTGGATAAGCACCAACGACTACACGATGCGTCAGATCCGGCTGGAGGGGCCCTTCGCCCCCGGCGAGCCGGAGAACATCGTCCGCATCCTCGTCCTCTCCAAGTTCGATGAGCCCGTCTCCATCGAGCCCCCAATCTAGTCACGCAGCATGGACACCACCGCCGAGTTAGCAGCGCCGGCAAGGGAGAGGGCCCTCTCGCCCAACTGGCTGCTCGCGGCCGTCGGCTTTGCCGTCTTCCTGGGCGCCATGGACCAGATGGCGGTGGTCACCCTGCTCGAGCCCATAATGAACGGGGTGCACGTGCCGGTGGACCAGTTCTACCGCATCGCCTGGGTGATCAACGGCTACATCCTGGGGTACGTCGTGGCGATGCCCCTGATGGGTCGCGTCGCCGACGTCTACGGGCACTCGCGCATCTTCCTGCTGGCCATCTTCGTCTTCCTGTTCGGCTCGCTGTGGGTTTCCGCCTGCCAGTCTCTGAACATGCTCATCGTCGCGCGAGCCGTTCAGGCCGTTGGTGGGGGCGCCCTCGTTCCCGTGTCCATGGCCATCGTGGCCGACCACCTGCCGGCGGCGCGAAGGGCCGTGGGCCTCGGCTTCCTCGGTGCCGCTGCTGAAGGAGGCGGCCTCTTCGGGCCCCTCTGGGGCGGAAGCTGGGTGCAAATAATCGGCTGGCGGGGCCACTTCTGGATCAACGTGCCACTCTGTATACCTGTCATCATCATCGTTCTCATGTTCATGAGGAGGTCCGGCGAGAAGAAGGCGGAAAGGGCGCCGGTGGACTACCTCGGCGGCCTCCTCCTGGGCGGCGCGCTCACCTGCCTGGCCGTGGCCCTCACCGACGACCCCGTCAACGGGCGGCCTCTGGCAATCAACCTGGCGCTGTACTTTGGGGCGGTGCTTTTCGGCGGCAGCTTCTTCCTGCGTGAGCGTCTGGCGAAAGTGCCGATGATCATGCTCTCGCTCTTCCGCTCGCGGCCCTTCTCGGCGGGCAACCTGACCCACCTCCTTGTAGGGGGAACGCTCATTGTCGCCATGGTGGATATCCCCGTGTTCACTATCGTCGTCAAGAACGGGTCTTACTTCGATGGCGGCCTGAACCTGATGCGGCTAACCGTCATGCTGCCGCTGGGGGCCATTTTCGGAGGCTTCCTGGCTGGCTGGCTGGGCTTTCACAGGACCATCGCCCTGGGGATGATCATCAGCGCTGTCGGCTTCGGTCTCATGACGTTCTGGACGCAGGACGTGCACGACCCGCAGTTCACGCTGAACCTTCTCTTGACCGGCCTCGGCTTCGGGCTGGTGATCGCGCCGATCAGCGCCTCGGTGATCAACGCCGTCGCCGACCATCAGCGGGCCACGGCGTCGGCCCTGCTGGTCGTAATGCGACTCGTGGGCATGCTCGTAGGGGTCGCGCTGCTGACCTCGCGCGGCCTGGGGGCTTTCTACCAGCGGGCGGGCAGCGTCCCCATCGGCTCGCCCGAGTACGGGCAGCTGGTCAAAGACCTCGAGGTGAGCACCTTCACCGATACCTTCCGTGCCGCCGCGGTCGTCTGCGTGCTGGCCGTCATACCCGCCATGCTGGTCGGCCGGGGCGTGGTCCGCCGCTTCCGCTGGACGGAGATCTGGCGGGCGCCCCACTGACCGCGCCTCGCCGTCGAGAGCGCGCCTCCCACATCGAACCGTGAGCCTTGTCTGGATAGCAGCGGCGACCGCCCTGGGGGCGGTCTTGCTCTTGGTCGGCGCTTTGTCGGTCCTCCTGTGGCGCCGGCGAGCGGCGCTGCGCGAGTCGGAGATGGGCCGGCTGGCGCGGCGGGTCGCTGCCCTATCGCTGCACCGGAAGGGGCGCCTTGCCTGGAGGCTGCTCGGCGACCGCCGGGTGCCGCTGCGGGCCCGGGCCATCCTGCCCGCCGTCGTGCTCTACCTGGCGATGCCCCTGGACCTCGTGCCCGACTTCATCCCGGTTGTGGGCTACCTGGACGACCTGCTCGTCGTTTTGGCAGCGGCGTGGCTCTTCCTCCGCCTCGCGCCGGCGGGCGTCCTCGAGGAGCACGTGGCGGCGCTGGAGGGGGAAAGGGGGCGTGCAGAATAGGACGTAGGGGCGACCCCCGTGGTCGCCCCTCGAGGGCAGGGACGGGGCCCTGCCCCTACGGCCTCGCGTCCGCCTGAACCTCGGCCCCTACATCGCCCGCAGGCGGCGGACGCGCTCCTCGATGGGGGGGTGGGTCGAGAAGAGGTTGTTCAAGAAGCTCTGGTGCTCGCGGTGGGGGTCGTTGATGTACAGGTGCGCCGTGGCCTTGTTGGCCACCTCCAGGGGGTCGGTGTCGGCGCTGATCTTCTCCAGGGCGCTGGCCAGCCCCTCCGGGTAGCGGGTGAGGAGCGCGCCGGAGGCGTCGGCCAGGTACTCACGCTGGCGGGAGATGGCCATGCGGATGAGCTGAGCGGCGATGGGGGTAAGGATCACCGCCACCAAGGCGATGCCGTAGATGATGAGGACGGCGGCGCCTCCGTCGCGGTCCCTGTTACTGCTTCGCCGACCGGCGCCGAAGATGGTGAGCCGGAGCGCGAAGTCGGCCATGAGCGCCACCAGGCCCACGAGGACGACGACGATCGTCATCAGGCGGATGTCGTAGTTGCCGATGTGGGACAGCTCGTGGGCGATGACGCCCTCGAGCTCCAGGTGGTCCATCTTCTGAAGGAGGCCGCGGGTGACGGCGAGGGCCGCGTGCTGGGGGTCGCGACCGGTCGCGAAGGCGTTCGGGGAGCCGTCTTCGATCACGTAGACCTGGGGCATGGGCAGCCCGGCGCCGATGCAGAGGTTCTCGACGGTGCGGTAGAGCTCCGGCTCCTCTTCCTTGGTCACGGGGTGGGCCTGGGAGATGGCCAGGGCGACCCCGGACGAGCCGTAGTAGCTGAAGATGGCGAAGAGCAGGAAGGGGATGATGAGCAATGGGGCGTATGCGTAGCGGAAGCCCCAGGATGATGCCGATGGCGATGGACATCCCCGCCACCAAGGCCACGAATACCACCATCAGCAGGAACGTGTCGCGCCGGTTCTCGCCGATGCGGTCGTAGACGAGGGTGGGCTGCTCGCTAGCCATCGATGGCTTTAGGTCGCGGCCGGCGGCGGAGAGGCTGGCGGCTCAGCGGCCGGAGGTGGTGCGGGTGGCGCTCCAGCGGCCGGCGGCGTGAAGCTCACGTGCGGCACCTCTCGCGCTGCCTCCTCCGCCTCGAAGAACTCGAAGGGCTGGAAGTTGAACATGCCGGCTATCATGACGTTGGGGAAGACCTGGATGCGGCTGTTGAAGTCGGTGACGTTGCGGTTGTAGAACTGGCGGGCGTAGGCGATCTTCTCCTCGATGTCCGTCAGCTCGTTCTGGAGGGCCAGGAAGTTCTCGCTGGCGCGTAGCTGAGGGTAGGCCTCGGCCACGGCGAAGAGGGAGCGTAGCGCCTGAGTGAGCTGGTTGTTGGCCTGGGCCGCCTCGGCCGGTCCGCCGGCCTGCTGGAGCATGGCGCGCGCGTTGGTGACGTTCTGGAAGGTCTCCCGCTCGTGGGAGGCGTAGCCTCTGACCGTCTCCACCAGGTTGGGCACGAGGTCGCCGCGCCGCTTGAGCTGCACGTCGATGCCGGACCAGGCCTCACGCGTTCGCATCCGGGAGCGAATGAGCCCGTTGTAGATGCCCAGCATCATCAGCGCCGCGAGGACAATGATTCCCAGGATGACCAACAGTATGATGACCGCCGCCATTGCGTCCTCCTTGAGCACCGTTTCGGCCAGCCAATGTGCGCATTCTAACAGCGGCCCCCGTCTTTCTCAAGGTGGACGTGCTGCTTCATTGAAGGTGTTGATGTCTTGCTCTTCGGGGTCTTCGGAGCGTGCGTGTTGGCCCGAACAGGCCACGGGCGCGTCAGGGACCGACTCGGCTGGACGCACCTTGCGCCACAGGCTGATACCGTCATCGTAGCGCACCTCGTCGAATCCCAGGCGCGGCAGCGCTGCAAGGCAGTCCGCGTAGCCGGCCGCGAGGTCGTCGACAGGAATCGGACCTGCTTCGTCGAGGAGCACGACCTCCGCATTAAGCACCCGCGGGAACTGATACACGTGCCGTCGCTCCGAAAGGTGAGGGACGAATGGCGACTGGGCGCTGACGATGGCGTCCGACGGGACCTCCCGCACGAACCCCCGCGCAACCGCTGCGTGATGATCCACATCGAATCGCTCCAAGTCAGCGGCGAATGATGGAGGAAGCGGGGATCGGAGCAGCAATAGGAGAGCAGGGACCCCGACGATTACCGTTGGCCAGACGCGGCGACCATGGCGTGCGAACTTCTTGACCACCCAGTGTGGTCCGAGCGTGAGCGGACGCCCCTCCCGCATGCCGTCACGTACCGCGACGGCCGCGATCAGTATCGCCACGGTTGACGGGACGAGAAGGTAGTGGAGTTCGAGCGAACCTTGCGCTGGCTCTTTCGACAGCAGTGGGAGCAGCGTCACGACCGCGAGCGGAGGGAGCAAGCGCGGAACCAGGAGGGGCAACAGCGCTGACGATGCCAAGACGATCGCGACCGCCTCAAACGCCTCGATGCGAGCGAGCTGGGGCATCACGAGGTCGGGGCGTGCAACTACGCTCCAAAGGGCCTCGATGGGAGAGTCGCCAAGGTAACCGTATCGCTCGGCGAATGGATTGAGATTGGCGCCACGGAAGTGCGGGATGATGACGGCGGTCGCGAGGAGCCCGTAGACGATGGCTGCTGCCGCCACGCCCGCTGATGCCCGTTCTTGGAACGCAAACCAGGCAATCCAGCACAACGCGAGCGCTAGCAACGCCCCATCCTCTCTGAGCGTGAGGATCAAGAGCGCGACGACGACGAAGACCGCGTGCCGCCGTTGGGCGAGACCCCATAGCGCGGCAAAGGCGAGGAGCGGCGCCAATGCCTCGAGGTGAAAGTCGAAGGAAACGGCACGAGCCGTGCCTAGTCCGAGTAGATATGCTCCAGCTAGTGCGCCCGCGCCCCCGCGCCCGGCCGCCTGCCGCACCGCGGCGTATAGCGGAATCGCCGCCGCCGCGAGGACGACGGCCTGCACCACCAGAAGTGGCTCCGGGCCAGCGCTGACCCACTTCACGGGGACGAGGACGAGCAGGAATGGTTGCCAGTGGTCACCGGCATACGAGATGTCGCGGAATGAGTACTCGAACAGTCGGCCGTGAGCAGTGTTCCACAGCGCCTGATTGATGAGTCCAAGGTCCCAACCATTTGAATGAAAGGAGCGGTGGATGAGGACGCTGCAAATCGCCCAATAGCCAGCGGCGAGGCTGGCGAGCACAGCCACGACACCGGCCTCGAGCAAGCGGACGTGGCGTCGTTCTCGTTGCGCCTGGATGCTCTCGATCGCGACCTCCAGAACTGCCCCTCTGTGCCTGCCTGAATTCAGACGCGAAGCGTCACATTATCCCACGTCTGCTGTACAGCATGCTGAGGATCGGCGGCACGACCAGGGTCGTGGCGACGCTCATGAAGACGACGGAGCTGAACACGTCCGTCCCGACCGCGCCCTCGGCGAGGGCGACGCTGGCTACGACGAAGCCGATCTCGCCCCTCGGCACCATGCCGACACCCAGGATTAGCATGGAGCGCCTTCCCAGGCCGTAGCCGCCCGCCGCGCAGCCGACAAGCTTTCCCAGTATCGCCAGGCCCGTGATGACCAGCGCCAGCCCTATGGTGCCGCCGTGGAAGACGCTCAGGTCCACCTTCGCGCCCGTGAGGACGAAGAAGAAAGGCACCAGGAACTCGTATATAGGCTGAATGCGCCTCTCCAACTGGAGCTGCTCGCGCGACTCGGCCAGTATCATGCCGGCCAGGAAGGCGCCGATGATGCCGGCCAGACCCAGTTCGCTTGCGGCCGCCGAGAGCCCCAGCATGAGGGCCAGCGCGACGAGCAGCGGCGCGTTGGCTATCTGAAGCCGCTCGAGATGCAGGCTGTATCGTCGCACGACACGGGTACCGACCAGGGCGGTGAAGGCGACGAAGGCCACGGCGACGGCGGCCGTCGCCAGCACCTTCCCTGCCTCCACACCGCCCTCCCGGCCCAATTGAGTCACCGCCGTTAGCACCAGCAACGCCAGGATGTCGTCGGCCACGGCGGCGCCGAGGATGATGCGGGCCTCCCTGGAAGCGAGCACTCCCAGGTCGCGGAGGACGCGGGCCGTGATCCCTACGCTGGTGGCGACCAGCGCGGCCCCGACGAAGAAAGCTTCAGTGTTGGCGTGGCCGGTCAGGGCCATGTAGGCGGTCCCGAGGGCGAAGGGGAACGCCACTCCCAGCACGGCTACCGCAAGGGATCGCGCACCGACCCGCAGGAGCTCGTCGAGGCGCGTCTCCAGGCCGACGGAGAAGAGGAGCACCACCAGGCCCAGTTCGGCCATGACGTCGTAGACGAAGGTCAGGCCCTCATGCGAGTCCAGCAGAGGTACGTCAATCAGCCTCAGGGCGTGCGGTCCGATGGCCACGCCGACCAGCAGCTCGCCGATAACCGTCGGCTGCCGGATGCGCTGGAACACCTCGGCGGCCGCCTTGGCCAGCACGAAGATGAAGAAGAAGTCCAGGAGTACGCTGGCTGTATCGTGCATCACAAAAAGAGAGGAGTCCTTGACAGACTCCTCCCATCCGGGGCGGCGCCCCGTCGCTATGTACTTCCACTAAATCATCGGTTGGCGAGGTCCGCCCGTCAAGGCCCAGGCTATCGCAAAGGTAGCGGAAGGCTTCAGCCTTCCACGGTGGCCGTGGAGGGCTAAAGCCCTCCGCTACACCGCTGTCGTGCTGGCCCAGGACAGAGCTGAAGCTCTGTCCCTACGGATTGGCTGCGTGCGCGCCCAAAGCGGGGGGCCGGTCCCCCGGACCGGCCCCAAACGCCTTTGTGGCTAGCTGAAGTGCCTACTAGTAGTTCTCGCGCTCCCAGGCGGCGGCGTAGCCCATGCCCAGACCCTGGCAGAGCGTGGTCAGCGCCCAGCGACCGCCGCTAGCCTTGAGCTGGCGACCAGCGGTCATGATCAGGCGGGGGCCCGTCCCACCGAGCGGGTGTCCGATGGCGATGGCGCCGCCCCAGGGGTTGATGCGCTCGATCATCTTGTCGGACAGCTTGAACTCGTTGACCATGTAGTTGACGACGCAGGCGAAAGCCTCATTGATCTCGATCACGTCGAAGTCTTCCATCTTCATGCCGGTGCGCTTGAGCAGCTTCTCAGTCGCCCAGCGCGGCCCGATTCCCATCACGTCCGGGTCGACGCCGATCGTCGCCGAGTGGCGGTAGGTCAGCATCGGCTTCCAGCCGCGTTCCTTGGCGATCTCCTTCGTCGTGACCAGGCAGATGGTGGCGCCGTCGTTCTGGGGGCAGGAGTTGCCGGCGGTGACCACGCCATCCGGCTTCAAGGCTCCACGGAGCTGGCTCAGGGCCTCCAGGTTGGTCTCCCGTCGCGGGCCCTGGTCCTTGCTTATCGTCTCGCTGCTGCCGTCCTTGTATTTGATGGTGATCGGCAGGATCTCGTCGTCGAACCGGCCGGCGTCCTGCGAGGCGACGGCGAGCTGCTGGCTGCGGAGAGCCCACTCATCCGCTTCCTTGCGGGTGACGTTGTAGCGGGCGTGCAGGTTCTCGGCCGTCCAGAGCATGTTGAAGATCTGCCCGTTCTTGACCGTGTACCACGGCGCCAGGAGCTCCGCGTCTTTCCACTCCGGCGGGTACGGCGTGTCCGACTTGGGCGGCATGAGCTGAGCCATCAGCCCGCCGCCCGCCACCCCGGCCATCTCCTCGGGGCTCACAACGCCGGCGCGGCCCATCGTCTCGATGCCGGCGGCGAGGATGATGTCCGCGGAGCCAGCCATCACCCTCTCGCACGACTCGACCGTGGTGTGCAGGCCGCTCGCGCACTGCGTGTTGACGTCCGATCCCCAGATATTGTCGCCGAAGCCGGCTTCGAACAGATACTGCCGGCACTTGCTCATGGGGGTGACCAGGCCGGCCGAGCCGACGTGGAACTCGTCGATGTCCTTGGGGTCCAGTTTGTTGCGCTTCAGGATGTGCGAGAATCAATGGGACCATCAGCTCGCTGTGGGTGATTGCCTTGAGGACTCCCCTTCGGCCGGCGCGACCGAACGGCGTCCGCACGCCGTCAATGATTACCGCTTCTCTCATAGTGAGTACTCCTCCTTGGTGCTGAATTGATGCTGAATGGGTACTGAGTTGATGCTGATTGTTAGACCGCCAATAAGCTAACCTAATTGGATCGAGTGGTCAATTGTCCGGTCTCATCGTGACTGGCTCGTCATTGGCTAGTAATCCTGAAGTCGGGTGAGCCCAGCCCAGCGTTAGATGGGGTCGTGACGGCTCGGATGTCTGTTCCTCCTCACCCTCGCCGGCGGCCGCCTCAGCCGCCTTCTTGAGGTTCGATAGGCCTTCGGCCAGCGCCAACTGGTAGCCGATGTCGTAGCGGCCGAAGGTGATGGTCCGCATCAGGCTATAGCGGAACCCTTGTGGCTCCATGCGGGCTACCACCTCCACGTAAGCATCTCGGGGGATGAGCGTGTAGGTGATGACCGCCTCGACGCCCTTCTGCAACTCCACCCGCACGGCCAGCTCCTGCTCCTCGAGCGAACGCTCGACCGTGTGGCTGCCCGGCGGGGCCTGCGCCAGCTCGCGCGTCAGCTCACGCCAGATGACCGCCGGTTCGGCGTTAATGGCGAAGGCCTTCTCGAGCGTCATGTCTGGCCCAACCGAGCGAGCTTCTCATGGTAGTGCGCCACGTGCGCCACCGCGCGAACGGCGCGCTCCAGCGTGGGATAGGACAGGACGCCCATCTCCAGATAGCTGTCGCGGATCTCCCGTCTCCCCTTCTCGGCGTCCAGCATCTCCAGCTCGTCGCCGCCGATGGGCAGGACGATGACCACCGGCTTCCCATACTTGTCTCTGACCTTCGGCGCCACTTCGACCAGGGCGCGAACGGCGGCGGGCCTCTGCTCGGGGGGTGGGCCCAGCTTGCCGGTCAGGACGTAGTACATGGCCTGGGTGGCGATAACCGTGTCGATGTTGTCAGCCGAGGCGACGGCTTCGACGACCGTCTCGAAGACGTTGGGGAACACGATGGGCGTGCCGAGGTCCACGGGGTTCCTGAAGGCGGCGCCGGCGGGAGGAAGGACGCTCCGCAGCCTCTCCTGGATGTCATGGCTCAGGGGAGGGACCTCCAGGCCGGCGCGGTCGCAGGCGTCGGCGGCGGCGACGCTGACACCTCCTCCGCCGCCCACTATCCCCACGCGGCGTCCGGTGGCCGGCGGCAGGTTGAGGAAGGCGACAGCGGCGTCGGCCAGCTCCTCGAGGCTGTTGACGCGCCGGGCGGCGGTCTGGCGGAAGAGGGCCTCCCAGATGGCCTCCTCGCCGGCCAGCGACGCGGTGTGGGAGTAGACGGCCCTGGCGCCGGCGCTCGTGAGCCCGGCCTTCCAGATGAGAACCGGCTTCTCCCGCGCCACCTCGTCGACGAGTCGCAGGAAGCGCCTGCCCTGGCGTGGCCCCTCCAGGTACATGGTGATGATCCGCGTCTTGGGGTCCTGGGCCATGTACTCCAGCAGGTCCGACTCGTTCACGTCGCAGGCGTTGCCGTAGCTGACTACCTTGCTGAAGCGGATGCCTGCGCCCCTGGCCAGCCGCCCGAACTCGACGGCGTGGCCGCCGCTCTGGCTGATGAAGGCGACAGGGCCGCTCTCGCGGGGGAAGTCGCCGCCCGGCAGGAGGGTGTGGCCGCCTTCGGGGCAGTAGACGCCGAAGCAGTTGGGCCCGATGATGCGGATGCCCCTCTTGGCCAGCGCCTTCAGCTCCTCTTCGAGCAGCCTCCCCTGCTCCTCGTGGGTCTCAGCGAATCCCGAGGTGAAGATCTGAGCCGCCCTCACTCCCTTCGCCAGGCAGTCCTCTAGCACCTGTGGCACCAGGCGGGCCGGCACCATAATGTCGGCCATGTCGACAGGTTCCGGGATGTCCTGGACGCTGGGGTACATCTTGAGGCCCAGGATCTCGCTGCCCTTGGGGTTCACGGGGTAGATGGGACCACGGTAGCCGAAGTCGAGGAGGGCCTGGAGGAAACGGCCGCCGAACTTCGCCTCGCTGGTCGAGGCGCCGATGACGGCTATGGACTGGGGGCAGAAGAGGGGCTCCAGCTCGTCAAGCTTCTCCATGAGGCGCCTTCGCTGTCTCCCCCTTGCTATGCTGCCGGGGTCCCGGCGGCACAGCCGGTTAGAGGGTAAACGTCGGCGGCGAAAGGGGCAACCCTTCGACCCTTCGGCTCAGGTCGCTCAGCGGTCAGGCAACGGGTTCAGCCGGCTGCGACGAGGTTCGAGGTGGGTTGGACTCAGACCGTCCCCAGTCATAGGATGGCGGCGGGCTTTCGCACCGCTTTCGAACACTAACCGGAGGTACTGACAGTGCCCACCGCGACGGTCAACGGCGTTCGTCTCTACTATGAGCTCCACGGCGATTCCGGCGAGCCGCTGGTCCTCGTCCACGGCTTCACCGGCGACGTCACCGACTGGCGCCACCAGCTACCGGAGTTCTCCCGGACCCACCGCGTGCTGGCGATGGACCTGCGCGGGCATGGCCGCTCGGAGGCGACCAAGGACCGCTCGTCCTACACCGTCGAGCAGAGGCTAACGACGTGGAGGCGCTCATCGACCACGCCGGCCTCGAGCGCTACCACCTGCTCGGCCACTCGATGGGCGGTGCCATCGTGCAGGAGATCGCCCTCCACAGCCCGCAGAGGCTGCTCTCGCTGACGCTGGAGGACAGCTCTTACAGGTTCCCCATGATGTCCGACCCGGCTGTGGAGGAGTGGTGGAGGACACGCATGGCCCTGGCGGAGGCCGGCAAGATGGCCGAGCTGGCCGATCTACCGCCGCCCGTGCCGCCGCCGCCGCACATGCCCGCCGAACGCCTCGAGGAGACAAGGGTGCGCCTCTCCAGGATGTCCCCCGACGCCTTCGTCGGCGCCTTCGCGGGCCTGGTGGGCTGGCCGGGGTCGAAGGACCGCGCCGCCGCCATCTCGACGCCGACCCTCGTCATCTACGGCGACCTGGACGCTCCCGCGCTGATCTACGGCTCGACCCGGCTCGCCGAGCTCATCCCCAACGCCCGCGTCGAGGTCATACCGGAGACGGCCCACTCGCCGCAGTGGGAGCGGCCGGAGCTCTTCAACCGCGCCCTCCGCCATCACCTGGAGGCGAACGCGGCGCGCCCGTAGGGGCGGTTCGCGAGCCGCCCCTACTCCCCCATGATCTGCACGACGATGTCGCGGTGGCGGGGGCGGATGTCGAAGTCCACGTAGACTATCTGCTGCCAGGTCCCCAGCGTCAGCCGCCCATCCACGAAGGGGACGGAGAGGGAGGCGCCGAGCAGCGCGGCGCGCACGTGCGAGTGGCCGTTGCCGTCGCCCCAGCGTTCGTTGTGGCGGTAGTTGCGGTCGGGCGGCGCCACCTCGTCGAACACCTGCTGCAGGTCGGCCACGGCGCCGGGCTCGAACTCGATGGTGGTGAGGCCGCTCGTGGAGCCGGGGCAGAAGAGGGTGACGGTGCCCGACTTCAGGCCCGACTGGGCGACGGCGCGGGCCACGGCGTCGGTGATGTCGTGGGTGTCGGCGTTGCCGCGCGTCTGCAGCGAGAGCTTGATGCTGATCACCATGCCTGTCACCTCGCGAGGAAGTTGGGCTTTCGAATCGATGTTAGCACCTCGTGGCCGGGCGAGGGGAGTTGCACGGGCGGCGGAACGGCCGGGCGCTCTGGCGACGTTGGGTGGGGAGGGGAGGTAGATGCGGGTACGATGATATGTGGTATATTGGCTTGATGAGATAATGAGGGTTTTGTGGTGAGGAGTGTAAGGCGCTGGAGCGACTTCGCATCAGGCGCTACGCGGCGCTGCCTGCCGCGGCTGCGGTGGCAGTCATCGCGCTTTCCTTTGTGACCGGCTGACCCTGTTTGGTCAACCGACCGCAGCTCGCTTGGCGCGGGAGCTCTCCTCTGCGTGCTGGTTTGCTGGTCGATATCACGGGTTGGCCCTGTGGTTCCTCCACAGCGCCTGAAGTGGGACTGGAGACGGACGCGTTGGGTCTCAGAGGCACTCCCCATGCGGCACCCGCGCTACGTGGGCTGATTGCCGAGTTGGCCGGCTTGTGCAATCCTAGGTTAGGGGCTGGGTTCTGCCGCTGCGGTGGCGGTACCGTCGGTGCTGTGGCTGTCCGCGAAGGAAAAAGAGAGGCAAGTCCTGGGCAGCGACGAGCGCGCCGCCTTGGAGTCCGTTCGCGACCGCCGGCCCTGCGCCGCCGTCCTAACGGCCGCGGTCTGCTGGGCGCGCCCGGACTTCGCTATCTGCTCATCGCTTTCCACCGCGAGATGGGGCTGTGCAAATCGGACAGAGACGGCGCGGACGCTGGTGCTTTATGTAGGGGGGGCGCGGGAACATGGGGCATCCTGACACAGTCCTTTACGCTGTCTGATGCAGATGTAGCTTCCAGCTATCGACCAGCTGGCCCGACAGCGGGCGTGCGCTGGCCGCTGCTGTGTAGCCTAGGCTTTTGGCGGTCGGTAATCTAGACGTGTTCTCGTGGCACGGAGCGCGGACTGGATTGCACACATCCGGGGCGCGGAGCAGCCCTTGTGACGTGGCATTGCTCTGGGCGGTGTCGGCAGCGGTGGGAGGGCTGCCCTCAGCGACGGCAACGTACACCTGACGCTGATGGCCACTCTAGAAGATGGATGTGCAGTGGCTCAGCCTCGTCCTGGGGAGCCATGGCTGCGCGTTTGGCCCGGCAACTCGACGTGACATGATCGGGCGGCGCGCTGTGGAATTCCCGAGGCTGGTCGACAGGAGACTGCTCATGCGATACCCTGACGGTGCGCCAGCGCCTCGAGAGATGGTGCCACGCACAGTGGGTGCGGTGGGCGCCGGGGCGGCGCGAGGCGGGCGCGCCGCGGGGCCGCGGGGGGAACCGCCCTGACACAGGCCTTACGCACGGCGGCCGGGGCGGGGGGCCGGCGGGGCGGCGGCGCGGCCGCCGACGGGCGTTGCGCGCAGGGCAGTGGGGCGCTCGCAGCGCCCGAGGCGCGCCGCCGCCGGGGGACCGCCGCCCAGACAGTCGCCACCTCAGTGGCGGGGGAGAACGGCGCCTACGCCACCGCACATCGTGCACGACCGCCGACTGCGTACAGCGGCGGGGGCGCAAGCGCGCGACGGGGACAGCCTAGGGCGCGCGCCGGCGGGGCGCGCGGGCCGGCGGGCGGCGGGGGCGCGGGCGCGGACGCCGCGCGGCGACGGCGCCCGGCGCGGCCGGGGGGCGAGAGCGGGCGCGGCCGCGCCGGCCGCGCGGGGCGCCGCGCGCCCGCGGGGGCCGGCGGAGGGCGCGGGGCGGGGGGGCGGCGGGCGGCGGAACGGGGGGCCCGGGGGCGCGGCGGGGGCGGGGGGCCGCCGGGGGCGCGGGGGGGGGGGAGGGAGCGGGGGGAGCGGCGCGGGGGGGAGGAAGCGGAGGAAAGGGGGGGCTGCGGACGCTCTGGCCTTGTCTACCCTCCGTCTCCGGACACCGAGATCGCGCTGCCCAGGGTCTCGCCTCGCCAATCCGGGTTGTAGTAGGAGTAGGCCTGCGAGGCGACGCCTTTGGCGCGCACCGGGTACAGCGCCTTCGCCTGGAAGCTGAAGGAGATGCTGTCGCCGGGGTTCATGTCCTCGATGTAGAAGATGACCTTGCGACCGGCCACGTCGAACCGCTTCATGCGCGGCTCCCCGGCCACGGCCTGCTCGATGGACTCGCGCACGGGCTCGAAGCCGGTGGGCACGGCGATGTCCACGACCACCATGCCCGCCTTCAGCGGCTCGGGCGGGTTGAACGTCACCTTGGCGTCGACGGTGATGGTGTCGTTCACCGCCACCTGCGCCGTGCCGTAGTTCACGTCTATCTTGAAGACCTCTCCCTGCTCCTCGGCCTTGGGCAGGTTGAAGCGGGTGACGTGCTGCACCACCACCTCGCCGCGGCCCTCGGCGCGCACCGTCGCCGGCGTCCCGGCGGGCACGTCCACCATCTGGAGCACGTCGAAGTTGCCGCTGTTGATGGTGACCTGCTTCGTCTCGCCGCCGGCCTCGACGGTGACCGTCAGGTCCACGTCGGCGGCGGCGCCGGCGGCCTGCTCGCTGAGAGCCTGGAGGGCGACGACGGTGTCCTGGGTGGAGCCGAAGCCGCCGTAGGCGTTGCGACGCGTGACCAGCCAGCGGGCGGCCCGCGAGGCGTTCAGGCGGTCGCCGTGGGCGTTGAGGGCCAGCGTGGCGTAGCCCGTGGCCTCGATGGCGGCGCTGCGGTCGGGCTGGAGGCCCTGCTCCGGCATGGGCATCGGCTCCGGCTGCTCCTGCCCCTGCAGGGGAATGGGCCCGTCGTTGCCCCAGTGGAGGCCGTCGCCGTCCTCTTGCGCCATGCGCCATGAGCTGGTCGTGGGCC
>CAVSBT010000028.1:0-3725 GCA_963726245.1 uncultured Chloroflexia bacterium
GACTTCGGCTCCCAGTACAGCATGCTCATCGCCCGCCGGGTGCGCGAGTGCCGGGTCTACTGCGAGCTCGTGCCCCACGACGCGCCCTGGGAGCAGGTGGCCCGCCTCAGGCCGCGGGGTTTCATCCTCTCCGGCGGGCCGGCCAGCGTCTACGAGGAAGGCGCGCCCACGGCCCCCGCCTACGTCTTCGAGAGCGGCCTGCCGGTCCTCGGCATCTGCTACGGCATGCAACTGCTGGCCCACCAGCTGGGGGGCCGCGTCGCCCCCGGCCAGCGCCGCGAGTACGGCCCAGCCATGATCTACCAGGCCGACCGCAACGCCCCCATCTTCGAGGGGCTGCCCTCGCCGATGCCGGTCTGGATGAGCCACGGCGACCTCATCGCCGAGATGCCGCCCGGCTTCCACGCCCTGGCCCACTCCGAGAACTCGCCCATCGCCGTCATGGGCAACGGCGCCGGGCTCCTCGGCCTCCAGTTCCATCCCGAGGTGGTGCACACGCCCCAGGGCAAGCGCATCCTCGAGAACTTCCTCTACAACGTCTGCGGCTGCCGGGGCGACTGGACCCCCAGCGGCTTCGTGGCCGAGAGCGTGCGTCGCATCCGCGAGCAGGTGGGCGCCGGCCGCGTCATCTGCGCCCTCTCCGGCGGCGTCGACTCCGCCGTCACCGCCGCCCTGGTGCACCGGGCGGTGGGCGACCAGCTCACCTGCATCTTCGTCAACAACGGCCTCCTGCGCCGCGAGGAGGCGGAGCGGGTCATCGCCACCTTCCGCCGCCACCTGAAGATGAACTTGGTCCACGCCGACGCCACCGCCCGCTTCCTGGACGCCCTGGCCGGCGTCACCGACCCGGAGGAGAAGCGGCGGCGCATCGGCGAGACCTTCATCCGCGTCTTCGAGGAGGAGGCCGAGCGGCTGGGGCGGGTGGACTTCATCGCCCAGGGCACCACCTACCCCGACGTCATCGAGAGCGCCTCCTCGGGCTCCAGCGCCGCCGCCAAGATCAAGACGCACCACAACGTGGGCGGCCTGCCCGCCCACATGACCTTCACCCTCATCGAGCCCCTGCGCTTCCTCTTCAAAGACGAGGTGCGCCAGGTGGGCCTGGAGGTGGGCCTGCCCGAGGAGATGGTCTTCCGCCATCCCTTCCCGGGCCCGGGCCTGGCCATCCGCATCATCGGCGAGGTTACGCCGGAGAAGCTGGAGATCCTGCGGGCGGCGGACTGGGTCGTCATGGACGAGATCAAGCTGGCGCAGCTCTACCGCGACCTCTGGCAGGCCTTCGCCGTGCTGACCGACAGTCGCAGCGTGGGGGTGATGGGCGACTTCCGGACCTACGGCTACGTCGTGGCCCTGCGCGTCGTGACCGCCGACGACGCCATGACCGCCGACTGGGCGCGCCTCCCCTACGAGGTGCTGGCCCGCATCAGCAACCGCATCGTCAACGAGGTGCCCGGCGTCAACCGCGTCGTCTACGACATCACCTCCAAGCCGCCGGGCACGATAGAGTGGGAGTGAGGGGACGTTGGCCTCGGGCCACACTTCAGGCTAGCTCTCAAAGGAGGGAGTAGATGCCGTCCAGCGACAACTCCACCGCCTTCAGACGACACGCATGACCCGACGGGAGGTGCTGCGAATGGCCGTCGTGGCTGGTGGCGGCCTCGCGGGCATAGCGCTCCTCGGCTGCGGCGGCAAAGAGGAGGAGAAGAAGGGCACCCCCACTGCGCTGGCCACCGTCGCCCCCTCCGGGCTCTTCGATTCCGACGGGGTGAAGATCCACTACGAGACCTTCGGCCAGGGGAAGCCTATCGTTCTGGTACACGGGTTCCCCCTCAGCATGGAGCTCAACTGGGTGGGTACCAAATGGGTGGAGGCCCTCCAGCCGGTGCGACGGGTCGTCGGCCTGGACTGCCGCGGCTTCGGCGACAGCGACAAGCCGCACGATCCGGAGGCCTACGGCATCGAGAACATGGCCGGGGATGTCCTGCGGCTGATGGACCACCTCAGCATCGACAAAGCCGACCTCTTCGGCTACTCGATGGGGTCCATGATCTCCGCCCACTTGCTCATCAACCACCGCGAGAGGTTCACCACGGTGATCCTGGGCGGCGCTGGCAACCTTTTGGACCCAGGCCGCGAGGAGCAGATGAGTAAGTCCGCCGACTATCTGCTGGTTGACGACCCCTCGCAGATCACCGACCCCTTTGGCAAGACCTTCCGTACCATCGCCGACGGGATACCCAACACCGACCGGCTGGCGCTCGCCGCCTGCGCTCAGCGCCTGTTCGAACCCGTCAAGGCTGCCGATTTCGCTGATGTGGACATCCCTGTCCTCGTTATCAGCGGGGCAGAGGATACAAGTCCAGCCGCGATGGCTGCCGCCACGCCTGGCAGCAAGCTGGTCCTCATCCCGGACACCAATCACTTCACCGTCATCCCCGACCGCGGTTCAAGACGCGGCGTCCTTCCTGGGAGTACCGTGAGATTACTGGCATGAACGTCCTCCTTGTCGGCTCCGGCGCCCGCGAGCACACCATCGCCTGGAAGCTCACGCAGAGCCCCCTGCTCGGCCAGCTACTCGTCGCGCCGGGCAACGCCGGCACCGCCGACATCGCCGAGAACCTGCCCATCGCGGCGAACGACATCGAGGGGCTGGCCGCCGCCGCCCGCGACCGGCGCATCGACCTCGTCGTCGTCGGGCCCGAGGAGCCCCTGGCGCGGGGCCTGGTCGACCGCCTGGCCGTCGCCGGCATCCCCGCCTTCGGGCCCAGCCGCGCCGCCGCCGAGATCGAGTCCAGCAAGGTCTTCTCCAAGGTCCTCATGCAGCGCCACGGCATACCCACCGCCGCCTTCGGCACCTTCGACTCCTTCGACGAGGCGGCCGCCTTCGTGCGGGCGCACCAGGGCCCCCTGGTGGTCAAGGCCGACGGCCTGGCGGCCGGCAAGGGCGCCGTGGTCACCTCCAGCAAGGAGGAGGCGCTGGCGACCCTGGAGGAGATGATGGTCCGCGGCGTCTTCGGCGACGCCGGCCGGCGGGTCGTGGTCGAGGAGCGCCTTCAGGGGCGCGAGGTCACCGCCCACGCCTTCACCGACGGCCGGGCCGTCGTCTCCATGCCCCTCTCCTGCGACCACAAGCCCGCCTTCGACGGCGACCAGGGCCCCAACACCGGCGGCATGGGCGCCTACAGCCCGCCCGCACTGGCTGGACCCGGCCGCCGAGGAGTGGATCGACCAGCACGTCACGCGGGCCACCGTGCAGGCCATGTTCGAAGAGGGGCGGCCCTACCGGGGCGTCCTCTACCCCGGCCTCATGGTGACCGCCGACGGGCCGCAGGTGCTGGAGTACAACTGTCGCTTTGGCGACCCGGAGACGCAGGTGCTCCTCCCCCGCCTGAAGACCGACCTGCTGGAGATACTCCTGGCGGTGGTCAACAACCGCCTCGAGGGGACGGTCGTGGAGTGGAGCGACGAGGCCTGCGTGGGCGTGGTGCTGGCCTCGGGCGGCTACCCCGGCTCCTACGAGACCGGCTTCCCCATCGAGGGGCTGGACGAGGTGGACCCGGACGTGCAGGTCTTCCACGCCGGCACCAAGCGCCGCGAGGACGGCGTCGTGGTGACGGCGGGAGGGCGCGTGCTGACGGTGGTGGCCACCGGCGCCACCCTGGCCGAGGCGCGGGAGAAGGCCTATCGCAACGTAGAGCGCATCCGCTTCCAGGGGGTACACTACC
>CAVSBT010000029.1:0-37048 GCA_963726245.1 uncultured Chloroflexia bacterium
GACTGGAGTTGCGCCCCAGCACGCCGACGCCATTCGCCGGTCGGACGCTGTGCCCGCGCGGTCACCCGTTCGGCGGCTGCGGCAACAGTCGTCGAGAGAAGCGCATCTTGAGCCCCTCGACCAGACTGTAGACCACCGGCACCACCACCAGCGTAAGCAGGGTTGAGCTGAATAGCCCGCCGATCACCACCCGGCCCAGCTCGCTCGCGATTATCGCCCCCTCGTTGCGGCCCAGCGCCAGCGGGACGAGAGCAAGCATCGCGGCGACGGCGGTCATCATGATCGGCCGCACGCGCGTCTGCCCGCCTTCCACCAGCGCGTCGTACGTGCTGTAGCCGCGCTCCTTGCGAAGCATGATCACGAACTCGAGCAGGACAATGGCGTTTGTCACAACGATGCCGACGAGCATCAAAATGCCGATCAGCGAGCTGATGCTGAGCGCTGAGCCGGTGATTGCCAGCGCCACGAGGGCGCCGATCAGCGCCAGAGGCAGGCTGAAGAGAATGACGAACGGCGTAAGCAGGCTGCCAAACAGCAGTGCCATGACGGTGTAGACCAGCACGATCGACACCACGATGGCGACGAACATCGTGGAGAAGCCCTGATTGATGTCCGAGGCGATGCCGCCGGCTTTCACGCGTGATCCCGTTCGGCAACGTGAGCTTGTCAACGGCATTCTGCGCGTCTCCCGAGACCTTGCCCGTGTTGTCGCTAGTGATGTCGCCGGTGATTGTCGCCGCCGGCTTGCCGTCTACACGCGTGATGGTCGTTTGCCTGGTCACGGGCACGATGTTCGCCACGGAGTCCAGCCTCACGCCGCGGGCGATCTCCAGCGCGCCCAGCGTCTCCGCGCTAGTGATGTCGCTGCCGGATACTTCCAGGCTCACGCCGAGGGGCCCCTGGCCGAGGTCTGCCGTAGTGATGGTGCGGCTGGACGACAGGTTGGCGATACTGCTGGAGATCTGCTGCGCCGTCAGCCCGGCTGCCGCTGCCCTCGCCGGATCGACCCGCACTTCAAGCGTGGGCTGAGCAGCGGCGAGATCGCTGGTGACGTTGGCAGTGTCGGGCACGGCCGCCACTGCCGCCCGCACCTGCTCCGCCGCGTCGGGCAGCCCGCTCTCCGCCGCATCACTTTCGGCCGAGACGGTCATCGAGATGCCGGACGAGCCCATGCTGGTGTCGGCAGCGGAGACCGACATGTTGTCGCTGCTCGGGACATCCTGCGCGATCAGGCTGCGGAGTTGGGCCGCAACCGTGTTCTTGTCCGGTCCGCTCTTCGCCAGCTCAATGGTGATTTTCGCGCTGTTGGCGCCCTTGCCGGAAATGACATTGCTGAGGGTGCCCAAGTCGCCGGCGGTGCCGTTGATCACAGTCTGATAGCGGTCGACCTTGAAGTTCGAGAGCAGGTTCTCGACGGCGATGGCCTGCTGCAGGACGGCGTCCTGGGTCTCACCGGGGCGGGCGTTGACCGACACCGTCACGGTCTTCTGACCCGAGTCGGGCAGGAACTGCACGGGTAGTCGCGGGACGAGTGCCAGGCTCCCGATGAACAACACACCGGCAACGCCGAGGGTGATCCAGCGGTGCCCAAGCGCCCAGCGCAGCACGGGCGTGTACACCTTCGCCAGCGGGGTGTCGCCCGGGCCTGCCTTCTCACGCACTTTCACGCGGCCGGCGATGGTGAAGCGGGTTAGCGCCGGGATAACGGTCACGGCCACGAGGAGCGAAGCCAGCAGCGCGAACACGACGGCGAGCGCGAATGAAAAGAAAAGCTGGCCGATGATGCCTCCCACGAGGCCAAGCGGCAGGAAGACGGCGCACGTTGTCGCCGTGGCCCCGGTGATGGCGATGCTCACCTCGCGGGCGCCGTTAACGATTGCGGGGAAGGTCTTCTCCCCCTTAGCCATATGCCGGTAGATGTTCTCGAGGACCACGATGGAGTCGTCGATCACGCGGCCGATAGCGATGGTGAGGCCACCCAGCGTCATGATGTTCAGCGAATAGCCCATGCGGTCGAGCAGCACCACGGCCGTGATCACGGACAGCGGGATCGAAACGGCCGTCACCAGCGTCGTGCGCCAGTTGGCCAGGAAGAGAAAGACGATGATGATCGCGAACACGCCGCCGATCAGTCCGTCCCGGACCACTCCGTTGATCGAGCTGGTAATGAAGGTGGACTGGTCGAAGAAGACGCTGAACGAGGCGCCCTGGGGCAGCGCAGGCTTGATCTTGTCCAACTCCGCCGTCACCCTATGAGCGACCTGGACCGTGTTGGCGTCCTTCGCCTTGGCCACCTGGATGCTCACGGCCGGCTGCCCATCGGTGCGGCTGGCGCCGTTTGGGGCGGCCGACGCCTCGGCGACCGTGGCGATGTCCCCCAGGCGCACAACGCTTGCGGGCGTGCCGGCGGCGGGCGTCGTGAAGATGCCGATGTTGCGGATATCGTCCAGGCTCTTGTAGACGGCGACCGTCTCGACCGGCAGGACGGTGTCGCCGGTGGCTAGCTCGCCGGAGGGGAGGATGACGTTGTTGGCCTCCAGCGCCTGCGCCACCTGGTCGTAGGTGAGGCTGCTATCAAGCAGCTTCTGGCGATCGAGCGTTACGACGACCTGGCTGAGCGCGCCACCGCTCACGGAAACAGAGGCGACTCCGTCCAGGTCCGTCAGGTTGGGGACGACCTGGGACTGAGCAAGCTGATACAGCTCCGCCTGGCTGAGATCGCCCCGCAGGCTGAACGTGACGATGGGGATCATCGAGATGTCGAACTTGAGGATCGATGTGGAGACATTCGACCCCAGCCGAGCATCGGTGAGAGCCTCCTTGACCGCCGTTTCGGCGCTATTGAGGTCCGTGCCGTAGTCATAGCTGAGCATCGTCACGCCCAGGCCAGACACAGCGGTGGAGGAGGTCTTCCGCACCCCCGGGAGGCCGGAGACGGCGGACTCGACCGGCGTGATGACCGTCTGGACGATGTTCTGGGGCTGGTCGCCGGGGCTGCGGGCGATCACGGTAATCACGGGGAAGTTGACATCCGGGAGCAACTCCTCGCGGACGCGGGTCAGCGTGTAGCCGCCGAAGCCGACGACGAGCACGATGGCGACGAGTACGAGCAGTGCTTTGCGGTACGAGATTCAGTCAGCCAGGAGACAACACGGCGCACAGTTGGTCCTCCGATCGTTCCAGGGAGCCAGAGTCTCGGTTCCTATCAAGGACAACGGACCGCGCCAATCTGCTTTTCGCTTGACATACCGAAGCCGTGGTCTTAGAATAGGAACAGGAGTTCCGGTTCCTATCCATTATCGGATCGGTTTCCGGCTTCTGTCAACAGAGGGGGAGCCGCCGTGACCACGAACCCAGCAGGGGGGCCGCTTCGCCCCCGCCCGGCCAGGTCAGACGCCCTGGCCAACCGCGAGGCTATCCTAGAAGCGGCACGTGAGCTGTTTGCGGAGAAGGGACTGGCAGCGGAGATAAGAGAGATCGCAGACCGCGCCGGCGTCGGCGTCGGTTCGCTGTACAGGCACTTCGAGAGCCGCGAGGGTCTCATCGGAGCGGTCATGCAGGCTGCGGCCGAAGACCTGGTTCAAAGGCTGCGCGACGCCGCCGAAGAGAGAGACCCGAAGGCTGCCCTTAGGGAGATGATCCACGCTGCCGCCGGCCTCTTCGAGCGCTTCGGCGTTCTGACCGAGGTCATGCTCAGGGGGCAGGCCGACGAGATGCCCGACCACAAGACGGAACTCCGTCCCGGACCTACGCGGATCTCACTGCGAGCGTCCTGCAACGGGGCGTAGATGAAGGATATTCCGCTCTGACCTGGACATCCCCGTCGCCATCGCGGCCCTGGCGTCGATCTTCGAGTCTGGGATGCTGCTGGCGCTCGCATCGAGACGAACCTATAGCGGCGCCGCAGATGCAGTCGCGGACTTTTTTCTGACGGCGATCGGTGCCACGGAGGGAAGACAGCCTCCAGATCAGCACAGCGCATCTTCGCAAGGCTAGCCCTTAGGGCAATGGTTCCACGATGTGAGTCGCAACGCCGTAGCCCGGAACCTCTCCAGACTGACCACGGATCACCCTGCTCTTCGATGTGCGCCGATGGCCAGCCGGGAGCGCTAGTAGCCCAGCGGGACTCGCCTTGGACACCCTACTGCAGCGGCGGCCGCCTGGTACGCCAGGAGGCGGTGGCTGAACTAGCCCCGAATCATGTAGGCGGGCGCGGGTGGGTCCTCAGCAGGCCACCCTGGCACCCGGCGGGGCGGTCGCCTAGCCTACTCGCTACAAGTCGCCGCCGACCTCCCATACGCCCAAGAATCGCGCACCATCCGTGAATCGTGTGCGGGGCGAGCCGGACCTCAGTCCCCTTGATGCGCTGGAGGCGGGAGACGTGACAGTCATCGGGCGCGACCGCCGGGATGTCTTCCGCGAAAGACAGGAGATGAGCCTCTGAGAGCCTTGGTGCCGGCGGGAGCTATACCTCGTAGCCCTCGGCAAAGGCGGCGATGCTCACCTTTCTCTTCAGCTCCGTGCGTATGGCCGCCGCTAGCCCTTCCAGGCTCTTCTGCTCACCGTGCACCAGCCGCACGTCCGCCTTCTCCGTCCCCCGCAGCCAGTCCACCAGCCCCCGCTGATCGGCATGAGCGCTGAGGCCGTTGATGGTGTAGACGCGGGCGCGTACCGCTACCTCTTCGCCGAAGATGTGGATCGAGCGGGCGCCGTCGACAATGGCGCGGCCAGGCGTGCCGATCGCCTGGTAGCCGACGAAGACCACCGAGCACTCTTTGCGCCACAAGTTGTGCCGCAGGTGATGGAGAATGCGCCCCCCGTTCGCCATGCCGCTTCCGGCGATGATTATGTTCCCCGACGGCCAGCGCTGGATGGCCTTCGAGTCCTCCGTGCTGACCGTGAACTCCACGCCGGGGAACTCGAACGGGTTCTCGCCCGCGTGCAGCTTGGCGAGAAGTCGCGGGTTCAGCGCTTTCAGGTGACGTTCGTAGGCCTTGGTGATGCTCACGGCAAGCGGGCTGTCGAGGAAGATGCGGCACTGGGGTAATTCACCGGCATCCCACATGAGGTGCAGGTAGTAGAGCACGTCCTGCGAGCGCTCGAGAGCGAAGGAAGGAATGAGGACGTTGCCGCCGCGTCCGATCGCCTCCTTGACCGCCTGCTCGAACTCCTGCCGCGATTCCTCGACGGAACGATGCGGCCGGTCGCCGTAAGTCGCCTCGCTCAGGACGAGGTCGCACGGATGCGGGTCGACCGGATCGGGCATGACTTCGCGCCCCCGGTAGCCGATGTCGCCGCTGAAGGTTATGCGCTTGCGGTTCCCGTTCCTCTTCTCCTCGAACTCGAGAAACGCCGAACCCAGGATGTGCCCGGCGTTGCGGAAGGTCACCGACAAGCCGTTGGCCAGTGAGAGTGGCGAATCGTAGCCCACCGGCGCTTCGAACTGGTCCATCGCTACCAGCACGTCTTCGACGGCATACGGCGGTGGCTCCACCTGGTTGCCCTGGCGCTCCGCTTTTCGCCGCCGCGCGCCGTACTCCTCGTACATCACGTGCGCCGCGTCCATGAGAATGAGCCGCCCGATCTCCCGCGTCTCCGCCGTCGCCAGTATGGGCCCTTTGTAGCCCTCCTTGACGAGCAGCGGCACACGACCGATGTGGTCGAGGTGACTGTGCGTGATGATAACGGCGTCGATGCTCTTGACGTCGAAGTGGAACGGCTCGGCGCTGCGGGCGTAGGAGTCATCGCCGCCCTGGAACTGGCCGCAGTCCACCAGCAGCCGCTTGCCGCCGGCTTCTAGCAGATGGCAGGAGCCGGTGACTTCACCCGCCGCTCCGTAGGAAGTAACACGCATGGAATGCGTCCTTTCATGAATGACGTTGCGATGTGGGGAGGGAGCTAGTCGTTGTCATGCCCCTTCAGGTGCTGCCAGCGGTCCACCTTGGCCACGATCTCCGCCGGGTCGTCCACGATCTCCATGAAGTCCAGGTCAGCCAGGTCGATATAGCCGCTCCCCGCCGTCTTGCTGGACAGCCAGCCCATCAGGCCTTCCCAGTACTCCCGCCGCATCAGGAAGACAGGGAAAGGCCGGATCTTGTGGGTGTGGATCAGCGTGATCGTCTCGAACAGCTCGTCGAGGGTGCCGAATCCGCCCGGCAGCAGGACGAAGGCCGTCGCGTACTTGACGAGCATGACCTTGCGCACGAAGAAGTGGTGGAAGTCGATGGCGACTGTGTGGTACTGGTTCGAAGGCTGCTCCTTCGGCAGGGCGATCGTCAGCCCCACCGACGTGCCGCCGGCTTCGTATGCCCCCTTATTCGCCGCCTCCATGATGCCCGGCCCGCCGCCGGTAATCACCGCATAGCCTGCAAGGGCCAGCCTGCGCCCCAGGTCTTCAGCCAGCTTGAACAGCGGATCATCCGGCAGGACGCGGGCGGAGCCGTAGACCGTGACGGCCGGCGTGAGTCCGGCGAGCGCTGTCGAACCCCTCGATGAACTCGCCCATGATGCGGAACATGCGCCAGGCCTCTTCCTTGCGCAGCTCGTTGATGATGTACTTGTCCCGCTGCTCCATAATGCGCCTCCAGCTAGACTCCGAAGCCGAAGCCTCAAATACAATAGCACGAGAGCAGGAAGGGGCAATGCGAAAGGTCAGATTGAGACCTGAAGACACTGCACGTCTTTGGTGCACCACATCAATGGGCAGCCCCATCGCTCACTGGACTTCGAGCCCCGGGCTGGCTGCATGGCCGCCCGACCGGTTCTGAGTCTTAACCACGAGTACGAATGGGTAGCTGCTTGACGCACGCAGATACGGATGCAATATTGGCACCCCACAGTCTGTGAACAGAGGAGCTGCCGTACGCAGTTGATGGATGATTCGGGCGCCGGAGAGAATGGGTGGCAAGGCCTGGAGCTCGCGGCGGCGGCCCGGCTCGACGCGTCGGCCGTGCTCGGACGGTTGGGGAGTTCCGAGAGCGGTCTGAGTGCGGCTGAGGCAACGCGCCGCCTGGGCAAGGTCGGTCCAAACGCCATTCGCAGCCACGGTGCGAACGCTCTGGATGTGCTGCTCCGCCAGGTCAAGAGCCCCTTGCTGATCCTGCTGGTGGCGGCGGCAGCCACGTCGCTGGTCGTCGGGGAGCGAACCGACGCCCTGATCATTTTTGCCATCATGGCCCTCAGCGTAGGGCTCGGCTTCTTCAATGAGTACCGGGCCGCGCGCGCCGTAGAGGCGCTGCACTCTCGCATCCGTCACACCGCCGTCACGTCCCGCGACGGCAAGGCCGTCGAGGTCAACGTCACGGAGCTGGTGCCCGGTGACGTCGTCCGTCTCGCTGTCGGCGAGGTGGTGCCGGCAGATCTGCGTCTCCTGGAGGCCAGCGACCTGACATGTGATGAGGCGATGCTGACGGGTGAGGCGACGCCGGCGGAGAAGAGCATCGCTCCCGCGCCTCCCGCCGAGTCGCCCCTCGATCTCCCGTCGTGCGCATTCATGGGCACCGTGGTGCGCACGGGCGCCGGCCGCGGAGTGGTAGTGCAGACGGGAAGAAACACCGCCTTCGGTCGCATCGCCATCCGCCTCGGCGAGGCGCAGGAAGAGACCGGCTTCCAGCTCGGCCTCCGCGATTTCTCCGTCCTGCTCGTAAAGGTCACGATCGTTCTGACCGTGTCCATCTTCGTCATCAATGCCGCACTGCGACGGCCGCTTCTCGATTCCGCACTCTTCGCCCTAGCCATCGCGGTAGGGCTCACGCCGCAGCTCTTGCCCGCCATCGTGACGGTCAGCCTTTCGACCGGCGCCCGTCATCTGGCCCGCAAGTCGGTGATCGTCAAGCGGCTCGTAAGCATCGAGGACCTGGGCAATATGGAGGTGCTATTCACCGACAAGACAGGCACCCTCACCGAAGGTCAGATCACCTTCTCGGCGGCCCTCGATCCCGCCGGCAACCCTTCCGATGAGACGTTGCTTCTCGGGCTGCTGTGCAACTCGGCGACGGTTGAAGGCGGCGTCGTCGTCGGCGGGAATCCGCTTGACCGCGCCCTGTGGGACGCTCCCCAAGCCGCAGCAGCCCGCGTATCGGACTTCGTCCGTCTCGCCGAGGCCCCCTTTGACTACGACCGTCAGCGGATGTCGGTGCTGGTGCAGGACCCGAAGGGAGCCCGCCGCGTGATAACGAAGGGTGCGCCCGAGTCGGTGCTTGCCCTCTGCCACGAGGTCCCGCCGAGCGTGCGCGCCCTGCTGAATGCCCAGTTCGATGCGGGCAGCCGGACCATCGCGGTGGCGACCCGTGACGGAGACGGCCTCTCGACCATTGGCCCTCAGGACGAGCACGACCTCCAGTTCGCCGGGTTCCTCACCTTCGTCGATAGGGCGAAGCCCGACGTTGGCGCTTCCATAGAACTGCTCAACAAGCTCGGCATCACCGTCAAGATCGTCACGGGAGACAACGACCGGGTGGCGGCCAAGCTCTGCGCTGACCTGGGGATCCCTGTCGCTGGTACGCTGACCGGTACCGCCTTGGAGAAGCTCAGCGATGATGAGCTGGTGGCGGCGCTGCCTTCGACTACGATCTTCGCCCGGGTGACACCTGAACAGAAGTCGCGGATCATCCGGGCCCAGCGGACGCTGGGCGCCGATGTCGGCTTTCTCGGCGATGGGGTCAACGACGCGGTGGCGCTGCATGACGCCGACGTCGGCATCTCAGTGGATTCCGGCGCCGACGTGGCCAAGGACGCCGCCGACATCGTGCTGCTGGACAAGGACCTGGGCATCCTGGCGGGCGGCGTCGTCGAGGGCAGGCGCGTGTTCTCCAACACCATCAAGTACGTGCTAATGGGGACATCGTCCAACTTCGGCAACATGTTCAGCGCCGGCGGCGCCTCTCTCCTGCTGTCCTTCCTGCCGATGCTGCCGCCGCAGATCCTGCTCAACAACCTGCTGTACGACGTGAGCGAGATGACCATCCCGACGGACAACGTCGACGAGGAGCTGCTGGAGCATCCGGCGCACTGGGACACCTCTTTCATCCGCAAGTTCATGATGTTCTTCGGCCCCATCAGCTCGGTGTATGACTTTCTCACTTTTGGGGTCATGCTGTGGGTCTTTCACGCCGGCGAGACGCTGTTTCATTCCGGGTGGTTCGCTGAGTCGCTCGCCACGCAAACGCTGGTGATCTTCATCATCCGCACCAGGCGGATTCCCTTCTTCCACAGTCGCCCCAGCCGCCCACTGCTGGCGACGACGCTGGCCTGCGCCGCTGTTGGTGTCGTGCTCCCGTTCTCGCCTCTGGCAGGCGTGCTCGGGTTTACGGCGCTGCCGGCCGGCTTCCTTGCGATCCTGGTGCTGATGGTCGTGACCTACCTGGGTCTGGTCGAGGCCGGCAAGTCGCGGTTCTTCCGGCCTGAGCCGGGCGAGCGGCCTCTGGCCCGGAAACGGGGGAGATGGGAGAGGCGCGTTCACCGGGTTGCGGCGCGCTGGAGCCATCCGAGGCTTCCCGTGACCGGGACTACCTCACCATAGTCTCCTCGCCCTTGGCAGGCCCGCGTCTACGCGGAGATGCAGCCGGCGCTCAGGGCACCTGTTTGAGCGAGAGTGAGTTCGATTCTTGACCCTTTGGTGCCCCCGGGCTGCTGTCAGACTGACATCCCGCCGAGGATCAGTGGAAGTACCCGACGATGTAGGAAGTCACGGGCAAGGCGACGACGCCGCTTACCTCGCCCGAGTTGCTGTTTCCCCTCAGTTCGAAACGCGTCGCCCCCAGCCGGCCCACAGTCTCCACGAGGACGGCCACAGAGGCCGGCGAATCCAGGTGCTCGTTGCCCCACCGCAGCAGAGGCGCCCAGTCGGAGGCGCGGAGCAGAGCCAGCGTCTCGCCGTCGCGCTGACGGGCGGCTGACGCCGGCAGGCCGTGGGAGAAGTCCACGGCCGCCACTAGCACCGTACCCTCGTCCACCAGCGGCGTCAGAGCGGTCGCCAGCCGCTCGACATCTTCGGCCGAAAGCCCTCCCCGGAGGACAAGGGGAACCACCTTCGCTTCGGGCAGGTAGCGGCGCACCGCAGGAATGATGCCGGCCACCGAGTGCTCGTAGGTGAGGACCTCCGGCTCCAGGCGTGCCAGACCGCTGGCGGCCAGGGTGGTCACCGCCTCTCGGTCCGCCTCGGCCCGGCCGAAGGGCGTCTCCCAGGACAGGTCGCTGGTCAGGACGGCGGCGCCGCCGGCGTTGGTATGGTTGGGGCCGACGAGGATGACCCGCGTCACTTTTCGAGAGGCCGCTAGATCGCGCAGGGGAGTGGTGATAAAGGCGCCGCCCACCCAGTCATGCGGCAGCAGCAGGCCCCGCGCATCTGGCATGGGTTCGACCGGCGTGGCGGCGGTAGCGGCCTCGGCAGCGGCGAAGGAGCGCTCGTCGAAGAAGAGGAGGGGATGGCTGGGAGAGTACGTGGTGCCCGGCGGCTTCGACGGCGCCGTCTCAGCCCCAAGAAGAGGCAGCAGCCAGATGGCCAGCCCCAGGGCCAGGCCGCCGGCAGCCGCGGCCGCCACGCGCAGACCGAGTGCGGGCCGGCGGACGGAGACCGCCCTCACGGGATCACCACCTTCTCTGGCGCCGACAGGTTGATGCTCTCCGGCGCCTTCTGCGACTGGATGATGGCCGGCTCGGCCTCGAACTCGCCGCGGCCGGTCACCCGCGCGTAGTAGATAATGGTCGGCCGTGGGTCGAGCTTATCGACGCAGAAGCTCACCCTCTGCCCTTCGATTAGATACGGGTAGAAGGCGTTGGGGTCAGTGATTCCCCAGGCGTAGCAGCCGCGTCACCGCCTTCAGGCCCGACGGCAGCAGGTCCGAGACCTGGTAGCAGCCGTCCAGGGCCTGAGGCCCCAGGGTGTAGTTCAGCACCACCCGCACCAGCTCTCCCTCTCGAAGGATGAGAGGGCCTCCAGACGGGCCCTGGAAGACACGTGTGATGGCGACATCCGGGTCTTTCTCGATAGCCGCCGGGTCCAGGGGCGCCAGGTAGAAGGTGGCTACGCCCACCTGCCCCTCCAGGGGCTCCGGGTCCAGGGCGGCCAGCTCGTCGGCCGAGAGCAGCAGCGCCAGGGACTCGCCGCCCTTCAGTTCGGCCTCCTTCCGCTGGCCGTCCAGGGTGTAGGCGAAGCGCACCGGCTGAGGCGAAAGCCGGGGCAGGACGTTCACCAGGTAGCTGATCTGCTCCAGCTCTACCAGGATGTCCTTGGTGTAGTTGCTGCGGGTGTACTCGAAGAGGTCGGGCGCCAGGGGATCGCCGATGCCAGCCGCCAGGATGGCGGCCAGCGACGTGGCCTCCAGGATGTCGTCCTGGTCGACGCCGACGCGGAGGCGGACGGCGGGGCCGCGCCTCTCGCCGAACTGCTCCAGCAGCCCCCGCTCCAGGCCGCGGGCCGTATCCTCGTCGCCCAGCTCCTGGGCGGCCAGGGCGACGTAGAGGCGCTCCCGCCAGTCGAGGTCGGAGGCGGCTGCGGCGGCCTGGACGGCCGGCAGCACCGGCTCGCCCAGGGCGGCCAGCCCGTAGAGGGCGATGATGGCCCGCTCGCGGGTCTCGTTCTGGTCCTCGTAGACCCTGCGGAAGTAGGCAGCCAGCGACTGCTGGCCGAAGCGGTCCGGCGCCACGGCGGCGACGCGGGCGCTGAGGGTCAGGTCGGCGTCAGCGTAGGGGAAGAGGGCGATGCCGCCGTCGGGCGTCTGGTAGAGGGCGCTGTCGAACTCGGCGGGCGGCGCGAAGGACTTCTCATCGAAGTAGGTGGCCAGCATCTCCTGAGAGAGGGCGCGGGCCAGCATCTGGTCCACCCGGTCGCCGTGGGTCCAGGAGAGCGACTGGAGGATGGGCAGGTAGCGGCCCCGGTTGTGGTCGCTGAAGACCACGCGGGTCGCCCGGTCAGGGGCTGCCCTCGAGACTGATACCTTTCGTCAGCTCTGTGAAGCTCGCCTGAGTCTGCACAAGCCGCGACGGCAGCACCTGGATGGTGCGCTTGAGGCTATCGCTCAGGGAGCCGTGGCTGCCCTTGATGATGAGGTCGTGCGTGCCTTCGATGAGGGCGGGCAGAGCGATGTCCACGGGCTGGAAGGCGACGCCCTGGGCGGTCAGGGGCTCCGTCAGCCCCAGGCTGGGGGCCGACACCTCGAAGGAGACGGGGTCGCCTGGCTGGAGCTCCTGCCCGAAGCCGCGCACCCGGAGCATAGGCTTGTCGCTGGTCAGGTAGTCGCGGTTCAGGACCACGTCCACGAAGAAGGGCAGGCCCACGGGCACCAGCTTCAGGCTGTGGCCGGCGTAGAGGGTGTCGGTCACCGCCAGGGCGGTCACCCGCCAGGAGGTGAGGTTATCGGGCAGCTTGAAGGAGACGCTGCCGCGGCCGTCGTCGCCGGTGGTGACGGTGCCGAAGAAGGCCACGTCCTTGAAGTCCTCGCGGGGGCCGCCGTCGCCGCCCCGTTCGGCGGCCGGGACAGCTCCCGGGTACTGGTGCGAGGCATAGGTGTGCAGGATGCCGGGGTCCACCGCCTCGTATAGCTGCTCCAGGATGTTCCGCTCGTAGTCGTAGCCGGGCTGCTCCAGGCGGAAGATGGCCTCATCGACGGCGCTCAGGAGCACCTCGGCGCGAACGCCGTTGCCGTCGGGGCCGGTCACCGTCACGTTCAGTGTGGCGTCGTCGCCCGGCTCGTAGCGCTCGCGGTCGGGCTCGACGCGCACGGTGAGCTTTCGCTCCTCCGGGTCCAGGCGGGCCGTGTAGCCGTAGCCCACCTCCTGGTAGGTGGCGCCGGTGAAGCGCACGCCCATCACGTCGATGCTGGGGATGTGCTTCTCCTCGAAGGGGAAGCTGAGGTGGGAGGTGTCCTGCACCCGGTAGTCCCGCAGGCCGTTCTGGGCGAAGTAGAACAGGTAGCGGTTGGGGCCGCCTGAGGGCAGGTCGTCCGGCCCGACGCGCATGGTGAGCTCCACCGCCTCGCCGAGGGCGTAGGTGTTCGTCGGCCCGAAGCCGGAGTAGTTGTCCTTCTGTCCAGCCGAGAGGTAGGGCTGGTCGCTGTAGTAACCCCGGAAGCGGCCATAGACGCCGGTCTCGAGGACAGCCTTCCGGCCGGCGTCGTCCACGGCGGTGAGGGTCACCTCGTAGGTCACGTCCTCGGAGCCGCTGAAGGTGAAGGTGAAGCGGCCTTGGGCGTCCGTGGTGGCTTGCAGGTTCGGGAGGGGCCGGCGCCGCTCCTCGTATCGGTAGCGCGGCCGCACGATCTTGGCGATGAAGTCATAGTACTCGCCTTCCTGGATTTGCTCGTAGGTCACTTCCTCCACCTGCGCGTCCACCTGCCGGCCGGGCAGAGGGTCGCCCAGGAAATCGTTGGTATCCTCCGCCTGCTCGCTGTTGATGCGGTCCAGGTCCACAGCCGTCAACTGCCCCTCGACGACGGCCTGGCCGTCCCGGAAGTCCGTCTGGATGTCGCGGAAGGTGACGGCGGCGGGAAACACCTGCACCCAGGCGCTGCCCGTGATCTCACCCTCCTCGGCTAGCTGTGGCACTACGTCCAGCGAGAAGCTGTCGAAGGACCTGTATGGCGTCCCCGTCGGGGCGGTGGCCGTGACCGTGGCCTGGCCGTCGGCGTCGGTGGTGAGCTGCCCTTGCGCCATGCCGTTGTAGTTGAGGCCCAGGTTGGGCACGGGGCTCCCCTCGAAGAAGGTGGCGCTGACGTCGAAGTTCACGGTCTCGCCAGTGAAGACGGCCTTGCGGTCGGGCACCACGTCGATCTTGTAGGCCGGCTTCACGAAGTCGCGCACCTCCAGGTAGGTGGAGGTGACCACCTGATCGCCGACAGCGACCTCCAGGTTGTAGTAGCCGGCGGAGACGCCGGCAAAGGAGAGCTCGCCGGTGAAGGTGCCCGTGGGTGACGTGGTGAAGGTGTCTTCGGCGACGACCACCGGCTCGTACTCGGACTCGGAGCCGCTGCCCGTGATCCGCACCGTCACCTGCTGGGAAGGCGGCGGGTTCTCGCGGGCCCGCACCAGGCCCCAGAAGTGGATGGTGTCCGTCAGGCGGTAGAGGTGGCGGTCGGTGTAGAGGAAGCGCCAGTAGAAGCTGGGGTTGCCCACGTAGCCGTAGGCGCGGTACCCGTAGTAGCGGAACCCGGCGAAGATGCTGCCCAAAGGCACCACGGCCGTGCGCCCGTCGGGGGCCTCCACCACCAGGTTGCCGACGACGGACGCGGAGCTGTACCCGAACTGGCTGGGCTCGAGCTGTACCAGGTCTTGCGGGGTCTCGAAGAAGGCGACGCCGTCGTCGCCCGTGGTCACGTCCAGGGTGGCGCCTACGCTGCGCACGCGGGCTCCCTCGATCGGACTGCCGGCAGACACGTCGTTGACCCAGACCAGCGACTTGCCCAGCCCGATGGAGGCGTAGGTGGCCACGTCGGTGACCTGGAGCCAGCCCTGGAGGCTGCTGGTCGGGCCGCTGGCCTGCACCAGGTAGAAGCCGGCCGGCAGCGGCGGCCGGAAAGAGCACGAAGTAGTCGCTGTACTCGCCGACCGGCTCCGGCGTGGCCTGGAAGGACGCGGCTTCCTCGAGGCCCGTGGTGTCCTCACGATAGCGGGAGCGCGTCTGGTCGGCCCAGGACGGGATGGCGTCGAAGCGGGCCAGGCTCTCCAGGAAGGCGTCCACGTCCGGAAAGCGATAGACGGTGAAGGAGAGAGGCTCGACGGGCGGCGCCTGGTCGGGGTTCCCGTAGTACGCGCGGTACAGCGACAGCGCAGGCGGCTCGCCCGTTGGCGACTCGGAGACGGCCCGCGAGAGCTGGATGGAGGAGAAGGGAGCGGGCTGCTCGCCCCGCTTCTCCGAGCCGGTCTCGAACCGGAAGACGAAGTCTTCGCCCAGGGTCTGGTCGCTGCCCTCCAGGCCCACGCCGGCCCCTACGGTGACGGTGTAGAGGGTGAAGGCGCTCAGGGGCTGGCGGGGGACGAAGACCACCGTCCGCTTGTGGGTCTCGAACCGGCCGTCCACCGCCGGCTCGATGTGGAACTGGCTCCCGACGCCGATGACGCCTTCGTGGCTGAAGGTGAGCTCGATGCCGGTGTCCAGGGGGACATCGGTGGCCTGATCCCGTGGTAGCGTCTGAACGATGCGCAGGGGGCGCTGCACCTGGAAGGCCCAGACGCGGGCGGGCGTGCCGTCGGGCTCCTCCAGGAGGGTAAAGCGGTAAACCTTGCCCTCGGCCAGTGGCTCTTCGGGGGAGATGGTGGCCTTCTCGGAGCTAACGTCCTCGAAGTTCAGGCCCACGGGCGGCTCGACGAGCAGGCGGCTCTCAGATTGTTCAGCCGGGCGCCCTCCTGGGCCGCCAGGACGAAGGAGGTGTCGGGGGCGACGCCGCCGGCGTCGGCTTGAGCAGCGGCCAGGGAGTAGCGGTTCTCCGGCTCTGGGACCTGGAGCTTCTCCCAATTGGGGCCTGTGGTCGGCGTGGGCGGGGGCGCCTCGACGGTGGGGGCGCCGCCCCCGCCGCCCCCGCAGCGGATGCCGGCTCCGCCGCCCAGGACGGCCAGGATGAGGATGACCGCCAGGACAGGTCGATGACCTCTGCCCCGTAACCATGCCCACGGCCGCCCCAGGATCGCTCCTGGCTGCTGGATCGGAGAACGTCCGGGCCCAGTGGTCTGCTCACGTCCTGCTGTGCTACCCATGAGACCCCCTCCCTGGTAGATGGTGCCCACATGATACTAGAGGCCAGGCGCGTTGCGTAGGCGAAAACGCCAGATTTTCGGCCTTCGCGGTGCCTTACACCACCCGACCGATGCACCTACTCTCTCCTATAGCGCACTCCTCGTGCTGGGGCCGCACTCAGGGAGGAAGCGGCGTTGCTACGCCGCAGGAGGCAGAACAGTGGAGAAGCGCCCCGGGTTGCCCCGGTGCGCACTCAATACTCAGGGGGCAGCCGTCTCAGCTCGGCCAGGGTAAAGACTGGGCCGTCCCTGCACACATAGCTGCTGCCGATGTTGCAGCGGCCGCACATCCCGATGCCGCACTTCATCTTCATCTCCAGGGAGAGCACGACACGCTCCGGGGGGAAATGCAGCCGTTCCAGGACCGGCAGGGTATATCGAGTCATGGCGGGCGGTCCGCACACTAGGGCGTAGGTGTCGTCTGCCGCCGGTGCAAGGTCGCTGACCACATCCGGCACCACGCCTACCCGGCCCTTCCAGTCGCCGTCTGCGGCGTCGACCGTCACGTGAAGTTTCGGGTCATCCCTCTGCCGCCACTGCTCCAGCTCGCCCTTGTAGAGCAGCATCCCCGGTGTCCTCGCCCCATAGACGACAGTGAGCTTCCCGAACCGGCCCCGGTTGTCTCTCTCCAGCACGTAGTTGATGAGGGAACGGAGGGTGGTGAACGCAAACCCGCCGCCGATGACGAGCAGGTCTCTGCCCTCCATCTCCTGCAGCGGGAAACTCGAGCCTAGCGGCCCCCTTACTCCCACCAGGTCCCCGTGTTCCATCTGGTGCAGGGCGCTGGTCAGGAGGCCAGCCCGGCTGACGGTGAACTGTAGGAGGCCGGCCCTGGTCGGCGAGGACGCGATGCCGAACGGCGCCTCCCCCTTTCCGAACACCGAGAGCTGAGCGAACTGCCCGGGGAGATAGCGGAAGGCCTGCTCATCCTCCTTGTGGATGAAGGAGAGGTCGAAGGTCTTGATGCTGCGGTCCTCCGTCTCGACGGTGACCTTCTCGATCCTCATAGGGATGGGCACATACGGGCTCTTTGCGATCATCATTCGGCTTGCTTGCTCAGCGACTCGATCTCGTTCAGCACCTGCCGGATGTCCAGGTTCACCGGGCAGTTCACCACACACCGTCCACAGCCGACGCAGCCCGCCTCACCGTGGCTCTCCGCCCAGTAGCGGAACTTGTGCATCAGCCGCTGCCGCCAGCGCTCCTTGCCCGTCGGGCGTGGGTTGTGGCCGGAGGCATGCTGGGTGAAGAGGGGGAACATGCAGGAATCCCAGAGCTTGAGTCGGCGCCCTCGCTGTTCCGAGCCCTCGTCCACGATGTCGAAGCAGTGGCAGGTGGGACAGAGATACGTGCAGACTCCACAGCCGATGCACTTCTCGTGCAGGCGGTCCCAGAAGGGGTCGTCCCACATCTCCTGCAGCCTGCGCTCCATGTCCTCCGTCCTGATGGCGCCTCGGAAAGCCGCCTCTGCTGACGCCTGCGCCTCTGTCCTGCGGCGGACGCTATCTTCGTCCGCCTCCCTGCACCCGCCGATGCTCTCCATCAGAAGAGCCCCTTTGTCAGTGACCGCCTCGAGCAGGTAGTCCGTTCCCAGGTCTGTCACCAGCACATCCGAGCCCGTAGCGGAGAAAGGTCCGCCTCCTACCGAGGTGCAGAAGCAGGTAGCCTTCGGGCTGGTGCACGACAGGCCAACCACCGTGCAGTTCTCTCTCCTCGCCAGGTAACACCCGTCGCACTGGTTGCCGCCGGCGAACACCCGGTCCAGGAAGGTGAAGCTTCGCGCATCGCAGGGCCGGACGCCGAACAGCACCTGCGACCGCGACGCCGGCTGCGGTTCCTCCAGCGCAAGCTGTCCCCGTTCCAGGCTGTAGGCGAAAAGAGTCTCGGTCTGGGGGAAGAACAGCCCCTTCGGCGGCAGTGTCGAATTGTGGTAGTCGAGGCGCACCTGCTGCGGCGAGTCCACCTGCCGGAAAGCGATCACGCCGTCGTCATTGACCGGAGCGAACACCTCGCGGCCCTGGAGCAGCGCCTCCAGCAGCACCGACATCTGGTCCTTTGCGAGAAGCACGCTCTCACCGGATGAAGTCTCCAGGGTCGTCAGGGCTGAACGTGGAAAGCGGCATCGGCTCATGCACATCGAGCCCAGCCTTGTAGTGAAAGAGCTCTTCCACGTCCTTCTCCACCTTCTTTGTGAGCAGTCTCAGGTCGAGGCCCACGGGGCAGGCCCGTTCGCAGGCGCCGCAGTCTACGCAGCGACCCGCCGTGTGCATGACCCGCATGATCTGGAAGACGAGGGCATCCGTGGCGTCAGTCGACGGGCTCAACCAGCGGGGCTGGGTGCTGTCCACAAAGCACTCCGCGCAGTAGCACAGCGGGCAGGCGTTGCGGCAGGCGTAACAGCGGATGCACCTGCTCGCCTGGGCCATGAAGAACTGCCAGCGCTCGCCTGCCGGCATGGCTTCGAATTCCCGCACCGCTGCGTACTCGTCGTCGGCCGGCTCCTCCGCGACCGGATCGCCGATGAGGGTGTCATATATCACCGGATTGCGAGAGCGGCAGGCACGACAGGAGGCGTGAAGATAGCGCTCCTTCTCCAGGGCGATCTCGAAGCCGTCCCCGCGGAGGAGCACTTCCCCTTCCCCCTCCTGCACATCGATTGCCTCTCTCCCCGCCAGCTCGCTCTCGATGCGCCGCCGGTCGATCACGCCCCGGCAGGGAACGCCGATAATGTGCAGCCGCTCTCGCTCTACCTGTCCCTCCCTGAGAAGCCCAACGATGGAGCGCGTGTCGCAGCCCTTGGCGATGATCCCCACCCTTTCGCCACGCCGCGGCAGGTACTTCGCGAGGTTGTTCTCGCAGCTCATGTTCCAGACCAGCCGCTCGACCTCAGCGGCATCCCTCACGAAGCAGGGCGAACTGCGCAGAGGAAGGCTGCCTGCCTCAAAGCCGATGACGACATCCACCAGCCCGTCGCTCAGCAGCCGCCTGGCAGCATCCCTTATCGCCGGCGCGAGGTCCGTCACGGCGCCCCCTCTTGATCCCGGGCCCTGATCAGCCGCTGGGCAGGCCCCAGTGCCCGCACCGACTCGGTCACCTCTGCCACCACGTGGGCGAACTTGCCGCCCTCGGACGCGGACACCCAGGCGAACTGCACTCGCCCCTCCTCGATCCCCACGTACTCGAGCAGACCCTTGAGCAGGGCGAAGCGCCTTCTGGCCAGGTAGTTGCCTTCGAGGTAGTGGCAGTCGCCGGGGTGGCACCCGGAGACCAGCACGCCATCGGCGCCGTGCATGAGGGCGCGGACGATGAACAGCGGGCTCACCCGACCAGCGCACGGCACGCGGATGGTGCGCGTGTTGGGCGGGTACTGGAGGCGGCTCGTCCCCGCCAGGTCGGCGCCGGCGTAGCTGCACCAGTTGCAGAGAAAGGCCACTATCCGTGGTTCCCAGTGACTGTGCTTCTCTTCCACGGACGGCCACTCCGCCTACAACGCCGCTATCGAGGCGAGGACCTGCTCGTTGCTGACCCCGTGGACATCGATCGCCCCCGGCCAGCAGGCAGCAGCGCACGCCCCGCAGCCCTTGCACACGACCTCGTCGACCACAGCGACCCTCGCCTCGCCGTTGACACTGATCGCCCCAAAGGGACACACCGCCTCGCAGAGGCCGCACCCCGAGCACTTCCTGGCCTGCACCTCGGCGACGATCGCCGGCGCCTCCAGGGCCTCTTGCGCCAGGATGGAGGCTGCCCGTGAGGCTGCGGCCTGAGCCTGGGCTATGGCCTCGTCCAGGGACTTCGGACCGTGGGCCAAGCCGCAAAGGAACACCCCGTCTCGGGCGAAGTCCACCGGACGCAGCTTCATGTGAGCCTCGAGGAAGAAGCCATCGCTATCCAGAGGCACCTTCAGCAGGCTCGAGATGCGGGCGTTGTCCTCGTTGGGGACCGTCGGCGCGGCCAGAGCCAGGATATCCGCCTCCACCTTGACCACACGGTTGAGGTCGCAGTCCTCGCCCGTGACCAGCAGCGCCCCCGACCCGGCCTCTACCGAAGCCTGCGGCGGCGCATCCGGCCGGTAGCGGTGGAAGCGGACGCCTCGCTCTCGCGCCAGCCGGTACGACTCCTCGGACAGGCCGTACGTCATCATGTCGCGGTAGAAGACGCGCACGTCAATCTCGGGGTTGAGCTCCTTCAGCCTCAAGGCGAGCTTGACCGTCTGCCGGCAACAGGTCCGGCTGCAATAGGGCCTATCGTCGTTCCGGGAGCCGGCGCACTGGATGAATGTGACGTTGCGGGCCCGTGCTACGAGAGCGCCCTTCGACGCTATCTCGTCCTCCAGCTCGAGGAGGGTTAGCACCCGCTCATCTGCGCCGTACGGGTAGCCGGTGGGTCGCCCTTCCTGTGCGCCGGTGGCAACGATGATCACGCCGTGCTCGATACTCCGCTCCTGCCCGTCGGTGCGGCCAGCGATGACGGTCGAGAAGTTGCCCACGTGGCCACGGACCTCCCGCACCTCGGCGTTCCGGTGGACGGTGATCAGCGGGTCGTTCTCCACCCGTGCGACGAGGGCTTTCACCTGCACGCTGACGTCCCCGCCGTCGAGGGAGTAGCGCAGGCGGCTGGCTATGCCGCCCAACTCGTCATTCTTCTCCACAATGTGGACAGGGAAGCCCTGCTCCGCCAGAGACAAGGCTGCCGTCATGCCGGCAACTCCGCCGCCCAGCACGAGGGCCGAGCGGTTTACTGGCAGCGAGAGGCGTGAGGCCGGCCGGGCAATTCGTGCTCGCGCCACAGCCATGTTCAGCAGCTCGGCGGCCTTCCGGGTCGCGACCTCCTGCTGGTGCATGTGTACCCAGGAGCATTGCTCGCGGATGTTGGCCATCTCGAAGAGGGCGGGGTTCAGGCCGGCCTGACGTATGGTGTCCTGGAACAGCGGCTCGTGGGTGCGCGGCGTGCAGGCGGCCACCACCACCCGGTTTATGCCCAGCTCCTCGACGGCCTCGATGATGCGCCGCGACGTATCTACCGAACAGGTGAAGAGGTTCTCCTCGGCGTGCGCGACGTTAGGGAGGCTGCGGGCGTAGTGCACCAGCGACGGCACGTCCACGACGCGGCCGATGTTGGTGCCGCAGCGGCAGATGAAGACTCCGATGCGGGGACGTTCGCCGGAGACGTCCTTCTCCGCAGGATACTCCTTTGCGGTCGCCAGGCTGCCGCGAACATCGGCCAGAAGCTGCGCTGATAGGGATGCCGCGCCGCTCGCCATCGTCACGGACTGCGGGATGTCGGCGGGGCCAGCGAAGACGCCCGCCACGAAGACGCCGGCGCGAGAGGTGGAGACCGGCGAGGAGGGACTCGTGCGGCAGAAGCCGTTGCCATCGATCTCCACACCCAGCTTCTCGGCCAGCTCCAGGCAACCGCTACTTGGCGCCATGCCCACCGAGAGCACTACCAGGTCGAACTCCTCCTCGTGGGCCGTGTTGTCTTCGCCCCAGAAGCGGATGAGGAGTCCCTTCGTCTCCTGCACCTCCTTGATCGTGGACACGAGGGTCCGGACGTAGCGTACGCCCGGCATGCGGCTCACCTGGCGGTAGTAGTGCTCGAACCCCTTGCCGTAGCTGCGGACATCGTTATGGAAGACGGTAGCCTCAATACCCGCGTCGTGCTCCCGGGCCATCGTCAATTGCTTCGCCGCGTACATGCAGCACACCGCCGAGCAGTAGACCCGGCCGCGCGCGGGATCACGAGAGCCGACGCACTGGATCCAGGCGATCCTCTTTGCCGGCTGCCCATCCGAGGGACGAATCACCTGTCCTTCACTGGGCCCGGAGGCGCTGAGGATGCGCTCAAACTCCAGTCCAGTCACCACGTTGCGGTAGCGCCCGTACCCGTACTCCGGCTTGTCCCTCGCATCAAACGTCTCATAGCCGGGCGCCAGGATGATGGCGCCGACGTTGATCTCCAGCCTGCTGTTCGCTCTGGCGCATGTCGATTGCCTTGCGGCGGCACGTCTGAGCGCAGATCTTGCACTGCTTCGACGTGTGGAAGAGGCAACGCTCCGCATCAACTACCGATACTGCCGGCACGGCCTGGGCAAAGGGGACATGGATGCACTTCGTGGTCGACAGGCCCTCGTTGAAGGGGTCGGGCACGAACACGGGGCAGTAGTCGGCGCACGTCCCGCAGCCGGTGCACTTCTCTTCATCAACGAAGCGAGGCTTCTTCAGCAAGACCACCGTGAAGTTGCCCGCCTCTCCCTGCACCTCATCGACACGCGCTCGCGTTATGATCTCGATGTTCGGGTTCCTCTCGCAGTCGATGAGCTTCGGCGAGAGGATGCACATCGAGCAGTCGTTGGTGGGGAACGTCTTGTCGAGCTGGGCCATCCGCCCGCCGATGCTCGGCGACTCGTCGACGAGGTAGACCTTGAAGCCCACCGCGGCCAGGTCCAGCGACGCCTGGATGCCGCTTACCCCGCCACCCACCACGAGGACAGCCCCCACCTTGGAGAGCAACTCCATGCCCGTCTCCGGCTGCTCGTCCAGCAGGCTCGAGGTAGTTGCCTCTGCCATCAGAGGACTCCCGCCTTCGCCAGAACCGGCACCGGGTTGACCATGTGCCGCCGCCACCACGACTCGGTTCCCTCCAACCCAAGCGCGCAGGCCAGCAGCTCGGTGAAATACATCACGGGAAGGCCGCGCTCGTCCTGTCGCGTGTCTAGATTCGTCTGGCACAGAGGACAGGCGGTGACGATGCAGTCTGCCCCCGCCTCACGGGCCATCTCTACCAGGCGGCCGCTCAGCCGGCGAACCACGTCCGGACGCGCCACCGCCAGCCCCGCCCCACAGCAATCGGTCTTGAACGACCAGGGACGCACGTCAGCCCCAGCCGCGGACATCACCTGGTCCATCGACTGCGGGTCCTCGTAGTCGGCCCTGCCGGTGAGTTCGGGAGGTCTCACCAGAAGACAGCCGTAGTAGCAGACGACCTTGAGGCCGTTTAGAGGCCGCCGGAGCGACTCGCGGAGCCGGCCCAGCGTCTCTGAGCTGCTGGCTATGTCCAGCGCGTGGAGCACCGTCACTCGCGAGGACGATTCCTTCTCGGCCACCTTCAGCCGGTGGTAGCAGGCGGCGCAGGGCGCGACGAGGTAGTCTCCTTCCGCCTCGGCCAGCTCCAGGTTGCGCGTGGCCAGCGCCACCGCCAGCGCCGGGTCGAGCGAATGCGCCGCGCTGGCGCCGCAGCACGTCCAGCCGGCTAGCTCGTGCAGGTCTATCCCCAGCGCGCCATAGACCAGCCTTGTCGACGCGTCATACTCGCGCGACATCCCGTGCAGGGAGCAGCCGGGATAGTACGAGACGACCGTCACCCTCATTTTCCCTTCGCCCGCTCAAAGAGATGGCGCAGTTCCCCCGTCGCGGCCTTCTTCGGTAGGGCAAGGGGGATCTTGCCCTTCCGGACCATCCTTGCCCCCAGCCGGATGTCCCCCGGGAGACGCCTGGCCCTCAGCGAGTAGCGGGCCATGAGCGCCATCTCGTGCACACGGCCGCGGGCTCTCACTTCGTCCAGAAAGGCACGGTAGAACGCCAGCACCCGCCCATCGCGGGGCTTCACGCCGGAGGCCGCGGCCCGCTGCTTCAGAGCGTCTATCACCCCCGCCACGTCCACGCCGTTCGGACACCGGGTGGTGCAGGTCTGGCAGGAGGTGCAGAGCCAAATCCCTGAGCTACGCAGCGCCTCTTCCTCGAGGGCGGCCGCCACCAGCCTGACAAGCTGGTGCGGGGCAAGCTCCATGTCGTCGGCGACAGGGCAACCCGCCGAGCACTTCCGGCAGGAGAAGCACAGCTCGGGGTCCAGGCCCTCGACTCCACGGATGCGGTCAGCCGGTGAGACGCAAGCGCTCCTGGGCCCGGCTCTGTTGACAGTCATGGCTACGTTGCGGGGTCAGACATCGACCAGCGTCAGGGCGCCGCTGGGACACCACTTGACGCAGGAGGGGTTAGGCGGCACGCCACAGAAGTCACACTTGAGCGGGATATCGGTGTCCGGCTCTCGGAAGATGGGCTTCGCTGGGCAGGAGGCCCTGCAAATGAGACACTTGTCGTACTCCCGCCCGCCGATGACCACGATGTTTCGGGAGTTGCACTCGGCGTCCGTGTACGGGCCGGCCAGCTCCGGGAAGCACAGGTCATCCTTTCGAAACACCCTGATCCGCGAGCGCTGTGGGTCGACCGTGTCCGGCACGTGGTGCAGCGAGCACGCCACCTCGCACAACCGGCAGCCCGTGCACTTGTCGTAGTCGATCCTTATCTTCTGCACCCCGACCTCTGTCCCAGAGCTAGGTCACAGTTTCAGTTCAGACAGCTTCTCCGACGTCGGTACGCCGGTCTCATCCCATCCCCGCATCCGGTAGTACTGCGGCAGCATCTGCCCGAGCGAGCACACCCGGCCCTGCGCGGGTCCGTCCGGCATGGGCTCCTCGAGCCAGCGACGGGGCAGCCGATCCTGCTCCTGCCCTACGCCGCACTCCAGATTGAAGCGCCGCTCCAGGTTCACCACCCTCTCGCCTATCTGACGCGCCGACTCTTGCGATAGCTCAAGCCCCGTGGCAGCGTTGGCAACCCGCAGGGTGTCTTCCAGCGGCAGCGCGATGGCCGCCAGCGGACAGACTCCCAGCGAGTCGAGAAACGCCTCCATGTCCTGACGCTCGATCACGCTGGCGACCACCTCCTCTGAGGGTGGGGCCTCCTTCGAGCCTCGCAGAAGGCGGCTCGCCAGGGGTGTCCCCTCGACCCGGCTCGGGCCATGGTTCGCCGTCGCGTACCAAAGGCCGAGCGCGTCGTCGCCGCGCGGGTCGTAAGGCGCGGCGGCGCGGCCCTTGACGCCCATGAACAGCTCGGGCTGTCCGTACCTCTCCGCCAGCGCCGAGGGCCCATCGGCCAGGATCTCGCCGGAGCGGCGGCGCTGGGCCATGCGGTTGAGCTGCAGCAGAACCGCCTCGGCGTCTCCGAATCTGAGCTCGGACCCCAGGTCCTGCTCAGGGATCAGGCCCTTCTCCGCCAGCTCCATGGCGCAGGCGATGGTGGAGCCGCCGCTGACCGGGTCGATCCCCTGTTCGGCGCAGAGATAGCTGGCCCGGGTCACCGCCTGCAGGTCTGCCACGCCGCAAAGAGCCCCCAGCGCTCCCAGCGCCGCATGGTCCGGGCCCTCGCCGACCGCCGTCGAGTCAGCGGTGGGAATCTTGGTGAGCCGTCCGCAGGCTATCGGGCAGCCGAAGCAGCCCAGGCCGCGACTGAGGATACTCGCTGCGATGGCTCGGCCGCCGAGCGCGGCGCTCCCCTCGAGAACGCTGCTCTGGAAGTGCCGCACGCCTAGCGTTCCCTGCGAGCCGGCGGCCTCGATCATCGATGCGGTGCCCAGCGGCGAGAGCACGTCGCTGACCAGCGACGACCGCTTGATCCGGTCGACGACATGCGAGATGGCGTTGCGGAAGGCCTCCCCGTCGGCCACCGGCAGTCCCCTCGTCCCCCGCACCGCGACCGCCTTGAGCTTCTTGGACGCCATTACAGACGCCAGACCGTCGCCCTGGCCAAAGCCGTAGCCGTCCGCCACGACCGTCGCCACCGCGGATAGCTTCTCGCCCGCCGGCCCGATTCCAAAGATCCGGGTCTCGCTGCTCTTCCAGGCGTCCCCCGCCTCGGAGCGGATGAGCTCTTCAGCCTGATGAACGGTGCGGCCCCAGAGATGGAGGCCGACCGCCGCTGTCACCGAACCATCGCGGACATTGAGGTACGAGGGCTCGGCGGCCTGACCTTCGATGATGAGGGCGTCGTAGCCGGCGAACTTCAGCTCGGCGCCGAAGTGGCCCCCGAGTACGCTACAGGCAAGGCCGCCCATCGGTGACTTGGCCGCGACGCACCAGCGCGAGCTCCCCACCGCGCCGACTCCGGTCAGGAGCCCGGGGGCCACGACCACCTTGTTCCCGGCGCCAAACGGGTCCTCCCCGGCGCCTACCTCACTGGCAATGATGTGCGCCGCCAGTCCGCGCCCGCCCAGGAAGCGTCCAGCTACCTCCGGGTCAAGCTCCTCGACCGTGCGCTGGCCGGAACTCAGGTTGACCCGGAGGATGCGATTCGTTCTTGCGCTCATCGGTGCACTCGCGGGAATGGCGAGGCACAGCCCTCGCCTCTGGCCCGCATCCCATGACCATTGGGCGGGCAGCCCTTGCCAGCCCGCAGGGTTTGGCCTAGGCCTTGCCCATCAACCAATCGAGGCTCTTCTCCTCCAGCGCCTTGTCATAGCTGAATGCGGTGCAGGCGCGGCGGCAGATGCCGCAGCCCACACACTCATCGGATTCGACGTAGACGGTGTTCGTGTGGACAGTGATGGCGCCGGAGGGACAAACCGCCTCACAATAGGGAACACGGCAATTCTGTCGACAGATTACGTTCATCATCTGGAGCACTCCTTCACAGCAGCCCTTCCCGTGCCGGGGCTAACCCAGGATCCGGTCCGCCTCTTCCTTGTCCAAGTCCATGACGTAGGGTATGCCGGAGACCGCTGCCGCTTCCGGCGTAAGGGCTACCAGGTCATCCCTCTCCAGGTACTGCAAGGCGAACTTGCGTGCCCCGGCCATTAGCTGCTTCAGCCCCCCTGCCAGACGGTCGAGGTAGTTGAGCATCCCGATAGCCGATGGTGGTACACGCTTGAAGTCTGCGCCGAACCTCTCCTTGAGCGCGGCGGCCCCGACGAAGACCTTCACCAGGGCCTCATCGTAGTCCTCCGGGTCGGGGTACTCTCGCTCCTTCATCAGCTCCCCGTAGGTGTTGCCCACCATGGCCGCGGCCATGGTGGCCCGGCCCATGCAGCAGGCCTTCACGTAGGGGGCGCCGAGGGCGATGGCCTTAAAGATGTGGTCCTCCAGCGAAAGCCCCCCGGCGATGGCGACCGGGGGTACGTAGGCGCCCCTCTTCGCCAGTCGGTCCAGGTAGTCGTAGAGCAGGCATTCCAGGTAGACGGTGGGGATTCCCCATTCGTTCATCATGCGCCAGGGGCTCATGCCCGTGCCGCCGCCGGCGCCGTCCACGGTCAGCAGGTCGATCTTGGCGTCAGAGGCCCACTTACTGCCCGGGCGAGGTCCGCCGGACGGTAGGCGCCGGTCTTGAGGGTGACGTACTTGGCGCCTATGCCGCGCAGCCGCTCCACCTCACGATGGAAGCCATCTTCACTGACCATCCCCAGCCGCGAATGCCGCTCGAATCCGTGGAGCGCCCCCTGACGGAAGGCGTCTCGGCTCACCGCTTGCGCCGGGTCGGGTATGACGAGGTACCCGCGGCTCCTGAGGAGATCGGCGCGCTCCAGGGTCGGCAGTTTCACCTCGCCGCCGATATCCTTGGCCCCCTGGCCCCACTTCATTTCGACGGTCTGCACGCCGAGCTTCTCGACCACGTACTCCGGGACCCCCAAGCGGCCGTCCTCCACGTTGTACTGGACGAAGATCCCGCCCCAGCCGTCGTACCACTCCTTGAAGGTGTTGACCCGGCGCTCCATCTCCGGCGAGCGGACCACCCTGCCGTTCTGGATCTCTGCCTCCGGGTCCATGCCGCAGACGTTCTCTCCCACGACGACAAGGATGCCGGCGATGGCTGCGGCGATAGCCATGCCCTCCCAGTGCACGCGGGCGATGTCGGTAGAGCCGAGGGCGCCGGTGAATACCGGAAGCCGCATCTTGAGAGACCCATCCGCACCCACGGCGGTCGTGACGTCAACGGCAGGGAAGATCGCCTCGTCCGGATCGGCCTCTACCCCCACGGCGCCCACGCAGGTTCCCATGATGTTGAAGTGGGAATAGTCGATGGGGTAGTCCTTCTCGGAACCGGCCGTCACCTTCCCGAAGGGTTGAGGGTAGAGCATCTCGCGGCCTCGCAGCGCGGACCGGCCTATCTCGCACGGGCCAGTGCAGCCATCGAAGCAGGTGGTGCACATCCCTGATATCGGCGAGACGTCAGCTCGCGTGGTCGTAAGCGTGGCCGCACTGGCGTTAGGCTTGCTGAGTGACATCATTGCTCCTTCCTTGACGACAAGCAGTCGTTGGCACCCTTTGAGCTGGCGTGGTTGACACAGCAGGCAATGTCGTGAAAGGCCAGGGCGGGGTTGCGGCGGGCGGTGGCCGCTTGCCGTTACCCTACCCGCCCGACGCGCCTGTGTCAAGCCGGCTGTCGGCGTCGCAACTCGCAGGTTCGGGGCGATTCTGGGGGTGGCGGGCGCTGTGGGGCTCGAACCTAGGACGCCCGCGACTAAGAGTCCACTGGTCGCGGTGATCGCAGGCTACTCCACAAGGAGCACATCATCGACTAGACGCGCCGAGCTCCGCGGCCTCGTCCCCTGCTGCCGAGGTCGTCAAGTCCAGCGTTCCCTTGCGCACCCGCATCCGTACGTAGTACGGGCCCGGTTCCAGATTCCGGGGCACCAGCACGTAGTACTCCTCCTTCACGATCTCGCCCGTGCCCCACTGGCTCGTCGGGTAGAGGCCCCCACCCAACTCATGGCTCTGCCACCACAAAGGAAAGCCGTATCTGACCCGCAAAGTCCCATCCTGGTTGGTGAAGAAGACGGTGGCCTGCAAGTCTTCCTCGGCCGGAGTCTCCAGGCGCCAGTAGTACGACACCTGAAGGACATCACCTCGCTTGACCACCTTGGGGTCGGTCGGAAACCAACGAGGGTTACCGCGTCACCGAAAGGCATGTCGAGTTGCGCGGAGGATGGAACCTCTTCGACGGACAGCGTCGGCGGGTCTTGAAGGACGCGGTAGAACGACCCGCTCGGCACCAGGTCGTCCTTGTATTCGGGCTTGGGGAGCACGTTCGTGAGCATGGTCTCGATCCTGTTCAGAACGACAGGCTGGACGTAGTACTCGTCTCGGATAGCGTCCAGGTCGTCTCGCAGGCCTTCCGCCACGTACACAGGCCGGCCCTTCTCGAACTGGCCGGCGATGAAGGCGCCCACGTCTTCGCCCGGGGCGGAAAGGACAGGCGAGACGAACACGTCGCGCCGGTAGCCCTCCACAAGCTGCACATACCACAGGGGAGAGGCCGTCCAGCTATCGGTGACGATGGTGGAGTTGGGCTCGACCCGTTCGAGCGTCGTGCGGGCGAAGTCGTAGGCGCTGTAGTCATGGCTTCGGTCCACGACGGGCAGGCTGCGCGCGAAGAGCACGAGCGGTAGAGATGCCAGGACGAGAGCCGCCAGCGACCAGCGCAGCCCTGGTCGCACCACGCTCAACTGGGACGCTCCGAGGCCGGCCCGGCGGGTAACAAAGGAGAGGATCGCATCGGCCCCGTAGCCGATCCAGACCCCCACCATCAGATAGGCGGGGATGAAGTAGTTGAAGACGTTGTGGATCATGTAGGTGAGGACGAGGAGTCCAATGGAGGCGCAGAGCAAGAGGCTGTAGGCGGCGAACAGCCGGTCGCGCTTGAGGGCGGAGACGAGGCCGATGGCCGCCAGGATGAGCCCGAAGGCCGTCACCTCATGCAGGGGGAACAGCGCCAAGATGTCCAGCCGGCCCAGGAACGCGAAGTTCCAGTATTCACTCCCGCTGTCCCCGGTGAGGAACATGCGCCAGTAGGTATTGAGATTGGCAGGCTGGGCCCAACTCAGCGGCTGGCTCCTGGGAGCCGCGGATCGGCAGGTACAGGTAGACGGAGAGCCCCAGCAGGAAGAGAAGGGCGAGTTGCAGCCAGTGGCCAGTGCTGAGGCGCCTTCGGCCGGCCCACAGGAACAGGAGGATGCCCGGCGCGAGCAGGACAATGAGGCGGTGGTTGCCGATGCTGAGGCCGAAGGCCAGAAGGGCCAGACGGACATACCAGACCTGACCCGTCGTCCGCCAGCGGAGCAACAGCCACGTGATGAGGGCCGTCGAGAAGGCGTTCAGGGGATAGGAATCCGCCCAGTTGGCACTGGCCCAGAGAGTCGAGGAGAAGGCCACCGTGAGCGCGCCGATGAGAGCTGCCGCTCGATTTCGAGTGAGCTCAGCGATGATGAGGAAGACGAACGCCACCGTAAGCGAGGCGAAGACGGCCGACATGAGGTTGACCCGATAGGCGACGTCGCCGATGGGGAAGAGGGTGAACAGCTTGCCTAGCAGGATGTAGAGAGGGTAACCGGTGTTATGGGCAATACCCAGTACGTATGAGGCTGTCGTGAGCTCCCCCATGTCGTACCACATGACGGTGGGGGCCAGCGTGCGCAGGTAGACGACGAACGCCGCCAGCCCGGCCAGGGCCGCACACACGCGGGAGTCCAGCGCAACCGCCGACCTGAGTAGGCGCTGAGCCATGCCTGCCCCTCACGAGACCGCACGAAGTTGCGGCCTCGGCCCCGTCGTCAGCAGCCTTCCCAGCTCCTCGGCGTTGGCGCATCGGGCCAGGGCGTCATCCTCAGTGATGATGCCCCTCTGGCAGAGGCTCGCCAGGGCCTGGTCCAGGGTCTGCATGCCGTACTGGGAGCCGGTCTGGATGACGTTGAGGATCTGGAAGGTCTTGCCCTCTCGGATGAGGTTCCTGATAGCCGGCGTCGCCACCATCACCTCGACAGCCGCCGCCCGGCCCGATCTGTCGGCCCGTGGCACCAGCGTCTGGCAGAGGACCGCCTCCAGGACCTGCGAAAGTTGAACCTTCACCTGCTGCTGCTGGTGCGGCGGGAAGGAGTCGATGATGCGGTCGATGGTCTGGGCCGCGCTGGGCGTATGCAGCGTAGCCAGCACCAGGTGGCCGGTCTCGGCGGCGGTCAGGGCCAGGGCTATCGTCTCCAGGTCCCTCATCTCGCCCACCATGATCACGTCGGGGTCCTGGCGCAGCGCATGCTTCAGGGCAGCGGCGAACGAGGTGGTGTCCGCTCCCAGCTCCCGCTGTGAGATCAGGCACCGTTTGTCCTCATGGACGAACTCGATTGGGTCCTCGATGGTCACAATGTGTCGCCGCTCCCGCTCGTTGAGGTAGCCGATCATGGCGGCCAGCGTCGTCGACTTGCCGCTGCCGCTGGGCCCCGTCACCAGCACCAGCCCTCTCGGCTTCAGCACCAGCGAGCGGCAGATTTCGGGCAGGCCCAACTCCTCCAGCGTCGGAATAGTGGAGGAGATCAGTCGGAAGGCCAGCGTGATGCTGCCGCGTTGCAGGGCAGCGTTCACCCGGAAACGGCCTATCCCCTGGGCACTGTAGGAGAAGTCAAGCTCCTTCGCCCGGTCGAAGAGCGCCTGCTGCTCCGCAGTCGCTATCTGGCTCAAGGCTCCCCTCATGGCTTCGGCGGTCAGCCGTGGCAACTCCTGGGGCGCCAGGTCACCGTGGATGCGCAGGACGGGTGGGGAGCCCGCCTTCATGTGCAGGTCGGAGGCGCGAGCCTCCACCATCCGGCGCAGCAGATCATCCACGTTCAGTGCGTTATCACCCCTGGATACCATCGCAGGATCTCCTCCCCGTAGAGCAGGGCGACCATACCGCCCACGGCCAGAAACGGCGCAAACGGGAGGGCGTCCTTCATCCCTATTCGTCTCGCCAGCACAGCGGCCGCGCCGACGGCTCCCCCGAGAACAAAGGAGAAGAAGAGGGCCAGCAGGACCAGCGGGAAGCCGACCACCAGGCCGATGAGGGCGGCCAGCTTCACATCTCCCAGCCCCATCCCCCCTGGATAGACGAGGACGATCAGTGACAGTAGCGCAAGGCCTACAGCCCCACCCCAGAGGGCCTGGGATGGGCCTGGACCCACTGCGAAGGGTATCGCCAGGAGAGCGGCACCTATGGCGGGGTACACCAGCCGGTTTGGGATCAGACGGTGTTCGAGATCGATGACGAGAGCGACGATGAAGACGCACGCCACCAGGGCGACGAAGACGAAGTGGGGTGACACACCGTACCGAACCCAGAGCAGCAAGAACAGCAGGCCGGAGCCGGCCTCGATCAGGAGGACTCGCAGCGGGATCGGCGCAGAGCAGTAGCGGCACCTTCCCCGCAGGAGCAGGTAGCTCAGCACCGGCACAAGGTCGCGGGCGGCAAGCGGCGTCTGGCAGGCGGGGCAGTGGGAGCGGGGCCGCAGGAGCGACCGCCCATCCGGCAGACGATTGATGCAGACGTTAAGGAAGCTCCCAATGGCCAGGCCCAGTAGAACCACAAGCACAGCCATGGAGCTGACCCCTACTGCGTCACCTCAATGGTGAAGGCCACCCCGCTACCTCCCTGCTGACCGCTCGCAATCGCCATGGAGGTGATTCGAGTCTGAGAGTACCTGCCGCTTGCGGCGAGGGCTCCGTAGTACCCCAGGACGTCCGCCGGTTGGCCCGCCTGGCCCGTCAGTGTGAATCGACCGTCACCGGCGGTGATCGACGCGATATGGGTGCCCGGAGGCAAGGCCAGCATGGCGTCGGAGAGGTCTGCCGAGAGCTCTTGACTGTCACCGAGTATTGCCTGTCGCTCTTCACCCAGACGGGCGGTGGAGGCCTCAGTAGCGTCGATCTGCCCCCGGATATCCCTTGCCCTGCCGAAGTCGATCTCAATGTCCGTCAGCTCCTTCTTGATGAGATCCAGTTCGGCACCCAGGCGCGCCGACTCCGCACTATCAGCCCGTTCGACCGCATGCAGCGGGATCAGGAGCAGGCCGAGGAGGAGGACGGCGACGAGGCCCAGGACGTACCAGGGAGGATACCGCAGTGGGCGCAGCTCCTCCGGCAGGACATTGAGATCGACGAACACAGGCGGCCCTAGCGTTGCACCCTGCTGCATGTCTGTCAGGCCTCCTTCAGCGCAAGCCCTATGTTCACCATGAACGTCGCCACCGGCAGGTCAGGGGGGCACTCCAGCGGCGGTGACAACGGCTCGACCGGGTAGTCAACTGATGCCTCAACGACGCCCGACGAAGCCACTTCCTCCGCCAGGGAGCCCGTCAGGCACACAGGGGTCGACGGCGGAAGCGGATCCTCCCGATGCGTATCGCTGTAGAACTTTACGGTGCGCGCCAGTTCCTCTCCCAGGCGGCGGACCTTGTATTCGACTTCGCTGAATTCGTATCTTAGGCTGACCGTCCGAATAGTGTCCGGGATGGCCTCGCGGACCACGATGACGTCGATGCTCTCCGGCTCGAGGTCTGCGATCAAGGCATGGGGCTTGCCAACTGCCCTCACCAGAGCGAGTGGCTTGATATCCATGGAGTGCGCCTTCCTGCCGGCGAGCTTGATCGCCTCCACTTGTGGACCGAGGATATCTCGCGGCACACCAAGGGCGAAGACACGAAGATGGCCGTTCTCCGCACCGATGACCTGCCATGAGACGTACATCTCATCGAGCGACACGGGCATCTCCCGCTTCATCTCCCGCGGGATCGCCTCCCGCAAGAGCTGCGCATTCATCTGCGGGAATTTGAGGATGCGGTGCACGGACCGCTGACCCGTCAGGCTGGCGACGAGCTTCCCATTCCTGACATGGTGTGAGGCCAGCAGGGATCTGATGTGCATCCCAACCGCCTGCGGGTCGACGACGACACCGTCGGCCACCAGGTCGGGCTCCAGCGGCTCGATTCCCCAGTCTGTGACGCGCCTACCCTTGGCTACAAGAAGACGCACGCTGCCGCCTTCGATGCCCAAGGTGGTGACGGGCTGAGAGAAGAGCCGTATTGCGGTCAAGTTGAGTACGGGCGCTTTCATCGCTAACCCCCGTTTCGTGAAGCGCCTTTGTCATCGCCGGTGGTCGCAGGCGCCGGGCCCGATGGGCTCTGGGTAGTCTCGGGCCCAGAGGCTTGATCGGCGGCTGGCCGGGCATAGGCCAGGACTTCGAGCTTCAGGGTGTACCCTCCGGCCGACTCCTGGAGGGAGAGGCTCTTTATCCGGAAGGCGCCCGCGTCCTCGCTCTCAAGGCCCCCGAGAAAAGCGATCAGTGGTCCCAAGCCGCCCTCGATGTCGAAGGTGGCGCTGAGGACGCTGTATGTGCTTTCCCCCTGGGTTTGAACGGCGGGTGGCTTGGTACTCGCACTAAGCACTCGCACCTGGCTCTGATTCGCGTGAGCCAGGACCGTCTCCACGATAACGCTGCTATCGAGTTCGCTCGGGAAGGCCCTCTGGGCGAGGGCCAACTCCTGCTGGGCGGCCTGAAGGCGAGCCTGCAAGTCCGCCAGCTCCTGCCGCGAAGTCTCCGCAGCCGCCAGCACTCCTTCGCCCAGGCCGACCTGCGATGACAGGGCATCCTTGTCCTGCCGATGCCGGACGAAGGAGACGCCCAGCGCGACGTAGGCGATCACCACGACGCCGGAGAGGGCGAGGAGCAGCGTGAGCGGTGTTAGCTTCACCCGGGCACGGATCTTTTGAAGCGACAAGTTCGACCTCACTCCCTCAATCAAGCTGCCATGAGATGACCTTCACGGCGTTAGGGCTGGCGGCCGCCCTCACGGTGATGGACCGCCCATCCCTCTCTGACCGCAGGTCATAGCTGGCAACGGGATAGTTGATCGTCAGCGTCTTCCAGCCTCCCGGGGGCGTCTCCACCAGCACCTGATAGGAGCCCGCTGACTGGCCCGGGAATTCCACCGTATAGGGAGGAGAGGTGCCGCCAAGAGGGGGCCCGCCGGGGTTCACGCAAGGGGCCGAGTCAGAGAGCAGGGTGACCCACACGTCGCCGGCATCGGCGGGGTCGACCACCACGAAGATGGAGCCGCTCGGCGGTGGATGTAACAGCGTAGCACTTGGCGCCGTCTGGTGGCTGCCAGTCGGGCGTGATCGTCTCAGAGGCGCCGGCGTCGGAGACGGAGCAGATCTCCGTCGTCGGGAAGCTGTCGCCGTTGATGGAGGATGGAGTCGGCTCAAGCGGCGTCCCCGTGTAGGTTGGGCAGGCGCTCGCCGTCGGGAGGGTGGGGTTGTTCTTCAGCCGCCAGAGCCCCCACTCGATGCCGGCCTCGGCTGAGTAGTAGCCTGCGATGTTCTCATCGGTCCGGCGGCCCGCCAGGAGATTCGCGCTGACGTCAGCGAGGAACGGGGAGACCAGCAGGGTGCCGACGGCGAGGGCGACCAGGGCCAGCGGAAGCGCCTGCCCACCCTCCGCGAGAAGCGGGTACAGCCACCGAGCTCTGCTGCCCGAAGTGATTCTCGTCGACAACCGCCTGATCACCAGCACTGACCTCCCCTACGGCCCGTAGTACACCCTCACCGGCACCCAGTCCAGGTAGAAGTCGCGGGTGCTGATGGTGCTGTTCGAAGTCAGGCGCACCCGGAAGTTGGCGTCGCTGAGCTGCGCGACCGTCCAGGCTCCTCCCCCACAGGTCAGCACTGCCGCCGAGAACCGCCGTGTGGAATGCGGGCAGGATGGTCTCCGTGCTGTCCGTCTTCGTCGCCGTCCAAGAGGTGCCGGTGTTCCAGGAGAGCGCCGCCCTCATGCTGTTGGTGCCCGAGGCGCTGTCCAGCCTCCAGTCGAGGTCCACCTCGATGCCCTTGATGGAGCAGCCCGATGGGATGGAGATGCCGTAGTTGTAGTAGCGGTGGCGGTCGCGCGGCGCCATCGATGTTGAGGCGTAGCCGCCGCCGTCAGCGTAGGCATCGGTGGGGTTGACCTCGAAGCCGTTGCCATCGCCGCCGCGTGTCGGCGGCTTGGCGCGACGGGTTCAGGTAGCCGGTATCGCCGGCGGTACAGGTCGGGTGGCGTTGCCGTCGGCGTAGGTGGCGTGGGTCGGCGTGTTGGTAGGCGTGGGCGTCGGAGTTGGTAGGCGTGGGAGGAGGACCGTAGTACACGTTGATCGGCACCCAGTCCAGGTAGAAGTCGCGAGGCGCTGGCGGTGCTGTTCGAAGTCAGGCGCACCCGGAAGTTCCCGTCGCTGAGCTCCGCAGCCGTCCAGCTCCTCCCCACGTGTCGGCACTGCCGCCGAGAACCGCTGTGTGGACTCCGAGGCAGGTACGGTCTCTGTGCTGTCCGTCTTCGTCGCCGTCCAGGAGGCGCCGCCGTCCCACGACAGCTCTACGCTCATGCTGTTGGTGCCGGAGGTGCTGTCCAGCGTCCAGTCGAGGTCCACCTCGATGCCGCTGATGGAGCAGCCGCCGGGCACGGAGATGCCGTAGTTGTAGTAGCGGTGGCGGTCAGCGGCGCCATTTATGTTGGAGGCGTAGCCGCCGCCGTCGGCGTAGGCATTGGTGGGGGTGACCTCGAAGCCGTTGCCGTCGCCGCCGGTGTCCGCCTCGTTGGCGGACGGGTTCCGGTAGCCAGTGCTGCCGACGACACAGGCCGGCGTTGCCGTTGCCGTCGGTGTTGCCGTGTTAGTCGGCGTCGGCGTGTTGGTAGGCGTTGGCGTCGGCGTGTTGGTAGGGTGCGTCGGCGTCGGCGTGTTGGTGGGCGTTGGCGTCGGTGTGTGTAGGTGTCGGCGTGGGCGTTGCGTCGCCGTGTTGGTGGGCGTTGGCGTCGCCGTGTTGGTGGGCGTTGGCGTCCGTGTGTTGGTAGGCGTCGGGGTCCGCGTGCTGGTAGGCGTGGGCGTCGGCGTGTTGGTGGGCGTCGGACGTCGGCGTGTCGGTGGGCGTAGGCGTCGGCGTAACGGTCGGAGTTTGCGTAGGGAAGGGAGTGGACATCACCCCGAAGGGCCGCATGTAGACGGTCTCAGTTCGGGTCTGGGTGACCGCTCCCTTCACCGACGCAATGCTCACGGTAAGGAGATTGCCGCTCTTGGAGGCGCTGAACCCCAAAGCCGCCAGGTTGCGGGCCACCGTCTGACTCGATGGCGTCCCGTCGACCGTCAGAGCGCGCACCAGCTCAGTGCCGGACTGCGTGTACGAGCTCTGGTAGGTGGCGCCGCCGCCGGCGGCATCCGCCCACTGGAGCGTGACGCCAGAAGGAACCACTGTCGCAAGCTCCGGCACCGCCATCTGCGCATCCCGGTTGATCCACTCAAAGGCGGTGTCGTGGTCGTGCAGCACCGCCAGCCTATCGTGGCCGTGACTGGTCACGCTGAAGAACTGGAAGAGAACCGTCGAGAGGAGACCAAAGACGACTGAGGCCACTGCCAAGGTCACCAGCAGTTCGACCAGGGTGAAGCCCAGCTCGCCTCTCTTCGCTCTCATCGGTCCACCTTGAAGTCCTCAACCGTCAACAGCGTCTCGCCGTTTCTCGTGACGGTGACGGTGATCTTCTGGATGGTGGAGGGGTCGGTGTCGGGGATGGAGGCGGCCTCTGGGACAGAGGCGGCCTCCGCCGAAACGGTGTATCCCACCGGCGGGGTCACCGTGGCGTAGGCGGCGGGGGCCTGGAGGTACGCCTGGCTCCTGGTGTATTCGAGCTGAGAGCGGGCCAGGTTCGCCGCCGTCACCTGCCCATCC
>CAVSBT010000030.1:0-232294 GCA_963726245.1 uncultured Chloroflexia bacterium
CATCCCCCGGTACGACTCCAGCCGCTCTCTAAGGAAACGGTCGTGTCGCGCCCGACCGGCCACGGCGCAGGCCGGCTCACCCCGGTGGAGGCAGTCGTCGAAGGCGCAGCCCAGGGCGAGGGCCGCAATGTCGGCGAAGTGCCGGGCCAGCTCCCGCGCCTCCATTCCGCGTATGCCGAAGGCCCGGATCCCCGGCGTATCGACGACGAAAGTGTCGGGAAGCGAGAGAGGTATGAGACGGGCGGCAGAGGTGGTGTGCCGGCCCTTGCCCTGCCCAGCGGCGGTCTGCGTCACCTCCCCTGTGCGGAGGGCAAGGGCTGGCTCCAGTGCGTTGAGCAGAGAGCTCTTGCCGACCCCCGAGTGTCCGGTGAGCAGGGAAATCCTGCCTGCCATACACTCTTTCAGCTCGACAAGGCCGGTGCCGGTCAGCGCGCTGGTCCGAAGCACCGGGACGCCCAGGCGCGAGTAGCCGTCGAGGTACCACTCCACTTTGCCGGCCACCCCAAGGTCTTCCTTGTTCAGACAGACGACCGCCGGCAGAGAATCGCGCGACGCTGCCACGAGGTAGCGGTCGATGAGCCGCGGACGAAAGGGGGGCTCGGCAGGGGAACAGACCACGATGACCTGGTCGATGTTGGCGGCCAGCACGTGCCTCTCGTGGACTGCGCTTCTTCGGCTCGCATCGTACACGTCGCGCGTCAGGGCCGACCGGCGCGGCAGGATCGCCATGATGCGGGCCTGGTCCCCGCCTGTGCACAGCAACTGCACCCGGTCGCCGACCGCTAGCGGGCTGCGCGCGGACGGGCCGATGGCCGCGCCCATCGCCGGCAACGTCGCCCGCACGACCGCCCCTCCGTGCGCGACCAGCGGTTCGCCCGGGCGGATTTCGACTATGGTCCCGATTCCTTCCGGCAGCGGCTCCGGCCCGACGGCGTACGGCGAGCGACGCACGGGCCGAGCGGGCCTCTCCGGCTCCTCTATCTCGTGCTGGTCATCGGTGTGCCACCAGTCTTTGCGCCGAGGCGGCGGGGGACGGCGAGAGGCGCTCTCGGCAAGGCGCCTGCGCTGCCGCTGCTTGAGCTCGAGTCGCTGTTTCTTGTCATCCAGCGCCTTCCTGATTCCCTTGAGGCGCCGCTTGGGTAGCTCTTCGGTCATTGCTCTCCTCACTCTGGGCAAAAGAAAACGGCCGGGCGTCCCCGGCCGGTCAGCGTGAGAGAGCGCTCTCCCTACCGCAAGGCGGCCCGAGGACGCAAGCGGGCAGACACAAAGACCGACACTCGCTTTGACATTCCGCGGGCCCTCCTCATCCTCAGGCTTCATCCGTATCCTACCGAGCCACTGGAGCCCTGTCAACCGCTGGCTGGAACACCACACGCCTTGAAGCCGCCCGTGCCCGAATGCTAGAATCGCGGAGTGGGCGGAGGGATCGCATAGTGGTCTAGTGCGGCCGCCTGCTAAGCGGTTACCCTGGGAAACTGGGGTCATGGGTTCGAATCCCATTCCCTCCGCCATCCTTCAATTCCTCTCCCTTAGGAGGTGTCCGTCATGCGACTCGCCGCCCGAACCCAGCTCTCACTCGTCGTTGCCGCTTGTCTGCTCGGCCTCGCAGTTTCGCTGAAGAACGTCGTGGGCGTTTCAGCGCAGACGTCCTATCACGAGACTTCATCATCTACAGTTCTCATCTACACGGGCTTCGCCTTGTTCGCCCCAGTCCAAGAAGCGCGGGGCGAAGGTGGCGGGACTCCACGGCGCACTCCTCCGGGGCTGGTCATCGTCCTGACCACGGTGGCCATCGTGGCCTTCTATGCGATCTAGGCCTAGGAGTGGTTGACAGCCCCGTGCGCTACCACATCTGGACCGTCGGCTGCCAGATGAACAAGGCCGACTCCGACAAGCTGGCCGCCGGCCTGGAGCGCCTCGGCCTGGAGGAGGCGGCCCGCCCCGAGGAGGCCGACCTGGTGGTGCTCAACACCTGTAGCGTCCGCCAGCACGCCGAGGAGCGCGCCATCAGCAAGCTCGGCGTCCTCAAGAAGCTGAAGAGCCGCCGCAACCTCACGATCGCCGTCATGGGCTGCATGGTGGGCCCGCGCACCGACGACCTGCGGCGTCGCTTCCCCTACGTCGACGTCTTCACCCGCCCCCAGGAGTTCGACCCCATCCTGGAAGCCATCGGCATCGATGGCGAGGACCTGGGGGGCGAGTTCTGGCCCCGGACCTTCGCCGTCCCCGGCGGCCCCACCGCCTACGTGCCCGTCATCCACGGCTGCGACAAGTTCTGCAGCTACTGCATCGTCCCCTACCGGCGTGGCCGCCAGCGCAGCCGCCCCATCGCTGAGGTGCGGAGGAGGTGGAGCACCTCGTCGCGCGCGGCGTCCGCGAGGTGACGCTGCTCGGCCAGACGGTAGAGGCCTACGGCCACGACCTGCCTGATGAGACCGGACCTGGGCGACCTCCTGCGCGCCCTCCACGAGATCGACGGCCTGCACCGCCTGCGCTTCCTCACCTCCTACCCACCGGACATGACGGAGCGCATCCTGCGGGCCGTGGCCGAGCTGCCCAAGGTCTGCCAGCACTTCAGCCTCCCCGTGCAGTCGGGCGACGACGGCGTGCTGGAGCGCATGCGCCGCGGCTACACCGTGGCCGAGTACCGGCAGAAGCTGGAGCTCCTGCGACGCCTCATGCCCGAGGCCGCCGTCAGCACCGATGTCATCGTCGGCTTCTGCGGGGAGACGGAGGCCGAGTTCCGCCGCACCTACGACCTGCTGGCCGAGCTACGGTTCGACAAGGTGCACGTGGCCGCCTACTCGCCGCGGCCGGGCACCATCGCCTGGCGCCGGCTGCCCGACGACGTGCCCCAGGAAGTGAAGAGGGAGCGGCTGCAGGCGGTGGAGGAGCTCCAGGCCCGCATCGCCGGCGAGATCAACAGCGCCCTCCTGGGCCGCACCGTCGAGGTGCTGGTCGAGGAGGAGAAGGGAGGCAAGCTCGGCGGGCCTGCCCGCCCGCTAGGCGGGCGCACCCGCTCCGGCAAGCTGGTCCACTTCAGCGGCGACGCGCGCATCAGGGCAGGCCCGGCGACCTGGTGGACGTCGTCATCGAGAGGACCAGCCCCTGGTCGCTCCAGGGCCGGCTCGTCGGCGCCGCGACGCCGAGATGGCCGGCGACCAGGTCGCACCTCTGGCGACTGGCCAGCCTGGCTGGCCGCCAGCCTCGCGCCGAGCGTCCGTGATGGTGCCTCGCGCCGTCCAACGACAAACCCCTGGTTGCCCTGGTGGTCGTCATCTTCACGGTGGAGGGCGGCACCCTCCAGGTCCTCCTCATCCGGCGCAGCGCGCCCCCCTTTCAGGGCTTCTGGGCCCTGCCCGGCGGCGTCTTCAGCGGCGACGAGGCCCTCGGCGAAGGCAGCCGCCCGCCGTCTGCTGGAGGAGACGGGCCTCGAAGACGTCTACCTGGAGCAGCTCTACACCTTCACCGACCTGGACCCCGACCTGCCGGCGGTGGCCGTCACCTACTTCGCCCTGGTGAACCACACGCAGGCGCGACTCCAGCAGCGACGCCGCTGGCGGCCGGCCTGGCACGCCGTGGCCAGCCTGCCCGAACTGGCCTTCAACAACCGCGCCGTCATCGACTACGCCCTGACGCGGCTGCGCTACAAGCTGGAGTACACCAACGTCGCCTACAGCCTGCTGCCTGAGAGCTTCACCCTCAGCGAGCTCCAGCGCGTCTACGAGTCCATCCTTGGCCGCCCCCTGGACAAGCGGAACTTCCGCAAGTGGATCCTGGCCCGCGACATCGTGCGTCCCACGGGCGGCACCCGCAGCGAGGGCGCTCACCGACCGGCCCGCCTCTACGCCTTCACGTCGCGGCAGCCGGTAATCTTCTAACCTCACTTAGTGTACTCTTGACAATAGCTCCCTCCCCTGCTACCATGATCACAAAGTTAGTGTCTGTATGACACTAACTCTGCACGGACTTCCAGCCAGAGAGGACGGTGCAGCGTGGTCCGGCAAACCTATCCCCTGCCCGTCGCCCCTCGCCAGCGGCCCGGCGCCGTCGAAGAGGACCTCGTGCGCCGGGAGCTCATGCGCTGCGACACCGATACCCTGGAGACGCGCCCCCTTCGCGAGGAGCACGCCTTCGCCTACTGGCAGCAGGACATCCCCCAGGAGTACTGGGACCTCTCCGGCCCGGAGCTGGTGGAGCGGGTGCGCGCTGGCGCGCCAGAAGCTCGGCAGCCGGCTCATCGTCCTCGGCCACCACTACCAGCGCGAGGACATCATCCAGTTCGCCGACGTCCGCGGCGACTCCTTCAAGCTGGCCCGCTGGGCCGCCCAGCACCCGAGGCCGAGTACATCGTCTTCTGCGGCGTCCACTTCATGGCCGAGAGCGCCGACATCCTGACCGGCGCCCACCAGAAGGTGATGCTGCCCAACATGGCCGCCGGCTGCTCGATGGCCGACATGGCCGACCCCGACGACGTCTTCGCCTGCTGGGATGAGCTGGAGCGAGGCCGGCCTGACCGCCGACACCATCCCCGTCACCTACATCAACTCCGCCGCCTCCCTCAAGGCCTTCTGCGGCCAGCACGAGCGGCATCGTCTGCACCTCCAGCAACGCCGCCGCCGTGCTGCAGTGGGCTTTCGAGCGCGGGCGGCGCGTCCTCTTCTTCCCCGACCAGCACCTGGGCCGCAACACCGGCCTCAAGCTGGGCATCGCGCTGGAGGAGATGCCCCTCTGGGACTACCACCGCCCCTACGGTCACCTGGGCGGCAACACGCTGGAGCAGCTCGAACGCGCCCGCATCATCCTCTGGAAGGGCCACTGCTCGGTGCACCAGCGCTTCACCGTGGAGCAGATCGAGCGGGCGCGCCAGGAGTACCCCGGCATCCGGGTGGTCGTCCACCCGGAGTGCCGGATGGAGGTGGTGCAGGCCGCCGACTGCGACGGCTCCACGGAGTTCATCGTCCGCCAGGTGGCGGAGTCGCCGGCGGGCAGCCGCTGGGCGGTGGGCACCGAGATCAACCTGGTGCACCGCCTGGCCGTCGAGAACCCCGACAAGCTGGTCTTCTGCCTGGACCCGGTGGTCTGCCCCTGCTCCACCATGTACCGCGTGCACCCGGCCTACCTCTGCTGGGTGGTCGAGCAACTGGCCGAGGGCCGGGTGGTGAACCAGGTGCAGGTGGACGAGGAGACGGCCCGCCACGCGAAGGTCGCCCTGGACCGCATGCTGGCGGTGGAGTAGCGGCCCGCATCGCAAGGGCCATCTGCTCGCTTCATGGAGGCGCTGTCATGCAGGTCGACCTGGATCACGCTCACCTCTTCGCCTCTGACTTGGATGAAACCGTCCGCTGGTGGAGCGAGATGCTCGACGCTCGCGTTGTCTTCGATGTCGAGGTCGCCGGCGCGCGCAACGTTCGCCTCGCCGTTGGGCGTGGCTCCATCAACCTGTACGATCAGCCGCCGCGAGTCGTAGGGTCGGGCAGCGTCCACCACCTGGGGATTCAGACCGACGACCTCGAGGGACTGGTGGCCTCGATGGAAGCGAAAGGCTTTCGTTTTCGGGAACCGATCAAGGATTTCGGGGTGCTGAAATACGTCATGGCTGCCGCTCCCGACAGCGTCCTGCTGGAGCTGTTCGAGGCCGGCGAAGGCCATGCCAACCCAGTGAAGCACTACGACTACGTCATCGTCGGCTCCGGCATCGCCGGGCTCTACGCCGCGCTCCTGGCCCGCGAGCACGGCAGCGTCCTCGTCCTCACCAAGAGCTCCATCGACGAGTGCAACACCCGCTACGCCCAGGGCGGCATCGCCGCCCCCATCGGGCGCGACGACTCGCCGGAGCTGCACCTCCAGGACACCCTCGCCGCCGGCGCCGGCCTGGTGAACGAGGAGGCGGCGCGCATCCTCACCTCCGAGGCCGCCGACCGCATCGGCGACCTGGTGCGCTTCGGCGTCCCCTTCGACACCATCACGGCGAGGTGGCCCTGGGCCGCGAGGGCGCCCACAGCCGCGCCCGCATCCTCCACGCCGGCGGCGACTCCACCGGCCAGCACATCGAGCTCACCTTGAGCGGCCTCGCCCGCCTCTCGCGGGTCACCATCGCTGGAGCACTGCCTGGCGCGCCAGATCCGGGTGGAGGACGGCGCCGTGCGCGGCGCTGGAGGCCCTGGACACCCGCACCGGCGCGCTGGAGGAGTTCGGCTGCCGGTTTCTCATCCTGGCGACCGGCGGCTGCGGCCAGCTCTACAAGGTGACCACCAACCCGGAGGTCGCCACCGGCGACGGCGTCGCCCTGGCCTATCGCGCCGGGGCCGAGGTGATGGACATGGAGTTCATCCAGTTCCACCCCACGGCCCTGCGCCTGCCGGGCGTCCCCGCCTTCCTCATCTCCGAGGCCGTGCGCGGCGAGGGCGGCCTCCTGCGCGACGAGAGCGGCCGCCGCTTCATGCCCGACTACCACCCCCAGGCGGAGCTGGCCCCTCGCGACGTGGTGGCCCGCGCCATCGTCACCGAGATGGCGCGCTCCGGCAGCGACCACGTCTACCTGGACGTGACCCACCTGCCGCCCGAGAAGGTGAGCGCTCGCTTCCCCCAGATCTACCGCTTCTGCCTCGAACACGAGCTGGACATCACGCGCGAGCCCATCCCCGTGTCGCCGGCGGCGCACTACATGATGGGCGGCGTGCGCACCAACACCTGGGGCGAGACGAACCTGGCCGGCCTCTACGCCTGCGGCGAGACAGCCTGCATGGGGCTGCACGGCGCCAACCGGCTGGCCAGCAACTCCCTGCTGGAGACCGTCGTCTTCGCCAAGCGCGTCGTGCAGCGCACCCTGGACTCGCCGGGAACGCCCGCCCCGGCGGCGCCGGACGCCCGCCCTCTGTCGAGCGCCGCCCTGGCCGAGGCCCCCCGCGCCGACCGCACGGCGCTCCAGGCCCTCATGTGGGAGAAGGTGGGCATCGTCCGCGACGGGCCCACCCTGGGCGAGGCTGCGCGGCTGCTCTCGGCCTGGGAGGCCGCTCTGCCCGCCCCCAGCGACCTACCTTCTCACGAGCTGGCGAACCTGGTGCTCCTGGGCCGCCTCGTGACGGAGGCGGCCCTTCAGCGGGAGGAGAGCCGCGGCGCCCACTACCGCCGCGACTTCCCGGAGCCGCGGCCGGAGTGGCTGCGCCACATCGTCTTCCGCCGCCATGACTGACGAAAGCCCGCAACAGCCGGCTCCGGGCGCCGCCTTCGCTTCCCCCGGACGCCGTTCGCCGCGCCGTCGCCGTGGCCCTCGCCGAGGACGCCGCCTGGCGCGACGTGACCACGGCCGCCCTCGTGCCGCCTGACCAGCAAGGCCGGGCCGTCATCATCGCCAAGGCGCAGGGCGTGCTGGCGGGTCTGGCGGTGGCGGAGGCCGTCTTCCATGCCCTGGACGCGTCGCTGGCCTTCGAGGCGGCGGCGGCCGACGGGGCGCGCCTTTCGCCGGGCCAGGTCGTGGCCCGCATCGACGGCGCCCTGAACCCCATCCTGCGCGGCGAGCGGGTGGCGCTCAACTTCCTTCAGAGGCTGTCGGGCGTGGCGACGGCCACGGCGCGGCTGGTGGAGGCCCTGGAAGGCCTGCCCACGCGCCTGCTGGACACCCGCAAGACGACGCCCGGCCTGCGCGCCCTCGAGAAGTACGCCGTGCGGGTCGGCGGCGGCCACAGCCACCGCTTCAACCTGGCCGACGGCATCCTCATCAAGGACAACCACCTGGCCGCGCTGACGGCCCGGGGCGAGGGCATCGCCGAGGCGATACGGCTGGCGCGGCTGGGCGCGCCCCACACCCTGCGGGTGGAGATCGAGGTCACCAGCGTCGATCAGGCGCTGGAGGCGCTGGCCGCCGGCGCCGAGGTGCTGCTCCTCGACAACATGGACCTGGAGGACATGCGACGCGTCGCCGGCGTGGCCCAGGGCCGCGCCCTCACCGAGGCGTCAGGCGGGATCACACTGGACAACATCCGGGCTGTGGCCGAGACGGGGGTGGACTTCATCTCCGTCGGCGCCATCACCCACTCGGCGCCCGCGCTGGACATGAGCCTGGAAGTGGTAGAGACCCCGTAGGGGCCAGCCCTGCGCCGGCCCGGAGCCCAATGCCGCCCAGCCTGCAGTCCCCGCCCTCAGTTGTGCACGATCACCCGCGTGCCGGTGGTAGCGAAGTCCCAGAAGAACTTGGCGTCGTCGTAGCGCATGCCGACGCAGCCGTGGCTGGAGGGCACATTGCCGAAGTAGCTGTCGTCGCGCCAGTAGTTGTAGTGAAGGGCGATGCCGCCCACGAAGTACTGCGTGAAGTAGACATCCTCCAGGTAGTAGCCCCAGGGGTCATCGCGCGGGATGCCGATGGTGAGCGAGTCCATCGTCTCATTCTCAATCCGCATGTAGATCTGAAACTCGCCGGTCGGCGTCTCCCAGCCGGGGGCGCCCGTGGTCACCAGCGCGAGGTGTACGGGCTGCGCGCCGACGAAGCCTATCGCCCGCTGCGTCGCCAGGTTGACCTCGATCCAGTGCTCGTCAGGCCCAAAGCTCACCCCCTCCGGCGGCCGGGCTTCGGCGAGCTCCCGGGCTAAGGCCTCCGCGGTGGCCTGACGGCGGGCCTCCGCGTCCGCCGCGGCCCGCTCCGCCTCCTGATGGGCGATCTCCTTCAAGTAGAGAGCGGTCTGGCTCTGAATGTAGGCTTGTCGCAAGGCCTGAGTGTCTGTGGTCAGGGCTGTGACGCGGGCCAGAGCGTACTTCGCAGGGAAAGAGGAGGCGCCAGAGAGGGCCGCAGGAAGGGGATCGGTCCCCGAGGACGCGCCGCGCGAGAGAGACCCACGCGACCAGGGAGCCAGGACAACGAAAGCCAGGAGGCTTCCACCCAGGAACGAAGCCGCCACCAAACGCAACGCCCGTGGGGTCGCCATCAGCCTTCCCTATCAGCGTGGGATGCAAGTCGTTTGACATAGTCTATGGCCAGCGCGGGCGGCTGTCGAGAGGGAATCTCAGCCGCGCCGGGGCCGGTCCAGGTCGGCGGTGTCCAGGAGGATGGTCACGGGGCCATCGTTGCAGATCTCGACCAGCATGTGGGCACCGAAGCGGCCGCTGGCCACCCGCACGCCCATCTGCGCCAGAGCGGCCGCGTACCGTTCGACCAGCGGCTCCGCCTCCTCGGGTGGGGCCGCCGACATGAAGTCGGGCCGGCGGCCGCGACGGGTATCGGCCAGGAGAGTGAACTGGCTCACGATCAGCGCCTCGCCGCCCACGTCCAGCAGCGACAAATCGAATCGGCCGGCGGCATCGGGGAAGATTCGCAGCTCGGCCGTCTTGCGCGCCAGCCTCTCGGCGTCGTCGGCGACGTCACCACGCGCAACGCCGAGGAGGACAACCAGGCCACCACCAATGGCGCCAACCGTCTCCCCTTCCACGGAGACGGAAGCTCGGGTGACGCGCTGAATGAGGGCTCTCAAGCAGTCTAGCTGGCGGCCAGCGCCTCTGAGTCTTTGCTCGTGGAAGATGGGGGCTCGGAGGCCTTCTCCTCGGTGGCCTTCTCCTCGTTGCCGTTAGGCCCGTAGCGGGTGGGCCGGTGGTCGGTGCTGTAGAATCCGCTGCCCTTGAACACTATCGGGGGCGCGTGCAGGACACGCCGAGCGCTGCCGCCGCAGTGGGAGCACACCTGAAGCGGGGGCGCTTCGAAGCCCTCTCTCCGCTCGTAGCGGTGTCCGCACTCTCCACAACGGTACTCATATATGGGCAATGTCGGCGCCTCCAGGGGGTTTAGACTACTATATAGTATATGGGCGCGACACGCCTCCGATCAAGGTCTGGGTGGCCGCAGGTCATGACAGCTTCCCTTGCGGAGCCGGACGATCGATTTCGCCGGGACGCGACAGCACCAAACCGACACCACAACTTGACGGCGTTCCAGGTCGGACGTAGAATCCCGTAGGCACGCCGCTCAATGAGATGCCGCTCCGGCGAAGAATCCCAAGAAAAGACGACTCACGGTAAGGAGAAAAGGAGGACCTGACCATGGGTAACAAACGGAGCCTGTGGCTCCTCATCGCTGCCATTGCTGCTCTGGCAGTAGTCGCGGCAGCCTGCGGAGGAGACAACAACAAGGAGGCGACGCCCACCGCTGCCAAGACGGCAGCAGCTACCCCGGCAAGACACGGTTGCGGGCACGCCATCGGCGACAGGGGCCCTCAAGATTGGCCTGCTGGACTCATACACCGGGGACCTGTCGGACTTTGGCCCGGCGCACGAGAATGCGGTGCGCTTGGCGGCGGAAGAGATCAACGCCGCCGGCGGCGTCCTGGGCAAGCCGATCACGATCGTGACCGGCGACGACGCCACTGATCCCTCACAGGGTGTCTCCGAGGCCACGCGTCTCATCCAGATAGAGGGCGTGAACGCCATCATAGGAGCGCTGGCGAGCGGCGTAAGCCTGCCGGTGGCGGAGTCGGTAACAGGGCCGAACCACATCCTGGAGATCACCCACGCTTCGACGTCGCCGGCCTTGACCACCGCCAAGGACAACGACTACCTGTTCCGGACAACTATCTCCGACGCGGCTCAGGGCGTGGTCCTGGCGAAGGTGGCCACCGACGCGGGCATCAAGAGCGCCTGCACGATGTACATCAACAACGCCTACGGCCAGGGCCTCTCGCAGATCTTCGCCGACAACTTCGAGAAGGCGGGGGGCACGGTGACGGCCCAGGTGCCGCATGAGTCGGAGCAGGCCACGTACGCCTCGGAATTGGCGACGTGCACAGCGGGGAACCCGGAAGCGCTGGTCGCCCCGGCCTACCCGCAGAGCGCGCGCGTGTTCTTGAGAGAAGCGGTGGAGGCCGGCAAGGTGAAGACGTTCCTCTTCACCGACGGTACCAAGTCCGCCGACATGTTCGCTACTCTGGGATGGCCGACATTCAATGGCATGAAGGGCACAGCCGCAAGCTCTCTGGATGTTGCCGCCGGGAAGGCGTTCGACGCTGCGTACTCGGCCAAGTACGGCTCGACACCGGCGCTCCCCTACCTGCGCGAAGCCTACGACGCGGTCTACCTGATAGCGCTGGCGGCCGAGAAGGCCGGCTCGACCGATTCCACGGCCATCCGGGACGCCCTGCGGGACGTCGCCAACCCGCCCGGCGAGACGGTCAACCCGGGCACCGACGGCTTCAAGACCGCACTGTCCTTGATCGCTAGCGGGCAGGACATCAACTATGAGGGAGCCGCCGGACCAGTTGACATGGACAAGAATGGCGACGTGCTGATCGGCGCGATCGAAGTCTGGCACGTCGACGCCGCGACCCAGAAGTTGGTGACGGACGCTGTCTACAAGGTGGACCTGGAGACGGGGGAGATTACGCAACAGACCCAATAGCCAGAGGTTCACCCAGCAAGAAGCGGCGATCTGTCAGGGGGTCTTTCTTCGGAGAGGCCCCCTGTCTTTTGTCACCGATCCTCAGTCTGGCGGTGATTCGGCCTGTTCGGGCGGCGGCGGCACGTCACGCAGCCGCTTGGCATGGCGCTCCACCCAGATCGAGACCCGCCGCTCCTCGGGCATAAGTCCTTGCGGCCTGAGGAGCAGCACGATCACGATGAGGGCGCCCAACAAGAAGTCGCGAATGAAGAAGATGCGGCTCTGGAGAACCTCCGGCAACGCCATGCCCAGAGGACCTGGATGCGCCTGAGTATAGCTCTGAAGCTGGAGAGTGACCGTCCAGAAGCCCCAGACAACGTACGCGCCCAGGATGGCCCCCTTGTTGTTGCCGCTGCCTCCCACCATGAGCATGGCCCAGAAGATGAAGGTGCCGAAGAAGTGGGTGAAGGTATCGGGGGAGACCGCGCCGTTGGCGTAAGCATACATGGCGCCGCCGATGCCCATTATCATGGCGCCCACCACAAACCCCTGGGACTTGAATGCGAAGACGTTCTTGCCGCTGGCGGCGGTCGTCAGCTCGTCCTCGCGAAGGGCGCGCAACACACGTCCCCAAGGCGAGCGGATACCCCGCTCGACAGCGAAGTAGACGAGCACAAGGGTGGCCGCGGCGATGGCCAGCATGACGTACTTGTAGTCGCTGGTGCTGACTAGGCCGCCGAGCGGGCGCGGAATACCGTTCAGGCCGCGCGTGCCGTTGACCAGCCCTTGCTCTTCGATAGTGACTCGCCGCAGGAGCTCAGCGATGCCGATTGTAGCGATGGCTAGGTAGTCCTCGCGTAGTCGCAGGGCGGGGATGGACAGAAGGAAGGCGAGGACACCGGCAAAGAACGCGGCGCCGGCGATCCCAAACAGGAAGGGCAGCCACTGGGCGCTGTCCAGGAAGGGAAGAAAGGCCAGCTTGTTGCCGAAGCCGCCGATGTACTGAACGTACTGTGTGCTGGCGGGAGGTTCAGTGATGATGGCGGCGGTGTTGGCTCCAACCAGGAAGAACGCCATGACGCCAAAGTTGAAGACGCCGGTGTAACCCCACTGGACATTCAGGCCCAGGGTGAGAATGCCGTAGATGGCCACAAAGGTAAGGAAGAAGGTTAGGAAGCTAATGACGCCGTTCACGTCCCAGCCCGAACGCTCGCCGGGAATGAGGACGACGGCGGCGGTGACGACCAGCAAGGTGAGAGGCGTGAGCAGCTGTCCCCGTCCCAGACCGTCTCCGCCGAGCATCGCGCGCAGCCTCGTCATGTCTTCGTTCCGAAGAGACCCTGCGGCCGCAGCAGCAAGATCACAATAAGGATGACAAAGGCCACGGAGAACTTGTAGCCGGGGCTGAGGAAGCCAAGCGTTACGGCGACCTCCTCAGTGATGCCGACGATCATCGCTCCCAGGAAGGCGCCCTGTGGACTGCCGATGCCGCCGAGAATAGTCGAGGCGAACAGCGGTAGGAGAAGAATGAACCCCAGCTCGGGCTTGAGCTGCGCCTGCAGGGCCAGCATGACTCCTGCGATCCCGACCAAAGCGCCGCCGATGACCCACGTCCACACAATCACTCGGTCGGTGCTGATGCCGGAGACGAGGGCTAGATCGGGGTTGTCCGCCGTGGCGCGCATCGCTGTGCCCAGCCGGGTGCGAAAGAGGAGCAGATAGGCAAGGGCAGCCATTACTAGCGCCGCGAAGAAGATGAAGATCTGGTCGCTCACGATGCGGACGCCGAAGGGGAGGTCGGTCGTGGGGCGTATGCCGGGCACGTAGAAGCGGGGAAACGACGCCCAGAGGATGAGGATCAGGCTGCGCATGGCGATGGCGACGCCCAAGGAGGCGATGGAGAAGATGACGATGCTGCTGTTGCGGCGGCGGAGTGGCCGATAGATGAGACGGTCCAGCGCGACGAACACGCCTACCATGAGGACCGCAGCGACAACCATGGCGATCAGCAGACCGTACCCGAACGAGAAATCGAGTATGGGCTCCGTTGCTCCAGGAAGGTCGCTCAGGCTCCAGGGCAGCACATGGGTGTCGGTCCGCTCTCCCACCATGACTCCGGTGAGGGCGAAGAAGGCGATGTAGGCGGCCAGCATCATCGAGTCGCCGTGGGCAAAGTGGGCGAACTTGAGGACGCCGTAGACAAGCGTCAGGCCTATGGCGCCCAGGGCAAGGACGCTGCCCGTGACGACGCCAATAACAAAGGCATCGGTCCTGCTGACCAGGGCCCAAAGGCCCAGCCCCAAGAAAAGCGCTATGAGGCCGGGACCGGTGAGGAACCGCCCAACGGGCTGTTGATAATCGCGGAGGCGCTCGCGGAAGCGGCCGTAGTTGGCTACAATCGCGGCCATGCGTCAGGCGCCCAGATAGAGTCTGCCCACTTCTTCGCTCGCCAGCAGTTCCGGGCCCGCGCCCTCGAGGCGGTTGTGGCCGCCGGCGAGGACGTATGCCCGGTCGCAGATGCTCAGGGCCTCTTTGGCGTTCTGCTCTACGATAAGAATCGCGACCCCCGTCCGATTTATGTTGGAGATGGTGGCAAAGATGTCGCCCACCATCTTGGGAGACAGGCTGGCGGTCGGCTCATCGAGCAGGAGAACCTTGGGGTCCAGCATAAGCGCGCGGGCCAGCGCCAGCATCTGTCTTTGCCCGCCCGAAAGCTTCCCCGCCCTCAACTGCGGCCTTAGCGCCAGGTCTGGGAAGAGCCCATACATTTCCTCCAGCCGCTGACGATAGCCGTCCTTCCGGGTGAATGCCCCCATCTCCAGGTTCTCCTGGATTGAAAGGGATGGGAAGACGTTCTCAGATTGAGGCACGTAGCAGACCCCTTTGCGGACGATCCGCTCAGGGGGCACGCCGGTCACGTCCTCACCCTCCAGGCGCACCGTGCCCGATTTCACCTTCAGCAGACCGAAGATGGCCTTCATGAAGGTCGACTTGCCCGCTCCATTAGGGCCGATGATGGCGACGATCTCTCCTCTGTCGAGCCGCAGGGAGACCCCGTGGAGGATCTCCACCTCCCCGTAGCCGGACACCACCTCCGTCGCCTCGAGCACCGTCGTCACCGGTACTGACCCCCCAAGTACGCCTCCAGGACCCGCTCGTCGCTCTTTACCTCGTCGGGCCGCCCTTCGGCGAGCTTCTCTCCGTTGCTCATGACGATGATGGGGTTGCAGAGCCGGGTCACCAGGTCCATGTCGTGCTCGATGAGGAAGAATGTGATCCCCTTCCCATAGCAGAGCTGTTCAACGTTGTGCACCAGCTTCCTCATCAGCGTGGGGTTGACTCCCGCCCCCGGTTCGTCCAGCAGGATCATCTCGGGGTCGGCCATCAGGGTGCGGGCCAGCTCCAGCAGCTTCTTCTGCCCGGAAGAGAGGTTAGCAGCGTACTCGTCGCGGAGGTGCGACAGGTCAACGAACTCCAGGATGTCGAGGGCCTTGTCCCGGATCTCCCGCTCCTGACGGGCCACGCGGAAAGGGAAGAACCAAGGGTTCCATACCTTCTCGCCTGCCTGGCCGGTGGGCACCAGCATCAGGTTCTCCAGGACCGTCATCTGCTTCAGCTCCCGCGGCACCTGGAACGTGCGCACGATGCCGCGGCGGAAGATCTGGTGAGGCGGTAGACCGTCGATGCGTTCTCCCCTAAAGGCGATGCGGCCGGAGGTGGGTCTCAAGAAGCCGGTTACGAGATTGAAGAGGGTGGTCTTGCCGGCGCCGTTCGGCCCTATGAGGCCGGTGATCGTGCCCGGCTGCACCTGAAGAGAGCAGTCGTTTACCGCCCGCACTCCGTCGAAACTCTTGACCACCCGCTCTACTTCCAGCAGGGGACTCATGACAATACCTGATTTCATCCACGGCGGGTAGGCGCGCTGGGGATGGACTCGCTACAAACTATACAACGCAGGTGTCGTTACGAGCTAACACCGCATCCGCGTTGCCCCACCATTCCGGCGTCTGCTAGCATTAGACACTCTCCCGGGCAGCAAGGCATGACGAGGATCTTCCTCTTCGACGTCGACAATACTCTGTTGAACTCCGGCGGGGCCGGCGGCCGGGCCATGAACCTGGCGTTCCGTGACCTCTTCGGCATCGGAGACGGCTTCGAGGGAGTGGAGTTTAGCGGCCGCACCGACAGCTCCATCCTCCGCGACGGCCTCCGCCGCCACCGCCTGCCGGACGGCGACTTCCCGGCGCTGCTGGCGCGGTTCAAGGCCTCTTACGTCCGGCACCTGGCCCGCACCCTGCCCGAGATGCATGGCAGCCTCCTGCCGGGCGTCCCCGCCCTGCTGCGCTCCCTCAGCAACACGGAAGGGGTGCGCCTGGGCCTCGCGACCGGCAACTTCCGGCGCGGCGCTATGATGAAGCTGGAGTACTACGGCATCCGCCCCTTCTTCCGCAGCGGCGCCTTTGGCGACGATTGCGAGCGTAGGGACGAGCTGGTGGCCCTGGCCATCCGGCGCCTGGGCAGCCGCCCTGGAGGCCGCAACCCCGTCTACGTCATTGGCGACACGCCCATCGACGTGGACGCCGCTAAGGCCAACGGAGCGGTGGCGGTGGCGGTGGCCACAGGGAAGAGCAGCGCCGAAGAGCTGGCGCGCGCCGGCGCTGACGCCGTCCTCCCAGATTTCAGGGACGTGGCCTCGGTGCTGGGGGTGCTGCTCTCCTAGGAGACGGCGCCTCTGCCTGTGCGGCCGCCCCCGTACTCCCACACGGCCCGCTGGACGTCCTCATGCGTCATGACGCCGTCGCGCACGAGCCCGGCAAGCAGCCGTCCCCGCCTCTCCATCTCACGCCGGAGCTCACCCTCTCCCAAGCCCAATCTTCGCGACAGGGCAGCGGCCGCCCCTTCGTCGCTCCAGCAGCCGGAAGGTATCGTGCCCGGCATCCCACGAGGAAACCGGCGTAACCGACAGGCCGTCTTCCGGAGTGCCGTCGCTCGGCCCCAGGAGGGCCACCTCGTTCAGCCGGCGCGCGATGCGGCCGCCGGCGTGGACCAGGCGCACGGTCGCGATGAAGGTGAGGTGGGATAGGTGGCGCCGTGGCACGCCCACCTCCTCCTCCAGTTGCGCGATCGCCTCCTCAACGGTGTCGGCGTGCATGGTACTGCCGAGGGAGTACCCCTCGGCTAGCAGCTCGAAGACTCGCACCACATAGGGGCCCCAGGAGTAGACGGGCAGGTGGTCACTGATCTCGTTCACCAGGACGTAGGTGGCGGCGCCGTCGTTCAGGGGAGGAAGGTCAAACGTCTCGCCCCAGCCGCGGGTGAAGTAGGCCCTGGTGTCCGGCGGCAGAAACGTGAAGAGCGCCGTGAGGATGGTGGTCTTGCCGGAGCTGGGCGGTTCGGCGGCCAGGATCAGGGAGGCGCCCCGCTCCAACGACAGCCAGAAGAGGGCAGCCAGTTCGGAGGGCATGGTTCCCAGCTCCAGGATCTGGGTGATGGAGAGAGGTTCAGGCTGGCTGGACCAGCCGTGCCACCCCCACCAGTCGTAGGGTTCGTTCAAGGCGCGCATCGCTTTGATCTGATCGTATCATCGGTCCGGTAGCCTGGCCACCCGGTGTTTGACCCGCAAGGCTCCGCAAACCTATCATGTTAGGGAGGGAGTGACCCCGGAGCTGTCGCATGCGTTTCCACGTCGCCCAACTGCTCAAGGAGAGCATCGGCGCCACACGCAGCTACCCAGTGCAAGAAGCCGACGTGGTGGTGACCGATGACGGCGCCCGGAGCCGCGTCGAAGGCAACCTCAAGCTTCTTCGCACGAGATTGGGTGTCCTGGTGGATGCGACCTTGCGTCTCCGCTACCCCGACGTCTGCAGTCGCTGCGTGATCCCGATAGAGGTGCCCGTGGAGCTGCATATCGAGGAGGAGTACCAGCCTACAGTGGACGTTCTAACGGGCGCGGCCAGCCCGCGCCCCGAAGACCCCAACACGTTCCTGATCGACGCGCAGCACGTCCTGGACCTGACCGAGGCCGTCCGCCAGTACCGAGTTCTGGCTGCGCCCATGCAACCCCTCTGCCGGCCCGACTGCGCCGGCCTCTGCCCGGTCTGCGGCCAGAACCTGAACGAGGCGACTTGCGCCTGCCCCCGCAATGAGTATGATCCTCGATGGAGGACCCTGGCCACGCTGGCTCGGGGCGAACCAGACGAGAAGTAGCCGGGCCTGCCTCGCCGGCAGCCAGGGAGGAACCTTTGCCCCCACTACCGAAGCGTAAGTACCCCAAGTCGCGCCAGGGCAAGCGGCGCAGCCATCTACATCTAAAGCTGGCCAATTTCACCGAGTGCCCGCAGTGCCACAGCCCCCGCCGTCCCCATCACGTCTGTCCCGTCTGCGGGATGTACCGCGACCGGCAGGCCATCACCGTGAAGGCGCCAGAGCTCAAGAAGTGACCGTCGGCGAACCTTCGCGGCCTTCGCACAGCCGGCCCACATGATGAGCCCCGCCAGCGCCGCAGCGTGGGTCTTCCCCGGTCAGGGTTCACAGAAGGTTGGCGCCGGCGCCGACCTCTACGAGGCATCACCGGCAGCCCGCCGCGTCTTCCAGCGCGCCAACGCCGCCCTGGGCTTCCCCCTGTCGCAACTCTGCTTTCAGGGGCCAGAAGACACCCTGCGCCAGACCATCAACGCGCAGCCCGCCATCATGGCCGTCAGTCTCGCCTGCCTGGAGGCCGCCCGCGAGGCCGGCCTTCTGCCCGACGAGCCTGCCTTCGTGGCCGGGCACAGCTTGGGGGAGTACACCGCTCTTGTGGCGGCGGGCGTGCTGGAGATCGACGACGGCCTGCGCCTGGTGCGAGAACGGGGCCGCCTCATGCAGACAGCCGGCGAGGAGCGGCCGGGCACCATGGCCGCCATCCTCGGCCTGGATGAGGAGAGGGCGGTGGCCATCTGCCACGAGACAGGCGCCCAGGTCTGCAACCTGAACGCTCCCGGGCAGATCGTCATCGGAGGCACACTGCCGGCGGTGGAAGCCGCCCTGGAGCTGGCCCGGCAGCGCGGCGCCCGCCGAGCCATCCCCCTGAAGGTCAGCGGGGCCTTCCACACCGACCTTATGGCCTCTGCCATCGAGGGCATGAGTCGCGCCCTGGCAGGCGTCGCCCTACGAGACCCGCAGATCCCCGTCCTCGCCAACGGCAGCGCCCGGCCCCTCACATCGGCCGGCGACGTCCGGGAGGAGTTGCTCTATCAACTGGGCCACCCCGTGCAGTGGCAGCGCTCCGTCGAGTACATGGCCGCTGCCGGCGTCACCACCTTCGTGGAGCTGGGGCCGGGCCGAGTGCTCACCGGCCTCATCGGGCGCATTGCGCCGGGGGCCCACCTCCTCAACATCGACGGCGTCGCCGCCATTGAGACCGCGGGCGCCGGCGCGAAAGTATCTTGACCGCGGTTGTCGCGACGCCCATCATTGGGGGAGGAAGGGACACCTCAATGGCCCTTGCGCTGCGCGGCAGGAGCTATAGGGGCAGGAGCCTCACGGGGCATCGGCGTTTGTTGCCGCGGTGCGGGAGAAGCGCCCATGCCTAGCGGACGCCGCCGGGCGCGCATCCTGGCCCTACAGACCCTGTACGAGGTCGACACCGTGGGCCATCCGCCCGAGGAGACGCTGGGCCGCCTGGCGGGGCAGACCAGCGCAGGCGAAGAGGCGGCGGCCTTCGCGCGGGAGCTGGTCAAGGGCGTGCTGGAGAACCGGGAGCGCATCGATGAGGTCATCGCGAGGGCAGCGCCCGCCTATCCGGTGAACCAGTTGGCGGCCATCGACCGCAACATCCTCAGGCTTGCAATACACGAGATTTTGATGAATAATGAGACCCCAGTTAGAGCCGCCATAAACGAGGCTGTCGAGCTGGCCAAGAAGTTCGGGAGCGGCAACTCGGCGCGCTTCGTCAATGGGGTCTTGGGTTCGGTAAGCGTTATGGCGGCGGGCTAGCATGTGGTTCGTTCGTCCGAGTCGGAACAGGGAGGTGACTTAGTGGCCACGGTCTTTGAGCGGGTACGTAAAATCATCGTCGATCAATTGGGTGTCGACGACGAGCAGGTCGTACCAAGCGCCTCCTTTGTCGAAGACCTCAACGCTGACTCCCTGGACCTGGTGGAGCTCATCATGTCCATGGAGGAGGAGTTCGGCAAGGACGGGAAGGCCCTCGAGATTTCCGACGAGGATGCGGAGAAGATAGTCACGGTCCAAGACGCCATTGATTACCTGAAGGACCTGGGGATAGAGGACGAGTAAGGGACTCCGAACTCCTCGCTGCGGGCGCCGGGCAGTCAGGTCCACAGGACCGTGCGCGGCGCTTCTTGCTTCCCGGGAACCCCGCCGGAGTGGATTCCCAGAGTGAACTGAGACATGGAATTCCTCGGGGTCGGACTGCCCGAGCTGCTGGTCATCCTCCTCATCACCCTCATCTTTGTGGGACCGCAGCGCCTGCCCGAGATGGCGGCCCAGATGGCCCGCGCCCTGCGCGAGTTCCGCCGCTACACCTCCAGCCTCAACCGCGAGGTGACAGAAGTGCTCGAAGACCTGGAGAAGGAGTACCACTCCGTTCGTCAGGAGTGGAAGGAGGTGGGCGAAGCGGTCCACAAGGACGTGAAGGCCATTGAGTCGCAGGTGTCAGGCGCCGCTGCCGACGTCCGCACCGCGCTGGGTGCGAAGGGCCGACCAGCCGGCGGGCAAACAACGCCCCAACAGCCATCGACCACGGCAGCCTCCACGGAAGATGCCGCCGGCGGCCGCACACAGACAGACGCCCGTCCGGACTCCAGTCGTGACCCATCAGGCTCGCCCGAGCCACCGGGCAGCGATGCCGGCGACGGCGACCAGCGCCCCGCGGGCCAGGGCGGCTCCTAGGTCGACCCCGGAGCCATGACATCAGGCGCGGGCACGCAGCGGCAGGAAGAGGCGGTCGGCGAAGGCAAGGTCCTCACTATCCTGGAGCACCTCCAGGAGTTCCGTCGGCGCCTCATCATCGCCTCCGCCGCCCTCCTCATCGGCACGATAGCCTCCGCGGTCTTCACCCAGCAGTTCCTCCACTGGCTGACCGCGCCCGCCAAGGACCAGGTCCAGGACCTGGCCATCATCTACACGGAACCCCTGGAGTACTGGGGCACCTACTTCCGCGTGGCGCTGTTCGGCGGCGTGGGGCTCGCCATGCCCGTCATCGTCTACGAGATACTGGCCTTCGTCGGGCCCGGCTTGACGCGACAGGAGCGGCGCTGGGTCTACCCCATTGTCGTCGGCGCCTCGCTGGCCTTCGTGGCCGGTGCGGCCTTCGCATATTATGTCGAGTTGCCGCCCGCCCTTCGATTCCTCCTCGGCTTCAGCGGCGACGTGGCCAAGCCGTACATCAAGATCGGGAGCTACGTCAACTTCATCACGCACCTCATGCTGGTCACCGGCCTCGTCTTCGAGATGCCGCTGCTGGTTATGGGCCTGGCGAAGCTGGGCGTCGTCACCTCCCGCAAACTCCTCGGCTGGTGGCGATACGCCCTCGTCCTCGCCTTCGTGGTGGCGGCCGTCGTCACCCCCTCCATCGACCCCGTCACCCAGTCGATAGTAGCGGCGCCCATCATCGTCCTCTACTTCGTCGGCATCCTCCTGGCGAAGCTGGTCGAAGGGCGGCCGGTGATCCGGCGGTAGACGAAGCTCAACCCCTGGACAATCGCGTTTCTCGCACCGATACTCTCTTGGAGAGAGCCGCGTGTTCGGCGGCCCTCTGGTCAGCCACCTTTCGAGGCCTGTCGCCAGTCGACAGCAGGAAACAGACGTGGACAGCCAACTTACGAGGAGGTATCTAGGAAGGTTCTTGCTAGCGTGGCTTGCGCTGGCTGTCGTCACCCTGCCCGCGCTGTTCGTCTACCACGCGGTGATAGGAGGGGCGGATCCCAAGTTCGTTGTCTTTGGGTGGGCAGTGCTGTTCGCTTGGGGTCTCTTGGTGGGGCCAGCGTACCTCTTGTGGCGTGAATGGGTAAGGAGCCAGCGAGCAAGATGAGGCCGCCAGCTCGTTGCTGCCCCTACACCTACGACGCCTTCGGCACCGTGCGCACCGCGCACCGGGCAGCGGAAGTCGGAGGTGACGATTCGAGAGGACGGCCAGTCGGCCTGGAATACCTGGTGCGCGGTACTATGTACGCCGCTGCACGGCGATTGGAATCGCAGTCTCCCTGTTGCTTCATGGTCACAGCGCTGCGAAACCCCGATGGATTTGGTTCACTGGGCCTCCGGCCGATGTCTGCGTGTCTGCTGCCGAATGCAATTGGCGCTTGCGACAAGGGCAGATGCTCGCCGCTCGGCGCGCTGACAGACATCTCGCCGAGGCCTTGCTAAGCGAAGGTGGTTGATCGGCCTCGTGCTGGCAGACGTCGGGTATCGATCGCCAGTGCTAGGCGCGCGGAGTCGGGCAGCGCTGATTGTGTTCGACCCTTCTGACCGCGATCACTGGCTGCGGCTGGCAATACGGCCGTAGTCGCTCGCGGTTACCTGGCCTCGATGCGAGTCGCTCGCAATGACAGCCGGTAGTGTCACCGGCCCACCTACGCCTTCAACGGCGACGGCCGCTCGCGCTCCGGCAGCCTACCACCCCGGCGGGGCGTCGGGAGTCCACATCATGCCCAGCAGGGCGTCGCCGCGGTCCCGGTCGACCGGTCTGAAGATCTCCCACTCGTGCGGCTCCACCCGCACCTCGATACGCGGGTAGCCGATAGGCTCGCCCGACCCGATGCAGACGAAGGTCTCCGGGTCGAAGGCGTGCACGCCGTAGGCCTGCGCGATGGCCTGACCCACCTCCTGCTGCCACGCCGTCGGCCGTACGCCCGCCTTGGGAACGACCGTCGGACTCCACGTGAGGATGCGCATGGCGGCTGGGTGCGCCATGCGGCCGCAGGACAGCCGCCGCGAGGGATCCTCGACGCCGGCGGCCCCGATGGCCCGGCCCTCCAGCGCGGCGAAGAGGCCTCGCCGGCGGAACTGGGGCGCGATGCAGCAGATGCCCGCGAGGTTGACGGCCTGCGACGGCAGGCGCGGCAGGTCCATGACCCGGCAGTCGGCGACAGCGAAGCCGGCCGGCGCGCCTCGGTGCTCGGCGAAGGCGAGATAGCGCAGCCGTTGCAGCGACTTCTCGAGGAAGGCGCGGTTCGCCTGGCGGTAGTTCATCTCGAAGAGGGCGAAGACGGTCTCGAGGTCTTGACTCGACGCCTTGGCCGTCTCGACGACCTTGAAGTCGAATGGGGAGAAGTCGCGGGCCTTCATACCGGCCGGATCATACCGCGTCGCCGCCGTGGGTGCACATCATGGTCTCTTATTTGCTAACCAGATCACCCCCTTGCCACATTGACTGGGCTCCGACGCCGGTGCTATCATCCGCCTAGAGGTGGCGGGGTAGAGTCTGTGGTCGCTAACTCCGAGCCGGTTGGTCGGCGCCGCGCAGGGCCCGGGTGGCCTCGCAGGCGCCCGCCAAGGCTGTGCTCGGGCGGCCGAGGCTCCCTCGCTATCGTCGTTTTTCGCCCTGGCGCGAGCTAGAAGGCGAGGGCATAGCGTGTCGGACGACAACCACGCCGCCATTCTGCGGCTGAATGAGGAGATTCGCGTCTGCCCCGACTGCGAGCTTTCCGCCACGCGTACCCACGCCGTCCCCGGCGAGGGCCGCCCCGACGCCGAGATTGTCTTCATCGGTGAGGCGCCGGGCTACTATGAGGACCAGCAGGCGCGGCCCTTCGTCGGGCCCGCCGGCCAGTTCCTCGACCAGCTCCTGGCCTCCATCGGCATGAAGCGCGAGGACGTCTACATCTGCAACGTCATCAAGTGCCGCCCTCCCAATAATCGAGACCCGCTGCCCAAGGAGATCCAGGCCTGCCACAAGTGGCTGGAGCGACAGTTGGAGCTCATCGCGCCCAGGCTGGTGGTGACCCTGGGCCGCTACTCGCTCGCCAAGTACTTCCCCACCGAGCCCATCAGCCGCATCCACGGCCACGAGCGCCCCGTGGGCGACCTTGTGGTGGTGCCCATGTACCACCCGGCGGCGGCGCTGCACCAGGCCAGCCTGCGCCGCACCATCGAGACCGATTTCAAGAAGCTGCCGGCGATCCTGGAGCATGGCCCGTCAGTCCGGGCCGGACGGCCCGGCGGTCGAGGCGCCACCCCGGTTCCGGAGCCCGAGCAGATGCGTCTGTTCTGAGAGCAAGGCAAGCATGGATAAGAAACGACTGCGCATCATACCCCTGGGGGGACTCGGAGAGATCGGCAAGAACATGATGCTCTTCGAGTACGGCGAGGACCTCATCGCCGTCGACGCCGGCCTCATGTTCCCCGAAGAGGACATGCTGGGCGTGGACCTCGTTATCCCCGACATCTCCTACATCCTCGACCATCGCCACGGCCTGAAAGCCCTCTTCATCACCCACGGCCACGAAGACCACACCGGCGCCCTGCCCTACATTCTCCGGCGCGTGAACCCGCCCATCTACTGCACGCCGCTCACCGCCGACCTCATCGCCGTCAAGCTGAAGGAGGCCCGGCTCTTGGACAAGACCGACCTGCACCGCATCCACCCCGGAGAGCACGTGCAGGTGGGCTGTTTCGACGTGGAGCCCTTCGGCGTAGCCCACAGCGTGCCCGACTCGGTCGGTCTGGCCATCCGCACGCCGGTGGGAACGGTCGTTCACACCGGCGACTTCAAGCTGGACCACACGCCCGTCATGGGCCAGCCCACCGACCTGGGCCGTCTGGCCCAACTGGGCAGCGAAGGCGTACTCCTCCTCCTCTCGGATTCCACCTACGTGGAGATGGCCGGCTACACGCCTTCGGAGCAGGTCGTTGGAACTTCCCTGCTCAACATCATGTCCTCGTCGGAGGGCCGGGTTATCGTGGCCACCTTCGCCTCCCTCATCTCCCGCGTCCAGCAGGTCATCGACGCCGCCTACGCCACCGGCCGGCGGGTTTTCGTCACCGGCCGCGGCATGCTCGACAACGTGAACATGGCTGTGGAGAAGGGCTACCTGACGGTGCCCGACGGCGTCCTCGCTGGCGTCGGCGAGCTGCGGCGCCTCCCGCACAACGAGATAGCCGTAGTCAGCACGGGCAGCCAGGGAGAGCCCACCTCAGCCCTCACGCGCATGGCTAACCGCGACCACGCCCACATCAAGATCGTGCCCGGAGATACCGTCGTCCTTTCGGCGACGGCCATCCCGGGCAACGAGGCCCTTGTCTACAGGACCGTCGACAACCTCTTCCGGCTGGGGGCGCGTGTCCTCTACAACCGCATCGCCGATGTCCACGTGAGGGGTCACGCCGCCCAGGAAGAGCTCAAGATAGTCCTCAGCCTGGTCCAGCCTCAATACTTTGTGCCTGTGCACGGCGAGTACCGGCACCTGGTGCTCCACGCTCAACTCGCCCAGTCCATGGGCGTCCCCGAAGAGAACACTTTCGTCCTGGCGGACGGCGACGTGCTTGAGATCGACGAAAAGAGGGCGCACGTCGCGGGCCACATCCCGGCTGACTACGTCTACGTGGATGGCCTGGGGGTTGGCGACATCGACCACGTGGTGCTGCGGGACCGGCAGCACCTTGCCAGCGATGGCATGATCGTGGTAGTGATAGCCGTCGACAAGCGCAGCGGCCGCGTCGTGGGAAGGCCCGACGTGGTCTCGCGGGGGTTTGTCGACGTGGAGGAATCCGAGGAGCTTCTGGAGCGCACCCGCGACATGGTGGTGGCCGCCCTGGAAGGGTCGAACCACATCGCAGAGTGGGGCGTGGTGCACAGCAAGGTCAAGGAGGCTGTCGCCAAGTTCCTCTATCAGGAGACGCGCCGGCGGCCTATGGTGCTGCCGGTGGCTGTCGAAGTGTAGAGCACCGACAGCGGAGTCTGGCGGTGCTCGGGCGAGGCTAAGGCGGGGGGCCGCGCCGACTGGCAGCCGCGCTTGGTTGGCAGCAGGCAAGCGCGATAAAGGATGCCACAGGCATGGCCAAGGTAAAGAGTGCCTCGCGCGGATCGACCGGGCGTGCTGTTTCGCTCGCCCAGGCCGGTCGTCGCCGCCGGCCCCGCATCGTCGGGCGGCGCCGCGGCACTACTTCCCCGTTTGCCTTCATAGTCACCCTCGTCTTCCGCCGCGAGACGCTGGGGGCCGCCCTGGTGATCCTGGCCGGCCTGTCCGTCTCCTCGCTGGTGCCCTTCACCAAGGTCGCATCCAGCGCCCGCAACGACCTGGTGCAGGCCATAGGCCTGTGCGTCTTCCTGATCATCGGCATCCTGGCAACTGTCGGATGGCTGGTGCTGCGCCGGAGCCTCCGCTCCGCCCTGGCGCAATGGCAATGGTGGGTGGCGGGCGGTCTGGGCGCCGTCTTCCTGCTGGGCTATCTTGGCCTCTTCCGGCCTGATTGGGTGCTGGGCGGCATTTCCCTCTCCGAGGTCACAGCCGGCGGAGACCTGGGACACGCCCTTACCTCGACCGGCGTGGGCATCCTGATCTGGCTGGCCTGCGGCGCCGGGGCGGTCGTAGTTCGCTGGCCACGGACCTCGCGACACGCGGTGGCCCGCAGCCCGCACGCAGCCGTCGTTGTCTGGCGGTGGCGTGTCCCCCAGCGTGTGTGGAATGGCCTGCGTGCGGTGCTCCAGGCCCTCTTCCCCACCCGTGTGGCGCCGGCACCGAAGCCCCAGGTGCCCGTCGACACGCTGATGTGGGCGCGTACCGCCTCCACCACGCTCCCATCAGAGCCGGAGGTGACAGCGCCACCCGCGCCCGCCGACGAAGCCGGCCCGCCGTCCGACTTCGGCTGGCAGACGGAGCTGCCCATGCCCGGCCAAGAGGACGCCGCTGCCGAGGCCGCGCCGCTGCTGCCCGTCGCCGCAAACGTGAGAGAGGTTGGCGGCGGCTGGATGCTACCGCCGCTGGAGGTGCTCACCACCATCGCCCCTCAGGACGATGTGAAGCCGGACAACGCCGCCCGCGCCCAGCTCATCGTCGATACCCTGGCCAGCTTCGGCGTTGACACCCGCGTCGTCCAGATCAACGAGGGGCCGACCGTCACGCAGTTCGGCATCGAGCCCGGATGGGAGGTCAAGACACGCCTCGTCCCCGAACGCGACAGCAACGGCCGCCCGGCCCTGAACCGCGACGGCAAGCCGAAGACGACAACCGAGGAGGTCTCGCGCACGCGGGTGCGGGTCAGCCAGATCACCTCCCTGGCTAACGACCTGGCCCTCGCCCTCGCAACGCCCTCCATTCGCATCGAAGCGCCGGTGCCGGGCAAGTCGGTGCTGGGCATCGAGGTGCCCAACAGCCTCACGTCCCTGGTCACGCTGCGCAGTGTCATCGAGAGCCCACCATTCCAGCGGCTGGGGGCCCGTTCCAAGCTGGCGCTGGCTCTCGGCAAGAGCGTCGCCGGCGAGCCGGTGGCGGCCGACCTGGCGAAGATGCCACACCTTCTCATCGCCGGCGCCACGGGCAGCGGCAAGAGCGTCTGCATCAACTCGATCATCGCCTGCCTCCTCATGCACGCCTCGCCGACAGAAGTCCGCTTCGTCATGATCGACCCGAAGCGCGTCGAGCTCTCCGCCTTCGCCCGCATACCGCACCTGGCCTTCTCCTCCATCGTCGTCGACCTCGACAAGGTGGTGGGCACTCTCCAGGCCGTCATCCACGAGATGGAGTCGCGCTACCGCCGCTTCGCCTCGCTGGCAGTGCGCAACATCGACGGCTTCAACCGCCACCCGCGGGCGCCCTTCCGCATGCCGTTTTGGGTAGTGATCATCGACGAGCTGGCGGACCTGATGATGGCCGCCCCATACGAGGTGGAGCGCCAGATCTGCCGCCTGGCCCAACTGGCGCGCGCCACCGGCATCCACCTGATCATCGCCACTCAGCGGCCCTCCGTGGACGTGGTGACGGGCCTCATCAAGGCCAACTTCCCCACCCGCATCGCCTTCTCCGTCTCCTCCCAGGTCGACTCGCGCACGATCCTGGACGGCGCCGGCGCCGAGAAGCTCCTCGGTCGCGGCGACATGCTCTACATGCCCACCGACGCCGCCAAGCCCAAGCGACTTCAGGGCGTCTTCGTCTCCGACCAGGAGATCGACCGGCTGGTGAACTTCTGGACGCAGGAGCGCTTCCGTGAGGTGGAGCGCACGGTCTACGACCACCTTCTCGAAGAGGCGAAGCCGGCCGTCGATGAGCTTACGGGCGCGGAGGACCCGCTGCTGGACCGGGCGCGCGAGCTTGCGGCTGAGCACAACCGCGTCTCCACTTCGCTCCTCCAGCGCCGCCTCCGCATCGGCTACCCGCGGGCCGCCCGCCTCATGGACATGCTGGAGGAGGAGGGCTCCATAGGCCCGGCCGAAGGCGGCAGCTCCCGCGAGGTCTACCTGGACCAACAGGACCCGGACGAGAGTCTGTAGCGGAGGCTTTTAGGCTTCCATCTCCTCTACGTTCGGGCAACAAGAAGGGCCCCGAGATGGGGCCCAACTCTTTGCCTTCTGAGTGAGGTTCGGGCTAGGCGGCCACCCGGTAGAGAAGCACCGGGATCCGCGAATCCCTCACTACGGCGTCGGCGACGCTCCCGAAGACCAGCCTGCCGAGATTGCGACGCGAGCGCGTAGCCATCGTGATGATGTCGCAGGCGAACTCGTCAGCGGCGTTCAGGATTTCCTTGACGGGATCGCCGATACGCACCTCGATGGAGGTTGGTATCTTCTGCTCCTCAAACCGCGGAACGAGAGTCTTCAGATACTCCTCCGCCTGGTACACCTCGCCCTCCATGAGCGCGCCGATGCCGCCCCTGGGGACGATTGCGCCGGTCTCTCCACCCCGGGTATCGATCACGACCATCAGCTTCACGTTGCAGCCGAAGCCCTGGGCCAAGTGCACCGCCAGCGGTACGACCGATGCAGACCGCCGCGTGCCGTCGAGCGGGACAAGCAATCGCTTGAACACGGGTCCCCTCCTCTTGCGTCTGGAGTCTCTACTAGTTTTCGGCAGCGCATCGCCCATTCTGAAGAGGAGACAGCTACCACGATCGGCCTACGCGTTCGTGACCCGCTGTCGCTGAAATCCGGAAGCCCCGGCCGACGGGACCGGGGCCCCCAACAACAACCAGCGGTGCGAAGCGCCTGGTCCGCCTAGCTTAATGCGCGAGCGTCGCCAGCGGCAGGATCACACCCAAGGCCGCTGTGCCCGCTGCCAGCGCCACGCGCACATCGCCGAGGTCGCCGGCCCGGGGCTCCCACGCCCATGTCGGCTTGGGGCCGGCGCCTCGCAGGAGGCGGTAGGAGATAGCGAGGGCCACCGCGGACACCGCGACAGCGTAGAGGCCCTTCGCCCAGATTGCGCTGCTGTCGGTGCCGGCGCGCAGACCATGCACCGTCGCCATCACGAACACCGCGAATGTCACGTAGTGTAGGGTGCGCCAGGTCTTGTAGCCGATCCGGGACCGCACGTAGAAGCTGGCGTATACCACCAGGGCCGCGTACGCCGCCAGGATTCCAAATCCTGTCCAGGCGGGGCGGTACCAGGAGGCAAACGGCACCAGGAGGTCCGCGGGGCCGAACTGAGTGTACCGGTCGAAGGCGAGAAGCAGAACATGCCCGCCGATCGCCAGGATGGTCAGGAGCGACAGCGCCCGGTGGGTGTCGGCGACAACGCCGCGGCCCGCACTGCGCTCGCCGGCCCGCGTAGCCGTCGCCAGGCCGAAGAGCACGGAGCAAGTGGCCAGGCCATACGCCACCAGCCCCGCTGACCGGGCGGCGAACCAGATCGCTTGATTCGTTCCCGTCCCGCTGCCGATCGCCAGGAGCAGGAAAGATCCGGGCCCGCCGCTAGCGCCCCAGGGCATAAGACCCCCATTCGGGTGTGGACCGGTAGTCTCCGTCTGCGGTAACCCAGGCCATTGCGCGAAGTCCCAGCGCACGGCCCGTCTCGTCATCCTCCGACAGCGAGCCAGCGCCGAGGATCAGCCCCACCTTGGCCGCCACGTCTGCGTGCTCCGCGCTGTCAGAGATAGCCGTGCACTGGACCACACCGGAGCCGGCCGGCTGGCCGGTGCGCGGGTCGATTATGTGGTGTACCGTCCTGCCGTCGCGCGTCCACTGTCGCCTGACCGTTGAGCTGGTCGCAACGGCGCCGTCCTGCAGCTTGAGATAGTCGAGGCTGTCGCTATCCAGGCTGGCCGGCTCATCCACCGCCACTATCCAGCCGTCGGCGTCATCTGGCTTGCCATGAATGCGAACGTCCCCGCCGAGGTCAACAAGCGCGCCCGGGAATGTAGCAAGCTCCGCCATGGCTGCGTCGGCAGCCGCCCCTTTCGCCACCCCGCCGAGGTCGATGCGGGCACCGGGCGGGCGGGTCACCAACCTCCGCGCCGCATCCACGTGAACCAGTCTCCAGTGAGCGCGACTCGTGGCGACAGCGCCTCTGGCTTGCGCGCCGCTGTGCACCTCTTCGAAGGTGCGGTCATAGCCTAGCGCCTCGAGATCTTCTAGCACCAGAGGATCGAACACGCCGCCCGTAAGCCGGGCGTACTCAAACGCCCGCGCGAGAAGAGCGGCGAGCTCAGCGGACACCTCGACCCGGTCCGAGGGGCCGTCGTTCAGGCGACTCAGGTCGCTGCCCGGCCGGAAGCGTGAGTACGCCTGCTCATACTCCTCTATTCGCGCGGCGGCGCGCGCCAGGGCCGTCCAACCCGCCGCCTCGTCGTTCGCATGCAGCATCAACAGGCAGTCGGTGTTCATCGCCCGCAGGCGCTTTTCAATCATGATGGTCGCTCGTTAGGAGGCGCGTGTGCGGGTATGCGTCACCGGCGGCGCCACGGAGCGGGTGGAACTGCTGCTATTGCGGGGTGTCACGCTCGGCGCTATCGAAGAAGCTGTAGTCGTATTGCCGGTCGGAGCTGCCGATGCGGCTGCAACTGTGTTCAGGCTTGCGGATGACGGCGTCTGTTGAGCCACGAGTCCATACGTTGCCCCCAAGGCAGCCAGGGCCAGCGCCCCTAACTGCATTGTGATGCGGGTCCGTCGCTTCATCGTCTCCCTCCCATCGCTCAGGCCGGCCGCCGAAGGCCTGCACCGTTGGTCCTGCGGCCGTCTCGGTCAGGATACCGCGCGAATATTTAGTTCCTGTTAACGCCCAGGACAGGCGCTAGGGCTCATTCCAGCCACCAGGGACGAACCTGTCCGCTTCCAGGCAGCCTAATACCTTCGCCGGAGAGATCGCTGGAGCATGGTATCCTAATAATAGTTTAACATTGGCCCCTTAAGCTGAGTCCGAGCAACCTGATATCAGCCTCAGGCATCGAGGGGTTGAGATAAACATACGGCCCCGACATCGGATACGAAAAGGAGCGAAGGGCTGATGGCGCCGCGGACGAAGGTCCTGGTGGTAGACGACGACCCCAAGACTGTAGACCTCGTGAAGCTGTATCTCCAAAAGGACGGGCATGCCGTTGTTTGCGCCTACGACGGAGTGGAGGCGCTGAACCTGGCAAGGCACGAGCGGCCGGACCTCATCGTGCTGGACCTCATGCTCCCCGGCATGGACGGCCTCTCGATCTGCCGCGCCATGAGGACGGAGTCGTCCGTGCCCATCATCATGCTGACGGCGCGGACCACCGAGAACGACAGGCTGACCGGTCTTGACCTGGGGGCCGACGATTACGTGATCAAGCCCTTCAGTCCCAAGGAGCTGGCTGCCCGCGTGCGCGCTGTCCTGCGACGCACGGCGGACGAATGGCTGGAAGGGGCGGGTCCCGTTGAGATCTCGCTCGGAGATTTGAAGATAGACTACCGCCGGCATGAGGTCGTGGTGGCAGAGCGGCCCGTGGTCCTTACACCCACGGAGTTCCGTCTGCTCGGCGCCCTCGCCAGAGAGCCGGGTCGCGTGTTCAGCCGCGAGGAGCTCATTCAAAAGGCCTTCGGCCAGGACTTCGACGGATTCGACCGCGGCATCGACGTGCACATTCTCCACCTGCGGCGCAAGATCGAGCGAGACCCGAGACATCCCGAATACATCAAGACAATCTACGGCGCCGGGTACAAGCTGGGGGTATCCTGAAGTGCTTCACAGCGTGCGCTGGCGGCTCTTCCTCTCCTTTATCCTGGTGATCATCGTGGTCATCGGCACCGTAGGCGTCTTCGTCGCGCGAACAGCAAGCAACGAGATCGGCAACTACGACGAGAGGGCGCGCCAGGCTCGTTCCCAAAGGATTGAGGCCCTCCTGTCCGAGTACTACGCGGACACGCATGGCTGGCAGGGCGTCAGCAACATCGTGGTCCAGATAGGGCGGCTCTACGGGCAGCGCGTGGTGCTGGTCGACCGCCAGGGTATCGTGCTGGCGGACTCTGCCGGAACGTCCACGGGGCAGCCCATCGAAGTCCAGCGCTGGGGAAGGGCCATACAACTGATCAGCGGAGACGGCACCGTATTGGGCGTGGTGCTCATCGATCCCCAGCCGGGACCGGGGATCGGCCCGCCGGCACCGCCGCCCGCGGCCGGCACCGAGCAGGCGAGCGGCCTCGCCGGATCGATCAATTGGTATCTGATATGGGGTGGGCTGGCAGCCCTCGGAGTAGCCAGCGTCCTGACGTTCTTTCTCTCCAAACGTCTGCTGGCCCCCGCCGAGACCTTGGCAGGGGCGGCACGGGCTCTGGGCGGAGGCGACTTCTCTTATCGAGTGAACGTTCGCTCCAAAGATGAGTTCGGCCAACTGGCCAAGACCTTCAACGCCATGGCCAGCGACCTGGAGCAGACTGAGCAGCTTCGCCGTAATGTCGTGGCCGACGTGGCGCACGAGCTACGAACGCCTCTTTCCAACATCCGCGGCTATTTGGAAGCCATGCGGGACGGCGTGGTGGAGCCCGACACCACAACCATCGGCTCCATCTACGAAGAGGCGCTTCTATTGGAACGACTGGTCACAGACTTGCAGGAGCTGGCCCTGGCCGATGCCGGGCAGCTCACCCTGCTGCGCCGTCCCACTGATATGCGGGACATCATAAACCAGGCCCTGGCCGCCCTTCAGATAGAGGCGAGGTCGAAGAACCTCTCTCTGGCTGCAGAGCTGCCGGAAGAACCGGCCATAGTTGACGTCGACCCCGAACGTGTCGGACAGGTGTTGCGCAACCTCTTGAGCAACGCAATATCCTACACACCAGAAGAAGGGAGGGTATCGGTTCAGCTCGTTGAGGAAGGCAGCACCCTGAGGGTGAACGTTGTCGATACCGGCCCCGGCATCCCTGCCGCGGACCTGCCGTACGTCTTCGAGCGCTTCTACCGCGTGGACAAGTCGCGGGCCCGCTCCACAGGGGGCGCCGGCCTTGGCCTAACCATAGCCAAGCGCCTGGTTGAGGCTCACGGCGGAACCATGGAGGTTACCAGCGAACTGGGAGAGGGAAGCTGCTTTAGCTTCACTCTACCCAAGGCGCCGGAGGAAGATCGGCAGGAGTAGCAGAGCCGTCGCAGGAATCGCATCGTACCCTGTAATGAATCCTTGAGTGGAGGAGGCATCAAATGAAGAAGTTAAGTATCGCAGCTCTATTGACGCTGGCTTGTCGCTCGTCAGCGTCAGCACGGTGGTGGTCGCAAGGGCCATGAATGGCGGGGCTCCAGCTCCACTGCGTCCGCGGATCCAGTCGACCTGAGTACTCAGAAGGTGTGGCTGGGAGTTCAGATCTCCCGTACGCCTGACGGTCCGACGATCTCTGAGGTAATCGCCGGCAGCCCTGCCGAAAAGGCGGGCCTCCAGCGAGGCGACGTGATCAAGGCCGTCGACGGCACTTCTGTTAGCGACGTAGCCGGCGTGCGCAGCGATCTCGCCAACAAGAACCCGGGTGACACCGTCAAAGTATCCATCACCCGGAATGGAACGGCCCAGGACATTACGGTCACCCTGGAGGCGCCCCCAGCGCCGCTGCCCAGTGCCATCTCTACACTTTTTCCCGAGTTTAGCGGAATAACTGGGGATCAGCTCTTCAGCCACCTGCTGGGCGGCTCCTTCCAGTTCAAAGACAGCGGCGGCAACACGCACACGGCAAGCGCTGACCTGGGAACCGTCACAGCAGTCGACACCAATGCCAAGACCATCACGGTCAACCTCAACGCTGGCGGCTCCAAGACCTACGCCATAACTGGTGGCGTGAGCACCTTGCCTGCAGACCTGTCCAAGTTCCAGAACGGCGACAACGTAGCCGCCATCTCGATGGACGGCAATCTGCGGATCGTCTTGGACGCACCGGGCCGCCTCCTTGGCTTCCTCGGTGAAGGCAAGCGGGGCGGACCGTTTCGCGGCGGGTTCGGCATGGGCATGGACATGATGGGAAAGGATGGAGGCGGAGGGGGATACTAGGCCCATGCGACCGGGACCGGCGGCCTGAATCCGGGCCGCCGGTCCTCCTCTAGGCGTTTCCTCGCACTGAGGAAGACAAACTCCAATCTGGAGAGTGGGAGAGTGATACAATGCGACTCAAAACTGTTGGCCTCACCATGGCAGCGATCGTCATCGCCGGGGTACTGTCCGTGCTGGCCGTAGCACTGTTCTGGCCCAGTAGCAGTGGCAGCGGTCAGCCATCAGCGGCGGCGGTATCCAGCCCTGTTCCTTCATCGTCTTCGTCTTCTTCCGGCTCTGGTTCCAGCGGCGCAACCGCTCTCAGCTCCGCCTGCCTGGCTGCGAGTCAGGTCTATGACCAGGTACGTCCGGCAGTGGTGGAGATCACCAGCACGCAGCAGGGCCGCAGTCCCTTCTCGCCCCAAGGACAAGCGTCCGGCAGTGGAATCGTCATCGACAACCAGGGAACGATTCTCACCAACAATCACGTCGTCGCCGACGCCACCAACATCGAAGTCAAGTTCAGCGACAACTCGACGGCTTCCGCCCAAGTGCTGGGAACTGATCCCGGCAACGACCTGGCGGTCATCCGCGCCGACCTGTCCGGCCAGAAGCTGACGGCTGCAACCCTGGGTGACTCGGATGCCATTCACGTCGGCGACCCGGTGCTGGCCATCGGCGCCCCGTTCGAGCTGGAGGGCACCCTCACCCAGGGGATCGTCAGCGCCATCGGCCGCACCTTTAGCAGCGGTCAGGGCACCCGCCCGATCCGCAACATGATCCAGACCGACGCCGCGGTGAACCCGGGCAACTCCGGCGGTCCACTCATCGACTGCCAGGGGCAGGTCATAGGCCTCAACTCCGCTCTGGAGAACCCCACGGGCCAGGACGTCAACGTGGGCATCGCCTTTGCCGTTCCCATCAACTCCGCGAAGCGCTTCCTCCCGGACATGGAGGCCGGCAAGACGGTCAGCCATCCCTGGCTGGGGATAGCGGGAGAGGACGTGACGCCGGCCCTGGCCAAGGACCTCAACCTATCGGTCCAGTCCGGAGCCTACGTGACCCTCGTCTCATCCGGCGGCCCCGCCGACAATGCGGGGTTGCACGGCGCCTTCAGCTCGGAGAGCCAGGCGCAGCAGAGTGGGGGGCAGCCTCAAGGCGGCGGAGACGTCATCGTGGCGGCGGACGGCCATAACGTCACCGGCATAGATGATCTAGCCACCTACCTCGACACCCAGAAGAAGGTGGGTGACACCGTCGCTCTCAAGATCAATCGCGGGGGACAGGAGTCGACCCTCAACGCGACCCTGGCAGAGTGGCCAGGCTAGGTCGCGCCGCGGGACACGTCCAGTAGGGGCGCACGGCCGTGCGCCCCTACTTCGTGCGCCCCTATACTACACCTCGTGGCTCTCGCCGAAGGCGGCGATGCTCACCTTCCGACCCAGCTCCGTGCGTATGACGGCCGCCAGCCCTTCCAGGCTCTTCGGCTCACCGTGCACCAGCAGTACGTCCGCCTTGCCCGTCCCCCGCAGCCAGTCCACCAGCCCCCGCTGATCGGCGTGAGCGCTGAGGCCGTTGATGGTGTAGATGCGGGCGCGTACCGCCACCTTCTCGCCGAAGATGCGGATCGACGCGGGCGCCGTCCACGATGGCGCGGCCGGGCGTGCCGATCGCCTGGTAGCCGACGAAGACCACCGAGCATTCCTTGCGCCACAGGTTGTGCCGCAGGTGGTGGAGGATGCGCCCCCCGTTCGCCATGCCGCTTCCGGCGATGATTATGTTCCCCGACGGCCAGCGCTGGATCGACTTCGAGTCCTCGGTGCTGACCGTGAACTCCACGCCGGGGAACTCGAACGGGTCCTCGCCCGCCTCCAGCTTGGCGAGAAGCCGCGGGTTTAGCGCTTTCAGGTGGCGTTCGTAGGCCTTGGTGATGCTCACGGCAAGCGGACTGTCGAGGAAGATGCGGCAGCGGGGCAGCTCGCCGGCATCCCACATGAGGTGCAGGTAGTAGAGCACGTCCTGCGAGCGCTCGAGAGCGAAGGAGGGGATGAGGACGTTGCCGCCCCGTCCGATCGCATCCTTGACCGCCTGCCCGAACTCGCGCCGTGATTCCTCGACGGGGCGATGCGGCCGGTCGCCGTAAGTCGATTCGCTCAAGACGAGGTCGCACGGATGCGGGTCGACCGGATCGGGCATGACTTCGCGTCCCCGGTAGCCGACGTCGCCGCTGAAGGTCACGCGCTTGCCTTGCCCGTTCCTCTTCTCCTCGAACTCGAGGAAGGCCGACCCGAGGATGTGCCCGGCGTTGCGGAAGGTCACCGACAAGCCGTCGCCCAGCGAGAGCGGCGAGTCGTAGCCCACCGGCGTCTGGAACTGGTCCATCGCTACCAGCACGTCCTCGACGGCGTACGGCGGCGGCTCCACCCGGTTGCCCCGGCGCTCCGCCTTTCGCCGGTGCGCGCCGTACTCCTCGTACATCACGTGCGCCGCGTCCATGAGAATGACCCGCCCGATCTCCCGCGTCTCCGCCGTCGCCAGTATGGGCCCTTCGTAGCCCTCCTTGACGAGCAGCGGCACGCGACCGATGTGGTCGAGGTGGCTGTGCGTGAGGAGAACGGCGTCGATGCTCTTGGCGTCGAAGCGGAAGGGCTCGCCGCTGCGCGAGTAGGAGTTGTCGCCTCCCTGGAACTGGCCGCAGTCGATCAGCAGCCGCTTACCGCCGGCCTCCAGCAGATGGCAGGAGCCGGTGACTTCACCCGCTGCTCCGTAGGCAGTTACACGCATGGGACGCGTCCTTTCATGACTGAGGTCACGATGTGGGGAAGGACCTAGTCGTTGTCATGCCCCTTCAGATGCTGCCAGCGGTCCACCTTAGCCACGATCTCCACCGGGTCGTCCACCACCTCCAGAAGGTCCAGGTCGGTCGGGTCGATATAGGCGCTCCCGGCCGTCTTCTTGGAGAGCCAGCCCATCAGGTCCTGCCAGTACTCCCGGCCCATCAGGAATACAGGGAAAGGCCGGATCTTGTGGGTATGGATCAGCGTGATCGTCTCGAACAGCTCGTCGAGGGTGCCGAATCCGCCCGGCATCAGGACGAAGGCCGTCGCGTACTTGACGAGCATGACCTTGCGCACGAAGAAGTGGTGGAAGTCGACGGCGATGGTGTGGTACCGGTTCGACGGCTGCTCCTTCGGCAGGGCGATCGTCAGCCCCACCGACGTGCCGCCGGCCTCGAATGCCCCCTTGTTCGCGGCCTCCATGATCCCCGGCCCGCCGCCGGTGATAACCGCATAGCCGGCGAGGGCCAGCCGGCGCCCGAGGTCTTCGGCGAGCTTGAACAGCGGACTGTCCGGCAGGACGCGGGCGGAGCCGTAGACCGTCACCGCCGGCGTCAGTCCGGCGAGCGTATCGAACCCCTCGATGAACTCGCCCATGATGCGGAACATGCGCCAGGCCTCTTCCTTGCGCAGCTCGTTGATGATGTACCTGTCCGGCTGCTCCATGATGCGCCTCCAGCTAAGACTCCGAAGCCAAAGCCTCAGATACAATAGCACGAGAGCAGGTGGACAGGCCAAGCGGAGGCCGGCAGGACTATCACTCCCGGTTCTTGCTGGCCTTCATCACGAGTACGAATGGGTAGCGAATTGACGCACGCAGATACGGATGCAATATTGGCTTCTCACAGTCGGTGATTAGAGGGGCTGCTGCACGCACTTCATGGATGATTCGAGCGCCCGAGAGAATGGGTGGCAAAGCCTGGAACTCGTGGCGGCGGCCCGGCTCGACGCACCGGCCGTGCTCACACGATTGGAGACTTCCGAGAATGGTCTGAGTGCGGCTGAGGCAACGGGCCGCCTGGGCAAGCTCGGGCCAAACGCCGTTCGCAGCCACGGTGCGAATGCCCTGGATGTGCTGCTCCGCCAGGTCAAGAGCCCCCTCCTGATCCTGCTGGTGGCGGCCGCAGCCACGTCGCTGGTCGTCGGGGAGCGAACCGACGCCCTGATCATCTTTGCCATCATGGCCCTCAGCGTAGGGCTCGGGTTCTTCAATGAGTACCGGGCCGCGCGCGCCGTAGAAGCGCTGCACTCTCGCATCCGCCACACCGCCGTCACGTCCCGCGACGGCAAAGTCGTCGAGGTCGATCTCACGGACCTGGTGCCCGGTGACGTCGTGCGTCTCACCGTCGGCGAGGTGGTGCCGGCAGATATGCGTCTCCTGGAGGCCGACGAGCTAACGTGTGATGAGGCGATGCTGACGGGTGAAGCGACGCCCGCGGAGAAGAACACCACCCCTGCGCCTCCGGCCGAATCACCCCTCGATCTGCCGTCGTGCGTATTCATGGGCACCGTGGTGCGCACAGGCGGCGGCCGCGGAGTGGTAGTGCAGACGGGAAGAAACACCGCCTTCGGTCGCATCGCCATCCGCCTCGGCGAGGCGCAGGAAGAGACCGGCTTCCAGCTCGGCCTCCGCGATTTCTCCGTCCTGCTCGTAAAGGTCACGGTCGTTCTGACCGTGTCCATCTTCGTCATCAACGTCGCACTGCGACGGCCGCTTCTGGATGCCGCACTCTTCGCTCTAGCCATCGCGGTAGGGCTCACGCCGCAGCTCTTGCCCGCCATCGTTACGATTAGCCTTTCGACCGGCGCCCGTCATCTGGCCCGCAAATCGGTGATCGTCAAGCGGCTCGTAAGCATCGAGGACCTGGGCAACATGGAGGTGCTGTTTACCGACAAGACAGGCACCCTCACGGAAGGTAAGATCACCTACTCGGCGGCCCTCGATCCCGCCGGCAACCCCTCGAGTGAAGCGTTCCTTCTCGGGCTGCTGTGCAACTCGGCGACGGTCGAAGGCGGCGTCACCGTCAGCGGGAATCCTCTCGACCGCGCCCTGTGGGACGCTCCCCAAGCCGCAAGCACCCCCGTGTCGGACTTCGTCCGTCTCGCCGAGGCCCCCTTTGACTACGACCGTCAGCGGATGTCGGTGCTGGTGCAGGACCCGAAGGGAGCCCGCCGCGTGATAACGAAGGGTGCGCCCGAGTCGGTGCTTGCCCTCTGCCACGAGGTCCCGCCGAGCGTGCCCGCCCTGCTGAATGCCCAGTTCGATGCCGGCAGCCGGACCATCGCCGTGGCGACTCGTGACGGAGAGCGGCCTCTCGACCATCGGCCCTCAGGACGAGCACGACCTCCAGTTCGCTGGGTTCCTCACCTTCGTCGATCGGGCGAAGCCCGACGTTGGCGCTTCGATCGAACGGCTGAACAAGCTCGGCATCACCGTCAAGATTGTTACGGGAGACAACGACCGGGTGGCGACCAAGCTCTGCACCGATCTGGGCATGCCCGTCGCTGGTACGCTGACCGGTACCGCCTTGGAGAAGCTGAGCGATGATGAGCTGGTGGCGGCGCTGCCTTCGACTACGATCTTCGCCCGGGTAACACCTGAACAGAAGTCGCGGATCATCCGGGCCCAGCGGACGCTGGGCGCCGACGTCGGCTTCCTCGGCGATGGGGTCAACGATGCGGTTGCACTGCATGACGCCGATGTCGGCATCTCAGTGGACTCCGGCGCCGACGTGGCCAAGGACGCCGCCGACATCGTGTTGCTTGACAAGGACCTGGGCATCCTGGCGGGCGGCGTCGTCGAGGGCAGGCGCGTATTCGCCAACACCATCAAGTACGTGCTGATGGGGACATCATCCAACTTCGGCAACATGTTCAGCGCCGGCGGCGCCTCTCTCGTGCTGTCCTTCCTGCCGATGCTACCGCCGCAGATCCTCCTCAATAACCTCCTCTACGACGTGAGCGAGATGACCATCCCGACGGACAACGTCGACGAGGAGCTGCTGGAGCATCCGGCGCACTGGGACACCTCTTTCATCCGCAAGTTCATGATGTTCTTCGGTCCCATCAGCTCGGTGTATGACTTTCTCACTTTTGGGGTCATGCTGTGGGTCTTTAACGCCGGCGAGACGCTGTTTCATTCCGGGTGGTTCGCCGAGTCGCTCGCCACGCAAACGCTGGTGATCTTCATCATCCGCACCAGGCGGATTCCCTTCTTCCACAGTCGCCCCAGCCGCCCACTGCTGGCGACGACGCTGGCCTGCGCCGCCATCGGTGTCGTGCTCCCGTTCTCGCCTCTGGCAGGCCTGCTCGGGTTCACGGCGCTGCCCGCCGGCTTCCTTGCGATCCTGGTGCTGATGGTCGTCACGTATCTGGGTCTGGTCGAGGCCGGCAAGTCGCGGTTCTTCCGGCCGGAGCCGGGCGAGCGGCCTCTGGCCCGGAGACGCGGGAAGTGGGAGAGGCGCGTTCACCGGGTTGCGGCGCGCTGGAGCCACCCGAGGCTTCCCGGGACGGGGACTGCCTCACGGAGTCGCCTGAGGTCAAGCCGCAGGTCTTCGGCCGGCTTGAACAGCGGATCGTCCGACAAGACTGGGGCGGAGCCGTAGCGGCACCGGCAGGCTGCGGTCTGACAAGCCGAGCGAGGGCTAGCAGATGCCAGCCCTCGCTCCCTTCTCGGCCAATTGCCTGTTAGAGTGCGGCCTCTCCCCTCTCGCCGGTGCGGACGCGCATGGCATCGTCAATCGTGGAGACGAAGACCTTGCCATCGCCAATCTCGCCCGTGCGTGCGCTGTCTCTGATCGCCTTGAGGACCTTCTCCGCCATGGTGTCAGCGACCACCACCTCGATCTTCACCTTGGGAAGGACGTCGACGCTGTAGGCCGTGCCACGCCACTGCTGGGTGATACCGCGCTGCGTGCCATGTCCCTTGACCTCGGTGAACGTGAGACCGCCGTAGCCGATCTCCTCGAGCGCCTTCTGCACCAGCGCCACCCGCTCCGGCCGGACTATCGCTTCGATCTTCTTCATCTCTGCTAACCTCCGCTTCAAGGAATCACGTCCCGCGTCAGGAGCCAGCGCCGACGGGTTCAGACCCGGACAGAGCACGCCGGAGCAGATCCTCCGGGATGGAGCCGTGGAGCTCTCGCTCCATCACGAAACCGGCGTAACCCGACACGCCGAATTCCGGCTCGTCCAGCCCCAGGACCTCCGCCTCCTCCGACACACGCATCGATGTTACCGCCTTGTAGGCTCCGAAGACGAGCATCGTCACGCCGAATGCCCAGCAGAAGCTGACGACGACGCTGAAGAGCTGGGCGCCCATCTGACCAACGTCGCCGTAGAACAGGCCGGTGACATTGCCAGTGATGCCGTTCCAGCCTGCGCCGTACGTCCCGTCGGCGAAGAGGCCGAGGGCGATGAGTCCCCAGGCACCGCAAACGCCATGGACTGAGACGGCGCCGCAGGGGTCATCCACATGGGCAACGTTGTCCCAGAACCAGACGCTGACACAGACCAGCAGGCCGGCGACAAGCCCGATGATCGCGGCCGCGTAAGGGGCGACAAAGGCGCAAGGGCGCGGTGATCGCGACCAGGCCGGCCAGCATGCCGTTGCAGGACATGGAGATGTCGGGTTTGCCATAGACCCAGGCGGTGTAGGCGATCGCGGCGGCGGCGCCAAAGACAGAGGCGGTCGCCGTGTTCTCGATGATGACGGCGATGCGCAGGTCTGAGGAGCCGAGCGTCGAACCGGGGTTGAAGCCCATCCATCCGAAGAGAAGTATGAACGTGCCGACGACAACATAGGGGATGCTGTGGCCGGGGATGGCGTTGGGCTTCCCGTCACGGTTGAACTTACCGATACGCGGCCCGAGGAGGATGGCGAGCGCCAGGGCGGTCCAGCCGCCCACCGCATGGACGACGCCGGAGCCGGCGAAGTCGACGGCGCCGTGGCCGAGATTCAGGCTACTGCCGATCTGAGAGAGCCAGCCGCCACCCCAGATCCAGTTACCGTAGATGGGATAGACGATCCCGCCGATAAGGAGCTCGGCGAAGATAAACGTCTTGAAGTTTATTCGCTCGGCGATGGCACCAACGATGATGTAGCCGGCCGTCTCCATGAAGACGACTTCGAAGAAGAAGAGGGCCAGGGCGCTCACATCATAGCTATGGCCGGACTGGAGAAAGAAACCGTTGAGGCCGATGAGGCCCCAGTGGCTGCCGCTCACTGTCAATAGGTGGCCCAAGACCATCGCCCCGCCCAAGTTGCCGGGGGCGGCGTTCAGCGCCGTGCCTCCGAACTGGAACGCGAAGCCCACCGTGTAGTAAGCGATCCAGGCGATGACAAAGGCGGCGAAGTTGAGCATCATCATGTGGCCGGCGTTCTTCGCCCGCGTCAGCCCGGTGGTGAGGAGAGCGAAGCCGGCCTGCATGAAGAGCACGAAGGAGCCCATGATCAGCGTCCAGGTGAAGTCGACGGCGATCTTGTCGTGGCCAACCTGCGTGGCGAGCGCGCCGACATCGTTCTGTGCGCATTTCTGGGCGTCTGCTTCGCTAGTTGCGCCCTGACACTGTTGAGAGAAGGCACCGCCGCCGTTACCGGAGAAAGTCACGGCGTTGACGGCGCCGCCCGTCTGAGTGCCGCTGGCGTCGCCGTGGTGGAACTGGGAGACCGCCACCAGGGCTATAAGCGTGATGACCGTCAGGGCTACAAGCTTCTGAATGCCGCTCCACTTTCTCACGATCGTTCTCCTTTCCGGATCCACTCCTCGCTTACGCAGGCGGAGTGCCCAATACAGTGTTCCAGCGATGGGCCACGAATCGCGGGATCGTGTCCCATTGTCCCGATCATCCTGAGGCCCCGCAAACGGCTGCACCAGGCCGTAGCCACGGCCGCGTACCGTCTCGAGCCTGTGGGGCCGTGACGCGGCCAGCTTGGTCCGCAGGCGGCACACCATGACCGCCAACCGTCGTCTCTCGCGCGCCCCGCTGGAGCGCCACAAAGTGCGCGTCAGCTCTTCGTAGGCGATGATGCGGTTCGCTTTGTTCACCAGGACCCGCAGCAACTCGAACTCCAAGTACGTGAGCTCCGTGGGCTGGTTGGCCACCATCGCCCGGTAGCTCGCCACATCGAGGGCCACGTTGCCTGCGCAGAGCACCGTCATCTCGGCCGGTGCCGACGACACCCGGACTTGTGACATCGCACGCACCATGGTTGCTCGTTCCTCCCCACACGAAAGAGTATTGTATCGAGCGTAGCAGCGTCAGGTTGCGTGTTGAATTCGGGAAGATTACTGGAGGGTTAAATCTGTGTTACGCGGTCCGGCGGGGGCAGCCCGGCGAGCGTGTCGAACCCCTCGATGAACTCGCCCACAGCCAGGAACAATAGAGGATGGGGGGTCACCTCTCAGGTCGTGGAGTGCTATCCCATCACACGACGCAGGAGGTCGCGGGGCTTCAACACGGTGGCGCCGCCGATGGCGATGTCCCGCCGTTCGAACGCTCGCAGCGCCATCACAATCAACAGGAGCGTGACACCCAGCAGCAGGGCCACGTGCGGCCAGTCGATTCCCTTCACGAGTGGCAGGCCGGCGCCGTAGTAGTAGAACGGCGAGGCGAATCGCAAGCCTGAGACCTCTTGCACCCCGCTCGCCAGGCTGTTCACGAAGTAGGTGGCTGTGGCAACGCCGGCTGCGACGCCGGCAGCAACGGCCCGGTTGGCCGCTACTGCACTGAGCCATAGCGAGAGGGCGAAGAACAGGAGCGTGATGGGCAGCATGTTCGCGCATGCCACAGCGGCATCGGCCAGCGTGACGTCGATGGAGACAAAAGGTATCGACACGACGAACCCGACAAACCCCAGGACGACCACGAGCACGGCGCCGGCGCAGAACGCCAGGCACTTCTGGAGCACCATCGTCGAGCGGGCGACCGGCTGCGCCATCAGCAGGTCGATCGTGCCGCTGCCCTCCTCGCCGGCGATGGCCCCCGTGCCCTGGACCACCGCATAGACTATGAGCAGCACCGGTATCCAGCTAAAGAACTCGGCGCTGATGAAACCCGGCGCGGATGCGTAGCTGAGGTCACTGCCCAGGAAGGCCTGCAGCGCTGGTGGCAACTTGATGCTCTCGACCGTGGTGCGGTACGACGGCCAGATGAAGATGATCATTGCGGCCATGGCCAGGAGCGCCAACCCGTAGCCGATTATCTGCCACCTCTGGTCCCGCAGCGACTTGTCAGCAACGTTGAAGATCTGACGCATCGGCTTCCTCCTCCGGCTCTGCAGCCGAGTAGTAGGCGAGGAAGACATCCTCCAGGCTCGGCTGCTCCGTCCGCAGGTCGATCACTTGCTGTCGCCCTATCGCCTTGATGACGGCGTCCAGGCTGTCGCGCGACTGGACATGCACGGTGTTGCCGTCTCGCCTCAGCTCGCGCACCCCGGGCAGCGCGAACAGGTCGGCAGGGGGCGGCTCTGCGAAAGTCACCTCCAGGATGTGCACGCTTCGCCCCTTTAGCCTCGCGATATCCTCCACGGCCACTATCGAGCCGCTCCTGATGATGGCGACGGCGTGGCTCAGCCGTTCGACCTCTGAGAGGACGTGGGATGAGAAGAAGACGCTCCGCCCGTCGGCGACCGCCTCCTCCAGCAGTCGCGCCACCTCCTGCTGCACCAGCGGGTCGAGGCCGCTCGTCGGCTCGTCGAGGATGAGCAGCTCCGGCCGGTGCATCAACGCCTGCACCAGCCCCATCTTCTGCTTGTTGCCCTTGGAGAGCGTCCGAATGGTCAGCGACGGGTCGAGGTCCAGCCGTTCCAGCAGGTCCCGTCGGTAAGCCGGGTCGCGCTTGTCCGGCCGGAAGGAGTCGACCAGGTCAAGGAAGTCGTGCCCGCGCATCCCCTCGTACAGCCGCAGGTCGCCCGGGAGGTAGCCGACACGCCGCCGCACCTCCAGCGACTGCCGCTGCGCGTCGAGGCCGAGGACGCGCGCGGTGCCGGCCGTCGGGCGGATCAGGTCGAGGAGGATACGCATCGTCGTCGTCTTGCCGGCGCCGTTCGGCCCCAGGAAGCCATAAATCTGGCCCGCCTCGACGCTGAGGTCGATCCCGCGCAGAGCACGCACTTGCCCGTAGTCCTTCACGACACCCCGCAGCTCGATTACCGGAACGGACACGACGCGTTTCCCTTCTCTAACGGTCGGCCTATTATATTGGCGAAGCAGCGAAAAGATCAGCCGCGCGGCGGCATTATTCGCCCTGGGTTCGCCGCCGGCGAGGAAACCAGGGAATGAAGGCCGACGTGGTCTCGATGTAATCTCTGTACTGCGGCTTGGTCTCGACCTGCCTCCTCTCGAGCAGGGCCACCCCCGAAACCCTCAGCAGCAGCCCCGTCATGATCAGGGGGCCGTACACGGTCCAGGCCCCGTGCACGGTGGCCGCAGCGATGATGAAGCAGCCCCACCAGACGGTTGCGTCGCCGAAGTAGTTGGGATGCCGGGTGTAAGCCCAGAGGCCGGTACGCATCACCTTCCCGCGGTTGGCAGGGTCGGCCTTAAAGCGCGCTAGCTGCCAGTCGCCGACAGCCTCGAACAGGAAGCCGGTGCCCCATACCAGTGCTCCCAAGAGGTCGACCACGTTCAGTTCGTCGGGCGACTTGTAGAACTGGGCGCCCAGGATGGGGGCAGAGATGAGCCAGAGCAGCAGCCCTTGCAGCAGGAAGACCTGAAGGAGGCTGGTCCACCAGAACCTATCGCCCGCCTGCTCCCGCCAGCGCCGGTAGCGGTAGTCCTCCCCCTTGCCCCAGTTCCGCCACAGGATGTAGGCCGAAAGCCTCAGCCCCCAGACACCGACAAGGCAGGTGATGAGGATCTTGCGTCCGATGAACCCGTCGGTGAGGACGAAGTAGACAGCGGCCAGGAGCAGGAAGCCCAGCCCCCAGAAGATGTCGACGACACTGGCATCCTTCCTGGCCAGGCTGAGCAGCCAGACCAGGATCACATACGTCAGCGCGCAAACAGGGAGAGGCTGAGGACATCGAGCAAGGCCATCTCTGCCCGACAAGATCACGGCTGGACCGCCGAGAGCTCCTATCCCACACGCTCGACCACGGCCGCGATGCCCTGACCGCCGCCGATGCACATCGTCTCCAGCCCGAAGCGGACCTGACGCCGCGCCATCTCGTTCAGCATCGTTGCCATGATGCGGCCGCCCGTGGCGCCCACAGGATGGCCGATGGAGATGCCCGAGCCGTTGACGTTCGTCCGGTCGAAGTCACGCTCCGTGAACCCCCACTCGCGGGTGCAGGCCAGCACCTGCGATGCGAAGGCCTCGTTCAGCTCGATCAGCTCCATGTCCTTCAGGGTGAGCCCCGCGTGCTCCAGCGCCTTCTTGCTGGCGGGCACGGGACCCAAGCCCATGTAGGCAGGGTGCACACCGGCCACCGCCCAGGAGACGAGCTTGCCCATCGGCTTCAGGCCGAGCTCGGCCGCCTTCTCCGGAAAGGTGATGAGGCAGCAGGCGGCGGCGTCGTTCTCGCCGCTGGCGTTGCCGGCGGTGACGGTTGCCTCCGGGTCTTGCTTGAGACGGATCGGCCGCAGCGAGGCCAGTCGCTCCAACGTCGTGTCGGCCCGCGGATGCTCATCCCGGGCAAAGACTGTGGGCTCGCCCTTCTTCGACGGCACGGTGACAGGCACGGTCTCCGCGTCGAACCTGCCGGCCTCCCAAGCGGCGACGGCGCGCTGGTGAGAACGAAGCGCCAGCTCGTCCTGCTCCTCACGCGGGATCTTGTACTGGCGGCGGAGGTTCTCCGCCGTCTCCAGCATGCCGCCCTCGACCGGATAGCGGCGGCTGCCGGCCGTCACGCGGCCGCGGTTGAGCCGGTCCAAGAGAGTCAAGTCGCCGCGGTTCGGTCCCCAGCGCATGTTGTTGACGTAGAACTCCGCGTTGCTCATGCTCTCCACGCCGCCGGCCAGCACCACGTCGGCCGCGCCGGTCTGCACCTCCATGGCCGCAAAACAGATCGCGAGAAGCCCGGAGCCGCAGCGGCGGTCGACCTGACACCCCGGCACCTCAACCGGCAGCCCAGCCTGCAACACGGCGAGCCGGCCAATAGCCGGCGTCTCGCCGTTGGGGTAGCAGTGCCCGAAGACACAGTCGTCGATCACACGCGGGTCCAGCTTCGTCCGCTCCAGCACAGCGCCGACGACCAGTGCCGCCAGCGTCTCCACGTCGACATCGCGGAGCGCACCACCAAAGCGGCCAACCGGCGTGCGCACCGGGCTACAGATTACGGCTTCGCGCATGATCGTCCTCCTAATCCAAGCCTTCCTATCTGAGGTTGCCAACTGCGCCGACAGAGCGCAGGACACTATCGAAACGTGCTCATCGTACCACCGGCCTTTGCCTCGGCCAAGACGAACCTGCGATGCGGGCGGCCACCCGCAAACGCGGGGCGCGGCTGGCCAGTTGCGCATCTCCACCAGTCTGCTTGACCGTTGCGGATGCCATCCGCACACTTCCCTCTAGACAGCGTTCGCGTTCTGCCGTGGTGATAGTGATCGCCCGGTCGTGCCCGGCCAAGAAAGCCGAGGGCGGCCCGAGCGGCGCGACGGCATGGGGCAAAGGAGGTCGTCGCCATGCTGGGAGGACACAGATACTGGCGGGCAGGCATTCGTTCTGGCACGGGAGGCGTCAGGCGATGGATCCTGGCCGGCGTCGCACTGTGTCTGATCACCCTGGTCGCCATCTCGTGCGGCGGCTCGTCTCATCAAGACGGCTCGCCCTCAGCGACCGCACCGTCCTCGCCGGCGCCGTCGAACACTGTCTGGCTGTGCCGCCCCGGACTCGCCAACAATCCCTGCGAAAGCGATCTCACGACCACGGTGGTGTCTGCCGACGGCTCGAGCACCACCGAGGCGGCGACTCCGGCGAAGGACCCGCCGATCGACTGCTTCTACGTGTACCCAACGGTCAGCGGCCAGACAACCACGAACGCCAACCTGGACATCGACCCGGAAGAAAAGGCAGTCGCCGTCCAGCAGGCGGCCCGCTTCTCGCAGGTATGCAAGGTGTACGCCCCCATGTACCGGCAGCTCACCGTGGCGGGGCTCGGCGCGGCGGTCGGCACGGCGGGTGGGGGCGGACTGCGAGGTCCCAACCCGGCCTACGCCGACGTGCTCTCCGCGTGGCAGGACTACCTAGCCCATTACAACAACGGCCGGGGGGTCGTCCTCATCGGCCACTCCCAGGGGGCAGCCATGCTGGCCCGTCTGGTCACGTCTGAGATCGACCCCAACCCGGCCTTGCGTGCCCGCCTTGTCTCGGCGCTGCTGATGGCCGGCAACATATCGGTCGCCGCGGGTCAGGACGTGGGTGGTGACTTTCAGAACATTCCCGCCTGCCGGTCCGCCGATCAAACAGGCTGTGTGGTGGCCTACTCAAGCTTCATCCAGCCGCCGCCGCCCGATACCCCGTGGGGCAGGGTGAACGTCGGCCTGAGGTTGGGCGAGCAAGCCAATGGGAATCTAGAGGTGCTGTGCGTCAACCCGGCTTCGCTTTCAGGGGGCACGGGCCCGCTGGAGCCCTACTTCTTGGCCACTCGTCTCCCCGGGGTATTTGGCGCCGACTTGATCGGAACACCCTCCGCCCCCACGCCGTGGCTGGCCTACCCCGGCCTCTACACCGCCCACTGCGAGAGCTCCGGCGGCACCAACTGGCTGCAGGTTGACGCCACCAATATCGCCGGTGACCAAAGGTGGGTAGCAAGGCAGACGCTCGGGCCCACATGGGGGTTGCACCTCGTCGATGTGAACATCGCGATGGGCAACCTCGTGGACCTCGTTCGCCAGCAGGCCGCACGCCTACTCACACTGAGGGAAGCGGGGATTGAGGTTGTCCTACTGAGGAGCCGCCCGATCGTGGACTCTGCTTGAAGATCTGGCTCGGGTTCGCAGCCATCAGGCCGTCGATGGCCGCGGGTATGAGGAGAAAGCCGAGCACCAGCACGCCCTGGCCACCGGTCACCGCCAGCAGAGAGCCCGGCCCCCTCGCGCCTGATGTGACGGCCAGGATCACCAGCACGCTACTCACCAACGTGACCAGTCTTGCTGTTCGGGACTGGGCACGCACGATGGTCGCCCCCGCCAGGGCCATGCCCAGACACGCGCCGCCCAGCGAGGCGTCGTAGCCAGCCGCCTGCGACCAGTCGGGCCCGACAATGCCTCCGGCGTGATGCACGGCGGCCAGCCACATCGTCACAGCCGGGAGCGGTGAGAGCATCACGGAGGCCAGGACCCAGTCGCGCCGCACCACCACCACGGTGCACCAGCACAAGACCAGCACCGCCAGCGGGTAGTACACGACCGCGCCGGATACGCCCAGCAGGACGATCGGGTTCTTCGTGCCTCCTGCCACGTCAGACGCATGGCTCCGAAGGATCAAGAAGGCCAGGTAGCCACACACGACTAGCATGGCCATCGCAATGCCCGCCCAGGTGTAGAACCACGATGGCTTGCCGTGCCATGAGGCGCCCAGGGTGACCACCACTACGACCGCGCCAAACGCTGCCAGCGCCGCCGGATTGTGCCACAAGTGGGTCGCGAAGAGGACGGCCGCCAGCAGGAACGGAATGGCGGCAAGAAGGGCCTCTCGCCACGTTACCTGAGTGTGAGCTTCTTGCAGCAGCCTCGCCAGAACGCGGGGGCGCCCGAGGTGACGTCGGAGCACCTTCTCAAGAACCTCATCCCCCTGACCCTTCTGCCGCAACTCCTGCAGGCAGTCGTCGGCGTGGGTTTGCAGCTCCCTGAGAACGTCGTCAGCCGCCGCCGGCTCCAAGGAGAGGCTTCGCCGCAGCTCGTCAAAGTAGGACCCGAGTTGGGGTATCACAGTCTCGGGCGCTCCTTCGCCACTAAGCTGGCCTGGTGATCATCCTGACAGCCGTGGCAAATCCCTGCCACTGAACCAGTTGTTCAGCCAGCCTCCGTTGGCCCTTAGGGGTGACTGTGTAGTAGCGCCGCTCCTGCCCCGCCGTAAGCCGGCGCCATCGCCCGGAGACATATCCATCATGTTCCAAGCGGTGCAGTGCTGGATAGAGGGTCCCCTCGCGAAACTTGAAGTAACCCTCGCTGCGGCTATCAAGCTCCTTCATGATCTGGTAGCCATACATCGCCTCTTCTTGCAGGAGGGCGAGAAGGAGCAGGTCGGTGTTCCCCTTTAGGAGCTGAGAAATGTAACGCATGGCACCTCGTATCCCAAGGATGTCGATTACCTAGGGTCAACTTACGCCCGCCCCGTTTGCCTGTCAATGGCCTTCCAAGAGCGCCTTGACAAGAGCTAGGACCTCGATTACCGTTGTATATTGGCAACCGAGGACACTCCCCCGAGAGACGCAACCCATGTCTACCGCGACTATTGGTCTCGTCTCGCCACCGACCTTCCTGCAGCGATACCGGCAGGAGATCGACGCCGAATTGCGGGCGCTGGTCGAGGGCCGGCCGGCGGCCTTCTCTCCCCAGGTGCGCTATCAACTGGGCTGGATCGACGAGCAGGGGCAGCCCTCGGTCAGTGGGCGGTGGCAAGGCGCTGCGTCCCTCCCTCGCTGCTCCTGACATGCGACGGCCTGGGCGGCGATCATAGTCAGGCGCTTCCGCTGGCGGCCGCCATCGAGCTCGCGCACAACTTCTCCCTCGTCCACGACGACGTACAGGACGGCGACCGGGAGCGCCGCCATCATCCTACAGCCTGGGTCCTCTGGGGCGTGCCCCAAGCCATCAACCTGGGGGACGCCCTGGCCGGCCTCGCCCTGTCCGCCCTCCACAGCGCTTGCGAACGCGGCCTGTCACCCTCCCAAGCGCTCGAGGCGCGCAGCATCCTGGCAAAGGCCTGCCTGGAGTTGATCGAAGGCCAGCAGATGGACCTCTCGCTCGAAGAAGAGAGGAGGGTCTCCCTCCCTGACTACCTCATGATGGCGGAGAGGAAGACCGGCGCCCTCATGGGCGCCTCCCTGGAGCTGGGAGCTCTGGTCGCGGGAGGCGCGGGCGCGCAGCTTGCGGCCTGCCGTCAGGCCGGGCGCAGCCTCGGCCTCGCCTTCCAGGTTCGCGACGACTGCCTCGCTATCTGGAGCGACCGCTCTGAGACGGGCAAGGACGCCGGCGGCGACATCCTGCGCAAGAAGAAGTCACTGCCCGTCGTGTTCGGCCTTTCTCAGACAGGGGCTCTCGCCGCAGAGCTCGGCCGCATCTACAGACGAAACGCCCTCTCGCCGGAGGACGTGGAGCACGTCCGCTGTCTCCTCACCGAAGCGGGGGCGCTCACCTTCGCCCGCCGTCTCGCTGACGAGCTTGGCCAGACAGCGCTCCTCCAGCTACAGAGCGTGGGGCTGGCGCCCTGGGCGCAGGAGGAGCTCCGCCTGCTGGTCGACTACCTGATCCAAGATTTGAAACGATGAACGACATCCGGCAACGGCATGAGTAGGGGCGACCCCCGTGGTCGCCCGGCGGCCTAGGGCAGGCACGGGGGCCTGCCCCTACAGAGGGGATCGAGATGCGGATCGAGCTGGCGACGCCCTTCGGGTTCTGCTTCGGGGTCAGGCGGGCCATCCAGATGGTCGAGCAGGCGGTCGCGGACAGTGGGGAGATCTCCAGCTTGGGATCCATCGTCCACAACCCGAAGGTCGTCGGGCGCCTCGGCGAGCGGGGCGTACGCGTGGTGCAGCACTTCGATGATGTGGCGGGCACGGTGGCCTTCACCGCTCATGGCGCCGGACCCGCGACCTATGAGGAGGCGGCGAAGCGGAGCCTGGCGGTGGTCGATACGACCTGCCCCATCGTGGCCAAGGCGCAGCGTGCGGCCACGCGGCTCACCAGAGCCGGCTTCCGCGTCATCATCTATGGCGATGAGATGCATCCTGAAGTCCGAGGAGTGCTGGCCTGGACCAGAGGAAAGGGGGTGGCCATTCTGGATCCTCAAATGGAGATCGATATCCCGGGTCGCAAGGTGGCGCTGCTTTCGCAGACCACCAAGAGTCAGCAGGCCTTCGCCAGCTTTGTGGGCGAGTTCTTGGCCGCCAACATCGGCCGCATCAACGAGGTCCGCATCGTCAACACCACCTGCCCGGAGACGGAGGATCGCTATGAGGCTGCCCGTCGCCTGGCGATGAACGCGGACCTGATGATCGTCGTAGGCGGAAAGAACAGCGCCAACACCTGCAAGCTGGCGGACACCTGCGCAGCAGCCGGCGCCAAGACCTACCACGTCGAGTCAGCCGAGGACATCGACCCCGCGTGGATCGAAGGCCGCGAGGTCGTGGGGGTGACGGCCGGCGCTTCTACGCCTGACGAGTGCGTGGATGAGGTCATCACACACCTCAGGCAGCTCGACCGGCGGCGGAACGGGAGGGCGACTCGTGCTCGAACCGGCCGCTAACCCCAGCAACGACCGCCGTCGCAACGGCGGCGCCTTCCGCCAGGCGACCCTGGAGACACCCGTTCTCCGCGAAGGCACGCGCCCCTTCTGCCTGACGGCCACCCTGCACATCCATACCGGCGACGGCCCTCACTTCATCGACATCACCGACCAGGTGGAGGAGTTGCTGCAGCGCTCCGGCATGCGCACCGGGTTCGCGGTTGTCTTCTCCCGCCACACAACGGCCGCCATCCGCATCAATGAGAGCGAGCCCCTGTTGCTGCGCGACATGGAGCTCCTGCTGGAACGTGTGGCGCCGCGGGACAGCTACTACCACCACAACGACCTCACGACCCGCACCGTCAACCTGACGGAAGAAGAGGACATCAACGGCCACGCCCACTGCCGCCACCTCCTCATGGGGTCAAGCGAGGCGATCCCCGTGGTCGACGGCCGGCTCCACTTCGGTCGCTGGCAGCGCCTCTTCCTGGTAGAGCTGGACCGCCCACGGGACCGCGAAGTGGTGGTCCAGTTCGTGGGGGCCTAGCAGGGTGCTGAAGAAGCCGCCGCTCGCCCTTCGACACGCTCAGGACGAGCGGCTCCTGGATTCCGCTCGTGGTGACGCGGCGGCCGACAGCGCCGTCGCCCTCGATCACGCCATCGAGCGCGCCCAGGACTACTTGCTCCACCACCAGCACGCCGAAGGCTACTGGTGGGGCGAGCTGGAGTCGAACGTCACCATGGCCGCCGAGTACCTGCTCCTGACGCACTTCCTGGGGACAGGCGATCCGGAGCGCTGGCGGAAGCTCGCGGCCTATATGCGCCAGCACCAGCGCCCCGACGGCGCCTGGAGCGTCTGGTACGCGGGCCCTCCCGACCTCAATTGCACCGTCGAGGCCTACTTCGCCCTCAAGCTGGCCGGCGACGGGCCCGACGAGCCCCACATGCGCCGGGCCCGCGAGTTCGTTCTCTCCCAGGGCGGCATCGCCCGCAGCCGCGTCTTCACCCGCATCTGGCTCGCCCTCTTCGGCCAGTATGACTGGCGGGCCCTGCCGGTCATGCCGCCGGAGCTCATGCTCCTGCCCAACTGGTTTCCGCTCAACATCTACGCCTTCGGTAGCTGGGCCCGCGCCACCATCGTCGCCCTTCTCGTGGTGATGACGCTGAAGCCGGTCTGCCCGCTGCCCCCCGGCGCCGGCGTCGACGAGCTCTACTGCGACCCGGCCGATCGTCGCCGGGCCGCCGTCCGCGCCGGCCGCCGCCCGTCCGCCTGGCGCAGCTTCTTCCTGGCTGCCGATCGGGCGCTCCACGTCCTGGAGCGCTGGCCCTGGAAGCCTCTGCGGGGCATGGCGCTGAGACGGGCGGAGCGCTGGATCGTGGAGCACCAGGAGGCCGATGGAAGCTGGGCCGGCATCCAGCCGCCCTGGGTCTACTCCCTCATGGCCCTCCACTGCCTGGGCTATGGGCTCGACCACCCGGTCATGGCGCGAGGCCTCAAGGGGTGGGAGGGCTTCTCCCTGGAGGACGACGAGACCTTCCACGTCCAGCCGTGCATCTCGCCTGTGTGGGACACAGCCCTGGCCGTCATCGCCCTTCGCGACGCGGGCCTTCCGCCGGACCACCCGGCTCTCCTCCAGGCGGGCCGCTGGCTGCTGGAGCGCCAGATCCTGGCGGGCGGCGACTGGCAGGTGAAGAGCCCAACGACGCCGCCCGGCGGCTGGCCCTTCGAGTTCGCCAACGACCGCTACCCGGACATCGACGACACGGCGGTGGTGATGATGGCGCTGCGTGGCCTGCCGCTGCCCGGAGCAGGACGCCCTAAAGGGAGCCCTGGACCGCGGCCTGGGCTGGCTGCTGGGCATGCAGAGTCGCAACGGCGGTTGGGCCTCCTTCGACAAGGACAACACGCGGCGCTTCGTCACCCAGATCCCGTTCTGCGACTTCGGTGAGGTCATCGACCCGCCGAGCGAGGACGTCACCGCCCATGTCGTCGAGCTGCTGGGCGCCTGGGGCTTCGACGCCAGGAGCCCGCCCTCCAGCGGGCCCTCGCCTACCTGTGGTCGACCCAGGACCCGGAGGGCGCCTGGTTCGGGCGCTGGGGCGTCAACTACGTCTACGGCGCCGGCGCCGTGCTGCCCGCCCTGGCCGCGACGGGCCACGACATGGGCGATGAGAGGGTGCGCAGGGCTGTGCGCTGGCTGGAAGCGCACCAGAACAGCGATGGCGGCTGGGGCGAGGCCTGCGAATCGTACTTGGACGAGACCATGCGCGGCCGCGGTCCCAGCACCGCCTCCCAGACCGCCTGGGCGCTGCTCGCCCTGCTGGCGGCGGGCGAAGAGGCCGGCGAGGCCGCCCGGCGCGGCGTCGACTACCTGGTCCGCACTCAGGCCGAGGACGGCTCGTGGGAGGAGCCTCACTTCACCGGCACCGGCTTCCCCGCCGACTTCATGCTCAAGTACCACATGTACCGCGTCTACTTCCCCCTCATGGCCCTGGGGCGCTACCGGCGTCTCAGAGCGAGCGCACCCGCCCGATGATCGAGCCCGCGTCGGCCGACCTGCTGGCGAGCGAGCGCCCTCCTGCACCCGGAGGTGGCCGCCCAGGCGGAAGGCATGAGCGCCGCCGAGGCCTTCGAGTACTGCCGCCGGTACGCCTCCTCGCACTATGAGAACTTCACGGTCGTCTCCTGGTTCCTGCCGCGACGCCTGCGCCCTCATTTCTTCGCCCTCTACGCCTACTGCCGCTTCGTCGACGACCTGGGTGACGAGGCGACCGGCGACCGCCTGGCGCTCCTCGACGAATGGGAGGCGGCGCTCCGCCGCTGCTACGAGGGCCGGCCGCAGCACCCCATCCTGGTGGCGCTGGCCGAGACGGTGCGGCGAGCACGCCGTCCCCATCGAGCCCTTCCTGCGCCTCATCGAGGCCAACCGCATGGACCAGCGCATCCATCGCTACGCCACCTACGACGACCTCCTGCGCTACTGCCAGCACTCCGCGAACCCGGTGGGCCGCCTGGTCCTTCACCTCATGGGCTACACCGACGAGGAGCGCCGCCGCCTCTCGGACTGCACCTGCACCGCCCTCCAGCTCACCAACTTCTGGCAGGACGTGGCACGGGACCTCGAGAAGGGACGCATCTACATCCCGCTGGAGGACATGGCCCGATGCGGCTACCCGGAGGAGCGGCTCCTGACGCGGGTGGTCAATGATGCGTTCCGCCGCCTGATGGCCCTGGAGGTGGAGCGCGCCCGGCGCCTCTTCGAGGAAGGGCGCCGCCTCGAAGACCTGGTGGACCGGCGGTTCCAGGTCGACCTGCGGCTCTTCCGCCTGGGAGGCGAACGCATTCTGCGGGCCATCGAGAGACAGGGCTACGATGTGCTTCACCGCCGGCCCTCGCTGTCGAAGGGTGAAAAGCTATGGCTCATGTTGACTACGGTCGCACGACAGGCTCTGCCGCTGCGGTAGGCGTCCCTTCCTCCGGCCCCGTAGCCTCACCCGCGGAGGTGGAACGCGCCTATCGATCCTGCCAGGACTACACCAGGAGCCGCGCCAAGAACTTCTACTACGCCTTCGCCGCGCTGCCGCCCGCTAAGCGGAGGGCCATCTATGCCGCCTACGCCTTCGCCGGGCAGGTGGACGACGTAACCGACGGCGACGCGTCTCTGGAAGCCAAGACGTGCGAGCTGGCTGAGTACAGGCGGCGTCTGGACGGCTGCTACCACGGACACCGCCAGGAGCCCTTGTTCGTCGCCCTCGGTAACGCGGCCGACCGCTTCTCCCTACCACGCGAGCACTTCGAGGAGCTGGTCAACGGTGTGGAGATGGACCTCACCACCTACCGCTACCGCACCTTCGACGAGCTCCGCCCGTACTGCTATCGCGTAGCCTCCGTGGTCGGGCTCATCTGCATCCAGGTCTTCGGCCACCGGCCGCACCCGCGGGCCAGGGAGTTCGCGACGGACATGGGCATCGCCCTGCAGCTCACCAACATCATGCGTGACGTGAGAGAAGATGCGGAGCGCGGCCGCATCTACCTGCCTTTGGATGAGCTGGACCGCTTCGGCTACAGCGAAGCGCAGCTCCTGAGAGGCGACTACAACGAGGCCTTCCGCCGGCTCATGGCCTTCCAGGCGGGGCGCGCCCGTGGCCACTTCGCGAGCGGGCGGCTGCTGCTGCCTCTGCTCTCGATGCGCTCCCGCGTCTGCATCAACGTGCTCCAGGGGGTTTACTTCGAGATCCTCCGTCGCATCGAAGAGCGGCGGTACGACGTGTTCTCGGAGCGGGTCAGCTTCTCGGATCGCGAGAAGCTGACGCTGATTGGGAAGCTATGGTTGCAGGCCTTGAGGCCCCGCGCGGCATAGGCCGCCGGGTCGCGATAGTCGGGGCGGGCCTGGCCGGTCTCGCCGCCGCCTGTGAGCTGGCGGAGCGCGGCTTCGCCGTCACGCTGTTGGAGAGACGGCCCTTCGCGGGCGGCAAGACCTACTCGTTCGTCCATCCCGCCAACGGAGTCGAGGTGGACAACGGCCAGCACGTTGTCCTCAACTGCTGCACCGCCTACGGCGATTTTCTCCGTCGCCTGGGGCAGTCTGAGGCCATCCGTCGCCAGCGCCGCCTCGACGTGGTGGTTATTTCTAGAGGGCGGGCGGCCCGCCTAGCCGCCCGAGCCCTGGCCGGCGCCGTTCCATCTCCTGTCCTCGCTTGCCGGCTACCGGCATCTGAGCCCGCGTCAGCGGCTGCGGGCCGTCCGGGGAGCGCTGCACATGCTGCGTACCGACGAGAGGACGCCCGGCCTGGACGACGAACCCTTCGCCGCCTGGCTCCTCCGCCATGGCCAGACCCCAGAGGTGATGCAGCGGCTATGGGACGTCATCGTAGTCGCCACGCTGAACGGGCGCTGTGAGGAGGTGAGCGCGGCCGCCGCCCTCATGGTGCTGAGGACCGGCTTCCTGCGTTCGGCCACCGGCGGCGGCATCGGCGTGCCCCGCGTCGCACTCTCTGCTCTGCACGTCGAGCCAGCCCTCCGCTACCTCCGGCAGCGCGGTGCCCAGGTCCTGACCCACGCCGCCGTTCGGGCGGTCCACGTCGAGGATGGCGCCGTGGTTGGGCTGTCGCTGGCGGACGGCGCCGCCATCGAAGCCGACGCCTACGTATTGGCGACGCCGCCCTCCGCCACGCGTCGACCTCCTGCCTCAGCCCTGGCGCGAGCACCCCCTCTTCGAGTCCATCGGACGAATACGCAGCGCGCCCATCGTCAACGTCCACCTGTGGTACGAAAGGCCCGTGATGGACCTCCCATTCGCCGCCTTCCTTGACGAAGACCTCCAGTGGGCCTTCAACACCTCCCTGCTGCGCGGCGAGAAGTCTGCCGGTCATCACCTGACCCTGTCTCTCAGCGCGGCCCAACGCTACATGGGCCTGGAGAAGAGGGAGATCGTCGAGAGGCTCACCGCCGCCCTCGGCCGCGTCTTCCCTGCCGCCCGTGGGAACGAGGTCGTACAGGCGGCGGTCATCAAGGAGCCAGAGGCGACCTTCCTAGCCGGAGCCCGGAGCGGGCCGGCGGAGACCGGGGCCCGTAACGCCCATCGCCGGCCTCTTCCTGGCCGGCGCCTGGACCGATACGGGCTGGCCCGCCACCATGGAGAGCGCCGTCCGCAGCGGCATGGCATGCGCCCAGGCCGTCGGCGAGCGGCTCAGCGCCGCCGGCCGGCCGGTTCGGGTGGCGGCTGCCGCCGTCTAGATAGGGAGATTGGCATGCCGGTGCCCCTGGCTCAAAGCGCCGCGCTCGGCGCCTACCTGGTGAAGAAGCGCCTGGCCGGACAGAAGCGGTTTCCCCTGGTCCTGATGCTGGAGCCTCTCTACCGCTGCAACCTGGCCTGCGCCGGCTGCGGCAAGATCCAGCACCCGGAGCCCGTACTGAACACCATGCTCTCGCCGGAGGAGTGCTTGCGGGCGGCCGAGGAGTGCGGCGCGCCCGTGGTCTCGATCGCCGGCGGCGAGCCGCTCATCCACCCGCAGATCGATGAGATCGTCGCCGGCCTGGTGGGACGGAAGCGCTTCGTGTACCTCTGCACCAACGCCCTTCTTCTGGAGCGCTCGTTGCCGAAACTGAAGCCGTCTTCTTACCTGACCGTCGGCGTGCACCTGGACGGACCCCGCGAGCTGCACGACGCCATGGTCCGCCGAGACGGCGTCTTCGACAAGGCGGTGCGCGCCATTCGCGCCGCCAAAGAGGCCGGCCTGCGGGTGAGCACCAACACCACCATCTACACCCACAGCTCGCCGGAGCAGATAGCGACGTTCTTCAACTTCCTGATGGGCCTGGGCGTGGACGGCCTCATGCTCTCGCCCGCCTACGACTACCCGGAGGCGGCAGATCAGTCCGCCTTCCTGACGCGCCATCAGATGGTCGAGACGTTTCAACGGATCTTCGCTCAACAAGACCACGGCCGCTGGCGCTTTGAGCACACGCCCCTCTTCCTGGAGTTCTTGCAGGGGAAGCAGTCCCTCCAGTGCACCGCCTGGGGGAATCCCACCCGCAGCGTCCTGGGCTGGCAGCGCCCCTGCTACCTGATCGCCGACGGCTACGCCAGCCAGCTTCGAAGAACTGATGGAGGACACAGAGTGGGAGCGCTACGGCCGCGGCCGCGACCCGCGCTGCGCCAACTGCATGATGCACTGCGGCTACGAGCCCTCGGCGGTGCGGGCTACGTCCTCCAGCCTCCCGAAGATGGTCCGCGCTGCCCGCTTCGCGCTGACCGGGAGGTGAGCGACGCGCGAGCAGCCGGTGTCGCTGGCGATCCTGGCGGCTCTTCCCGCCGAGGCGCGGGCTTTGCGCCGCGCCCTCTCCCAGGTTGCGCCTTCAGCCAGCGACGCCGGCGTCTTCGAGGGCCGCATCGCCGGGCAGCGGGTGGTGGTGGGCGCCGGCGGTGTGGGCCGGGCTCCCACCGAGGCGATGGCCCGCTTTACTGCTCCGAGACCTATCGCCCGCGGGTCATGCTCGTCGCCGGCGTGGCGGGGGCGCTGGACCCCGCCCTCGACAGGGGCCAGACAGTCGTCTCGCCGCGAGTGCGTCACCTCGAAGGTCCCCATCACGAGGACCATGGTGGCGAAGTCGATGACATACGCTGCGATGAGGGCCTCGTCCAGACCGCCTTGCAGGCGCTGCGCAAGGCCGGCGTCGCCTGTGCCCTCTCCGACTGCGCGACCGTAGACGTGGCACTTACCACCGTTCGCGAGAAGGCCGAGGCCTGGGACCGTCTCGGCGCCGGCATCGTCGACATGGAGGCCTACTGGGCCGGCCTGGCGGCTCGCGAGCACGGGGTGCCGTTCCTGGCCGTTCGCGTTGTCCTGGACCTGGCGAGCGAGCGCCTTCCCGCCTTCACCCGCGAGTGGCGCGGCCCCAGGGACTCCCCAAGGCTGGTCCGGCGCTGGCTGCTCCGGCCCTGGGAGGTGGTCGAGGCTCTGGTGCTCCGACGCCGCCTGGCGCAGGCGCTGCGGGCGCTCGAGCTGGCAATCGCGGCCCTCGCGCCCGCGCTGGCCTCAGCCCGCGCAGGCGAGGAAAGCGAGGCGAAACTCTAACTAGAGACTGCGTCACAGGTCCAGCCGGAACCCCTGGCCGCGAACCGTGACTATCAGCTCCCTGGCGGCGCCCGCCGCCCGCAGCCTCTCGCGGACGCGGTGCACCAGCGAGTCGACGGCTTCCTCCGAGACGCCGGCGGCCTCCACCCCCGGCCAGACGCGGCGAATGATCTCCTCCCTCGTGCATAGCCTGCCCGCCTTCTCGTACAGGTGGGCGAGCAGTTCGTACTGCTCCCTCGACAAGGATGGCGTGACCTCTCGGCCCCTCACGAAGAGACGGTGCGTGGCGAGGTCCAGCCGCAGCTCCTCTTCGACTGCGACCGGGCTGTCCTGTTCGGCGGGAGCCGCCCGCTCTAGCGCCCCGACGGCGACCCCCGCCGGCTCACGATGCCGCCGCCCGTTGTAGAAGACCAGGGCCACGCCTGCGGCGACCGCCATGAGCGCGGCGACGGTGGCCAGCGAGACACCCAGCGGGACCGGGAACCCTCCCCCTGCACCACCACCGGCGCCGGCCTCAGGAGAGGAGACGGCCGTGCCGGCCCCGGTCCCGGACGGGAGCACGGAGATGGGCTCGGGCGCCGCCCAGTCGAGATCCCCGCTCTTCACTGTCACCTGCACTTGGCCTGAGCGAGGGGAGGTCAACTTAGCGGTCGCTATGCCATCGATGGTCAGGGCGGCGACCTCCTGGAGGGCGCCATCCGGCATCTGAAAGCTGAAGGTCACTTTCGTGTCGTTTGGAACCCGGTGTCCGTTGCCAGCCGCCAGCGGCTGCGCCAGCGACACGGCGAACTGCTGCCCGGCCACCGGCTGGCTGGGGTCGACCGTGAGCTGAAGGTGCTGGGAGGGGTCAGCCTTCACCTGCTCGTTCAGGTCATAAAGGACGTAATCGTTGTAGACGTAGTCGACGGGCAGGCTGCCGTGGCCAGCGCCGGTGCGGAAGATGGTCGGGTCCTGGAAGAGGGCCCGCAGGGATACCCTCAAAGACGGCTCTGTCTTGCTGTACAGGGCGATGAACAGGTCGACGTTTCGAAGCTCGCCGGCGTCCAGGTGATAGGGCGAGTTGTAGGCGAAGACAACGACCTTCTTGCTGCGCAGGTCGAAGAGCGACGGGCCCCTTCCCAGGAAGTCCTTCAAGACCTCTGAATCGGGAAAGCGACTCGGATCGCGCTCCAGGAAGGCGAAGACCAGCCAGTCGGCCTCCTCCACCGCCTTTCTCACTTCAGCGTCCCCCGTCCCTCTCAGGACGCTCCCCAGCTCGCTGAAGCTGATCGTCCTCAGACTGTCCTGCGAAACGCGGCCCGGGAACATCTCGGCGACCAGGCCGGCGAGCTTGCCTCGGGGCCAGAGGGGCCGGTAGCCGACGAGGTCCGAGGGCGCGGAGCACGTTGGGTCATCCCAGCACTCGACGAACAGGATCTTCTGGCCGAGGGTTGGCGCGGGCAGCGTCCTCCTGAACTCCTCCACGGCTGGCGGGACGGATGAACGTGAGAGCTCTTTCGGCAATCGACTCCACTTTGGCTGCGCTGTCTGCCAGTCCCACGGCGGCGGGCCCGCTGGTGGCGGCCGTGACCACCGCCGGCTGCAAGCCCTGGTATAGGCGCTGCTTGAGAGAGAGGACCCGCCGTGCAGCGTCATCGACTCGCTCTCGCACCTGCGCCGTCCGCCTCGTACCGGCTCACCAGGTAGTCGACGGTCGCCGGGAGGTCTTGCCACTGCCAGGGCCGGATCAGCGGCAGGATGTCATTGCCCGCCATCAGGGCCTCCAGCGCCACGTCGCCCTGCCGGTACGTCCCGAACTTGTTCAGCGCATAGGCCTGCACCGCGCCCGCCGCCAGGTCGTCGGCCACGGTGAGGCCGCCGGCCTCACGCCAGGCGGCGAAGTCCGGCAATCCCATGAAGGTCTGCATGCAACTGGGGCTGAACGTCACGGGCGTCCGGCCGTCGCAGCCGGCGACGCCGGGGTAGCTCAGGTGGGAGTTCATGATTCCGTCGGTGACGCCGGGGTCTCCGGGCTTGCCCCGCGAAACGGCGGCGAAGGGCGCCAGGTCCACCTGCGCCAGCTCCTCCAGCGTCTTCCCCACGACGATGGGGACGTCCTCGTAGTCGACCTGCCGCGTGCTGCGGCCGTGGCCGGGGAAGTGCTTGGCCACCGTCGCCAGCCGCCCTCCTCCGCACTTCTCCACGCCCCGCGTATAGGCGGCGCCCATCTCCCCCACCCAGCGGGGGTCGCCGCCGAAGACGCGAATCCCCTGGTCGCCGGGGCCGCCCGACCGGGGCGAGTCGAGCACGTCCAGGTCGGGACCGAAGAGCATGTTGACGCCGACGGCAGCCAGCTCCTGCCCAACGATGCAGCCCACCGTCTCGGCCTGACTCGGGTCGAAGGTGGCTCCGATGGCCATGTTGCTGGGGATAGGCGTGAAGCGGTTCAAGAGCCGGGTGGAGGGACGGCCGTCACCCTCGTGGTCGATGGTGACGAACAGCGGCAGGCAGTAGGCCGTGCCCCCCGCGGTGCCCGCAGAGGCCTCACAGGCCGCCTGCTGCAACTGCTGGGTAAGACCCGCCACCTGCGACGGCGTGTCAGGGTCGCTGTCCTGTCGGGAAGTCGCAGTGGACGGGGTCGTCGGCGGTCCCGTTCACTATGTTGCAGTTCTCCGGGCTGAGGTAGACGCCTCCCACCTTGTTCTCGGCGATGAACGCGCGGGCCTCGGGGCTCAGCTCCGGGCCCTGGAACCCCACGACAAATAGCTGCTCCACCTTCTCCCGCGGGCTCAAGGACTGGAGGAGCATATTGACGAGGTCGGCTTGCGCCGGGGTAGGCTGCTGAGCGAGAGCCGGTGGGCTTCCCAGGGATGCAGCGACGAGCACCAGCGCCAGCAGGAACAGTCGTGTTCTCACGCCGCGAGTATAGCGCAGCCCCACAGCGGCGAATAGCCGCCCAGCGAACGGCATATCGCAAGACAAGCGCAAGGAAACCACGCTTGAAAAGGCGAATTTGCGTCAAGCAAGGAGGCCGCCCCAAGAACATGATGAGCCCTGGACGGGGGCTCCGGTAGCGTCCGCCGCTCGGTTGAAGGGAGAAGCGCAATGGCCCGCACGATCCGCCTGCTGCGATGGTGCCTTGTCGGCAGCATAGTAGCGGCGCTGCTGGGCTACGTTGCCCTCTACCTTCTGCCGCTACCGCCTGCCCCCGCCGCCCCACCTCTGGCGGAATCGACGAAGATCCTCGACCGGCAGGGCCGTGTCCTGTACGACTCCGGCACCGCCGAGGGCCACCACACCTACCTGCCGCTCGACCAGGTGCCCGATCACCTCAAGCAGGCGGTCATCGCCACCGAGGACGCCTCCTTCTATAGCCACCCCGGCGTCGACATCGGAGCTATCCTCCGCGCCGCGTTCACGGACCTGCGCGATCGCGAGCTGACCTCCGGCGCCAGCACCATCACGCAGCAGTTGGCCCGCAACCTCTACTTCGATCCAGCGGAGCGCTCCTCTCGCAACCCGCTCCGCAAGCTGCGCGAGGCCGTGCTCGCCCTGCGGATGGACCGCACGCTCTCCAAAGACGAGATCCTGGAGCGGTTCCTGAACCAGGTCTACTTCGGCAACCTGGCTTACGGCGTGGAGGCGGCCTCGCGCACGTACTTCGGCAAGGGCGCCCGCGACCTGGACCTGGCCGAGTCCGCCTTGCTGGCCGGGCTGCTCCAGTCGCCCGCCGCCTACGACCCCTTCACGCAGATGGACGCCGCCAAGGCCCGGCAGGCGACGGTCCTCACGCGGATGGCCGATGAGGGGTACATCAGCCGCTGCCGAAGCGGAGGCGGCAGGGGCGGAGCCGCTGTCCCTGAACCCCACGCCCTTCCCTATCGAGGCGCCTCACTTCGTGGCCTGGGTGCGGGACCAGCTCCCAGGCCTGGTGGGCGAGGCGGCCGTCGCGCAGGGCGACCTGCGCGTCTACACGTCGCTCGACCTGGACCTGCAGCAGTCAGCGCAGGCGGCCGTGGCCTGGCACGTGGGCCAGCTCAAGGACCGCAACGTGACCAACGGCGCCGTCGTCGCCATCGACCCGCAGACCGGGCAGGTGCTGGCCATGGTGGGAAGCGCCGACTACTTCGACGCCGATATCGACGGCGCCGTCAACCTCACACTGGCCGAGCGGCAGCCGGGAAGCTCCATCAAGCCCGTCGTCTACGCGGCCGCGCTGGAGGCGGGGTTCACGCCGGCGTCGCCGCTGCTGGACGTGCCGACAACGCTGAAGACCCGTCGCGGCGAGCCCTACGCGCCGAACAACTACGACTTCACCTTCCACGGCGTCGTCCCCCTGCGGGAGGCGCTGGCCTCCTCCTACAACGTGCCCGCCGTCCGCGTCCTCGCCGCCATCGGCGTGGAGCGGGCCTTCGAGATGGGCCGGCGGCTCGGCCTCACGACCTTCCGCGACCCGTCACGCTACGACCTGTCGCTGACCCTTGGCGGCGGCGAGGTGCGGCTCCTGGACCTGACGGCGGCCTACGCGGCCTTCGCCATCGGAGGCGCGCGCGTCGACCCCGTGGCCGTGCTGCGCGTCGAGGACAGCGCCGGCAACGTCCTGTACGAGGCGCCGCGCGCCCTCGCGCGAGCCGGTGGTCTCGCCCCAGACCGCCTACCTCATCAGCGACATCCTCTCGGACAACGACGCGCGGGCGCCCGCATTCGGCCTGAACAGCCCACTCCGCCTCGACCGGCCGGCCGCCGCCAAGACCGGGACCACCAGCGACTTCCGCGACAACTGGACGGTGGGCTACACGCCTCAACTGGCCGTGGGCGTGTGGGTGGGCAACGCCGACAACAGCCCGATGCGGAACGTGTCGGGCGTCGATGGGGCGGCGCCCATCTGGCGGGACGTGATGCAGACAGCCCTGAAGGGCACAGCCAGCCGAGGGGTTCTCGGAGCCGGAAGGGATCGAGCGGGCGTCCGTATGCCTGCCGTCCGGCCTCCTGCCCACGCCCTACTGCCAGCGGCAGCGCACGGAAGTCTTCGCCGCCGGGACCGCGCCCACCGCCCAGGACGACTACTACCGGCCGGTTCTCGTCTGCGACGCCACGGGCCAAGCCGTGACGCCCGGCGACACGAGCTGCCCCGGCAGCGCCAGCGAGCGCGTCTTCGCCTTCGTGCCGCTGGAGGCCATCCCCTGGGCCCGGGAGGCAGGCATCGCCCTTCCGCCGCTGCCCCCGTACACGACAGCGGTGGATACCACGCGGGGCCGTGGGACACTCACACCCCCGCCTGAAGGCGGGGGCATGGATTCGTCGCCTAATGCCCCAGCCTTCAGGCTGGGGTCTTCTGAGGCCCTGCGGCTGACCTCACCGGCCGACGGCGCGGTCTTCCACCTGAGCCGCGAGCTCGGCCCGGAGGACCAGACGCTGCGCATCGAGGCTCTGCCCGCGACGCCGGTGCGCTACGTGGAGCTCTACGTCGACGGCGCGCTCATCGGCCGCGTGGACGCTGGTCCCTATCGGGCGTGGTGGAGTCCCAGCCCCGGGCTCCCACCAGGTCCGCGCCCGCGCCGTCGGTCTGGATGGAAACGAGACCTGGAGCGAAACAGCGAACGTTGCGGTCCTGCCGCCGTAAGGAGGGAATCATGCTGTCGCGTCTGAAGACCCGCATCCAATCCCTGTCGGTCCTGCTGCGAGACCGCTGGACGCGGCTGGGCCGGCGGCGACAGGTCGCGGTCGGCATCGTCGGCGCGCTGGTCGTGGCGGGCGGCGTCAGCGCCGCCGTTGTCCTCGGCCTGAGCGGCGGCGGCCTGCCTTCCTGCGACAAGCCCCTCTGCGCCGAGGTCATCGGCCCCGTGGGGGATGCTGTCCAGCCGATGGCGCCGGTGCGCATCCGGCTGGCCGGCGACCTGAATCGCAAGGCGGCCGTCGAGGCCCTGCAGATCAGCAACCAGCCGGCGGGCGACAAGCGCTTCGAGGGGGACGTCCTGACGTTCCGCCCGGAGTGGCCCGGCTTCGCCAGAGGCGTGAGCTACGACGTGGCCCTGGCTCTGCCCTCCTCGGAACTCCCCGTGGGAGCGGAGCCCGTCGACATGAGCTTCCGCTTCACCACCGACGGGAAGCTGCAGGTCTCGTCGGTCTTCCCCGAGGACGGCACACAGGAGGTGGCGCTGGACGCCGGCATCATGGTGCAGTTCAACCGCTCCGTGGCGCCCCTCACCGTCATCGACGAACGCGGGCCGCAAGGAATCATCGAGTTCGACCCGCCGGTCGCGGGCGAGGGCCGCTGGTTGAACACGTCTCTCTACACCTTCACGCCGGCCGCCGCCGGGTGGGCGCCTGCCGCCCGATACACCGCCACCGTCAAAGCCGGGCTGGCCAACCAGTTGGGGGCCGAGCTCGAGAAGGACTACGTCTTCTCGTTCACAACGGTCTCCCCAAAGGTGCTGATCTTCTTCCCGCTGGACAACACCAAGTTCGTGGGTCCTGAAGAGGAGATCAAGGTCGGCTTCAACCAGCCGGTGGACCGGCCCTCGGCCGAGGCCGGCTTCTCGCTGGTTCCCCAGGGCACGACGAACCCGGTCGCCGGAAGCTTCGAGTGGCTCGACGACCGGACGTTCGTGTTCCACCAGGCGCAGCCGCTCGCCCTCGCCACAACGTTCGAGGCGGCGGTCCGCGCCGGCGTCAGGGCCCTCGACGCCACCGCCGCGACAGCCGAAGACGTGCGCTGGACGTTCACCAGCATCGGGCTGCCTCACGTTGCCTCCACCGACCCCGAGAACGGCAACCAGCATGCCCAGCGCAACGGCGTCCGCATCACCTTCACGAACCCCATGGACCAGAAGTCCGTGGAGGACCACATCGTCATTTCGCCCAAGCCGGACAGCGACCCCTACATGAGCTGGGAGGCGACGGGCCTCAACCTCTACCTGGGCTTCGATATGAAACCCTCGGCCGTCTACCGCGTTACCCTGAGCACCGACGCCAGGGACCGCTACGGCCAGCCCCTCGTCGAGCCGTTGGACCTGAGCTTCGTGACCGAGCGGATGCAGCCGGGCTTCAGCATCTTCCGCTCCTCCCGCTCGGGCACGTTCAACGTCTACCTGGACCCGACGATATTCGTTAGCTCCTGGAACCTGGAGCGCCTGGACTTCGAGCTCTATCGCATCGACCGCAACGGCCTCATCGCGACCGAACGCGAGCCCTACCGGTCGTACACGCCGCCGCCGACCGGTCTGGTGCGGAAGTGGAGCGAGTCCGTTGAGAACCCACCTCTCGACCAGCCGACCCTCACATCCACGCGGCTGGCACAGGAAGACTCCAAGCTGCCCGAGGGAGTCTACTTCCTGCGCGTCTCCGCGCCGGGAACCGATGGCTACGACGAGATGGCCATCGTTGTCAGCAGCGTGAACGTCGCCAGCAAGTGGACGCGGGACGACCTGCTGACCTGGCTGGTGGACATGTCGACGGGCGAGCCGATAGCCGGACTGCCCTTCCAGGTCCTGGACTCCGCCGCCAACGTCGTCGCCAGCGGTACGACAGATACGGACGGCCTGGCTCACATCAAGGTGCCGGAACCGCCTCAAGGCAACTACTGGTCGGGCTACTACCTGTCGGCTGAGCAGGGCGGGCGGACGATCCTGGCGGGCACCGCCTGGAACGACGGCATCGGCCCCTGGAACTTCAGCTCAGACATGAGCTTCGAGTTCGCGCCGCCCGACCTCGTCGGGTATCTGTACACCGACCGGCCCATCTACCGCCCTGGCGAGACGGTGTACTTGAAGGGCGTCGTGCGCGGGGACGACGACGCACGCTACTCAATGCCCTTCCGGCCCCACGCTTGCCCTCACGATTCGCGACGAGCAGGGCCGGGTGGTGAACAGCCAGTCTGTCACCCTCTCCGACATGGGAACCTTCGACACGGACCTCGCCCTCAGCTCCGAGGCGTCGACCGGCATGTACTACGCCTCCCTGACGCAGGGCCAGCCCTCGCCAGACGTCTACCGCCCGGACGTGGCCTACGTTTCCTTTAGGGTGGCGGAGTTCCGCAAGCCCGAGTTCGAGGTCAACGTCACCACTGACAAGGACTCTTATGTCAACGGCGAGACGATCCAGGCGAGTGTCGCGGCCGACCTCTTCTTCGGCGCTCCCCTGGCCAACGCCGACGTGAAGTGGCAGATCACGGCGCAGCCGTTCTCCTTCCAGCACGAGGACTACCCAGGCTACAGCTTCAGCGACTACCAGCGGGACTACCAGTACGACGACTACGGCCCGCGCTACGAGCCCCAGCAGTACATGCGCGGCGAGGGTACCGGCAAGACGGACGCCCAGGGTCGCTTCAGCTTCAGCGCGCCGGCGAATGTCTCCAGCGACCCGCTGAGCCAGACCTTCACCGTCGAAGCCACGGTCACCGACCAGAACGCGCAGTCGGTCGCCGAGTTCACGGCCGTCGAGGTGCACAAGGGGAAGTTCTACCTCGGCCTCAAGCCCGAGTCATACGTCGCCTTCGCCGGCGAGGAGACGAAGGTCAGCCTTGTGAGCATCGAACCCGATGGCAAGCCGGTCGCTAACGTGCCGGTCAAGGTCAGCATCTACGAGCGCAAGTGGCGCACCATCCGTCAGCGCGACCCCGACGGCCAGCAGCGCTACCACAGCGAGCCCGAGGATACCCTTCAGGAGACCATGGACGCCCGCACCGGCGCGGACGGGACGGGCGAGTTCGCCTTCACGCCGGCGAAGAGCGGCGAGTACTACGTGGTGGTCGAGGCCAAGGACAGCGCCGGCAACCCCATCAAAGCCTCGGACTTCGTGTGGGCGTCCAGCGCAGAGCACGCGAGCTGGTCGGTTGGCAACGACGACGTCATCAAGCTTGTCGCCGACAAGGCCGAGTACAGCCCCGGCGACACGGCGAAGATCCTCGTCGCAGCGCCCTTCGAGGCCAGCCGCGGGCTTGTCACCCAGGAGCGCGGCCGCCTCATAGGCTACGAGCTACATGACTTCCAGACGAACTCCGACATCCTCGAGGTTCCGATCACCGCCGACCACATCCCCAACGTCTACGTCGGCGTCACCCTCTTCAAGCCGCCGACGGCGGACAACCCGATGCCCCAGGTGAAGTTCGGGCTGGTGGAGCTCAAGGTCTCCACCGACCAGAAGAAGCTTCGTATCTCGATCGAGCCCGACAAGGACAAGCTTCAGCCCCGCGACACGGTCAAGTACAAGATCACCACCACCGACAGCGAGGGCCATGGCGTCCCGGCAGAGCTCTCGCTGGCCATGGTTGACCTATCCGTGCTCTCACTTCAGGACGAATTCGCCCGGCCCGTCCTCCAGGCCTTCTGGGACCAGCGGCCGCTCGGCGTGCTCACAGGCTCCTCCTTCGCCGTCTCCATCGACCGCGCCAACGAGCTGGCCATCAGTCGACAGGCCGGCGGCGGCAAGGGCGGCGGCGGCGGCGCCGGCGACCAGACGCGCACCTTCTTCCCCAACACCGCCTACTGGGAACCGAGCCTGCGCACGGACGGCGACGGCAAGGCCACGGTTGAGGTGAAACTGCCGGATACCCTCACCACGTGGCGTCTCACCGCCCGAGGCGTCACGACCGACACCAAGGCCGGGGAGGCCCGCAACGACATCGTCACGTCCAAGGAGCTGATCGTGCGGCCGGCGGTGCCGCGATTCCTGGTCGCCGACGATCACGCCTTCCTGGGGGCGATCGTCCACAACTTCAGCGACGCTTCTCTTGACGTCGACGTGTCGTTGACCGCGGATGGGCTGGACGTCGAGGGGAAGGACACGCAGTCGGTGACCATCGAGCCCGGCGAGGACGCCCTCGTGCGCTGGGAACGACGGCGCCGCCGGGCCGCGACAGCGTGGACCTCACGTTCAAGGCCGAGGGCGGCGGCAGGTCCGACTCCGTGGGGCTGACGCTGCCCCTGTACGGGTTCGTCACGCCCGAGACCGTGGGCACGGCAGGAGAGGTGACGGACGAGGCGTCGGAAGCCATCGAGGTCCCCTACTACGTGCGGCCCGACGCCGGCGAGCTGACGGTGAGCGTGTCGCCCTCGCTGGCGGCCGGGGTGAACACGGCCATCGACTACCTCAAGGAGTACCCGTGGGAGAGCACCGAGGTCACGGTCAGCCGCTTCGTGTCGGTCCTGGCCCTCCAGCGCGCCACCGAGCAGCTCGGGCTCAGCGACCTCGGCGCGCCGTCGACCGACGTGGATGCGCTGGTCCAGCGATCGCTGCAGCGGCTGTACAACTACCAGCACCAGGACGGCGGCTGGGGCTGGTGGTCCGGCGACGACTCGGACCCGGCGATCAGCGCTTACGTAGTCGCCGGCATGGCTGAGGCCAAACGCGCCGGGTTCAGCGCGGACCAGTACGTCGACGACAGGGCCGCCGCAGTACCTCACGGGCGAACTGGACAAGTCGCGCGACGTGCTCACGCCCGAGCTCGACCTGAGCGCCTACATCCTCTACGCGCTGGCCCTTGACGGCCGCGGCGACCTGGGGAGAACCTTCTCCATGGCCGAGCGGCGGGCCAACCTCAGCAACACCGCTAAGGCCTGGATCGCCCTGGCCATCAAGCTGAGCGGCGGCGACGAGAAGGACCCCCGCCTCACCTCGCTCCTCTCCGACCTCCAGTCGGCCGCCATCCCCTCGGCGACGGGCAACCACTGGGAGGAGGCGCAGTACAACCCGGACATCTTCGGCGACAGCACGCAGACCACGGCCCAGGTGCTCCAGGCTCTCACCGAGTTCCAGCCCGAGCACCCGCTGGTGGACGGCACGCTGCGCTGGCTGATGGTCGCCAGGAAGGAGGGCCACTGGGAGTCCTCCCACGACACGGCCATCGCCCTCCTGGCGATCACCGACTTCATGCTCGTGCGCAAGGACGCGCAGGAGTCCTTCGACTATCGCGTGGAGCTGAACGGCGACGCCAAGCTCAAGGGTACGGCCGAGGCGGGCAAGGTGAACCAGGAGGATAAGACCGTCATCGACATGAAGGACCTGTTGAAGGACACGGTGAACGAGCTGAAGCTGACGCGCCAGCCATCCGATGCCGCCGGCCGCCTCTACTACACGGCGCACCTGCGCTACTTCACGCCGGCTGAGAACATCGAGGCGGCGAACTACGGCATCGGCGTCTCCCACCAGTACTTCCGGGCCGACGTGAACCCCGAAACGCCGGTGACGGAGGTGCAGCTCGGCGACACCGTGATGGTCAAGGTGACCCTCACGGCGCCGTCCGACCTGAACTTCCTGGTGCTGGAGGACTACCTGCCCGCGGGCCTGGAACCGATCGATACCAGCCTGAAGACGACGTCCGGCGAGATCCAGCGCCGCCTCTACGAGGAGGAGCGCAAGGCGTACCAGATTCAAAAGCGTTACAGCCCCTTCGGCCACACGGACATCCGGGACAACCGCGTCGCCTTGTTCGCGCGCTTCGTGCCCAAGGGCGTGTACGAGTACACCTACTTCGCCCAGGCGACGACGCCCGGCGAGTTCAAGCTGGCGCCGGCCACGGCCTACGAGCAGTACTTCCCGGAGGTCTGGGGCCGGAGCGACGGCGGCACGTTCGTCGTGCGAGAGGAGGCGGGCGCCTCGCGGGGCCGGCCCCTCGAGCCTCCCCAGGTGAGCATCACGGGCGACGCGCCTCCCGACGCCGCGCCGCCATCGCGCGAGGTCTCGACACGGCTTCCGTGCTTCGCTGCCCCCTTGTACTGCCTGGATGAATCCGAGAGAATGCGCAATCAGGCCCAGAGAGGCAGTGGAAATTGGCGGCGCCTAAAGGGTACAATCTGCTGGGCTGGAAGCAGCCCCTTGCCGTGAGACAGGCGCGAGGTAGGGGAAGCCAATGACACAATCTGAGGCGGTGACAGACGGAAGGTGGTCGCTGGAGAAGTTCGCCCAGAACCCCTTCTACCGGGAGATAAACCGTCGCCTGGTTGCCCTGGCCAGTCTGCGACCAGGCATGAAGGTGGTGGACCTGGGCGCTGGCACGGGCGCCGTTACCTGTCTGATAGCGCAGCACGTCTCCGGGCCCGGCGCCGAGGTGATCGCGCTGGAGCCGTCCCGGACCGCTCTGGAGGTGACGAAACAGAATCTGGCGGACGCCAAAGATGTCGTGCTGGACTTTATCAGGGGAAGCGCGGAGAACCTCTCTCAGCTAGTTAGACGGCGGCGGCCCGTGGACGCGATCTTCTTCTGCAACGCCATTCACCTGGTGCAGGAGAAGGGCACCGTTGTCCGAGAGGTATACCGCAGCCTGCGCGACGGCGGCACGTTCTCCTTCAACACCTCCTTCTTCCAGGGGGCCGAGCCGCCGGAGTCGATGCAGTTCTACCGGCGCTGGATGATGAAGGCGCTGCGCTATCTCCGCGAGGAGTACAACCTGGCCCCTGACAAGGCTCAGCGCGCCCTGGCCCGCCAGCAGCTCACTCCGGAAGAGTACATCGACCTGCTAGAGGCCAACGGCTTTCGCGTGCGCGAGAAGGAGGTCGTGCCCGTACCCATAACTTTGAACGGCTTCAGAGGAATCAGCGAGTACGGGCTGTTCATCGAGGGGGCTATGCCCGGCGTGCCCCTGGAACCGGCCAGCGAGGCCCTCAAGCACGCCGTGGGTGTAACGTTCGAAGAGCTGGGACTTGAGGCCTCGCCCCGCAACTGGCTTCTCGTCGTGGCGGAGAAATAGCCGAAGGCTCGGTACCCCCGTAGAAGCCCCTCTGGTTGAGACCCCGTGGCTGACAATGGCCGGCCCAGCAAGCCTGGCCCTATAATGGCCTGGGTTCAGTGAAGAAGATCCTCGTTGTCGATGATGAGCCCACGCTGGTAGCAACGCTCAAATACAACCTGGAGCGCGAAGGCTACCAGGTGTTCACCGCCTCTGACGGTGAAGCAGGCCTGTCTCTGGCACGCGCCAGCCACCCCGACTTGATTCTTCTCGACCTCATGCTGCCCGTTCTCGATGGCCTCGAAGTCTGCCGCATCCTTCGCCGCGAGACGGCAGTCCCGATCCTAATGCTCACCGCGAAGGTCGAGGAGGTGGACAAGGTGGTAGGGCTGGAGCTGGGGGCCGACGACTACGTCACCAAGCCCTTCAGCACGCGTGAGCTCCTCGCTCGCGTCCGTGCTCTCCTCCGCCGCGCCGAGACGGCGCCCGCAGCCGAGGCGGAGCTCCTGACCACGGGCGATCTTCAGGTAGACCTGCGACGGAGGGAAGCGTCGAGGGACGGCCGGGCGCTGGCCCTCAAGCCCAAAGAGTACGAGTTGCTGCTTTTCTTGGTGCGGAACCGCGGCCGCGCCTTCACCCGCGAGGAGCTCCTGAGCCGCATCTGGGGATATGACTTCGCCGGCGACTCCCGTACTGTCGACGTCCACGTCCGCTGGCTGCGCCAGAAGATCGAAGAGGCGCCGGCCAGCCCCACGCGCCTGATCACGATCCGCGGCGTCGGCTACCGGTTCGAGGCGTAAGGATGGATGCCCGTTCCATCCTGATCGTCGTTATCACCGCAGCGGTGGTGGCCGCCGCCCTGGGCCTCGCGGTTGGCGGCACCATCCTGCGGCCGCTGGGCCGCCTGACGCGGGCCGCCCGTGGCATAGCCAGCGGCAACCTCAGCGAGCGGGTGAGCCCGCGGCCTTCCGGAGAAGTGGGCAAGGTGGCCGACGCGTTCAACCAGATGGCCCAAACTCTACAAGATATGGTGGAGGAGACGGCTCGGGAGCGTCACCGCCTGACGGCCGCCCTCAACAGCAGCATCGACGCGGCGGTGGCGGTGGATCCGGAAGGGCGGGTGACCTTCGCCAACGTCGCCGCGGAGCGCCTGTTCACGCGCTCTCAGAAAGAGCTGATGGGCAATCCCTTCGCCTGGATCCTGCCTGACGAGCAAGTGATAGAGGCGCTGCGATCGAGCCGCGAGCAAGGCCGGCAAGAGACGCGCCTCGTCGAGAGGCCGAATCGCCAGCACCTTCAGGTCATCACGGCGCCCATCGTCGGTGGTGGCGACTGGGCCACCCTGGTGGTCTTCCACGACCTGACCGACGCCCGGCGAGTCGAGCAAGTGCGGCGGGACTTCATAGCCAACGTCTCCCATGAGCTCAGGACGCCGCTTGCGTCAATCAAGTCAGTGGTCGAGACGCTGGAGTCGGGCGCGTTGAACGACCAGGCCATCGCCCGGGAGCTGCTCTCACGGGCAGACGGAGAGGTGGACCGGCTGGTGCAACTGGTGGAGGAGCTACTGGAGCTATCTCGCCTGGAATCCGGGCAAGCGCCGCTCGCCCGGGAGCCGGTGGACATGGAGGCCGTCCTGACCAGGGCGGTCGAGCGACTCACGGCCCCAGGCGGCGAAGCGGGAGCTACACCTCACCCTGGAGGTCGCTCCGGGCCTGCCCCCCGTCACCGGCGACGCCGAGCGACTGGAGCGAGTGGCCGTCAATCTCATCCATAACGCCCTCAAGTTCACCCCGGCCGGCGGCTCCGTCCGTGTGTCGGCGGGCCTGGTGGGCGGCGCAGTCACCGTCCAGGTGAGCGACACGGGCAGCGGCATCGCCCCCGAAGACCTGCCGCGCATCTTCGAACGCTTCTACAAGGCGGACCGCGCCCGCAACCAGCCGGGCGCCCGGACGAGCGGCAGCGGCGGCACCGGTCTCGGCCTGGCCGTGGTCAAGCACACGGTCGAGGTCCACGGCGGCACCGTCGCCGTCGAGAGCGAGCTCGGCCGGGGCTCCACGTTCAGCTTCTCGATTCCTCTGGCACCTCCCTCCCCGGAGGGTTAGGGGTCTGTTGGCAAACCCAAGTGGGCCGCTCCTGGTTCGACAGGCTCACCATGAGCGGATTCTGAGAACCGCTCGTCCTGAGCCTGTCGAAGGGCGGGCGGCTGCTTCTTCAGCAGACCCTTAACTCCCCCGTCTTCACGCTCCGCCGCCTCTGGCGATGAGCGCCGGCAACCACGAGAGTCCCCAACTTTTACCGCTCGTTCATCCGCGTTAACAACCCGTTAAACGAGAGGCATTATCGTAACAACTAATAGAGGTTGCAGGGAGCAATCATCTCAAAGGAGGAAACCCTTGACGCAAAGTGCACACAAGACCAGCGGCGGAAAGGCGTGGTAGCAGGCTGCCCACGCTCCTGGCGGGTATCCTGGTCCTGGGACTCGTGGGGCTTCTGCTCGCCGCCTGCGGCGGGAGTGACAACAACAGCGGCTCGGCAAGTCCCACAGCCACGCGGCCGGCGGGCAGCCAGCCATCGCCGAGCGCCCAGGCAGCGACGTCCTGCCCGCCCCCAGGAGCGGCGACCTCACTCACGGGCGCCGGCGCCACCTTCCCCTTCCCCCTGTACTCCAAGTGGATCTCCGAGTTCGACAAGCAGTGCAACGTCCAGATCAACTACCAGTCCATCGGCTCCGGGGGCGGCATCAAGCAGATCACCGCTAAGACAGTAGACTTCGGGGCCAGCGACGGCATCATGAACGACGAGCAGACGGCCGCTGCTGAGGCCGCCGGGGGGCCCATCCTCCACATCCCGATGACGGTCGGCGCAGTCGCCGTGGCATTCAACCTGTCGGGCGTCCAGAGCGGCCAGCTCAGACTCGCCCCCGACGTCCTGGCGGACATCTACTTGAAGAAGATCACCAAGTGGAACGATCCCCGCATCGCGGCCGACAACTCGGGCGTCAACCTGCCGGACACGGACATCGCCGTCGTTCACCGCTCCGACGGCTCCGGCACGAGCTTCATCTTCACCAACTACCTGTCCAAGGTGAGCCAGGAGTGGAGCGACAAGGTGAGCTACGCCACGTCGGTGCAGTGGCCGGGCGATATCGGCGGCGAGGGGAATGAGGGCGTGGCCAACCAGGTGCGCCAGAATCCCCGGCGCCATCGGCTATGTGGAGCTAGCGTACGCCGTCCAGAACAATCTGCCCTGGGCTGCGATTCGCAACAAGAGCGGCACGTTCGAGGAGCCCAGCCTGGACGGAGCCACGGCCGCGGCCACAGGCATACCGCTGCCCGATGACATGAAGGTGCTCCTGACCGACTCCTCGAACCCCAACGCCTACCCCATCGTAGGGTTCACATGGATACTTGCCTACGTGAACCAAAGCGACCAGGCGAAGGGCCAGGCGCTGGTCTACTACCTGTGGTGGTCCATTCACGACGGCCAGCAATTCAACAAGGACCTGCTCTACGCGTCCCTCTCGCCGGAAGCAGTGAAGAAGGCGGAGGCGGAGATCAAGTCGATCAGCTACCAGGGGCAGCCCCTGCTGCAGGTCCCCTAGCAGGGTGATGAGGACAAGAAGTGCGGCCAGGGAGAGGCGGCTCAACAACGGCGCCAGCCATGGCGAGGCGTAGGCGCCGGGGCTTCGGCAACTGGAGCGACGCCCTATTCAGAGGCATCTTCGCTGGGATGGGGCTCTCGGTGCTGGCGCTGGCTTTCTTCCTGACCTACGAGCTGGTGCTCCAGTCGCGCGAGTCAATCAGCGCCTTCGGCTGGGGCTTTCTCACCGGCACGCACTGGGACGCGGCGCATCGGGTGTTTGGGGCGGCGCCCGCCATCTACGGGACGGTCATCAGCTCCCTCATCGCCCTCGTCCTGGCGGTACCTGTCAGCCTGGGAGCGGCCATCTTCCTCTCGGAGATGGCGCCACCCTGGCTGCGGACCCCCCTGTCCTTCCTCGTCGAGATGCTGGCGGCAATCCCCAGCGTCGTGCTGGGGCTGTGGGGTATCTACGTCTTGAATCCCTGGGTGGGGGACTTCTTGGAGACGTCGACGCTCAGCCATCTTAGCTTCATCCCCCTTTTCCGTGGGCATATCTTCGGCGGTTTTGGAATGCTGTCGGCCGGCCTGGTCCTGGCGATCATGGTCCTGCCCATCATCACCGCCATCAGCCGGGACGTGATGCAGGCCGTGCCGGCAAGCCAGCGGGAGGCGATGGTGGCCCTGGGTGCCACCAAGTGGGAGGTCATTCTAGGGTCCGTGCTCCCGTATTGCCGGTCGGGCCTGGTGGGGGCGGTCATCCTCGGCCTGGGCCGGGCCCTTGGCGAGACGATGGCGGTCACGATGGTGATCGGCAAGGGCTACAACATCACCGCCGCTCTGTTCGAGCCTGCCAGCACCGCCGCCAGCACCCTGGCGAGCGAGTTCAACGAGGCCACGTTCAGCCTCTATACCTCTGCGCTGGTGGAGCTCGCGCTCCTCCTCATGGGCATAACCCTCCTGGTGAACGTACTGGCCAGGCTTCTGGTATGGCGGGTGGCCCGCTCGCCGGAGCTGATCGCGGAATGAGCGGCATCACCTACCGGCGGCGGAAGACCGCGAGCGCAATGGCGCTCGGCTTCTGTGCGGCCTCCGCCTTCGTGGCGGTGGGAGTGCTGGCGCTTATCCTGGGCTTTGTGCTGGTCAACGGCATCAGGTCTCTGAACCTGGACTTCTTCACCCAAATGCCGACACCCTTGGGCGAGCCGGGCGGAGGTGTCGCGAACTCCATAGCCGGCTCGCTGCTGACCATCGGCATCGCCGCCTTCATCGGGATTCCCGTAGGCGTGGGAGCGGGCGTCTTCCTGTCCGAGTACGCGGGCGCCCGCCTGGCGAACGTCATCCGTTTCACCGCCGACGTCTTGACCGGCGTCCCCTCCATCGTGGTTGGCGTCTTCGTCTATGGCGCAATAGTGCTCAAGATGGGGCACTTCTCAGCCCTGGCGGGCGGGATCGCCCTGGCCATCATCATGCTGCCCATCGTCGCCCGCTCCAGCGAGGAGATGCTGAAGCTGGTCCCTCGCTCCCAGCGAGAGGCCGCCCTCGCACTCGGCATCACCCGCTGGCGGACCATCTTCAGCGTCATCATCCCGGCGGCGCGCCGAGGGCTGGTCACCGGCGGTCTCCTGGCCGTGGCGAGAGCGGGGGGTGAGACTGCGCCCCTCATCTTCACCGTCCTCGGCAACCGTTTGTGGACCCTGAGCGTCACCGGCGGCCCCGTCGACGCCTTGCCGCTACGCATCTGGCGTTATGGTACCGGCCCTTACCCCGAGTGGCACCAGCAGGCCTGGGCGGCGTCCTTCGTCCTGGTCATGATGGTGTTCGTCATCAGCCTGACAGCCCGACTCGTCTTGAACAGGAAGTGACGCGAGACCCACGATGAAGACCGATTCCCAACTCAAGAGCGAGGCCCCTATAATGGCCTATGAGATGCGTGTAGAGAGCGAAGCCCAAGGCGCGGTTTCTGAGACGGAGGCCCTGTCAGAGGGGCTGGTCGTCCGTGACCTGAACGCCTGGTACGGGTCGTTCCAGGCCCTGCGCGGCGTCGGCCTGCTGGTGGCGCCCAGACGCATCACCGCCATCATCGGCCCTTCCGGCTGCGGCAAGTCGACGCTGATACGGTGCTTCAACAGGATGCACGAGGTGACCCCCGGGGCACGGGTCGCGGGTGAGGTGCTCCTGAGAGGAGAGGACATCTACGCTTCCGGAACGGACGCCGTAGTGGTTCGCCGGCGTGTTGGCATGGTCTTCCAGAAGCCAAACCCTTTCCCCACGATGTCCATCTTCGACAACGTGGCGGCCGGCCTGCGCCTCAACGGCTTCCTTGTGCGCCGAAGCGAGATGACGGACACGGTGGAGCGCAGCCTGCGGCAAGCCGCCCTCTGGGATGAGGTGAAGGACAAGCCCAACCGGCCGGCCACGGAGCTCTCCGGCGGCCAGCAGCAGCGACTCTGCATCGCCCGCGCCCTGGCCATCGAGCCTGAGGTTATCCTCATGGACGAGCCCTGCAGCGCCCTGGATCCCGTCGCGACTCTCAAGATCGAGGACCTCATGCGGGAGCTGGCCCGCGAGTACACCATCATCATCGTCACCCACAACATGCAGCAGGCCGCCCGTGTCTCGGACTACACGGCGGTGATGATGATGGCCGAGGACGGAGCGGGGGAGATGATAGAGTTCGGCTCCACGCGGGAGGTCTTCACCTACCCCAAGGAGAAGCGGACCGAGGACTACATCACCGGCCGGTTCGGCTAAGAGGGAACACAAGCCATGACCCGCACCGCCTTAGAACGCCAGCTTGCCGAGATCCAGGAGGACATGCTGGTCCTGGCCAACATGGTGGCGAGCGCCATCGACCGGGGCATCCAGGCCTTGCGCAATCGTGACGTAGAGCTGGCCCATCAGATCATCGCCGACGACCTCAAGATCAACCGCAAGCGCTACGATCTCGAGGAGAAGTGCCTGGAGCTCATGGCCACCCAACAGCCCCTCGCCACTGACCTCCGCACTATTATCGCCGTGCTCTACATCATCGTTGACCTGGAGCGCATGGGCGACCACGCCGAAGGGATCGCCAAGGTCGCCCTCATGCTGGCCGACGAGCCTCCCCTCAAGCCCTACATCGACATCCCGCGCATGGCCCAAATCGCTAACGGGATGCTTATGGGCAGCCTCGAGGCTTTCAAAGCCCGCGACGCAGACCAGGCCCGCGCCATCTGCGACGCTGACGACGAGGTTGACGCCCTCTACGATCAGGTCTACAGGGAGCTTCTAACGTTCATGCTCCAGGACCCGCGCACCATCCAGCGCGCCACCCATCTCACCTGGGTAGCCCACAACCTGGAGCGCATCGCCGACCGGGCGACTAATATCTGCGAGCGGGTCGTCTATCTGGTGGAAGGCAAGACAGAGGACCTGAACGTCTCCAAGTACTGAGCCGGGGCCACCGCTGGGTCTCGCAGCCCCAAATGAAGATCGGCCGGCATTCTGATGGCCGGCCGATTCGTGTTGCCTGCAAGCATGAGGGATTGGCGTCTACCTACTCCGCCACCTCCATGGCGATGTCACTGTGGTCGTCCAGATGTGGGATCAGCCCGCGCCGAAGGGCCAGAGTGGCGGCCTGGACGCGGTTGGCGGCGCTCCTGACTTCCGGCGGCCGCGACCGCCTGACTGTCGGCGTTGCCCTGTGCGCTGAGGCAACTACGACGACTGCCTTCGACGGCACCTTCGGCACCTCGTAAGTAGTGCGGGCCAGCGAACGTTGCTCGGTTGCAGATCTGCCCGCGGCCTTCCTCCGCCGAAGCCACTTGGCACCTCCCAATCCGAGCACTGCTGCGAAGAGAGACAGCGGGACCGCTAGCGCGGCTATTGGAAACGAACCCTCTGAGGTCTCCCCTGCCCCAGTCTTAGGTTCGGCTTGCTGGGCAGGCGCGGGCATGGATGGTGGGGGTGCTGGTGGTCGGAGGCTACGGCACGCCCGTTCAGCACTACCCGTCGCGGAGCCCTGCGTAAGGACGACCTTGACCGAGCGGTCCTGAAAAGCCGCCGGGGACGACGCGCCAGAAGAAGGACGACGGCCAGCGTCCTGAGTTTCATCGCGCGTCTCGCGGTTGGTCGGGGCCGTCCCTGCGCTGGCGGAACTGTTGATTGTGCCCAAGCTTAGCCCGAACCAACCGGGGCTTCATTCTCAGCGTCCGAGGACGAGAGCCTGGCACCGACGCTTAACCCAGCGCGGTCAACAAACCCCGGCGGTAGTTCGAGCACGCTGTGCGCCCGCCGCCCACCCATCGAGAGACGGAATGGACGGAGACGTGAGCACGTCTTTACCACCGTCCCGTCAGAGGCCAGATAGGCCACATCGATGGGGAACCTCATGAAGAATGTGTGGATGGACCTGCAGGGCCTGATCCACAGTCCCTGACCCTCGGGGGGTCCCTTGCGGCCCAGTAGGCCTACAGCCCGAGTCCAAGGATTCTCGGCCACCTCAGCCAGGCACAGCTGATGGCCGGCTACATGAATCTGGACTAGTCTCATGAGGCCTTGGACTTGAGGAAGTATGTGTGGCAGACCTCGTCCAGCGACTCCGGCGTCACGACCGGCTGGCCACTCTCGCTGTACCGCGCCGAGTCGACGATTGCGTCGATGAGATCGCGGGGGTGGCAGCCGCGCAGCGCACGCTGCTGCGGCTCATACCACTGCTTGAAAAGGTAGTCGACCGCCTCGCCGCGGAACTCGATGCCTTGTTCCCCGCAGACCCGCGCGAAGATGGCGCGGAACTCCTCTGGAGTGGGGTCCGGGATCTCCACGTTGTAGCGTATGCGCCGCCAGGAATGCCTCGTCCGCCAGGGCTTCCGGCGGCAGGTTGGTGGAGAAGAATGGAATGACGTCGAATGGCACTTCAATTGTCTGGCCCGTGTGCAGAGACAGGTGGTCGACACCACCCTCTAGCGCGACGATCCAGCGGTTCAGTAGCTCCACCGCCGGTATCTGCTGCCTGCCGAAGTCGTCGATGATCAGGATGCCGCCGTTAGCCTTCATCTGCAGCGGCGCCTCGTAAACCTTCGACCGCTCGTCGAGCACGAGCTCCAGGCCCTGACGCGTCAGTTCGCCGCCCGTCAGCACAGCGGGGCGTCGCGCGATCGCCCAGCGACGGTCGTGTCTGCGCGTGTGTACGTCCCTTCCCTTCTCAGCGTAGTCCGCCAATTCGTGTTTCGACGGATCGAAGAGCCGGACGATGTGGCCGTACACCTCCAGTGCATAGGGAACGGCGATGTAGCCTGAAAGCGCCTGGCCCAGCAGGTGGGCGATTGTCGTCTTGCCGTTGCCGGAGGGCCCATAGATCAGTGTCGGCCGGCCTGAGAATATGGCCCGCCCGACGCGATTCCTGGTGTGTTCGCTGAGCACGAGCTGGGAGAGCGCCTTTGGGACGACCTCCGCGGTGAAGCCGCTACCGCCCGCAGACTGGAGTCGCACCTGGGCGATGTATTCTTTCAGAGGGACCGGTGCCTGCCCGATGTATGAGTTGCGCTCGAAGGCGACGCGCCGCGCGCTCCAACCCTCGACTGCTGAGCCGGTAGCGATAGCTGGCGGGTCCCTGGCCCTCGCCGGCGACGGTCTCGCAGAGGCCGTCGCCTGTGAGCAGCGCCAGTGCCTCCTGCATGACCGGTAGCGAGAGAGCCAGTGTGTCCGCAAGGTCGTCGGCCGTTGGTCGGGCGCTGTAGTAGAGCGCCTTCAGCGCCAGCTCGATGACGAAGGCGGCATCGAGCCCCGTGTCGCGCAGGTAGGCGGGCTCACGAGGGAGTTGCTCGTCCAGCTCCGCCGGCTCGACTGTTTGAGACGGGTAGCGCATCTCTATTCATGCCTTTCCGGAATCTCTTCCGCATTCGCCACGGCACCGTGCTCTGTCGTCAAGAAGTCGGGTGGAGTGTCCTGGGCTGCGACTGCCTCGAACCTCAACCGATACGGCCCGATCTCTATCTCGTCGCCGTCGTCGAGGCTGGCCCAGCTCACTCTCTGCCCGCAGAGGACCGTCGGGTGCATCGGGTCCAGCGAGCGAATGATGAAACGTTCGCCGGTGAACCAGATCTGCGCGTGAGCAGGTGCAACGTCATCCGCTTCCGTCTTCAGGCTGATGTCGCACTCGCGATCCGTCCCCAGTGTGACTGGTTCCTCGCCTAAAGCTAAGGCGTCCTGATCGCCGCCGGGACCGCGAACGACGAGCCGCCCCAGGCAAGGACGATCCCGTTCTGTCCCGTTCGCCTTTGCGGAAGACGGAGCTGTGTCGTGCAACAGACGGTCGTCAGGCAGCGGACCGGGCGGTTGCTTGAGCGGCCGGTTCCGTCGCAATCGCTCACTGCCGCGCCATGCAGCCTTTATTGCCAGGGCCAAGCCTTTGCCGCCGGTCTTCGCCAGCCATAAGAGACCACGATAGCCCAGGCGCACCGCAACGACCGCGACCCGAGTTCCCCCCTCTGCAACGGCAACAATCGCTTTGAATGCCGGGGATGCCTCTCGCACCTGCCATCCGGGCCCTGCCGTTTGTTCCCTCGGCTGTCGCGCTTGGGGTTCGCCGGCCGGGCTCTCGAGGTGCACTTTCGTGGTCTTCTGGTCCCGCTTAGCTTCCGGCGCCGGTAGTACCTCTCGCACCTGCCATCCGGGCCCTGCCGTTTGTTCCCTGGGCTGTCGCGCTTGGGGTTCGCCGGCCGGGCTCTCGAGGTGCACTTTCGTGGTCTTCTGGTCCCGCTTAGCTTCCGGCGCCGGTAGTACCTCTCGCACCTGCCATCCGGGCCCTGCCGTTTGTTCCCTGGGCTGTCGCACTTGGGGTTCGCCGGCCGGGCTCTCGAGGTGCACTTTCGTGGTCTTCTGGTCCGGCTTAGCTTCCGGCGCCGGTAATGCCTCGAGAGCAAGCGATGCCCGGCTGCGGGACTCGTCGTAAGCCGCGCGTCGCGAGCGATCGAGGAGGACGGATCGTGCCTGCACCAACTCCTCGAGATAGTTCCCCTGGGGCTTGCCGATCGCTTCTTTCGAGTTGAGTGTCCGCAGTATCGAGTAGGCGCGGGCAATGAGCGGCGTCCCAGCCGCGGGGTCGACGCGCAGTAACTCGTAGTAGTCGACCGGCAAGCCCTGGCGCTTCTTGAACAGACTGAAAGGGAAAGAAGCCTTTTCCTGGAGCTGCGCTTTCCCGGCCCGTTCCCGCCGCAACTCCCGTACGCGGGGCACCGTCGCGCCTACGACGCGACGGTGCCCCGCGACGGCGAGGACCTGGTAGGCGGCGTTGAGGGCGGCCAGCTCACGCTCGGCGCTCCTCCTGACCGCCAGCTCGGCTCGCAGCCTGCTCGCGAGATACCAGTAGGCCTCCGCGACGAGTTCTTGAGGTGCGTCGGGGTCGACCTGGAGGAGGCGATAGTAGCCGCTGACTTCTCCGGAAGAGCCGTGTTCGTCAGCGCGTTCCTGAGCTTCCATGGCACGGCCCCCGCTACCGGTTGAAGGCCTTTACCACCTCAATGGCGACCGGCCCGAGGATCACGATGAAAAAGGACGGGAGAATGAAGAAGATGAGTGGGAACACCATCTTGCCCGGAGTGCGCCGTGCCTGCTCTTCCGCATGCTGCCGCCGGCGGCGGCGCATGTCATTCGCCTGGGCCCGCAGGGCGGCGCCGAGACTCGTACCGAGCTCTTCGGCCTGAACGATGGTGTTGGCGAAGGACTGAAGGTCGGCCACACCCGTACGCTCCCCCATATCCACCAAGGCCTCACGGCGGGTCTTGCCCATCGTGACTTCTCTTAACATCTCGGCGAACTCGTCGGAAACGGGGCCGCCGAGCTTGTCCGACACCTTCTGGAAGGTGGAGTCGAGCCCCAGACCGGATTCGACGCAGGTCGTCATCAGGTCAAAGGCATCGGGCAGGCTGCGCCAGATGACCAGCCGACGCCGGCGGGCGCTACGTCGCAGCCAGAGGAAGGGCATCATCACGCCGAGGAGCGCGAATAGAGGCACGCCGACAACGGCCTTGCCTGAGACCAAGCCGCCGCCAGCTGCCCAGGCCAGAAGCAGAAAGGTGCAGGGCAGCAGCATCACCAAGGCCACGACCACCGCGAAGAAGGTGACTAGAGCCATCGGCTCCCCGGCCGCAATGAGGTTACGACGCGTCCGCGCGATGAACGCCGGCGGCAATGCGCCGATTATCGCGCTCGCGATCCCGTCGACGACTGGCAGCACCACCCGGTGCTCGAATGGGATCTCCCGGAGCGCCAGCGACTGCGCCTGCTGGTTCGCTAGAGTGCGCAGGCGTGCGTCGAGCTGCGCGTTCGCCTGCTGGAACCGCCAGACCGCGACCGACCCAACGGCGAGAAAGACGAAGACTGAACTGAGGACCGGCAAGACCATCTCTCTACCTATATCTCTATGGCAACGATGCGCCGTATCGTGAGGAAGCCGATCACCTGAAAGACGGCGGCGATCACCAACAGCACTATTCCAGCGGGCTCAGTCCACAGGTTGGACATGATATCCGGCGCGATCAAAAGGAAGAAGGCGCCCAACGCCACTGGCCATAACGATAGTACCAAGGCGGTGAAACGATGCTGCGCTGTCAGCACCATTATCTCGCCGCGAATACGGTCGCGGTCGCGGATAGTCTCCGCCACTTTATCCAGGGTCTCGGAGAGGTTGCCACCGGTGCTGCGCTGTAGCCGTCGATGTTGTCGAACTCGACGCCGTCAAACCCCTTAGTGCGGCAGAGCTCGAGCCGCGCCCCGATGATCGGGCCAAGCACGTCCAGTTGCCTAATGTCGAGCCACCGCTCGCCCGGCCAGCCCTTGCTGTTTCCCAGGACCGACTGAGGGAAGTCGCCAGCATCAGGCCGCCAGTCCTCCCATGACCCCGCGCTGACGTGGCAGATCACCTTGCGCCCCTGGGCATGTAGGGTGGCGACGACGCTTGCGCTGTTGCCGAAGAGGTCGATGTCCCACATCTGGGCGTCGACAGAGGGATCCAGTTGACCGGTAAGCTGCCACTGCCAGGTAGTGGCCCGCGCGGGCCTCCAAACCGCCCCGGCGGTTGGCGTATTCGTAGGTGTCGGGGTGGCGGTGGCCGTTCGCGTTGCCGTGGGGGTGGGAGTCGCCGTGACGGTTGGACTGCGAGTAGCGGTTACGGCGTTGGCAGGCGTGGGCGCAGCAGTCTCGGTGTAGCTAGGCGTCGGTGTGTTGGTCGGCATCTTCGTGGGCGTGGGCGCCGCCTTGAACGTGACGATCTGCCCCCGCCAGGTACCGGATACGGTAGTGGTGGCCGTGGTGGAGTAGGTGCCGGTTGCCGTCGCTATGCGGTCCGCGCCGGCGAAAGTACGTATGGAGGAGGTCCCAAACTGGAAATCGAACTGTTCATTGAAGGAGTTGGTCCAGCCGCTGAAACTGGTGGTGGCCCGGATGACCATCCCCACGATGAGGAGCTCGCTGGCCTGCGTGGTCGTCACGCTCCCTGAGGATGGGGAGCTACTGGTGCCCGTCGACGAGTTTGTCTGATCGAGCGGTGAGGAAGTGGTTATGCCGCTGTACTCGTAGATCTGCAGTCCCAGCACGGACCTATTGTTCGACACGGTCACCGTGACCGTTCTGGACTCGGCGCTGCCGGCTATCTTTTAGAAGATGGCCTGCCCCGGCGTCCCGGTCTGGTTGATGGCGGTTGACCAGCCGGTGGGCGTGTTGATGGTGCTGGTAGTTACTTGCGCCGAGATGCGACCAGCAGGTCGCCGGCGACCGGCGTGGCGTCGAAAGTGGCCGAGACGCTGGTAGTGAGGTTTCCTCCGCCGTATTCATTCTGGACGAGTGCGGGGTCCGGGGCCGCCGACACGGGGCGGTACCGCCCGGTCTGGATGTCGAGCACGGTGAGAGCCGTAGCCGCCATCGTCAAGAGGACGACAACAAGAGCGACTTGGAGAGTTCTAATCAGAGTCAAATTGCCGGGCACCCCTCCTCAGTGACAATCGCCTATTCGCACGCGGAGCACAAACTCCCCATAGCCCTCTTTATCCATCCCATTGACCCACAATCGAGGAAACACCAGCAGGGACGGCTGAAAGAGGGACTCCCTCATCAGGGCTGGGATCGCGACGCCAGGTCTCAGCGGGCCCTGGGGGTTCTCGCGTCGGAGGATTGTCTCGCGCGGTGGTACCGGCCGCCGACCGGATGATCTCCATTATTGCATTGGCGAGTCGGCCGGGATGGTGACGCAGTAGCGTGCCCGCGGAAGCAACCGGCCGCGCGACGACCTCGGGCACGAGGGCCCGGCACTCTTCCAAGTCGGTCTCGACTAGACGGGAGGCCTCTGATTCATATCGCAGCTTGAGGTTGTCCGGCACTGGAGAGCTGTTGACAAGCACGGTGTCTAGCGCACCAGAACCCAAGTACTGGGCGATGGTGCGCACAAAATCGGACGCCCTGAACCCGTCGGATTCTCCTCTCTTTGTGGCAAGGTTGCACACGAAGATCGTCTTCGCCGAGGAGCGGTCAATGGCTTCAGGCACACCCTCCACAACGAGATTCGCAATGACGCTAGTGTACAGGTCGCCCGGCCCGAGAATGACAACATCAGCCTCCGCTATGGCCTTTGCAGCCTCCGTGTTCACGTAGGCGCGTGGGTCCGTGTACACGTAGTCAATAGGCACTTCCGCCTTTTCCTCTCGCACATCCAGCCGGTCTTCACCTTTGAGGACGGTGCCGTCCACCAGGCGGGCGCACAGGTCGGCCTTTGTCAGAGTTACAGGAATCACGCGGCCCTTGATACCGAGGATCCGCCCCGCCTCTTGGATCGCCCTGTCGATGCCTCCTGTGATCTCCTCTAGCGCCGTGATAAACAGATTCCCAAAACTGTGGCCGTTTAGTCCTTCACCACGTGGGAACCGGTAGCTGAAGAGCTGGCGCAATAGGAGACTGGAGTGCTCTTCCGGCATAAGGGCCACCATGCACTGCCGCACGTCACCGGGGGGCAGATGACCAAACTCGTCGCGCAGCCTGCCGGAACTTCCTCCCCGATCAGTCATCGCCACGACAGCGGTCAGGTCAACGGCTTGTTCCTTCAGACCGGTTAAGATCGTGTGGGATCCCGTGCCGCCGCCCACAACCACGACTCTTGGTAGTCTCCCATCTTGAGTGCTGACGTGGCCATTCATGCCTGTCTCCTCCCTCAGCGAACGACGGATTCTAGCGGCGCAAGCCTACAGGGAGTATGCGCGACTCATCGTAATCGAAAAGCGTCTGAAGACCATCGCCCAGGCTATGGCGAGGCTGGAATCCGAGCACTACTCGGAGCTTCTCGATGTCAGCGCAGGACCGGTACGGATCACCGGGCCGCCGCTTGCCGAAGGAACAGCCAAAGGGAGAACCTGCGATGTCGCTCAAAGTCTGAGCGATCTGAAGGATCGAGGTCTCGACTCCAGTTCCCACATTGATGCATTGCCCGCGGGCCTCTTTCGCGGTTAAGGCCAGAAGATTCGCCTGAGCCACGTCTCGAACATACACGAAGTCCCGGGTCTGGCGGCCGTCTCCGAAGATCACGGGTTGCGCTCCGCGCCTGAAGGAATGCAGGAAGATGGAGATTACCCCGGAATAGGGGCTGCTGGGATCCTGTCGGGGCCCATAGACGTTAAAGTAGCGCAGAGAGACTGTCTCAAGCTGATAGAGGTCGTTGTAAGTCTGAGCGTACGCTTCGACGGCCAGCTTCTGTGCAGCGTAGGGTGAGGCGACGCGGGCAAGTATGGTCTCGCTGGTGGGCACCTCTGGCGCCGGGCCGTACACCGCTGCGGAACTCGCCAAGACAACGCGCTTGGCTCCCGTCTGGCGTGCCGCCTCCAAGACATTCAGCGCGCCCGTCAGGTTCACTTCATGGGATTTGAGCGGAAGGCGAACTGAATCCAGAACCGATGCGACAGCGGCCAGGTGGAGGACTCCGTCGTAGCACCCACTCTGCATCAGCGACATCAACAGGTCGCGATTGCGAATGTCCCCCTCCACGATGTGAATCCAGCGCTTCACCGAACGCAGGTTCTCAAGCCGTCCCGTAGCCAGATTGTCGAGCACAGAGACATCGTGCCCCTGTTCCAACAGGACCTCGACGCTGTGGGAACCTATGAAGCCTGCGCCACCGGTCACTAGCAACTTCATTGCTCTTCCCCACGAGGCCGAAAGGATACCCTTCCCTCGCACCGATATCGACTGGACCGATACTTCGCCACTGGCTGCCGTCTGCCCCCTATCCTCTCAGAATGACGCGTAACAGTAGTAAGCAGCGTCACGCAGAATGTGCCGCACGGCCAGCGAACTGGCTACGACGAGCGTGCCGCCTCCACAAACCAAACCTAGCACGGCGAACTCATAGCCGATGGCAACTGACAGGGCGCCGCCAGACACGAGGGCCACGGCCAGCGACGCCACGAGCCCCCTGACGGCCAACGATGGCTGGGACATGGCGACACAGAATCCACAGTTCAAGGCCCCGACAGCCAGCAAGCCATATCCCACCAGGCCCATCCTGAGAATGGACAAGTGGGTGGAATCGGTTGTCAGCTCCAGGTAGCGGTGGGACGTGAGCACGTCCAGGCCCACCAAGCCGAAATACACGCCGCCGCTAGCCGCCAGCAGGACCGCGATCAGCAGCATGTGGTGGCGCACCAGTTGGCGGCCGACCCGACGGCCCAGGGAACTGGCCTCGTACACCAACAGCGACCGCTGAAGAACCTTGATGCCTCGGAAATGCTGTCGGAGCGCGTGATCGGCCACTCCGCCAACCAAGATGTAGGGCACAATAGCGGCGGCCAGGAACATCCCCAACGCTGCCACCGCACCAGGCCGGTCGACGTTTGCCGGAAGGGAGCCAACCCACCCGGTGAGCAGGCTGGAGAAGGCCAGAACCATGAAGAGAAGCCCGTACAGGAAGTAGTGCCGGAGTGAGAAGCTCAACCACCCTATCGCGGGAAGACGAAGTATCGAAGGGCGGCTTCCGGCCAACCGCACCTGCCGGCGGAATTCTAGCTCCGCCAACAGGATGGTGGTGGCGATGGCAGAGCCGAATCCCGTGACCGCCGATACCCGCAGGGCGACGTCCGCCGGGACCCCAAGCGCCGCAAGGAACCTCAAGCCCCCATAACCCACGACGGCTCCCACCCCGAGGCAGAGGAGGGTGTAGTGGCGCACTTCTAGGAGCGCCAATGCCGACAGCGCGAGCCAAAGCAGCGACAAGGAGAAGTAGATGCCCAGCGTGTCCAGCAACGAGAGCCAGGAGAGCCCAGCAAACCCTATGACTACGGGCGGAAGGACGAGAGCAACCCCCACCACCGCTAGCATGCAGAGGGCGCCCAGCCGGTAGCCGAGAGCGCGGGCCGCGGCATACTGGCCCTGGCTGACGAAGCTCCACCCTCTGCGCGAGAACGCCTGAACAAAGCCCGAGGTCGCCAACAGACTGAGCATGATGGCTATGCTAAGAGCAAAGACGCCCTTCGCCGAGGTCTCAGTCCCCTTGGCCAGGGCAGTTAGTACGAGGCCCCACATCAAGAGAGGAACGAAAGCTATCGGCCCCTGAATGTAGTCCTGAATCGCGTCTCGCAGGGCGCTCGTCAATCTGCGAGGTGTCCCGCCTCGACTGTCAGGCGCCGCCCCGTCAGCCCTTGTGGCGCAGTTCGCCAGGGCGGGCAGAGTTCTTTCCGCCAGCTCGAAGACATCGCGGCAGCCGTGATTCTGGGCGGCAGCACGGTCGTTTATGCCCTTAGACTCGAGGATGGCTGCGACCTCCAGGGCATAGACCGGCGTGAGAAGTCGCTCTTTGGCCAGCAGAGGGAGACTAGGCCGGACCGGCTGTCGTGGCGGCGGGTCCTTCGTCCCGGCCTCCGCCGCACCATTTCCATTGTTTCCCGGATTGCCAGCCCCCCCTCCGTTGCGTGGAGTCTTCACGAGCGCCACAGGCGGCGGTCGCCGGTCAAAGGCCAATCGATCCGAACCGACGAGGATCGCTTCCTCCCGGCCCTGTGTCTCAATCCGTTCCCGTTTGACAGCCCAGCTCATCCAGAGGTGCCGCTCGCCGTTCCTCCCATCGCTTCCGTCGCCGTTTCTCCCATCGCTTCGCTCGCCGTTCCGTTGGGCTTCTGCCTCGGCCCCGACTGTCAGCGGGCTTGACCAGTGGCCGCCAGACTCGAGGACCCTCTCCACCTCCTCGGCATACCACTTCAATCTCAGTCGCACGTAGCACTGCAGGTAGCTCGAGGCAAAGCCCTTGGCCGAGAACTCGCAGGAGCGCGCGATGTCGGGCCCGCTTGCCGAGGAGGCGCCTTCGCTCTGGGTCGCGGAGCAGGTCGAGGCACGCGGTAGCCAGGGCTTGTGGGTTACCGGGCTCGACGACGGCGCCACAAGCGCCTATGGCCTCGGCCACTCCCCCCACATCGGTACCCACGACCGGCTTGCCGCACATCATTGCCTCGATAACGGTGTAGGGAAACCCCTCGGACCGGCTGGAAAGCACGACGAGGTCACCTGCCCCGTAGGCCTCGGCGAGATTCTCCGCACGTCCGCGGAAGATGATGGCATCTTTCAGGCCCAAGTGATCCGACAGGGCAGAGACCTCTCTCCAGTACCCCTCGTTGCCCGCGGGCACAACACCATACATAAGCAAGCGCACAGACGGGTCGGACCGGCGGACCTCGGCCAGTGCCTGGAACAGAGTTGTAAGGTCTTTCAGGGGGTCAACACGGCCCACCCAGACCAGCGTGGGCGTCCGCGCTTCGGAAGGGAGCGGCTTGAACTTGTCCGGATCGACCCCGTTGTAAATCGTGCGCAGCTTCTGAGGTTCGGCACCCAGGGTCCGCTCCCAGCGCTGATTGAAGTCGCAGACCGGCGCAATCTCATCCGCGCATCGATAGCTAATCCTCGTTATTAGAATGTCCAAGCCGAGCCAGAAGCTCTTTAGGAAGGGCGATGGCGACACCTCCCGAAGGGCAAGGCATCGCTCTCTGATGTAGACCCCGTGCTCGGTCAGAAGCATAGGCACGCCATACACCAGCTTCGCCACAACGCAGAGCACGGCGCTGATCCCTGTCACGGTGCCATGCACGACGTGAGCCGGCGGAATATCAATCGTCAAGACGGCAAGCAGACGGTACAGGAGGCGCACGGCTTCACTTACCTCGTCGAGGTTAGGCGCCTCGAGTCCGCGGCGGGACGTACCGACGGCGAGCGCTGCCTTGGCCGCCTGCCAAGTCACTGAATGCCTCAAGGTGGTGGAGTAGTCGTAACGGCGGAAATACCCGTGCAATGCCACCACCGCATCGAGGACGCAGGCCAAGTCGTCCGAGGGGCTCAAGAATCTCCTGAAGGAGAGTCTGAAATCGAGGCAAGAAGTGCCGGCGAATGACCGCCTCGCTCGTCTCGCGCTTTCGAGCAGCCAGCCGCCACACGCTGAGAGCACGATCCAGCTCCGACGGCTCATCGATGCCCCAGAGCGGTACAGTGATCACTCGTTCCACATTGGATGGGAGCCCGTATGCCTCCTTCACATAAGGGTTCGCGGTGACAGCCAGGAGCGTGAATCTGCTTTCAGGCAGACCTCTCAGTAGGAGGTCACACCAATTGGACACGCCGCCCGTCTCGTAGGGATACGTGCCCTCCGTGACCAACAGGACGCTGAGGGGCTTCGAGGAGGTCGCTTCGGAGCCGCAGGCGCACGTCGCCTTAGGAGCCACCTTGTGGGAGCCTGTCAGCCGAGGCCCATCGTCGCGCGACGGCATTAGCGTGCCCCTCCGCAGTCCAGGCCCACCTGAGCCAGCCCTACAGCACGTCTTGCATTGTGATGGCCCCCTCAGGCGGGCCGGCATCCCACGGCCGATTGGGTGGCGGGCTGGGGCTACAATCACAGCCCCGCCCTGCCTTTATGCCGACATCCATCTTCTCGCTGTCGTAGGTCACTCCGTCCGGGCCAGGCCTACCGCCATCACAATCGTAGGTCCCCACGTAGAACAGCGCGGCGGTAGCGTCGCACGTGCTGACCACTTGGTCCCTGGGGCCATCGGGCATCGGGCGGGGGTTGGCGGGCACCGGCCCATGGGCCACTGCTGTCGGCGTTTGCCTGCGCCCGGCTATCTGGGCGCCAGTATCACCTTACCTGGCAACGCCCCCTAAGTTGGCGAATCACGACCTGCACCTCCTCCCAAGTTGGCGAATCACGACCTGCAGGTCCGCCGTGTTCACTTGGCCGTCATGGTTCACGTCGTAGCGTGGATCGTGACTTCGGGACAGTATCGCCCCATATTCGGCGAGAACATCCGCAATATTCACCCGTCCATCACCGGTCACGTCGCCGCAGAAGGCGGTGGCCGTGGGCGTCCGTGTGGGCGTCCGTGTTCGCGTCGGTGTTCGCGTCGCCGTGGGCGTCCGTGTTCGCGTCGGTGTTCGCGTCGCCGTGGGCGTCCGTGTTCGCGTCGGTGTTCGCGCCGGTGTTCGCGTCGCCGTGGGCGTCGAACTTGGCGTGGCGGTCGCCGTGGCTGTCGGGATAGCCGTCGGCGTCTGCGTCGGCGTCTGCGTGGCCGTGGGCGTCTCTGTGGGCTTCGGCGTCGAGTCCGGGTCCGGCGTGGGCGTCTCCGTGGCCGTCGGCGTGGCTGTCGGCGTCTCCGTCGGCGTCGGCGTGTCAGTCGGCGTCTCCGTGGCCGTGGGCGTGTCAGTCGGCGTCTCTGTGGCCGTCGGCGTGTCGGTCGGCGCTTCCGTCGGCGTGTCCGTCGGCGTATCGGTCGGCGTCTCCGTGGCCGTCGGGGTGTCTGTTGGCGTCTCCGTGGCCGTGGGCGTGTCAGTTGGCGTCTCGGTGGCCGTCGGCGTCTCCGTCGGCGTGTCGCGTCGGCCGTCGGCGTATCGGTTGGCGTCTCCGTGGCCGTCGGGGTGTCTGTCGGCGTCTCGGTGGCCGTCGGCGTCTCTGTCGGCGTCTCCGTGGCCGTGGCGTGTCAGTTGGCGTCTCCGTGGCCGTCGGCGTATCGGTTGGCGTCTCGGTGGCCGTCGGCGTCTCCGTCGGCGTCTCCGTGGCCGTGGGCGTGTCAGTTGGCGTCTCTGTGGGCGTCGGCGTATCGGTCGGCGTCTCGGTGGCCGTCGGTGTCTCCGTCGGCGTCTCGGTTGGCGTCTCGGTGGCCGTGGGTGTCTCCGTTGGCGTCTCCGTGGCCGTCGGCGTCTCTGTCGGCGTCTCCGTGGCCGTCGGCGTGTCGGTCGGCGTCTCCGTGGCCGTCGGGCGTGTCAGTTGGCGTCTCTGTGGCCGTCGGCGTCTCGGTTGGCGTCTCGGTGGCCGTCGGCGTCTCCGTCGGCGTCTCCGTGGCCGTCGGCGTGCTCTGTCGGCGTCTCCGTGGCCGTCGGCGTGTCCGTCGGCGTCTCGCGTGGCCGTGGGCGTGTCAGTTGGCGTCTCTGTGGCCGTCGGCGTATCGGTTGGCGTCTCGGTGGCCGTCGGCGTCTCCGTCGGCGTCTCGGTCGGCGTCTCCGTGGCCGTCGGCGTGTCAGTTGGCGTCTCTGTCGCCGTCGGCGTCTCGGTCGGCGTCTCGGTGGCCGTCGGCGTCTCCGTCGGCGTCTCCGTGGCCGTCGGCGTGTCCGTCGGCGTCTCGGTGGCCGTCGGCGTGTCTGTCGGCGTCTCTGTGGCCGTCGGCGTCTCGGTCGGCGTCTCGGTGGCCGTCGGCGTCTCCGTCGGCGTCTCGGTCGGCGTCTCCGTGGCCGTGGGTGTCTCCGTCGGCGTCTCCGTGGCCGTCGGCGTATCGTTGGCGTCTCCGTGGCCGTCGGCGTATCGGTTGGCGTCTCGGTGGCCGTCGGCGTCTCCGTCGGCGTCGTGCGTCGTCGGTGTCGGTCGTGTCGGCGTCTCTCGTCGGCGTCTCGGTGGCCGTCGGCGTGTCTGTTGGCGTCTCCGTGGCCGTCGGCGTCTCGGTCGGCGTCTCTGTGGCCGTCGGCGTCGTCTGTCGGCGTCTCCGTGGCCGTCGGCGTCTCCGTCGGCGTCTCCGTGGCCGTCGGCGTGTCCGTCGGCGTCTCCGTGGCCGTCGGCGTCTCCGTCGGCGTCTCTGTCGGCGTCTCCGTGGGCGTCCGTGGCGTCTCCGTCGCCGTCGGCGTCTCCGTCGGCGTCTCCGTGCCGTCGGCGTCTCCGTCGGCGTCTCCGTGGCCGTCGGCGTGTCCGTCGGCGTCTCCGTCGGCGTCTCCGTCGGCGTCTCGTGCCGGTGTCTCAGTCGGCGTCTCCGTGGCCGTCGGCGTGTCTGTCGGGGTCTCCGTCTCCGTCGGCGTGTCAGTTGGCGTCCCCGTCGGCGTATCGGTGGCCGTGGGCGTGGCCGTCGGCGTATCGGTTGGCGTCTCCGTCGGCGTGGCCGTGGCCGTAGGCGTAGGCGCGTTGGTAGCCGTGGTGGTCGGCGTGGCCGTAGGCGTAGGCGTGTTGGTAGCTTGGCCGTCGGCGTGGCCGTGGCCGTAGGCGTGTTGGTAGCCGTGGCCGTAGGCGTAGGCGTGTTGGTAGCTATGGCCGTCGGCGTGGCCGTGGCCGTAGGCGTGTTGGTAGCCGTGGCCGTCGGCGTGGCCGTGGCCGTAGGCGTCACCGTGCTGGTAGCGGTCGGCGTCGACGTCGAGCCCGGTAAGGGCGTCGCGGTCGGTTCCCATGACGGCAGCTGGATTGTCCTGGTGCCGCCCGCGCTGAAGTTGAGGTAAGAGATCTCCTGACCGGCATACTCCTCGACCTGGTCACCGTTAGGCATGCCGGTGACGGGAATGCGGCATGCGTGCGCGGTAGTCACTGTCAACGTGCCGCCGCTGGGGGAGCCGTTCGGACCCGGCACGAAAGAGGCGGTGATCCCGCAGGCATTGTAGCTCATGCGGTCTAGCATGAGCACGCCTATGTCGTGCTGTGCCAAGCCGATGACCGGGACATCAAGGAGGGCATTGTATTTCGCCAGGGTTTCGTCCAGCAGATCGGTGAGCAGCGAGTGCGTACCGTCGTAGGCCCGAATGTCCGTCTGGTGGAACATCAATGGGTAGGTCCCGTACCTCAGCATGTACTGGAGGATCGTGTCACTCTCGTAATCCATGATCTCCGCATAGGTGAGGTTGTGGTCCCACCAGGGGTACTGCCCGTTGGGCCCATACAAGTAGTTGTATTCGGACACCAGCTGGGCGGGGGTGCCGGTGTTGTAGAAGATGTCGGTCGGATAGCGCGGGATCTCCAGGATGCCCGGCACCAGCGTATTGGGGTGGCCTGTGTTGGGGGGTGGCAGCGTCCCGATGACCGAAGTGTCGGATACGACAGACCGGATTCCAAAATCGTACGCCGCCTGCATGGCGTTCCGGTTGCCGAACCCGGAGACGTCCGGCGTCACCAGGGCGTCCTTCGCGTAGTGGGAGAACGGGAATCCAGTTGCGAAGGTGTCGTTCTGCTGTAATTGGTTTGTGGTCTGGTTGTAGTTGGTATTATCGAGGTTCTCATGGTCATAGGTGTGGTTGACCCAACTGAAATTGGTCTGAAGAGCGTGTGCGCGGGTCGTAAGCGTATCGGAGCCCCCGCCCGTGCTGCCTGACCCGTTGAACGCGAATTCAACAGCCACCTGCGACAGGTCGGGAGCGCTAGCGCGTTTCGCCGTGAGCCAGGCGTAGAGCGCGTCCAGATCGGCTCCCGATATGCGGTAGGTGCCATCCTCCCAGACGTCGTCGTCGATGAAGAGGTCATCCACCTGAGGGGACAGATAGACGTGGCGCTGGCCCAGGAAGAAGCCCTTCGCCAGCCAGTTGAAGACGCCGTAGTCCAGGGCGAGGGTATGATCTAGCCAGATGGCATTGTCCATTGTGAGGGCCAGGTTCTCCCGCCCGTCGGAGTATGAGTGGACGGCGGCTACGGTGTATACGGTGCCTCCGACCTGGGTCACGAGGAGCGGCGTGGTGCCACTATTTGGGGTCGCCAGGTAGGTCCAGGCGCCGCAAATGGGCAAGGGGCTGCTGCTCAGAGACGAGAAAACCGAGTCGCCGGCGGAGGTTAGCGTAGTCTGGAGACAGGTCGCGGTCGTATCGACGCCGCCTATCGGAAAGCTGAGGCCGTAGTCAGGGCTGACGGAATACGTGTAGTAGGTGGCTTGGCGTATGCGGAACAGGGATTCGTATTGCCACAGGGTCTCCCACTCGGTGGTATTGAAGGCGCCGCCCAAGTCCCCAGTCGCCAGTATGATCCCCTGGTAGTAGCCATGCTGGTTCCCATCCGACAGCAGGCCCGGCGCCAGAGTGGTCGTGCTCGCGATCAGCACATTGTACGGCAGCCCGATGTAGTCGAGAGACGTGGTTATCGCCTCGAGGCGCGGGTCGTTGGCCTGGGCTGAGATAACCAAGAACTTGAGGTCGATGGGGTCATCTGTGGGAGCACTCGCGCTAACGCTCTCAATCGCGTCAGCCACAGGTCTGGTGCCCTGTCCGCTTGCCACGCCCGCCACGCTATTAGCGGGCTGACTCACATACTCGAACGGCCTCACGACGCCAAGGCCCGGACCCAGGGTCGGGCCCACCGGCGGAGCCGCGTGCTGCCACTGTGGTTGCCCATCGGCGGGGGCAGGAGAGCCCGCGTTGCTGGGCAACTGCGAGAGCTGGGAGGCTCCGAAGGCGAGAATGGCGATCAGGACGGAGAACCGGACGATCCTACTCATGGCTGCCTGGCCTCGAAGTCAGTCACGCCGTGCCCAACTTCGACCGGACACGTCCGGCCCCGCCTGTGTTGGGGATTCGGGATGCTGGAGCACACCGGCCCAAAGCAATCACCATCCACTTCTCGCTGCGGGTGTGGGCCTCTGTCCCTGATGTGTGGCATTTCAGTCGTCCAGTATTCCCTGCATTAGGCCGTCGAGATCGAGATGTCGCAGCCACCGCCAACGGTCGAACAATATCCCGGAGCCGGCCAGCGTGATCGCCAGGACGCGGATTCGGGGATCACCCTCAGTTGCGCGGAGAAGGAAAGAGAGGGTCCCCCGGTCCAAACTGATTCGCGCCTCCGTCTCGACGACCAACACAACCTTGTCGGCACTGAAGTCATCAATGAGTCGTAGGCCATTCTCTCCACTGCGTGTGCTCTCAACGCTAGCAATGCCCGGGTGCCTCACCATCAATCCAGTGACGATGTCACGGAACAGGCGATGTTTGTACAACACCACGACGCCCGTTCGGCGCCCCCGGCGGTCGCGCGTCCCTGCCCCCATCTCCAGTTGGCCGACCTGCATCGCGTCCCTCGGGGACGAGTGTACCCAAGGTCAGCGTCCGGACGCATCGCCTGACCCGTCAGAGAAGAAAAACCACATCGCCATTCTTGGAGTGGCCATGTGGTTGCAGCGCAGTGGATTGATGGGTCGGGACAGTCGCCAGATGACCCAGTCCCTAGGACAGCGGCGTGCCGAGTGGACTATTCCAATGGGCCTACCTGCGGCGGGTCGGCCTCACCCCCCAGAGGGAGGAACTACCCCATGCCGATAGGCCACAGTCGCGGCCTGCACTCTATTCGAAGTGTTCAGCTTGCGCATGATGGAGCGGAGATGGGCTCGAATCGTTCCTTGTGAAAGATAGAGCTTATCCGCAATGGCCCTGTTGGTTTGTCCTAGTGCCACATGCTCGAGGATCTGACGCTCACGCTCTGTGAGCGAGGCCAGAGCAGGGCTGAAGCCGGGATCGGGGTCTACGCCAGAGGTCAGATTCGAAATGAGCCGCTTGATGATACGTCTAGAGATGAAGGTCTCGTTCCTTGCCACCTCCAACACACCATTGACGAGCTCTGCTGCATCGGCCGTTCGGTCAAGCAATCCCCGGATACCTGACCGGAGCGCGCTCACTATCACTTGCTCTGGGGCATCAACGGATAGGATTACAAGCTTTGGCTCGTCGACCGCCGTCCTCAAGAGACTTAGGAGCTCGATGCCAATCGAATCGTCAAGCCACGCATCCGCCAGGATAACGTCAGGCTGGGATCGGTGTGCCTTCTCCACGGCCTCGTCGTAGCTGGCGGCTTGCTCCACGACGCCAATTCGCTCATGTTCACGCAGAATGGCAAGAATGCCCTCACGCAAGAGTGCGTGGTCGTCGACCACGAGAACTCCAATGCGCTTTTCGCCGTCAGGCGTTACTTGAGATTCCTTCCGCAACAACAAGCTCCCTGAAGACGATCGTCGAACACGACGTCTTTTGCCTTGTCGTGCGAACCTGCGACGTGGATCTCTGGAAGAAGTTCTCGGGATCCGTCGTGTCGCAGCCCGCCACGCCAATCCACTCCGACGAGAGCTCGCTGCTTGAGAAGGAAGGACTGCGGGTGCCCGCCACCAGCAACCGAGACGCTCTTGTAAGGTCTATTAACATAATACGGCCGTTCTGTCAACTCGTCTGTTGGGTCGCAGGTAGAGTGTCCTAGTTACGTCGCAGCTAGGGTACTCTGAGCCCGCCGGCAAGTTTGTACCTGGGTGCCTGCGGGCATGACCGTCTGTTGCCCCGAACGGGAGCACGCGAGGCAGTATCTGAGAGCAAGGGCACCCTCCCGGCCGTCACACTGCAGAGAGAGAGGTGAGGGTTATGGAGGTCGTGCACGAGCGCTGCTGTGGGCTCGACGTGCACAAGAAGACGGTGGTGGCCTGCCTGCTCACGCAGGGGCCGGGCGCGAGGTCCATCTGGGAGGTCCGCACCTTCGGCACCACCCAGGAGTTGCTGGCGCTCAGGGACCGGTTAGGCGCGGCCGGATGTAGCCACGTGGCAATGGAGAGCACTGGCTCGTATTGGAAGCCCGTGTACAACATCCTCGAGGGCGCCTTCGACCTGTTGGTGGTGAACGCCCAGCACCTGAAGGCCGTGCCTGGGCGCAAAACGGACGTGGGCGACGCCGAGTGGATTCCCCGATCTGCTGCGCCATGGCCTGCTCCGTCCCAGCTTCATCCCCTCCCGGCCGGAGCGCGAACTGCGTGAGTTCAGCCGCTACCGCACCGCCCTGATCCGGGAACGAACTGCTGATATCAACTCAGTGGCCACGACAAGTGCGATCCCGGCAGGTCCTCGCGCTGGTCGTGCCTGGTAGCGACATGCGCCAGTCGAATTGACTATTATGGTAATATGTGGCGGAGGTTTGCAGAAAGTGACCTCGGCACGGGCTGTCTTCCATGTTCAGATGATCTCACTGGTGGCAGGGCTCCTGATCCTCGGAACGCTGGTCATGGGCAATACGTGTGATCCGGCGCCGGCGGCTCCAATGCCGACAGGTACGCGCACGACCGTAGCAATCGCTAGCAATCGTCTAGCCGCCGCGGCGACTTCTACCCGCACGCCAACGCGAACGCGGACTCCCACCCGCACGCCAACGCGAACGGCCACCGCCACCGCAACGCCGACGCCCACGGCTACAGGAACCGCCGGCGGGGTTTGGAGGCCCGCGCAGGCCACCACCTGGCAGTGGCAGCTTACCAGCGACCTTGATCTCTCTGTCGATGCCGCAGATGTGGGACATCGACCTCTTCGACAACAGCGCAAGCGTCGTCGCCACCCTACATGGCCAGGGGCGCAAGGTGATCTGCTACATGAGCGCCGGGTCATGGGAGGACTGGCGACCCGATTCCAGCGACTTCCCTGAATCAGTCTTGGGCAACTACCTTGAGGGCTACGACGACGAGCGGTGGCTCGACATTAGGCAACTGGACGTGCTCGGCCCGATCATGGGAGCGCGGCTCGACCTCTGCCGCGATAAGGGCTTCGACGGCGTCGAGTTCGACAACATAGACGGCTATAGCAACAGCACTGGCTTCCCGCTGCGTGCGGCCGATCAGGTCGCCTACAACACGTGGCTTGCGAACGCCGCCCATGAACGGGGCCTGTCGGCGGGGTTCAAGAACGACCTCGACCAGGTCACTGATCTCGAGCCGTCCTTTGACTTTGCCATAGTAGAGGAATGCTTCCAGTACGATGAGTGTGATTTGGCCCTCCCCTTCATCGAGGCAGGCAAGGCTGTGTTTGAGGTCGAGTACAGCGGAACCCTCGAGAGCTTCTGCCCTCAGGCGAACGCTATGGGCTTCATGTCGATGAAGAAGCATCAGAGCCTGGACGCCTGGCGCCAGCCCTGCACCTCATCCACCGAATCTACCGTTGGCGGCGTCGCAGAGCTTCCAGACCTTGCTGGAGCCTCGGTAGGGGAGGCGGGTGCGCCTGCCGAGGGCGCTGGTTGGTCGGCTGGCGCCTACGCCGCCCTCGGTGGCGCATCGGCGGCAGTTGTAGTCTGCATCACCTCCGCCTGGTACGCCAGAAGGCGGTGGCTCAGTTAGGCACCCACACAACGGCCTCGCCCTGGGGCTTGCTGGGGTCTGTGCCGGTCGCGGCTGCCGGAATCGAGGGGTTCTCCATGCGTGAGATCGACGCGACGCGGCCGCTCACTACTCCAGCGGGTGCTGCAGTCCCGATACGCCGACCTGCTCACAGTCCGGCAGTCCCACGAAATGGCTCACAGCCGGGACGTCGGCGAAGACCGACGCTGCTTGTGGCAGTGACTCCACTTGAGGTCCGTCGAATTGAACACCAGCCACCCAGATCGAGACGGGCAACGCCGCCCATCATCCCGGGGCTGTCAGTGGAATGCCCTTCGGACCTGGCGTGGCGACCCAGAAGCATTGAAGAGCCAGTCCTCGCTTGCTCAGAAGCTGGCGCGGATGAATGCTGCGTTCTGCAGACTTGACCGTCAAGACTCGATTTGATATCCGAGGGCCTCAACCATCGGGCGCGCTCGAGATCAAGCCCTGTCTCAAGTGACCTCCTACGCCGTGTACTACGGCGCTGGGCGGACCAGCGAGCTCAAGCGGTTTGGCCTCGCCATTGTTCGTAGTGAGAGCTATGGGCATGACGAGATAGCCTGGCTTCGGCTCCACGATACGCTGGTCCTAGCGTACGTGTCGATTGGGGAGGACCCGCAGTGGCGGAGCGGCGCTTCTTGGTACAGGACTGACCCTTCAACAGGCCAGCCCCTGCGGAACGAAAAGTGGGGCACCTACTATGTGGACATCCGGGACCTTGCCTGGCAGGAGCAGTTCCTGTTCGGGGAAGTCTGCGACGCGCTTGACAAAGGGTTCGATGGTCTCTTCCTAGATACGGTGGACCCCTGCGTCGATGTCCCATATTTGGCCGAGGCGGTTCCTTCGCTGATCGGCACCGTTAGGCAGAGGCTAGGTCGGCGCCTCCTCGTCCTGAACCGGGGTTTCGGTGTCCTTGACACCATCCTTCCTTTCATTGATGGGGTGGTCTTCGAGGCCTTCTCGTCTCGACCTGTGGGCGATTGCTATGAGCGCTGGGAGGGCACGGATTTAGCGTGGACGGAGGTCATGGCGCGGCGGCTCCAGGCCCTCCAACGGGCTCGCAGCCTGGCAGTCTTCACGGTGGATTACGCCGACATGCGAGACACACGTTTGGTCCAGACGTTGGTGCAACGGGCCCGCAGCTTCGGGTTCGTGCCTTACGTCTCCACGGCCAAACTGGATCAACTCTATCTTCTGCCTCAGACCCCCGGCAGCTAGCCAGGGACGCAGCGCCGTCGTTCAGCATGTAGCGAGGTGGGACGGAGCGGCGTGGCGGGGGGCCCACGGGGGTGGCCTGTTCGCTTCGCCAATCTGGGCCGACTTGGTGGAGCACGACACGCACTCCACCCCGCCTACTCTACGACACGCATTCATCACTCGCGCCCCTTCCCGGTCATGGCCCAAACACCGGGTTTAGACTAGCGCCCTCAAGGCGCAGTGAGCTGAGCTGCGTCCGCTGCCGGATGACTGGGTTACTTTCAGGCTCGCCCTCCCGCGGGCACCGGCTAGTGAATACCGGAGACCTAAGGGGGCGTCCGTAATGCCGGACCCAGATGGAGGTCCTACAGGGCGTTCGAGCTCTAGGCCATGTATGTGCCCCCTCAGCGGCGCAAGCTAGGGCAGTCTCCCTGCGGCCGCTACCGAAAGGCCGCATCGATGCTGGTCTGCTGTTGGCGTTTAGTTCCAACAGGGCTGGCGCGGGGCGTCCAGGTCCAGATTCTTCTTCATCGACATGAAGCCCATAGCGTTCGCCTGAGGGCAGAAGCTCTCGAGGGTTCCGCTGTACTCGACCTCAAACACAGCCTTGCCTGCCTCGATGAAGGGGAGGGCCAAATCACACTCATCGTACTGGAAGCATTCCTCTACTATGGCAAAGTCAAAGGGCGGTTCTAGGTCCGAAGCCTGGTCCAGATCGTTCTTGAACCCCGCCGACAGGCCCCGCTCATGGGCGGCGTTCGCCAGCCATGTGTTGTAGGCGACCTGGTCGGCAGCACGCAGGGGAAAGCCGGTGCTGTTGCTATAGCCGTCGATGTTGTCGAACTCGACGCCGTCGAAGCCCTTACTCTTACAGAGGTCGAGGCGCGCCCCCATGATCGGTCCGAGGACGCTGGTCTGTCTGATGTCGAGCCAGTTTTCCCCCGGCCAGCCATTGCTGTTCCCCTTCACCGCTGCCGGGAAGGCCCCCGCGTCAGGCCGCCAGTCCTCCCATGACCCGGCGCTCATATAGCAGATCACCTTGCGCCCCTGGGCATGTAGGGTGGCGACGACGCTTGCGCTGTTGTCGAAGAGGTCGATGTCCCACATCTGGGCATCGACAGAGAGATCAAGGTCGCTGGTAAGCTGCCACTGCCAGGTGGTGTTCTGCGCGGGCCTCCAAACCCCGCCGGCGGTTGGCGTATTCGTTGGTGTCGCGGTGGCGGTGGCCGTTCGCGTTGCCGTGCGGGTCGGAGTCGCGGTGGCAGTTGGACTACCAGTAGCGGTTGCCGCCGCCGTAGGCGTCGCGGTGGCGGTGGCCGTTCGCGTTGCCGTGGGGATCGGAGTCGCCGTGGCAGTTGGACTACGAGTGGCCGTTGCCGCGGTCGTAGGTGTCGCGGTGGCGGTGGCCGTTCGCGTTGCCGTGCGGGTCGGAGTCGCGGTGGCAGTTGGACTACCAGTAGCGGTTGCCGCCGCCGTAGGCGTCGCGGTGGCGGTGGCCGTTCGCGTTGCCGTGGGGATCGGAGTCGCCGTGGCAGTTGGACTACGAGTGGCCGTTGCCGCGGTCGTAGGCGTCGCGGTGGCGGTGGCCGTTCGCGTTGCCGTGCGGGTCGGAGTCGCGGTGGCAGTTGGACTACCAGTAGCGGTTGCCGCCGCCGTAGGCGTCGCGGTGGCGGTGGCCGTTCGCGTTGCCGTGGGGATCGGAGTCGCCGTGGTAGGTCTAGGACGCAGAAACCTGAACTTCGCTGTCGCCTTCTGGCGACCGAAATCCGTCTTGATGACAGCCTCCACGTCGTGAAGTCCGGCCTTATCCTCTGGTACTACGAACATCGCCCGAAAGGTACCCCCAGGGCCAACCTCAAACTCGGGCATGTTCTTCGCGGATCCGTCCCACTTCAGGAAGCCTTCACCTGCGGGGAACCTGGTGCCGGTGACGGTAACCCTCGTTCCCGGCGGCCCGGATGCAGGATGGAGGCTAATCCTCGGTGTGGCCCGAGCCCCGGCGGTCTCTGGGTCTTCGACCAAAATCGCGCCTGCCGCGACGAGCGCCAGCAGAGCCAGGGCGGATATGACGGTTAGCGAGCCGATGGGGCGGTGTGCCCCGAGGATGCGACCCTGGTCGTCGGTCTTCTTCCTCATTGTCTGTCCTCCTTGACATGCCACCATTCGATCGGAGGCCAGACGGTTTGGGCACAAAGAACCGCCTGACGACCTTGCGGCTGCCAGGCGATCCATGTCTCGTCGAGGCATTCTTTGGAGCCCGGCAGCCCTGCTGACTCTCGCGAGTCCCGTGGCTTTGCGTCCCCGCCTCACGACGGGTTTGCCTTTATCGAGCTGGCCCTGGGTCAGTCAGACCAGCCACTCTGGAGGCCTTACCTACTACCAATCGGCCGATTCTCCAGTTTCTGAACAACGTATCGCCATGGCGCCAACAAGCGCGTATCTGACAGACCGTGGATTCCACCATCACCCTTCTGGCCTATCCAGAGGGGCTCACGGTAGCCAGATCCGGCCAGCCAGGAATCTCCAGTAGTTGTCGGTCATAGCTCTGGACTCAACCAAGTTCTCGAGCGCGGCTATGCCATGCAGAAGTCGCCTCGGCGACCTAATCCGGATTCGGTTCTTGACCCTTTGGTGCCCCCAAAGGCCGCTATTCGGATCCCAGCCCCAGAGACTGCCGTTGCATGTGATGTTGATAGCAAACAGAGGGGCTCGCGATGGAACCCCTCTGCGTGTCTACACTGCTTGCAGTCGGCTACATGGGCACTAGCTTCACCCGCCTAGCAACGTCTCCCCAGTTGGCGAATCAGATGGTTCACGTAGTAGCGCGGATTCAGGCTTCCGCGCAGCAACGCAAGAATTTCGGCCGCAATATCCGCAGGAGTCACCCGCCCATCACCGGTCACATCAGCGCAGGTGACACCCAGGGTCGATATCGCGTCGATGTTGGCGTGGCAGTCGCCGTCTCTATTGGCGACGGCGTGGCCGGTGTGGTGGGCCTTGGAGTAGGCGTCTCGGTCGGCGTAGAGGTCGCCGTCGCGGTGAGGACCGCTGGTGGCGGGCAACGTCGCTCGCTGCGTCGGGGCCACGCATGATCCGTGATGGCACGAACTTCTAACGTTAGGATATCACTTCCTGGCGACGCCCGCTGCGAGTAACGCGCCTCTCCTGAGACGCCGGGTCACGGTCGATAATGCTGGTGGGGCCGCCACTGGGGTCGTGGCAAGACGGTGACCTGTCCTGCCTGGCAACAGGCAGGTGCGGGCGGGGCCGCCTCGCTCGCCCTGTGGCGGCCCCGCGTACCTACGGGGGTGTTCGGCTGTTCTTGGTTCGCCCTGCTAGGGCGACTCTCAGGGCACAATGGGCAGCCCTTCCATTGCCCGGTGCTACTGGCTGCCAGGCGCCTCCACTCCCTCCTGGCCCGCAAACGTCGGCGGTGACTCTGGCGGCGGCGCCTCGGCTGCCCGGTGTATCAACAGCGGAATGTTGCCCAGGTAAGGCACCTTGATGACGTGCCCCATGACCCGGGCCACGCGCCCGACCACGTCATCTATGCTGATGGGCGGGTCAGCGAGGTCGTTGGCGTCGCCCTGAGTGGTGATCTTCTCCCCCTCAATACTTACTACCCGGTGTATCGCGAAGCCTGCCTCGTGCCTGAAGGCTATGATGTCTCCCACTTGTACGTCTTCCGGGCCATCGACGCCCTTGAGGACGACGAGGTCCCCTTTCTTCAGGGTGGGCCACATGGAGGACGAGGTGACGGCGGCCATGGGGTAGGGCGTGTTGAGGGCGTGGGAGAGGAACTTGGGCGTGTAGTAGACGGCGCCTGAGACGAAGGCGACGTAGAGGGCCAGCATCAAGAGGAGCCTCGCAGAACGGCTCCCAACGAGGGGCGCCGCTCTTGCGGGCGGTACGGCCGGAGCGGCCGGCGGGGCCGGCTCCTCGGAGACCGGTAGGATCACGTCCCTGTCCCCGGCGAAGGGAGGCAGCACAGCGAGCGCCCTTCGCTCGAGGCGGAGCGCCGTCCCCGCCGGGAGGAACTTGCGCGTGTAGTAGACGGCGCCTGAGACGAAGGTGACGTAGAGGGCCAGCATCAGGGGGAACCTCGCAGAACGGCTCCCGACGATGGGCGCCGCTCTCAGGGGCGGGAGAGCTGTAGCGGCCGGCGGGGCCGGGTGCTCGTAGACCGGCGGGATCACGTCCCTGTCCCCGGCGAAGGGAGGCAGGACAGCGAGCCCCCGACGCGCGAAGCGGAGCGCCGCCCCCACCGGCAGGAAGACCAGCACCCCACAGAGCAGCCAGAGAGCAATGAGGAACTGTTCCATGGCTAGAACGGCCACCACCAGGGCAGGCGCACTACGAACACGCGGCCGGACTGCTTCTGTCCGTCGGTTGCATTGTGGGTGCGGTGACCTCGAAGTCGACCGTGTGTTGTTCACCGGGGCGCAGGTTGAAGAAGGCGTCATCGATGTGGAGGAAGTCCCGTATCCCGCCCCAACTGACGACCAGGACATAGCTGTTCAACTTGCCGTCGTTCTTGAGCTGGACGGTTCGGTGCATGGCGAGGTCACGGGGCACCTCCCCAAAGTCCAGGTCTCCCTCCAAGGCGAGGGTATGCCGACCATCCTGAGTTCCCTGAAAGTGACATAGGCGCTGTACGTGCTGGTGGAGCTCACCGCGACGGCCCCCAACACGACAACCAGCAGCCCGACGACACCGAGGACGGCCAGCCGCCGGCGGGTCAGCCGGGGCAGCCGCAACCGCCTGCGCAGGGGGCCGGGCAGCCGCTTCCACAGGGCGCGCAGCCTCCCCCTGACGGCTCCCGGCGTCGCCGTCACCTCTCCGGCGGCCGCCGGTTCAGATACTGCGTCTCTCATGTCTTCCCTCCTCTAGCCCGCCGGCGGCGGGGCTACCTCCCTGGGGAGGGTATATCCGGCCAGGGCCGGACTCTTGACGACCCCAGCCTCAAGTCCGGAGCACAAAACCGCGGATCCTGTGCCCCGGGCTTCAGCCTGGGGTTGACATTCCGCCCTGTGCGGTCCGGCGGGCGTCGTTGCGGGCGCCCGCCGGACCCGCTACACTTTTGACGAGGCCGCATGCGCCGTTCGCAGCCGTGCGACCTCGGGGACCTGGCCCGGTGCCGGGAGGAGGTGCCGGGCCAGCCTGTCACCTGCTACGGACTGTAACCGGTGATCTGGAACTTGATGTCGCTGCCCATGTCGATCTGGTGGTAGCTGTCACCCAGGGGCGGCGTCGCAGTCTACGCAGCCGTCAACTGTCCGCGGGATGCCCTCCGGCAGACCCGGTGCACCGGGTCGGTGATCGCGTTGTAGTTCTCCGTGCATACCGGCGCGTAGAAGACGAGGTCCCACAGGTCCGTCAGGTCGCCGAGGGTAATGTTCAGCTCGCCATGACCGATCAGCACTGCCGTGTCCACCGCCGGGGCCGGCACGCAGTTACCGGCGCCGGTGATCACGTTGTTCGCCTCGTGCGGAACATCGCTGTCCGAGACCTCGACGAACGGACAGAGTCGGGTTGTCCGAAGCCGACCTTCTTCTCCGCAGTAGATATTGTAGGTCACGTCGTTCTTGGTCGCGTGCAGAAATGAACGACGGGCTGAGGCATATCTGGACGCAAGAGTCGTATGCATCGCTCGGCTTCGTTATCTTACATCCCTCGATCTTCTGCTCGGGGAAGACGGTCCCGTAGTCGATCTTCGCCTTGTTCAGGTACGTTGCCGCCTCGACGTGAGCCTGGACGTTGACCAGGTGGGACTCGAAGGCCGCGAACATCGCGGCGCCCACCGCCACCAGGGCCACAGTGCCCAACAGTAGCGCTATTCGCTTTTTCATTCTCTATCACCCCCTTTCCAAGCAAGGATTTGTTCTCCAGGTGATGCTGCCTCCCCTCGCCGCCCTCCCCGCGGGAGGTGCAAGGGCGGCCCTCACCAGTAAGACCTGAATCATCAGTGGCCCCGCCCCCACCAGTCCCAAAGCCACTGCGACCATGAGTTCCCGCCGAGCTCGACCTTGACCTCGGCGCCCAGGTCCCAGCCATCAGGGTTGGCCTCCGGCGGCAGGAGCAGGACCTGGTCCGGTGGGATGGGGTCGGTCTCCGGGTTGTAGTACTCAGTGAAGACAGGGACCCTCATGGTCACCAGCCACTTGTCGCACTCGTCCCCCGTGCGGGCGTCGAGGTGCCCCTGCCCGATGAAGTCGCCCGCGATCCCGTTGGCGGTCCCGTGGGGCTCGGCGGGCTCATGGGTCTCCGCAGGGTCGCGCTGCACGATCAGGTAGGGACGGAGGTCCGGGTAGTACTTGGTGTCGTGGCAGCGCCCGCTGCAGGGAAGCGGCTTTCGCTCGAGGACGATCTTGTAGTCCATCTTGGCCTGGCCGCCGGATTCCGCACGAGGTCTTGCTGACGCAGACCTTGAAGTAGTCGGTCCGGGTCTCCTGGGGGAAGACGGTGCCGAAGTCGATGTCTGTGTTGATCTCGAGGCCATCGGGCGGGTCGAGCACCTCGATGTGAATGGGGGCAGTGGTGGCCGTGAAGTTACTCCCGCCGGTGACCGTCCCGGTCATGACGGCGCCGGTGGCCAGGACAAGGTCGGCGATGGGGTCGGCGAACCCTCCGCCCGACGCTCCGCCTAGGGTCTCCACCTCAAAATCGAGGGTGTATGAGTCGCCCGTCTGTCCGGCCGGCGCGAGTGTGAGGTTATTCCACACCAGCAGGGGAAGGGGCACGTCGGCGGGGTAGGTAAAGGATACAGTGCCATGGTTCCAGTCGTTCATGAAGACCCAGACCTGTGGAGCGAACTCCTCGGTCACCTGCACGCCCGTCAAGGGCACGTCCAGGGGATTTCTGATGTGGATCAGGAACCTCCACCTCACCGGGAGGCCCTTGGGCACGGCCAGAGAGTTGGGGCACGGTTCCCAGCCACCGCTGGACCCGATGGCCTCGCAGCCCACGATCTCCTGCGAGAGCGGGTGAACCACGTGCGCCTGCACGCTGACAACGTGCGACTCAAAAGCGGAGAAAGCGGCAACGCCGCCCGCGACGACCAGCGTAGCCAACAGCAAGAGTGCGCTCCGTCTCATCTCTTCGTTAGCCTCCCTCCGAGGTTTCCGTCGCTGTTGGCGTGGGTGTCGGTGTGTCCTCAGCGGCGGCGCCCGTCGGCGTCGCGCTGGGCTCGACGACGGGCTCGGCGGGGCTTGTGGGCGTCGCCTGCACCGCGAGCGGCGCAGGCGTGGGGACGGCGAAGGGATACGAGAAGGGCGTCGGCGTGGGGACGGCGAAGGGATACGAGAAGGGCGTCGGCGACACGTCGCCGGGTGGATAAGGCGTTGGCGTCGCGGCGGGTTCCATCGTCGGGCTAGCAACGGGTGTTTCGGTGGCTGTCGCCTCGCTGGGATCGACGACGGGCTCAGCGGTGCCTGTGGGGGTCGCCTGCGCCGCGACCGGCGTCGGCGTGGGGACGGCGAAGGGATACGAGAAGGGCGTCGGCGACACGTCGCCGGGTGGATAAGGCGTTGGCGTCGCCTGCCCCGCGAGCGGCGTCGAAGTGGGCGGCGGGTCCACCACGCGGGCGGTGATGCTCACCATATGCGATTCGAAGGCAAGGAACGCGGGCGCGCCGGCCAGCACCGCCAGGCTCGCTATGAGCGCCGTGAGAATCCGAGCTACCCTCATGCCTTTTTCCTCGTCCCGCGCTATGTCCGGCGGAGTCCCGTCGGCCGCGGACGGGCGCTGGCCCGCCGCGCCAGCAGGACCAATGGCTGGTGAGGGTTAGGGACTGGACGGGGGCGAGAGGAGCTGAAAGAAAGGGGCGACACCGTGACGCCGCCCCGTTGCAATCTCATCCGCTGGCCGTTAAAATAGCAGACGGCCAAGGGGTGCGGCAGCGCTCCTCTTGCCTCGGGCCCCAGCCGTGCCAACTGCCTGGGGCTCGCTCTTTCGTTTCCCGGTCTCAGTCCCTAACCCTGTTCCCCTCCTGCAAAACACACAACCGACAACGGACTGTCGCCGGTTTCGCCATTTGCTCCCCGAGACCCAGGCGACCAGGTTACGGCCCCGCCTCCCGATAACCCCACCCCGTCTCGGATCTTAGCCTCAACAGCTAGGGAAAGCCTTCAGGCTAGAATGTCAGAGAGGTCTTAGTGTCCTCGCCTCCGATCTGCAAACGAATAGACACCACGCCGGAGAGTACGGATCGCGCATCGTCTCCGACGAGAGCTGGCTGCTTGAGAATGAAGGACTGCGGGTGCCCGCCACCAGCAACCCAGAAGCTCTAATGTGGACTAGTAACATAACATCGCCGTTTTGTCAAGTCCTCTGTGTTGATTCGCAGGTAGAGTGTCCTAGTTACGTCGCAGCTAGAATGTCCTCTCGTGGCGGGGTGCTCCCGGAAGGAGGTGCCCGTGTAGAGAGGATGGCTACGGGTCATGGTTCGATATCCCCTGGTGGCGCTGGTGGAGCAGGGGCGTCTTACCCAGAAGGAGGCAGCAAGGGAGATGGGCCTCTCGACGCGCCAAGTGCGCAGGGTACCGAAGCGGTACCGGGAGAGCGCCCTCAACATGCATGAGGACACTCGCTCCAGGACGGGCGCCTGACAGGAGGGTGCTCGTGATCTCGTCGGCCGAACGCCCTCGCCAGTCGGAGCTATCGATGTTCCACATCATCAGCGTATATCCCAGTTCAACCGCGACGGCGTCGATCTGAGGGTCGTGGACGGCATAAGGCGGGCGCCACAAGCCGCCCCGGGCCTCCGTCCGATGAGCAGCCGATTGCAGAATTCGGGTCACTGCGTAGCGCTTCTCCATTGGGAGGTCGCGCCGTCTTCGTTGGGATCGGCGGCGCTCTCCAACGGGGCGCTCCTGGCGTCGCTCCTTGCGCCGGTCGAGCGCCACAAGGCAGGGGGCACGTGTGGTTTCCTTTCCTGCACGAGTCGCGGCCTGGGTTTTGCAAAGGCCTCAGGTCGCGGCGGGCCGCCCCCTGCCTCACACAGACAGCAAGAGGGTCACACATGGCAATTCAACCACTCGGAACCGTAGCTTTGACGACAACGCCCACGAGCGCGTGGGACCCAGGCTCAGGTCGAGCGCTGCTCCTGAAGGCGGCGTGTCTCGGCCAGACGAGCGGCAGCGCCACGGGCGGCCTGCTGGTGCACCTGACTGGACGGCGTAGCCGCCGCCAGCGGCACGGTAGCTACCTTCGAGATCGGAGCCAACGCAGGGGCTCCTGTGCCTCTGACTCTTGGTGACGGGGTGCAGCTAACGAAGGGGAACAAGCTCGGTCTCAAGGTGAACGCCGGTGCTGGCACCGTCGCGGGCTACTTCGAAGGCCGGTTCGCCTACTGAGACCTCCGGGGCCGCGGACTACCACGCGCACGAGAGCCAGGCGGCGGCTGGTTGTAGTTTTCGCTGTTGCCGGCCCGCACCCGCTCTATGAAGTCGCGCAGGCCCTGGATGATGCGCTCCGTGGACTCTTCCAGCGCCCGCAGGGCCGCCTCGCTGCTGGCTAGACTGGCTGCCACCTGGCCGCTGTAGGCGGTGCGCGCCTCTGACATCTTACGGAAGGAATCGTCGAGCTCTGAGAGGAACGGGAGGAGCGATCCCAGCGCCTCGCTTTCATTCGGCGCGCCTTCCAGCGGAGCCAGCGGTGGCCTCTCAATGGAGGGAACAGGTCCGCCTGGGGCCCAGCTACGCACGATCTCCTCGATGCGCGAAAGCGCCTCGACAGTAGCCTTGTGCGTGCTGCGCGTATCGCTTTGCTGGCGCCAGGTAGCCAGCACCGCCACCACGGTCATGATGATCAGCCCGGCCAGAGCCAGGCCCACCGCGATGATGGCCACCAGGGAACTGAAACGTGTCGTTGTTGCCCACCAGGCCCCCAATTCGTTACGCGAAGGACAAGGCCGGACCTCACATGGGTCTAACTACCTAACGGTTGTGGGGTGCCGATATAACATCCGTTCCACGGACCCGTCAGCCAGCCACTTACCAGAACTCCCTGGGGCTGTAGCTCCCTCTGCACATCGTGCCCGAGGGGTGGCCCTCCTGTGGGCATCGGCCAGGTCGCACGTGCAAAGACCAGGGGCTCGCCTTCCTGTCCGGCCCCCACTTTCTCCCCACAGGAGGGACCTGTGAGCAAAGCCACCGGCTATAGACCACCACCTGACCACGGCTGCATCTATTCCACGTCCTGCCTGGGTTGCCGCGTTCCTCGGTGCCACCATGACGACTCTCACGCGGCAGCCGACTACCTCCGTTCCTTGGGGCCTGAGGTCGTCCGGCTTCACGATGCTGGCCGGTCGGTCGGGGTGCTGTCGGAGCAATTCGGCATCCCCGAGGCCACCATCCGGCTCCTCTGTGAATAAAACGGCCCTGCGCTAGGCCTTCTACGCCAGCAAATTGGCCCGTAGAGGCGGCCTAGGAGCCCTTTAGCCTGCCAGCCGGTTAAGGCCCACCTCTCCCAGTCTGGGGCACCCAGTCTAGCGGATTCGCAAATTGCCCCATTGACATGTCTAGCGGAGGCTGATAGAATGCCGCTGTCATGAGCTTCTCTACCCAGCAGCACCCAAATTCGGCAAGGTCCGCCCTGGCACCGGGAGTTCCCCCCAGCTCGCTGGGAGAAGCTCATGACACCGGAACCAGGGCGGTCTTGTTTTGGGGGGCCGGTGGCGAGCGGGCGACCCCGCTACCCGCGAATCCGCCTGCCACGACCTACCGGCCCACTCTCATGCAAAGGAGGTAGTCATGACCCAGAAGACGGACCCTGAGGAGGAGATGTGGCGTCTACGGGAGATGCGCACGACGGGCGGACTGAATGATGCAGGCCAGCGACGGCTTGCAGACCTAGAGGCGCAATTGAGCGCCGGAAAGGAAACGGACATGGCAAAGACAGACGAGCTAGAGGACCTGGACGAGTTGGAGGAGGAAGAGGCCGCGACAGAAGAGGCTGAAGCACAGGAGTTGGACAAGGCACTGGCCAAGCCCAAGAAGGCCAACAAGAAGACCAAGAAGGCCACGAAGCCAGCAGCCAGGCCAGCCAAGGCCACCCAGGTCAAGGCCACTGAGAAGCCAGCGCCGGAAGGCATCGGCCCCAAAGAGGTCGCAGAGGCAGCCGGTATCCAGCCTGTGGAGCTGAGGCGCTTCTTGCGGGCCCACCCTGAGCTGGTAGAGGGTCACGAGGCAAGAGGCCGGTACCAGTTGGGCTAGCCTTTCCCACCCCACTGTGAAGGCCATCCTGAAGGCCATCAAGAGCCAGCCGTCGAACGGCAACGGCAAGGCCGACAAGAAGGCCAAGTCGTGAACGACCGTCACAGGAGGTTCCTAGCCCTAGCCGCTCTGAGCTACTATGCTCACGAGAGCCACGAGGCCTTCATCACCGACCAGGAGGAAGACGGACAGGAGGCCGTCACAGAGGCAGAGGAGTTCATCCAGGCCCACAGGGGAGAGGTCGAGGACCTGGCAGGGAAGCTACCTGAGGTGGTCCTGACGGCCATCAAGGGCCAAAAAGAGGCTCTGTAGTGCTACAAAAATGCCCGGTTTCTGCACCTTGCACCAGATTCGGAGCAGCTTGCGCCATCGGGCACAACGTGTAATATCTGTCTCAGCGCACTGCTCTGTTGCCAGCCGTGTCTGGAGAGGGCAGCGCGCATTGGTAATCCGTCGCACCATACGGGCACCAAAGTCGTCAGGATCTCCATCCACGAACAAGCAACTATAAGAAGGAGGTACTTTGCTCATGGCAGACGGCCAGGAAAACGTCAGTGAGGCCCTGGAAAGGCTCAAGAAGGAGGTAGCCGACCTCAAAACGAAACCGGCGGTTATGGAAGTAACCGAACGACTCTGCAACCCCGCACCTCTCGGGCTGGCCGCTTTCGGACTCACCACCCTGGTCCTGAATGCGTTCAACTCGGGACTCGTCGACAAGTCCAGCGAGGGCTTGGTCTGGCCGCTGGGCATCTTCTTCGGTGGCCTCGCCCAGTTCGCCGCCGGCATGTGGGAAGCCAAGAAGAGCAACACCTTCGGCTTCACCGCCTTCAGCTCCTTCGGCGCCTTCTGGATGTTCCTCGGGCTGACCAAGATTCTCGTGAGCACCAAGGCCATAGGGCCGGTTGCGCCGGAAGGTTCGTCACTGTTCCTGGTGGCCTGGGGGATCTTCACCGCCTACATGACCGTGGGCACTCTCAAGATATCGGTTGCGTTACAGTCCGTCTTCGTCACGCTGACCATTCTCTTCTTCCTGCTGGCGATCGGCGCCCATAACGAAACCTGGGAGAAGATTGCAGGCTGGGAAGGGATGATCTGCGCCGGCACAGCGCTCTACGCGTCCTTCGCCATCGTCACAAACGAGACCTGGGGTCGCCAGGTTCTGCCCCTGGGCGTAGTGAAGAAGTAAGCCGAGACCTCCCTCCGGGGAGGCCTCACCTCGTAATCCAGCAATATCGGCGGGCTGCGAGCCCCTCCAGAAGGCTCGCAGCCCGCCGCGTTCTCGCTTCCCCTGCCGCGATACTCGCCTTGCCCGCCGCCGGGCCCTAACCTAGAATGAGCCTGCCCATCCGACAGGAGGGCGCACTCGGCCCAGCGATGTGCGAGGACGAGCCCCGCAAGGTGGTGAACGTTATGTCCAGCCCAGGACCGAGACTGGCACGATGGCGCCCCTCGCGAGCAACCTTAAGCCCCGCTGTCGTCTGCCTGCTGGTCGTCATCGCACTCGCAGGCGCCCTTCGCCTGGCCTGGATCCTCTACGCCAAGACAGAGCCCGTCTGGTTCTTCGACCCTTGGCAGCTACGATCGCCTGGCCGCCGCCCTGGCCGAGGGCCGCGGCTACATCAATGAGGCAGGCCAGCCCACCGCCTACTACCCGCCCGGCTATCCGGCCGTCCTCGGCGCCGTCTACTGGCTGGCGGGCCACCACCCCCACGCCGGCGAGGCGCTGAACGTCGTACTGGGCGCCCTCACCGCCGGGCTCGTCTACTGGATAGGGTCGCGCAGCTTCGGGAGAGCGGCCGGGCTGCTGGCGGCCCTGGCCTTCGCCGTCTTCCCCAGCCACATCCTCTACGCCTCTCAACTGCACTCGGAGGTCGTCTTCACAGCCGTCTACTTGCTGGCACTCGGCCTCCTTCTGACGGCCCCGCCTCCCGGAGACCGTCGCTGGCTACCGTCCTTGCTGGCCGCCGGACTCGCCATCGGCGCCGCAGCCCTCATACGCCCGGCCGCCCTCTCACTGCTGGCGGTCGTGCCCTTCGTCCTGGGACCCAGAAGCACACCCTGGCGGGCGCTCGCGGGCGGCACGCTGCTGGCGCTGGTGGGCGCGGCCGTGGTGGTGACGCCGTGGGTGGTGCGTAACGCGGTCAGGGTAGGGACGCCGACCATCGCCACCAACGCCGGCCTCGACTTCTGGATAGGCAACCACGAAGGCGCAACTGGGCTGTGGGGCATGCCGCCGCCGGACGTGTTCCCCAGGGTGTCCACGGACCTCCGGGAGCAGGAGCGGCACGACTACCGCCGCGGCCTGGAGCTAGGATGGCGCTTCATCCGAGAGCATCCCCTGGGCGCCCTTCGCCTCTTGCCGGTGAAGGCCTACCATCTCTACACAGACGACGCCCAAGCTGTCACAACGACCGAAAGCTGGGGCGAGACCCCCTTCCTCTCAGACGGAGGGCGTCGGGCCCTGCGCGGCCTAACGGACGGCTTCTACTACTTCGTGGCAGCGGGGGCCGTGGCCGGCCTGGTGCTGCCGGTCGGAGGTGCGCAGCGGCGGCGGTGGCCTCTGGCCGTCGCCTTGGGGGCCTGGACGCTGGTGCACCTGGCCTTCTTCGGGGAGCCGCGCTTCCACCTGCCGGTGACCCCGATCATGGCCGTCCTTGCGGCGCCGGTCTGGCTTTGGGTAGCAGCCCCAGTCTGGCGACGGATCCTGTCAAGGTGGCGCGGCGTCCGGACGCCGGCGGGGGCCCCCGAGGGCGATCGGGCGCCGGCCGCCCAACCTTGACCCCTTGAACGCCTCTGCTATACTTTGAGGCCTGCAGGAGTGTAGCTCAGTCCGGTAGAGCAGCGGTCTCCAAAACCGCCGGTCGGGGGTTCGAATCCCTCCACTCCTGCCAGCGAAGAGATACGAAACCCACTCGTATGAGTGGGTTCGTTGTTCGGTCTCGCTGTTTTGACAGCCAAGTTGACAGCCACGCGATCCAAACTAGCGGCCCAAGACGGCTTCCATAGCTTCGGCGGCCTCGCGCTGCATGGTGGGGCAGGTCATAAGGGACCTAGGGAACGCGCTTTATATCTCTAGAAGCTATAACGTCTACGCCTAGATTAAGTAGATTCGGTACAACGACGGTTCCCATCTTTATCGGAGCCCGAAGCGCGATGTGACTGACATGCTCAACCGCGTCGAAGATCCGCTGCTTGGGTAGTTCTTTATTCGAGCGAACCGGTATTACCGCAAGCGTCCCTCCATCGACCCGCATAGTAGTAATGAGCATGCGTTTTGGTTCGCGGTATTCCTGAGCGGCATATTCCATGCCTCGCTTGCAGGTACAGCCTTTTACTTCGAGGGGGCTGCCCGGACGCTCAATAACGGTGACTTGGCATCCGCTGGGACAGATTATGCAGGTAATACGGGCGACGTTCTCTTGGATCATTCCACTGCGCCTCCTTCCGGCTGGGGAACGATGCGCACGATAATCTCTTTATTCTTTACGGCCGACGGGTCCGGTCTCGTAGTGACGTTGATCATTTCGCTAGGAATCACGTGCGGCCGTTTGCGTTTAGCGAGCACGCAGCCGCCTGACTCGATCTGAACTTGGACGTTCTCATCCGGCGCTTTCGGACGGAATGAGAACTGAACCCTTGTATCCGCCGTCAAATAGTCGACAAATTGCGGAACCACGTATCCCACGTTATCTCCCGGGATAACCTTGATACGTTCCCGCTCCGTGGCGCCCTTGGCCGAGTTTTTGACATATTGCGCCGCGTTGTTGCCCGCGCGTTGAGCCTCAAGCGTTACCCAATCCACCAGGTCGTGTACCTGAAGTACATTGCCGGCAGCGAAAATTCCGGGCACCGAGGTCTCGCAAAGCTCGTTGACCACAGGGCCTCCGGTAGATGACAGCGCCACTCCCGCTTTTTGAGAAAGCTCGTTTTCCGGAATCAACCCCACGGAAAACAGCACCGTGTCGCACTCGATGTAGCGATCGGTACCCTGTAAGGGGCGCCATTTGTCATCCACTTGCGAAATGGTGACCCCTTGTACGCGGTCCTTGCCGTGAATATGGGTGACGGTATGGCACAAGTGCAAGGGGATATTGTAGTCTTCGAGACATTGAACGCGATTTCGGATCAGACCCGCGGCATAGGGAAGCGCTTCTACTACGGCGTTTACTTTTGCTCCCTCTAGCGTTAAACGGCGGGCCATGATCATGCCGATGTCCCCGGAGCCGACGATCACCACGGACTTTGCGGGCATGTAGCCTTCCATGTTTACGAAGCGTTGGGCAAGACCAGCGGGGAAGATCCCAGCGCAACGATCGCCCGGGATGTTGATGGCACCTCGGGCACGCTCGCGGCACCCCATCGCCAACACGACAGCCTGGCTCTTTATCATTACCACGCCGTCGCTCTTGTTGACCGCGGTAATACTTTTGTCCGGTTTAAGGTCAATAACCATCGTCCCGCACAGCACTTCTATGTTGGTATCCGCGAGTTGGTTGATAAAGCGCTGCGCGTACTCGGGTCCGGTCAGTTCCTCTTTGAAATACCGGAGTCCAAACCCGTTGTGAATACATTGCTGTAAAATGCCGCCGAGCTCGAAATCCCGCTCTAGAATCAGAACTCGCACGCCGTTCTTGGCAACTTCGAGAGCCGCCGCGAGGCCGCTCGGCCCGCCGCCGATTACCGCGACATCCGTAGTAACTTCCTTCATTCCTACAAAGCCTCCGACGGAAGGTCCTTGGTCCGTCCGAACAACAAACGAGAGTCTTTACCCTTGAGCGTAACTTGCTCAACGGGTATTTTCAGCTCGCGCGCGAGGATCTTCATCAGCTTGGGAGTGCAAAACCCCCCTTGGCACCGTCCCATCTGGGCCCGAACGCGCATTTTTATGCCGTCGAGGGTGCGCGCGCCCACCGGGCGCTCGATCGCCTCCACGATTTCCTTTTCCGACACCATTTCGCACCGACACACCACCTGGCCTGCGCGCGGATCCTGTTTGATAATCTCATCTACTTTATCCAGCGCGGTCTCGCGCAGGCGAAACGTTTCGGCAATTTCGCCCCGGTATTCTTGCCTGGGTTTGAGCGGCAAACCCGCCTCGCCGAGCATACGCGCGATATCGACACCCATAGCTAGGCACGAGCTTAGACCGGGAGATTGAATACCTGCCGCATTAAAAAAACCCCGGACTTTGCTAGGACCGACGATAAAGTCATCGCAATCGGCCTTGGCGCGTAGCCCCGCGAAGTTCCGGATTACTTTGCGCAGCGGCAGGTTCGGCACCAACTTGTCGCCGCCTTCGATGATTTCCCAAATGCCGCTGGTCGTAGTGGCGACATCCTCGCGGTCTTCACAAAAGATATTGTTCGGACCCACGATGATGTTGCCGTGGGTGGTAGGGGCAACGAGAATGCCTTTACTTTGTTTGGTTGGAATAGGGAACAAGACATGATTGAGGCTAATCGCGCCCTTATCTAGCAGAATGTATTCGCCTTTCCATGCCGAAATGGTGAAGGTATTTAACCCGACCATCTGCTCTACTTTGTCGGAGTATAGTCCCGCGGCGTTGACCAGATAGCGAGCCTCGAGCTGTTCGCGCGCTGTTTTGATAGTAAAGCGATCGGCGTGCGTGTCGATGCGCTCTACCGGCGATTCCAATAAGAACGTTGTGCCGTTCATCGCGGCGCACTCGCACAAACGAATATTCAATTCATAAGGGCTGACAATACCCCCGGTAGGAGCATACATGACGGCCTTGACGTTCTTAGTCAACTCCGGCTCCATCTCGTGTATGCGCTTAGAATCGGTGATGAGTTCCACCGGCACCTTGTTTCGCGCCGCTTGCGCTACCAAGTTGTAGAGGTAGTCCATTTCGTCGTCTCGCACCGCGACGACAAATGTGCCGCACCGATGGAAGGGGACCTTTAAGTCCGCGCACACCTTGTCGAACATCGGATTGGCCATGACGTTATACTTAGTTTTTAGAGTATCGGTGGGCGCCCCGTATCCCGCGTGTAATATACCCGAGTTGGCTTTACTCGTACCCATCGCCACGTCGGCTTCTTTTTCGATTACCGCGACGCGTAGGTCGTACTTAGCAAGCGCCCACGCCACGGACGCTCCCGTGACTCCCGCGCCAATAATGGCCACGTCAAACATTTGCTGATCTTTCATGATTCCCTATTTAGATATACGAGTCCTAATGTGACACGTATCGTTCAGAGCGGCAAGCGTGGCCCGCGGCCGCGGGTCGCGCCCATCGGGCGGGGCGTCGCGCACCTCCACCACGGTTATCGAGCCGTTGTAGACCCGCAACGGCAGCGGACGACGGTAGGGCAGCCCCAGGACCTCCAGGCAGAACACGCCGATCGGCCCGGCGTGGGTGACAACGGCGGCCGAGGCGCCGGGGTGGCGCTCGGCCACGCCCCAAAGGGCGTCGCAGACGCGCCGCCGGAAGTCTTCGCGGTCCTCAGCGCCCGGAAAGGAGGGGTAGTCAGGCCCGCGGCGATACTGCTCGACGATCTCCGGGTGCTTCTCCACCAGCTCGCGATAGGTGATGCCCGAGAGCTCGCCGAAGTCGTACTCCTTGACGCCGGAGAGCTTGGTCACTTTCAGACCCGTGGCCTCGGCGATGACGCTCGCCGTCAGATGAGCGCGCTTGATCGGGCTGCTGTAGAGGGCGGCCAGCGACAGGCGCCGCAGACGCTCGGCCACGAGAAGGCTCTGCTCAAGGCCACGCTCGGTGAGGGGATACGCGCCCTGACCCTGGATACGGAGCTCGCTGTTGCCCTGGGACTCGCCGTGCCGGATGAGCAGGAGGCGCATGGGCCTAGCGCGGAGGCTCCACTAGGGCGGGCGCCAGCAGGTCAAGAAACTGCCTGAGGATGCGCGCCGTTAGCCCCCAGATGACATGCCCTCTGTAGACATACGAGTACGTCGGCACGTCGCGGCCGTCAATCCGGCGCACGCCCTCCGTCACGTTGGCCCTGTCCATCAGGTGAGAGAGGGGCACCTCGATCAGCTCCGCCACCTCGTGATGGTTGGGCCGGAAGGGATAGGGCACCGGCCCGCGGATGAAACCCACGTAGGGCGTCACCATGAACCCGCTGATCGACGGCGAGTCGTCCAACTGCCCGACCACCTCCACGTCCTCGGGCCGCACGCCAATCTCCTCGAACGTCTCGCGGAGGGCGGTAAGTCGCAGGTCCTCGTCTTCGGGGTCGGCAGCGCCGCCGGGAAAGGAGATCTGGCCCTTGTGCGTCTCGACCAGGTCTGTGCGGAGGGTGAAGATGATGTGCGGCTCGCCACGCAGCCTGTAGAGGAGCAGGAGAACCGCCGCCTCGGGCCGACCCTCCGGCTGGATGCGCCGCGGCTGGTATGACGCCATCGCCCGGCGAATCGCGTCGAGCAGGGCTTCTCCCGGTTGCTCTTCGGGCATGGCGACCTCGTCGCGGTACGCCCCCGCCTGGTCGAACCCGCGTCTCATTGGATCGAGCCGGTGGTGGGCCCGGGAGGATTCGAACCTCCGACCAATCGGTTATGAGCCGAGTGCTCTGCCGCTGAGCTACGGGCCCTGGTTCGCCGGCCTGGCGACCGGCAGCAGGCAAATTCTAGCGCCCCCAACCGGCGCCTGTAAAGGAAAGCCGACAGGACCGGGCTCCGGTCCTGTCGTCGCTTGCGTTTGGTAGCGCATGGGGGATTCGAACCCCCGATCTCCGCCTTGAGAGGGCGGTGTCCTGGGCCGCTAGACGAATGCGCCGCGTGCGCCCGCCCGATGGCAGGCACGTTCCTGGCTGGGGAGGGAGGATTCGAACCCCCGCATACGGATCCAGAGTCCGCTGTCCTACCGCTAGACGACTCCCCAACCTGCCTGATGGCGGTCAGGCCTGCCTGCCGGCAGGCAGGTCAGGAGGGATTCTAGCACAGAGATTCGCCCTGGCACAACGCCTATCACATTGAGGCGCTCAGCCTCTCCGAGGCGCGCAGCAGCCGCGCCACGCAGCGCTCCCGGCCGAGGATGGCCATGCTCTGGAAGAGCGGCGGCGCCACTGAGCTGCCGGTGACGGCCACCCGCATCAGCATGAAGAGGTCGCCCGCCTTGAGCGATAGCTCCTCCGCCAGCGGACGCATCGCTTCCTCCAGAGACTGCGCATCCCAGGAAGACAGCGGCGCCAGCCGCTCGCAGGCGGCGCCGAGGGCAAGCGCCGCGTCCCGAGGCCGGCCGGCGAAGGCCTTCCCCAGCAGCTCGCTCAGCGTGTAGTCCAGGTCGTCGCCCAGGAAGAAGAACTCGGCGAAGCGCTTGAGGTCGTCGAGGCGCTTCACGCGCTCCCGGATGAGCGGCACCATGCGCAGGATGTACTCCTCGTCGAGGGGACGCGGCACGTCGGGCGGCAGGTCCCGCTCCAGCCGCTCGCGCACGAGGGCGGCCAGGCTCTCGGGGGGCAGGTCGCGCATGTAGACCCCGTTCATCCAGGTCAGCTTGTCCAGGTCGAAGATGGCCGCGCTCTTGACGATGCGCTCCAGGCTGAAGTGCGAGATGAACTGCTCCCGCGAGATGATCTCCGTGTGGTCATCGAGGGACCAACCCAGCAGACCGAGGAAGTTGAACATCGCCTCGGGCAGGTAGCCCTGCTCCGCGTAGTCGAGGACCGACGTGGCGCCGTGCCGCTTCGAGAGCTTCGAGCGGTCCTTGCCCAGAAGCATGGGCAGGTGGGCGAAGTGCGGCGGCTGCCAGCCCAACGCCTGGTAGAGGAGGAGGTGCCGCGGCGTGCTGGGCAGCCACTCCTCGGCCCGCAGCACGTGCGAGATCTCCATCAGGTGGTCGTCCACGACGCTGGCCAGGTGATAGGTGGGGTAGCGGTCCGACTTGACGATGATGAAATCGTCCAGGGTGGCGTTCTCGAAGGTGACGTCCCCGCGCACGACGTCGGCAAAGGACGTCCTGCCGTCCAGTGGCGTCTTGAAGCGCACGACGGCCTTCAGCCCCCGCTCTGCCCGCTCCTGCCGCTCCGCCTCCGACAGGTCGCGGCAATGGCGGTCGTAGCGCGGCGGCTGCTTCAGGCGCGCCTGCTCCGTGCGCAACGCATCGAGACGCTCCGGCGTGCAGTAGCACAGGTAGGCCCAGCCGCTCTCGATGAGCTGGTCGGAGTACCGGTGGTAGATATCCAGCCGCTCCGACTGGAAGTACGGCCCGTGGGGCCCGCCGACCTCCGGACCCTCGTCCCAGTCCAGGCCCAGCCAGCGCAGGGACTCCAGCACCTTATCCAGCGCCCCCGGCACCAGCCGCGTCTGGTCGGTGTCCTCGATGCGCAGCAGGAAGCTGCCTCCCTCGTGGCGGGCGAAGAGCCAGTTGAAGAGGGCGGTGCGGATGTTGCCGACGTGGGGCTCGCCGGTGGGACTCGGTGCGTAACGGACGCGGACGGTCATGGGGTTAGAGCCTCCTCATTGACCTTCAAGCTATTGTAGCCGCCGCCGAGCGACCCGCTCAACGCGCCTCGAGCTGCTCCAGCGCCTGTCGCAGGTCGTCCGGGAGCGGCGACTCGAACTCCAGGGGCCGGCCGTCGACCGGGTGACGAAAGGCCAGCCGGTGGGCGTGCAGGAACTGGCGGCTCGCGACGGCCGAACGGCGGCCGTACACCCGGTCGCCGATCAGCGGGTGCCCGAGCGCGGCGAAGTGCACGCGGATCTGGTGCGTCCGGCCCGTGGACGGCGTCACCTCCACCAGCGAGTAGACGTCCGGGCCACCCGCTCTCACCCCCAGATAGCGCTGCACCCGATAGGCTGTGCGGGACGCCCGCCCGCCCTCGACCACGGCCATCCGCTGCCGGTGGCGCAAGTCCCGCCCGATGGGGGCGTCGATGACGCCTTGCGGGGGCTCCAGGCGGCCGTCGACCAGGGCCAGGTAGCCCTTCTCCACCTGCCGCTCCTTCCACTGTCGGGCCAGGGCAGCTAGAGCAGCCTCGTTCTTGGCCACGACCAGCAGCCCTGAGGTGTCGCGGTCCAGCCGGTGCACGATGCCCGGTCGCTCCGCTCCGCCGACGCCGGCAAGCTCCGGTCGATAGGCCAGCAGGGCGGCGGACAGCGTTCCCTGCCGCACTCTCGCCTGTCCGGCAGGCAGGCCGGCGGCGGGATGCACCGTCAGGCCGGCGGGCTTGTCGATCACCAGCAGGTCGTCGTCCTCGTAAACGATGGCGAGCGGCAGCGGCTCCGGCCGGAGCGTCTCGGGCTGCTCCGCGGGCATCCGCACCACGACGCGCTCGCCCCGCTCCAGGCGTTGCCCCGCCCGACCGGGCCGGTCGCCGACGGTCACGCGGCCCTCGCGGATGAGCCGCTGGACGGAGCTGCGGGAGAGGCCAGGACAGCGCCGGACCACGAAGACGTCCAGCCGCTCTCCCGCGCCCTCGGCCTCCAGTGTGAGGGTCTCCTCCATCAGGGGCCTTGGGCACGCTGGCGCCAGCTCTCGGCCAGGAGGAAGAAGCCGACGATAATCACCACCCCTACCACAATCGAGGAGTCGGCGACGTTGAAATTGGGCCACGGCCCCACGTCGATGAAGTCGGTCACCTTGCCCAGCCGCACGCGGTCGGCGAGGTTGCCCATGGCGCCGCCCAACTGAAGTCCCAGCGCCAGGCGCAGGAAGCCGTGCTCCATGGGCGGATAGAGGTAGTAGAGGAGGATGGCCGTCAGCCCGAAGAATGTGGTCACTATAAGGAATAGCGTCTGTCCCTGGAGAATGCCGAACGCGGCCCCGGTGTTGGTCACGTAGGTGATGCGCAGCGGCCCCTCCTCAGGGACGGACTCGCCGAGGGACAGGTTGGCCCGCACCAGATACTTGGTCACCTGGTCGAGGGCCACCACCAGGACGGCGATGAGGAAGAAGACGAGGTCGTTGCGTAGACGCGGCCAGAGCCGGCCGGACGGGCTGCGATCCGGCCAGCTTTGGGGAGACGTCCGTGTTGCTTCCGCCAGCGGCTCCTGCGAGGTCGTGCCGCCGGAACCTGCGTCACTCATGCGAATCCTGCCGATCATAGCACCGCCTGCGCAGGGGCGGCAAACGAGAGGGTTGCCGATCCTTGCCTGCCACAGGTTGGCACCCGCCTGTGGTTGACCCGCAAAAGGCGCCATAAGTACCATTGAGGTAAGGACACTCGAACGGGAGGATGCCGGTGTCTCAGGCGCCGCGCCCGGCGGGACCGCTTGTGCCCACAGAAGCCGTAGGCCGGCCACGCGTCGCGGCCACGACCTTCGCCGGCACCTTCCGCTCGTTCCAGAGCTACAACTACCGGCTCTTCTTCTTCGGCCAGATCGTCTCGCTCACCGGGACGTGGATGCAGACCATCGGCCAGGCATGGCTGGTACTGGATCTCACCCACTCGCCGCTGGCCCTGGGCACGGTGACGATGCTCCAGTTCCTGCCCGTCTCCCTGCTCGTGTTGTTCGGCGGCGTCATCGCCGACAAGCTGCCGAAGCGTCGCGTGCTGGTGCTGACGCAGACCGCCGCCATGTCGCAGGCCTTCATCCTGGCGTTCCTCATTTGGAGCGGACTCATTGCCCTGTGGCAGGTCTATGTGCTGGCGGCCATGCTGGGCCTGACCAACGCCCTCGACAACCCGACGCGCCAGGCCTTCGTGGTGGAGATGGTGGGCCGCGACGACATAGTGAACGCGGTGGCCCTGAACTCCAGCCTCTTCAACAGCGCCCGCCTCATAGGGCCGGCGCTTGGCGGCGTGATCATTGCGGTGGTCGGAGTAGGCGCGGTGTTCTTCATCAACGGCGTCAGCTTCATCGCCGTCATCATCGGCCTGATGCTGATGAAGCCGGCCCTCTTCCACACGATGCCCCGAAGCGGCGACGGCCGCCTCCTGGAGCAGCTTGCCGAGGGGCTCCGCTACTCGCTGCGAACCCCTGCGATTCTGTTCATACTGATCCTGATGGCGGCCATTGGGACGTTTGGGTACAACTTCACGGTAGTCTTGCCGCTGCTGGCGCGGAACGTCCTCCACGTGGGCTCCATCGGATTCGGCGCGATGACCTCGGCCGTGGGCGTAGGCTCGCTGGTGGCGGCGCTCGCCCTGGCCACCTACAGGAAGACGTCTCGCCGGACCCTGCTTCTCGGTGCGACGGCTTTCACCATCCTCCTGGCGGCCGTCGCCGCCTCGCACTGGTACGCCTTGACGCTGGTCCTGCTGGTGGCGCTGGGGGTAGCGAGCATCACCTTCACGGCAACGGCGAACAGCACCCTCCAGATGAGCGCTCCGGACCATCTGCGAGGCCGCGTCATGAGCCTGTACATGCTGCTGTTCGTGGGGACCACCCCGATCGGCGGCGTGCTGACGGGCGTCGTGGCCGAGCGCATCGGCGTGCCCCTTACAATCGGCATCGAAGCCGGCATGTGCGCTCTCGGCATTGCGGCGGCGCTCGCCTATCTCGCCGCCCATCGCGCGCCCGCGCGGGCCGAGAGCCCCGCGTAGCAGACACGCATCAGCCACAGAGGACACAGATTGCGCCAAACACTCCGCCAGGCTGGAAATCTGCGTTTCATCTGGGCGAATCTGTGGCAAACCAAAGACGGTTGCCGCGCGCCGCGGGCTGCCCCTATACTGACTCCTGTGCCCCCATCGTCTAGTGGCCCAGGACGCCACCCTTTCAAGGTGGAAACGGGGGTCCGATTCCCCCTGGGGGCACTTGTCGCCCGCCTCCCGGCACCTCCCAACTACAGCAGGACGGAGAGACTGTCCACATCTATGCTGAAGGCCAAGACCATCGTTATCGGGGTCGTTGTTCTAGCGCTTGTTGCGGTCGGTTTCGGCTGCTCCAGTACCGCCACGCAAAGGAGCACGGAGACGGAATCTCCGGGAATCGCCATTGATGGTCCTCAACCTGATCTCGTTGCTCTCAGGAGAAACGCGGTCGAGACAGCGTATCCGGAGTTCAAAGATTTCGAGAACCAGGAGAGCTTTGCCGGCCAGTCAGTCAAGAGCGAAGTCGATGACGGTGACTACTACTTCGCATATATGGTGCTTGGCAGCGGCCTGCCTATCGCCGAAGCGACCTGTTTTCGCGTCGATCGAACTGGCAGGGTGTTCGAGATAGGGATGTTCCCCGATCCGGTGGACTCGTACGCAGGCTACCGGGATATCAACCCAAGAGACTGCAAAGGGATAAAGTAAGAGCAGACCCCCGACGACGGGCTCCCGCCGGGCTGGTGGCCCTGCGACTGCCGCACCAACGTACTATAATCGTCGTTGTGAGAGCTTTCGCATTCCTGAGGCGGCGACGGGTCGGGATAGCGGCCACGGTCGCCGGCACGGCGCTGCTGGTCGGCACGCTCGCTCCCTTTCAGCACCATGTCGGCCTGCTGAACGAGGGCCTGCTGTTCCTCCTGCTGACCCTTCTCGTCTCTTCGACGTGGGGATGGCTGGTCGGAGTCTTCGCCGCCGTTCTCTGCAACCTGGCGCTCAACTTCTTCTTCGTTCCGCCGCTGCACACGTTCACCGTGCACCACCCCACCAACGTATTCGCCTTGTTCCTGTTTCTACTGGTGTCGGTCGTCGGTGGTTCTCTGCTCTCGATAGCGCGTGCCGCCGCGAGCCAGGCCCGGCGCCGGCAGGCAGAGACTGAAGTGCTGCTCTCCTTGAGCCGGACGATGATCGGACGGACGGAGCCACACGCCGCCCTCATAGCGCTCTGCCAGGAGGTGGTTCAGGCGTTCGATGCGCGCGGCGCGGCCGTGCTCAGCGGCGCCGACGGAAGCTGGACGCTTCTCGCCTTCGCCGGCGCGGATTCGGCCGGGCGGCAGCCGGACGCCGAGGAGCGCGCGATGGCGGGGCGGGCCGTCGCCGAGGGCATGTCGGTGATGCTGGGACAAACCGGCCTGAGCACCCGACGCCGGCCCCGTATCGTGAGCCCACGGGTTGCCGCGCTCAGCACGGAAGGGCCACGCCGCAGCATAGCGCTCGTACCGCTCAGAGTCGGGGACCGGACGCTCGGCGTTCTCCGCCTCGACGGGCCGATCGGCGAGACCCCCTTCCGCGATCACCCCGACCGCCTGCTCGCCGCGGTCGCGAGCGAAGCCGCGCTGGCCCTCCAGCGCGTCGAGCTGGCGCAGGCGGCGGCGCACGCCGACGCGCTCATGCAGGCCGACGAGATGAAATCAGCGCTCCTCGCTTCCATCTCCCACGACCTGAAGACGCCGCTTGCGGGCATCAAGACGGGGGTTTCCAGCCTGCTCGATCGCAGCGTGAACTGGTCGCCGGAGGATGTGCGGGCGTTCCTGGAGACCATCGATTCGCAGGCCGACCGCCTGAACCGCGTGATCAGCGACGTCCTGGACCTCAACCGGATCGAGGCCGGCGCAGTCACGCCGATGCCCAAGCCCGTGAACGCGCGAGAGCTTCTGCAAGAGGCAAGCGACAGAACAGCCCCGGTAACCGCCGGCCGCGACGTTCACGTTAACGTCCCGACTGAGGTCCGCGTTCTTACGGACGAATCGCTCATCCTCCAGGCCCTGGTCAACCTCGTCGAGAACGCCGCGAAGTACTCGACGCCTGGCGGCTCGATCCGCCTGACCGGATCAGTGAAGGGGTCGGCCGTCGAGCTGTCCGTGGAGGATGATGGGCCTGGAATCGCGCCCGAGGACATCCCATATTTGTTCGAACGCTTCTACCGCGCGGCGGCGCACAGCCGGCGTGTCAAGGGCAGCGGCCTCGGGCTGTCGATAGTCAAAGGGTTCGTGGAGCTGTGCGGCGGCGCGGTGCGGGTCGAGAGCTCCGCCGCCGGCACCCGCTTCATAGTCACACTGCCCCTCGCCGGGCAGACGACATTGAGCGCATGACGGGGCCACGTATTCTCATTGTCGACGATGAACCGCAGCTCCGCCGGGCGTTGAAGCGTGCTCTCGAGGGGCACGGCTACGCCGTACGCGAGGCAGAGGACGGCGTCAGCGCGCTCGCCGAGTTCCAGGCTTTCAAGCCTGACGTCGTGCTGCTGGACCTTGTGCTCCCCGACATGGGTGGCGTCGAGGTGTGCCGTGAGCTGCGGCGCGATCACCAGACGCCGATCATCGTGCTGTCGGTCATCGGCGACGAGCGCACCAAGATCGCGGCGCTTGACGAGGGGGCGGACGACTACCTGACGAAGCCGTTTGCCGTCGGCGAGCTCCTCGCCCGCATACGTGTCGCCCTCCGGCGCGGCAGCTCGGACCGTGACCAGCGACCGGACATCAGCGTCGGGGAGCTCGCGATCGATCTCGAGAGCCGCACTGTGACGCTGCGCGGCCGGGCGGTTCACCTCACCCCAACCGAGTACAGCCTGCTCAAGTACCTGGCCACCAATGCGGGGAAGGCCCTGACCCACCCGATGATCCTGCGCGCCGTCTGGGGCGGCGAGTACGCTGACGATTTCCACATTCTCCGGACCTACATCAACCAGCTACGTTCCAAGCTGGAGGCCGATCCGGCCAGCCCAACGTTCATCCTGACAGACCCGGGCGTCGGCTATCGCTTCGTGGAGCCCGACACGATTTCCTGACACTTCCCGTACTTCTTCATTGACGGGCCTGACACGGCCCTGACAGCCGGCTTTCTACAATAGGCACATGAAGGTCTTACTCGTGGAGGACGAGGCGGCGCTGGCGGACGTGATCGGCCGCAACCTGTGGGCGCGCGGACACAGCGTGACGCTGGCCCCAACGGCCGAGGCCGCTCTCCATAGCCTGGCCGTTGAGCGCCCCGACGTTCTCCTGCTCGACGTCAATCTGCCGGACATGACGGGTTGGGACGTCCTGCGACGCCTTGACGAAGACGACCGCCGCCGTCTCTCCGTCGTGGTGATATCGGCCGCACCCATTTCGCCCAAGCGGATCGAGGAGTTCAAGCCGGAGCGCTGCCTGATGAAGCCGTTCCCGATCGACGCGTTGTTGCGGACTCTCGGCGAGCTCGACAGCGCAAGTCAACGGGCGGACTCGGGCGGCGATCCGCCTTGAGGAGCTGTACAGAGGTCGGCCATGAGCGACGTAGCTTTCGGCTGTTAGCACTCTCGAGCGGGTGTAGGTAATATGGAGAACGTGGTTCTTTGCATCATTGCCGTGGCGGTGATGACATACCTGGTTTTCGCCCTCATTCGGCCGGAGCAGTTCTAGCCCCATGAAGGGGTCCTGAGATGGCGATTGACATTCTGCAGATGCTAGTGGTCCTGGCGCTGCTGTTCTTGCTGGCGGTGCCCCTAGGCCGCTACATGGCTGCCGTGTTCACCGGAGGCCGGACGTGGCTCGATCCGGTCTTTGACCCCATCGACAACGCCATCTACCGGCTGGGTGGGATCCGTAAGGAGCCGCAGCGCTGGCCCGCGTACGTGCGGGCTATGCTCTTACTAACCTCGTCATGTTCATAGTGATCTACGCAATCCTGGAGCTGCAGCACGTTTTGCCGCTTAACCCCGATGGGATGGGCTTCATCAACCCGCTGCTGGGCTTCAATACGGCCGCGAGCTTCATCACCAACACCAACTGGCAGAACTACGGAGGAGAGAGCACGCTCTCCTATTTCAGCCAGATGTTCGCGATCACCTTCCCAATGTTCACCTCTGCAGCTACGGGGCTGGCCTGCGGGGTCGCATTCATTCGCGGCCTCGGGGGCAGTGTTGACCTGGGCAACTTCTACGTGGACCTGACCCGCTCGCTTACCCGCATCCTGATCCCGGCTGCGCTCATCATCGGTGTTGTGCTGGTCGGCCTTGGAGTGCCTGCAACGTTCTCAGGGTCGCAGACGGTCACGACTCTGAATGGCCCGCTCGCATCGGCGTCTGTGGCAACAGACAACGCCCGGCTCGCCGCCCGCCGACACCGGTGCCGCACCCCGAAGCAGCGGCTTCCGCCACGGCGCAGGGCCAGCAGACGATTACGCGGGGTCCGGTGGCGGCATTGGAGACCATCAAGGAGCTGGGCACGAACGGGGGCGGCTGGTTCAACGCCAATTCGGCCCATCCCTTCGAGAACCCACGCCCCATAACCAACGTCCTGGAGATCCTTATGCTGGCCCCCATCCCGGTGGCGATCATCTTCATGCTTGGCCACATGCTCATGCGGAAGAGGCAGGCCCTGGTATTCTTCGGAGTGATGGCCGCCCTCCTGGTGGCGTTCCTCGCCGTCTGCTACGCGGGTGAGCAGCACGGCAATCCCCTGCTCACCGCACAGGGTCTCAACTCGGCTCAGGGCAACATGGAGGGCAAGGAACAGCGCTTCGGCCAAGCTCAGACGGCCCTCTACGCCACCGCGACAACCGCTTTCACAACCGGCACCGTGGACGCCTCACACGATAGCATGACGCCCTTGGGCAGCATCACGACCTTCTCACAGATGTTCCTCCAGGCCGTCTTCGGCGGGAAGGGCGTGGGTTTCATCACCTTCATTGTCTTCGTCATCTTAACCATCTTCTTAACCGGCCTCATGGTGGGCCGGACGCCGGAGTTTCTCGGCAAGAAGATCGAGGCCCACGAGGTCAAGCTTGCCGGTTTCACTTTTCTCGTGCACCCCTTCCTGATCCTAATACCCACCGCCATCACCTTCGCGCTCAAACTCGACCCCAGCTCGATTCTGAATCCCGGGCCACACGGCTTCAGCGAGGTGCTCTACGCCTTCACGTCGGCGGCGGCCAACAACGGCTCGGCCTTCGCCGGCCTGACCGGCAATACCCCCTGGTTCAACGTCAGCCTGGGCGTCGTTATGCTCCTGGCCCGGTACATTCCTATTGTTCTCATGCTGGCGCTGGCCGGCGGGCTGGCGGCGAAAAAGACGCTGCCCGCAACCGCGGGGACCATGCGCACCGACACTCTGCTGTTCGCCGTGATTCTGACAGGGACGATTCTGATCATTACCCTGCTGACGTTCTTCCCGGTGCTCGCCATAGGCCCGATAGCGGAACATCTTGCGATGGAAGCAGGAAAGACGTTCTAGGCAAGAAGGATATGAAACGTAAGGGGCGCGGCCTCCGCAGTGCAACATTTGACCGGGACATTCTCGTTCCCGCTCTGGGACATGCGCTCGTCAAGCTCGACCCGCGCTGGATGATTCGCAACCCGGTCATGTTCGTGGTCGAGATCGGGGCGGTCCTAACACTCCTCCTAAGCATCGACCCGAGCATCTTCGGCGGGGCCACAGCCAGTCGCGGCTATAACCTCGTCGTCACGCTGATCCTCGTGGCGACCGTGCTGTTTGCCAACTACGCTGAAGCCGTCGCCGAAGGCAGGGGACGGGCTCAGGCAGATACCCTGCGCCGTACCAAGAAGGACACGCCTGCCAAGCGCGAGCGGCCTGACGGGACTGTGGAGGAGATCGTGTCCTCTGAGCTCCGCAGCGGCGATGTCGTTCTGATCGAGACGGGTGACATCGTCCCCGGCGACGGCGACGTCATCGCCGGCGTCGCTTACGTCAATGAATCGGCGATAACCGGCGAATCCGCCCCTGTGCTCAAGGAGCCGGGAACGGACACCCGCAGCTCGGTAACCGGCGGGACGACCGTCATCAGCGACTGGCTCCGCGTCCGCATCACAGCCAATCCTGGCGAGACGTTCCTGGACCGGATGATTGCCCTCGTCGAAGGTGCGAAACGGCAGAAGACGCCCAATGAGATCGCACTGACCGTGTTGCTTGCCGCCCTCACACTCATCTTCCTCGTCGCCACCGCCACGCTTTCGCCCTTCGCCAAGTTTCTGGGAGGTCCGGTGGACATCGCGACGCTCATCGCCCTCCTCGTGTGCCTCATTCCGACCACGATCGGCGCGCTGCTTTCGGCCATCGGCATCGCCGGCATAGACCGAGTGACCCGCTTCAACGTCCTGGCGATGTCGGGCAGGGCGGTCGAAGCCGCCGGTGACATCGACACGCTGCCTGCTGGACAAGACCGGCACCATCACCTACGGCAACCGCATGGCGGCGCAGTTCATCCCGGTCGGGGGCCACACGGAGCTCGAGCTGGCTGAAGCGGCCATGATGTCCTCGGTTGCGGACGACACACCCGAAGGGAAGTCGATCGTGCAGCTCGCTGAACAGATGGGCGTGAAGCGCCTCGGCAAGGTTGCCGACACCGCCGAGCTCATCCCGTTCACCGCAGAGACCAGGATGAGCGGCATTGACGCAGAACGGTCGGAAGATCATGAAGGGCGCCGTGGACGCCATCGAGCGACTCGTGTGGACCGTTCCCGACGAACTGAAACAACGTGCCGATATGTGGCAGGCGAGGGCGGGACGCCGCTGGCTGTAGCCGTCAACCAGGAGGTGTACGGGCTGGTGTACCTCAAGGATACCGTGAAGCCCGGCCTCAAGCGAACGCTTCGCCGACTTCCGGGCGATGGGAATCCGCACGGTGATGGTGACCGGGGACAACCCGCTGACGGCGGCAACGATCGCCAGAGAAGCTGGGATTGACGACTTCCTGGCGCAGGCAACGCCCGAAACAAGATTCAGACGCATTCGAGATGAGCAGGCCCAAGGCCGGCTGGTTGCCATGACAGGGGACGGAACCAACGACGCGCCGGCCCTCGCTCAGGCCGACGTGGGTCTCGCCATGAACTCAGGGACGAGCGCTGCCAAGGAAGCGGCCAACATGGTCGACCTGGACTCCGATCCCACTAAGCTCCTAGACGTGGTGATGATTGGCAAGCAACTGCTGATTACGCGTGGCGCCATCACCACATTCTCGATAGCCAACGACGTGGCGAAGTACTTCGCCATTATTCCCGCCATCTTCGTAGCAATATTCCCTGAGCTAAACAAGCTCAACATCATGCATTTGGCGACTCCTCATAGCGCCATACTTTCGGCGCTCATTTTCAACGCCGTCATCATTGTGATGCTCATTCCCCTGGCTCTCAGGGGTGTCAAGTATCGGCCGGCGAGCGCCGACAGCTTGCTGCTTCGGAACATCGGCATCTATGGGGCCGGCGGGATCATTGCGCCGTTCATCGGCATCAAGCTGATCGACCTGCTCGTCGGTCTCGTGAGCTAAGGGCAGGAGGACCGCGATGCTCGCTCCGATACGAATCTCAATCGTGTTCCTGCTGCTCCTGGGAGGGCTCTACCCGGTGGTGATCGTGGGAGCAGGTCAGGTGCTGTTCCATCACCAAGCCCAGGGCAGCATCATTACAAATGCCGGCGGGACGCCGATCGGTTCCTCACTGATCGCCCAAGCCTTCGACAAGGACATCTACTTCCACCCCCGTCCCTCGGCGGCGGGTGCCGATGGCTATGACGCCACCGCGTCGGGTGGGTCGAACCTGGCGCCGACCAACCACGTGCTGATTGATCGGGTGAAGAGCGCCGCCGAGGCGCTGCGCCAGGAGAACCCGAGCCTGCAGCGGCTCCCTGCCGACCTCTTGACGACATCATTTTCTGGCCTGGACCCCGACATCTCCGTCGACGGTGCCATGGCGCAGGTACCACGGGTTGCCAAGGCTCGCTCCCTACCGGAGTCGCAGGTCGCCGCGCTCGTCAAGAACCACGTCACTGGCCGCGACCTTGGCATCTTCGGCGAGCGAAGGGTTAACGTGCTCGAATTGAACATCGCGCTGGACAAGATGACATCTGGAGCCGCAACGGCCCAGCAATAGGACCTGGAGGTCATGCGCCATGGCTGGTAACGTTATACTCGTCGGCGACGACTCTGCAATCCTGATGCAGCTCGCCGTAGGGCTGCGCGGCACGGCACACACAGTGACCGTGGCGGAATCATCGCATCCCCTCGCGCGGGCGCTCCAACTTGCCGCGCACCGCCCGACGGCGATGCTCGTGGCGCTGGGCGGACGGGAGAACGTGGTCGACGTGCGCCTTCTTCTGGCAAGCTCACCCGAGACCAGATTCGTGTTCATCGTCCCACAGATGCCGCCCCGGGCCCCGCTGGCGCGCGTGGTCAGAGAGCACGGCGGTGCCATCGTGTCAGGCGCCGACGCGCCCGTCGTGATAATGGCGACTATTGTTGCATTCCTGGCTGAGGCAGGCCGAACCAGCCGCACCGCATGAACGATTCACGCCCCGATCCCGAAGCCCTGCTTGCGAAGCTGCAACGCGAGAAGCGAAAGGCCGGACGCGGCACCCTGCGCATCTACCTTGGCGCGTTCCCCGGCGTCGGCAAGACCTATGCCATGCTCGACGAGGCTCATCGCCGCACGAGCTACGGTGAGGACGTGGTCGTTGGATACGTCGAAACCCACGGCCGCCAGCCAATCGCCGACCTTCTCGAGGGCCTCGAAGTGCTTCCCCGCAAGCGCATCGAATACAAGGGCGTCATCGTCGAGGAGATGGATGTCGAGGCGGTGCTGAGGCGGCATCCGGCGGTCTGTCTCGTTGATGAGCTCGCACACACCAACGCTCCCGGTTCGGAACGGGAGAAGCGGTACGAGGATGTCGAGGAGATCCTCGACGCGGGAATCAAAGTGGTCTCCACATTGAACATCCAGCACCTCGAGAGCCTGAACGACGTCGTTCAAGCGACCACCGGCGTCCGGGTACGCGAGACCATCCCCGACTCGGTCGTGGACAACGCTGACGAACTGATCCTCATCGACCTCTCGCCGGAGGCCGCCCGCGCCCGTATGCAGCACGGCCACATCTACCCCCAGGCCCAGGCCCAGACTGCGCTCGAGAACTTCTTCCGGGCCGACAACCTGGCGGCGCTGCGTGAACTGGCTCTGCGGCGGACGGCGCAGGAGGTGGAAGTACAGCTCGACGAGTACATGCGCGAGGCGGCGCGGCAGGCTGCCGTGGACGAACGCGTCCTGGTATTGATCGATGAGACCCCCTTCTCGAGGACGTTGATCCGTCGCGGCTGGCGCATCGCGCAAGGACTGAGAGCCGATCTAGTGGTGGCCTACCTCAAGCAGGATCTCGATCAGGCGGCCCAGGCCGAGCTATCGCGCACGCTCGAGCTCGCGGAGGACCTGAACGCGCGCATCCATCTCTTGGAGGGCACCGACGCGACTCCAGCGCTCATAGCCTTCATCCAGGTGGAGGGCATCAATCACCTGATCCTCCCCTATCGCCACCGCAGCGCGCCGAAGCGTCTGCTGAAACGCTCGCTGGCAGACCAGCTAATGGGCGCGCTGCCGCACCTCGACGTCCACCTCGTTCGCTATCAGTAGGCACGCCGGCAGGCGCAGGATTCCCTTCTGACTATCCTGGTGCCATCTACTTGACAATAGAACGCCCGTTCTGCTACATTGAGGCTGCCTCGGCCGTGCTCCTTACCGACCAGGGACCTGAGCCATGCGAGCAGCCTGCATCTTCATCCCCCACTTCCCTGTCGCTGTCGAACTCCTCGCGAGGCCCGATCTGCGCGGGCGGCCCCTGGTCATCGGCGGCGCTTCGGAGCAGCGCAAGACCGTCCTGGACTGCTCGCCCGAGGCCGCAGCCCAGGGGGTGCGCCCCGGCAGGCCCCTGCGACAGGCCCTGGCCCTCTGCCCCAAGGCCGCTTTCCTTGAGTCGGACCCAGCCCGCTACCAGGATGCCTTCGATGCCGTCCTTCGCGCCCTGGAGGACATCAGCCCCCTGGTGGAGCCAGCCGATCTCGGCCGCGCCTACGTGGGGGTGGATGGCCTCGTAGGGCTCCACCAGGATGAGATGGCTCTGGGCGAGGCCCTGGTGCAGGCCTGCCTGCCGGACAGGCAGGCCGTCCGCCTGGCCAACAGGCACGGCGGCCCGGCCGGCTCTCTGCTGCCCAGCGCCGGCCTGGGGGAAGGAAAGTTCGTGGCCTGGTCGGCCGCCGTCGTCAGCGCCCCGGGCGAGGTGTGCGTGGTCCCGCCGGGGCGGGAGGCCGCCTTCCTGGCGCCCCTGGACATGTCCCTTCTTCCCTGCTCGCCCGACACCCTGCGACGGCTGGAGCTCTTCGGCCTGCGCACCATCGGCGACCTGGCGGCGCTGGCCCTGGGCGCCGTCCAGGCCCAGTTCGGCGTCGAAGGGCGCCGCCTGTGGGAGCTGGCCCACGGCCTGGACCGCGAGCCCCTGCGCCCCCGCCGGCACGAGGAGTCGCTGAGCGAGCGCCTGGCCTTCTCCGAGCCCACCGTCAGCACCGAGGCCCTCCTGGTGGGCGGCCGCCAGCTCCTCGGCAGGCTCTTCCGCCGGTCCTCCCTGCATCACCACGCCGTGCGCCGGATGCGTATCCGCGCCGCCCTCAGCGACGGGCGCGTCTGGGAGCGCACCATCACTTTTCGTGAGGCCACCGCCGACCGCGACCAGATGCTCTACGTGCTGCGCTGCACGCTGGAGGCGGCGCTGCCCTCGCGGCCCGTGGAGGAGATGGAGGTGACCCTGTCCGGCCTGACAGGGGAGACGGGCAAGCAGGAGGGGCTATTCGTCGCCAAGGGCCGTCGACGGACCCAACTGGAGGAGGCCCTGCGGCAGCTCAAGGCCCGCTTCGGGCAGTCGCCCGTGTATCACATCGTGGAGGTGGAGCCGTGGTCGCGCATCCCCGAACGCCGGCTGGCTCTCATCGACTACGACCCCTGAGGGAGCCGCGGCCCGTCGCCGTGGAGGCGGACGCCGAGGGGCGGCCCGTGGCCGTCACGCTGTCGGGCCGGCGGCTGCGGCGTCGTCGCGGTGCAGGACGCCTGGCGCATCGACGACGAGTGGTGGCGGGAGCGGCCGGTGAGCCGGCTGTACTACGAGCTGGCGCTGGAGGACGGGCGGGTGGTGACGGTGTACCAGGACTTGGTGAGCGGGCGATGGGCGAGGCAGGATACTGATGAATGCCTGTATCAGGCCTTGAACGAGGAGTCACGCATAACTGACCTACGCGGTTTAGCCCAACTCTCTGACGAAGCTGCAGCAGATAATGCGCGATGCCAACGACAAGTTCGATCTTGCCATCGAGATACTTCACTGCAACGACAAGACTGGCGTCCGCCATGGCTAGACTGGTCCGCACGTCAGCTGTTCGACACCTGGAGCGAAGCGTATGGCAGCCATGGCCGAGGTTCGATGCTTCGAATGCGTCGAGCGTCGTCAAATAACACAGAACCAGCAAGATAGAGGTCCGTCACGTGGTCGATAAGGCTGCTACCCGCTCGGAGTCCGAGCATGACAGATATGTTCCGATCGCCTGAGCGAGCCTGTCGGACGGAGGCAAATCCGAGCGGTCTTGCCAAGGCTCTGCACTGTCCCCGCGTCTTTCAGAGTGTCCGAGCTTCATACGCCTTGAACACCAATCTACGATGCCACTGCAGTACATCGGACCCAATAGAGCCTGTGCTGCACATTGCAGAACCGAGCCTAGTTGGAGGCCTAGAATGTCAGCTGGGCTGCGACTATCCACTCGTACGGGAGGGCCTTTCCACGAGGAACCTCTCGAATTGCGTCCTCCATCCTTGCACCCCCGAATGGACCCTCTAATCCGGCCTGCCATGAGCGACATCCTACACCGAACTCCACCTCCACTCCCACTGGTCCCTCCTCGAGGGGGCGTCCTCGCCGCTGGAGCTGGTGCTGCAGGGCGCGGGAGCTGGGCTACGAGGCGCTGGCCCTCACCGACCACGACGGCCTCTACGGGGCCATGGAGTTCGCCCAGTGCGCCCGCGCCTGGGGCATCCGGCCCATCACCGGCGCCGAGGTCACCCTGCGAGTCGGGCCATCACCTGACCCTCCTCTGCGAGACGCAGCGGGGCTACGCCAACCTCTGCCGCCTCCTCTCGCACGCCCACCTCACCCACGAGAAGGGCCGGCCCGCCATCGAGCCGGACGTGCTGGCTACCCATGCCGAGGGGCTCATCGCCCTCTCCGGCTGCCGGCGGGGCGAGGTGCCGTCGCTGGTCGCCGAGGGCCGCATCGAGGAGGCGGAGGCCGCCGCCCGCCGTTATGTCGAGATGTTCGGCCGCGCAGAGCTTCTTCATCGAGCTCCAGCAGAACCTGGTCCACGGCGACACGGCCCGCAACCGGGAGCTGGTCGCCCTGGCGAAGCGCCTGGGGCTGGGCGTCGTCGCCACCAACAACGTCCACTACCACGTGCGGGAGCGCCACCGCCTCCAGGACGTGCTGGTGGCCATCAAGCACCGCACCACCCTGGAGACCTCGCACACCCTGCGACGGGCCAACAGCGAGTTCTACCTGAAGTCGCCCCAGGAGATGGCCCGCCTCTTCGCCGACTGCCCGGAGGCCCTGGCGAACACCGTCCGCATCGCCGAGAGGTGCGCCCCTTCGACAAGCTCAGGGTGCGGATCGGCAGGTTCGGGCAAGGCTTCGACCTCACCCGCGACCTGGACTACCGCTTCCCCGACTACCCCTGCCCGCCGGGCGAGACGCCGGACGGCGTCCTCCGCCGCCTCTGCTTCGAGGAGGCGCGGCGCCGCTACGGGCTGGTGAGCGGGCGGCTGCCGCGAGCAGGTGGAGGCGCGGCTGGAGGAGGAGCTGCGTCTCATCGCCAAACACGGGCTGGGCGGCTTCTTCCTCATCTACCGCGACCTGCTGGAGCTGGGCAAAGAGGTGGCCCGCGAGGTCTACGGCCCCGACCACGCCGACCGGCCGCCGGGCCGCGGGCGCGGCAGCAGCGTGGGCTCCCTGGTCTGCTACCTCATCGGGCTGTCGCACATCGACCCCCTGAAGAACAACCTCTTCGCCGGCCGCTTCCTCAACGAGGAGATGGCCTCGGTGCCCGACGTGGACCTGGACTTCAGCCGCGAGGTGCGGGAGAAGCTCATCCTGCGCGTCTACGAGCGCTACGGCCGGGAGCACGTCGGGCTGGTGTGCAGCTTCCCCACCTACCGCCTGCGCTCGGCCGTCCGCGACGTGGGCAAGGCCCTGGGGCTGCCGGAGGCGGAGCTGGACCGCCTGGCCAAGCTGTCGGAGCACCGCTCCGCCGACCGGCTGCGGGAGGAGATGTCGCGCTACCCGGAGTTCCGCGGCCGCCTCGACGCTCCCCTCTGGCGCGACCTGGTGGACCTGGCCGAGCAGGTCCGCGGCTTCCCCCGCCACGTCAGCCAGCACGTGGGCGGCATGGTCATCTCCTCCAAGCCCCTGGTGGAGCTGGTGCCCCTGGAGAAGGCCCGCATGCCCGGCCGCGTCGTCTGCCAGTGGGACAAGGACAGCATCGACGACGCCCGCATGGTGAAGGTGGACTTCCTGGCCCTGGGCATGCTCTCGCTGGTGGACTACTGCCTGGACGAGATCGAGGCCCGCCGGGGCCTGCGCATCGACCTGAGCCGCATCGACTTCGAAGACCCCGCCGTCTACGACATGATCTGCGCCGGCGACACCATCGGCGTCTTCCAGGTGGAGAGCCGGGCCCAGATGCAGACCCTGCCCCGCACGCGGCCGCGCTCCCTGGAGGACCTGACGGTGGAGGTGGCCATCATCCGGCCGGGGCCCATCGTGGGGAAGGCGGTGAGCCCCTACATCCTGCGCCGCCAGGGGAAGGAGCCCGTCACCTACGACCACCCCAGCCTGGAGCCCGTCCTGAAGGAGACGCTGGGCGTCATCCTCTACCAGGAGCAGGTGATCCAGGCGGCGATGGCCATCGCCGGCTTCACCGCCGGCCAGGCCGACCAGATGCGGCGGGCCATGTCCCGCAAGCGCTCTCGGGAGGCGATGGCGGCCATGTGGGAGGAGTTCCGCCAGGGCGCCCTCGGCCAGCGGCGTCGACGAGGCCACCGCCCGCACGCGTCTTCGACAAGGTCATGGGCTTCGCCGAGTTCGGCTTCCCCAAGAGCCACGCCGCCGCCTTCGCCCTGCTGGCCTACCAGTCGGCCTGGCTCAAGAAGTACTACCCGCTGGAGTTCACCTGCGCCCTCCTCAACGCCCAGCCCATGGGCTTCTACCCGCCGGAGGTCATCGTGGGCGACGCCCGCCGCCACGGGGTCGACGTCCTGCCGCCCGACGCGAACCTGAGTCGCCGGCGCTGCACGGTCGAAGAGCCTGCCTGCCGGCGGACGGGGCGAGGCGGTGCGCATCGGGCTGGCCTACGTGGACGGCGTGGGCGAGAAGGGCGGCAGGGCTATCGAGGAAGCCGCGCGACCGGGGCGGAGCCGTTCCGCTCGCTGCGCGACTTCTGCTGGCGCACCGGCCTCAGGCGGGAGGCCGTCGAGAGCCTGATCCGGGCCGGCGCCTTCGACGGCTTCGGCCTCAACCGGCGGGAGCTCCTCTGGCAGCTAGGGCTGGTCTATCGACCGGACGGCCGCCACGCCGCCGAGCGCCAGATACCGCTGCCGCTGCCCACCAAGCAGGACGAGGTCCCCCTGCGCGACCTCACCCGCTGGGAGCGCCTGGTGGCCGACTACGAGACGATGGGCTTCTCCGCCCACGACCACCCTGTGGCCCTCATCCGCCCGGCTCTGGGCGAGGGCGTCGTCTCCACGGCCCACATCGAGGCTCTGGAGGACGGCGTCGAGGTGCAGGTGGCGGGCCTGGTGGTCTGCCGTCAGCAGCCGGGGACGGCCAAGGGGTTCGTCTTCCTGGTGCTGGAGGACGAGTACGGGCTGGCCAACGTCGTCGTCAAGCCCGCGGTCTACCTGCGCTGCCGCGCCCTCGTCCGCGCCGAGCCCTTCGTCATCGTGTCCGGCCGGCTCCAGCGCCGCGACGGCATCACCAACGTCATCGCCGAGTCGTTCCGGCCGCTGCGCGTGCCACGAGAGCTGGTGGCGCCGGAGGCGCACAACTTCGGCTGAGCCGGAGCGGGATGCACCCTCCCAAGACTAGCGCAGCTTCTCGGCGAAGCGGCGGAAGCGCAGCGCGGCGTCCTTGTCGATGGGCCGCCCGTGGCCGAAGAAGACGGCCTCGAAGTCCAGCGCCGCCAGCTTTCGAATCGACTCCTTCGCCTGGGCCATGTCCTCGGTGAACCAGCCCATGGGCGGTCGCAGGCGGAAGCTGTTGGCGGCGGCGTCACCTGTGAAGAGCAGCCGCCTCTTCGGGCAATAGAGGCAGATGGAGCCGGGGGTGTGCCCCGGCGTGTGCACCACGCGCATGCCGTCGAGCGCGTCGATCTCGTCGCCGTCCGCCAGCTCGCGGTCGACGCGGGCGGCGGGCGCCCCTGCCGCCATGCGGCCCAGCAGACGGCTTCAGCAGCCCGCCCGACGACGGCCCCGGCGGCGGCCGCTCGCCGCGCACGACGGGCGCATCGAGGGCGTGGACCATCACCTGGGCGCCGGTGCGCTCCACCAGCTCCGCCAGGCCGCCGGTGTGGTCGCCGTGGTGGTGGGTGATGACGATCTGGCGCACGTCCTGGGGCTTGCGACCCGCCGCCTCCACGGCCCGCAGCACCCGCTCGGCGCTGCCCTTGAGGCCGGTATCGATGACCGTCACGCGGTCGGCGTCGATGGCCAGGTAGGCCCGCCCCATGCCGAGCGAATCGATGGTGTGGACGCCGGGGACGATCTCCATGGTGGGTCACCTCCACTGCCAGGCCAAAGAAGGACAAGTTGACACTTGCCCTTTTGTACCACGGTTGACGCGTGGCAGAAGGGGAGACTGGACAGCACGGACGGACGCCGCACGAAATCCCCCCGCTGCCCCCCTGACACAATACCTAGCGAAAGGTATTCTTGCCATAGCGCTATGGTAATCCTAGGTAAGGCAGAACCCAAGGAGGTAATTGCGGTGACAAAGGTCATACACTCCTTCAGAGGTAGCAGAAATACTGAAGATAACTGAGGATGAGGTAGTGGAACTCGTACAGCAGGGACAACTCGCTGCCTTCCAGGTAATAGATCATGCCCGGATTAAAGAAGAGGCGCTCGATGGAATTCATGAACAGGCCATATCGCGGGCTCACCAAATGGGCCCGCCAGCTCGTCCACGCGGCCCGGGCGGCCCCGCGCAAGCAGAAGCGAAACCGCAACCCAGAGGCGGAAGCAGCGGGGCGGCAATGGGCATGGGAGCAGATTCGCCAGGTGGCCCCTGATCTATCATCCATTCAAGGACGAGGTTCACGGCGAACGGCAAGCAGGGGGTCCTGCAGGTATCGACCACGCCATCTGGGCGCGACAGGAGCTACTGGTTCGAGTTTCCCGGAGAGGCTACTGGAACACCAAGCCTGCCGCTGTTCATCGTGCCTGTGCTGGCTGACCGTCGGATTGCCTTCGTGATCCCTTACGCCAGACACAAGGCAGCCTTCGATGGCTTGTCATCGAGCAAGCGAGGGACACAAGAAGTTCCATATAACGCTTGGGGATGACGGGCAGAGGACTGACTAACTGATTAGGCAAGGATCCTAGTCAAGTGCCTTGATCTGCTCCGTGAGCCAGGACTCTTGGGGCATAGCCGAGCGGCTCCTAGGGGCCTCGCTAAGCCGGGAGCGCAGAGTAGCTGCGCACCCTACCGCCTCCCGTACCGCCGGCCCGTGCGCACGCGGTTGCGCCAGGAGTCGCCCGGCGAGCGCTTCTGGCGGCCGGTCTCGGCGGCGCCGTAGGCCGACTTGGCGAACTCGTGGAGGGCGTCCTCGCCGGAGATGAGCTCCTTGCGCAGCTCGATGATCTGGTCGCGCAGGAGCGCCGCCCGCTCGAACTCCAGGGCCCGCGCCGCCTGCTTCATCTGCGACTCCAGGTCCTTCACCAGCCGCGCGATCTCGTCCTTGGGCACGGCCCCGCCGACGCGGTACTCGACCCGCTCCTCGGCCACCTTCTTCACGTGGTCGGTGATGTCACGTATCGCCTTGCGGATGCCCTGGGGGGTGATGCCGCGCTCCTCGTTGTAGGCGACCTGCACGCGGCGGCGCCGGTACGTCTCGTCGATGGCCCTGCGCATCGAATCGGTCATCTTGTCGGCGTACATGATGACGCGGCCGTCGACGTGGCGGGAGGCGCGGCCGATGGTCTGGATCAGGGAGTCGCCGGAGCGCAGGAAGCCCTCCTTGTCGGCGTCGAGGATGGCCACCAGGCTCACCTCAGGCAGGTCCAGCCCCTCGCGCAGGAGGTTGATGCCCACGACCACGTCGTAGACGCCCAGGCGCAGGTCGCGCAGGATCTCCACCCGCTCCAGCGTGTCGATCTCCGAGTGCAGGTAGTGGGTGCGGACGCCCATCTCCGCCAGGTAGTCGGCCAGGTCCTCGGCCATCTTCTTGGTGAGGGTGGTGATCAGGCAGCGCTCCCCCCGCTCGACGCGCGCCCGCACCTGCTCGAGCAGGTCGTCGATCTGGCGCTCGGTGGGCTTGACCTCAATGGAGGGGTCCACCAGGCCGGTGGGCCGCACCAGTTGCTCCACCACCTGCTCGCTGTGCTGGTACTCGTAGGGGCCGGGCGTGGCCGAGACGTAGACGACGCGGCTGATGTGCTCCTCGAACTCGCCGAAGTTGAGCGGCCGGTTGTCCAGCGCCGAGGGCAGGCGGAAGCCGTAGTCCACCAGCGTCTGCTTGCGGGAGACGTCGCCGTGGTACATGCCCCGCACCTGGGGGATGCTGATGTGCGACTCGTCGATGAACATCAGGAAGTCGTCGGGGAAGTAGTCGAGCAGCGTCCAGGGGGTGCTGCCGGGGGCGCGGCGCGCCAGGTGGCGGGAGTAGTTCTCGATGCCGGAGCAGTAGCCGGCCTCCCGCAGGCTCTCGAGGTCGTAGTGGGTGCGCTCCTCCAGGCGGGCCGCCTCCAGGATCTTGTCCTGCGCCCGTAGCTCCGCCAGCCGCTCCGCCAGCTCCTGCTCGATGTCGGCGATGGCGGCCTCCAGCTTCTCCTGCGAGGTGACGAAGTGCTTGGCGGGGTAGACGTCCACCCGCTCGCGCTCGGCCACGATCTCGCCGGTGAGGGGGTCCAGCTCGACGATGCGCTCCACCTCGTCCCCCAAGAAGTCGATGCGGATGGCCAGCTCCTCGTAGGCGGGGAGGATGGTGATGCTGTCGCCGCGGAGGCGGAACTTGCCCCGCGCCAGGGTCACGTCGTTGCGCTCGTACTGCATGTCGACCAGGCGGCGCATGGCGCGGGTGCGGTTGAAGGCTTCGCCCTTCCGGAAGGTGAGGGTGAAGCTCTGGTACTCCTCGGGCTCGCCCAGGCCGTAGATGCAGGAGACAGAGGCCACGATGAGGACGTCGCGCCGCTCGAAGAGGGCGCGGGTGGCGGCGTGGCGCAGCTTGTCGATCTCGTCGTTGATGTCGGCGTCCTTGGCGATGTAGGTGTCGGAGCGGGGGATGTAGGCCTCGGGCTGGTAGTAGTCGTAGTAGCTGACGAAGAACTCGACGGCGTTGTCGGGGAAGAACTCCTTGAACTCGGAGCAGAGCTGGGCGGCCAGGGTGCGGTTGGGGGCGAGCACCAGGGTGGGGCGCTGCCAGCGGGCGACGACGTTGGCCATGGTGAAGGTCTTGCCGGAGCCCGTCACGCCGAGGAGCGTCTGGCGCTTCTGGCCGCGCTCCAGCCCCTCGACCAGCCGGTCGACGGCCTGGGGCTGGTCGCCCGTGGCCTCGAAGTCAGAGACGAGACGGAAGGATGGCATAGCCTAGATCAACTCTCCCTCGCCCCCTCCACGCGGTCCCGCCCCCGGCCCTTCGCCTCGTAGAGGGCGGCGTCGGCGCGCCTCACCAGCGCGTCTTCGTCGGCCACGCCGGGCGAGGGGTAGATCGCCACACCCAGGCTCACCGTCAGGGCCACCGCGTCGCGGCCCCGCCGGAAGTGCTCCTTCAGACAGGTACGCAGTTTCTCGGCCGCCTGGCTCGCCTGCTCCGGGGGCGTCTCCGGCAGCAGGACGGCGAACTCCTCGCCCCCGTAGCGGCAGACGATGTCGCTGCCGCGGACGTTTCCCGTCAATATCTTACCAACTTCCACCAGCACGTGGTCGCCGAACTGGTGCCCGCGCTGGTCGTTGATCTCCTTGAAGTTGTCCACGTCCAGCATCACCAGCGAGAGCACCCGTTCATACCGCTTCGCCCGCTCGATCTCCACGCCCAACCGCGACTGGAAGAAGCGACGGTTGTAGAGGCCGGTCAGCGGGTCGGTGATCGCCAGCCGCTCCAGCTCCGCTTCCTTGCCAAGCAACTCGCCGTACAGGTCGGCCAGGTGACGCTCGCGGCGCGACGCCGCACCTCAACAACCAGCCCGGCGAGAAGAAAGAGCAGGGCAAGACCACCGGGGATGAAGATCTCGTCCACCTCCCGCCAGCGGACGGAGCCTCCGAGCGCTCTGTCCAGGGGGTCGAAGACGGCCACCACCAGCGCGACCAGGGCGATGACGGCCGCGCCCGCCAGATGCCAGCGGTAGGATTTCAAGAGTCGGTGGAGGTCCAAGTCTCGGGGCGTCCCTCTCAGGCCCGGCGGCCGAAGTAGGCCAGGGCGCTCCGGAGCCGCTCCTCGACGCTGAGCGAGCCATCCGAGGGGACGCTGGCAGCGGCGGCCTGGGCCTCCGCCTGCGTGTAGCCCAGCCCGACCAGGGCGGCCGCCACCTCGTCGTCGCGGCCCGTCGGGACGGCTGCACGGCCCGCCCCACGAGCTTGCCCTTCAGCTCCAGCACCAGGCGCGCCGCCATCTTCTGCCCGACGCCCGGCACCTGCTGCAGCCTCGGCGCGTCGCCGGCCGACACGGCGTCGGAGAGACCCTCGGCGCCCAGGGCGGAAAGGAGGCTCAGCGCCCCCCTGGGCCCGACGCCGCTGACGCTGATCAGCATCTCGAACAGGCGCAGGTCTTCGGCGGAGGCAAAGCCGTAGAGGGCCACGGCGTCATCCCGAAGGTGGAGGTGCGTGTGCAGCACCACGCTCTCGCCGCGGCGGCCCAGCGCCTCGGCGGTGGAGGCCGGCACTTGGAGCCGCAGCCCAACGCCGCCGACGAACACGAGAAGCCAGTCGGCCCCCCACTCCTCTACCACACCCCGCAGGCAGGCGATGGGGCTCATGCTCTGCCTTCCGAAATCGCGGCGGCACGAGCTGCCGGCTAGTCGCGCTTCGGCGCGACGGCGCATCAGGTGGCAGAGCGCGGTCGCGAGGGCGTCGGAGGCGTCGTTTGGCTGAGGCGCGGCTTCGAGCCCCAACTGAAGGCGCAGCATCTCCTGCACCTGCTCCTTGCTGCCGCGTCCGTATCCCGACACCGCCTGCTTCACCTCCGAGGCCGAGTACTCGAAGACGGCCAGGCCCGCCTCAGCCGCCGCCAGGAAGGCGACCCCGCGGGCCTCGCCCATGGCGATGGCGACACGCTTGTTGGCGGCGACGAACGCCTCCTCCACCGCCGCCTCGGCCGGCTGCCAGCGGCCGATGACCTCTCGCAGACCAAGAGCAAATGCGCCGCAGCCTCTCGGGCAGCGGCAGGGCCGGCTCCGTTGTCACGGCGCCATAGCCCAGGACCGTGAGTTGCTCCCTTTCGACAGAGGTCACGCCCGAGCCCGCCAGGGCCAGCACGCCCCAGCCGGTGGCCCGCAGCCCAGGATCGATGCCCAGGACCACCAGGCCAGGGACAGCACGGGGCGACGGTGTCATCCGGCTGTGGCCTGGGCGCTGTACGCGTCCAGGGCCGAGTCCGGGAAGTCGCCGTTGGAGTAGACGTGCGTGACGTCGTCCAACTCCTCGAGGCGGTCGAGGAGCCTGAGGGTCTGGACCGCCTCCTTCTCTCCCAGTCCCACAGTGCTCTTGGGCACCATGGCGATCTCGGCGGAGGCAACAGCGACGCTGGCCTCCTCCAGCGACCGGCGGACATTCTCCAGGTCCATTGGCTTGGTGTAGACCTCGACGGCGTCGTCCTCGACCTTCACGTCTTCGGCGCCGGCGTCGATGGCGAGCAGGGCCAGGTCGTCGCCGCCCTGGTTCTGAGCAGGGACTGTGATGACGCCGCGGCTCTCGAACAGCCACGACACGCAGCCGGCCTCGCCGAGGCTGCCACCGGCGCGCGCGAACGTGGCGCGGATGTCGGCCACCGTGCGGTTGCGGTTGTCGGTCACCGTCTCGACCAGGACGGCAGCGCCGCCGACACCGTACCCCTCATAGGTCACCTCCGAGAGGGTCGACGCCCCCGCCTCGCCGGTAGCCCGCTTGATAGCCCGATCGATGTTGTCGGCCGGCATGTTGTTATCGCGGGCTTTCTGGATGGCAAGCCGGAGGCGGAAGTTGGAGGCCGGGTCAGGGCCTCCCTGACGGGCGGCGACGCCAATCTCCCGTCCGAGCTTGGTGAAGAGTTGCCCGCGGCGCGCATCGGTGACGCCCTTCTGTCTCTTGATCTGTGTCCACTTGGAATGGCCCGACATAGCTACCTCCCCGGGGCGGCAGCCCGTCGCCATTTTAGCACCTGCGTTCAAGAGGTGGCAAAGGGAGGTAGTGGTTCAGTTTGAATAGTGGCCTGTTCGCATCCTCATTCGCTCGGGGCGCGAACGTGGTGCGGAATCTCTAGCGGGACCTCCAAGCCGAACTCCACCAGCCCCGCGAACTTCCCGTCGCGGTACCACGGCGACTGATAGATCACCACCCTGCCGCCGTCCTTCTCGATTGTGTAGACGTTAATCTCCCGCGTCTCCATCATCCGCCGGATCTTCGACTGCGCCTGCTCTGGATGGACGTCGAGCACGCTCCTCCCGAGCAACTCGCGGCCGCCCTTATCCGCAAACCACTCGATGGCCCGATCGTTCATCTCAATAATGATTCCGGCCGCATCGCAGACGACCACCGGCCCGGGAAACTCCTTGACCCAAGAATTCTCCGTCATTTCACTCCTCGACTAGAGAGGAACGCGAGCGGTCAAACTGACCCACTACCCAAAGGGGAAGAGCTACGTCCCCCCAGCGTCACGTTGTCAATGAGGCGTGTCTTGCCGATGCGCACCGCCAAAGAGACCAGCGCCGGCCGGTCCACCGTCTCCAGCTCCTCCAGCGTCTCGGCGTCGGCGACGCTGACGTAGTCCACGCGGGCCAGGGGCTCGGCGGCGAGCACATCGTTCATGCGACTGCGGATGAGGGAGGCATCGCGGACGCCGGAGCGCCACAGCTCCTGCGCCGCCTCCAGCGACCGGTAGAGCACCAGGGCCGCCTTGCGCTCCTCGGGCGAGAGGTAGACGTTGCGGCTGCTCATCGCCAGGCCGTCGGGCTCGCGCACCGTAGGCAGCCCGACCACCTCCACCGGCAGGTCGAGGTCGCGCGTCAGGCGGCGGATGACGGCCAACTGCTGCGCGTCCTTCTGCCCGAAGTAGGCCCGGTGCGGCTGGACGATGTTGAACAGCTTCGCGACGACAGTGGCGACGCCCCGGAAGTGGCCGGGCCGGCTCGCCCCCTCCAGCACCTGCGCCAGCTTCCCCACCTCCACGTACGTGTCGAAGCCTTGCGGGTAGATCTCCTCCACCGGCGGCATGAAGACCAGGTCCGTGCCCGCCTCACGGAGGAGCGCCAGGTCGCGGTCCGGGTCGCGGGGGTAGCGGGCGAAGTCCTCGCTGGGGCCGAACTGGGTGGGATTGACGAAGATGCTGACGACCACCGTGTCGTCACCGGCGCGGGCGTGCCGCACCAGCGACAGGTGGCCCTCGTGCAGGGCGCCCATGGTCGGCACCAGGCCCACAGAGCCCGCCATCTCGTGGCGGGCCCGTCGCATGTCGGCTACGGTGGAGATGACGCGCACGCTCGCAACTGTCACAAAGGTCGAGACCCCCGCCTGACGGGGGGAAGACAGGCGGGGGTCTCGGTGTTAGGCGAGGCTGCGGGACTCGTCCCGCACCGCCTCGTCGGTCCCACGGACGAGCTCGGCCAGCGCCGACTCGTCCATGGCGAAGGACTCCTTCTCGGTCGGGAAGGCGCCCCCTCGAACGTCGTCCATGTACTGCCGCACGGCCCGCGAGATCTCATCCGCCAGGTGGGCGTACTGACGGCAGTGCTTGGGCACGAAGTCGGGGTAGAGGCCCAGGAAGTCGTAGATCACCTGCACCTGGCCGTCGCAGTCGGGCCCGGCGCCGATGCCGATCGTCGGCACCGACACCTTGGAGGTGATGATCCGGGCCAGGGGCGCCGGGATGGTCTCCAGGACGATAGCGTAGGCGCCGGCCTGCTCCAGCGCGCGGGCGTCGTGGAGGAGGCGCGACGGCGGCGGCGGGCGTCTTGCCCTGTACGCGAAAGCCGCTCAACTGGTTCACAGACTGCGGCGTCAGCCCGATGTGCCCCATGACGGGGATGCCAACCTCGACCAGCCGTCGCACGGTCTCCGCCATGTGGGCGCCGCCCTCCAGCTTCACCGACTGGGCGCCCGTCTCCTGCAGTGCGCGGCCGGCGTTGCGCAGGGCGTCCTCAACACCGGACTGGTAGCTCATGAAGGGCATGTCGAAGACGACGTGTGTGCGCTCGGTGCCGCGCACGACGGCGCGCGTGTGGTGGATCATGTCTTCCATCGTCACGGGCAAGGTGGAGTCGTAGCCCAGGACCACCATGCCCAGGCTGTCGCCCACGAGGATGATGGGGACGCCGGCCTCGTCCAGGATGCGGGCCGTCGGATAGTCGTAGGCCGTGAGCATGGCGATCTTCTCGCCCCGGCGCTTCATGGCCTTCAGTTCGTCGATAGTCACGTGTGTCATAGTCTTCCTCCCGCCCTAGACGGCGGCGGTCGATGGCTCCTCGATGATCGGGCTCACCCGCACGATGCGGTTCTCGCCGTCCACGTACACCAGCTTGGGGATGCAGGTCCGCGCCTCGGCCTCGGTCAGGGTGGCGTAGGCCAGGATGATGACGCGGTCTCCCCGGTTCACCAGGCGAGCGGCGGCGCCGTTGATCACAACCTCGCCGGTGCCACGGCCGCCCTTGATGACGTAGGTCTGGAGCCGATTGCCGTTGTTTACATCCAGGACGTGCACCATCTCATATTCAAGAAGGAAGGCAGCATCGATAAGGTCCTGGTCGAGGGTGATGCTGCCCTCGTACTCCAGGTTGGCATCGGTCACCCGCGCCCGGTGAATCTTGCTCCTCAGCATACTCCTCATGGCTTCCGCACCTCCGATTCCCGCCCTACGGGGGCTCCTCTGGCCTGGTCTGGTAAGAGCTGTCCTTCCTCGGTGACCCCGTTGTAAACAAGAATGCCCTTCCGGTCCCAAACCGAAAGGGCACAAGCAGTAGCAGCCTACGGTGCCGTCTCGGTCCTTGTGGGATCCAAGCGACGTTTGGCGGGAAACCTTGCTTGGGCTCACCGTCCGCCGATGGCGGATCGATGGCAATTCCAATATACCAAGGTTATGGGCAGTGTCAATAGGCCTAACGGAGTAGTCCGGTCGATAGAGAGCGTCGCTGACGCCCTGGAGGCCTGAAGGCCTCCGCTACGTCGCGGTCTCGGCGGCCGAGGGCACGCCGGCCAGGCCGCGGGCCTCTCGCACCGCCTTCAGCACGGCCCGCTCGACGGCTCGGGCCGCCAGGGCCTCCAACGCCGCGTAGCGCACGGGCTCCAGCGCCACATCTCCCGTCGCCATGGTAAAGACGACGTCGCCGTCGACCATGGTGTGGACGGGCCGTATCGCCCGCGCCAGGCCGTCGTGGGCGACGGAGGCCAGTCGACACGCATACTCCTTCGTCAGCTGCGCGTTCGTGGCCACGACGACCAGGGTGGTGCTCTCGCCGGCCGCGCGGCGCCTGCCCGAGCCCCCGCAGCACGTCGACGGTACTTACGAAGCCGCCGCCCTCGGCGCGCGGCCCGGCGATCACCTGCCCGCTGGCCGGATCGACCACCTCGCCGAAGCAGTTGACGGCCACCAGCGCGCCCACGACCAGGCCGCCCCGGCCGGAGGCCAGGGCCTCGCTGGCCGTGCCCACGCCTCCCTTCAGACAGCGCTCCATCCCCAGGGCCTTGCCCACCGTAGCCCCCGTGCCCGCGCCGACGCTCCCCTGCGCGACGGCGCCCGCCCTCGCCGCTCGACAGGCGCGATAGCCGGACTCGGCATCAGGGCGCACGTCGCCCCGGCCGAGACGGAGGTCGTAGAGGACAGCGCCCACCACGACGGGCACCGGCCCGGCGCCGTACACAAAGCCGACGCCCCGCTCCTCCAGGTAGCGCATGACGCCGCCGGCCGCGTCGAGGCCCCAGGCGCTGCCGCCCGTCAGGACGACGGCGTTGATCGCCTGGACCAGCGTGCCGGGCCGCAGGGCGTCGGTCTCGCGGGTGCCGGGGGCGCCGCCGCGCACGTCGACGCCGCCCATGGCCCCCTTCTCGCAGAGGACGACGGTGCAGCCGGTGGCGGCGCGCCGGTCCGTCCAGTGCCCGACGCGGATGCCGGGCACGTCGGTGATGGCGTCACGGACGGGTCCACTCACGATGCGGCCTCCTCTTCGGCATGGCTTGCGCCGGACTCCAGCGGCTGGCACCTCGGGCAGAAGTGGGTGCTGCGCCCCGCGACCTTCACGCGCGCGATCTCGCCGCCGCAGACGTAGCACGGTTTGCCGGTGCGCCGGAAGACCTGCACGTGGAACTGGTGCCGGCCCTCGCGCCCCGAGGCGTCCACGTAGTCGCGGAAGCTGGCGCCGCGGTCCTCCAGAGCCGCCGTCAGCACGCGGCCGATAGCGTCGCACAGCCGCTCGACCTCCGCGTCCGACAGGCTGGAGGCGGGTCGCTGCGGGTGCAGGCCGGCGGCGAAGAGCGCCTCGTCGGCGTAGATGTTGCCGATGCCGGCCAGCGGCCCGCTGGTCGAGCAGCAGCGACTTGATGGGCGCCCGCCGCCGCGCCGTCAGCTCCCGCAGCAGCGATGGCGTCATCCCGCCGTCCAGGGGCTCCGGCCCCAGCCGGCTCAGCACCGGCGAGGTGTCCGGCACCAGCCAGAGTGTGCCGAACTTGCGCAGGTCGCTGAAGCGCAGCTCGCTGCCGTCGTCCAGCGAGAGGACAGCGCGCACGTAGCGGTCGGGCGGCGCGCCCGACGGCCGGTGGAGCAGCGCGCCCGTCATGCGCAGGTGTACGACTAGATACAAGCCGTCGGAGAGATGAAAGACGAGGAACTTGCCCCGCCGCGACACGTCCTCGACGCGCCGGCCCGGCAGCAGGCGCGCGAAGTCGGCCGCCGTGGGCGCCTGCACCAGCCGGGGGGCATCGGGCGACACCCAGACGTGGGTGAAGGCGCGCCCCCGCAGCAGGGGCAGCAGGTCGCGCCGTATGGTCTCTACTTCGGGCAACTCAGGCACGGAGCCTCTCCTGCACCTTCTCGCTGGTCAGCTCTCGGAGCGCGTCGGCGGCGACCCAGCGGGCCGCCTTCGAGCCCGTCGCCTGGATCTCCTTCGCCGCCGCGATCGCCCTTATGTTAAGCGCGGCGTTCCGCTTCCCGATCGTCCTCAGCGCCCAGTTGACCGCCTTCCGCACGAAGTTCCTGCCGTCGACGGACTCCCGCTTGATGACGGGCAGGAACGCCAGGAACGCCTCGTCCGGCGCGCGCTTGTCGTGCCAGGCCAGCGCGGCCATGAGCGCGAAGCCCGCCCGCTTCACGAACTCCTCGTCCCTGGCGGCCCACTCGATGGCCTTGCGATAGGCCAGCTCCGTCTTGTCGAAGAGGTTAGCGCAGCACTGGTCGCAGACGTCCCAGGAGTCGAAGTCCGCCGCCCACGCGTCCATCTGCGCCTCGGTGACCAGGCGCGGGTCATCGATCAGGGCGGCCAGGATGCGCGCCTCGTGCACGCCGGACGACCACAGCTCCCGGGCGAGCGCGTGGTCGCGGCCGATCTCCCTCGCCATCTTGCGGAGCACGGGGATGGATATCCCCAGGGTGTTCTGCGGGTTGATGCCGAACCGCGCCATGCCCGCCACGTTCTCCGCGTTGGCCAGCGACTTCAGGCGTTCGAGGATGTCTTCACATTCCATGTGCTACACGGTTATGGCGTAGGGGCTCGGTCCAGTTTCCGGTGGCCTACTAGAGCTGCCAACCTTCGGCCTTTGCGGCCTCCTTAAGCGATTCGGCAAGCCTGGAGAATAGCCAGTCAAACGCCGCCTCAAGAACCTCCAAGCTGAGCACCAGATGTTCCTTCGCTATCTCCATGTCTGCGTAGTCCCTAACGTACCGACCAGCATGCACTAGGTTGCGGATTTCCCTCACCACCTCTGCATAGTCACCGACCAACGCTCTATCCGAATCGAATTCGTCATGGGCCATCAAGCTGGCGGGGAGCCAGCCCAGGCTCTTTGCGGCGTCCAGCAGGTCAGCCAGATACCACTTTGTTGGCTCCTTCGGCAACTTTCGGTCAGCCTGCGTCTCTGCCCAGTCCAGAACCTCCTCAGGGTAGCACTCCGCCATTGCAAGCAACCCGGCCTCAAGAGCCGCCCCCGCCATCACGCAGCCTGCAAGCCAGGCCTTGGCCCTCCGGCATCGCTTCGCCTCACTCCGGTAGAGATCTAGTATCTCATTCAACCTCTCAGACCGCGCCAACTCCTCGTTCTCGTCGTTCATCCGTCCCCTGCCAGCCCTACTCCACTTCTCCCCAGTGGGCCTCAGGACTACGTCCACATTCAGGGCACGTCCGTCGTAGCTGCAGGGCTTTAGCCCTGCCTCCAGGGGCAGACCTGAAGGTCTGCAGCTACCTTATGTCGCTCTCCCCCTACCCCATCTCCCCCCAGTTCCGCCCCACCTTCACGTCTACCTTCAAGGGCACGGCCAGCGTCAGCGAGGCGGGCATGACGCGCACTGCCATCTCTCGCAGCGCGTCCAGCTCCGACGCCGGCCCCTCGAAGATGAGCTCGTCGTGCACCTGGAGGAGCATCTTGGAGCGCAGGCCCCGCTCCCGCATCTCGGCGTCGATGCGGTTCATGGCGATCTTGATGATGTCGGAGGCGGTGCCCTGGACGGGCATGTTGACGGCCATGCGCTCGGCGGCGGAACGCGACTGGTAGTTCGCCGAGTTGATCTCGGGGATGTAGCGCCGCCGCCCGGCCAGCGTCTCGGCGTAGCCCAGACGCCGCGTGTCCGCGACCACCTGCTCCTGCCACTGCCGGACGCGCTCGTACTTGCGGAAGTAGGTCTCGATGAACTGCGCCGCCTCCTCGCGCGAGATGCCCTCCCGCTGCGAGAGGCCGAAGTCGCTGAGGCCGTAGAGGACGCCGAAGTTGAAGACCTTCGCCCGACGCCGCATCTCCAGCGTCACCTTGTCGATCTCCACGCCGAAGACCTGCGCGGCCGTGCTGGCGTGGATGTCCTCGTCGCGGTGGAAGGCGTCCAGCAGGTTCGGGTCCTGGCAGAGGTGGGCGAGGATGCGCAGCTCGACCTGCGAGTAGTCGGCGGCCAGCAGCCAGGGGTCCGGCCCGATGTCGCGGGCGACGAAGGCGCTGCGCACCTGCCCGCCCAGCTCGGTGCGCACGGGGATGTTCTGGAGATTCGGGTCGTTCGACGAGAGGCGGCCGGTGGCGGCTATCGTCTGGTTGAAGGTGGTGTGCACGCGGCCCGTCTTCGGGTTGATGAGGGCCGGCAGGGTGTCGACGTAGGTGGACTTCAGCTTCGTGATGTGCCGGTAGAGCATGATGAGGTCGATGACAGGGTGGACGCCGCGCAACGCCTCCAGGGCCTGGGCGTCGGTGGTGTGGCCGAACTTGGTGCGACGCGTCTTGGGCAGCTTGATCTCCTCGAAGAGGATGGCGGAGAGCTGCTGCGGCGAGCCGATGTTGAACTGGTGGCCCACCTCGGCGTAGATCTTCTCCTCGACCTCTCGAATCTGCCCCTCCAGTTGCCGCGACATCTCGCGCAGGATGCTCGTGTCCAGGGCGACGCCGGCCCGCTCCATGCGGGCGAGCACCGGCACCAGCGGCATCTCGATCTCGGCGAAGAGGCTCCACAGCCCCTGCTCGCGCAGCTCCGCCTCGAGGACGGAGCACAGGCGCCCCGTCATGTCGGCGTCGGCGCAGGCGTAGTCGGTGGCGGCGGCGATGGGCGCCAGGTCCATGGAGAGCTGCTTCGGCCCCGCCGGCCCGATGAGGTCGGTGATGGGGGTCATCTCGATCCCCAGGCGCTTCGAGGCCAGCCACTTGAGGCCGAGTGAGCCCGCGCCGGGGCGGTAGGCCTCGGTGCCGCCGCCCTCGCCCAGGACGTAGGCGGCGATCATCGTGTCGCAGGCCAGGTTCTCGATCCAGACGCCCTGGTTGGCCAGCACCAGCATGTCGAACTTGCCGTTGTGGGCCACCTTCGCGATGGCGGTGTCCTCCAGCACCGGCCCCAGGCGCGCCAGCACCGTCGACAGCGGCAGTTGCGCCTGCTCGCCCAGGCCGGGGCGGTGACCCACCGGCACGTAGTACGCCTCGCCCGTCGCCGGCGACAGCGAGATGCCGACCAGGCCGGCGCGCATGGCGCTCAGCCCCGTCGTCTCCGTGTCGAAGGCGAAGGTGCCAGCGTCGGCCAGGCGGTGGGCCAGCTTCTCCAGATCCTCCTCGCTGTGGACGGCGCGGTAGTCCACCTTCGGCGCCTCCACCTCGACGGCGGCCGGGGCCGGCGGCTGTTCCCCAGCCAGCCAGGCCGGGAGGCGTCGCCACCAGGCTGCGGAACTCCAGCTCCTGGAAGAGGCGCAGCACCTTCTCGCGGTCCAGCGGCTTCAGCTCGCAGGCCGCCAGGTCCAGGTCGATAGGGACGTCGGTGTCGATGGTCGCCATGCTCTTGCTGTGGCGGGCCTGCGCTTCGTGCTGGCGCAGGTTCTCCCGCAGCTTCTCGGGCTGCACCTCGTCCAGGTGCTCGTAGAGGTTCTCCACGCTCCCGAACTGCTGCACGAGCTTGGCCGCCGTCTTCTCGCCGATGCCGGGCACGCCGGGGATGTTGTCGGACGCGTCGCCCTTGAGCCCCTTGAGGTCCGGCATCTGGGCCGGCTCGATGCCGTAGCGCTCGCGGGCCAACTGCTCGTCGTAGATGACGGTGTCCCGCTGGTAGGGGCGGTACATGTAGACGTGGACGCCGGGCCGCACGAGCTGGACGATGTCGCTGTCCAGAGTCACAAGGTAGGTCTCGAGATCCTGCGCCGACGCCTGGCGGGCCAGGGTGCCGAGCACGTCGTCGGCCTCGAAGCCTGCGACGCGAACGATGGGGATCTTGAAGGCCTCGACGACTTCCTCGCAGCGGGCGACCTGCTGGTGCAGGTCCTCCGGCGCCGCCGCCCGGTGCGCCTTGTAGGTCTCGTCCTTCTCGTGTCGAAAGGTGGGGCCCGGCGGGTCGAGCGCGACGGCCACGTGGGTGGGCTTCAGCTCCTGCAGCACGCTCAGCAGCGTGTTGGCGAATCCGTAGACGGCGCCCACGGGCTCGCCCGTCCGGCGCACCGTCAGGGGCTGGTCGCGCAAGGCGTGGTAGGCACGGTGGATGATGCCGTGGCCGTCCAGGATCACCAGCCGGGGCTTCCGTTCATCTCCCATTGCGCTGCGATTATAGCATCGCGCCTTGGGGCCTGCGCCTCCGGCCAGCCGGCCCGCGACGGCGGCCAAACCCGCGCCCAGCGGACGGAAGATGGTACAATGTCTTCCAGCCGGGAGCAGTCCGGCCCTTTTCGCGATCCATCGATGATAATCCAGGCGCCGATTCTCCCCGAGACCTGCCGCGGCGGGCCGAGCCCGGCCGCGCCTATCGACGCGACTGCTGCGGGAGCGGCCCTTTGAAACGTTGGAAACCGTATCCCTGGGGCGGCCGGTCCAGGGCTCAATTCATCTATTCCCTCTCTCTACCCTTCGTGTTGCTCGGTCTCACTCTGCTCCTCATCGCCCTCCTCTCCCAAATCAGTTCCGGCGGCAATGACAATGAGCCCACGCAGCAGGAGTTGGCGGCGACGGCCACCGCTTTGGCCAAGGAGCACTCAGGAGATGAGATGCTTCCATCGGAGCTGCCCGCCGGCGTTTTCGCGTACCCGCAGCCAGAGTCGCTGCCGGCGGCGGTCGTACTGAACGTCATCGACGGGGATACGATTGAGGTGCAGTTGGAGGGCAAACGCGAGACGGTGCGCTACTACGGCATCGATACGCCGGAGCGTGAGGAGCCCTGCTACGAGGAAGCCAAGCAGCGCAACGAAGAGCTGGCCGGTCGACACGTGCTCCTCGTGGCAGACGCCCGCGACCGCGACAGCGGCGGCCGCCTGCTGCGCTACGTCTTCACCCTGGCTGGGTATTCCGTGGATGCTTCCCTGGTGGCCGAGGGCTTCGCTCAGGCATGGACCTTCGACGGCACCTACCGCGATGCGTTGGTGGCGCTGGAGGAGGAGGCCCGTAGCGAGGGCCGGGGCTGCCTGTGGGCTGCACAATAGCTGAGAGGAAGACGCGGCGTTGAGTGGCGCTGAGCACTACCGCAAGCTGGAGCGAATGTACGCTTCCGCTCCCATCAACCACTTCTTCCAGCCCACCATGCAGGTGTCCGAGGGCCGCGCTGTTGTCACCATGAAGGTGCGGAGGGATTTCTTCCACGCGGCGAACGCCGTTCATGGCGCCTTCTACTTCAAGGCCCTCGACGATGCGGCCTTCTTCGCGGTGAACTCCCTCGTGCCTGACGTATTCGTACTGACGGTCTCGTTGAACGCGTACCTGGTCAGGCCGCTGTCTGAAGGTGAAGTGAGAGCCGTGGGACAGGTGGCCCATCGTTCCCGACGGCTATTTGTGGCGGAGTCTCAGCTCTTCGACGCAGCGGGCAATCGAGATCGCGCGGGGGAGCGGCGTGTTCGTGCCCAGCGACATCCCGCTCTCGCCGCAAATCGGCTACTTGTAGATGTAGCCTATCTCTAGACCCGGGCCGCACAGACGCTGCGAACCCGCTCCACCGCCCTCTCGATGTCCTCACGGCTGACGTCGCTGTGGGTCACCATGCGGATGCGGTGCGGCCCGAAGGGGACCGCCAGCACGCCCGCCTCCTTGAGGGCAGCCAGGAAGTCCGGTGGCTCCCAACCCTCCAGCTCCATTGCCACGATGTTCGTCTGCACTGACGCCGCGTCGAGGCTGATGCCCGGCAGGGCCGACAGCCCCTCGGCCAGGAGACGGGCGTTCTCGTGGTCCTGGGCCAGTCGCTCAACCATCGTCTCCAGGGCGACGATGCCGGCGGCGGCGATGACCCCCACCTGACGCATGCCGCCTCCAACCATGCGCCGCATCTGCCGCGCCCTGGCGATGAAGTCGGCGCTGCCGTTGAGGATAGACCCCACCGGCGCCGAAAGCCCCTTCGAGAAGCAGAAGGTGACGGAATCGACAGGGGCGGCAAGCTCGGCGGCGGGCACGCCCAGCGCGACGGCGGCGTTGAAGATGCGCGCCCCGTCGAGGTGGACCCGCGCCCCATGCGAGCGGGCCACGTCGGCGACCGCGGCCGTCTCGCCGGCAGTGAGGGCGGCGCCGCCGCAGCGGTTGTGGGTGTTCTCCAGGCAGACCAGGGTCGCGGGCGAGCCGGGCGCTTCCAGCGCCTTCTTCACCAGCGCCGGGTCCATGCCGCCGCGCTCATCGTTGGGGATGGCCACCAGCTCTACGCCGGCCAGCCGGCGTTCGCCGTCGCCCTCGTAGTAGTAGATGTGGGCCTCATCGCCGACCACCACGCGGTCGCCTCGCTGCGTCTGGGTGAGGACGGCCACCAGGTTGCCCATCGTACCGCTCGCCACGAAGAGAGCGGCCTCCTTGCCCATGGCGTCGGCGGCCATGCGCTCGAGTCGCCTGACGGTGGGGTCCTCCGAGTAGACGTCATCGCCCACCTCGGCCTCAGACATGGCCCGGCGCATAGCCGCGGTCGGGCGGGTGATCGTGTCGCTGCGCAGGTCTATCACATCCATCTATGGTGCCAAGCGGCAAGGATCTCCTGGTCGAAGGGTCACATTCAGTATAGGCAGGTGGTATCGCCCCCGGCAATTGGGGAATTGGCGCAGCGATGGCACCGCCGCGTAGGGGCGCAGCATGCTGCGCCCCTACCACCCGGTCCATGCTTCGGAAGATAGACAACCGCAAGCCCAGCACACGTACACGACGGCCCCCTTGAGGGGGGCCGTCGATGGCTATGAGCACGCTGCGCTGGCTAAAGCAGCGGGTGCTCGTCGCGGGCCTTGAGGCGGCGCCAGCGCCTCTCCACCTCTTCCTCGAACTCGTGCAGGAGGCCGGCGTTCTCCGGGCGCAGCATGTGACGCGTCTTGCCCATCATCCCCAGCCACTCGCTCACCGGGACCCGCTTCTTCCGACCCTCGGGGTCGTAGGTGATGTGGGTGATGCCCGTGCTCGATCTCGTACAGGGGGAAGAAGCAGCTAGTCGACGGCGGCCTGCACGACTGCGCTGCCCCATTCGCTCCTCGCTGCGCCAGTTCAACGGGCAGGCGATGAGGAGCTTGCCGTAGACCATGCCCTCGTTGCGGGCGTACCACTGGGCCTTGGCCGCCTTCTCCACCAGGTCGTCGGCCCAGGCTCTCGATGCCGGTGAAGACGTAGGGGATGTTGGCTGGCGGCCATGATCTGGGCCGTGTCCTTGTGGTGGAAGCGCTTGCCCTGCTCGGCGGGCCGACGTGGCTGGTGGTGCGTGGCGTGGCCCAGCGGCGTCGAGTAGCTGAGCTGCGCGCCGGTGTTCATGTAGCCCTGGTTGTCGTACTCGAGGATGATGAGGGGTGGTTGCGCAGCGCGGCGCCGATGGCCGGCCCCATGCCGATGTCCATGCCGCCGTCGCCGGTGACCATCACGAAGGTGATGTCGTCCACGTCCGGCAGCTCGCCGCGGCGACGCCGCTCGTCGGTACATCTCGACCAGGCCCGAGAGGGTGGCGGCGCCGTTCTGGAACAGGTTGTGGACGTAGGTCACCCGGTGGGCGCTGATAGGGGTAGCCGGTGGTCACGACCATCGCCGCAGCCGGTCTGGTAGAGGACGACGACGTCGCCCTCGATGCCCCGCATGAACTGCTCGACGGCGGAGAAGATGCCGCAGCCCGGGCAGGCGCCGTGGCCCGGGGCGATGCGCTTGGGCCGGCGGTCAGCTCAGCGAGGATTGGGAGCCTTCACCTTCAGCTTGCCGGTGGCCTCGTCCCGCTCCACCTGCACGAGGTCTGGTAGACGTCCTCCTTCTCCAGCGGCGGCAAGTACGGGTACACGCCGGCGCCCGCCTCCGTGCCCCGGCGTGGCGCCGTGGTAGTCATACGGGACGGCGACGACGCCCGTGCGCGCCGTCTCCAGCGCCTCGTTGAAGAGGGCCTCCGCGTCCTCGAAGCGGAAGTCCTTGCCGCCCAGGCCGTAGATACGGTCCAGGCAGAGGGTGCGGTTCTCGGGGTCGTCCTTGAGCGCCGCCTTCACCTCGATGCTGAGGTTGCCTCCCTGGCCGCTGTAGGAGTCGGCTCGGTCGCCGATGAGGACGACCTTCACGTTGCGCAGGGCCTCGCGGAAGCCATCGGCCGGGAAGGGCCGCAGGACGTTGGGGCTCACCACACCCACCGGCAGCCCCTTCTCGCGCAGGCTGTCCGCCGCGTCCTTGGCGGTCTCGGCGGCGGAGTTGAGCAGTACCAGCGCCACCTCGGCGTCCTCCATGCGGTAGTTGTCGACCAGGGGGTAGTGGCGGCCGCTCAGCTCGGCGTACTCGGCGAAGACGGCCGGCAGCTCCCGCATGGCGGCGTCCATGGCCAGCTTGAGCTGGTACTTGTTGTTGATGAGGTCCGGGTCGTTCATGTACGGCCCGATGGTGACCGGGTGCCGCGGGTCCAGCGCGTGGATGGGCGTCTTCGCTGGACCCACGAAGCGACGCACCACCTCATCGTCCTTGAAGTGCTCGACCCGCCGCTTCTGGTGGCTGGTGAAGAAGCCGTCGTACGCCACGATGACCGGCAGCCGCACGTCGGGGAGCTCGCCGATCTTCGGGGCGATGATGTTCATGTCGTAGACTGCCTGGGGGCTGCGGGCCAGGAGGATGATCCAGCCGATGTTGAGGGCATAGTACAGGTCGGAGTGGTCGCCGCGGATGTCGAGAGGGCCGCTGATGGCGCGTGTCACCAGGTTCAGCACCATCGGGTAGCGGGTTCCCGACTGCACCGGTAGCTGCTCGATGGAGTAGAGCAGCCCGTTGGCGCTGGTGGCGTTCAGGACGCGGCCGCCGCCCACGGTGGCGCCGTAGCAGATGCCGGCTGCTCCGTGCTCGCCGTCCGCCGGGACCATGGCGATCTCGTGGACGCCCTCCGCCTTCATCTCGTCGAGGAACTCGGCGATCTCAGTGGAGGGCGTGATGGGGAAGTAGCCCATCAAGTGGTAGTTGACCTGTCTGGCGGCCAGGGCGGCCATCTCGTTGCCGGTCTTGAAAGCCGGGACCTGCTCGGCTCGGACGGCCGTTTTCCCCGCACCTACTCTCGTAGTCGTCACCATCAGCTCTTCTCCTCGTCAGGGCGCTCCCCATTCTCCCGCCTTGCGGGAGCCGGGCCCCGCGCCGATCGCCACCTCTTTCGCGCGCGTAACAGCGACGTATCGCTGCGCCCGATGGCTTTCGGCCCATCCCTCCGTCTCCGGGATTTCGACCAGGGCGGCCGGGTGCACGGGGCACACCTCGACGCACTTCAGGCAGCCCTTGCAATACTGGTAGTCGATGCCCTGAAGCATCATGCCGGGCCGCCCCTTCTCGTCCACGCCTTCCTGCCAGACGAAGCACATGTCGGGGCAGACCATGTCGCAGAGGCCGCAGTTGTTGCAGGCCTCCTGGACGAACTCGGGCAGGGTGCCCAGGCGACCTGGGCTCATGTCCTTGACGACGGTGTTCGCCGGGTGGAGGATCGCGCCACCGAGGGGCGCATTGAGGTAGCCCAAAGCCGGACCGCCGGCAGCCGTCTCCACCGGCTTGTACTCGCCGGGGATGCGCTCCAGCTTGACCTCGCTGTAGCCGCGGTCGAAGGTGCGAATGTTGGCGTCCAGCAGGTGAGCGTAGCGTGCCGCGAAGGTGCCGGCCAGCGCCTGCCGCACCGCCTCGACGTCCATGAAGCCCATGCCCCGGACGATGGCGCCCAGCATGGCGGTGTTGATGCGTGTCTTCTCCTCCAGGGCTATGCCCAGGGCATCGACGGTGCCCACGGTGATTCCCTGGAGGCCCATACGCTCCGCCACCTCGGCCGGAGAGTGACGCGTGTTCAGGAGGAATACCCCATCCTCCTCCAGACCCTCCAGTACGGTCTTGGTCCGGGTCAGCGCCTCGTGGAAGACCGCCACCAGGTGCGGCCGGTCGACGGGGCTGCTGGTGCGCACCTCCCGGTCGCGCTCCGTCAAGCGGACGAAGGAGCGGAGCGGCGTTCCCTTCTTTTCAGACCCGTAGGAGGAGAAGTGGGCGCCGTTCAGCCCCATCCCCAGCACGCCGGCTTCAGCCAGAGTCTGCCCGGCCAGGTGCGCGCCCAGCCCGCCGATGGACTCGATGCGAACCTCATAGTAGCCCAGGGCGTTGGTCCGAGGCAGCGGTGCGCCGTCCCGGGGCAATCCCGCCTTCCCTAGAACTGTCATCTCATCCGCCCCTCTCTGTCTCCATACGTTAGCCGATCGCTCCTCTTATAGAGTAGAGCCCGCGCTTATGCCGTCAATAGAGCCATCTGGGACAAGCCCGTCCCGCCGATAGGACCGAGCGCTCCCTCCATTCGGCCCTTGCTACATGTGGCCCTCTACTTAATGCATTTAGCCTACCATCCAGGGGGACACCGTGCAACCGATCGGACTGCCACCTGTAGAGGCGATGATAGCGGTACGATTCCTCTCCGTCTACCTCTGCGCCCGGGCTGATGGTGTTAGGGGGCCGTCGACGGGGCTGTGCGACCCAGGGCGCGGCACAGCGGGCCGAGTTGCTTCGCCAAGAGGGGCAGAGCATCGGCCGGTAACGCCTGCCCGCCCGCTGCCGAGGATTCCAGCGCCGCCTCAACCACGATGCCGTCGGCACCCGCTGCCACGGCGGCCAGCGCCAGTGACTGCGCGACATCGGCGCCGCCCGCCAGGGTCGGGTCGGCGAGCAAGGGCAGATGACTGAGGCGGTGAACCAGCGGCAGCGAACTGAGGTCCAGCGTTCGCGCTGTGGCCGGCTCGAAGGTCCGGATGCCGGCCTCGCAGAGGGCAACCTGGCCGTGGCCCAACGCGAGGAGATACTCGGCGGCCACCAGCCACTCCTCCACTTCCGCCGAGGGACCCCTCTCCAGCACCACAGGCAGGCCCGTGCCGGCGCAACGTCGCAAGAGGGCGGCGTTGCCCATGTCCTCACCGCCCACGTACAGCGCCTGGGCGGTGGATGCCGCGGCCTCCGCCTCTTCCTCACTCCTCACCTCCGCCAGCACGGCCAGCCCGGCCTCGCGAGCCAGGGACGCCCGCCGGGCCAGGGTCTCGGCCTGGCGCTCCGGAGCGTAGGGGGAGAGCGTCCGCGATCCGACCGACACCCGAATCAGACGCGCGCCCGCCTCGCGGGCGGACCGCGCCAGCGCCGGAAGCTGGCCTTCATCTTCGAGGAAGCGCGCCCCCACAGCCAGCACCACCGCCTTTGCGCCCAGCTCGACGTCGCCGATGCGCACCACGCTGCCCTCTGGCTTGAAGTCGCGGCTGGCGAGCGTGAAGGGCCGCGCGATAGGGGCCACCCGGTCTACGCCCGCCATCGTCGACACGAAGGCGACGGCGGTTGGAGCAAGCTCCGTGAGCACGACGATGATCGTTCTCTCGACGCCGCGGCTCACCTGGTACGCGGCGCCGGCTCGCTGGAGGTAGGAGAGGAGAGCCTCGATCTCCTCCTCGCCGGCGGTAGACAGCATGACGATAACCATGAGCGCTCCCTACGTCAGACTCCGTCCACGAGCTGCACACGGAAGAAATCGAGGACGGCGGTCGCCAGCGCGTCCTCGTGGCCCCACCAGAAGTGGTCGGCGCTCGCGACCGACCGTATCTCGCAGCGCGATCCCAGTGACATCGCCATCTCTGGAAGCCGCCTCGCCGGCGATATGTCGTCGCGGTCGCCGGAGACGAGCAGGGTCGGGATGTCCGGCTGAACGCGGCCGGCGTCCAGCCCACCCGCCGGCGGCGAGGCGGCGGCCACGGCGCGCACCCGCTCGTCGGCGGCCGTAAGTGCTACCAGGGCGCCGAAGGAGTAGCCGGCCAGCCCCAGGCGGCCGCCGTCGACCTCTGCCAGGCCTCCCAGGAAGTCCAGGGCAGCGCGCGCGTCCTCCCTTTCGCCAACGCCGCCGCCGTAGGAGCCGCCGCTTCCTCCAACGCCTCTGAAGTTGAAGCGCAGCGCCATCATCCCGCCTCCGGCAAGGGCGTTGCAGAGAGCCACCACCACGTTGTTCCCCATGTCGCCGCCGTAGAGAGGGTGAGGGTGGCAGACGGCGACGGCGGGCAGACCCGACCCTTGCGGCCGGTGGAGGACCCCCACCAGCGTCAGGTCACCGGAGGCGAAACGCACGGGCTCGGCGGCGATGGTCATCAAAATCCGTCAGCATCCTACGAACAAGGGTACCTGGACACTTCTGCCGTATAGTACAGGAGCAGACGGCAGCGGCAAAGGCGTCGCCGCCGAAGCGGTGTGCACCGCTGGACCGCCAGCGTCCCGGCGCATGGCTATGGCCCCCGTCCACGGCTCCGCCCAATCAGCGGCGAAGCACGGCAAGCGCGATTGGACGGGGGAGAACTCCCGAGAGGTTCCTCACGAACAGCATGCCACAACCGCACGGTGTTGCCCTATTAGCACTAACAGCGATACTGTCAAATCCATGCAGGACACTGGTAGTGCCTTTGCTGTGGGCCGGACCCCGCCCGCGTGGCTGCCAGGCAGGGTCTGGTACCATCTGCATTCCCTTCGAGCCGCCGGCGCTCCAGACCACAATCCCGACGTGACGGGCCGCCCTCCAACGGGCAGAGGTCTCCAACGGCTCCTAGGATGGCTGGACCACGTTGCGAGTCTGGGCTGCGGCGGCATCCTATTGACCCCGACATTCGTGTGTATGACGCACGGCTATGATGCGGTCGACTACTTCCGGATCGATCAGCGGCTGGGGGACGAAGACGATCTTGCCGCCTTCGTCGAGGCCTGCCACGATCGCAACCTCAAGGTCCTTTTCGACGGCGTATTCCACCATGTCGGCCGGGACTTCCCGGGCTTCCGAGATGTGCTGGCCCACGGAGCGGCTTCGCCATACGCCAGCTGGTTTCGGCTCGACTTCTCGCGCGACGACGGAGATGGGTTCACCTACCGAACCTTCGAAGGTCATCGGGACCTCGTCGCACTGAACCACCGCAGCTCTGAGGTCCTCGATTGGGCGGTCAGCATCGCCGAGCACTGGCTCGATCGCGGAGTTGATGGCTGGCGGCTCGACGCCGCGTACGCCATTCTCCCCGCGTTCCTCGCCGAGTTCTCGGCGCGGGTTCTACGCGAACACCCAGACGCCTTCCTGTTCGGAGAGATGATCCACGGAGACTATGTCAGATTCGTCGAGCAGACCGGCCTGCACTCCGTCACGCAGTACGAGCTGTACAAGGCGATCTGGAGCTCCCTCAACGATGCCAACTTCTTCGAACTCGCCTGGGCTCTCCGGCGCCACGAGACGTTCGCGCACACCTTCGTCCCGTTCACATTCGTTGGCAACCACGACGTCACCCGGCTGCTGACACGACTACGCAGCCCATCGCACCTTGGACACGCTTTGGCGGTGCTCTTCACCGTGCCGGGCAGCCCCTGCCTCTACTACGGAGATGAATTCGCCTTCCGGGGCCGCAAGGGGCACGGAGCCCGCGGTGACGACGCCATCCGGCCCCGCCTGCCGGACTCACCCTTCGCTCAGAACGCGGAACAGGCCACGGCTTTCGAACTCCACAGGCAGCTGATCACCCTGCGTGCCGAGCGGCCCTGGCTCACCACCGGACACATACAGGTGGTCGAACTCACAACGGAGCAGATACGATACACCGTAGCCGGCTGCGGAGGCGAACTGCTCATCGTGCTCAACGTCGCCGCATCGGGGTCCATCCGTATCGACCTCGACAGGTGGCGGCGGATAGCCAGCACGGACCTTTCGAATGACGGGACGCTTCCACCCGGTTCCTGGAGCATCTGGACACGACGATGACCCGAGCCAGCAGCCAAGTAAACCGCCGGACTGAGCGAGCCAACCGCACCAGAGCCCCAATCGTCGCCACAGCGGCAAAGGCGTCGCCGCCGAGGTGCTTTGCGCCGCTAGACCGCCGGCGGGAGGCGCCCTTTCCAGCCGCCGGCCTCCTCGTAGGCGGCGCCCACGCGCAGCACCGTCGCCTCCTCGAAGTGACGCCCGACGATCTGGAGCCCGATGGGCAACTCCGCCGTCGAGAGCCCGCAGGGCACCGACAGCGCCGGCACACCGGCCAGGTTGAAGGGCAACGTGCAGCGGATAAGGGCCAGGGCGGGTGGATCCGTGCGGCACTGCTCGATGGTGGGGGCAGTGATGGGCGTCGTGGGGGTCAGGAGGACGTCGATGCGCGTGAAGAGCTCTTCGAACGCTCGCCGGAAGTCAATCCGCGCCCGCTGAGCCTTGATGTAGTCCACGGCGGTCAGCGCCTGACCTGCCCTCAGCAAGGCCAGCACATCCGCGCCGTAGTCGCCGGGGCGCTCCTGGAGGTACTTCTCGTGGTAGGCGGCGGCCTCGGCCACCATCACCGGTATGCCCACGGCCAGGGCCTGCTCCACACCCGGCACCTCCACCTCCGTCACATCGGCGCCCCCGGCCTCCAAGACCGAGGCGGCCCGGCGTACGGCGGTCACCACCTCCGGGTCGGCCTTGTCGAAGAAGTAGTTGCGGGGCACCCCCAGGCGCAGCCCTCGCACGCCGCCGCGGAGGGCATCGCGGTAGTCGCTCGCCGGCCGGTCGACCGACGCAGGGTCCGCGGGATCGTGGCCCGCGATTACCTCCAAGAGCAGCGCGGCGTCCTCCACCGTGCGCGTCATCGGCCCCACGTGGTCCAGCGACCAGCTCAGCGGTAGCACGCCTCGCAGGCTGGCCAGCCCGTAGGTGGGCTTCAGCCCCACTATCCCGCAGAACGACGACGGTATGCGTATGGAGCCGGCGGTGTCGCTGCCCAGGGAGCCGGCGCACAGGGCAGCGGCGACGGCGGCCGCCGACCCGCCGCTGGAGCCGCCGGGGATGCGCGTGGTGTCCCAGGGGTTGGCAGTCGGCCCGAAGTGGGGGTTGATGTTGGTGGCACCCCCCGCCCACTCGTGCATGTTGAGCTTGCCGAGGAGCAAAGCCCCCGCACGCCGCAGCCGGGCGACCACGTGGGCGTCCTCCTCGGGAACCCAGTCGGCGAGGATTCTTGGAGCCGGCGGTGGTGCGCAGGCCGCGTGTAGCGAAGAGATCCTTGATGGCCAGCGGCACGCCGTGGAGTGGTCCCAGCTCCAGGCCGCGGGCCACCTCGTCCTCGGCCTGGCGGGCGCAGCGCAGGGCCTCGTCGGCGGCGACGGTGATGTAGGCGTTCAGGGTTGGGTCAAGCGCTTCGATACGCCGCAGGTAGCCCTCGGCCAGCTCGACGGGCGACATCTTCTTGCGGCGCACCAGGGACGCCGCCTCGCGAGCGTCAGTTCTCGCAGGTCCTGCTCCCCCACCTTGACCTCCTTGCCGGCGAGCCCCGACATGCTGTCGCCCAGTATAGCGTCCGCCCCTAACGGCGCAACCGCTGATGGCACCGCGCAGGTTGGTGGACCAGGGCAGATCACCGCTCAGTTAGCGACGTGCTGAAACCGGGACGAGGTGTTTGCCGAGGAAAGAGATGAACTTACGAGGAAGGCCGGTTGTTGTAGTTCTCGCCGTTGGCCCGCACCTGCTCCATGAAGTCGCGCAGGCCCTGGATGATGCGCTCCGTCGACTCCTCCAGCGCCCGCACGGCCGCCTCACTGCTGGCCAGGCTGTCGGCGACCTGGCCGCTGTATGCCGTGCGCGCTTCGGACATCTTGCGGAAGGAGTCGTCGAGCTCGGAAAGGAGCGGGAGGAGCGAACGCATCGCCTCGCCTTCGTTCGGCGCGGCTTCCATCGGTGGTGGCGCGGACCTGACGAAGGTGTGGGCGGGCCCGCCTGGCGCCCAGCTACGCACGATCTCTTCGATGCGCGAAAGCGCTTCGATGGTGGCCCTGTGCGTGCTCCGCGTATCGCCATACTGACGCCAGGTGGAGAGCACTGCCACCACGGTCATTATGAGCAGCCCAAGCAAAGCCAGGGCCACCGCTATGATAGCCACCAGGAACTGAAAGGTGTCGTTGTCCCCCACCGGGCCCCCTAACTGATTACGCGAAGAGCAAGGCCGGACCTCAGATGGGTCTAGCTAATTATCGGTAACGCGCCCCATCCTCTTGACCCCCGACTTTCCACGGGGACGCGGCATTCGCCGTCGCGCCCCGATATCAACCCTCTGCCGTTCCTGCCGAAAACAATATAGAACAACTCGCGCTGATTTGCAGGCAGGGCGCTCAGAGAGGGCTCCGGAGGGCCGTCTTGAGCGCTGCCACCACCGCAGCAGCCAAGGACGCATGCCATGGTACTGAGATTCCGCCGCCGTCGCCAACAAGGCAAGCCGGAAGCTGAGGAAGAGGCCCAGACCCCCGCGACCGAGCCGGAGGCAGAGGGCGAAACGCCGGCAAGCCCTCCGTTAGTTGAAGACAGCGAAACCAACGAACCCGCCCAGGCTGAAGCGGGCGAATCGCCCCTGGCCTTCGACCAGCCTCTCCAGCTTGAGAGCGCCGGCGGCCCCGATCCAGACGAAGCGCCCGTAGCCTTGGACCACCCTCTCCAATCTGAGAGCGCCGGCGACCCCCAGCCAGACGAAGCGCCCGTAGCCTTGGACCAGCTTCTTCAGGCCGAGAGCGCCGCCGCATCCGAACCGGAGGAAGATTTTGTGACCTTCAGCCAGCTTCCCCAGACTGAAGGCGTCCCCGCCCCCACACCAGAAGAAGCGCCCGTTGCCGCTGCGCAGCTTCGTGAGGGCGAGGCCGCCGGCGTTGCGAGACCCGCGGAAGAGCTCTCTGAGGTAGCGGAGAAGCAGCCTTCGACACCTCCATTTCCCAAGCGCGCCCCCAGCGATAGCCTGTCGCTCTTCGATGCGCTGCTGCGGCTGCACGGAGCAGACGACATCGACCTCATGGCCGACGTCGCCGACCAGATGGCCCGCACCTACCTCAACGGCGGTCACCTGCTCGTGCTTCTCGTCGACCGAGCCGGTTCCTTCCACATCCGACCCATCAAGTCCGGCGCCACCGCGACACTGCTCGAACAGATGAATGGCGCCCTCGGCATCGATGTAGGCCACGAGATCTCCTTTCCACATCGGGGCCGGTTGGCCAAGATATGGATGGACGATTCAGGCGCTGCGCAGGCCGTCTCCCTGGCCGATTTCTGGGGCGGCGCGGCAGGTGAAGAAACCTGCTGGCGCGCCGAGAAGGTGCTGGGGATTTCCCAGGTTGCCGCCATACGCCTCACCTCGCCTGAAGAGCCCATGGGCATCGCCCTTCTCCTCTCCAAAGGCGATCCCCCCGATCCCGCGATGCTGGACGCCGTGGGGCGTCACCTCATGGTCGCCCTGGCCAACCTTCAGAGCATAGAGAAGGCGCGCCAGTTTGGCAGTGTCGACCCTGTCCGCTGGATCGCAGACCACCAAGAATTCGGCCGGCAGTTGTTACGGGAGATAGCCCGCGCGCGCCGCTATGGCCAGCCCCTGTCGTTAGCGCTGGTGGTAGTTGACAACTTCGACGCCCTGCGCCTCGAATACGGCTGGACCGTGGCCAACCGCCTCCTGCGTTCCGTGAGCTCCGCCCTGGCCGGATGCCTGCGCGAGTCCGACTTCCTCGGCTCCTACCACCACAACGGCTTCGGCGCGATCCTCACGCAGACTTCGATGGAGGGAGCGGCCGAGGCCGCCGTCCGCCTACGTGAGGCAGCGACGGCGGTGCGCGTGTTGGAAGGAGAGGATGGCCCGGTCCCGGAATGCGTGGTCGCCACTGCCTGTCAGCCCGACGACGGAAGCGACGCCAACGCGCTGCTGATCGCCGCCGAATCCCGCATGTTGCCTAAACGGCGTCTCTCTTCCGCCAGCGCTTGAACTCTATGCGCCACTCACACTGAGGCCCTCCTCACGGGAGGGCCTCACGGTAGGTCACCTACGGCGGCGCTCCGGGTGTCACTCTGTGGGAGACACCGATAGGCTGCTGTCCCAAGTCAGCTTCGCAAGCCGCTCCTGTACGTCAGCCGCCAGGCGCTCGGCGTCGGGCGCCTCTTCTCCTCCGCTGAGCGTCACTTTCACCCTTGCCCGTCTCCCCGCATAGTCGAGCAGGTCAACATCGGCCACGCCCGGAGTCTCGCGAAGGGCCCGCTCCACGACCATCAGATCGATGTTGGCCTCGGAGCTCTGGATCTGAAAGTGCATGGTGCCGCCCGCCACCGCCGGCGCCCCTTCCGAAGGCTCTCCTTCGACCGGCGCCTCAGCTTCTTCGGCCTCCGCCACAGCCGCCGCTTCCGGGACCTCGGCTCCGCCCTCAGATTCCGGCGCCTCTTCCATTGCCTCCAGTGCCGTCACGGGAGGCTCCTCATCCTCCTCAGCGCCCGCCTCGGCGGGCTCGAGCGGCCAGGGCTCGCTCGCATCTGGGGGTTCGGCCTCGGGCGCCATCGGTGGAACGGGAGGAGCCCGGCGGCCTTGCTGCGGGGTCTGCAACTGCTGCCTTACCTGGGCAAGCCCCGATTCCACCTGGCGAATGAACGCCGACAGGCCGTGGAGACGCTCCACCCAGTGGCTGAGTTCCCGGGTAGCAGCCAGGGCCTCCTCCAGCGCCGTTTGTATCTCTCCGATGGCCGTGGAGACCCGCGAGTCCAGCGTCCCCCAATCGATTTCGTTGTCGATGTCTTCCTGCGAGATCGCGTCAGGGTCAGGCTTAGTGTTCATTTCCTTGCCCCCAGGACCGGCTTCCGGACGGCTTGCAGCACCGACCCGTCACGACGAACGCCGGTCGCTCAGCCAATCCTGTGTAATTGTCGTCCCCGTGAAGGCCCCCTTTAGGCCCCCCCCGCAGAAAAGCGCCAAAGCCGAGCCGGTGTGGTCTCCCGCCCTTTAGATGCGGTCATCACTATGTTAACTGATTCGCCGCCCTCCCAGAAGGTGGCCATAGGACCTTGGGACATCGCGGAGGAAGGGGTCCCCGGCCTGATCCAGCCCCTCTTCGCCGCCGGCGAAGCGCAGGGCCTGGACACCGAAGGCATCCAGGCCCTGTCTTGAGACTCTCGAGAAGCCGGCCGCTTCTCCCGCGCAGCCTATTCGCGAGGGAGGCCCAGCCCTCGCTGGGCGATGATGTTGCGCTGGATCTCGTTGCTGCCGGCGTAGATGGTCTCCCCCACCGTCCACAGATACTGGTACTTGATTTCGCCGCGCAGGGGCGCCCACTTCGACGACTCATCCAACTGGCCGTAGAGCCCGAGGATCTGCATGCCGGTGTTGGCTATGCGCTGCCTGAGCTCTGTCGTATAGGTCTTGGCCGCCGACGACTCGTAGATGGGCACCTGGCCCTTACCCTGCAACCAGGCCACGTTGTAGCTGATGAACCGCGCCACCTCGATCTCGATGGCCAGGCCGGCCAGCTTGCGTCGCACCCTCGGGTCGTCGATGAGACTATGCCCGTTGCGCTTCGTCTCCCGACAGTACTTGACCAGCTCCTGGAGGGTTCGTCTGGCGCCCGAGGCGAAGCCGATGCTCGACCGTTCGAAGGAGAGGGTCGTCATCGCCGCGTACCAGCCGCGGTTCTCCTCACCCAGACGGTTGGCCACCGGCACCCGTACGTCCTCGAAGTATGTCTCGTGGAAGCCCGCGAAGCCCGACATGTTGAGGATGGGCTGCGTGGTGATGCCCGGCGCCTTCATGTCCACCAGCAGGTAGGTGATGCCCCGGTGCTTGGGAGCGTCGGGGTCTGTCCGTACTAGAACGTGGATCCAATCGCTGCGGGCGGCAGCCGTCGTCCACGTCTTCTGCCCGTTCACGATGTAGTCATCGCCGTCACGCACGGCCTTGCACTGAAGGCCGGCCAGGTCGGAGCCAGCGTTGGGCTCGCTGAAGCCCTGCGACCAGACCACCTCCCCCTTAGCAATAGGGGGAAGGAACTGCGCCTTCTGTTCGTCGGTCCCATGAACCATCACGCAGGGTCCGACCATGGCGATGCCCTGACTGTCCACGATGGGCGCCCCTCTGTACGCCATCTCATCGCGGAAGATGAGCTGCTTCATGTGGCTGACTTCCAGGCCTCCGTACTGCTTGGGCCAGGCCATGGTGAGCCAGCCCCTGGCGACCAGCTTCTTCTCGAAGTCCCTCGCTGCCTGCCAGTCATCCGCCTTATCGGGGTCCCAGCTAGCCAGGGTCCATTCCCGGGCCAGGAACTCCTGCACTTCCTTGCGAAAGGCTTCCTCCTCCTCGCTGAACCTGAAGTCCATAAGTCATCCCTTCTGCCCGGCGACGCGGGCGAACTTGTCCCGAGACGGGCAGCACTACCCAGGGCGACCGCTGTCGCCCTCTGTTAACTCTCCAGCCCAAGCGGCGGTGTCGCAAGGGCCGTTCGTCCCATACAGAAGAGCCGTGAGACCCTTGCCCACAAGCATAAGCTACAAGCTACAGAGGTAACATGCAACAAGGGCGCCCTGGCCAGCAACAAGCTACAGGCCACAGGCGCCAAGGACCCCCGCAGTCACCATTGCGCCTCCGCGTTGCTGGTTGCTTGTTACTTGCTTCCCTTGCGTTGACCGGCGCGTTTCTCTTAGCTGGGCCATTTGGACAAGAAAAACAGTACGTTCCGCCCTATCTAGTAGTTGACCGAAGGTTTTAATTCAATCATAGGCGACGCGAACCCTGGTTCTCCAAGGGAAGGGGCGTCTACAAAGGGCCGTTGTGGAAGGGAATCATGACGAGCCCGAGGCGGTCGGGAAGGCCATCTGCTATGATGAACAGAGCATCCCGGCCCTAGAGATTGAGAGACTCCCCAATCCCTTCACAGGTGCCAGGGTGTATACTAGCGAATAGCGTTACCGAAGGCGCCGCTGGATGCGGTAGCAGAGGAGGAAGGAAGCCAATGCCCGAGAAGTCAAGCGTTTCCCCGCCCAAGAACGTCCCCGAGCCCGTCATTGAAGGCCTATTGCTCTACCAGGCCGAGACCACCCTCGCCAAGCTGGTCGAGCGCTCACTGCTGGAGTTCGGGCTCAGCACACCCCAGATGTTGCTGCTGGGCGCGCTCTACTGGGACGGCCGCGCGCTGGTGCCACGCCGCATCCGCAACACCCTGGTGGTAGAAGCGCAGAGCCTTACGGGCCTCATCGACCGGCTGGAAAATCAGGGCCTGGCCCAGCGCCTGAGCCACCCGAAGGACCGCCGCAAGATCAGGGTGCAGATAACCAGCAAGGGCCGCAAGCGGTACGAAGAGGCCGCGGCGCACAGCGACATGGCGCTGGAGAACTACTTCAAGGCGCTGACGGCCCGCGAGCGGCAGGCACTGCGCGCGGCGATGTTCAAGCTGCGGGGCGCGGGCTACAAGCCCCTGGGTCTGTCGCACGCGGCAGCCTACCCTCAGCCCTAGAGCTGTCCGCCAGCTAGCTTCAGAGGCCGCCGGCGCTGCACCGCCCAGGCTTGGGCTTCCAAGCTGAAGGTTGTCTTCGCTTGCGAATGCCGCGCATGGCGGCCTCTGCGGCCGCGGCGTCACCCGCTGCCGACCCGTCTTCTGCGACCCTCGAGAAGAGCAGCCGCTCGTCCTTCGAGATACTCAGGACGAGCGGCTCTCATGTTCCGCTCGTGGTGAGCCTGCCGGCCGGCAGGCAGGCCTGTCGAACCGTGAGCGGCCCTCCCGGCCGCCGACTTGCCTTCTCCGCCTGCCCCCACTTCGGCAGCCGACACCCCGACCACGCCGCAGGGACTTCGCGCCACCGTTCCCTCACACCTGATCCCACAGGGCCGGGCGGCCTGTCCATTCGGCCTGTCCGCTCGGCCCTTGAGTCGCCCCCATAGCCAGGCGTAGGATAGCGGTAACCGGCTGCCGCTAGCCACCAGCTTCAGGTGGCCAGTCTCGCGCCGCCGCAGAACAGGGGGAACGCCCTGAGCGACGTACCCCACGGCAACGGAGCCCATCCCACGACCCGGCGCGTCTACCCGCTGGAAGGCGTCTGCATGGGCTGTGGCCTCTGCGAGGTCCACTGCCTGGTCGAGCACTCCCGCACGCGCAATCTGGTCAAGGCCTATCTGCAAGAACGCCCAACCCCGGTGGCCCGCCTCCGCGTCGAGCGGCGAGACGACCTCTTCCTGCCCGTCCAGTGCCGCCATTGCCCGGAGCCCCTCTGCGTATACTCCTGCCTCACCGGCGCCCTCCACCAGGACCCGGCAACGGGCGAGGTTCACGTCGACGAGGGGCGCTGCATCGGCTGCTGGACCTGTATCCTGGCCTGCCCCTATGGCGCGATCCGGCGCGACCGCGAGCGGGGCGTCATCGCCAAGTGCGACCTCTGCCCGGACCGCTCGCTGCCGGCCTGCGTCGCCGCCTGCCCCAACGAGGCCATCCTCTACACCGAGGAGGCCCTCTGATGCCCCGCAAAGCCCGTCGCTCACGCACCCACTACCTCATCGTCGGCAACTCGGCGGGTGGCATCGGCGCCGTCGAGGCGATCCGGCAGGTCGACGCCGACCGTCCCATCACCATCGTCTCCGATGAACCCTACCCAGCCTACTCCCGCCCCGAGATCTCGGAGTACCTGGCCGGCCTGACGACGCTCGAGCGCATGCAGTTCCGCCCGCCCGACTTCTACGAGAAGAACGGCGTCGATACCATCCTGGGCGCCACCGCTTCGCACCTTGACCTGTGGGGGCGGCGAATTGAGCTCGAGGACGGGCGCACACTCGGCTGGGACAGGCTGCTCCTGGCCACAGGCGGCCGGCCCACCGCGCCTCGCATTCCCGGCGCCGGCCGCGAGGACATCTTCACCTTCACCACCCTGGCCGACGCCGACAGCATCCGGGCGGCCCTGAGCCTGAATGGGGTAAGCAGGGCGGTGGTCATCGGAGCGGGGCTCATCGGCCTCAGCCTAACCCACGCCCTGGTGCGCCTGGGCGTGTCCGTGCTCATCGTGGAGCTCATGGACCGGCCCCTGGCTAACGCCCTCGACCGGGAAGCGGCGCAGGTGGTGGAGCGCGCCCTGCGCGAGGCCGGCGTCGAACTCGTCTTTGGGCAAACGGTGGCTCAAGTGCTGGGACGGCCGCAGGACGACAGCCGCGTCGGAGGCGTGCGTCTCCAGGATGGCCGCCAGCTTCCCTGCGACATGCTGGCCATCGCCATCGGCGTCACGCCGCGGACAGAGCTGGCTGCCCAGGCCGGCCTGCGGGTCAACCACGGCATCGTCGTGGACCGGCGCATGGCCGCCAGCCATCCGCACGTGTACGCCTGCGGCGACGTGGCCGAGGCATTCGACTTCATCCACGGCGTCGAGCGGGTGACGCCCATCTGGCCCAACGCCTACATCGGCGGCCGCGTGGCCGGACTCAACATGGCGGGTCGGGAGACGACATACAGCGGCGGCACGGGCATGAACGCCCTCAGCTACTTCGGACTGGCCGTCGTCTCGGCGGGCCTCCAGGAGCCCGGCGACGGGCCCGGCTACGAGGTACTCACCAGCTCGGACGGAGACGCCGCCTATCGAAAGGTGGTGCTCCGGGAGGGCCGCGTGGCCGGCCTCACGTTTGTTGGTGACATCGAGAAGTCCGGCATTGTCTTCGGGCTCATGCGGGACGGCACGGACGTGAGCGCCTTCAAAGAGTCGCTGGTGGCGCCCGACTTCGGGCTGACGATGCTGCCGGAAGAGTGGCGTCGGGAGCGACTGGCTCCCCCTGCCGCCGTGCCCGCTTGAATGGAGGGACAGGTATGAGTGACGACGTCTGGTTCAAGGCTTTGCAGAACCCCTACCGCGACGACAAGGTTATGGCGGCCTGCGGCCTCTTCGGCATCCTGGACACCAGCGGGCGCACCATGGGCTCCAGCGACGTCGTCAATGCCATGGCCAACATGCACGACCGCAGCAACGGCCTGGGAGGCGGGTTCGCCGCCTATGGCATCTACCCGGAGCAGGCTGACCTCTACGCCCTGCACATCATGTACATGCGCGACGACGCCCGGCCTCAGGTGGAGGCCATCCTTCGCGCCCACTTCACCGTCGCCCGCGCCGAGCCGGTGCCGACGCGCTCAGGGACCCGCGTCATCGACCCGCCCGACTTCTGGCGCTACTTCGTCAGCCCGCAGAGCAACGGCCAGGAAGCGAGCGATGACTACGTCATCCAGCAGGTGATGCGGATCAATACCAGCGTCCCCGGGGCCTTCGTTTTCTCCAGCGGTAAGGACATGGCCGTCTTCAAGGGCGTCGGCTACCCGGAGGACATCGCCGAGCACTTCCGCCTCGATGACTACCAGGGCTACATGTGGGTGGGCCACGGCCGCTTCCCCACAAACACGCCCGGCTGGTGGGGAGGCGCTCATCCCTTCAACATCCTGGACTGGACCGTCGTCCACAACGGCGAGATCTCCTCCTATGGCATCAACGTCCGCTACCTGGAGATGTTCGGCTACCACTGCACCATGCAGACTGATACCGAGGTCGTGGCCTACGCCGTCGACCTCCTCATGCGCCGTCACGGCCTGCCCGTGGAGCTGGTGGCCGACGTCCTGGCGCCCCCCTTCTGGAGCCACATCGAGAGCGAGTCTGCGGAGACCCAGGCGTTGCAGCTCGCCCTGCGCCAGGTCTACGGCAGCCTCCTCCTCAACGGCCCCTTCACGGTCATCATCGCCCACCAGGGAGAGATGGTCGGCCTCACCGACCGCATCCGGCTCCGGCCGTTGACGGCCGCCATCAAGGGAGACCGGCTCTATCTATCTTCGGAGGAGGCGTCCATCCGGCTCGTCTCGCCGGAGCTGGACCGGGTGTGGACGCCCACCGGCGGCGAGCCGGTGGTGGGACGGCTCGGCGTGCCCCTGCGCGAAGCGCCGCCGGCCTCCGATCTGCCGGCCCTCCACACGGAGCGCGCCCTCGCGAGTGCGGGAAGGAGGGCCCGGAAGGCTTAGGCCGGCCGATGAAGAGCTATTTGCCGCCTCGCTTCAGAATTCACAGGCAGGAGGACCGCTGCATCCGCTGCCAGGTCTGCGTGCGCCAGTGCAGCTTCGGCGCCCAGGCCTACGACGCCCTGGATGACGTCGTCGTCGGCCACGACGAGCGCTGCGTCGCCTGCCATCGCTGCGTGGTCTTCTGCCCCACCCAGGCCCTGACCGTCACCAGCAACCCCCTGGAGTACCGAGAGAACTTCAACTGGCGTCCGGAGGTCATCGAGGACATCATCAAGCAGTCGGAGACAGGGGGCATGCTCCTGACGGGCATGGGCAACGACAAGCCCCACCCCATCTACTGGGACCACTTGCTGCTCAACGCCAGCCAGGTGACCAACCCATCGATCGATCCGCTGCGGGAGCCGATGGAGCTGCGCACCTACCTGGGCCGCAAGCCGGACCGGGTAGAGGTGGGCGTTGGCGCGGGCCCAGACAGCGCCCCGCCCGGCGGCGGCCATCCGGCCGGCAACGGCTCCCTGAAGCTGAAGACGCGCATCGCGCCGCAGGTGGCGATAGAGGTGCCGATGCTCTTCTCGGCCATGTCCTACGGAGCGGTCAGCCTGAACGCACACGAGTCCCTGGCCCGAGCCGCCTACGAATCCGGCACTCTCTTCAACACCGGCGAGGGCGGGCTCCACCCCAAGCTCTACCGCTACGGCGACAACACCATCGTGCAGGTGGCCTCGGGGCGCTTCGGGGTGCACCCGGAGTACCTTGCAGCGGGGCGCATCATCGAGATCAAGATCGGCCAGGGGGCGAAGCCGGGCATCGGCGGGCACCTGCCGGCCGAGAAGGTGAGCGCGGACGTGGCGTCGACCCGCATGATCCCCGCCGGCACCGACGCGCTTTCGCCGGCGCCCCACCACGACATCTACTCCATCGAAGACCTGTCGCAGCTCATCTACGCCCTGAAGGAGGCGACCCACTACGAGAAGCCGATCTGCGTGAAGATAGCCGCTGTCCACAACTCGGCGGCCATCGCCAGCGGCATGGTGCGCGCCGGCGCCGATATCATCGCCCTGGACGGCCTGCGCGGCTCCACCGGCGCCGCCCCTAAGGTCATCCGCGACAACGTGGGCATACCGATCGAGCTGGCCATCGCCGCCGTCGACACCCGACTGCGACAGGAGGGCATCCGCAACCAGGCGTCGCTCCTCGTCGCCGGCGGCTTCCGGGGCAGCGCCGACATCATCAAGGCGATCGCCCTGGGCGCCGACGCCGTCTACATCGGCACCGCCGCCCTCATCGCCCTGGGCTGCACCGTCTGCCAGCAGTGCCACACCGGTCGCTGCGCCTGGGGCATCTGCACCACCGACCCGGCCCTCAGCAGGCGCCTCAACCCGGAGATCGGCACCCGCCGGCTGGTGAACCTGCTGCGAGGCTGGGAGCTGGAGATCAAGGACATGCTGGGCGGCATGGGCATCAACGCCCTGGAGAGCCTCCGCGGCAACCGCGACCACCTCCGCGGCATCGGCCTGACCGACAGCGAGCTGCAGGTGCTCGGTGTGAGGCTGGCGGGGACGTGAGGGCGATGCGCAGATGGTTAGCACGCCGGTTGTCATCGATGCCGCCGGGCTCCACTACAGCGAGCTGAACCACTCGCTGCGGGAGGCCGTTCTCGCCGGCCAGCGCCACATCGAGGTGCGCAACGTCTACGGCCAGCGCTACATCGGCACCAACCTCGCCGCGCCGGTTCACCTGGAGGTCTTCGGGACGCCCGGCAACGACCTGGGCGCCTTCATGGACGGGCCGACGATCGTCGTTCACGGCAACGCCCAGGACGGCTGCGGCAACACCATGAACGAGGGCCAGATCGTGGTGCACGGACGGGCCGGGGACATCACCGGCCTCTCCGCCCGCGGCGGCAAGATCTTCATCCGCGACGGCGTGGGCTACCGGGTAGGCATCCACATGAAGGAATACGAGGCCAAACGCCCCTGCCTGGTGGTCGGCGGCACGGCGCAGGACTTCCTGGGCGAGTACATGGCCGGCGGCGTGCTGGTCGTGCTGGGGCTGGAGCTACGAGAAGGCGAGCCGCACCGCGCCCGCTTCATCGGCACCGGCATGCACGGCGGCGTCATCTACCTGCGAGGTCAGGTCGAGCAGCAGCAGCTAGGCCGCGAGGTGGGCGTCGCCGAGCTCGATGACGATGACCGCGCCACGCTCGAAGGGCTGGTGCGCGAGTTCTGCCACCACTTCGGCCACAACGAGCGCCAGATCCTCGACGCGGAGTTCGTGAAGCTCTTCCCCCTCTACCTGCGTCCCTACGGAAGACTCTACGCCTACTAGCGGCGAACATCCCACGACGAGACCCAACAAGAGGCCGGGCCCTAGCGGGTCCGGCCTCTTAGCGTTTCGGTCTGGCGACCTAATGAGGAGGTGGCTACACCTGCGCCTTCAGCTCCTCGAAGGCGGCCTTCACTTCATCCATCGAGGCGCCGTCTTCGAGCGTCGTGGCGTCGCCGATTGGCGCTTCCATGGCGACGGCCTTCAGCAGGCGGCGCATGATCTTGCCGCTGCGCGTCTTAGGCAGCTTCTTGACCAGGACCACCTTCTCCGGCGTGGCGATCGGCCCCATCGTGTCGCGGATGTGCTTCTTGATCGCGGCTCTCCATCTCCGGCGAGCGCTCGTAGCCTTCGCGGAGGATGGCGAAGACGGTGATCGACTCGCCCTTGATCTCGTCCGGCTTGGCGATGGCGGCTGCTTCGGCCACGGCGCTCGTAAGAGATAGCAGCGTTCTCCAGCTCCAGCGTGCCCAGGCGGTGCCCGGCCACCTTGATCACCTCGTCGGCGCGGCCGAGGAGCCAGAAGTAGCCGTCTTCGTCCTGAATCGAGTAGTCGCCGGTCAGGTAGTTGCCCGGGAAGCGGCTCCAGTAGGCCTCCTTGAACCTTTCGGGGTCCTTGTAGAGGGTCATCAGCATGCCGGGCCACGGCTTCTTGATGACCAGAAGGCCTCTCTCTCCGGCCGGAACCGGCTGGCCGGCCTCGTTCACCACCTGCGGGACGACGCCCGGCAGGGGGAAGCTGGCTGAGCCCGGCTTCAGCGGCGGCATCTGAATCGACGGCGCCTGGGAGATCAGTATGCCACCCGTCTCCGTCTGCCACCACGTGTCGACGATCGGGCAGCGGCCCTTGCCGACGTGGTCGTAGTACCAAACCCAGGTGTCAGGGTTGATCGGCTCACCGACAGAGCCCAACAGCTTGAGGCTGCTCAGGTCGGATTTCTCCAGCCACTCTTCGCCGGCCTGTCGGAACATGCGGATGGCGGTGGGCGACGTGTAGAGGACATTGACGCCGTACTTCTCGATGATGTCCCACCAGCGGCCCAGGTCCGGGAAGTTCGGCGCGCCCTCGTACATGACGCTGGTGGAGCCGGCGCAGAGCGGCGCGAAGACGATGTAGCTGTGGCCGGTGACCCAGCCGATGTCCGCGGTGCACCAGTAGACGTCATTCTCGCCGACGTCGAAGACCCACTTGTAGGTCGAGTTCGTGTATACCATGTAGCCGGCCGTGCCGTGGACGACGCCCTTCGGCTTGCCGGTGGTGCCCGAAGTGTAGAGGACGTACAGGGGGTGGTTGGACTCGACCCGCTCCGGTTCGACGTAGCTGTCCGCCGCGTTCATCAGGTCGTGCCACCAGCGGTCGCGTCCATCGACCATGGGAACGTCGACGCCGGTGCGCTTGACGACGATCTGATTCTTCACCGTCGGCGCCAGGCTCATCGCCTCGTCGGCGACCTTCTTGAGCGGGAACGGCGATCCCCTGCGCCAGCCGCCGTCGGCCGTGACCAGCACCTTGCACTCTAGGTCGTTCAGCCTGTCGGCCAGCGCCTGGGCGGTGAAACCGGAGAAGACGGCCGTGAAGGTGGCGCCGATCCTGGCGCAGGCGAGCATGATTATCGGCAGCTCGGGGATCATCGGCAGGTAGATGCCGACCTTGTCGCCCTTGCCGACGCCGAGCTTCTTGAGCATCGAGGCAGCCTTATTGACGTCGCGGTAGAGCTCGGCGTAGGTGATGGTGCGCGTGTCGCCGGGCTCGCCCTCGAAGTAGTAGGCGACCTTGTTGCGCCGCTCACTCTTGGCGTGACGGTCGGCACAGAGGTAGGAAGCGTTGAGTTCGCCGCCCACAAACCACTTAGAGAAGGGCTCGTTCCACTCCAGCACCTTGTCCCACGTCTTGTACCAATCCAGCTTGCGGGCCTCGTCGGCCCAGAAGCCCTCAGGGTCCTCGACAGATCTGTTGTAGACCTCAAGATAGCGGTTCTTCGGCCAGTAGGTCTGATTGTTAGAACTGGTCATGCTTGTGTGTCTCCTTTGTGCTGTTACGCTGCAATGGCGGGGCTGCAGGCTATTTCAGGCTGCCGCCGTGAAGGGGCGGTCAGCGAGTCTCCGATCCAAGGGCGGATCCCGGTCGAAGACACGGTGCCATGTCCTCGACCAAGGGCCGCGACGGTCCTCTGCTTCCCAGACCCCCCCGGGTCCCGCAGCAAGCGGTCGTTTGTCTGAGAGTATCGCTTCAGGGGCGGCTGCTTACCTTAGTCGGTTGCGGCCTACTCAGTCCTGATAGTATTCCTTTTCACCAAACGGTAAGTCTATCACCCTAAGTGGGCTAGTGGAAGTCCCCACCTGGCTTCGGGCGGACTCTTCTTGCGGCATGAGCACGACTTGTCTCCGGCGGCGGGCGCGTTATGATGAGGGCCGGTTCCGCCAAGAGGTCCGGCTGCGTCCGCGCAAGGAGGAGGAGAGGAGTTGGACGTCTACACCTGCATCCGCACCAAGAGGGACACCCGCGCCTACGACAGCAGGCACATCGCCGAGGACGCGCTTCAGCGCATCCTACAGGCCGGCCGCATGGCCGGCAGCGCCAAGAACCTCCAGCCCTGCCGCTTCGTGGTCCTCCAGGACGAGGCCAGGAAGAAGGAGCTTTCCACCTGCGGCCAGTTCGCCACCCACATCGTCACGGCGCCGGTCGTGGTGGCGGTTGTCGTGCCCCAGGATGGGCGGGAGTTCGACGCCGGCCGCAGCGCCCAGAACATGATGCTGGCCGCCTGGGCCGAGGGCGTCGCCTCCTGCCCGGTCACCATGCACGACGCCTCATGCGCCCATCGAGTGCTCGGCCTCCCCGACACGCACCGCGTCTCCATCGTCCTCGCCTTCGGCTACCCAGCGGCAGGCGAGAGACGCCGCCCCAGCCCGCGCCTTCCCCTCGACGAGCTGGTACACCACGAGCGCTGGTAGGGGCAGAAACCACACCTCGAGGCTCCGAGGCGCAGCGCCCGGCCCCGATGTTAGCGGCCCGAAGGCGGCGCGCCGCAGAACTCGGCGTAGTCGATGAGAGCTGTGATTGTGGGCTTGTCGCCGCAGACCGGGCAGGAAGGGTTGCGCCGGATGCGCAGGGTGCGGAACTCCATCGTCAGAGCGTCGAAGACCAGCAGGCGGCCCGCCAGGGACGTGCCGATGCCCAGCAGGAGCTTGATGGTCTCCAGCGCCTGGATGGTCCCTATGATGCCCGGCAGGACACCCAGAAGGCCCGTTTGAGCGGCGGGGGGCAACGTGCCCGGCGGCGGCGGCTCCGGGTAGAGGCAGCGGTAGCACCCCTGCCCCGGCAGGAACACCGTCGCCTGGCCGTCGAAGCGGAAGACGCTGGCCTCGACGATGGGGCGGCCGGTTAGCACGCAGGCATCGTTGACCAAGTAGCGGGTCGGGAAGTTGTCGCAGGTGCTCATGACGACGTCGTAGCCCGCGATGATCTCCAGAGCGTTGGCGGTGGAGAGGCCCTCGCGATGACGCACCACCTGCACTTCGGGATTGATGTCGGCGATGGCCTCCGCCGCTGAGTCGACCTTGGGTCGACCCAGGTCGTGGACGTGGTGGAGGATCTGGCGCTGGAGGTTAGAGATGTCCACGTCGTCGAAGTCAACGAGACCCAAGGTTCCGACGCCGGCCGCCGCCAGGTAGAGGGCGGCAGGCGAGCCCAGCCCGCCTACGCCGACGAGAAGCACCTTGGACTGCAGCAGCTTGCGCTGGCCCTCGTCGCCAACCTCGGGCAGTAGGACCAGGTGGCGGCTGTATCGACCGGCCTGCTCCTCGGTCCAGTCAGCCTTAGCCATCAGCGGCCACTCCTCTCCCAAATAGCTCCATAAATGACAGTATCTCGGCGGCGATGGCCTCGCCCTTCTCCTCCTGTAAGAAATGCCCTGCCCCTTCGATGACCTTGAATTGGGCGCCTGGGATCAGCCCCTGAAAGCGACGACCGGCCTCCACCGGAAAGATGGGATCTTGGTCGCTGAACATCACGAGGGCCGGCTTGTCCCAGCGGGCCAGCGCCTCCAGCGTCTCCATCATCTCCCGGGCTCCCGGCGCCTCCGCGCTGGTGGGGATGATGGCGGGGAAGGCCCGCGCGCCTGCCTTCGACTCCGGGTCAGGGAAGGGGGCATCGTAGGCGCGCACGATGTCCTCGGTGGCCAGGTCGCGGTTGTGGAGCCCCTGCTGAACGATGCTTCCCACGGGCAGGTCCGGCGTCTGCGTCGCGTACTCGCGCCAGGCGCGCATGCCCTCCGGCAAGACGGCGCCCTCCGCAAAGAGCCCTGTGTTCAGGATAACCAGCCGCGCCACGCGCTCTGGGTGCTGGGTAGCAAAGCGGAGGCCGAGGGGACCCGCCCCAGTCCTGTACGACAACGGTGATGTCGCGCAGGTCCAGCGCCCCGATGAAGCCTTCCACCACCCGGTAGTGGGCATCGAAGGTGTACTTCTCTATCTCCGTCCACTTGTCGGAGCGGCCAAAGCCCACGTAGTCCGGGGCCACGGCGCGGTGGCGCCGGGCGATGGGCGGGATCATCTTCCGGTAGAGGTACGACCAGGTGGGCTCGCCGTGGAGCATCAACACCGGCGGGCCCCGACCCTCATCGACGTAGTGGACCCGCATCCCCTCGACCTCGACATAGTGGGGCTGGAAGGGGTAGCCGGGCAGGTCCCGGAAGCGCTCGTCGGGAGTGCGGTAAACGGCCATTCAACACCTCGCGATCCACCCTGACCTGTGCCGCTGAGACGATGGTAGGCCAGAGGCGGACAGCAGAGCAACTGCTCAAGGCGATCTCCTATAATGGGCTTGCGGTAAAGCGGCACGGCGGCCGCCAGCGAGACGCCGCATTCCATCACGTCAAAGGAGGATACTGCAATGCCGGCCAAGATCTCAGAGGATATCAGGAAGCTGCTGGAGGCTCCCAACTTCGCCAGCCTGGCCACCCTGATGCCGGACGGCTCGCCCCAGGTCAGCCCGGTCTGGGTGGACTTCGACGGGACGTACATCCTGGTCAACACGGCCGAGGGCCGCCAGAAGCCCCGCAACGTGCGCCATGACCCGCGAGTCGCCCTATCGATCTTCGACCACCAGAACCCTTACACTGCCGCCACCGTGCGCGGCCGTGTGGTGGAGATCACCCACGACGGCGCCGATCAGCACATCGATCGCATGGCGAAGAAGTATCTGGGCCGCGACATCTACCCATTCCGCCAGCCGGGCGAGCGCCGCGTCATCTTCAAGATCGAGCCTGAGCACGTCACTTGATGGGGGGTTAAGCCCCCGACAAATGCAGGACATAATAGGGAGAACGGAGTAGAATAGGGGACACTGTCTCCGGTCGAGCTTCCAGCTTAGGGAGAGGCTCCGGGGGCAGCGGCGACTGTACACCCTAAGATTGTGAGTCGCGCTCGGCGGAGGCACTATCCCCCGTCCCGCGCGACGGACACAGGAGGTCACAGGTCATGATCACTTCTGAGCAGTATCGGGAGCGTCTGCTCGGCATGAGGCCGAACGTCTACATCGACGGGGAGGTCGTCCCTCGCGACGACCCGCGCATGCTCCCCGGGGTCAACGTCACCGCCCTCACCTACGACCTGGCCCGCGATGCCGAGCTGGAACCGCTCACCACCGTCACCTCTCACCTCACGGGCGAGACGATTAACCGCTTCTGCCACATCCACCAGAGCGTCGACGACCTGCTGGCCAAGCAGAAGATGACGCGCCTCTGCTGTCAGCGCGGCGGAGGCTGCATCCAGCGCTGCATGGGCATCGACGCCATGAACGCCCTCTCCGTCGTCACGTATGACACAGACCAGGCCATGGGCACCGACTACCACAAGCGCTTCCTCGCCTACCTCGAGTACTTCCAGGCGAACGACATCTGCGCCAACTGCGCCCAGACCGACGTCAAGGGCGACCGCAGCAAGCGGCCCCACCAGCAGGCCGACCCTGACCTCTACCTGCGCATCGTCGAGCGGCGCTCCGACGGCATCGTGGTGCGGGGCGCCAAGGCCCACAACACCATCGCGCCCCACGCCGACGAGATCATCGCCCTGCCCACCCGCTTCCTCACGGAGGAGGAGAGCGACTGGGCGGTGGCCTTCGCCATCCCCGCCGACACTGAAGGGGTTCACCTGGTCTGCCGGGCCAGCTCGCCGCGGCCGCGGATGCGCCTGCACGCCCCCATCGCCGAGTACGGCGACGTGGAGTCGCTGACCATCTTCGACGACGTCTTCGTGCCCTGGGAGCGGGTCTTCATGGCCGGCGAGCGGCAGTTCGCCGGGCCGCTGGCTCTCCTCTTCGCCCTCTATCACCGCCACAGCTACACCGGCTGCAAGCCCGCCACCTCCGACGTGCTCATGGGCGCCGCCGCCCTGGTCGCCGAGTACAACGGCGTGGAGACGGCCCAGCACGTCCGCCACAAGCTGGCCGACCTCATCGGAGTGGCGGAGTTGGTCTACGCCGCCGGCATCGCCGGGGCGGTCACCGGCAAGCGGGCCCCCTCCGGCACCTACGTTCCCGATGTCATCTACTGCAACGTGGGCCGCCGCCACGCTGGCGAGAACATCTACCATGAGACCGAGATCCTGGCGGACCTGGCGGGCGGGCTGGCCGCTACCCTGCCGACGGAGGGCGACTTCTACAACGAGGTCACCGGTCCCCTGCTCGAGAAGTACATGATGCGCAACCCCAAGATCTCGGCCGAGAACCAGCACCGCTGCTTCCGCATGATCGGTGACCTCATCTGCTCGGGGCTGGGAGGCGTGAAACAGATCGCCGGGCTTCACGGCGGCGGCTCGCCGGTGATGGAGACCATCGCCCTCCTGGGCAACTACGATCTGGAGGCGAAGAAGGCCATCGCCCGCCGCCTGGCCGGCATCGACCGCGACTAGCAGCGCCCATCAGCGCAACCGACACGAAGAGAGGGCGGCCCAACGGCCGCCCTCCTCTGATTCAGCGCTTCCCCTCTTTAGGCGGCCCGGGCCCGATTCTCCGCCTTCAGTATCTTGACGAAGATGTCGACGAGGCGGGGGTCGAACCTGGTGCCAGCGCCGGCCTCGAACTCGGCGATGATCTCGTCTGCGGAGAGCGCCTTGCGGTACGGCCGGTCCAGACACATCGCGGAGTAGGCATCGGCAATGGCCATGACGCGGCCCAGCAGCGGGATGTCCTCGCCCCGGAGACCCCTGGGGTAGCCGCTACCGTCGTAGCTCTCGTGGTGACAGCCCACCGCCTGGATGACATCCTCCAAGAAGGGCGCCTCCCGGATCAGCATCTCGCCGACCAGGGGATGACGCTTGATCACGTCATACTCCTCGCTAGTCAGCGGGCCGGGCTTCTTCAGGATATCGTCGGGGACGACGAGCTTGCCGACGTCGTGCAGTACACCGGCGATGCGTGTCGCCCGCACCGCCCCGTCGGAGAGGCCAGCCCGAAGCGATAGCTTCGCGGCGTACTCGGCCACCAGGTCGCTATGGGTCTTGGTGTAGCGGTCGCGGTACTGGATAGCCTGCACCAGGCCGTCCAGGGTGGCAAAAACGCTCTCGACGCGCTCATCACCCGCGGCCACCACGCGGGGCCCCTGGCGGTCGACTGCCACCAGCCGCTTGGCCTCGTAGGTGGCGGCGTCGGCCACGGCCAGCAGGTGGTCCTTGGACTCGGTGTCCTCAGGGAAAGACGCCAGGCCCACTGACAGGCTGACGGGAACCCGCGCTCCGTCGCTGGCCTGAAACTCAATCTCGCCGACGGCATCCGTCAGGCGGTCGGCGAAGGCCTTCGCCGCCGCTTTGTTGGCGCCCGGGAGTATGACCAGGAACGTGTCGCCGCCGTAGCGGCTCAGTATCCCCGAGTCGCCGCTGATCCGCCGGAGAACCCCTGCCACCAGCCTCAGCACCTCGTCGCCGAGCGCATGTCCGTAGGTATCGTTGAACAGCTTGAACCCGGCAATGTCGCCGAGGAGGATGGAAAGCGGCTCACCTCGGGAGGACGCCCGCTCGAAAGCCTCGTCCAGGGAGACGTGACCGTAGCGGTGGTTCAGAAGTCCGGTGATTGGATCCGTGGTGGCCTGCGTCTCCATCTCGTCCGCCATGGCGTTGAAGGAGCGGGCCAGCTCCCCCAGGTGGCCCTTGCTGAGAGTGGGTGCCCGCAAGCTTATCTCGCCTTCGCGAATGCGGCGGGTAGTGGAGGTCAACTCGGCCAGCGGCCTCTTGATGAAGGCGCGAAGAGCAAGCCATAGGGCCAGCCATAAGCCGACGACGAGTGCACCGCCCATGAGCGCATTCGCGAGCACAATGGCCATCGCGTCCTCGTGCAGACCCGGCATGTCGACACGCACCCTGGCAACGCCGGAGATCTGGCCCCCCGAGTCCGTCACCCCTGTCCAGTATTCCTCCTCGAACTCGCCACCTCTCAAGAGTTGGAGCAGGGTAAGTTCGCCCACACGGCGGCCACCCTCCGACCCCGAGTCCACCGCCCAGATGAAGGACGAGCTGAAGCCCTGGAGCGCCTCTTGCATGGGCGCCAGGTCCGCCCGTGACGGCGCCGACCCGGGGCTCGTCGTCAAGAGGCGGCTGCCATCCGGTGCGTAGGCCTCCAGAAGAGTGATATTGGCGACCTTGGCTGCAGCGAGGCTCTGCAGTTCATCGAGGGAAAGGGGTAAGGCGCCGCTCTCCGCGTAGGACGGCGCGTACTTACCAGCCAGGACCTCTGCAACCGTGTAGAGCGCACGGCTGGATTGCTGTGCTTCTTGTACTCGCTGGTCTACCTGGCGCTTGATCGATACGACGCTGCCGACCACGACAATGCTCAGCGCGACGATCATGACCGAGAGCCAGACCTTCGTCGTTAGGTGCAAGAACGCACCTTCCCACCCGTCCCCACGCGCTACGAACCCGCCAGTCGGCTAACAGACGCCAACGGCTTAGTCCTCTTGGCATTATCGGCTGTCGCGAAGGCAACAATTAGGGAACGGAGGGCGTACGCCAAACGGTCGAAACCCCGCGGCGCTTGGCTGTAGCTGCGCTTCGTCGTATGATGGCGCTCGGAAAATAGAAGCTAAGTACCCGCAAAGGAGCTAACCATGGTTGACTTCGCCCTCTCTGAAGAAGAACGGATGATCAGAGATCTGACGCACGAGTTCGCGGAAAAGGAGATCCGCCCCGTCGCCGAGTACTACGACGAGCACGAGGGGGAGTACCCGACCCCCGTAATCAAGAAGGCCGCCGAGTTGGGCCTGAGCCATGGGCGTCTTCGGTGGTGCCGGTGGCATTAGCGGCGTCCTCATCGTCGAGGAGCTGTCATGGGGCTGCTCTGGCATCGCGCTGGCCATCGTCTCCAGCGGCCTCGCCGCCGCGGCCATCCACGCCATGGGCACGGACGAGCAGAAGGCCAAGTTCCTGCCCATGTGCGTGAGCACAGAGGATGAGATCCGCATTGGCGCCTACGGCCTGACCGAGCCTGAGGCAGGGTCCGATGTCGCCAATCTCTCCACCACCGCCGTCCGCGATGGCGACTTCTACGTCCTCAACGGCACCAAGCGCTTCATCACGAACGGTGGCATCGCCGACGTGCACGTGATCTACGCCACTGAGGACAAGAGCAAGGGCTGGGGCGGCCTGTGCGCCTTCGCCATCGAGAAAGGCACGCCGGGGCTGACTGAGGGCACGGTGTGGAAGAAGATGGGCATTCGCGCCTCCCACACCTCCGACGTCATCCTGGACGATTGCCGGGTCCCGGCGGGGAACCGTCTCGGAGACCCGCCCGGCCAGGCCAGGGAAGGCCAGCCGCCCGCGGCGCCTTTGGAGCGCTGACCGCTCTGGAGCGCACGCGGCCCGTCATCGGCTCCTTCGCCCTCGGCATAGGCCGCGCCGCCCTCGAGTACGCGGTGAACTACGCGAAGGAGCGCATCCAGTTCGGCAAGCCCATCGCCACAAGGCAGGCCATCGCCTTCAAGCTGGCGGACATGGCGATTGAGATAGACGCCGCCCGCATGCTCATCTGGCGCGCCGCCTGGATGGCCACAACCGGCGTCCCCTTCCTGCGGGCCGAGGGCAGCATGGCCAAGTGCTACCCTTCGGACGTGGCCATGCGGGTGACCATCGACGCCCTCCAGATCCTCGGGGGCTACGGCTACATGCGGGAGTTCCCAGTGGAGAAGTGGGTGCGCGACGCCAAGATCTTCCAGATCTTCGAGGGCACCAACGAGATCCAGCGCATCGTCATCTCGCGCGCCCTCATCGGGTCCAAACTGAGCTAGCAGACTGCTGGCGCAAAGACGTGAAGGCCGGACCCCGGGCTTTTCGAGCCCGGGGTCCGCTTTCCCTTCGCGGCCCCCTCGATTCCGGCCCCTTGACCGCCGGGCGGCCCGCGAGCACTCTAGCACGAGAACCGTGAGGTTCACGGCTGAACGGCCGGAGGGGAGAAGATGCGCCGCATCCTCCTGGCACTGCTGGCGCTCATAGCGCTCATCGCGATGGCCTGTGGGGACGACGGAAGCCCTGCACCCACCGTCACGCCAACCAGGCTGGCGGTCGTCTGCCCTCAAAGACAGCGGTGCCCAGCGTCACGCCCACCCAGGCGCCACCACTACCCCCGGCCATGGCCAACGCCCCCACTTTCCAGGAGATCCCGACCTACGACGGGTCGGGGCAGGCGACGCACCCCGATATCGCCTACTTTCCCGACGGCTGGCATGGGTACAAGTATTGGATGGCTATGACGCCGTACACGTACGATAGCGCCGGCCGCGAGAATCCCAGCATCGTCGTCTCGAACGACGGCTCCTCATGGCTGGTGCCGCCCGGCCTGACGAACCCGCTCGTGCCGGCGCCAGCGTGCGACCACAACAGCGACCCCGACCTCGTCTACAACCCTGACACCGACGAGCTGTATCTCTACTACACCGAATCGCAGCGCGCCCAGTTCTGCGGCTCCGTCAACGAGAACCTCCTGCGCCTGATGAGGTCGCCGGACGGCGTCCGCTGGAGCGCCCCGCAGACGGTGATAAGCTGGGACCTGGGCAAGGACCCCTTCTATGTGTCGCCGGCGGTGGTCTACCGGCGCGGCTCCTTCGAGATGTGGCTGGCCGGCGACACCGGCGTCATCCGCGCGACCAGCGAAGACGGCGTCACCTGGTCCGCCCTTCAGCCGGTGAGCATCGACGGCGCGCCGTGGCACCTCGACGTGGCCTACGTCGAAGGGGAGTCGCAGTACTGGATGCTCTTCGTCGATTCGCCCCTCGCCGGCTCCAGGCTGAGGCTGGCCACGAGCGAGGACGGGGTCACCTGGAACGTCGTGCCGGCTCCGCTCCTGGCGCCCGGCGCTGGCTGGGACGACGAGCGGATATACAGGGCGACCTTCCTATACGACAGCGGGAGGCTGCGGGTCTGGTATGCGGCGAGGAGCGGCGCCGGACAGTGGCACGTGGGCTACTCAGAGGCGGTACGCGAAGCTCTCGGCTTGACCGGAGGCTGACGAGGAACAGTGGAGCGGGGGACGGGGTTCGAACCCGCGACAACCTGCTTGGAAGGCAGGAGCTCTACCAGACTGAGCTACCCCCGCTCGTCGCGCTACATTCTAGCACAGCCGCCCGTACCGCCGCCGCGCTCGGACGCGATGGCGCTGCCGGAATCCCTGTGCCGTCGCCGTCGCCGGCGGCGGGAGAGCGCACGCCGGAATCGCTTGCGGTTCCGGCGTCGCTGTAGGTGAAGGTGAGAACGTAGGCTGAGCAGGAGGGGTAGGCTCCGGAGCAACCGTCGATGTAGCGCCACTGGTGGGAAACAGCGGGGTATTGCCTGCGGCCGGGTTTCCTTCAAACGCCATCGTGATTACAACACTTGTACCCCACCACCAGAAGGACGGCAACTCCCGTCCAAGCCCATTTGAACCGCTTCCGCCACGGTGCCCACAACCACATGAGCACCAGCCCAATGGGGAAGTAGACCAACAGTGCGGCAATGATTATCGCCTCATGCTGCCACCAGGGTCTCTTCCTTCGTGAACCAGTCAAAGAGCTCATCAGCGCGTTGCACCCACCCACAAGGCCAGCGGTTTCGGCTGAGACGGTACGCTACCAGGCGCGGGCGCGTCAACCACATCAGCGCGTCAGTGGAAGATGGGCCGGTGTCGATCGATGAGAGTTGTGGTTTCCTCCGTAGAGTCGCGCATGGCGCGCTGCGGCCGGGGCACGCTATCTGGTAGCATAACGAGGCGTTCAGGAGGTTCCGCCCTCTGGAGACCGCACGCATGAACGTGCTCCATCGCTGGTACTGCAATTCCGACCGCTGGAGGCGGACGTTGCAGGGCACATACCTGCCGGCCGTCCTCCACGACCTCGATCTCGGGGATGACGTGCTGGAGATCGGGCCGGGGCCGGGCGCCGCCACCGACTGGCTGCGAACGCGCGTCGCGCGGCTGACATGCGTCGAGATCGACCACAAGCTGGCCGACGCGCTGAAGCGGCGGATGGCCGGCACGAACGTCACGGTGATCGAAGGCGACGCGACGTCGCTCTCGTTGCCCGACGCGTCGTTCAGCGCCGCGCTGTCGTTCGTGATGCTGCATCACGTGCCGTCGCGCCTGCACGACGCGCTGCTGCGCGAGGCCGCGCGCGTATTGCGCTCGGGCGGCGTCTTCGCCGGCATGGACAGCACGCCGAACTTCGTCTGGAACCTCTACCACCTCTTCGATGACCGCAACCCCGTCGACCCCTCGACGTTCCCAACCCGCCTCCAATCCGCTGGCTTCACCGACGTGGACGTGCGCTCCGCCGGCGGCGGCTTCTGGTGGCGTGCGCGCAAGGGGTGAGCCCCCGAACAGGCTATCCCCGCTCGTTGAGAGTGTGACCAACCCCGCACGGCGCCCAAGTACCGACCCGACGCGCTGGGCCAGAGGACTTCTCTGCAGACGATCCGTGGCCGATGATCCTTAGGGGAGGCCGAAGCAAACCTTGGCACAGCACCAGGCGGCCACCTTGTCCACATCCAAGTACCCGAAACGGCGTCTGCAGCGAGCTCTGGTGGTCGGCGGCGGGCTGTTCTTCGCTATCTACGCTGCGGGCACCTTGCTGCGCCCGAGCGAAAACTACCTCCGCTTCCAGACGGACATCCTGTATGAGTTGCCAGCGCTTGTCAGCGCTCGGCGTATCCGCCGTCGCGATCGCCGGCAGCCGCGGCCGCGAGCGGTTGGGGTGGATCTGCATGGCCTTCGTGCTGTTCGCCTGGCTGCTCGGTGACAGCACCTATTCCTACTATGACCTCGCGCTCGACCGGGAGACGCCGTTTCCAGGATGGGCCGACGTCTGGTACTACGCCGGATACCTAGCGTTCATAGCGGCGATTCCACTCCTCACGTTTCCAAAGGAGAAGCTGCGGGACTACCGATGGCTGGTGGACGCGGGCATCATCATGGTCGTCGGCGGCGCCCTCGCCTGGCAGTACGTGCTCGATCCCATGGTGGCGTCCGAAGGCAGCTACCGCGAGTTCGGCACACTCGTGTCCCTCGGGTATCCGCTCCTAGACATGGTTCTGCTGGCCGCGCTGGTGACGGCGCTCTACGTCACCAACTGGCAGTGGTCGACGCGGGGTATCCTGCTCATCGCTGCGACGGCAGCGATGGCGGTGTCCGACATAGCCTACACGTACCTGACTGCGGTAAACGGGTACAACCAGATCGGGAGCCCGCTGGACCTGGGATGGATCGCCTCTTACGTCCTGCTCGCGATCTGCTTCGCGACGCCCGGCCGGCCCATGCGGCGCGTCTCGAAACGTAGGCCGTCGATCGTCGGCCTCGTCCTACCGTACGCGGCTGCCACACCACTGCTGGCGCTGGTCATCGCGGAGACGGTGCGGGGCGAACCGTCGCTGATGCTGACGCTCAGCGGAACGGCTTGTGTGGCCCTGGTACTGGTCCGGCAATTCTTGACCTTGAGCGACAACCTCTCGTTCGAAAAGAAACTGCGGTACGCGGCCACACACGACCAGCTCACGGGCATAGGTAACCGGCACCGCTTCGAAGAGGACATGGAGTCGCACCTTGCCCTCGCCAGGGAGACCGGGACCGGCGGAGCGCTCTTGTTTCTCGACCTGGACGATTTCAAGGCTCTGAACGACGAACTCGGACACAGAGCCGGCGACGTGTTTCTGGCGGACTTCACTGCCATGCTGCGTAGTCAATTCGGGACCACGGGCCGCTGGGCACGCTGGGGCGGCGATGAGTTCGCCCTACTCGTGCCGGAAGTCGACGCCCGCGGAGCGCGGAAGCTCGCTGATCGCATTTTGCGGGCGACCGAGCGGCACGTGGCAATCGTGGACGGTAAGCCGGTGCGAACGTCGGCCAGCATCGGCATCGCGCTCACCTCCAGGGACAGCGAAACGGCTGATGAAGTCTTGACCCGCGCGGGACTGGCTCTCAAGGAAGCAAAGGAACGAGGAAGGAATCGCGCTGTGCGATTCGGGGGACGGCAGCCGTCACGTTCCGGGTCATGGCTCGACTGGAATTACCGCGTCAGCCAGGCGCTGGCACGGAACGAGTTTGTCCTCTACTGCCAGCCGGTGTTCGACCTGCGGAGCCGGGCCGTACACCAGTACGAGGTCTTACTTCGCATGACCGGCGACCGCGGCGAACTCATCCCACCGCAGATGTTCCTCCCGGCCGCTGAGCGGTCTGGAGCCATCCTTGAGATCGACCGCTGGGTCCTGAGCCATGCCACCGCCGTCGTCTTGGAGCGGCAGCGCCGCGGCCTCGACACGCAGCTTGCCGTTAACATCTCCGGCAAGTCGCTGGCGGACAATAGCTTTCTGCAGTTCGCCCTGCGGACCCTGGCGTCATCGGGCGGGGACGCCACCTGGCTAACCCTGGAGATCACCGAGACTGCCGTCATCCCCCGCATCCGGCAGGCCCAGAGGTTCGTGAAGGAGCTCAAGACGCTGGGCTGCCGCTTCGCCCTCGACGACTTCGGGGCGGGCTTCACCTCCTTTGAGACTGTCAGGCAGTTTCCCGCCGATTACCTGAAGATCGATGGACGATTTGTCCGCGACCTTGCCCGTCGCGAAGTCGACCAGTACCTGATCCGGGCGATCGTGGAGATAGCGACGGGGCTGGGACAGCGGACGGTCGCGGAATACGTCTCGGATGCTACGTCAGTGGAACTGCTCCAAGACTGCGGCGTCGACTTCGGCCAGGGCTTCTATCTGGGACGCCCAATCCCCCTCGAAGAGGCGCTTGGGGCGCTCGACGTGACAGACCTGCGGTCGGCGGCATAGCCGCGGCCGCGGGGCGCCTCCCACGACCGACAGGCCGGAAAGGGCTCGGCGCGGGGGGTGGTATGGGATGAGTGTGAGGGAGCCAGGGCTGTCAAAGACCCTGGCTCCCGGCAGGACATAAGGCGTATGGGACAGCTAGGGGCACTCGGGAAGGGCTAGGAGGTTGTTGGGCTGCTCCCCGTCGGCCTCGGTCTTGAGATACTCGTTGCCCTGGGCTGACCTCGCAACGATGACATTGACGATGTGGCCCGGTGGGCGTTCGACGTAGAACGACCATTTGCCCGACTTGATGCCGGCGATCGCGTCGGGCTGGCTGAGACGCCAGGCGGTGCCATCAGCGTTGAGGCCACCGACTTGGCTGATCCGCTCGTACGGGTTCTGCCTGTCAGTCTTCTTGATGCATGTGATCCTGAGTCGCTGTGCCACTTAAGAAAACCTCCGGTGGCTAACCATCTCGGAGCCGCCGGCCGGGCTGCCCTAAGGTCCGGCTGTGGTAGGATTAGTTGGGCGTGCTCCTCCAACGGTGCTATACGGTACTTGGGCGAGGGCGGCAACCTGCGAGAGTCCGCTTCGCCAGGCGAGGGCGCGTGCCGGCGGGGAGCTGAGGCAGCAACTCAGCCCCCCGTCATTCTGTTCGCACTTCGTTCACCAGTTCCTCCTTCCTCGCTCCACAACGGTCTCGGCACACGGGGCATCGTTGGGGCGGATTCAGGCCGTGGCCAGCCATTTGGGCGCTTCTCTCGCCCAGCGGATGGTGGTGCGCGCCAGGGCTTGCAGGTCCTGCCGACGAGCTTTCGGGGCCATAGCACCATCTGAGAACACCCCGGCCTCCATCCATCGGCTTCCTTTCTTGATAGGTGCGCCCATGATTCGGGGCAAGCTTAGAGAAGAACTCTTGGATTTCATCGTCGGACCAGTCGTCCTTGCTCAACTCGTGGTATACGCCGGCAAGTACCCGAAGCATTGTGGCAGAACCCAGCAAGCTGGTTTTGCGGAGGACCTCCGGAGTGGACGACCCATCGACGACACTCTCCAAGGCCGGGAAGCCTCCCATGAGTGTGTCGAGGAAGTTATTGGTGTTCTCCACCAACTCGGCTTCCCTCAGTTCGTTCTCCTGGCGCCGCCCGACGCGTCCCGCAAGGCCAACGGTGACGGTCCGGATGATGTCGGCCACGTGCTTGGCTCCCAACAAGCACGGGCTTGACCCGCCGACCCTGTCCTGTTCCATATCCACTCTATCCTTCAACAAGGCGTGCTGCAGCGAATCCTCCAGCGCCCGGTTGACAACCTTTCGGCTGTCGAAACGAACACGGATGGCGGATTGAATGCCAAGGGCGTTATCTGCGATGTCCACGAACATTTGCTGGAACTCATTCAGGTCCTCTTCAATGTGGATTTGAACCGAGATGCGTTCACTGTGTAACCGTGACCGCTGCTCTTCGAGCTCTTTCAGTCTGTCCTGGAAATGCTGCTCCAAGTCTGGATTCCCCTGCCGCCGCGCCGCCGCGAGATGGGTTCTGATATTCTCTAGCTCAGCAGCCAGCTCGTCGACAGCATAGTAGAGGCCGAGAATGCGGTGCTGGCCGTCCAGGATTTTCAAATCCGTGCGGGCCAGTCGCGGGAGGCCCAGGATGCCGAACTGGGTTCCTTCCACCTCCCGGTCTACCTTGAAGCTGAAGATGTCTGGCGCCCGAAGAAGCAGCGCCGGGGCAATCCAGGTCTTGTTGTCGCGGACGTACTTGCCAAATGAACGAGCATGGCTGTCCTTGACCCGGCGATTGCCGGGTGTTGGGCGGTTGGGATCTGGCCTTGGCAGACTGGCGGCTACCTGAGCTAGAGACAGGTCGATGGAGTACACGGTTCGGGCACCCTGCTGGTAGCGGCTAGCATAGTATCGATCCTCGGTGTCATAGCCTGTCATCTGTACGTTCATGTTTCCTCCTGAAGTTGTTCACGTCGGCCTTTAGCAGTATGCGCCGCAGTTAACCTCTTGTCAAGCCACTTTGGAGCTTAACTGCCCGCATTATCGTCTATTGGTGGCGTGTGTGAATACTCGATAACTGTGGGGATTCCGGTTGGGGGCGTGGCTTCTGGCGGTCAACGCTGGGGCCGGGATGTTTGGAAGCCAGGAGCTCTACCCGACTGAGCTAACCCGCTCACCCGACAAGTATGCACAGCCCCCGGCGGTTCTCGACCATCCGGGGGCCGTAGGGTCCTTTCTAGGAGGGCTGCGCTACACGAAGTAGGTGGTGGCCGCCTCGTCTACCGTCTCCGGTGAGAGGACACGAGGCAAGCCGCGGTAGCGCGCCGCGTCGGCGATGGCCTCCACGATGTCCCGCGGCTGGCAGCCGCGCATCTCCCGACCCTTCTCCGCATAGTAGCGGCCCAGCAGGTGCCGGGCGCCCTCTTCCACGTAGGCCACCTCGTAGCGCTGGCACTCCCGGCGCAGGATCTCCAGGAACTCATCCCTAGTCGGGTTGGGGACCTCCACCTTGTAGCGGATGCGGCGCAGCGAGGCGTCATCGGCCAGGCTTGCGGGCGCCAAGTTCGTCAGGAAGATGGGAACAACGTCGAACGGCACACGAAGCCGAGCGCCCGTGTGCAGGGTCAAGGTATCGGCACCCTGCTCCAGGGGGACGATCCAGCGGCTCAGCAGGTAGGAAGCCTGCAGATTCTGGCGACCAAAATCGTCGATGACGAGAAGGCCGCCGTTCGCCTTCATCTGGATGGGGGCCTCGTAGGTCTTCTGGATGGGGTCCAGACTTAGCTCCAGGTGGCTGGCCGTCAGCTCGCCGTCAACGAAGATGGCCGGGCGGCGGATCACCAGCCAGCGCCGGTCGACGGTCGACGCCGAGCGCCTCGTGGCGGCCTCCACTACGTCATGGCAGGACGGGTCGTAGAGACGTATGATCTGGCGCTGAACCTCCAGCGCGTACGGGATGATGATGTCGCCCTCGATGGCCTTACGCAGCCCTTCGGCCGCCGCTGTCTTGCCGTTGCCCGACGGCCCGAAGAAGAGGGTGGGCTTCCCGGAGCTCACAGCTCGGCCCAGCCGGTCCAGAGTGTCAGCGCTGAACACCAGGTGGGACAGGCTCGATTCGATCTCCTCCGGTGTCAAGACCTGGCTGGACACGGACTGGTGCTCCACCTGCTGGATGTAGTCGGCCAGAGGAACAGGCGCCGGGCCGGCATAGCCGCCGAGCTCCAGCACCTGACTGACTCGCGAAACACCCTCGCCGGTGAGTGCGTAGAGGAAGGTGGCGGGCGAGGTCCCGGAACCGCCGGTGACTTCGCAGAGGCGTTCGCGACGAAGAAACGCCAGGATCTCCTGCACAACCCCGAGGGGCAGCGCCATCTTCTCCACCACCTGTCCCCCCGAAGGGTTGCCAGCAAAGTAGATGGTCTTCAGCGCCAGGTCCACCAGCAGCCCGGCGTCGAGGCCGGTCTCCTCAACCGAGAGCGGCGCTGGCGGGAGCTCAAGCTCGCCCCTCTCCACCTCAGAGACTCCGACCATTCTTACCATCTTCTCCTCCTCTCGCCTCTCTCCGCAGACCGTACGCCGCGAGAGACGGCTCTGCCGGCCGGCGCACTTCCGGCTCCGGCCAGGCGTCCACTTATGTGAAGGGCCTTCCAATCAAGAACGGTCGCAGGGGGTCTTCTATTACGGTCGTAGCGGCTCGCAGCGGAATCAGACTCTGGGCGACACCCCCGTCGCCTTCGGTCGGGGGCCGATCGCTACCAGAAGCAGCATGAGGACCGCAGCGGCGAAGGCCATGCCAGCTCCGACCGCGAAGGGCGCCGCCGGCGCCACCGTCTGCCAGAGCACACCGGCCATCACGCTGGCCAGCACCGCCGCCAGCCCAATAGAGGTGTGGTAGAGACCCAGGAAGGTCCCGCGCTGCCCAGGAGGGGCCGCCTCGGCCACCAGCGCTCTCCCGGTGCCTTCGGTCAGCCCCATGTAGCAGCCGTATACGACGAACAGAGGCCAGACCCACGCTGTCGAGGGAAGCCAGGCAAAGCCCAGGTACACCAGGCCGAAGATGACCAGCCCGAGCGTGTAGAGAAGCCGCCGGTCCACTCGGTCGGAGATGACACCCGCCGGCATTGAGAGCAGAGTGTAGGACAGGTTGTATGCCACATAAGCCACGATTACCAGATCGACGCTCAGGCCGACGTCTTTGGCCCTGAGGATCAGGAATGTGTCGCTGGAGTTGCCGATGGCGAAGACGAGGACGATGGCCAGGAAAGCCCAGTACACACCGGGGGCGCGCGCCGGCGGCTCGCCCGCTTCGGCGTGGACGGCTGCTCTGGCAGGCGCCTCGCGCACCAGCAGCACAAGAGGGAGCAAGGTGAGTGCGCCGGGCACGATCGCCAGCAGCAGGACGGTGCGGATGCCCAGGCCCAGGCCTCCCACCAGCAGCAGGGCGATCAACGGGCCAACCACAGCGCCGGCCGTGTCCAGCGCACGGTGGAAGCCGAACGCCCGCCCCAGCAGCGACGGCGGCGTGCCGTCGGCGATGAGGGCGTCCCGCGGCGACGTGCGCACCCCCTTCCCAAACCGGTCGACGAATCGGGCCAGCAAGACCTGGGGCCAGACGAAGGCCAGAGCGAGCAGCGCCTTGCCCAGCGCCGAGAGCGCGTAGCCGGCTGTCGTCAGCCCCTTGCGCCGCCCGACGCGGTCGGAAAGCCAGCCCGAGGCCACCTTCAGCAGGCTGGCGGTGCCCTCGGCCACTCCCTCGATGGCACCCAGGGCGGCCACCGGCGCACCCAGCGTCGACGTCAGGAACACCGGGAATCAGGGGGTACGCCATCTCGCTGGCGATGTCGGCCACGAAGCTGACGATGCCCAGCAAGAAGACGTTGCGCGTGACGCCGGGCACAGGCGAGGGCGCCTCGAGGGCTGCGAGGTCCGCCCCAAGACGGGTTGCCTCGTCAGCCGCAGTGTGCGCCTCGCCGCCGCCGGAGCCGGGAGAAGAACCAGTCATGGTCGGTCCGCCTGGGCGGGTCCCGCCGCGCGCTCCCGCCGACGGCGCTCCACGCAATCCCGCACCAGCGCCGCCAGCCGCTCCCTGGTGCGCTCCCGCTCTCCCGGAGTGAGGCCCACGACCAGCACCTCGGGCCGGGCCTTGAGGGCGTCGGCCCAGGGGTGTGGCGCCAGCAGGATGCTGCCCAGCAGGCAGCAACCGGCGTCCAGCGCCGCCTCCACGGCCCGGCAGAAGCGAGGCGACGCCATCTCCATCTTGCCGATCTCGTCCACCACCACCACGTCGGCCGAGGTCGCCGCCTCTTCCAGAGCGGGCACGCCCACTCGCTCCAGGGCGGCCACGTCCACGCCGTACTTGCCCACCCGCGGCGGGCCCGGCAGGTCCACCGAGGCCAGCACGGCCTCCTGCCCGTCCAGTGTGAGCAGCCGGAAGCCACGACGCTGGCCGCCGTAGCGGATCTCCTCCGTGTAGAAGCCGCCGGCCCGCAGGGGAAGCTCCTCTACCACCCTGCGCAAGAGGGTGGTCTTGCCGCAGCCCGGCGGCCCCGTGACCAGGAAGGCGCACTTCAAGGCGAATCCGCCACCGACAGCCGGTAGCCCACCCAGGGCACCGTCACCAGGAGCTCGGCGCCTTCGTGGAGGCGCCGCAGCTTGCGTCGTAGGTTCCGCACGTGAGCACGCAGGACTTCGGCCCCGCCGGTGCCGGGGTAGAAGCCCCATACCTTGACCAGCAGTTCCTCAGTCGTAAGGGCCAGGTTGGGCTTGTCCATGAACTCGCGGAAGAGGCGACATTCGACGGGCGTCAGCCGCACCCGGCGACCCTGCCCGTCCGGGACCGTCCAGCGCAGGAAGCGCCCGACAGGTTCCAGCGAGAGAGGCCCGGCGCGCAGGGTCCGCGCCTGCCCCGGGGCAGCGCCATCGGCGGCCGGCAGCAGACCTGCCACCGCCTCCACAAGCCCTGCGGCGTCAAGAGGACGGCCCAGGTAGGCGTCTACGCCGGGCCGGAGAGCCGGGGGGAGCGCACCATCCACCTGGAGGGCGGCCCGAGGCCCCAGGAAAAGGACAGGCACGCGGGCCCGGTCCGGGTCCGCCCGCAGCCAGCGGCAGAACTCGTCGGCCGGCAGCCCGGGGGCGCCCAGGTCCAGCGCCACCAGGTCAGCCCTCAGCGTGTGCAGGGCCCGCAGCCCCTCGTCGCTGCTGGCGGCGTCCGTTACCAGGTGCCCCCGCGCGGCCAGGGCTCCCCTCACAGCGTCGCAGGCCCGCCGGTCCGAGGAGATGACCAGTACAGTGGCCAACGCGACCTCCCCCTAGCACCCTTGTTGGCCCCTTGCCCCCGCTGCTACAATTGAAGTTCGGCGATAGACACCTAGCACCGCTTGGAGGCACAGTCTTTGCCACTGGACGCCATTATCGTCAGGGGTGCCCGCGAACACAACCTCAAGGACATCGACGTCGCTATCCCCCGCGACCGGCTGGTGGTCATCACCGGCCTCTCCGGCTCCGGCAAGAGCTCCCTCGCCTTCGACACCATCTACGCCGAGGGCCAGCGACGTTATGTCGAGTCGCTGTCGGCCTACGCCCGCCAGTTCCTGGGCCAGATGGAGAAGCCCGACGTCGACTACATCGAGGGGCTCTCCCCGGCCATCTCCATCGACCAGCGAGGCGCCAGCCGCAACCCGCGCTCCACCGTCGGCACGCAGACCGAGATCTACGACTACCTGCGCCTCCTCTTCGCGCGCGCCGGCGAGCCCCACTGCCCGCAGTGCGGCCGCCCCATCGAGCGCCAGACGGTGCAGCAGATCGTGGACGCCATCCTGGAGACCCCGCCCGAGCGGCGGCTCATGATCCTGGCCCCCATCGTGCGCGACCGCAAAGGCGAGCACCTGGGCGTCTTCGAGGACGCCCGTAAGGCCGGCTTCGTGCGCGTGCGCGTCGACGGGCAGGTGCGCGACCTGGAGGAGGACATCGCCCCGGACAAGAACCGCCGCCACACCATCGAGGTGGTCGTCGACCGGCTGGTGACGGAGGGCCGCGAAGGGGAAGGCTCCGCCGCCTCAGCCAGTCGCCTTGCCGACTCGGTGGAGATGGCGCTCAAGCTCGGCGGCGGCGTCGTCCAAGTCGCCGTCGAACCCCCCGTAGGGGCCGGCCCAGTGCCGGCCCATCCGACGTTCAGGACCAGCCCGAGGAGCGCCTGTACTCAGAGCACTTCGCCTGTGTCCACTGCGGCATCAGCCTGGGCGAGGTCGCGCCGCGCAACTTCAGCTTCAACAGCCCTCACGGCGCCTGCCCCGATTGCACCGGCCTGGGCGTGAGGATGGAGCTCGACCCGGACCTCGTGATCCCCAACAAGAGCCTGACCATCGCCGAGGGCGCCATCCAGCCCTGGGCGCGCGCCAGCGCCACCAGCGTCTGGTACCAGCGCCTGCTGGAGGCCGTCGCCGAGAAGCATGGCTTCTCCGTCCACGTCCCCGTTCGCACGCTCACGCCGGAACACCTAGGCGTCATCCTCTACGGCGACCGCGCCAGCACCACCGTCACCCTGAGATTCTCGGGACACGGCGGCCACGTCAATCGCTACGACACCACCTTCGAGGGCGTCGTCCCCAACCTCACCCGTCGCTACCAGGAGACCGACTCAGACTACGTGCGCTCCGAGATCGAGCGCTACATGGCCGCCAACCCCTGCCCGACCTGCAAGGGCGCCCGCCTCCGGCCCGAGGCCCTGGCCTTCACCATAGCCGGCAAGAACATCACCGAAGTGACGCGGTTGAGCGTGGTGGAGGCCCAGTCCTGGTTCGCCGGGCTGGCCGGCCCCGACACGCCCCTCTCCGAGCGCCAGCGCGCCATCGCCCACCAGGCCCTGAAGGAGATCCGCTCCCGGCTCGACTTCATGGTAGAGGTGGGACTGGACTACCTGACCCTGGACCGGGGCACCGCCACCCTCTCCGGCGGCGAGGCCCAGCGCATCCGCCTGGCCACCCAGATCGGCTCCGGCCTGATGGGCGTCCTCTACGTCTGCGACGAGCCCACCATCGGCCTCCACCCGGTCGACGACGCCCGCCTCATCCGCACCCTGGAGCGGCTGCGCGACCTCGGCAACACCGTCCTCATCGTCGAGCACGACGAGGCGATGATGCGCGCCGCCGACCACATCATCGACATGGGGCCCGGCGCCGGCGAGAAGGGCGGCCAGGTGGTGGTCGCCGGCACCCTGGAGGAGATCATCGGCTGCCGCGAGTCCATCACCGGTCAGTACCTGAGCGGCGCACGCCAGATCCCCCTGCCCTCGCGCCGGCGGTCCGGCAACGGCCTCCACCTCACCGTCCACGGCGCCCGCGAGAACAACCTCAAGAACATCGACGTGCGCGTCCCCCTGGGCAAGTTCGTTTGCGTCACCGGCGTCTCCGGCTCCGGCAAGAGCACCCTGGTCGCCGAGATCCTCTACAAGAGGGCGGCCCAGCTTCTCTACGGCGCGAAGGACCGCCCCGGCGACTGCGACGGCATCTCCGGCCTGGAGCAGATCGACAAGGTGGTGAACATCGACCAGTCGCCCATCGGCCGCACGCCGCGCTCCAACCCAGCCACCTACACCGGCACCTTCACGCCGATTCGCGAGCTCTTCTGCCACCGTGCCCGAGGCCCGCCTGCGCGGCTACGCTCCCGGCCGCTTCTCCTTCAACGTCAAGGGCGGCCGCTGCGAGGCCTGCGCCGGCGAGGGCTACATCGAGATCGAGATGCAGTTCCTGCCCGACGTCACCGTCCACTGCGAGGTCTGCAAGGGCAAGCGCTACAACCGCGAGGCGCTGGAGATCCACTTCCGAGGCAAGAACATCGCCGAGGTCCTGGACATGACGGTGGACGAGGCCCTGGAGTTCTTCTCCGCCTTCCCCAAGGTGAAGGGCAAGCTCCAGACGTTGAAAGACGTGGGGCTCGGCTACATCCGCCTGGGGCAGCCGGCGACCACCCTCTCCGGCGGCGAGGCGCAGCGGGTGAAGCTGTCCACCGAGCTCTCACGCCGCTCGACGGGCAAGACGCTGTACATCCTGGACGAGCCCACCACCGGCCTCTCGTTCGAGGACACCAACGCCCTCCTCAGCGTCCTCCAGCGGCTGGTGGACGCCGGCAACACCGTGCTGGTCATCGAGCACCACCTGGACGTGGTCAAGAACGCCGACCACATCATCGACCTGGGGCCCCTCGGAGGAGACCGCGGCGGCGAGATCGTGGCCGAGGGCACGCCGGAAGAGGTGGCCGGGGTGGAGTCGAGCTTCACCGGCCAGTACCTGCGCCGCAAGCTGGCGGGGCACGGAGCAGCGGGAGCGGCCGCGGCGGCGGGTAGGTAGGCTTTGCGGGACGAAATCCTCACCTACTGGGAGATGTGCGCCCGAGAAAGGGGCTCCCTGCAGCGCGGCATGTATTTCCGCGACCCTCCGGCGGTTTCTGTCGTACTCATGTCCCGACGGCCAGGGGCACCGTATGAGGATTCCCTGTCAGCGGACGGAACCGAGCTGATCTACGAAGGTCATGACGTGAGGAGAGAAACGGGTGTCGACCCCAAGTCAGCGGATCAGCCCTGGGCGCTGCCGTCGGGCGAGCCAACCGAGAACGCCAAGTTTGCGCGAGCCTCGGAGGAATCGAGGATGGACAGGCCATTGGTTCGCGTATATGAGAAGATTCGCCCTGGGATTTGGTCGGACAAGGGCCTCTTCGACCTCGTTGACTACGCGTACAAGCACGTGGGCGCTCGAAAGGTTTTCAGGTTCCGTATGCGGCTGTCCGCGACCCCAGACGACGTTGTGCCGGGACCACTGACGGAGGAATTCAAGAGAGCGATCCCTGCATGGGTGAAGCAGGTCGTCTACAAGCGCGACAAAGGCCGCTGTGTGCTCTGCGGTGCGCAAGACCAGCTTCACTTCGATCATGACCTGCCGTTCGCCAAAGGCGGAAGTGGTCTCACCCCAGCAAACGTCCGCGTTCTCTGCGCGCGTCACAACCTGCAAAAGGGTGCGAGGATACAGTAGCAGGGGCGCTTCGCGAACCGCCCCTGCATCAACGCAGGCAGTAGAGCGTGGCAACACGACCCAGCACGGCACCACCGCCGCTCAATCCGGCTGCCGGCGTATGACTACGCGCAGCCCGGCGCGTATTTCGTCACACTGGCTCCCAAGACCGGGAGTGCTGTTCGGGCAGGTCATTGATGACGAGATGCGTCCGAATGCCCTGGGTGAGATGGTCGCGGAGCAGTTTCGGCGGACCGGCGCAGATCCGTCAGAGAGGTGGACTGACACTTCGTGGTCATGCCCAACCATATCCACGGCATCGTCATCATCGGCGACCAACCCGTAGGGGCGCACGGCCGTGCGCCCCTACACCCGGCGCCCCTACGATCGTTCGCCACGGTCTCTGGTTTCGTTCGTCGCCGGGTTCAAATCCGCCGCTACCAAACGGATCAACGCAATACGATGGAACCCCCGCTCTGCCCGTGTGGCAGCGCAACTACTATGAACACGTCATCCGCGATGAAGAGGAACTGAACCGCGTCCGGCAGTACGTCATCGACAACCCGGCGCGCTGGCAGGAGGACCCCGAGAACCCGGCCTACCAGCCGCAGCCGGCCGCGCCTGACCCGGGCCACCAGAGGGCGGCGTCCTCGTAGGGGCAGGCCCCGTGCCTGCCCTGATTCTGGGCGACCACAGGGGGTCGCCCCTACGATGTCGTTGATGATGGAATGTTGGCAGCGACCCGCTACGCCTTGGCTGCCCGCCCGTCGCGCCAGGCGCGAATCATCGCTGCGTGCTCCTTGAAGTGAGCGATGGCGCCCTCGTCGAACATCCTGTTGGCCGTCTTGCCCTCCCCAAAGCGCTCATCCGGGAGCTTCGCCGCCGCCTCCTTGAAGGCATCGAGGGCGTGCTCCAGCTCACTCAGCACCTCGGCCCGCTGCTTACCCATGGCGTGATGGGCGAAGGTATCGTTCCAATGCTGGACATCGTTCCAGTCAACGCCAGCAGGCGCCGGCCTTTCGCCCCTGCTCATCCGCTCCAGACCGCCGCCGAACTGCCCGAGCCATCCTGCAACGTGAGCCACGATCTCACGCACCCCCCACTGACCATCAAGCCATTTCGTCTCGAACTGGACCTCGTCCAAGCCCTCCAACGTCGAGCGGAAGTCCGCGTACGCCGCATCAAGGCGATCCACAAGCTGCTCTCTGGTCGACATGACGCTCCTCCTGAGCAAGGTCTCTCCCCCACTCCTGGGCCTCTGACGCCACCTCCTCATTGAAGCACCGGTGAGAAACGCCTGTCAAACGGATGGTAGGGGCGCACGCCCACGCGCCCCTACGTCGCGTTCGCCACCCTCGTGCCGCCACCTCTGGCGCGCCCCGCCGCCGTCCGCTATCATTTCGCCGACCGTGGTGCGGCTTCCACGGCTGCATGGGAAGAGGGGAGGCAACTTTGGGTGTCGCTGAGGCCGCGCCTCGGAGGGTGACGTCGCCGTGGGCATCGGCGGCCGCCCTCCTGGATCGGGCCCTGGAGTTCGACTTCACACGGCCGCGGGCCTTCCTGGCCCTGGCGGCCGTGTACGTGGCCATCCGCATCCCCTGGCTGAACCTGGGCTACGGCACCGACCCCGACGCCTGGCGGGTCGCCCTCTCCGCCCATCACCTGCTGGACGCTGCCGAATACCTTCCCTCCCGCCTGCCCGGCTACCCCCTCCACGAGTTCGTTACGGCCCTCTTCGTGAAAGGCGGCTGGGTCTGGACCAACCTGTCGACGGCGCTGGTGTCGCTGCTGGGGGTCTACATCTTCGCCCGCCTCGCCGCCGACCGGCGGCTGCCCGCGCGAGGCGCCCTCACCATCGCCTTCGCCTTCGCGCCGCTGCTCTGGATCAACAGCGTCACCACCATGGACTACATGTGGGCGCTGACCGGCATCCTGGGGAGCTACTGGCTGACCAGCAGAGGCCGCCCGGGCCTGGCCGGGGCCTGCCTAGGGCTGGCCGTCGGCTTCCGCATGACTTCCGGAGCGGTGGCCCTACCCCTGGGCCTCCTCCTCTGGCGCGACGGCCGCACCCGCGACCTGCCCCGCTTCCTTGGCGCGCTGGTCGCCGTTTCGCTGCTGGCTTACACGCCGGTCATCGCCGTCTACGGGCTGCGCTTCCTCAACTTCTACGACGCCTCCGTGACCTGGCAGTCCTTCCTGAACCGGCTAGGCAAGGACGCCCTGGGCATCCTGGGGGCCCTGGCCGTGCTGGCCGGCCTCGCCTTCTCCTGGCGGAACCTGCGCCGCCTGCCCGACGACCTGCGCAGCGACCCTCACGTCCTGGTGTGGGTCGCCATGGTTGTCCTCTACTTCGCCTCCTTCGCCCGCCTGCCCCATGAGATCGCCTACCTTATCCCCGTCTTCCCCTTCGGGCTCTTCCTGATGGCCCGCTACTTCCGCCCGGCGGCCCTGCGAGCCGCCCTGGCCGTCATCCTCCTCGCCGGCTTCGTCGACATCACCTCGCCTGGGGACACGGTGAACCTGCACACCTTCGCCAACGCGCGCCTGGGCGAGGGCATGCTCCTCTCCGACCTCGACACGCTGCAGAACCAGACGGACTTCGCTGAAGAGGTGTGGCAGGCGGAGGTGCCGGCGCATTCGGTGGTACTGACGGGCTTCATCTTCCCGGAGCTCACCGTCCTCCACCGCGACGAGCTCCGCTTCGGCATCCTTGACCGCGATTACGGGGCCATCAGCATGCTCTCCGACCGGGGCGAGGCCGTGGACGAAGCGCGGGATGTCCGCTACGTGTGGCTGCTCAAGTACCAGGACTTCCTGGTGCTGAGGCAGGAGGGGTACCGCTTCTACTACGTCGTGGACGCCCGTCGCAGCACGGCCGGCCTCTTCGACTACCGGCCGCCCTACTACGGCGCCAAGAAGCTGGACCTGGAGAGGGAGTCGCCCTCGGCGGGCAAGGGAGCGGCGCAGACGCAGCGCTAGCGCCGGCGGAGCACAATCACGGCGGCGCCCGCGAAGCCGCCGGCGACGACCACCGTGAGCACACCCACCACCACGAGCGCCACGACTGGCACACCTCCGCCGTTCTGGCCGGCCGCCGCCTGTCCCTGCTCTCCCGCGCCGAAGGGCGTGAGCTGCGGCAGCGGCTGCGGTGTTTGACCCTGCCCTCCCGTGATGACGCGCTCCGGGAGGCCCACGCTTTGGCGCCAGGCGTTCTCCAGGCCGTCCTGGTCGAAGCCGTAGACCTTCATGAGGGCGTCGTCTGTGCGGCTACCGTCCCGGAATGCGGCCAGCAGCTCGCGGAACTTGTCCTCGCCGTACTGGTCGATCAGGAAGCGGACGACGCTGTACGACTGCCCGTAGAAGAGGCCGACACTGCTGCCGCTCGCACCAACGGTAGCCGAAGAGAGGCTGCGGATGGTGAAGGGCCGGTTGCTCTTGATGGCCGCGTCCAGGGCGCTCATCATTTCGGGCAGCGGCCCGGACTGGCCGTAGACGGCGACGCCCTCTTCGAGCCAGGCAGGCAGGTTCGCGAAGGGCCCCTTGACGGCGCTGTGCATGACGATGTGGCTGAGCTCGTGCCTCAAGATGTCTGAGGCTGCGCTGTCGCGGGCCACCACCGCGGTGTCGGAGACCACCACCTCGCCGAGAGTCACGACACCCTGCTCCGGCGAGAGCTGGCCGGACAAGAGCACCGGCTGCATGTCCTCAGCGCTGTCATAGAGGAAGACCTTCACCGGGTAGTCCACGTGGGTCCCCAGCAGGCTCCCCATGCGCGTCAGCGTGTCGCGGCCGACGCCGAGCAGGTCGCGCACGTCGCCCTCGGAGCCGCCGTAGTACCAGACCGTGAGGCCGTCGTCGGAGAGGCTCTTCCACTGGAAGCGGGTGTCTTCGTACATCGTGCGGCCGGGCTGGGTCTGCGTGGTCCCGCCGGCCTGGTCCGAGATCTCCCAGTAGTAGGTGATCTCGACGCCGGGTATGAGGAAGTTGCCGGGGGTGCTCTTCAAGTCGAAGGTGCACTGGACGCTGGTCGTGCCGGTGCAGTCGGGCACGCCGTAGGCGCGGCTGCCGTCGGGGGCGATAGCGTAGCGGAAGCGGACCTCCTTGACCGGCTGCTGGCTCTCGAAGTCCAGCGTGAAGACGATGCCACTGGGGAAGTCGTTGCGCGCCTCCTCGGAGCGGACGTCTACGCCCTGCTGAGCCCGACCGAACGCCGGCCAGAGGCCGCAGCCGAGGGCCACAATCGCCACCAGTAGAGTCAGGCGTCTCACTGTCCGTTCCCTCCCAGGGTGTGCTTCAGGTAGGCAGCCAGCAGGTCGTCAATCTCGCCCTCGAGGACGGCGGCGGCATCGCTGGTCTCGAAGCCGGTGCGGTGGTCCTTGACCATCTTGTACGGGTGTAGCACGTAGCTGCGGATCTGGTTGCCCCAGCCGGCGGCGACGTGCTCGCCTTTGAGGCGCGTCTGCTCCTCGGCCTTTCTCTCCAGCTCTCGCTCCAGGAGACGCGCCTCCAGCACCTTCATGGCGGACATGCGGTTACGGTACTGGGAGCGCTCGTTCTGGCAGGTGACGACGATGCCTGAGGGCAGATGGGTGATGCGGACGGCGGTGGCGTTCTTCTGCACGTTTTGACCGCCGTGGCTGCTCGCCCGGAACACGTCGATTCGCAGGTCGTCGGGCTCGATTACCACCTCAGCGCCCTCCTCCGCCTCGGGCATCACCTCCACCAGGGCGAAAGAGGTGTGGCGGGCATGCCCGGCGTCGAACGGCGAGAGGCGCACCAGCCGGTGGACGCCGCGCTCACTCTTCAGGTAGCCGAAGGCGTTGAGCCCCGCCACCTCGACGGTGACGCTCTTCAGGCCCGCCTCATCGCCTGGAGCCAGGTCCAGGATATCGGCTTGGTAGCCGCGCCGCTCGGCCCAGCGCAGGTACATGCGGAGGAGCATCTCGGCCCAGTCCATCGACTCGACGCCGCCGGCGCCGGCGTGGATGGCCAGGATGGCGCTGCGGACGTCGTAGCGGCCGGAGAAGGAGAGCTCGAACTCCAGTTGGTCCAGCCGGGCGGCCAGGGCGCCCACCTCCGACGTCAGGTCGGCGACCAGGGCCTCTTCTTCCTCGGCCCCGGGCAGCTCGACCAGCCCGCGGAGCTCGCGCTGGCGGGCCTCCAGGCCGCGCCAGGTCTCGACCTTCTGGCGGACCTCGGCCAGGCGCTTCATGGTCTCCTGGGCGGCCTGCGCGTCGTCCCAGAAGTCGGGGCGCGCCGACGCCTTTTCGAGGCGCTGAAGCTCCTGCTCGGCAGCCGGCACGTCAAAGACGCACCATGGCGTGAGATATGCGGGCCTCCAGTTCGGCGAGTTTGTCCTTCATCTCCTGCATCGATGCTTGTCTCCAGGAACCGGGGCTGGGGAGGGCATAGCGCATAGTCCACGGGGCAAAGCCCCGGCATGCTATGCACTCTGCCCTATGTCCCATGTCCCACAAACACCTGTTGCTGTCGCTTGTTGCCGTTTCACTCCACGCCCGCCCGCCGCCTGATGAGCGAGCCGCGTCGGCTCCGGCAGGCGCAGGCCGCGACAGCAGCGCAGCACCCACTCTGCCGCCTCCGCCAGCCCGATGCGGTGCCCGGCAGAGACGTAGACGGGGTTCACCCCGTCCCGCGTGCGCAGCACGGCGCCGATGACCTCGCCGCCGTCGAGGAGCGGGGCCTGCGAGCCAGCGGCCCACTCAGGCTCGGCGTGCTCGCCGCAGAGGCGCGACTTGGCGCAGCCGATGGCCGGCACGTCGAGGAGGAGCCCCAGGTGGCAGGCCAGCCCGAAGCGCCTCGGGTGGGCGAACCCCTGGCCGTCCACGAGCAAGAGGTCGGGCTTTCGCACCCGCGACAGCGGCTCCAGTAGCACCGGCACCTCCCGGAAGGAGAGGAGCCCCGGCACGTACGGGAAGGTCACCTCTGTTTCCACCACCGACTGCTCCAGGAGCTCCAGAGCGGGGTAGCTGAGGACGACCACGGCCGCGCGGGCGGGGGCCCGTCTGCCCTTCTCGAGGACGGCGATGTCCACGCCAGCGACCGTGCGCACCTCGCCGGGGTCGCCCGAGCACACCACCTGCGGGGCCAGCCGGCTCTGGGTCGCCATGGCCTCGGGGATGCTGAGGTCCCAGCCGTGCAGCGTTCGGATCTCCACAGAAGCATTATAGCCGGGCGCTCGCCGTTGCCTCTATGCGGGGCCGTGCTATGATCCTGCGAGACCGGCCCGGGAAGACCCGATGAAGGCGTCCTTCATGCCCCTCATGCCGTCGCGCGCCGCCCGCCTGGTAGCCCTGGCTGCTGCCGCGCTCCTGCTGGCCGGCTGCGGCATCAGCCTGAGCAACGGCGGCGCCTCCTCCGAGCTGTTCTCGAAGCTGAGCATCCAGGGCGACGCCGTCGCGGGAAGCGAGATGAGCCTCCAGGTCACCTACAAGCAGCGCTACCCGGTAGCCGTGGACGTCAGTTGCTTCCTGGTGGATCCGGGTCGCAGCCGCCGCCTCCTGGGCCGCGACACGCTGCCTGCCGACCCCGACACCTCGCCGAAGCCGACCCCTGTCGCCGGCGCCAGCACCTTCCGCTTCCGGGTGCAGATGCCCGGTAGCTACGTGGCCCTCTGCAACACCCCTCTGGACCCGGACAACTTCATCAGCAAGAAGTTCCGCGTGAAGTAGGGGCGCACGGCCGTGCGCCCCTACTCAGCGAACGCAGACAGGCGAGGCAGGGCTAGCCAGCCGGCCCGCGCCACCAATCGAAGAGCATGTCCCAGCTCACATGCCCGTAGTTCCCTAACCACAAGGGGGAGGGCTCGGGCGCCGATGTCAGCTCGTCGATGATTTGGCGGGGTTCGCCGCCTGGCACCGGCACAAGCCACAGCGAGGCGCGATCCTCGGCGTTGAGCCGCGCGAAGAGAATGGACGCGCCGTCGGCCGACCAAAGCGGGTACTCGTCGCGGTAGGCTGGGTCGTCCGTAAGTTGCCGGGCTTGCGGGTCTCCCTGGGTATTCGCCACAGAGATGCGGCGCTGCATCAGCCCCTGGTGGGCCGTTTCCCCGCCCACCAGATCGCCCGCATCGGGCATGGTGACATAGGCGATGCGCTGACCGTCGGGCGACCAGGCAGGAGACGAGGCTACCAGATCTGGTGGGGTGAGTACCACATCCAGTCCTGCGGATACCGAGAGGATGTGCAGGACCTTGTTCGTCCAAGCGCCCCGATAGCTCCCGACGACCACGGCGACCCAATCGGTACCCGCGGGTCCGGGCACCAGGAAATCCGGGTGGAGGAGCACGGCCCCGGCCAGTTGCACGCTGGCGCCGCCCTCCGCGGGCACGGCGTACAGCGGCGCGCCGTCGGCCAGGAGGGACGCGGAGAAGGCGGGATCAGTCCGGTACAGGACGCGTGATCCGTCCGGCGACCAGCCGGCCACTATCAACCCGTAGCCTGACGGTGTGCCAGCATTCAGCAGTTCGCTCGCATCGCTGCCGTTGGCGCGGGCGCGCCACAAGCTGGCACGTCGCTCGGGGGGTTGTCCGTCCTCCCCTTCTTTCAGCACTTCCAGCCGATCGTAGGCGAGCCACTCTCCATCCGGGCTCCAGGCCACGTCCAGCACGCCCGTGCCCGGCCCGCCGCCGCTGACAACGAGCTCCTGCCGGTTCGACCCATCGGCGTCGACCGCCACTAGAACCCCGTCAGATACGAAAACCAGCCGATCGTGCGCCGGCGCCCAAGCGAAGGCACTGGCAGTTGTGCCCTCGTTCAGCAGGCGGGGCACAGATCCGTCGGCTCGCATCACCCACACCTGGCCATCGCCCTTGCGGAAGGCCAGCCACTCGCCGGAGGGAGACCAGCGCGGCTCGCGATTCTGGCCGTCGGTCGTGAGGCGCAGCGGCTCCCCGTCGGGAAGAGCCTTGACCCAGATGTCGCCACCCTGCACATAGGCCAGCTTCCCCAGTCCGACCCCTGAGGTTGGCTGTAGGCCTGGGGAGCCGCCGTGCCTGTGGGCTCGTTCCCTCCGACCTTCTCATTGCCGCCGACAAGCCAGCAGGAGGCCGGCCGTCAGACCGGCGATCGCGACAAGCAGAAGCTTCTTCATCTTCGCCTCCCCTCACCCTCACCAGATCACATGCCAGGTAGGGGCGGTTCGCGAACCGCCCCTACTCAGAACGCGGCCAGCCGCCGCAGGGCCTCCAGCCGGTCGCGCTGGCCGAGCCGGGCGCGGGCGACGGCCGCCCTCAGGGTCTCGACGGTGCGGTCGTAGGTGGAGCGGTCCACCGGGTAGGGGTGGCCGTCCTTGCCGCCGTGGGCGTAGCTGTAGCGGACGGGGTCGCGGAAGCTGGCCGGGGCGCCGTAGACCAGCTCCGACACCAGGGCCAGGGCCCGTACCGTCTTGGGGCCCACGCCCTCCGTGCCGAGCAGAGCTTCGAAGCCCTGCGGCTGCTCCTCGTAGGTCTTCAGGAGGATCTTCTTCAGGCGGGACGGGTTCACGTCCGACAGCAGGACGTGGTGGCGGCCGGGCAGGTCGAGCTGCTGGAGGCGCTCCAGCTCCCCGATGACCCTCTCGGGCCGCTCGCCGGCGACGCGGGCGCTCACCTCTCGCGCGCCCTCGGCCTCGCGCGCCACCATGTTCAGGACTTCGCCCCGCTCGTCGCAGCAGATGGCCTGGTGCGGCTCGCAGACGAAGTCCTCCACCGTGGTCGAGAGCCAGTGGTAGCGGCGCGCCCAGTGGGTGTCGGCGTTCATCCCTTGCTGGATCACGCACCAGGCGCCCCCGAGGCGGAGTCGCCGGCGACGGGGCGTGAAGACGAAGGTGTGGTGGTAGATCCGGTAGCCGTCCTGGAGCGCGGCGCTGTCCACCTTGGCGGACATGCGCGAGGAGTAGATGAGGGGCGCCGGATCGAGGCCCAGGCGATCGCCCAGCGCCGTCAGCTCCTGGGGCGTCCGGCGCGAGGTCTTGCCCTTGCCTCCCGCCACGTAGAGGCCGGTGTCGGCCCCCAGGTCGCGCAGGCCCTCCTTGAGGGCGCCGCAGACGGTGGTGGTGAGCCCGCTGGAGTGCCAGTCGAAGCCCAGCGTGCAGCCGAAGGCCTGGAACCAGAAGGGGTCCGAGAGTCGCTGGAGGACCTCCAGCGGCCCGAACTCCTCGACCAGCACCAGCACGAGCTGGCGGGCAAGCATGGGTCATGCGCTGGAAGAGCCAGGAGCGGCGCGGCCCCGTAGTGCAGGGGCAGGTGGGCGACGCCGGTGCGGGGCATGAGCGCCCTCAGCTCTCCAGCTTGAAGACGCGGACGGCGTTATCGCGGAGGAACTTGCGGCGAACGCCCTCATCGAGGCCCAGGGCGTCGACCTCGTCGACGCAGCGCTTCAAGGGGAGCATCGGGTAGTTCGTCCCGAAGAGCACCTTGTCCTGGCCTCGCTTGCGCAGGTAGCGGGTGAACTCCTCAGGGAAGCGCGAGGGGACGTAGGCCGAGGTATCGATGTACACGTTGGGGTACTTGTTGGTCACGGCGATCATCTCCTCGGTCCACGGGTAGCCGATGTGCCCGCCGACGATGACCAGCTCCGGGAAGGTGAGGGCAACCTCGTCGATGTAGGGTATGGGGCGGCCGGTCTCCGAGACCCGCATCGGCCCCGTGTGGCCGGTCTGGTAGCAGAACGGGATGCCCAGCTCGATGCACTCCACGTACAGCGGGTAGTAGTGGCGGTCGTTGGGGGGCAGGCCCCACAGCCAGGGGACGACCCGCAGCGCCTTGAAGCCGAGGTCGCGGACGCACCTGCGGAGCTCGCGCACGGCCTCCAACGGCCGGAGGAGGTCGACGGCCGCCATGCCGGCGAAGCGGTCCGGCCAGCGCGAGACGATGGCGGCGATCTCATCGTTGGGGATGATGGGGCCGGTCGGCCCCCACCAGGCGCTGAGGAGGGCGAAGCCCACGCCCGCCTCGTCCATCTGCCCGATGGTCGCTTCGATGGGGATGCCCGGGGCGGGGCCTTCTTGGCCGGTCCAGCGGCGCAGCGACTCGAACATGGGGGCGTTGAGAAAGCTCTCGACTACGGGCTGCATCCAGGCGTCTATGGCTTTCACGTCCTCTGCCATGATGTCCCTCCTCGGGCCTACAAGGCCCTGGCACCGCCGATCCCGACGCCACCAACGAATGCTAAAACTTATGTTCGCAGGAGTCAAGGCATTTGAGGGGCGCCGCTCGTAGCGGACAGAGCTTCAGGTCTGTCCTGGGCAGAGCTCCCGCCTATTGGGCGCGGAAGTTCATCGTGTAGCCAAGGAGGCCGCGGATGTGCTCCAGGGGTTCGAAGCCCACCGCCCGGCACAGGTCGCGCACGCTGTCCTCGAGCTGGTAGTCGGGGTCGGTCAAGGTCTCCGTGATGGAGAGCACGCCGCCGCGCCGGAGGACGCGTCGCAGCTCCTGAAGCGCCTGGACGCGGTCGGGAATCTCGCCGAGGACGGCGACGAGGTAGGCGCTGTCGACGCTGTCGTCAGCCAGGGGCAGGCGGGTCGCGTCGCCGAGAATCGGGCCGGCATTGGTGATGCCCGCGTCGCGCAGGCGCTGCGACAGCTCGGCGAGCATCGACCGCTGGATGTCGAGGCAGAGGAGGCGCCCGCCGGGGCCGATGATGCGCGACGCCTCCATGGAGAAGTAGCCGGTGCCGGGACCCACCTCCAGGACGGTGGCGCCGGGCTCGACGTGGGCGCGCGCCAGCGTGCGCCGCACCGGGTGAACGAGCGGGCGCAGAGGGTTGTGCAGGATCGCGGCTTCGGTGAAAGGCATCGGGCCGCGACGCTGGTTGCGCACCAGGTACCAGTTGACCAGGTAGAGCCCGCCGAAGAAGAGGAGCCCCCGCCTTAGCCACCGAAGAGCTCTCACGGCGACTACTCCTCCACTACCCGCCCAGTCCCGCCGCCCGCTCAGCGGCCAGCACCGTGTTCCAGAGGAGCATGGTCACCGTCATGGGCCCGACGCCGCCCGGCACGGGGGTGATGGCCGCCGCCTTCTCGGCCACGGCCTCGTAGTCCACGTCCCCCACCATGCGAAAGCCGCTCTTGCGGCTGGCGTCCGGTACCCGGTTGTTCCCCACGTCGATGACCACGGCCCCCTCTCGCACCATGTCGGCGGTGATGGCGCGGGGAACGCCCATCGCCGCCACCAGGATGTCGGCCTGGCGGGTGATAGCAGCCAGGTCGCGGGTGCGCGTGTGGCAAATGGTGACGGTGGCGTTGGCGCCGGGCCGCTTCTGCATGAGGATGGCGGCCAGCGGCTTGCCGACGATGTTCGACCGCCCGCAGATGACGACGTGCTTGCCCGCGGGGTCGTTGCCGCTGCGCAGGAGGAGCTGCTGGATGCCCGACGGCGTGCAGGAGAGGAAGGCCGGCTCGCCGCGGAGGAGGAGGCCCATGTTCACGGGGTTGAGGGCGTCCACGTCCTTCATCGGGTCGATGGCGCGGGCGACGGCGTCCTCGCTCACGTGCGGCGGCAGGGGCATCTGCACCAGGACGCCGTGCCAGGTCGGGTCGGCGTTGAGGCGCCCGATGAGGGCCAGCACCTCCTCCTGGGTGATCCCGGCGGGCTGAAGGAGGGTCTCCGAGCGGATGGCGATGTTCTCGCAGGCCTGGGCCTTGGAGCGCACGTAGGAGATGGACGCCGGGTTCTCGCCCACCAGCACGAAGGCTAGGCCGGGGATCACGCCCCGCTGCCGCAGCCGCTCGACGCGCTCGCGGAGCTCGGCGCGTATCTCCTCGGCCACGGCGCGTCCGTCGATGATGGTGGCGGTCATCTGCATCTCCGGGGGCTCGAGGATAGTCCAGCGCAAGCATACGGCCCACCCACCCCACCGTCCAGACCGATCCCTATGCTACAATCCTTCCTGCTATGCCCAACCTCGCCGCCGGCATCGACATGGTGGAGATCGACCGCGTCCGCCACGTCCTCCAGCGCTTCCCCCAGCGCTTCCTGGAGCGCGTCTACACGCCCGTCGAGGTGGCGGTCTGCCACGGCCGCGTCCACGAGCTGGCGGCCCGATTTGCCGCCAAGGAGGCGGCCATGAAGGCCCTGGGCACCGGCGCCCGCGGCCTCGCCTGGCGCGAGATCGAGGTGCTGCCCAACCGGCGCGGCAAGCCGCTGCTCTACCTCTACGGCCGCGCCCGCGAGCGCGCCGAGGAGATCGGCCTCCACGGCCTGGACGTGAGCCTCAGCCACACCCGCCAGCACGCCCTGGCCATCGTCGTCGGCGTGCAGGAGGCCGGCATCGACGAGCCGGGCGTGGCCCGCGACCGGCTCCTGCGCTGGCTGCAGGAAAGGGGTCGCCTGTGAAGCTCGTCACCGCCGACCAGATGCGCCGCATCGACCAGCTCTCCGCCGAGGCCGGCGTCGGCACCGACGTCCTCATGGAGAACGCGGGGCTGGCCGTGGCCCAGGAGAGCTGGATGGCCCTGGGCACCCTCCAGGAGCGCCGCGTCGCCGTCCTGGCCGGCCCCGGCAACAACGGCGGCGACGGCCTGGTTGCCGCGCGCTACCTCCACGAGTGGGGGTCCGCCGTGCAGGTCTACCTCCTGAAGGCCCGCGGCGAGGACGACGCCAACTACCGCCGCCTGCTGGAGTTGGGAGTACCGCTAGCCTGCGTCGAGGACGGCGACGGCCTCACCGCGCTCGACGCCGCCCTGGCGGAGGCCGACCTGGTGGTGGACGCGCTCCTGGGCACCGGCGCCGCCCGACCCATCGGCGGGCGACTGGCGGAGGTGCTATCGCGGCTGGCGACGGCGCGAGCCCGGCCTCATCCGCCGATACTGCTCGCCGTGGATGTTCCCACGGGCCTCAACTCCGACACCGGCGCCACCGACCCCCTGACCGTGGCCGCCGACCACACCGTGACGCTGGGCCTCTCGAAAGTCGGCCTGCACACCTATCCCGGCGCGAATCACGCCGGACGCGTGCAGGTGGTGGACATCGGCATACCGCCGGCCCTCACCGCCGACCTTCCCTACGAGCTGATGACGGCCTCGGACGTGCGCGCCCTCCTGCCGGCCCGGCCGCCCGACGCCAACAAGGGCAGCTTCGGGAAGGTGCTCGTCGTCGCCGGCTCCGAGAACTACGTCGGCGCGGCCCACCTGTCGGCGGCCGGCGCCTGTCGCGTGGGCGCCGGGCTGGTCACCCTGGCCTGTCCCCGCAGCCTCCAGCCCATCGTCGCCTCGACGCTGACCGAGGCCACCTACCTTCCCCTGCCCGAGGAGGAAGGCGGCCTGGCCCGCCGTGCCGCCGACCTCGTCCTGCGCGCCGTCGGGGGCTACGACGTGCTGCTCGTCGGCTGCGGACTGGGACAGCGGGGCGCGACCCAGAGCTTCGTGCGGGCCCTCCTCTTCTCCCTGGCCGCAGACGCCGCCCGCCGTCGTCGTCGACGCCGACGGCCTCAACGCCCTGGCACGGACGCCGGGCTGGTGGCGGGAGCTGAAGGCGCCGGCCATCGTCACGCCCCACCCGGGCGAGATGTCACGCCTCTCGGGCCGGCCCATCGCCGAGATCCAGGCCGACCGCCTGGGCTGCGCCGTCGCCTGCGCCCGCGAGTGGGGGAAGACGGTGGTCCTCAAGGGCGCCCACACGGTGGTGGCCTGCGCCCGACGGTCGCGCCGCCCTCAGCCCCTTCGCCAACCCCGCCCTCGCCAGCGGCGGCACCGGCGACGTGCTGGCCGGCGCCGTGGCCGGCTTCCTCGCCCAGGGCCTTGCGCCCTTCGAGGCCGCCGTTTGCGCCGTCTACGTACACGCGACGGCAGCCGAACAGGCGCGGCGGGAGATGGGCGACGCCGGTCCCGTCGCGGGAGACCTGCTCCCCCTTCTACCACGCGCCATCAAGAGCCTAATGTCGCCGGAACCGACGCTGCCGCCACTTACGACCGGCGGCCGCTTGTGATATATTGGGCTCCGGTGCAAGCGGAAGCTCCCACCCTGACCGGCGGACGCCGCCGCTGGCGTCTTCGAACCGGCGAACGCACCGACGCTTTGCGTTCCGGCGGATACCCACCCCTCCTTCAGCGGCTGCTTGCTAACCGGGGAGTGCGCACGCTCGACGAGGCGCGTCACTTCCTAAATGGCGCGCCGGCATCCCCAGACCCACTTTCGCTGCCCGACATGGCGCGCGCCGTCCAGCGGCTCTGCCTCGCTCTGGAGCGGCGCGAGCTGGTGGCCGTCTTCGCCGACTTCGACGTGGACGGCGTGACGGCGGCCGCCCTCCTCACCCAGGGGCTTGAGGCCTTGGGAGGCCGCGTCCTCACCCACATCCCGGACCGCTTCCAAGAGGGGTACGGCCTCAACACGGGCGCCATCGACCGGCTGCGGGCCCAGGGGGCCGACCTGCTGCTGGCAGCCGATTGCGGCACCAGCTCCCTGGCCGAGGTGGAGCACGCCCGCGCCCTGGGGATGGACGTCCTCATCCTGGACCACCACGCTGCGCCGGAGCGCCTCCCGCCGGCTCAGGCGCTGGTGAACCCGAAGCTACGCGGCTCCTACCAGCCCGGAGCTCCCTTCTCGGAGTTGGCCGCAGTGGGCCTGGCCTACCAGCTTGTGGCCGCTCTCCACGAGGCGCTGAACGCCGCCTTCAAGCCCGACGAGCACCTGGACCTGGTGGCCCTGGGCACCGTCGTCGACATGGCGCCCCTGCTGGGCGAGAACCGCGAGCTGGTGCGGCGGGGCCTGGCCGCGCTGGCGCGCACCTCGCGGCCGGGGCTGCGCGCCCTGATGGACGTGGCCCGCGTCGACCCGGCGCGCCTGGATACCGAGGCGCTCTCCTTCGCCCTGGGGCCGCGCCTCAACGCCGCCGGCCGCATCGCCGGTGCCCGGCTGGCCTATGACTTGCTCGTCACCCGCGACGAGGGGGAGGCGACCCGCCTGGCCCAGCGCCTCGACGAGCTGAACAGCGAGCGCCAGCGCCTGACGCGGGATGCAGTCTCCCTCGCCCGGGAGCTCTGGGCCGCCGAGGACCCCCGGTCGCCGCTGGTCATGGTCGGACACCCCGACTTCAGCTCGGGCATCGTCGGCCTGGTGGCCGCCCGGCTGGCCGACGAGCTCTACCGGCCGGCCGTGGTCTACGAGCTCGGCGAGAACACCAGCCGCGCCAGCGCCCGCAGCATCCCCGAGTTCGATATCGTGGGAGCGTTGCGAACCTGCGCCGAGGCAAGCCCCGGCCTCTTCCGGCGCTTCGGCGGCCACCGGCAGGCGGCAGGCTTCACGGCCGATAACCAGGCCCTGCCCGCCATCAAGGAACAGCTTACGGCGCAGGCCGCCCAGGAGCTGGCTCACCAGGACCTCGCCCCAACCATCGAGGTGGACGCGCCGATGCCGCTTCGCGCCCTGCGGAGCGGCGGAGATCCAGGGCCTGGGACTGCTGGCCCCCCACGGCATCGGCAACCCGCGACCCGCTTTCCTGAGCCGGGGCGTCACCGTGGTCGAGTCGCCAGGCGGTGGGGAGCGACGGCCGGCACTTGCGGCTCAAGCTGCGCGACGGACCTGTCGTCTGGCCGGCCATCGCCTTCGGCGCCGGCGAAGGGCCCCTGGGGAGCCGGGAGGCCGCCCGGCTGCCGGAGCCGGGGAACCTTATCGACGTGGTGTACGCATTCTCGCTGGACCGTCGCGGCGGCGGTAATCTGGAGCTGGAGATCCTGGACTTCCTGCCGTCGGCCTGAGGCGCCGGCGGAATCCCGCGGAGGAAGAACTGGTGCGGTATCAGGTATGTCTCGAGCTGGGCGAGGACGGAACGTGCATGGCGCACGTCCCCGAGCTCATGGGCTGCTCGGCCGCAGGGAGGACAAGGCATGATGCCCTGGAGAACCTGCGGCGCGCCATCAGCGAGCATCTCGCCTGGCTAGCCAACCATAGAGAGGTGGCGCCGCCCTCCGCCGAGTCCGGAGAGGTGGAGATCGAAGTGGTGGAGGAGGTTGCCACAACGGGCAGCTTCCCACGCAAGCCCGGAGAGCCCGCCGCCTTCTTCGCCACCGATGAGGAGGCCCTATCCCATCACGACCTGCAGACAGCCGTGCGGCTCCTCGCGCACGCCCGCGGCGACATGCTGGACTTCCTTCGAGACGTGCCTGACAGTCTGCTGCACTGGCGCCCCAGCCTCGACGAGCCGTCGATCGCCGAGCTGCTGGCGGCTGTCGCCTACGCGGAAGCCGGCTATTTGGCCTGCCTTGATGAGCAGTCGGAGCGCTACCCTTTCCCACAGCTCGCGGCCATCCGCAGTTGGGCCTATCATCGCCTCGGCCGGATGACGGAGGCGGAGCTCTCTCGCTCTACTACTCACCACGACGAGAAGTGGTCGGCCCGCAAGGTGCTCCGCCGCCTCCTTGAGCAGGAGCGGGAGCACACAGCCTACGTCCATAGCCTGCTGGCGCGCTACCGCCGCGAAGCGCCCAGCGGCTGAGTGTCGCTTGCGGCTGCCAGGAGCCTACGCTAAGATCGCTCTTGCTCGGCTGAGCAAGGGAGACAGGACCTCATGAAAGAGTATCGGACCGAGGATATTCGTAACGCCGTCCTGGTCGGACACGGCAGCACGGGCAAGACCGCCCTCTCGGAGGCCGCCCTTTTCGTCAGCGGCGCCATCAACCGCCTGGGCAAAATCGACGAGGGCACCACCACCTCCGACCACGATCCAGACGAGGTGAAACGCGGGTTCAGCATCAACCTCTCCCTCCTACCCTGCGAGTGGAAGGGCAACAAGATCAACCTCATCGACACGCCCGGCTACGCCGACTTCGTCGGCGAGGTGAAGGCCGGCATCAGGGCGGCTGACTTCGCTATCCTCGTCGTCTGCGCCGCCTCCGGCGTCCAGGTCGGCACCGAGTCCGCACTGGCCTTCATCGCCGAACGCGACCTTCCCGCCGTGGTCTTCGTCAACCGGATGGACCGCGAGAACGCCGACTTCGCCGGCACGCTCAAGCAGCTCCAGAAAGCGCTGGGCAAGAAGTGCGTGCCCGCCCAGGTCCCTATCGGCGCCCAGGACAGCTTCGAAGGCGTTGTCGACTTGGTGAGCATGAAGGCCTACCGCGGCGAGAAAGCCAGTGAAGGCGAAGTGCCTTCCTCTCTCGCGGAGACGGCGGCCCGCTATCGGGAGCAACTCGTGGAGTCCGTGGCCGAGACCGACGACTCCCTCATCAACAAGTACCTGGAGGGCGAGGAGCTCAGCGAGGAGGAGGTCCGCCGGGGCCTGAAGGCCGGCGTCATCTCCCGCGCCATCATTCCCGTCTTCAGCGGCTCGGCCACCAAGACCATCGCCGTTGGGCTGCTGCTGGACGGCCTGATCAGCTACGCGCCTTCGCCCAAGGACGCCGGCGAGGTGGTGGCGCGACAGGGCCCCTCAGGAGCGGAGCAGAAGCTGCCGGCGGACTCGGCTGGACCGCTGGCCGCGCTCGCCTTCAAGACGGCCGCCGACCCTTACGTCGGCAAGCTTACCTACCTGCGCGTCCTCAGCGGCACCATCAAGTCCGATTCCCAGGTCCTGAATGGTAACAAGGGCACCCCCGAACGCATCGGGCAGCTCTTCACGGCGCGAGGCAAGAACCAGGAGCACACGCCGCAGCTCGTGGCCGGCGACATCGGCGCCGTGCCCAAGCTTTCCGAGACTGCCACCGGCGATACCCTCTGCCAGCGAGAGAAGCCCCTGGTGCTGGAGCCTATCGCTTTCCCCGAGCCCTACTACTCAGCCGCCGTCCACCCCAAGAGCAAGGCCGACCTGGACAAGATGGGCTCTGCCCTGACCCGCATCGGTGAGGAGGACCCCACTCTCCGCGTCCATCGCGAACAAGACACCAACGAGACCATCCTCTCCGGCCTCGGCGACTCCCACCTCGAGGTGTCGGCCGAGAAGATGCGCCGCAAGTTCGGCGTGGACCTGGAGCTGACGCCGCCCAGAGTCCCCTACAAGGAGACCATCACCGCCAGCAGTTCCGCCGAATACACGCACAAGAAGCAAACGGGAGGCCACGGCCAGTACGCCAGGGTGACCATTCAACTTGAGCCCCTGCCCCGGGGCAGCGGTTTCCAGTTCGTGGACCGCGTCGTCGGCGGCGTCGTGCCCAGGACATACATACCGGCCGTAGAGAAGGGGGCGCTGGAGGCCATAAAGGAAGGTGTCCTGGCCCACTACCCCCTTATCGACTTCAAGGCAACCCTCGTCGATGGCAAGGACCACCCGGTTGACTCCTCGGAGATGTCCTTCAAGCTCGCCGGCGCCGCCGCTCTCAAGAAGGGAGCGCAGGATGCCCAGCCGGTGCTCCTGGAGCCCATCGTCAACCTAACCATCACCGTCCCGGAGAGTAACACGGGCGACATCATGAGCGACCTGAACGGCAAGCGGGCTAAGGTGCTGGGCATGACGCCCCAGGACGGCAACAGCGTCATCGAGGCCCAGGCGCCGCTGGCCGAGGTCCTGCGCTACGCCACCGACCTGCGCTCCATCACTCAGGGGCGCGGCAGCTACCGTGTGCAGTTCAGCCACTACGAAGAGGTGCCCACGCACATCGCCCAGAGGATTGCGGATCAGGCGCGAAAGGAGAAGGAGAGTTCGTGAGGGCATAGGGCACAACGCATAGTGCATAGGCCAGTGGCTTATGCTCTTTGCCCTGTGTCCTGTGCCCTATGTCCTCTCGCCCGGCTCGCTGGCCTTCCCACCGCGCCGCCAGAGGTCCTGGAAGTTCTCGCCCCGGATAGCCCGCCCGATCTCCTCGCGCTCCGAGGTGAGCAGTTCTTCCAGGCAGGCCTTCACCTGGCGCATCAGTTCGGGGTTACCCGCCTCGGCAAAGCGGCTCGCGATGTGGTCCCAGACGCCCAGGCGCAGCAGGCTGCTCACGTACTTGGGCCAGGGGATGATGGTGATGCTCTCCGGCCTGGGGAATCGAGGCCGCAACTGCTTCAGGCTCCGGAATCGCTCCTCGGGCGTGGCCACCATGGGCACAACCTTGATCATGGGGCCGTCCAGGTCGGAGCGCCGGCTATCGATGAGAAGGGCCTTACGGAGGAAGGGGAAGTAGAGCGACGCCACCTCCGCCGTTTCGAGGTTGCGCTTTACCTCTGCGAGGTCAATGCGGAAGTCAGAGTCCATAGATCGCGGGGGACACCCCCCGCACCCCCCAGTACAAGGAACCGCCCGGCCTGCCGCCGGCAGGCAGGCCCGCCCAGTCTTCCCTATCGAGGGGGCTGCGCCCCCTCGATCTCCCCCCAGATAGGATACCTCTGATAGACCTAAGTGGGCTACGCTGCCTCGACCCGCCTGCGGACGGGCAGGAGGCTCACAACGAGCGGAATCCAGAACCGCTCACCCTGAGCGTCTAGACGGGCGAGCGGCCGGCTACGCCTTGTCGGCGTCCACGATGCGCAGGAAGCGGTGCTTGCCCACGCGGATCACCATGCCGGGCTGGAACAGTACGCTGAAGTCCCCGATCGGTTCGCCGTCTACGTCGATGGCGCCCTGCTTCATCAGGCGGCGCGCCTCGCCCTTGCTCGGGACCAGGCCGCTGGTCAAGGAGAAGGGCCATGAGGTCGTTCCCATAGCTCGGCCAGGCTGGAAACCGGCACTTGCTGTCCGAGAGTCGACTTCCGCTCCGGCAGCGTGGCTGTCTGCCGAGAGCCTTGCCTTTCCCTGAATGACGTGAGTAGAACCGCTCCTCCGCCTCCTCCGCCGCCTCCGGGCTGTGGTACTGGCCGACGATCTCGCGGGCCAGGCGCTTCTTCAGCTCCATGGGGTTGACGGAGCGCTCCTGGAGCTGGCGGCGCACCTCCTCCACCTCCTCGGCCGGGACGCGCGTCACCAGCGTGAAGTAGTCGACGATCAGGTGGTCAGGCAGCGACATCACCTTGCCGTACATCTCGTCCGGCGGGTCGGTGAGCGCGATGTGGTTGCCCTGCGTCTTCGACATGCGCAGGCGGCCGTCGGTGCCCACCAGGATGGGGACGCAGACGGCGATTTGCCCCCGCTGGCCAAAGGCGCGCTGGAGGGTGCGGCCGGCCATGATGTTGAAGAGCTGGTCGGTGCCGCCGACCTGCACGTCGCAGCGGAGGGAGACGGCGTCGTAGCCCTGCATGAGGGCGTAGAAGAACTCGTGCAGGTAGATAGGGTCGCCCCGCTCGCGACGGAGGGCGAAGTTCTCGCGCTGCAGGAACTGGCCCACCGTGAAGTTGGAGGCGATCTGAATGAGGTCGGCGAACGTGAGCTTGCCCAGCCAGTTGGCGTTGTAGTCGATGATCGTGCGCTCGGGGTCCAGGACCTTGAAGGCCTGCTCGGTGTAGGTGCGGGCGTTGGCCTCCAGTTCCTCGGGCGTCAGGATGGGACGGCGGCTGTCCTTGTCGCTGGGGTCGCCGACCAGGCCGGTGAAGTTGCCGATGAGGAACACGGTCTCGTGGCCGAGGTCCTGGAACTGCCGCAGCTTGTACATGGGGACGGTGTGGCCCAGCGTGAGGTCCGGCGCCGATGGGTCCACCCCCAGGTAGACGCGAAGGGGGCGGCCCTCCTGCAGAAGCTGCCGCAGCTCCCGGTCCATGGTGGCGCCGAGCTGCTCGTCGCCGTACTCGACGCCGCGCATGAGGAGACGCATCTGTTCATCGACGGGTAACATGGCGCTCCTCAGCCCTCTCCAAGAGCCGCCTCGGCAGCGGCGACATCGCGTTGTATCTGGGTCCGCAGCTCCTCGGCGCTGGCGAAGCGCCTCTCCGGGCGCAGGCGCTCGACCAGATCGATGCGCAGATCGTGACCGTAGAAGTCGTTCTCCTGGTAGTCCAGCAGGTACACCTCGATGGTACGCTCGCCCTTGTCGAAGGTGGGCCGGCGGCCGATGTTGGTCACCGCCTTGTAGCGCGCCTCCCCCAGATAGGCCCGACTCACGTACACGCCGAAGGGGGGCACAGCGTGGTCGGCGCCGACAGCGATGTTGGCGGTGGGGAAGCCGATGCTCTTACCGCGGCGCGCTCCCTCCACGACGGGCCCTCGCAGGGAGAACGGTCTCCCCAGGAGCGCCGCCACCCGCCGCATGTCGCCCTCGGCCAGAGCGGAGCGGACGGCTGTGGAGCTGACCACCAGGTCGCCCTCTGTCAAGGCCTCCGGCACCTCCAGTTGGTAGCCCATCTCGCGCCCCAGCTCGGCCAGGACGGCCACGGTGCCCTCGCGGCCGCGGCCCAGGGCGTGGTCCGGGCCCTCCAGCATGAACCTGACGCGGAGCTCCTCCACGAGAAGCTGCACGAAGTCGCGGGCCGGGAGCTGGGCGAGCTCCGACGTGAAGGTCACCGGCGCTACGAAGTCGACGCCGGCGTCTCGCAGCAGCTCGATCCGCTCCTCCAGGCTGCACAGGTAGGCCGCCGGCCTCTCCGGGTGCAGCACCTGGATGGGCGCCGGGTGGAGAGTGACGACGCCGCTCGCCAGACCGAGGGCGCGGGCCCGCTCCTGGAGACGGTCCAGGAGGTAAAGGTGCCCGCGGTGCACGCCGTCGAAGACCCCGATGGTAACGGCTGTCTCCGACGCCGGGCGCCGCTCGAGCCAGCTCCTCCCGAGCCAGGATCACGGCTTTGCCTCGTTTTTCCTAGGGCCTCGCGTCTGCCGGAATCCGACTCCACATCCTACAGTGCGCCTTTGACCGCCCGCAGGTTGGCTTCGGGCGTCTGGGGGGGAATGGAGCAGCCCGGCGCCAGCAGGAAGCGCCGTCCCCCCGTGTCCGAGAGGGCCTGTCGCACCTCCGCCGCCACCTCGTCCGGCGTGCCCTTCGCCACGGTCGCGACGCTCACGCCGCCCATGACGGCGCATTCGCTGCGGGCTAGGCCCTCCTTGAGAGAGGGGTTGCCGGGCTCGCCGGCGCGCCCAGTTGATGGCGTGCACCGGGTAGTCCGACAGCAGGTCGAACATGTTGCGAGGCCGGCAGACGTGGAGAACGTTCATCTCCGCCCCTTGCACGGCCTCCAGCACCCGCAGGTCGTACGGGCGGCCGAACTCCTGGTACTGCTCGGCCGTTGCGTTGTCATAGGTGGCCCATTCCACCGTGGCGAAGAAGATGCCGCTGGCGCCGGCCTCCATACAGGCCCGGCTGTAAGCGGCCAGCGACCCAGCCACGGCGGCGAGGGCGCTGTGGAGGGCCTGCGGCGTCTCCTCCATGTAGCGGCGGACGGCCTCGAGGTCGCGCTTGGCGAGGTGCCCGATTACGGCCAGAGGCGAGAAGACGGTCTGGATGAAGGGAGCCTCTCCCCCCAGACCGCGGCCGATCAGCCGCAGGGCCTCCAACTGCTCGGCAAAGGGGCCCGCGCCGATGTCGACCGGCCTGATGGCGCCCAGGTCGGACGCGGACTTGAGGACGTAGTCGACCACCTCCGGACCTCTGGTCTCGCTGCCGGAGGGTCGATAGCGGCACCCCCAGGCCTCGCCGTAGTAGGTGGCCCGGGGGTTCACCTTCATGTAGTCCCAGTCGTAGTGGCGGAAGCTCTCCAGCATGGCGTCGGCGAGCCCCTGAGGGGTCCACTCCCGAAGAAAGTCATGGCCCCAGAAGCTGACCGGTACCCGGTCGACGGGCTGGCCAGACAGGGCCGCTATCACCCTCTCACGCTTGTTCATAGGCTGGGAAGTTCGCCGAAAACGAGAGAGAGGGGGAATTCCCCCTCCCGTTGTCTGGGGTTTCAGATACTGGCATACTAACACAGCCCCGAAGCAGGTTCAAGGCGGGCCTGCGGGGCCAGCGAAGAGGCCCATGCCTAGCAGCTACTGGCGTCGCTGGTCGCCGCCCCTGCTCTGGGCGACGGCCATCTTCTACCTCTCGTCCCAGTCCCGCCCGCTGGGGCGGCGCTGGCCGCCTCTGCCCTCCGCCGTGGCCCACGTGTTCGAGTTCGCCGTGCTGGCGGCCCTCCTGCATCGAGCCCTGGCCGCCGACCCGCGACGACGGGAACGGGCGGCCGCGCGGGCCTTCGCTCTCACCGCCCTCTACGCCGCCAGCGACGAGGTGCACCAGATCTTCGTGCCGGAGCGGACGGCCACCCCGACCGAGTACGCGCTCGACCTGCTGGGCGCGTCGCTGGGCCTGGGCCTAAGCCACTGGTGGGCCCGAGCGACCAGCCACCATTCCGGCAGCGACGCCCAAGCATCGCAGGCTCCACAATAGGTGGGGCATCCACACTGGTCATTAGAGCGCTTGGCCTAGCCCGGCACGTTCTGCTATACTAGAATGGTGAACGGGTCAATCTTCGACGCCATCAATGACCTGGCGGGGCAGAATATTGTGGCGGACGACTTGGCGAAGGCGGCCGCGCGATATCTGGTCATTGCCATAGCAGCCGCGGTGGCGTTCTACTGGTTCGTCGGGCGAGGCAAGCAGCGGGCTGAGAACCAGGCGATGGTGGTGGGAGCGATGGCAGCCGCCGTACTAGGGCTGGCGATGGCCTCTCTCATCCAGCACTTCTACATCCACCCTCGCCCCTTCATGGACCGCAACGACGTCATCCTCCTCATCAACCACAGCCCCGACCCGTCATTGCCGTCCGAGCACGCCGTTGCTGCGTTCAGCGTGGCCGGCGCCGCTCTCTGGTCGCGGCGTTTCATATCGGCGGCAGTCCTGCTGGCGGCGGCGCTCGTTCTGGGCTTCGCCCGCATCTACACCGGCCTTCACTACCCAGCCGACGTAGCGGTAGCGGCTGGGGTCGGTCTGCTGGTAAGCTTCGTCGTTGTCCGTCTCGCTGGACCGCTCATCATGCAACTGAGAGCGGCCGTGGTCCGCATCCTGCCCCGCACAGTGCGGACGGTCTTGCTGCTGGACTGAAGCGGGAACAGACTGCAGCGCCCTTTGCTCCGGCGCCGCCAGCAAAGCGGCTACGGCCCGGTTGACGCCTCTTCCAACGCCACCAGGCGAATGTCACCGAAGAGCTCCGATTGCTCCGCCCGCAGGCGGCTGGACTTCATGAGCTCCAGCACAGCCAGGAACGACACCACCACCTCCAGCCGCGAGCGGCAGGCCGACACCAGTTGCCGGAAGCTGATCTGCCCGCTCCCCACCAGCGCGGCGAGGATCTCCTCCACCTTGTCCCGGACGCTTACCCTCTGCCTGTCGATGGTGCCGGCCTCCTCCTCGAGCGGCAGCCGTTGCAGGGCCTCACGGAAGATGCGGCTCAGCTTGCGAAGCGTGACGCGTTCCAGCCCCAGTGAAAACGGCACATCGGGCGCTATGCCCAGTCGGGGGTAGGACCGCAGCCCCTGGTCCTCCCGCTCGCGCAGCGCCGAGGCCGCCTCCTTGAAGCGGCGGTACTCGATGAGCAGCCGCGCGAGCTCCTCTCCAATGTCCTCCTCCTCGCCCTCCTCAGGCGCGCCGGGCTCCTGAGGCAGGAGGGCCCGCGACTTGAGCAGCAGCAGCTTCGCGCCAATAGCCACGAAATCAGCCAGCACGTCCATGTTGGTCTCTTCCAGCGAGTGCACATAGGACAGGTACTGGTCCGTGACCTGCACGAGGGACACAGTGGTTATGTCGAGTTCCTCCTTCTCCAGCAGGTGGAGCAGGAGATTGAGGGGGCCCTCGAAGACCGGCAGCCTAAGTCTCGAACACGTTGCGAGTCGAAGGGGCCGCCGGCGTGCATGTCGACGGCCCCTTCCCTTGTTTCCTTTGCCCGGTTAGGGCTTGGCCTTGGAAGCCGACGGCTTGGCCAGAGGGCGGCCCAGGGCTTCGCCCACCGCCTTCGCCCGCTCCATGAGCAGGCGGAAGTTTTCGAACGTCAGCGACTCGGCCCCGTCCGAGAGCGCACGGTCCGGGTTGGGGTGCACCTCCAGCATGAGACCGTCGGCGCCGGCGGCGATGGAGGCCATGGCCATGGGCTCCACCAGATACCACTTCCCGGTCCCGTGGCTGGGATCGGAGATAACAGGCAGGTGGCAGAGACGCTTCGCCAGGGGGATAGCGCTCAAGTCCATCGTGTTGCGGGTTGCCGTTTCGAAGGTGCGGATGCCCCGCTCGCAGAGGATCACCTCACGGTTTCCCTTAGAGATGATGTACTCGGCGGAGAGGAGCCAGTCCTGCACTGTGGAGGCAAAGCCCCGCTTGAGGAGGACGGGTTTGCCCACCCGGCCCACCTCCTCTAGAAGGAAGAAGTTCTGGACGTTGCGGGCGCCGATTTGGAGGATGTCGGCGTAGCGCGCCACCAACTCCACGTCGCGCACCGCCATCACCTCCGTGACGATGGGCAGCCCCGTCTCCTCGCGGGCCGCCTTCAAGATTCGAAGTCCCTTCTCCTCCAGGCCCCGAAAGGTGTAGGGCGACGTCCGCGGCTTGAAGGCCCCGCCGCGCAGAACGTGAGCGCCGGCGGCCTTCACCGCCCGCGCCGTGGCCATCAGTTGCTCTTCTGACTCCACGGCGCATGGCCCGGCCATGACCACCGTCTGGCCGCCCCCAATCACCACGTCTCCTACCCTGATCTCGGTGCTCTGGGGCTTGAACTCCCGGCTCGCCAGCTTGTAGGGCTTGCTGATGGGGACGATGTCGTCGACGCCGGGCATCGTTTCCAGGTCATCGGCCAGCTCCGGATAGACCTGGCCCACGACTCCCACCACCGTGCGCTCCATGCCCACGATCGTATGGCCGGAGAGACCAATCTCCTCCAGCCGCTCGAGGATGCCGCTCAGCTCCTCCTCGGTGTAACCTTTTCTCATTATGACCATCATCGGGTTATGTCCTCCCCGTTATCATCAGAAAGCGGTCTTGTCTGGTCGCAGCACCCGCGCGCCCCGCAGGTAGACGTGCACTATCTCTTCGGCCCTCTTCTCCGTGTTGACCAGGAGGAGAATGCGGAGGCACATGGGCAGACTGCCGGGCACGTCCATCTCATGGGCGCACAGGAGGGCTACGTCGTTCCAGCCCATCTCGCGGGCGGCCAGAGCGGGGAAGTCGGCGTTCAGGTCCCGGGAGGTCGTGAAGAACACGCTTGCCACCTCGCCGGGTTCGACGCCGTTCGCCAGGACCATCTGCGACAGCAGTTCCGTGGTCGCCTGGAAGATGGCTTCCCTGGTGTTGGCGTCAACGGTGGTTGCGCCGCGGATGCCCCGGCAGCGCATGCCCTCCGAGCTCACCGCGCTCTACGCCCGTGAGCCGGCCGGACGGGCGGTCAGGAAGGAACCGGCCGCAGGAGCACACGCAGGGTCGAGCAGGCGGGACGGCTGCTGCAGCCTACCCCGCATCACGACCCCCGGCGGCCCCACGACGGCCGGAGAGCACCTCCACATATGCCTTTACCCTCGCTTCCCGCTCCCGGGCGGGCGAAGCCTCGATGACGTCGATGAGGGCGCTGCCCACGACGGCGACCTCGGCGATTCGCCCCACAGCCTCCACGTGCTCGCGGCGCGAGATGCCGAATCCTACCGCCAGAGGCAGCGTCGTCTGCCGACGCACCCCCTCGACGAAGGCGGGGAGCTCAGGGGGCAGGGACGAGCGAGCCCCTGTCACCCCTGCAACGCTAACGCAGTATATGAACCCTGACGCCTGGCTCGCCACCAGGGCCACCCGCTCCGCCGTCGAGGTCGGCGCCAGCAGGTACACCAGGTCCAGGCCCCTCGCCCGGCAGCCCTCCTGCAGGGTGCTCGCTTCCTCCGGCGGCAGGTCAACGACGATGAGGCCGTCTACTCCCGCCGCCGCAGCGTCGGCAGCGAAGACCTCCGGACCGTAGGCCAGGATTGGGTTGTAGTATCCCATAAGGAGCACCGGAACCTCAAGCCCCCGCGCCCTCAAAGCCCGCACCGCCTCCAGGCAGGCGGACATGGTCACCCCATGCTGCAGGGCGGCGAAGTTGGCCCGCTGTATGGTGGCGCCGTCGGCCAGAGGGTCGCTGAAGGGCACCCCCAGCTCCAGCATGTCGGCGCCGCCATCGACTAGGGCTTACCAGCCCCGGCAGGGCGGCCGGCTCCGGGTAGCCGATGGTCAGGAAGGGGGCCAGGGCTGTCCGCCCCTGCTCCCGCGTCGCTGCCAGCGCCGGACCGATGCGACTCATGTCGAACCACCGCTCTGCACTATAGACCGTGAGCGCGATGAAGCTCACCAGGTTGAAGACGAGGTGAGCGGTGACGTTCGTCCAGAGCGTCCCCGTCCGGCTGTACGACCAGGCGAAGAGCATGCCGACCAGTGTCAGGGGCAGCAAGCCCCCGGGGTTGAGATGCGCCACCGAGAACATGAGGCCGCTGGCCAGCGCCGCCCAGAAGAAGCCGTAGCGCCGCAACCCTCCGAAGACGAAGCCCCGGAAGAAGGTCTCCTCGGCGAGGGGCGCCACGAGCACCGTCGCCACGCCGACCAGCGGCAGCACCAGCCGCTGCTCGAAGAGCTTCTCGGGCACGTTCGTGCCGGGCACGAGGGCATCCAGGCCCAGGAGCTGCACGATGGCGGCGTAGGTGGAGACTGTCACCTGCGCTGCCACGGCCGTTGCCACGCCCAGCCACAACTGATTCATGCTCGGAGTTCTCAGACCCAGCGCGTGCCACGAAAGGTGGTGGCGCACCACCGAGAAGAAGGCAGCCGAGCCGAAGAGCGCGCCGTCAAAGAGAAGCGTGGCGAAGAGGCCGGCCGTCAGCACAGCCGGGTCGTCGCTGTTGCCCACGACCAGCGCCACGGGCGTGACTATGAGATTAACCAGGGCGAAGCCCATCCCAAGGGCCAGCGCGATGGCGAAGACGATGTCGCGCGGGCCCCAGGCTACGGCCTCGGGCGGCGGCAAGGAAGGTTGTTCTGCCTCAGCCAGCACGTCGTTCCTCGATGGAGAGTCTCCTCAAAGTAGCATGGGGCTCTAGCTAGCGGCAATCAAGACCGGGGACCGCCCTCCAGGGCCTGGGCCACGATCTCCATGTCCTTGTCACCACGACCGGAGAGGCAGACGAGGATGATGGCCTCGGGTGGCAGCTCGGCGGCCAGCTTGGAGACGTAGTAGAGGGCGTGGGACGGCTCCAGGGCGGGGATGATGCCTTCCGCCTCGCTCAGAAGGCGGAAGCCCTCCAGCGCCTCCCGATCGCCGACGGCGACGTAGCGGGCGCGCTCGCTGGTCTTGTAGAAGGCGTGCTCCGGTCCCACGCCGGGGTAGTCGAGGCCGGGCGCCAGGCTGTGGGTCTCTAGCACCTGGCCGGCCTCGTCCTGGAGGAGGTAGGAGAGGGCGCCATGCAGGACGCCGGGCCGCCCTCGGACGAGGCTGGCGGCGTGCCGGCCGCTGTCCAGCCCCTCGCCGGCCGCCTCCACGCCCACGAACTCGACGGGGTCGGCATAGAAGGGGTGGAAGAGGCCGATGGCGTTGCTGCCGCCGCCCACGCAGGCGACCGCGTATTCGGGCAGGCGGCCTGTGGCGGCCAGGAGCTGCTCGCGGGCCTCCCGCCCGATGACTGACTGGAAGTCGCGCACCATCACCGGGTAGGGGTGCGGGCCGACCACGCTGCCCAGCAAGTAGTACGTGTCTCGGACGTTCGTCACCCAGTCGCGCAACGCCTCGTTGATG
>CAVSBT010000031.1:0-69211 GCA_963726245.1 uncultured Chloroflexia bacterium
CTGGCCCTCCGCCAGGCGGACGAAGCCGACAAGCGCCTCGCCGCCGGCGACGCCGCGCCCGCTCACCGGCGTGCCCGCCGCCATCAAGGACGTCATCTGCACCAAGGGCGTGCGCACCACCTGCGGCTCGCGCATGCTGGAGAACTTCGTCCCGCCCTACAACGCCCACGTGACGCGAGCGCCTGCTCGAGGCCGGCCTGGTGATGGTGGGCAAGGCCAACATGGACGAGTTCGCCATGGGCTCCTCCACCGAGAACTCCGCCTTCCATCCCACCCACAACCCCTGGGACCTGGAGCGCGTGCCCGGCGGCTCCTCCGGCGGCTCCGCCGCCGCCGTGGCCGCCGGCGAGGCCATCTACGCCCTGGGCTCGGACACCGGCGGCAGCATCCGCCAGCCGGCCTCGCTCTGCGGCGTCGTGGGCATGAAGCCCACCTACGGCCGCGTCAGCCGCTTCGGCCTGGTGGCCTTCGCCAGCTCCCTCGACCAGATCGGCCCCCTGACCAAGGACGTGACCGACTGCGCCCTGGTGCTGAACGCCATCGCCGGCCACGACCGCCGCGACTCCACCTCCGCCCCCCTCGACGTGCCCGACTACACGCCAGTCGCTCATCCCCGACCTCAAGGGCCTGCGCGTCGGCGTGCCGCGGGAGTACTTCGTGGAGGGCATGGACGACGGCGTGCGCGCCTGCATCGAGGCCGCCGTGCGCCAGATGGAGGCGCTGGGCGCCGAGGTCGACTGGGAGGTCTCGCTGCCCAGCACCGGCTACGCCCTGGCCTGCTACTACATCATCGCCCCCAGCGAGGCGATCGGCCAACCTGGCCCGCTACGACGGCGTCAAGTACGGCTACTCCGACATGCAGCGGCGAGAACATGTGGGAGAACATGGAGCGCACCCGCCAGTACGGCTTCGGCGACGAGGTGAAGCGGCGCATCATGCTCGGCACCTACGCCCTCTCCGCCGGCTACTACGACGCCTACTACCTGAAGGCCCAGAAGGTGCGCACCCTCATCCGCCGCGAGTTCGACGCGGCCTTCCAGCGCTGCGAGTGCTGGTGACCGCCGTCTCGCCCACGCCCGCCTTCCGCTGGGCGAGAAGGTGGACGACCCCCTGCAGATGTACCTGAGCGACGTCTGCACCATCCCGGTGAACATCGCCGGCCTGCCCGCCATCTCCGTGCCCTGCGGCTTCGTCGACGGCCTGCCGGTCGGCCTGCACATCATGGGCAAGCCCTTCGACGAGGCGCACCATCCTGCGCGTCGCCTACGCCTACGAGCAGGCCACCGAGTGGCACAAGGCGAGGCCGCCGCTGTAGGAATCAGAGACTCGCCAACATCGTGGGCAGCAGAGATGCAAGGGTTTGGGAATAGCTTCGAGGACGACTGCAAGACCCTCCTGGGCCTGTTCATCGAGGTTGGGGAAAGCCTGAAGGTGCCCGGAAGAGTCGGCAAGGCTGCCTGACAGTGAACCGCTGGTGGGCAAGGTCGTTTGCCACGCATCTTCCATTCTGTACCTGTTCCGCGGCACGCGGTTAGACGACATACCACCAGCCCCAGTTGACTTGTCGACCACGCTTCGATTCAGGTCATCACCAGGGCCCTGTTGGAATCCGTCTGGGCCTTCCACCATGTTTTTCTAGAGCCCGAGACCGAAGACGAGTTCACATTTCGCCATTCGTCCTGGATGATAGCAGGGCTGGTGCAGCGGCAGAAATACCAGCTCTTACACCTTCCGCGAGACGCCAACTCGCCGACGAAAAACAGGTGATCGACGGCCATCGCGGGGCCCTGCAGCGGACGAAAGCCTTCGCAGAGCTGTCGGCAAAACAAAAGGAAAGAGCACTGAACGGCCAACTCTGGCGCCCCCCACCTCTGCGGGCCACGGCCACCGCTTTCTTGGGCAACAGGTTCGGCGCCACGGTCTACTCGTGGCTCTCCAGCTACCAGCATGGCGATGCCTTGAGCGCCATCGAGATCCGTGAAGCAAGAAGCCGCAAGACAGGCGACAAATAGCCGAAAGCCTGCTGGTCCTAGTCGCCGTATCCATTAGTCAAATGATCAGGGCCTATGTGCGGCTCTGGCCCGAGCTCGAAGCGATCACAAGTCGTAACCCGAACATCGAAAGCCTGGTTGAGGCGTACGTCCGGTTTCCCCACACCGAGCCGGATATAGACTGAACGGAAGCCCCCATGCCCTGGCGAGCGAAGCTCAACGCCGACCCCCTGCCCTGGCTCCTGGAGCCGGACAACCCCTCCGTGCGCTACTTCGCCCTGCGCGACCTCCTCGACCGCCCCGAGCACGACGCCGACCTGCGCGCCGCGCGAGCCGCCATCATGGACAGCGAGCCGGTGCGCGCCATCCTCGCCGCCCGTCACGCCGATGGCTACTGGGTGAAGCCCGGCCCTGGCTACACGCCCTAAGTACACCAGCACCGTCTGGCAGCTCATCATCCTGGCCGACCTGGCCGCCGACGGCGCCGATGAGCGCATCCGCCAGAGCTGCGAGTACGTCCTGTCTCACGCCCAGGCCGGCAGCGGCGGTCTCTCTGTCAACGCCGCTCCCAGCGGCGTCATCCACTGCCTGAACGGCAACCTGACCTACGCCCTGCTCGCCCTCGGCCTCCCCCGGACGACGACCGCATCCAGCAGGCCCTCGACTGGCAGGCGCGGGCCATCCTCGGCGAGGACGTGACGTTCTACGCCTCCGGCACCACCGGCCCCGGCTTCGAGTGCGTCGCCAACTGGGCCCTGCCCTGCGCCTGGGGCGCCATCAAGGCCCTCAAGGCCTTCGCCCTCCTGCCGCCCGAGGCCCGCACGCCCCGCATCCAGCGCGCCGTCGACGCCGGCGTCGAGTTCATGTTCAGCCACGACCTGGCCCGCGCCGATTACCCCTGCCAGGACGGATAAGCTCCAACTGGTTCAAGTTCGGCTACCCTTTGAGCTACACCAGCGATATCCTGGAGGCGCTGGAGGTGCTCGCCGGCCTCGGCCATCCGCCTTGGCGGACGACCCGCGCCTGGCCAACGCCATCGAGTTCGTTCTCTCGAAACAGGACGGCCAGGGGCGCTGGAAGCTGGAGCACACGCTCAACGGTAAGATGTGGGTCGACATCGAGCAGAGGGGCAAGCCCAGCAAGTGGGTCACCCTGCGCGCCCTCCGCGTCCTGAAAGCCGTTGGCACGTGATCGCATCCGAGCTCCGTCATTCCGAGCGAAGCGAGGATCTGGGGAGCGGCATCTGCAGAGCCCGCCTCAGGCGGGGTCGAAAAATCATTCGCGTCCTGAAGGCCTGCACGTACGCTGTCATCCGTCTGAGCGAAGCGAGGAATCTGGGGAGGGGCATCGTGCGACATGCCCCCGCTCAGGCGGGGGTCGAAAATGAGCCCTCCGCGTCCTGAAAGCCTCGGCACGTGATGCGCGCGCTCTCGTTGCCATCGAGCCTCCCTGTCATTCCGAGCGAAGCGAGGAATCTGGGGAGGGGATAGCGCAATCATGCCCCGAGCGGAGCAGACGCACCAGGAGGTGACCAGCCATGGATCTAGACCCGGCCCAACAGCACATGCTAAAGGGCTACGAGTGATCGGAGTCCGTTCTCCTGGCCGTGTGCCAGGAACTGGGCATCGAGAGCCCCCTCATCCCGCGCATGGCCTCCGCCTTTGGCGGCGGCATGGGCGGCCTCGGCTCCGTCTGCGGGGCCGTCTCCGGCGCCATGATCGCCATCGGCCTCGCCCACGGCCGCGACGAGCCCTGGCAGCCCCGCGACCAGGTCTACGACCTCGCCCGCAAGGTCTACCGCGGCTTCCAGGAGGAGATGGGCTCCACCATCTGCCGCGACCTCACCGGGCCTCGACCTGACCACGCCCGAGGGCGTCCAGCAGATCTACAGCTCCGGCGTGGGGATGCGCGTCTGCCTGCGCGCCGGCTCGACCGCCTACCGCCTGGCCCTGGCCGCCCTGCGCGAGGCCCAGGAGGGCAGCGCCCCTGCCGGCTGAGGAACCGGTCGAGGTCGCCTGCTACGCCGGCGCCCGCTACCCCGAGCGGCCCCAGCGCGTGACCTGGCGTCGCGTCCAGCGCCTCGTCGTAGACGTCGAGCGCGAGTGGCGCGAGCCGGGGCGCCACTTCTTCCAGGTGCGCCTCGAGGGTGACCTATCGCTGACGCTTTGCTATGATGAGCCCAACGATCGCTGGACGTGCCGGATCCCGCCCGGGCCGTCGAGGAGGTAGCTTCCACCCATGTCCGCCGAGACACCGTCCCTGGCCCCGCCGAGTTCGTCTCCCGCCGCGTGCGGAGCATCCCCGCCTCCGGCATCCGCCGCTTCTTCGACCTCATCGGCAGCATGGAGGGCGTCATCTCCCTGGGCGTCGGCGAGCCCGACTTCGTCACGCCCCGGCAGCTCACCGAGGCCGCCATCCGCTCCCTGAACGAGGGCCACACCCACTACACCTCGAACTACGGCCTCCTGGAGCTGCGCCAGGCCCTCTCCGCCCACCTGGAGCGCCTCTACGGCGTCCGCTACGACCCGGCGTCAGCGAGATCGTCGATCACCGCCGGCGTCAGCGAGGCCCTGCAGCTCGCCATCCACGCCGCCCTCGACCCCGGCGACGAGGTGATCTGCCCCGAGCCCTGCTTCGTGGCCTACCAGCCCTGCGTGACCCTGGCCGGCGGCGTCTGCGGTGCCCGTGCCCACCGAGCCGGAGAACGACTTCCTGGTCCGCGCCCCCGACCTCGAGGCCGCCGTCACCCCCCGCACCAAGGCCATCCTCCTCGGCTACCCCGAACAACCCCACCGGCGCCGTGATGACCCGCGACGACCTCCTGCCCATCGCCGACCTGGCCGCCCGCCGCAACCTGCTGGTCATCGCCGACGAGATCTACGACCGCCTGACCTACGGCGTCCAGCACACCTGCTTCGCCTCGCTGCCCGGCATGCAGGAGCGCACGATCCTCCTCGGCGGCTTCTCCAAGGCCTACGCCATGACCGGCTGGCGCGTGGGCTGGGCCTGCGCCCCCGCCGACATCCTCGAGGCGATGATGAAGGTGCACCAGTACATCATGATGTGCGCGCCCACGCCCTCGCCAGTACGCCGCCCTCGAGGCCCTGCGCAGCGGCGAGGAGCCGGCGCAGGCCATGATGCGCGGAGTACGACCGCCGCCGCCGCCTCATCGTCGACGGGTTCAACCGGCTGGGCCTCACCTGCTTCGAGCCGAAGGGCGCCTTCTACGCCTTCCCCTCCGTCCGCAGCACCGGCCTCTCCGACGAAGACTTCACCGAGCGCCTGCTGCGGGAGGAGAAGGTGGCGGTGGTGCCGGGCTCCGCCTTCGGGGCCTGCGGCGCCGGCCACGTCCGCGCCTGCTACGCCACCCCCTACGAGCAGATCGAAGAAGCGCTCGAGCGCATCGGCCGGTTCGTAGCGCGCGTGCGGTAGGCGCGGCTGCGCCAGGGAACGGCCCCTCAGCTCGCACACCCGGTAGCCGCGACGCGCAACCCGCACGTTCGCGCTGGATCTCAAAGTGGTTGCCTTAGCGCCTGTGATTGTTTACGCTTTGGCTCGCCCACACTTGGCTAATCCAAAAACGCCGATCTCGGAGTACATATGGCCGATGCCCGTGTCGTATGCCGGTGCGTTCGATGCGGTCGCGCTCGACGTGATACCCGCCTAGCCGCCTATTGGACTTGTGCCCCATGCGTCGACGAACTCCTGGTTGCCTTTAGCCAGGAAGTCCCCGTTTGGGAAGGCAACGAGGTACAGGGTTACTGCTCGGTGTGCAACGACCGGAACGTCGTGCGACTTCGGCAGTGGCTAGTCTGCTTGGTCTGCGAACGAGTCACCAGAAGAATCGACAGCGGGCGGGTGGCAGTTAGGTTTGTGGCACGTGGTGGGGCGACAAGGTTCGCGCCCCAGTCCCCCAACTCCACCTACAAGAAACAGACCCGCGAATTTCGCCCCTATCAAGAGAGAAACGCTGGCACGAGGCAGCTAATGCAGACTTTGTCGGTGTGGACACGGCGGCGAACCGAGAATTGTTCACTATCGAACTGAAGACGGGGTCAAGTTCCATTGGCGGGGCAGGCGGCATGAGTCAGTTCCAGCTGGACACCAGCGACTGTGACCAGATACTGGAAGTCGCCGCACGACGGCAGCTGCCCGCTTACGTCCTGCATGCTCAGGTTGTAGAGCAATATGAGCCGCCGACGACCTACTATCTGTCCTTTGGGGTTGGTGGACCGATTTGTTTAGGTTGGCGGATGCGTTTCTCGGTTGTTCGCCCCCGAGAACGGAGCGAAGAAAGCCGCATTCCCAGAGGCCGTCTCCTCCAGGCAATCGCTACCTTCGGGCCGGCCATCCCTGACCTCGACTATGACCGCCTGGCAGAACGGGTTCGCCGAGAGGGGATCCCACGTTCGCTATCAGTTGTGCCGACGCGGTCGGAGTGGCTCGCCAGATCCCGTTGTTCGTGAGTCCCTCTCACCAGCCTTTCGACGAGACCGACATCAAGTTGCAGTATGTCACCCACCGAACGCGTCAGTTCACGCCGGCTTGCGAAGGCAGTGTAGTCCTTCATAGGCGGTGCCAACCGGTACAGTTGTGAGGAAGGTTGCAGCTCCGCATATGGAACTAGAAGTTCGGGGACGTCCGAGGGCAGAAGGTTGTAGACTCCACCGCCGTACTGTTGCGCTTGGGAGCGAATGGCTACTTTTCCGAAGTCGGAATTCAGCACCGCTAGCAGAGGCAGGAGCCTATCGCCTCTCTTCGGACGAATCTCAATGAAGTCCTCGTTGCCGACCCATCCGGCCTGATTCCATATGGCGCTCAACGCCTATAGACTCTTCGCGGCAACAAGATGGGCCAGCGTCCCCGCCTATTGAGGTGGTGACGGAGTTGTACCATCGGGAGCGGCCGCTCCTTCTGAGCCGGGGCGAGGGCCGATCCCCAGATGCCGTGCAAGATTTCCACGAACGCGGACCTCCTGAGTCGACCGCCAGTCAACGTGTCTCCTGGCACCAGGTCAGTTCGTGCATTGGCTCCGCCGGAGCAAATACGTAATGTGATGGTTGCTCGCGAGAAGAGACCACGATTGTCGGGACGCTCCGCGGGCTGAAGGCGAGCGGCTCCAGATATTGCTGTTCTATGCCTACGGACTCGCGCGGGAGGCGCTGAGGATGAAGAAATCAAGCGCAACGCTCTGAACACCAATCCTGGACTCCGCGAGCTTTCGCAGGCTGCAAAACTTTCCCGTTGCCTCCAGCTCGAAGATGATGTCTGGCCTCTTGAGCAGAAAGCTCCAAGAGTTCCCGGGCGGAGCGCGCGCTGTGGCGCACGTGCAACAAAGAAGTCGGCGTGGTCGCCGTCGTCAAGTTTAGCGATGCCGTCAAACGTGTATCCGGTAAGAGCCCGCTTGGTGTTGACGAAGAGCACGTTCTCGGCCCTCTTCACCCTTTCTCGGCGAGCAGCAGGACGCTCTTGACCAACGCGTCCGGGAATAGCCGAGTATCGAAGCCGACCACGGCCCTGACAGCGTACTCGTGCATCAAGAATGCCTTGAAATCCCTTCCAAATTTGGTGTCTAGCCGGTACGTGGCGTGCACAACCGCCAGTCGCCCGCCGGGCGCAAGAACAGGATTGACGTAGAGCTGAAAAGCATTAGAGGTCAGCGAGGAGTAGAGCTTCCCCCAAATCGAGTGCAGGCAGAACCCTTGACCCGACGGCGTCAATCGAACTGAGGTACACCCGGCTCACATAAGGGGGATTACCGACGACTGCGCTCAGTGGCGGATAGACGGGCCCGAAGAGGTCGCCATGGCGTACGTTCGGGAATAGCCGGCCCTGGCAGGAGCTGGCAATGCGCTGGACATCTACAGAACGCGTCTTCATCAAGCTCAGAGCCATAGACCTGCGCGCTTCCTTGTATCGCACCGAGAGCGGACAAACGGTTGTAGGCTTCCATGGCGAAGACGCCTTCCCCGATGCCGAAGGTCTAGCACTAGCGCCTCGGGACTGCTGACCGCCCAATCAACTAGGAATCGGCAACGCCTACGGCGTGTAGACAGCCCCCGACCCTCTTTCTCGCCAACCGGCTCGTCGTCACTGCTAACATCAACCAGAATAATGAGCGCTAGCGCTCCCATTTGTCAAGGGGGTTATGGGCCGATTTTCGCCCCCTTTTCGGGCGGTTCTGGGCGAAACCCCCCAAGGACTCGAAATCGACTAACCAGTCTCGCCTGTACTTGTGCCGACGTATTCTGCCTGAGGCCAGCAAGCGGCGCAGATGCGCGGGCGATACCCGGGTCAATTGGCTCGCGCGGTTGACTGTGATATAGCGGGGCTCCATCATGGCAGCTCATCCGGCACAACGCCGGTCTCTGTTCACATCATCGCTATGCTCGCTGACCGCTTTCACAATCTCCCGCACCACTGCCGCGACCAGCTACTCGCCTCTCGGTTCCAACGACCCAATGCCACCTCGCCATTCTATCACCAGGACGCGCGTCCTATGATGGGCCGGTAGGGGCGAACGGCTGTGCGCCCTCGCGTAGGGGCGACCCCCTGTGGTCGCCCCCGCCCATCGATGACAGACACAGAAAGGAGACCCTCAATGCCAAACAGCCCCCGGCAAGCGAGGCGGCAAGCGACCCGGTGCCGGCGCCCCCAAGGGCAACCTCAACGCCCTCAAGCACGGGCGGCACTCCGCCCAGCTCCGGGCTCTCCTCGTGCTCTTCCACAACCCCGCCGTCCGCGACCTCCTGACCCGCCTCATCCAGCGCCAGGCTCGCCGCAACGCCCAACTCCACCGCGACGCCGCTGCCGTCGGCCTCTGGCTCGACCATCTCACCCCCTCCACCCCACCTCCCATTCCCCTCCCCGCGCTCAGCCGCCGCCAGACCCGCCTCTTCGCCCGGGCCCTCGTCGACCACCTCCAGCGCCCGCCACAACAATCAACCAAAACGGGCCCCAAAGGCCCGCTCCCAGATTCAGACGAAAAGAAAAAACTCCAACACAATCAAACGCCGTCGGCCCTACTCCCTCCACTCCCTGCCCGCCGCCAGCCGCAGGAAGTCCGCGTGGGCGCCCGGCGCCCCGGCGATGACCCCCTCGCTGCGGATGCCCATCGGCCCGCCGTCGCGGTCGCGTGATGGCGCCGCCGGCCTCGCGCACCAGCAGGATGCCCGCCGCGATGTCCCAGGGGTAGAGCATGTGGTGCACGAACAGGTCGAAGCGACCGCAGGCGGCGTAGGCCAGCCCCAGGGCCGCGCTGCCGATGATCCGCACGCTCTGCATCCCCGGCCACAGCTCGCGCACCAGCGATAGCGCCCGCGCCGCCCGCCCGTCGTCGTAGCCCATGTCCACGGCCAGCACCGAGGCCATCACGCTCTCCTTGGTCGACGCGCGGATCGGCCGCTCGTTCAGGAAGGCGCCCCGCCCCGCCTGGGCGCAGGAACTCCTCGCCGCGGACGGGCTCGAAGGTCAGGGCCAGCAGCGGCTCCTCGTTGTGGCAGAGCGCGATGTTGATGCAGAACATGGGGATGCCGCTCAGGTAGTTGCGCGTGCCGTCCAGGGGGTCCACCACCCACATCCAGCCCTCGCGCGGCCGCGGGCGCGTCGGCGTCGCCGTCTCCTCCGACAGGATCGAGTGGTCGGGGTACTCGGCGGCCAGGATGGCGTGGATCGCCCGCTCCGAGGCCAGGTCCGCCGCCGTCACCAGGTTCCCCCGCCCCTTGGCCCGCACCTCCTGCGGCTTCCCCAGGCCCGTCCATCACGATGCGGGCGGCCTCCTGGGCGCAGCGGCGGGCCACCTCCAGCGGCGTGCGGCCGCTCCGGGACGAGGGGCAGGTCAGGAGCCATAGGGCGCCATCGGCGGGTTGGTGCTCGACCCCCGCCTGAAGGCGGGGGCATCGGAATCGACCTCCCCATGCCCCAGCCTTTAGGCTGGGGTGATAAGAAGCCCAGAACCGACCAGCCCATGAGCCATTTCTCGTCAGGAGCCATAGGGCGCCAGCAGGCCCATCTTCTCTTTGACTTCGGTCAGCGTCTGGCGGGCGATGGCGCGGGCGCGGGCGGCGCCGTCGGCCAGCACCTCGTCCAGGTAGCCGGGGCGGGCGGCCAGCTCGGCCCGCCGCTCGCGGAAGGGCGCCAGGGCGCGGTTGATGCCCTCGGCCAGGAGCTGCTTGCACTCCACACAGCCGATGCCGGCCGTGGTGCACTTCTCGTAGACCCAGGGCACCTTATCGGGGTTGAAGAAGTGGTGCAGGCTGTAGACGTTGCACACCCAGGGCCGGCCGGGGATGTTGCGATGGGTGCGCTGGGGGTCGGTGACGGCGGTCATCACCCGCCGCTCCGTCTCCTCGGGCGTGGCCGCCAGCGCGATGTCGTTGTTCAGGCTCTTGCTCATCTTGTTGACGCCGTCCAGCCCGATGATCATCGGCGCCTCAGTGAGGCTGGCCTGGGGCTCCGGGAAGGTCTCGCCGAACAGGCGGTTGAACCGGCGGGCGATCTCGCGCGCCAGCTCCAGGTGGGGGAGCTGGTCCTCGCCCACGGGCACCGTGTCCGCCTTGTAGAGGATGATGTCGGCGGTCATGAGCACCGGGTAGCCCACCAGGCCGTAGTTCACGTTCTCCGGGTGGAGGCGCACCTTCTCCTTGAAGGTGGGCACGCGGGTCAGCCAGCCCAGGGGGGTGATCATGCCCAGCAGCGTCGGCCAGCTCCAGCACCTCGGGCACGTGCGACTGCACGTAGAGGATGGTCTGCTGCGGGTCGATGCCCGCCGCCAGCAGGTCGAGGGCGGTGCTCAGCACGTTCTCGCGCAGGCGGTCCGTCTCCTCCAGCGTGGTGAGGCTGTGGATGTCGACCACCGAGTAGACGCAATCGTAGTCCTCCTGGAGGGCCACGAAGTTCTGGATGGCCCCCAGGAAGTTGCCGATGTGCTGGCTGCTGGTGCCGCGGATGCCCGCGAAAACGCGACCCTTCTTGCCCACCTCAGCGTCCTTTCAGACTAGCCGAATGGTAGCATACGGCCCGATTCAGGGACAAGGAGCGCAGGGCGCTTGACATCCCTAGCGGCCCTCCTCGAGCGTATTAAATATAATTCGCATTAGCATCTGGCCCTGGAAGGGAGACGCTATCGAAAGGCGCAAAGTGGACCCACCGCAGGACAGGCTTCGGCTTCTTAGCAGAGCAAGGAGGAGAGAGCCATGACGTACCACATCGAGTCGCCGCACACCAAAGAGGAGTGCCTCCAGGCGCTGGACGAAGTCTTGGCACGGGGCCCCCAGCTCCTGGCGCAGTTCGACTGGGGCTGCATGGCCGGTCAGCACATTGGCTGGGCCACCGTGGACGCGGGCAGCGAATCCGAGGCCCGGAACATGGTGCCGCCCATCGTGCGCAACAAGGCGCGCATCATTCCGGTCAACAAGTTCAGCCCGACCCAGATCGAGTCGTTCCACAAGATGTAGACCGCATATCGTCGGTCGCATTCCTGGACTTCGGGGGCGGGGGAAGCACTCCCGCCCCCAGACACCCAAGGAGTAAAGAGCCATGACCTACCTGATCGAGGCGCCGCACTCCCCTGACGAGTGCGTACAAGCGATGGACGAGGCGCTGGCAAAGGGGCCCCGCTTCCTGGCCCAGTTCGACTGGGGCTGCGTGGAGGGCGAGCACACCGGCTGGGCCACCGTCGAGGCGGAGAATGAATCCGAGGCCCGAAGCATGGTCCCCGCCGTCGTGCGGAGCAGGGCGCGCGTCGTCAGGGTGGGCAAGGTCACCCCCGACCACATCAACGCCATGCTCTACCTTCCCAGCGAGGCCGAAGGCCCGGACGACGTGCCAGACCCGTACGAGATGATACTGGCCGGGCCGGACGAAGAGTAGCTCCGAGGCAGCTGAAGCACAGGGACGTCATCAGTCGGACGAGGAGGTCACAATGGCAGCAGCAGAGCGGAAGGACTTCAAGTCTCCCGATGAGGTTCGCACCTTCGAGAAGGGCAAGGCGCAGCTCCTGAACATGAACGGCGGCGTTGTCGGTCGCTTCACTCTGGAGCCCGGCTGGCGCTGGTCCCAGCACGTGAAGCCGATAGCGGGGACGGAGTGGTGCGAAGCCCCCCATTTCCAGTACCACGTCTCGGGCCGGCTCCACGTCGTCATGTCCGACGGCACAACGTTCGAGGCGGGGCCCGGCGACGTTACCATGCTGCCCCGCGGGACACGACGCCTGGGTCGTTGGGGACGAGCCGGTGGTCGTGATCGACTGGTCGGGGGCCACCAACTACGCCAAGAAGTAGGCCTCGCTAGCGCACAGAGAGTCGTGGCTGAACAGGCCCCGCAGTAGGGATAGCGACTTTCGAGCCTCACATCCGCTCGGGCGCGGAGACGCCCATCAGGCCCAGGGTGCGGGCCAGGGCTGTCTTGCAGGCCGCCACCAGCTTCAGCCGCGCCTTGGTCAGCGGCTCGTCGTCGGTGACCACGCGGCACTTCTCGTAGAAGTCGTGGAAGACGGTGGCCAGCTCCACGCGCGTAGTGGGGCAGGTGGTGAGGCTCCAGCGTGCGGGCGACGCTCTCCACCAGCTCCGGCAGCAGCAGCATCTTGCGGATGAGCGCCATCTCGGCCGGGTGCGTCAAGAGCGACACGTCGCCGTCCGCGTAGTCCACGCCCCGCTCGGCGGCGAACATCAGGATGCCGGCGATGCGGGCGTGGGCGTACTGGACGTAGTAGACGGGGTTCTCGGCGCTCTGGCGCTTGGCCAGCTCCAGGTCGAAGTCCATGTGGGAGTCGGCGGCGCGGGCCAGGAAGAAGAAGCGGCAGGCGTCGGGCCCCACCTCGTCCACCACCTCGCGCAGGGTGATGATCTCGCCCGTGCGCTTGGACAGCCGCACGATGTCGCCGCCGCGGGTCAGGGTCACGAGCTGGTGGATGATGATGTCCAGCGCCTCGGGCTCGATGCCCAGGGCGTCGGCTCCGGCTGCGGATCGCGGCCACGTGGCCCTGGTGGTCGGCGCCCCAGACCTCGACGACCCGGTCGAAGTTGCGCACGAAGAACTTGTCGTAGTGGTAGGCGATGTCCGAGGCGAAGTAGGTGGGCTTGCCGTTGCTGCGGATGAGCACGTTGTCCTTGTCCTCGCCCAGCTGGCTGGCGGCGAACCAGACGGCGCCCTCCTTCTCCGCCAGATAGCCCCTGTCGCGCAGGAGCGCCATCATCTTCTCGAACGGTGCCGGCCGAATAGAGGCTCTTCTCGCTGAACCAGACGTCGTAGTGGACGTTGATGGCCGCCAGGTCGTCGCGGATGACCGACAGCATCTTCTGGACGCCCAGGTCGTGCAGCTCCGGCGGCCAGCCTGCCTCCGGCGGGCCCAGGAGCGGCCTCGCCGTGCTCGGCGCGCAGCTCCTCGGCCAGGTCAATCATGTAGTGGCCGGGGTAGCCGCCCTCGGGGATCTCCACCTCGCGCCCGAAGAGCTGCTGATAGCGAGCGTAGAGGGTGGCGGCGAAGGTCTCCGTCTGCGTGCCGGCGTCGTTGATCAGAGTACTCCCGCTCCGCCTCGTAGCCGGCGGCAGCCAGCACGCTGGCCAGCGTGTCGCCGATGGCCAGGCCGCGGCCGGCGCCCACGTGCAAGGGCCCCACCGGGTTGGCGCTGACGAACTCCACCTGCACCCGCTGGCCCTCGCCCAGGGGCACATCGCCGAAGCGCGCGCCCTGAGCCAGGATCGCGTCCACCTGGCGGGCGAGCCAGCCGTCGCTTAGGCGGAAGTTGATGAAGCCCGGCGCCGCCACCGACACCTCGGCGAGGCGTCGCCGGGCTGATGTGCTTGGCGATGGCCTCGGCGATGGCCAGGGGGCTGCTGCGGGCGGCGCGGGCCAGCTTCAGGGGCAGGCTGACGGCATAGTCCCCGTGCTCCTCATGGGCGGGGTGCTCCACCGTCACGTCGGGCAGGGCGATGGCCGGCAGGTCGCCGGCCTCCTGCGCCCTGGCCGCCGCCTCGGCCACCAGACGGGCGATCTCGTGCTTGATCAGCATGACGGAAGTATACTACCGCAGCCGATCTGAACAAAACGTCAAAAGGGGCTGAGCTCTGCAGCTACGACTAGCAGCTACGACCTTCAGTGCCCTAGCTCACCTCGGCCGTGAGCCTGCCCCACAGGTGCGATACCTGACGGGCCAGCGGGCGGTGCTCTGGGCGAGCCAGCGCCGGGTCGGCCTCCAGCAGGCGGGCGGCCTCGGCCCGCGCCTGCTCGAGGAGGTCGATGTCCGACAGGCGGGCCACCTTCAGGTCGGGCAGGCCCGTCTGGCGGGTGCCGAAGTACTCGCCGGGGCCGCGCAGACGCAGGTCCTCCTCGGCCAGGCGGAAGCCGTCGTAGATGCTCTCCATCAGGCGCAAGCGCTCCTGGGCCTCCTCCGATGGGTTCTCCGACAGCAGGATGCAGTAGCTCTGGTGCTCGCCGCGGCCGACGCGGCCCCGGAACTGGTGAAGCTGCGACAGCCCGAAGCGGTCGGCGCCCTCCACCAGCATCACGGTGGCGTTGGCCACGTCGATGCCCACCTCCACCACGGCGGTGGACACCAGGATGTCCAGACCGGCCGTCGCGGAAGGCCCGCATCTGGGCCTCGCGCTCGGCCGCCGGCAGGCGGCCGTGCACCAGGCCCAGGCGCAGGTCGGGGAAGACCTCGCGGGCCAGATGCTCGTACTCCTGCACCGCCGCCTTGGCGGCGATCGCCTCCGATTCCTCGACCAGCGGGCAGATGATGTAGGCCTGCCGTCCCTGCTGCACCTGCTCCCGCACGAAGCCGTAGGCCTCGTCCCGCTCGTGCGGGAGGGCGCGGATGGTCTTGACCCGCTTCCGGCCCGGCGGCATCTCATCGATGAGCGAGATGTCCAGGTCGCCGTAGACGGTGAGGGCCAGGGTGCGCGGGATGGGCGTGGCGGTCATCACCAGCACGTGGGGACAGCCGCCCTTGGCCCGCAGCGCGGCCCGCTGCATGACGCCGAAGCGATGCTGCTCGTCCACCACCACCAGGCCCAGGCGGGGGAAGTCGACCTCCTCCTGGATGAGGGCGTGGGTGCCGATGGCGATGTCCACCTCGCCGCCGGCCGATGGCCTCCTGGGCGGCCGCCTTGTCCTTGGCCGCGCAGGCTGCCGGTGAGAAGGGCCACCCGCAGCGGCTTGCCCAGGTACGGCGGCTGGAAGACACCGCTCCACAGCGGTTCGCCGCCCGTCGCTGAAGAGGGCGCAGATCGTGCGGTAGTGCTGCTCGGCCAGGATCTCGGTGGGGGCCATGATCGCCCCCTGGCAGCCGCTGGCCGCCGCCGCCAGCAGGGCGGCCGTGGCCACCACCGTCTTGCCGCTGCCCACGTCGCCCTGGAGGAGGCGGCTCATGGGCACCGTCGCGGGCGATATCGGCTGCGATCTCGGCCATCGACCCGCCGCTGGGCGCCGGTGAGCGAGAAGGGCAACGGCTGCCACGAAGCCCTCCAGCGCCGCCGCGGCAGGCGCCAGAGGGTGGGCACGGCCGCTGGCCTGCCAGGCCTGCCGCCGCTTCAGAACGCCGACCTGAATTGTCAGCAGCTCCCGCAGGGCCAGCGAGCGCCGGGCGCGTCTCCGCAGCCTCCAGGCTATCAGGGTAGTGCATCTGGCGCAGGGCGCGGGGCAGCGGCCAGAGGCTCAGGCGCTCCTGAGTGGCCGGTGGCATCGTATCCGGCACGCGGTCGGCGAAGGCGTCCAGGGTCTCCTTGGCCAGCCGCCGCACTACTCGCGGCCAGAGGCCCTCGGTGAGGGGATAGACGGGCACCAGGCGCGCGGTGTGGATCAGGTCGTCGGAGGTGAGGGCCTCGTACTCCGGGTTCTCCATCTGCCGCCGGCCGCGGAAGACGGTGACGCGTCCGCTCAGGGCCAAGCGCGTGCCCGGCCGCAGCTGGCGGGCGATGTAGCGCTGGCCCCACCAGATGACCCGAAGGGTGCCCGTGTCGTCGCCCACGATGGCCTCGGTGCCCTTGAGGCGGCGGCCCATGGTAGTCTCCGCCGCCGTCCAGACCGTGGCCAGCACCGTCTGCTCCTCTCCCACCACGAGCTGCGATATGGGCCGGATGTCGGCGAAGTCGCTGTAGCGATGGGGAAAGTGGTAGAGCAGGTCGCCGATGGTGCGCACGCCCAGCCGCGCGAGACGGGTCGCCGTGGCCCGGCTCACCCCCCTGAGCACCTCGATGGACGAGTCCAGGGTCAGACCGCCAACTGCCGGCGGCGGCGGCGGCAGCGGCGCCGGCGTCCGGCCCTTCGCCGGCGCCGTGGGCGCCGCTCGGACGCGGCCTGGCCGGACCGGGCTCGTCAGGGCCAGCAGGCCCTCCACCCAGCGGCGGCGCTCGCCTGGGGCCAGGCCCGCGTAGCCGCGCGAGGGCAGGGCCCGCAACGCCTTCCGGAGACGGGCGCTGGCCGCCGAACGGTCTGGCCTTCAGCAGGCGGCGCAGGAAGCCGTCCAGCCCCCCGATGACGGCGGTGTCGGCGAAGCCCTTGGCCCGTTCCAGCTCCAGGACCTTGCGCAGGCTCTCCACCGGCGCCTCGGCCAATGCCCTAGCGTCCCTCCACCACACCCACGCCCACGATGCCGGGCCCACCGTGGGTGCCCAGCACCGGGCCGAATCGCGTTGCGAAAACCTGGGCGTGGGGGAAGGCCATGGCCAGCCTCTCCCGGATGAGCTCCGCCTCGTCGGGCGTGGTAGAGTGGCCGACGGCGGCCATCGTCACGTTCTGGTGGCGCACCGCCGCCTGGATGATCCGCTCCACCCCTTGCACCCGCGTGCGCACCCGCTCCACGGGATAGAGCTCGCCCTCGCGCATGGAGAGGATGGGCTTGATCCTGAGCATCGTCCCCAGGTAGGCGCGCGCCCGCCCGATGCGCCCGCCGCGGCGCAGGTACTCCAGCGTATCCACCATGAACTGAATGGACAGCCGGCCGGGCACGCTCTCGGCCGCCGCCTTCACCTCCTCCAGACTGGCGCCGGCGCGGGCGGCCGCCGCCGCCTCCATGATGGCGAAGCCCATGCCCAGGGATATGCTCTGCGAGTCCACCACGGCGATGCGCCCGGGCTTGTTGATAGAATCGGCGGCGGCCTGGGCTATCCTCACCGTGGCCGACAGCTTGCCCGACAGGTGAATGGAGACAATGGAGTCGGTCTCCTCCAGCAGGCGCTCGTAGACCTCCTGGAAGTCGCCCACCGAAGGTGCCGAGGTGGTGGGCAGTTGGCGGCTCTTGACCAGCATCTCGTAGAACTCTTCGGCGGTGATGTCGATCCCCTCGCGATAGCTCACATCGCCGAAGATGACGTGCAGCGGCACTATCGTCACCCCCAGCTCCTGGGCCATGCGGGGCGTGAAATCGCAGGTGCTGTCAGTGACTATCTTGACCGCCAAGCGCCGAAACCTCGCTGCTGGCTAGTATACCAACGGCGCCCGCCCCGCAAAAGCCAAAGGGAGGCCCCGACGAACCGACCGTTCTGGATACCGTGGCGGAAGTGGAGCGCGTGCAGGCAGAGACGCCCCTCACTCCGCCGAGACGATGTAGTAGTAGTGGGGTTGGCCTCCGCACACGACCTCGACGTCATGCTGAGGATGGAGGCGGCGCAGCTCGCGGGCCAGGACGTGAGCGTCGGATTCGCTGGTGTCCTCGCCGTAGTAGAGGGTGATGAGGCTCAGCTCATCCAGGGGCAGATAGCTCAGGGCCGCCTTCACCGCCGCCGCCGGCGTCTTCTGGGCCACCTTGAGCTCGCCGTCCACCACCGCTATCGCCTGACCTTCGCGGATGCGCAGCCCGCCGACGCGGGTGCTGCGAATGGCCCGCGTCACCTCCACCGTGTGGACGGTGGTGCGCGCCTCCTCCATGGCCTCCACGTTGGCGTCCAGGTCCAGGTCGGGGCTGAAGGCGAGAAGAGCGGCCACCCCCTGCGGCAGGGTGGTGGTCTTGACCACCCGCACCTCCTTCTGGGCAGAGGGGGATGGCCTGCTGGGCGGCCATGACGATGTTCTTGTCGTTGGGGATCAGGATCGCCTTGTCCGAAGGACACTGCTCGATGGCGTCCAGCAGCTCGCGGGTGCTGGGGTTCATCGTCGGGCCCGCCGCGCACGACGGCGGTGGCGCCCACGCTGCGGAAGATCTGCTCCATGCCCTCGCCGGCCACCACCGCCACCGTGGCGATGTCCGCCGGCTCCGCGGCCACCGTCTGCCGCTGGTGCATGGCCAGGAACTGCTCGGCCTGGGCCTCGATGTTGTCCACCTTCACCTGGTTCAGGCGGCCGAAGGCAGTGCAGAAGCTGAGGGCGGCGCCGGGGTCGTCCGTGTGGACGTGCACCCGCACCAGGCTCTCGTCGCCCACCACCAGCACCGAATCGCCCAGCTCCAGCATCCGCTCCCGAACGCTGTCGACGGGCATACCCTCGCCCGACACCAGGAACTCGGTGCAGTAGCCGTACATGGCCTGACCCATGGGCGTGCATCTGCGCGTGCATCTGGCTGGTAACGGCCAGCCAGTCGTGCTCCAGCTCCTCGCGGCCTACCGGCGCGCCGACAGGCGCTTCCTCCTCCTCCCCGCGCAGGTAGCGCAGCGAGCCCTCCAGCATCACGTAGAAGCCCTGGCCGCCGGCGTCCACCACGCCGGCCTCGGCCAGCACCGGCAGAAGGGTGGGCGTCCTGGCCACCGACTCGCGGGCGGCCTCGGCGGCGGAGGTCACCACCGCCAGGATGTCTCGCCCGTCGCGGTGGGCCTCGATCTCGGCGGCGGCGGCCGCCTCTCGCGCCACCGTGAGGATCGTCCCCTCCCGCGGCTGGCTGACGGCCTTGTAGGCGCCGGCCGCCCCCTCGCGCAGCCCCGCGGCCAGGCCGGCTGCATCCAGCCGCTGCTGCTCGCGGGCGGCCAGGGCCAGGCCGCGGATGATCTGCGAAAGGATGACGCCGGAGTTGCCGCGGGCGCCCATCAGCGCCCCCCTGGACATCGCCTCCAGCATCGCCTCCGCCCGGTCGCTGTCGACGCGATAGGCCTCCTCCAGCGTGGAGCGCATGGTGAGGTACATGTTGGTGCCGGTGTCGCCGTCGGGCACGGGGAAGACGTTGATGGCGTTCAGGGACTCGACGTGGCGCTCCAGCCAGGCGGTGGCCGTGGCGAACATCGCCCGCAACTCGCTGCCGGAGAGGGAAGTGACCGCCGCTGGGCCGGTCATAGGACGGCTTCTAGATAGAGATGCGCTCTTCTCTGAGAGCACGAAGCGGAACGCGATACGAGCGGCCGTTTCAACTCACCTTGCTCTTGGGCGACGGAGGATGCTATCATTGCCTGCGGCTGAATTCTACCCCCAGCCACAATCAGACGCAAGCGAGGCGGGAGCGGCTATCGTGGCACAGATGCGCTATCTGCGGCAAGGGAACGATGTACGGGCGGAACATCCGCCACAAGCACTCGGGGCGGTGGGAGCGCCGCGCGCCTCGCACCAATCGCGTCTTTCGGGCCAACGTCCACAAGCAGGTGGTGACCATCGGCGGGCAGCCGGTGCGAGTCGCCATCTGCACCCGCTGCCTGCGCACGCAGCTCAAGGCCGCGACGCTAGGCACCGCAGACTCAGGCCCCGACAGCCCCTAGGCCCCCTCCCGCACCTTCGCCAGCGCCTCCTTGAGCCGCGCCATGTTCTCCGCCACCGAGGCGCGGTCGTTGAACACGGCCGAGGCCGCCACCAGCACGCAGGCCCCGGCCCGCACCGCCGCCGGCGCCGTCTCCGGCCCGATGCCGCCGTCCACCTCGATCTCCGCCGCCAGGCCGGCGCCGTCAATCAGGCGGCGCAGGCGCTCCACCTTGGGCAGCACCTCGGGGATGAAGCGCTGGCCGGACCAGCCCGGGTTCACCGCCATCACCATCACCTGGTCCAGCTCGCCCAGGATCTCCTCCACGGCCGCCGCGGGCGTGGCCGGGTTGAGGCAGACGCCGGCCCGCTTGCCGCGGGCGTGCACCTCCTGCACCACCCGGTGGAGGTGGCGGCAGGCCTCGACGTGGACGTTGATGATGTCGCCGCCGGCGTCCATGAACGCCCCGATGTGGCGCTCCGGCTCTTCGATCATGAGGTGGACGTCCAGGGTGAGGTCGGTGATCTCCGCGGACGGCCGCCACCAGCGGCGTGCCGAAGGAGATGACGGGCACGAACCGCCCGTCCATGACGTCGATGTGGATGTAGTCGGCGCCGGCGGCCGCCGCCTCCCGCACCTGCTCCCCCAGGCGGGAGAGGTCGGCCGAGAGGATGGACGGCGCCAGCTTCACTGCCGTTGATCACGACCCTTGGCCCTCCAGCCGCTGCCGCGCCCGCTTGAGCGCCGCCGTCACCTGCCGCGGCGACGTGCCGCCGGGCACGTCCCGCGCCTCGATGGCGGCGCGCGCGTCCAGCCGCCCGAGCACGTCCTCTTCGAACAGCGGCGAGAAGCGGCGGTACTCCTCCAGCGATAGCTGGCCCAGGGCCTTGCCCTGCTCCTCGGCGTAGCGCACCAGCCGCCCCACGGCCTCGTGGGCCTGGCGGAAGGGGACGCCGCGCTGGGCCAGGTAGTCGGCCAGGTCGGTGGCCAGCGTGTAGCTCTCGGCCGCCGCCGCCGCCATGCGCTCGGCGTTCACGCGCAGGCTGGGGAGCATCGCCGCCAGCACGTCCAGCGTCGCCAGGAGCGTGTCGACGGTGTCGAACAGGCCGGCCTTGTCCTCCTGCAGGTCGAGGCCGTAGGCCAGCGGCAGGCCCTTGAGCAGCGTGAGGATGCCCATCAGGTTGCCGTAGACGCGGCCGGTCTTGGCGCGGGCCAGCTCGGCCACGTCCGGGTTGCGCTTCTGGGGCATGATGCTGGAGCCGCCGGCGAAGGCCTCGTCCAGCTGCGACGAAGGCGAACTCGGCGCGTGGACCAGAGGACCAGCTCCTCGCACAGCCGCGACAGGTGCATCATGCGTGATGGCCGCCGCCGCCTGGAACTCGACCACGCAGTCGCGGTCGGAGACGGCGTCGATGCTGTTCTCGGCGATGCGGGCGAAGCCCAGCTCGCGGGCCACGAACTCGCGGTCGATGGGGTAGGGCACGCCGGCCAGGGCGCCGGCGCCCAGCGGCAGCTCGTCGGCGCGCGAGCAGGCAGTCGCGGAAGCGGCCGGCGTCGCGGTCCAGCATCTCGAAGTAGGCCAGCAGGTGGTGCGCGAAGAGCACCGGCTGCGCCCGCTGGAGGTGGGTGTAGCCGGGCATGACCACCTCGCGGTTGGCCTCCGCCAGCTCCAGCAGCGCGCCCTGGAGGCGGCGCAGCGGCGGCCAGCACGTCGCCGATGGCCTCCTTCAGGTAGAGGCGCAGGTCGGTGGCGACCTGGTCGTTGCGCGAGCGGGCGGTGTGCAGCCGGTCGGCGGCCTCGCCGATCCTCTCCCGCAGGGCGGCCTCGATGTTCATGTGCACGTCCTCCAGCTCGCGCCGGAAGACGAAGCGCCCCGCCTCGATCTCCTGCCGGATCTCCTCCAGCCCGCGCACGATGGCCTCGGCGTCGGCGGCGGGGATGATCCCCTGGCGGGCCAGCATGCGGGCGTGGGCGATGGAGCCGGCGATGTCCTGCTTGTACAGCCGCCGGTCGACGTCGATGGTGGCGGTGAAGGCCTCCGCCCGCGGGTCGGTGGCCTTGGCGAAGCGGGCGCCCCAGACCTTGCCTGGCTTGCGCTCAGCCATGGTTCAGGACCGGGAGCTGGGTCAGCTCCCAGAGGCTATCGATGGTGTAGTCGGGGGCGATCTCGCCCACCACCTCCAGCTTGTCGGCGCCCACCTCCGTCGGTTCGTTCAGGGGCGGGCGCTTCCAGACGGCGACCATGCCCAGGGCCTTGGCGCCGGCCACGTCGCAGCGCAGCGAGTCGCCCACCATCATCGTCTCCTCCGCCGTCACGCCCAGCGCCTCCAGGGCGTGCTGGAAGATCTTCGGGGTGCGGCTTCAGGTAGCCCACGTCGGAGGAGATGGTCGACCACGCCGAAGAATCCGCCCAGGCCGTACTCCTCGAGCTCCGCCATGAAGCGCGGCCCGCCGAAGGCGCGGTCGGTGACGGCGCCCAGCTTGAAGCCGCGCTCCTGGAGCCAGCGCAGCGTGTCCAGGGCGTCGGGGAAGAGGGTGCGCCCGAAGAACTGGCCGCCCAGGTTCCAGGCGTCCCACAGCTCGTGCGCCTGCTCGTCGGTCAGGCGCAGGCCGAAGCTGCCCGCCACCTCGGCGCAGAGGTCCAGGTAGTCGGGGCTCACGTAGTCGGTGTGATAGGCCTCCGCCGTCAGGCGCTCCACGGCCACGCGGATGTCGCGGCCCAGGAACAGGAGCCCGCCCTCAGGGTCGATGCCCCACGTGCGCAGGAGGGCGTTGATGCGGCGCACCGTCTCCTCGCGGATGACGATGTGCGGCGGCATGTTGGGGAAGTGCCACAGCGTGTCGCCCAGGTCGAAGAGCACAGCCTTAATCATGTCGAAGACCCGCCGGGACCGAAGATGGGGAGCTCCGTGATCTCCCAGAGGCTATCGACGACGTAGTCCGGCTGGTGGTTGGGGATGAGGCCCTGCTTCTGCCAGTCCATCTCCCACTGGGCGTAGGCGTCGGTGCGACGCTTCCAGACGGCGGTCATCCCCAGCTCCTTGGCGCCACCCACGTCGGCCCGCAGCGAGTCGCCCACCATCACCGTCTCCTCTGGCGACACACCCAGCGCCTCGAGCGCGTGTTCGAAGATCTTGGGGTGCGGCTTCAGGTAGCCGATATCGCACGACGCCACCACCAGCTCCACGATGCCGTCCAGGCCCTCCTCCTCGAAGTCGCGCAGCAGCGGCTGCCCGCCGAAGAGCGTGTTCGTGACACAGGCGACGCGATAGCCCCGCTCGCGGGCCCAGCGCAGAGTGGCGGCCGTGTCCGGAAAGATCGTCCGGCTGAGGAAAGCACCCTCGGGGCGGCAGGCCTCCCACAGCTCACGCGCCTGCTCCAGGCCCAGCTCGACGCCGCGCTCGGCGGCCAGATCGCGCAGTACGGCGGCCGGGTCGGGGCTCACCAGGTGGGTGCGATAGGCCTCCAGCTCGGCGAGCTGCGATTTCAGGAACGCGTCCAAGGCCAGCCGCCGCAAGCCATCGTCGGCGGGCAGGCCCCAGCTTTCCAGCACAGCGACCGCCCGCCGGCTCGCCTCCGCCCCCAGCTCGGCCGGCGCAGGCATCCGCGGGAAGTGCCACAACGTATCGCCCTGGTCAAACAGGATGGCGCGGATCATGGCTCACCCAGCCCGAATGCCCGGGCCGTCACTGCCCGACCTCAAAGGAGCTGCGAGCCGAGGACACGGGAGCCGTAAACTAGTCCTCACCGTTACCTGAACGCTGTAGAACCCTGGGTGATCCGTCGACGCCCCCTGAAGATTGATCCAGGGAAGACAAACGTGACCGCGTCCCTGGCGCCGCTGTGGGTCGGGGCAAGGGTCGTTGACCACGCCGCCTTCGTCGTAGGGGGACCGAACGATGCAGACGAACTCCTTAGCGTCGTCAGCAACCGCATGAATCTTGACCCCCTCGCCTATGCCCACGCGCGCAGGAAAAAAGGAAATCTCGGCATCCGACCGACCCCTCAAGCGTGTCCGAACCGACGGTCCCGCCTCGGCCGCCAGTTCAGCCAGGCTGGCTGCGCGGGCTGTCGATACGCTCACCGCCTCGACGCGGCTGGCAAGCTCGTCGAGCTTGTGCTGCACCTCGTCGGCGCTTGCCGCCTGCCGCAGTTCCTCCTTCAACGCGTCCATTTCCTCGGATATCTGCTGGAGCCTGTCGGCTGACTCGCCGGTTTTCTCCGCAACCTCGGCCGCCGCCCCGGCCTCGTGACGAAAGCGTCCAGCATGCGGTTGAACTGCTGTTGCTGCGCGTGCACCAAGGTATGTGTCATGCCCTTCAGCTCGCCTATCAGACCCTGCATGTCTGTCCTGAAGCCCAGACACACTACCTTCGACGCCGCGAAGGTGGTCCGTCGTCGCCTTGTATGTCTGAAACTGGATGTAGACGCCGAAGCCAGCAGCGCTTACAGCGAAGAGCAACGCGACGATCGCCACTATGAGCGCCGCGACATCCATTACTTGCCCTCCTCCTCCAGCATCTGCGCCCGCGCCTGCACCCGCACCGGCAGGCCCCACACGTGGATGAAGCCCGGCGCTGCGCTCTGGTCGTACACGTCGCCCTTATCATACGTCGCCAGCGAAAAGTCATACAAGCTCTTGGGCGACTTGCGCCCTACCACCACCGCCGACCCCTTGTGCAGCCGCACCCGCACGCTGCCGGTCACGTGGCGCTGAGTGCTGCGCACGTAGGCCGCCAGGTCCTCGCGGTGGGCGGTGAACCAGAGGCCGTTGTAGATCAGGTCGGCGTACTCCTGCGCGATGCGCTCCTTCAGCCGCACCTGCTCCTTCGACAGGCACATCTGCTCCAGCGCCCGGTGCGCCCGCAGCAGCGTCACCGCCGCCGGCGCCTCGTATATCTCCCGCGACTTGATGCCCACCAGGCGGTTCTCCAGGTGGTCGATGCGGCCCACCCCGTGCTCGCCGGCCATCTCCGCCAGCCGGCCGATGAGCGAGACGCCGTCCAGCTCGCGGCCGTCCAGGCTCACCGGTATGCCCTGCTGGAAGCCGATCTCCACGTAGGCCGGCTTCTCCGGCGCCGCCGCCGCCGACTTCGTCCACTCGTAGACGTCCTCCGGCGGCTCCGCCCAGGGGTCCTCCAGGACGCCGCACTCGATGGCGCGCCCCCACAGGTTCTCGTCGATGGAGTAGGGGCTCTCCTTGGTGACCGGCACCGGGATCTGGTGCTTCTGGGCGTAGGCGATCTCGTCCTCGCGGTTCATCCCCCACTCGCGCACCGGCGCCACGATGCGCAGGTCGGGCGCCAGGGCCTGCACGCTCACGTCGAAGCGCACCTGGTCGTTGCCCTTGCCCGTCGAGCCGTGGCCGACGGCCGTCGCCCCCTCCTGCCGCGCCACCTCCACCAGCTTCTGGGCGATGAGCGGCCGGCCGAGGGCGGTGGCCAGGGGGTACTGCCCCTCGTAGATGGCGCCGGCGGTCAGGGCCGGGAAGATGAAGTCGCGCACGAAGGCCTCCTGGACCTCCGCCCAGCGGAAGGCGACGGCGCCCGCGGCCAGGGCGCGGCTGTGCAGCGTCTCGCGGTCCTTCTGCATCCCCACGTCCACAGTCAGGGCGACGACGTCGTAGCCGCGCTCCTCCTTCAGCCAGCGCACGGCCACGGAGGTATCGAGGCCACCGGAATAGGCAAGGATCAGCTTCTCAGGCATGTCTCTCCTCTCTGCCACTTCTTCCCAGGCTCAGGGCGACGGCGAGGCCCCGGTCGATAGCACGCATGTCGGCCGCGGCATGGTCCCCAGGCGGCGCAGGATCAGAGCGCTATGCAGGGTGGCGAGCTTGGCCCGGGCCAGAGACGGAGTCACCAGCCCGGCCTCCTGCCAAGCCACGATGCGATGGTCGCCCGGCCTTGGCGGGACCGCCAGCTTGCTGGTGATCTGGGCGATGATGACGTCGCGGAGGCCCTGTGGTAGGCATTGCTGCTCACCACGACCGCTGGCCTCTTCTTGGTGACGAGACGCTCCGAAAACGGGAACGGCACGAGGACCACGTCGCCCCGCTCATAGCTGGTCATAGACAGAGTCCTCCGGGCTGTCCCACTCCTCCGCGAAGGAGGCCTCCGACAGCTTTGCCAGAGCGGCCGTCTCCTCCAGACGCTCCGGCCCCTCCTGCCCCAGGCCCAGCTCCCGCACCGCCGCGGCGTAACTGAGTAGCGGACGCTGCCGCCCGGCAAGGGAAGCACGGACAGGTAGCCCTTCTTCACCTGCTGGCCCACCCACTGATACTGGGTGCCGCGCTCCCTCAGCGTGCGTGAACAGCCGTCTCTGGGCATGCTGTTGCCGGCCCAGTAGATCTCCTCCAGGACGGCCTTCCGCCGCTCGTAGGGATCCGGCTGCTCCTCCGACGAGCCCAGGAGAGCCTCCAGTCGGTCCAGAATGTCCCTGATGGCGCGCAGGCCCTCTCGCAGCTCGCTCACGATCAATCTGTTCGGCATTGGTGACCTCCTGTTATGCAATTGGTTACCAATTGGTCACCAACATTCTACCGCCGTATCCCTCTGTCGTCAAGCCTTTTCTTCCTCCAGTTTCCCCAGCACCCCATCGATGATCTCCACCGCCCGGTCCAGCTCCTCCTCGCTCACCACCAGGGGCGGCATCAGGCGCAGGGCGGTCGGCTTCACGTTGTTCACGATCAGCCCCTCCTCCAGGCAGGCGCGCTGGGCCGCCTCCGCCAGCTCGCCGTCCAGCTCGATGGCCCAGAGCAGGCCGCGGCCGCGCACCTCCGTCACCAGCGGGTGGCGGTCGGCCAGGCTGCGCAGGCGGCGCTCCAGGTGCTGGCCCCTTGGCCGCCACCTGGCCCGGGATGTCGTTATCGATGACGTACTTCAGCACCGAGTAGCCCACGTGGGTGGCCAGCGGGTTGCCCCCGAAGGTCGAGCCGTGGTCGCCGGGCGACGAAGACGGCGCAGTGCTCCTTGGCCAGCAGCGCCCCGATGGGCACGCCGCCGGCCAGACCCTTGGCCAGGGTCATGATGTCGGGCTCGACGCCGTAGAGCTGGTGCCCGAACAGCGCTCCCAGCCGCCCGATGCCCGTCTGCACCTCGTCCAGGATGAGCAGGATGCCCGCCTCGTCGCACCAGGCGCGCACCTGGCGCAGGTAGTCGTCGTGGGGGACGTTGACGCCGCCCTCGCCCTGGACGGGCTCCAGCATCACGGCGCAGGTCTTGGCGTCGGTGGCGCGCCGGATGGCCTCCACATCGTCGAAGGGCACGTGCACAAAGCCCTCGGGCAGGGGCAGGTAGGGCAGCTTGTACTTCTCGGTGCCGCCGGCGGTCAGAGTGGCCAGGGTGCGGCCGTGGAAGGCGTGCTGGGCGCAGATGATCTCGTAGGCGCCGTCCCTCTTCTCCTTGCCCCACTTGCGGGCCAGCTTGATGGCCCCCTCGATCGCCTCGGCGCCGCTGTTGGCGAAGAAGACGCGATCCAGGCAGCTATTCTCCACCAGAAGCTGGGCCAGGCGAAGCTGGGGCACGCTGTAGACCAGGCTCGACACGTGGATGAGGCGTCGAGCCTGCTCCGCCAGAGCCGATACCACCACCGGGTGGCAGTGGCCCAGGCTCACGGTGGCGATGCCCGCCACGAAGTCCAGGTACTCCTTCCCCTGGTCGTCCCAGACGCGCACGCCCTGCCCTCGCACCAGGGTCACCGGCAGGCGCTTGTAGACGGAGAAGAAGTAGCGGCTCTCCAGCTCTTGCCAGTCGGTCATTGCGCCTCCTCGCTCCGGACCGATGATCGTGCCCGCCAGCTCGCCCCGCTCCACCGCCGCCAGCAGGGCGTGAGGCTGGCGGCCGTCGATGATGGCCGTGCGCGTCGCCGCCCGTCGCGGCCCGCAGGCAGGCCTCGACCTTGGGGATCATGCCGCCGGAGACGACGCCTTCCTCCACCAGCGCCGCCGCCTCCTCGGCAGACAGGCGAGCCAGGGAGCGGCCATCGCGGCCGGCGATGCCGGGGACGTCGGTCAGGAAGACCAGCCAGCGGGCGCCCAGGGCCAGGGCCACCTCGCCGGCCACGGTGTCGGCGTTGATGTTCAGGATCTGGTTCTGCGGGCCCTCGTCCTCCCACAGGAGGCCCAGGGGCGCCACCACCGGCAGGTAGCCCGCCGTCCAGCAGCCGCCGCAGCATATCGCCGTCCACCCGCTCGATCTGCCCCACGTAGCCCAGCTCGGGGTCCAGCGGGCTCACGCGGATCAGGGCGCCGTCGGCCCCCGACAGGCCGATGGCCGGCCGCCCAGGGCGTTGATGGCCGCCACCAGCTCCTTGTTGATCAGCCCGGCCAGCACCGCCACCACCACCCGCAGCGAGGCGGCGTCGGTGACGCGCAGGCCGCGCACGAAGCGAGTCGGCGTATCGTGCGAGCTTCAGCCACTCGCTGATGGCGGCGCCGCCGCCGTGCACCACCAGCGGCCGCCAGCCCTGCCCCTGGAGGGCCACCAGGTCCTCCAGGGTCGTGTCGTGGCTGCCCAGCGTGCTGCCGCCGATCTTGACCACCAGGATGGGCGATTCGCTCATGTCAGGTCGTGTAGGCGCTGTTCAGGCGCACGTACTCCTCGGTGATGTCGCTGCCCCAGGCGGTGGCCGCGCCCTCGCCCAGGCCCAGGTCCACGCGAATGTGCACCTCCGCGCGCCGCCAGGCAGGCGCGGGCCTGCGCCTCGTCGAAGGGCAGGGGCGACCCCTGCCGGTAGAAGCAGACGCCGCCTTCCCCGGCGCCGATAGCAGGATCACGGTCTTCTCCTCGATCATCTCGGCGCCGCTGTTGCCCACCGCCGCCAGGATGCGCCCCCAGTTGGGGTCGCAGCCGTAGACCGCCGTCTTCACCGCCAGCGAGCGCACCACCTCCCGCGCCGCCCGGCGGGCGTCCGCCGGCGAGGCGGCGCCCTCCACCCGCACTCGATGACCTTGGTCGCTCCCTCGGCGTCGGCGACGATGGCCTTGGCCAGGTGGACGCAGCAGCCTGGTCAGGGCCGAGCGGAAGGCGCCGGCGGCCGGGTGCCCTGCGTCGATGGGCTCGCCGCCGGCCAGGCCGTTGGCCAGGACGATGACCGTATCGTTGGTGCTGGTGTCGCTGTCCACGTCGATCATGTTGAAGGAGGCGTCCACCGCCTCCCGCAGGCAGGCGCGCCAGGTAGGGCTGGGCCAGCGGCGCGTCGGTGGTGATGAAGCAGAGCATGGTGGCCATGTTGGGGTGGATCATCCCCGCGCCCTTGGCCACCGCCCACAGCGTGTACTCCTCGCCCTGGCGACCGCAGCGGCCGCCCGTCGCACTTGGGCCGCGTGTCGGTGGTCATGATGGCGCGGGCGAAGTCGGCACCGCCGCGCGGCCGAAAGCTCGATGCGCGGCACCGCCATCGCGCACCCGCTCCATCGGCAGGAAGGTGCCGATGACGCCGGTGCTGGCCACCAGCACGTCCTGCGGCCGGATGCCCAGCTTGGCCGCCGCCAGCTCGGCCATCTCGCGGGCGTCGGCCAGGCCCTGCTCGCCGGTGGCGGCGTTGGCGCAGCCGCTGTTGGCGACGATGGCCTGGGCGCGACCGTCGGCCAGGTGCTCCTGGCAGAGGAGGAGGGGCGCCGCCTTCACCCGGTTGCTGGTGTAGACGGCCGCGGCCGTGCACGGCGCCTCGGAGACAGGATGCCCACGTCCAGCTTGTCCGACGTCGGGCCGGATGCCCGCCCGGACGGCCCCCGCCAGGAAGCCCGCGCGGCAGGGGAACGCTGCCTTCGGGTGATCAATTCGCGCTCGTTGCTCATGATGGCCGACTCGCTCTACGGGTAGACGGCGGGCTGGTCGAGGCCAGTCGCCTCGGGGAAGCCCAGCATCAGGTTCATGTTCTGGATGGCCTGGCCCGCCGCGCCCTTCACCAGGTTGTCGATGCAGCTCACCACCACCAGCCGGCCCGCCCGCACGTCCACCGTCGGGTAGACCAGGCAGAGGTTGTTGCCCCAGGTGTGCTTGGTCTGCGGCGGCTCCGGCACCACCCGCACGAAGGGCTCGTCCCGGTAGACCTCTTCGTACAGCTCGCGCACGGCCGCCTTCGCCCCCTCGCCCGCGGGCAGCCCGCCGTCGGCCAGGGAGGCGTAGCAGGTGGTGAGGATGCCGCGGGTCATGGGCATCAGGTGGGGCTGGAAGGTAACCCGCGGCGGGGTCGGAATCCGGCCAGAGGCGCGCCAGCTCCTGGACGATCTCCGGCAGATGGCGGTGGCCGCCCAGGGCGTAGGCCGACACGCTTTCGTTGGCCTCGGCGTAGTGGTAGGCGAGGCCCAGGCTGCGGCCGGCGCCGGACACGCCCGACTTGGCGTCGATGACCACGTCCGGCTCGATGATGCCAGCGCGGGCGGCCGGCGCCAGGGCCAGCAGCGCCCCCGTGGGGTAGCAGCCGGGGTTCGCCACCAGCCGCGCCTCGCGGACGGCGGCGCGGTGGAGCTCCGGCAGGCCGTAGACGGCCTGAGGCAACAGCTCCGGCGCCGGGTGCTCGACGCCGTACCAGCGCTGCGTACTCGGCGGCGTCGGTCAGGCGGAAGTCAGCGCTTATGTCGACCACCGGCAGGCCCCGCCGCACCAGCGGCGCCACCGCCTCGGCGCTGGCGGCGTGGGGCAGGGCCGAGAAGGCGAAATCGACGTCGTCCAGCTCCTCGACGACCGTCAGGTCCAGCGGCCAGAGGTGGGGGAAGACCTGCGCCAGCGCCTTGCCGGCGGCGCTGCGGCCGGTGACGCAGACCACCTGCGCCTCCGGGTGCAGATAGAGGAGGCGGGCCAGCTCGGCGCCGGCGTAGCCTGTGACGTTTATGATGCCAACCTTGACCATATCTGCCGTTCCTAGGCCCCTCACTATACTCAGGGCCTCTTCGCTGGACAACCCAACCCCCGAACAAACAAAGCGCCCCACCGCGACGTGGTGGGGCTTAGCGAAGAGCGTTCTACGGCTCGGTGGGCTATCCGGGCGGCGTCGTGCGGCAAGCACCCCCACGCCACTGGGAGCGACGTCGCTCTCGTCGGAGGGGCGCCTGCTGCTGGACAGCCGTCATCGGAAGCATGGGCCAATGATAGAAGCCACCGGACAACGTGTCAAGAGCTACTCACAGCGGTCTTGTCTCGCCGCCTGCCCGCACGTCTGTAACCGATTCGTTCCTTCGGCGTCTTAAGTGGTGAATAGCAATACCGCTTCAGAAGTGCCAACAGGCCAGGGCACGCGCTGGCCCACGCTCGTCGACGGACGTTACCGGACACACAACAAGTGCGACGACAAATCGAGGCGCTCCGCCAGCTGGCAAGCTCGCTGTAGAGAGCCCTGCCGGGAACGAGACCCTTGCCCGCGCGGCCAGCATCATCCGCAAGGCCACCGGTGCAGGCGAGGTGCTACTGGTCTATGCCGAGGACCAGGAGCTTTCTCACCTGCTGCGATGCGGCGGATGGCCCACGCGCCGACCTGACGCAGGGTGCCCTGCGGTCGTCCAGCGTCACACCGCGCAGGCGAGCGGGCCGGTGGCCTTCAACCTGGTAGGTCACCCGGGTCGAGGACTTCACCAGCGCCCTCAGCGGCGACCAGCGTGAGTTCCTGGGCGTTCTCCGTGCCCACCACTGAGAGCGCATCCGAGATCTGCATCCTCCGGGGCCCCTGGGAGCAAGAGGCCACGCTCGCATCCTGTGCTTCATGGAATCGGCGACGCCCGCTCTCGCCGTCATCCTGGAGCGTTTCCTCAACGCCGGTCGCGGCCAGCGCCTGGCCCAGCAACTCCAGACCCTGGCCAACGCGGCCCAGGTGCTCACCCGATCAGAGGATGTGGAGGCGGCCCTGAGAGACCTGGCGACCGCTATCTCCGCGGCTACGGGTTTCGAGTACATAGTGAACATCGATCTTTACGACGCTCCTACCGGCCGCTTTGTCCTCCGCATCCTGAGCGACCACCGCCATACTGCGAAGACCCTCGGGCAGATCTGGGGGGCTAGCCTGAACCCCGAACAACCCGACCCCTGGGACACAGAAGTGATGCGCGCTCTGCAGCCGAGGTTCTCTCCCGACATGCAAAGCGATCCACTATATCCAGACCATGTGCGGAAGTTCTACGCTCGCGCCCTACTCAGGTCTGCAGTGGACTTTCCCCTGCTGTTTCAGGACGAGTTCCTGGGTACGATGAGCTTCGTCTCCTTCAAGCCCCGTACGTTCTCGCCGGAGGAGGTCAGCCTTCTCCAGGGTTTTGTCAGCCAGACCGCCATGGCTCTCAAGGCGCTGCAGATGCACACGGACCTGCAGCGGTACGCGCAAGAGATCAAGAGATCCGCCGACCAGTACATCGCTACCACGAATCTAACAAGCGACATCATTGCGAAGCTCGATGCCCGCGGCAACTGGGTCTTCCTCAACGACGCCGCTTGCCAGTTCCTCGGAGGGCCTAGGGAGGCACTTCTAGGCGCTGACTCTGCGGCTTGGGTGCACCCCGATGACCGAGAGCTGACCGCCCAGACGGGTCCGAGACACGAGAGCGAAGCGAGGGCTCACAACAGGACTTGTGAACCGCATGGTCACACCGGTGGGAACGAGGGTGGTGGAATGGGACGGCTACCCTCTCTTCGACAACGAGGGCCTGTACATCGGGATCCAGATGACCGGCCGTGACATCACCGAGCGCAGGCGAAATGGAGGAGGAGCGGGAGAGACTGTACGCCGAGCTGGAGGGAAGGGCAATCACCGACGGCCTCACCGGCCTCTATAACCACGCCCACTTCTACCAGCGCCTGCGCTGAGGAGATAGACCGCTCCAAGCGGTACAGTCGCGGATTCGCCGTGGTCATGATGGATGTCGACAACTTCAAGCGCTTCAACGACTCCTGCGGCCACCAGGCCGGTGACGAAGTGCTGCGCCTCGTTGCCGACGGCATCCGGTCAGGGATGAGACGGTCCGACCTCGCCTTCCGCTACGGCGGCGATGAGTTTGCGGCCATCACTGCTGCACGCCGACTCAGCAAAGGCACGGACGGTGATCAGCCGCATCAATAGGCGCATCACCAAGAGGTTGAACAGATGACCGAAGGCTACCGGTGATCTGGGCCTCAGCGCCGGCGTCGCCTGCTTCCCCGGCGACGGGACAACCGTAGACGAGTTGGTGCGGATAGCAGATGCCGCCCTGTACGATGCGAAGCGGCTGCTCAAGGGCCCGCGCCGTCGAGGCACTCGCGTTGGCGGGCGCTTCTTCAGCAAGCTAACGGAGAGACAACGAGCCGCTCGCGAAGCTCCCCGGAAACGCCCACACCTCGCGGTATGCCCTGTCGAGCGCCGCCCGTCGCGCTCGCTCTCGAATGGGCGTAGCGCACACCGGAAAGCAGTCCGAAGGAGCCGGAAGAGCACATAGGCCACCACCGTGAGGACTATGAGCCACATCAGCAGGGCTGCTAACATGCCAACCACAAACAGCACTGCTCTCCTTCCTCCCTATTGTGCCCCCTTCGGCCGCTTGAAGAAGAACATGTAGCTGGACACTTGGGAGCCGCCCGGCCCGCCCGCCCATGACTCCCCGCTAAAGGTGCTGATGAAAGGCTGCACGGACACCAGCTCCGACCCCTGTCGGCCCAGTTCGGCTACTTTGTCCGCGCCCTCCCATGTCCCGACCACGAGGGTCTTTCCGCCTCTCTTCTCCCCGCACCCCCACCCAGCGCACCAGGTGCCACGTGTACTCCCACTCCGGCATCTCGTCCCCCATCCGCTTCAGCCAGAGGCCAATCCGCTTGAGGCGGATAACCGTTCGACATCCGTTGTGAGACTAGCGCGCCAGCCGGTACAGCCCCTGCCTCCAGCGCCAGCCGCAGCGCCTCCCCGTACTCCTCGCCCGTGATCCGCCGCGACAGCTCCGGGTAGCGGTCGGCCTTGTTCTCCGGCCGGTACTGGGCCATCACGTTCACGTAGGAGTGCACCGATAGCTCCCGGGCGATGAAGCGCATCACCTCGGCCGTGCCCGCCAGGCCCTCGGGCAGCACCAGGTGGCGGATGATGAGCCCCCGCACGGCCACGCCGTCCTCCATCCACCAGGTCGCCCACCTGGCGGTGCATCTCCTTCACCGCCGCCCTGGCCACCGGATAGTAGTCCTTCACCAGCGAGTACCTGCGGGCGATGGCTTCGTCGGCGTACTTGATGTCCGGCATGTAGATGTCGAAGACGCCGTCCAGCAGGCGCAGCGCGTCCAGCGAGTCGTAGCCGCCGGTGTTGTAGACCAGCGGCACGCGCAGCCCGCCCTCGATCGGCGTATGGCAGCGCGGCCAGGATCTCGGCGCACGTGGACGGTGGGCGAGACGAAGTTGATGTTGTGGCAGCCCAGGTTCTGCAGCTTGAGCATCGCCCCCGCCAGTTGCTCGTCGGTCACCGGCCGGCCCCAGCGGGCCTGCGATATCTCCCAGTTCTGGCAGTAGACGCAGGCCAGGTTGCAGGACGTGAGGAAGATGGTGCCCGACCCGCCCGTGCCCACCAGCGGCGGCTCCTCGCCGAAGTGGGGGCTGAAGGACGATATCACCGCCCGCGCGCCGATGCGGCAGAAGCCCCGCTGGTCGTCGGCGCGGCGGTCCACCTTGCAGCCCGCGCGGGCAGACCCGACAGGGGCTGGCCATCAGCTCCCAGGCCGCGTCGATGCGACGGCGCAGCTCCTGCGGCGAGAGCGTGCAGATACGACGGCTTGTGCACGGCGGCCCTGCTCATCGCTCTCAGTATAGCAATAGCGGCTCTCGCGGAGCACCGCTCCCTCTTGGCCGCTCATGGTGAGCTTGTCGAACCATGGCACCCCGCTCATCCTTCGACAGGCTCAGGATGAGCGAAATGCTCAAGCACCGCCGAGGGGCAGCCGGGGCCAGGGGGCACTGGGGGCACAGCGGCCGCTGCGCCTTGCAGATGCGGCGGCCGTGCCTGATGAGGCTCATGTGGAACGGATAGACCTCGTCCGGCGCCAGCATGCCCTCCAGCAGCTCGTGGGCCTTCTCGGCGCCCGTCACTGCGCTGGCACCAGCCCCAGGCGCCTGGCCACGCCGGTAGACGTGGGTGTCCACCGGCAGGGCCGGCATCCCCAGGGCGAACATCAGCACGCAGGCGGCGGTCTTGGGCCCCACGCCGGGCAGCGAGCGCAGCCAGGCCTTGGCCTCCGCCAGGGGCATCTCCTGCAGGAAGGACAGGTCGAAGGAGCCCAGGCGCCGCCACACCTCCTCCACGATCGCCTTGATGCGCGGCGCCTTGATGCGGGCCAGGCCGCCCACCTGGATCGCCTCCTCGATCGCCGCGCGGGTCGGCGCCCAGCAGCGCCTCCCAGGTGGGGAAGCGCAGGCGCAGGCGGGCGAAGGCGCGGCCGGAGTTGGCGTCGGAGGTGTTCTGGGAGAGGATGGTGAGGACAAGCTCGGTCATGGGGTCGCCGTGGGGCCGCCAGAGCAGCTCGCCGTACTCCTGGCGCAGAAGCTCGATGATCTCCCTGGGCGTCAGACGGCCATTTCCCTCCATCCTAGCACAGGGGCGGTTCCCCCTCACCGCTCAGCCTGAGCCTGTCGAAGGCAGCGAGTCGGCGGGGCCGCATTGGTCGACAGCTCACCAGAGCTGCTGGGGACAGAGCGCGATCGCGATCCCCGTCGTGGCTCGAAGGTCACCAGCCGTTCCCTTGTGGCTGCCCAAAGGCGGCCCGTATACTGGTATGAGTCCTGGAGGAGGGTGCATGACGCGGGAAGAGGTCCGCCTGACGGCCCTCGCCTCCTGCGCCGGTTGAGCCGGCAAGGCGGGCGCTGAAGCCCTGGCGCAGGTCCTGCGCCAGCTCAACGAAGTGCATCGCGCGGCGCCCACTTGCCCAACCTGCTGGTGGGCCTGGACGCTCGCGACGACGCCACCGTCTATCGCCTGAACGACGAGCAGGCGGTGGTGCTATCGGTGGATTTTTTTGCCCCGCTGGTGGACGACCCCTACGCCTTCGGCGCCATCGCCGCCGCCAACGCCATGAGCGACGTCTACGCCATGGGCGGCGAGGTGCTCCTGGCCCTGAACGTGGCCGCCTTCCCCGACGACCTGAGCCAGGACATCCTGGCCGATATCCTGCGCGGCGGCGCCGACAAGGTGCTCGAGGCCGGCGGCCTCATCGCCGGCGGCCACACCATCATCGACGAGGAGCCCAAGTACGGCCTCTGCGTCATGGGCCTCGTCCACCCCCAGCAGGTCCTCACCAAGGCCGGCGCCCGCCCCGGCGATGCCCTCTACCTCACGCAAGCGCCTGGGCACCGGCATCATCACCACCGCCGCCATGCGCGACCTGGCCGAGCCCCGCCACCTGGAGTCCGCCATCGAGAGCATGCTGCGCCTCAACCGCCACCCCTCGCACATCGTGCGCGAGGTGGGGTGCCACGCCCTCACCGACATCACCGGCTTCGGCCTGCTGGGCCACGCCCAGGAGATGGCCGAGGCCAGCGGCGTGGCGCTGCGCATCGAGGCCGGCCGCGTCCCCATGTTCGAGGGCGCCCTGGCCTACGCCGCCCAGGGCATCCGCACCGGCGGCGAGTCCCGCAACCGCCAGTTCTTCAGCCAAAGGTGCGCCTGGCGGAGGGCATCGCCGACGAGCTGGCCTCCGTCCTCTTCGACCCCCAGACCTCGGGCGGGCTGCTCATCGCCGCCTCGCCGGAGCAGGGGCGAGAGCTGGAGCGCGAGTTCGCCGCCGCCCATGAGTCAGCCTCTGGCGCATCGGCGAGGTGATCGGGGGCAAGGGATCGTAGTCCTGCCCTAGGCGCCGGGACTCCCATGCGCATCCGCGACTTCCTGATACTGGTGCAGGAGCGGCTGGAGCCCCTCCTGCCGCCGGAGCTGCGCTCCTTCCAGGCCCGCATCCGCTTCACCCTCCTCCAGGTCTACTTCGACCATCCCTCCATCCACTACGAGGTCTGGCCCCAGAAGAAGACCGGCCGCATCGAGATCGGCCTCCACTTCGAGGGGGAAGGCGAGAAGAACTACCGCTGGGCGGCCGTCCTGGCGGAGCGCATGCCCGAGGTGCAGGCCGCCCTCGGCCCGGCCATGGAGCTGGAGGAGTGGACGCCCACCTGGACCCGCCTCCACCAGACGCTGCCGATGGGGACGCTGGACGAAGGGCAGGCTAGACGAGGCGGCGCAGGACGGCTGGCGGCCCTCATCCAGACGATGGAGCCGATCCTGGAGGAATGCCGCCCGCTGCTGGGCCAGGCGCCCTGCGCCGAAGCCCGCCCCCGGCGCCCCGTGGGCGGCCCCGCTACGCCCGCCTGCGCCGCCGCCGTGGGGCGGTCGCGGCCCCTTCCCTTAGCAGGGCGACCACGCCCATGGCGCCCGAGTAGTCGCCCAGCTCGGCCTCTACCAGGCGCACCGCCTTCAGGGCCTCCTGCATGGCGCGGCGCGCCATCTCCGCCCTGGCCGGGCCCAGGTAGAAGATCGCCCGCATGTGGCGGAGCCCGCCGCCGATGATGATGACCTCCGGGTTGAAGATGTCACGTAGGTGGCGAGGCCTATGCCCAGATAGTAGCCCGCCCGCTGGATGATGCGCGCAGGCCTCGGGGTCGCCGGCCACGGCGGCCCGGCAGACCGTCTCGGCGGTGAGCTCGCCCTCCTCCTCGGCCAGCCTGGCCAGCAGCGGCGAGCCGCCCCGCGGCGACGAGCCTTCCCCTCGAGCGGCGATGGCCCGCCCGGAGGCCAAGGCCTCCACGTGGCCCGGCTTGCCGCAGCCGCAGAGGGGGCCGTCGGGGTCGATGGTGATGTGGCCGATCTCCCCGCCGCGCCCGTGGCCCCTCGGTAGAGCCTGCCGTCGAGATGAGGCCGCCGCCGATGCCGGTGCTGACGGTGATATAGACGATGTGGCGGCAGCCCCGGCCGGCGCCGTAGACGAACTCGCCGTAGAGCGGCAGCGGTGGCGTCGTTCTCCAGGTAGACGGGCACGCCCAGCCGCTCGTCCAGGTACTGGCAGATGGGCACGTCATGCCAGCCGGGCAGGTTGGGGGCGCTAGGGGATGCACCCCCGCCCGGAGTCGATGGGCCGGGCGAGCAGATGCCCACCGCCGCCAGGTCGCCCGGCTCGAGCCCCGCCTCCGCCAGAGCCGCCTCCAGGGAGCCGCGATGCGCTCCAGCACCACCTCCGGCCCCTCCTGCGGCGCTGGTGGGCCGCCGGTCCTCCCCCAGACGGCGGCCGTCGCCGTCGGCGACGACGGAGAGGATCTCTGCTGCCGCCCAGGTCCACCAGCCCCCAGGTATTCGTCCTACGCCCGCTGCTCCTGCCATGGCAGACTCCTCCGGCACGAAGGAAACGGCGAGGGCCTCAGGGTCTGTTCCGCCCCTTCGGCCCCCCAAGCTGTGCCTATCGTGAGCCTGTCCTGAGCCCTCCGAGGGCCAGCGCGTCATCGCGAGGCTTCTCGGCGCGGGCCAGATGGTGTGACAGTCCTCGCCCCTTGATGGCCGCCAGGGTGGCCTGCCGCTCCTTCTCCCGCAGCTCGGCCATCGCCTTGTCGAACATGGCCACCGCCTCCGGCCGGCCGGTGGCCTCGCAGCGACGGCGGATGCGGGCGGCGATGCCGCACTGCTCCAGGAAGACGATGCTGTGGGGCCAGGGGAAGAACATGAACCGCTCCGGCGGGCCGAAGCTAGGGCGCTCGCGGCCCAGCCAGTGGAAGCGCTCCTCCACGGTGGCGACCGGCTCCACCAGGGCCACCAGCGGCCCCTCCTCGGCGGTGGAGCGGGTGTCCACCAGCAGGCGCTCGGGGAACGTGCGGAAGATGATGGTGAACACGTCGCACAGGTCCACCACCTTCTCCACCTCGCCAGGTCCACCAGCAGGCCGTTCTCGGTGTACACCACTTCCCCCTGCCCTTAGTCTAGCCGCCCCGGAAAGCTAGAACCAGCAACCGCAGTCGGTTTGCTGGTTCTATGGCTTTGAGTCTACAGCCGCGCTGTGCGGCGCCGCCCCCTAGTACATCTCCGAGGGCACCCGCGGCAACTGCTCCTTCTTCTCCGGGATCTCCGTCACCAGGCAGTTGGTGGTCAGCACCATGCCGGCGATGCTCACGGCGTTCTCCAGGGCGGCCCGGCTCACCTTGGCCGGGTCGACGATGCCCCGCTCGATCATGTTGCAGAACTCGTCGCGCTGCGGCATCGTAGCCCTCGTTGGCCTTCATGCTCCTTCACCTGGTTGACGATGACGGAGCCGTCCTGGCCGGCGTTGATGGCGATGCGGCGGGTGGGCTCCTCCAGGGCGCGGCGCAGGATGCTGACGCCGGTGGCCTCGTCGCCCTCCAGCTTCAGCTTGTCCAGCGCCGTCTGCGCGGCGATGTAGGCCACGCCGCCGCCGGCCACCAGCCCCTCCTCCACCGCCGCGCGGGTGGCGGAGACGGCGTCCTCCACGCGGTGCTTCTTCTCCTTGAGCTCCGTCTCGGTGGCGGCGCCCACCTTGACGACGGCCACCTTGCCCGACAGCTTGCCCAGGCGCTCCTGGAGCTTCTCCCGGTCCCAGTCGGAGGTGGTCAGGTCGATGGCCGTCTTCACCGCCTTGGCCCGATCCTCGATGGCCTTGGGGTCGCCCTTGCCCTCGATGATGGTGGTGTCCTCCTTGGCCACCACCACCCGGCGGGCGCGGCCCAGGTCGCTGATGTTCACGGCGTCCAGGCGGCGGCCCAGCTCCTCGCTGATGACCTGGCCGCCGGTGACCACGGCGATGTCGCCCAGGTTCTCCTTGCGGCGGTCGCCGAAGCCCGGGGCCTTCACGGCGCAGACGTTGAGGGTGCCGCGCAGCTTGTTCACCGCCAGGGTGGCCAGCGCCTCGCCGTCGCAGTCGTCGCAGACGATCAGCAGGTTCTTGCTGCCCGCCTCCACCAGCTTCTCCAGCACCGGCAGGATGTCGTTCACCGCCGATATCTTCTTGTCGGTGATGAGGATGTAGGCGTCCTCGATGACCGCCTCCATGCGCTCGGGGTTGGTGACGAAGTAGGGGCTGATGTAGCCGCGGTCGAAGGCCATGCCCTCGACGTACTCGACCTCGGTGGCGATGCCCTTGGACTCCTCGACGGTGATGACGCCGTCCTTGCCCACCTTCTCCATCACCTCGCCGATGAGCTCGCCGATGGACTCGTCCATGGCGGAGATGGCGGCGATCTGGGCCATCTGCTGGCGGGTCTCCACCGGCGTGGCGTTCTTCTTGATGGCCTCCACCGCCGCCTCGCAGGCCTTCTCGATGCCCCGCTTCACGGCCATCGGGTTGGCGCCGGCGGTCACGTTCTTCAGGCCCTCGTGGACGATGGCCTGGGCGAGCACGGTGGCGCTGGTGGTGCCGTCGCCAGCGATGTCGTTGGTCTTGGCCGCCACCTCCCGCGCCAGCTGGGCGCCGATGTTCTCGAAGGGGTCCTCCAGCTCGATGTCCTTGGCGATGGTGACGCCGTCGTTGGTGATGGTGGGCGAGCCGAACTTCTTCTCCAGGACTACGTTGCGGCCCTTGGGGCCCAGGGTGATCTTCACGGCGTCGGCCAGGGCGTCGACCCCGTTCTTCAGGGCGTGCCGTGCCGCTTCATCGAACAGTAGTTGCTTTGCCATCGATCTCCCCCCTCGCTAAGACGGATTAGCACTCCTGCCTGGGGAGTGCTAATCATATTTTTAGCCTATCGCGGCTACGGGTGCAAGATAAGCTAAGAAACGTTCACGGTCATAAGTGGGCGTTCATACCGTCTGCAGGCCATCACACGACGTATTTCTTATGCTACATCCCCACATCATGCGCTATTCGCCATGTGAAACCCCAATCGTTCTGAACCCCACCGCTTCTGCCGGCCAATGCGCGTCATCAAGGGTTTAGAGAGCGTTCTGCGATGGAAAGCCCCTCCATAGGGGCGGCGGCAAGCGGTAACCGTTGGCCGTTGACACGGCATCACCTCTATGGTAAGATGCATGCGCAATTAACACGTCTATGGCGCCGCATGCCGTAGACTGAGGGGCCAACAATAGTTTATCCTCTACGGCATCTTTGGTGCTGAGGTTGGCATGCTCGACCCGAAGCAGGTCAAAGGCTCCCTCTACGACCCCAGCTTCGAGCAAGATAGCTGCGGCGTGGGCTTCGTCGCCCGGCCCAGCGCGTCGCCCAGCCGCGACATTGTGGAGATGGCCCTCGAGGCGGTGGCCAACCTCACCCACCGCGGCGCCGTCGACGCCGACGCCAAGACCGGCGACGGCGCCGGCATCCTGGTGCAAATCCCCTGCCGCTTCCTCCAGCGCGAGGCCCGGAAGCTGGGGCTGCGCCTCACCACCGCCGACGCCCTGGCCGTGCCGGAATGGTCTTGTTCTGCTGGCCGAGGATGCCTTGCTTGAAAGTGGGGCGGAAGAAGAGAGCAGCTGGTCGGTTGAGCGCCCGAGTAATCTGACCGCCATTTTTGATCTGGATCTGGACAGCGAGGGCGAGCTGGAAGAAAGCTTGCATCCGATCGACCAGGAGGATGACAGCCCGGGCGGAGGGCTGATCACAAAGACCCGCGATCTTTCCGGAAACCAGTTGGATCCGGTCAAGGCCTATCTCCAGGAAATGGGTTCCGTCGGCCTGCTTTCCTCGGACGAGGAAACCGAGATCGCCAAGAAGATCGAAGACGGGGAAAAACTTATCCAGGACACCCTCCTGACCACGCCGCTGGCCGTTGAATACCTGCGCGAAGTGGCGGACAAGATGCTCGCCGGAAAACGGACCATCGCCGATATTCTGCGCGGCCTGGATGAAACAGACAATCAGGTCAATGAAGAAAAAAAGGAGCACTTCCTTTGGCAGATCAGCGAAGCGCACCGGCTCAACGAAGAGCTTTCGGCCTTCCGTCTCGATCTGCTTGATCCCGCAATAACCAAGGGTGAAGCCCAGAAAATCAGGATCCGCGTCAAACGCAATACCAAGGCGATCGCCAAACTTTTTGAGCACGATCGCATCAGCGCCAAGCATCTCTCCGCCATCATCAGCCGGCTGCGCAAACAAGGGGCCAAACTTACCCCGCCGGCCCAGATCAGGGAAGACAAAGCCAAATATCCCCTCTTTCTTCAGGGGTGCGTCAAAACCCATGGCATCGATCATGAATCCCTGACCACCCTGCTTGCCGAAGTCACGGACGGGGAAAAAGTAAGCCGCGAATCAAAAAACGCCTTGGTGCAGGCCAATCTGCGCCTCGTGGTCAGCGTGGCGAAAAAGTATGCCAATCGGGGGCTGCAGTTGCTCGATCTTATCCAGGAAGGCAACATCGGCCTGATGAAGGCCGTGGAAAAATTTGAATACCGTCGGGGCTACAAGTTCAGCACCTATGCCACCTGGTGGATCAGGCAGGCCATCACCCGGGCCATTGCCGACCAAGGGCGCACCATCCGCATCCCCGTGCATATGATCGACACCATCAACCGGCTCCTCAAGGGCGCCAAGGATTTCTCCGGGAAACAGGCCGTGAACCAACCCCCGAGGAAATGGCCGAACGGCTCGATGTCGATTTGAGCAAGGTCAAGAATATCCTGAAGATCGCCAAGGAGCCCCTCTCCCTGGACACCCCCATCGGCAGCAGCGAAGACAGCTATCTTTCCGATTTCATCGAAGATGTGGACTCCCTGTCGCCGGACGAGGCAACCGCCATGGAAAGCCTGCGGGAAAATCTCCGCAACGTCTTGCGCACCCTCTCCCCCCGGGAGGAGCTGGTCTTGCGCATGCGTTTCGGCATCGACACCTCGGTTGACCTGACCCTGGAAGAGGTTGGCGACAACTTCGCCGTAACCAGGGAGCGGATCCGCCAGATCGAAGCCAAGGCGCTGAAAAAACTCAAACACCCCACCCGGCGCAATCTGCTGTTTGCCTTTTATAACGATTAGTCGGCTGTTCCGCCGAAGAACAGAGCTTCCCTTTCAGGAGACTCTGTTCTTCGGCGCCCGCGCCTGACAATGCCTTTGCCCAAAAAAACCGCTGCCTATCCGGCACTGGATCTTCAGCCCCTTCCATCCCTTGCGGTCTTGCTGACATGGACACCAGACACCAGTGGCTCTCCCTCGCCTTTACCCCGGGGCTTGGCCCAGCCACCCTCAAAAAACTTGTTGAGCGGTTCGGCTCCGCCCGGCAGATTCTCGCGGCGAGCCGCAAGGAGCTTGAGGAATGTTCCTTTTTGCGCAAAGACTCCCTTGCCTGCCTGTGCGACCAGAGGAGCATTGCCGAGGCGGCGGCGGACAAAGAGCTTCGCCTGGCGGAAAAAGCCGGCACTATCCTGCTCTGCTGGGACGATCCGCTCTTTCCCCCCCTGCTCAAGGAAATAAACGACCCGCCGCCGATTCTCTATGTCTTGGGCTCCCCGCAACTCCTCAGCGCTCCGGGCATCGCCATGGTCGGAGCGCGAGCCGCCTCCTCCTACGGGTTGCAGGTGGCTGAGCGGCTGGCCACGGAGCTGGCCCGCCACGATCTTGTCATCACCAGCGGCTTTGCCCTGGGGATAGACACCGCCGCCCACCGGGGGGCACTGGCGGCAGGAGGTAAGACCATTGCGGTCATGGGCTGCGGCCTGGACATTGTCTATCCCAGCCAAAACCAGAAGACTCCATGAACAGATCGCCACTCACGGCGCGATAATCAGCGAAAGCCCTCTGGGGACTATGCCGGAAGGGTTTCGCTTTCCGGCGAGAAACCGGATTATCAGCGGTCTCTCCCTGGGGGTCGTGGTGGTGGAAGCCGCCCACCGTTCCGGGACCCTGATCACCGCACACCAGGCCTTGGAACAGGGGCGGGATGTTTTTGCCATCCCCGGCAGGATCGATTCCCCGAAAAGCGAAGGCTGCCACCGCCTGATCCAGGAAGGCGCAAAACTCGTGCACAGCGGAGCGGATATCCTTGCGGAACTGGCCCTGACCGCCCCGGCCTCCCCTCCGGAAACAAGACCGCAGGCCCCGCCCCTTCCCGAGGAAGAGGGGAAGGTCTTCTCCCTTCTCGAAGTCTACCCCAGAAACATCGAAGAGATTATCCAGGCGGCGCAACTGCCATCCCACAGGATAAGCGAGATCCTGCTTCACCTCGAACTCCGTGGCTTGGTGGCTTCTTTACCGGGCAAACAGTACCAAAGGCTTGCGGAACCACATTCGTCCAGTGTATAAGGCCCCTAGAGAAAGAGGCGCAGCTGCGCCAGCTTAACAAAACCGCACAGATCACCAGGATACCATGTCACAATCGCTCATCATTGTTGAGTCTCCGGCCAAGGCCCGGACCTTGCAGAAATATCTCGGCAAAAACTTTACGGTCAAGGCTTCGGTGGGTCATATCATCGATCTGCCGGTTAAAACCCTGGGCGTTGATATTGCCAATGATTTTGCCCCCCAATACGTCACCATCCGGGGCAAGGGCAAAATCATCAGCGACCTGAAAAGCGCGGCGGAGAAGGCGGACCAGATTTATCTGGCCCCTGATCCGGACCGCGAGGGGGAGGCCATTGCCCACCATATCGCAGAAATTTTGCAATCCACGAACAAGCCCATCCACCGGGTTCTCTTCCATGAGCTCACAAAAAAAGCCATCCTCGCCGCCATCGAGCAGGCAACCGAGGTCAACCAGCAGCGTTTCGAAGCCCAGCAGACCCGGCGCATTCTGGACCGTCTGGTGGGCTATCAGATCTCCCCTCTGCTGTGGGACAAGGTCCGCCGAGGATTAAGCGCCGGCCGGGTGCAGTCCGTCGCGGTCCGCATGGTCTGTGAGCGCGAGCAGGCCATCGAGGCCTTTGTCTCCGAAGAGTACTGGTCCATCCACGCCACCCTGGAAGGAAAAACTCCCCCGCCCTTTGTCGCCCAGCTCGACCAGGGTTACGGAAAGAAGATTGATCTCAAGAAAAATAAGATCGGAACCGATAGCGAGGCGCAGGCCATTGTTGCCGCAGTGCGGGATGCTTCTTTTCTGGTGGAGAGCCTGGAGAAGAAAAAGAAGAAGCGCAACCCGAGCCCGCCCTTCATCACCAGCACCATGCAGATGGATGCCAACCGCAAGCTCCGCTTTTCCGCGAAAAAAACCATGACCCTGGCCCAGCGGCTCTATGAGGGCATCGAGTTGGGCGCCGAAGGCCCCACCGGCCTGATCACCTACATGCGGACAGACTCCACCCGGATCAGCAACGAGGCCCTGGAAGAGGCCCGGCAGTATATCGGCACCGCCTTTGGGGAACAATTCCTCCCTGCCAAGCCGAATATCTTCAAAACCAGCAAATCCGCCCAGGACGCCCACGAAGCCATCCGCCCCACCGATGTACGCAACACCCCGGAAAAACTCGCCCCGTTTCTGGAAAAAGACATGCTGGCCCTCTACTCCCTGATCTGGAAACGCTTTCTCGCCTGCCAAATGGCCCCGGCCGAGTATGACCAAACCACCATCACCCTGGTGGCGGCCCGCGACTTTGTTTTTAAGACCGTAGGCTCCATCGTGCGTTTTCAAGGCTTCATGGCCCTGTACGAAGAGGCGGTGGACGAAGGTGCTTCTTCCGGGGATGGCAGGGAAGGGGACAACGCCGCCCTGCCGGACCTGAAAAAAGGCGAGACCGTCTCCCTCCTGAGCATCGAGCCGAAGCAACACTTCACCCAGCCGCCACCCCGGTATACGGAGGCGACCCTAGTGAAAGCCCTGGAGGAAAACGGGGTGGGCCGCCCCTCCACCTATGCCTCCATCCTTTCCACCATCCAGGAGAAGGAATACGCCCTCCTGGTCCAGCGCAAATTCATGCCCACCGACCTGGGCAAGCTGGTCAACGAGCTGCTGGTCGCCCATTTTCCGGATATCCTGGACATCGAATTCACCGCCTCCATGGAGGAAAAGCTTGACGAGGTGGAGGCCGGTAAAAACCAGTGGCTCAAGGTCTTGCAGGATTTTTACACGCCGTTCAGCAAAACCCTGGACGCAGCCAAGGAGGAGATGAAATCGATCAAGAAAACGACCATCCCCACCGACCTGCCTTGTCCGCTCTGTGACGGAAAAATGGTGATCAAGTGGGGAAAAAACGGCGAATTCCTTGCCTGCGAGAAGTATCCGGTGTGCAAACACACCCAGGATTTCACCAGAAACGACGAGGGCAAGATCGTGCCCATCGAGAGGGAGCAGCCAGCCGAATCAGGCGAACTCTGTGAAAAATGCGGCAAACCCATGGTCTTTAAAAATGGACGTTATGGCAAGTTTCTCGCCTGTTCCGGCTATCCGGCCTGTAAAAACATCCGCGCCACCGGGACCGGGGTTCCCTGTCCGGAAGCAGGGTGCACCGGGGAACTCATCCAGAAGATATCCAAGCGCGGCAAGGTCTTTTACAGCTGCAACCGCTATCCCAAATGCACCTTCGCCCTGTGGGACAGGCCGGTCAATGAGCCGTGCCCGCAGTGCGGGTCTGCCTATCTTCTTGAGCGGGAGACGAAAAAAAGCGGTTTGCAGTTGCATTGCCCGAACAAGGAATGCGGGTATACAAAAAAGATCGGCGAGGAAGAATAACAGGAAGTTACAGCTTGCCCTGAATCAAATAGGCGGTGTAACCGACAATCTCATAGAGCATCCCGTAGGTATCCTCCAACCCATCGCCGGAAGGAACGAAACTTTCCTTGGTTATCGGTCTGTTGTCCCTCGAAACAGAGAGCAGGTCCGGGCTCAGACCCTGCTTCCGGAAGAGCGCCGCGGCCCTCCGCATATGATTGGCCGAGGTAATGAGCAGAATCCGCTTGATGTCCTTGCTCTCGCAGTATGCCTTGACGCTTTTTGCCTCGGCCAGGGTATTGCGGACCTTGCCGTGGACTGCGATCTTTTGGGGGTCAATGCCCTGCCTTTCCAGAAGACCAAGGAGGATTTTGGTCTCGTTCACCCCTTTGATACTCACATTGCTGAGAAGAAGGGTGTCGGCCAGGCCGCTTTTTATCGCCGCAGCCCCCATAAGTATCCGCGCTGAACTCTGCCCCAGCTGCTGGTAGTCGGATACATATTTGAAGATCTCTTCTTCATTCTCCGCCGCATGTCTCACATACCATTTATAATCAACCATCCCCCCCAGCACCACGGCGGCATCATACCTGCTATGCCGGTCCACCGTATCCGCCACCGACCATCTGGCCATAACAATCTGTGAAGTATAGGGGATACTGACGCCATAGAGGTAGACCAGAAGCAGCAACAGGCCGAAGCGTGTCCGTTCCTTCTTAAGCAGCAGAACCAGGCCAATAAAAAATACCGGGAAGAGCGGATTGAGAAAAAATCTGGCCACATCCTGGACGGTATAAAAAGGCATGGCAACAACCCTCATCGTGCATCAACAGAGAAAGCCACGTTGTAACGAAATATGACTACAGTAATAGTTATTTCTCGTCACGGCTCCTAACAGGCGGCGCGCATTTGCCGCATTCCTGTCAGGTATACCTGCAAAACTGTCCCATTACCATCCACAAAAATAAAGCTCGCTTGCCAAAAAGACCGATAAGGACATATGATAAGGACATACGTTGCGCAAGGACACCAGGAGGCAACCCAATGATTTCCGGCATCCATTCGGCACTTTCCGGCCTGACCGCCATCCAGAAAAAGATTGAATCAAACGCCAATAATGTGGCCAACGTCAATACGGATGGCTACAAAAAAACGCGGGTTACCCTGCACGAACAGGAATCACAGGGCATACAGGCTGTGGTGCAACAGATCCAGACGCCCGGGCCGATGGTGTATGAACAAACATCCGCGGGAGACGCCCTGGTTGAAAAATCAAACGTGGAACTGGGCGAAGAGTTGCCCAGCATGATGTTAAGCCGCCGCTTTTTTCAGGCCAACCTGAAAACCGTGCAGATCGAGGATGAAATGCTTGGAAGTCTGCTGGACATCAAGAGCTGAAAGGGTTTTCCTGCCAGGTTATCCTGCCGCCCATGATGGTCAACACCGCCTTTCCCTGCAGCTCCCAGCCAAGAAAGGGAGAGTTCCTGCTCTTGGACTGAATACTCTCCTCGGTAAAAACAAACTTCTTCTCTGGATCAATTACCGCTATATCCGCCGGTGCGCCCACAGAAAGCGTCCCGCCGGGCACCCCGAGAATCCTTGCCGGATTCACCGAAAGCAGCTCCACCATCCGCCGGGCATCAAGCTGATTTTCCCGAACAAGTTGCAAGGTTAAAGGCACTGCTGTTTCCAGGCCGATTATGCCGTTGGCCGCCAGATCAAACTCCATATCCTTGTCAAGCTCGCCATGCGGCGCATGATCCGTGGCAATGGCGTCAAGGGTTCCGTCCCGCAAAGCCTCCCGGACCGCAGCAACATCCGCCTCGGTTCGCAGGGGAGGATTCATTTTCGCCAGGGTGTTATAGCCATCCACCGCCATCTCGGTGAGGGTAAAATAATGGGGCGCTGTTTCCGCAGTAACGGCCACCCCTTTCTCCTTGGCCCTCCTGATCAAAGCCAACGACTCCCTCGTACTGACGTGGGCGATATGGATGGGCCGCCCGGTAAATTCGGCCAGGGCCAGATCGCGATAGACCATGATTTCTTCGGCGACATGGGGGATGCCCCGCAGGCCAAGCCGGGTGGCCAGCGCTCCATCGTTCATCGCGCCACTGTGACTGAGCGTCATCTCCTCGGCATGGGAAATAACCAACAAATCGTGATTGCCCGCATACTCAAGGGCGCGGCGCATGAGCTGACTGTTGCCCACCGGCAGGCCATCATCGGTTACGGCAACCGCCCCGGCCTGACGCAGTTCGCCAAACTCGGCAAGTTGTTCCCCATTGCTGCCGCTGCTGATCGCCCCCACCGGGTAGACCCTGGCAAAACCGGCTTCCGCCGCCTTTGCCAGAATGAATACGGTCACGGTCTGATTGTCATTGACCGGTTTGGTGTTCGGCATGGCCGCCACGGCGGTAAAGCCCCCCGCCGCGGCAGCGCGGGTTCCCGTTGCGATGGTTTCCTTGTACTCCTGGCCTGGTTCACGCAGATGCACATGCATGTCGATCAGCCCCGGCACCACCCACTTCCCCGCCAGGTCATAAACAATGCCCCCTGTCTGCTCGGGAAGAGAGCCTGGCTGGGCCACCGCGCTTATCCTGCCATCGACGATCAACACATCTTGGATCTGATCAATCCCGTTCACCGGATCAATCACGCGCCCATTCTTTAAGAAAATAAGTCCGGGCATGCTAATCGCCTCCCATTATCAGATAAAGCAAAGCCATCCGCACAGCCACCCCGTTGGTAACCTGCTCCAGAATCACCGAACGGCTGCCATCGGCAAGCTTGGGATCGAGCTCAACCCCCCGGTTTATCGGGCCGGGGTGCATGATGATCGCCTCCGGTTTGGCGGCGTCCGCCACCTTTTGCGAAACTCCAAAAAATTTCGCATATTCCCGCAGGGATGGGAACAGTGGATCCTGCTGACGCTCTTTCTGAATCCGCAGGGCCATGATCACATCGGCCCCATCAACAGCCTCCATCACGGTCCGGCTGACCTGGGCGCCCAACTCCTCAATGCCGGGAGGGATCAGCGTCGCCGGACCGCTCACCGTAACGGACGCCCCCATCTTGGAAAAACCGATGATATTTGAATGCGCCACCCGGCTGTGGGCTATATCGCCAATAATGGCGATTTTGAGCCCCGCGATCCCGCCCTTGGCTTCCCGGACCGTCATCAGGTCGAGGAGACCCTGGCTTGGATGCTCGTGGGTTCCGTCCCCGGCATTGATCACGGAGGCGTTGATATGATCGGCCAGCAGGCGAGCCGAGCCTGAGCGGGGATGCCGGAGGATGATGCAGTCCGGATTCATGGCGGCGAGATTCCGCGCGGTGTCAATGAGGGTTTCCCCCTTCACCGTGCTGCTGCCCGAGTTGGAGATATTAAAGGTGTCCGCGCTCATGCGCTTTGCGGCAACTTCAAAGGAAAGACGGGTCCGGGTGCTTGGCTCAAAGAAAAAATTGATGATGGTTTTGCCGCGGAGGGTCGGGACTTTTTTTATGGATCGGGAAGAAATTTCCTTAAACGATTCTGCGGTCTGCAAAACGGCCTGAATATCTTCCGCGGAAAAATCGGCAAGCCCAAGGACATGTTTGTGGCTGAATCGGTACTCGGGATCCATACGATTCTTTCCGTGAAAATATCAGCGCGACCGGTGGGGAGATCCCGTACGCTAAAATTATGAGGAGTAACGCCGCATCAATTCAGAATAGAAAAAACGGGCGCCATTGGTCCAGAACTTTTTTAAGAGCCGTTACGAAATAACTATTCCGTAACCATTCCGTTACGGCTCCTCATCGCCGTTAACAGCAGCGTAAGCACCGCTGCTATTTTTGAACAACGGCTTAAGGAATTATTTTGCCAAGCCGACTCCAGCGCACCGTGAAATTTGCACTGTCCCATGACCAGTACAGCATAAAAGCCTTGCCCCTGATGGCCTTGAGATCAACAAATCCCCAGAATCGGCTGTCGTGGCTGTTGTCACGGTTATCCCCCATGACAAAGACGGAGCCGGGCGGCACGGTTATCGGCGCCATATTGTCTCTGGGAGAAGGAAGAACCTCCGCCTCCAGATTCACGGCGTTTGGCTCCACAAAAGGCTCTCCGTTGACAAATACCTTTTTGCGCACAATTTCAACCCGGTCCCCGGCAACCCCCACAACCCGCTTGATAAAATCCTGGGAAGGGTTTTGCGGATACTTGAAAACAATGACATCATGCCGCTGGGGATCACCCACGGCGATCCAGGCGGCCCCGCTCAGTGGGTTTTTCACGCCATAGCCAAATTTGTTGACCAGGATGTGATCGCCAACCAGCAAGGTGGGAATCATGGAACCGGAAGGGATTTTGAAAGCCTGCACCACAAAAGTTCTGATGAAAAATGCAAGCAGCAAGGCAATAATGATTGCCTCGGCATATTCACGCACAACAGATTTTCCCATGACCTTGCCAGAAGTTTTCTTCAACACGTTTGATCCTCGTCTCGCAATCTGTTCATCCAGGGAATACAAGAGCCATCCAGCGGCAGGCCCGTCACCCGGAAAGGTGGCCACAAAATAAGCGAAGACCGAAATAAATACAAGGGGCGGAATGCGCTCTGGCCAAGAAATTCTCTGAATTCCGGCCCATAATAATCCTGAATTATTCCCAGAAGTACGAACCACATGTAGTGGCAACCATTTATGAAAAACACAACATATCGATATTTTTAAGTTTTTTCTGACCAGCCATTCCCCTAGCTCTCCCTTCAATTACTCAATTTTTATGAGAAAAATCCACGATCTATCGCTTACTTTATTCTTGACACCATGTTTTTTTTGTGTCTCTAATGCAATTAAATAGATGAAATTATAATCACCAAGCGCAGTTAGAAAGTATTCCGCGCGGCAACCGATAGTCGGCCTGCGGATGTGCACAGCCAGAAAATCTTGGTCACGGGGAGCTCATGGGCAAATCCGGTTTCAAAAAATTACAATTGCCATCCTTGCATATCCCTTTTCTCAAAAGGCAAACACTCTCCATCGGCCTTGATATTGGCTCCCATGCCGTGAAGATCTGTGAACTGGCGGAAACGGGCAACGGCTATCAGCTCGTAGCCCTGGGAAGCGCCCTGCTTCCCCCCGATTCTCTTGAAGACGGCGCCTTGCAGGATCCGGAGGCCGTGGGCAAGGTCATCACCTCTCTGGTCAGCAATCTGAAAATCAAGAACAAAAAGGTCGCCATCTCCATTTCAGGATACTCCGTCATCGTCAAAAAAATAAATCTGGCGGTGATGACCGAAGAGGAGCTTGAAAAACACATCGAATCAGAGGCGGAGCAGTATATCCCGTTCGATATTGAAGACGTCTATCTGGATTTCCAGGATCTGAAAACGAACACCGCGACCGAAGACCGCACGGATGTCATGCTGGTTGCGGCCAAACGGGATGTCGTGGACGGATATCTCAACATGTTGCGGGCGGCAGGCCTCCAGCCGGTTGTCGTTGACGTGGATGCCTTTGCCCTGGAAAACGCCTTTGAGGCAAATTTTAGCCTGGCGGACAATGTCGCCCTGGTGGATATTGGCGCCTCAAAAATGAACATCAATATCATCTCCCATGGCTCTTCAATTCTGGCCCGAGACGTTGTCCTCGGCAGCCGACAGTTGACCGAACAGATAGAAAATCTTTTTGGGGTCAGCTTTGAAGAGGCAGAGGCCTTGAAAACGGGGGAAATTGTCTCTAAAGAAAAGCAGGAAGAGCTTGAAGCCCTTTTTGCTAATACCTGCAGTCAGTGGGTAACAGAGGTAAAACGCGCCATTGATTTTTATTATTCCAATCATCCGGACGAAACGATTTCAAAAATTGTCCTGAGCGGTGGCGGTGCAAAAATACAGGGCCTTACCGAGTTTTTTGAAAAAGAGACCGATATCCCTGTCGAAATTTTCAACCCTTTCAAGCAAGCGGCGGTGGATAGCAGAACCATCGATCCTTCCTATCTGAAAAGCATTGCTCCGGAAATGACCCTTGCTGCCGGTCTGGCAACAAGGCCGGTGGAGGTATAGCCGCATGATCCGCATCAACCTCCTGCCGATCAGGCAGCTAAAAAAAAGACAACGACTGAAGACCGAGCTTCTGGGGTTTTCCGCCGTCCTTGTTCTGGTCTTGCTTGTTCTTGCTGTCGGCTGGTTTGCCTTGGCCGGAAAAATTACCAACCTAAAGGATGAGCTTGTTGCGCTTGAGAAAAAAAAGCAGTCATACCAGCCCATCATGAAACAGATTGACACCCTGAAAAAAGAGAAGCAGATGGTGGAACAGAAGCTGGACTCCATAAAAAAACTCCAGGCCGGCGCCCAGGTTACGGTGCGCGTCCTTGACGAGGTGGCCTCACGCACCCCGACAAGCCGCATGTGGCTCAACTCCCTGCAACAGTCCGCCGGACGCTTGCAGCTGCAAGGCATTGCCCTGGATAACGAAACCATTGCCCAATACATGCAGCAACTGGAAGCCTCCGAGTATTTTGAAAAGACGGAATTGACCAGTTCTGCGCAGACGGACGTTGCCAAGCAGAAGCTGAAATCTTTTGCTCTCACAATAAATGTTATCGTACCGAACAGTTAATACCTTGGGCGGGAGAAGCCATGGCGCTTGACATAAAAAAAATCCAGGCGGGCCTTGAGAAGTTTCTCGACAGCAAGGTAAGCCGGATTGAGATGAAGCAAAAGATGCTGATCGCCGCGGCAGCCTGCATCCTGCCATGCGTGGCCTTCTTTTTTCTTGCCTATTCCCCGAAAACCAGCGAGATAAAAACCCTTGAAACAAAAAAGGCCGGAATCGAAGAGGAAATCCGAAAAGTAGAAAAAATCGCCAGCGACCTTGACAAACACAAGGCGGAAATGGCTGAGGTTCAACGGTTGTTTTCCGAGGCATCCCTATTGCTGCCCGATCAAAAAGAAATCCCCTCGCTCCTGGCCACCATTTCCGGGCAGGCCACCTCTTCAGGCCTGGATGTTCTTTCCTTCAAACCGCTTGCCGAAAAACCACAGCAATTTTACGCGGAAATTCCGGTGGATATCGCGGTGCAGGGACCATACCATGATGTGGGCGTTTTTCTTGACAAGATCAGCAAGCTCCCCCGTGTTGTCTCCGTAAACAATATCAAAATGGATTCCCCCAAACAGACGGGCGGAGTAATGATCCTGAATTCAACATTTCAACTTGTCACCTACCGCTTTCTCGATCCGGCCGAAGTTGCGGCCAGCGCGAATAAAAATGTAAAAGGAAAGAAGTAACAGGTCTGCGACACGAAATTAAAGGGTTACAGAGCGATAACCGTTGCCTTCGGCGAGAACCACTCATCATGATGAACAGCGTGTACTCAAAAAAATTCTTCCTCGCGCTTGCCCTTACTGGAAGCATGTGCTGTGTGGGCGCATGGGAGACAGCCTCTGCCCAGACCGAGACTGTCTCGCCCAGGCGTCATCACCGATCCGGTCCAGGCTTTGGAAACAGCCCTTGCAAGCGGACAACCGCCGCCTTTTGTGTATAATCGCGAAAGACCCGATCCCTTTTTCCCATTTCTCACCCAGGAAATCATGAAGGCGGATGCCAAGGCCAAGGCCGAACTGACGGGGACACAAAAATTTGAACCAGCCCAGTTGACCCTGGTTGCCATCGTTTCCGGCAAGCGAGGATTACTGGCCATGGTGCAGGATTCCTCCGGCATTGGCTATGTGCTCCGCAAGGGCACAAAAATTGGGGAGACGGGAGAAGTTATACAGATTGCCCAAGACAAGGTAATCATCGAGCAATCACTGAAAAATGTGACCGGTGAACGCACATCCCGCAAAATTGAGATGATCTTAAGCAAAGAGGGAGAAAAATAATGACACCCCTTATTACCCGCCTGAAATGTATCTCTGCCGGGCTGATGATATTCTGTTTTCTTTTGACCGGGACAACCTTTGCGCAAAAGACCGCATCCCAGACAAAAACGACCTACACAATATCAGGCATTACCCTTGACCAGACTGCCGATGGCTTGCAGCTAATTATCCAGGGGCGAACACCACCCACCTACACCATGTATGAACTCTTCGATCCCCTGCGGATCGTGCTGGACATTGCCGACGCAAGACTCATTGACTCCGCGGCGATTCCGGGAAATCTGCCGCAGGGGCCGGTGCAGGAGATTAAAAATATCGCCTTGACCGATCAGGATCCGGCCATAGCCCGGCTGGAGATATATCTCTCCGACGACCCGGCCTACACCATCGAAAGAAAGGGGAACAATATTGTCGTCAGTTTTGCAAAGACAATGCCCATGCCCCCCCAACTCACGCAGGCGGCACCCGAATCTGAAGTGGAACAGCAGCCATCAACCATTGCCCGCCCGCCCGCTTCTCCGGCATCCATGCTCCAGGACATTGAGATTGACACCACCAACCCGCGCGAGACCCTCGTCTTTATTAAAACGAACGGACCGATCACTGATTTCCAGAAGGCCCATCTCGTTAAGAGCGGTGGTCTGCCCAGCCAGAATGTATATTGACATTGCCAATGTCGCGCTGCCCGGAAAAATGCTGCAACACACGGTTGGAACTGCCTTGGCAAAAATCCGTGCTGCCCAGCGCAATTCAGCGGTTCGCATCGTTTTTGATTCCGGTCTCAAGGAGCTGTTCACCTATGAGGTGGAAAACAGACCCGATGGTTTGCTGGTAAAGATTGCCGAACCTACCCCTCCTGTTGCCGCACCCATCGTGGCAGGCCTCAAGAAGCAGAGTCCGCCCAAAAAAATAGAAGCCCCGCAACCTGAGAGCAAAAATGCTTCCCTTGCAGCCTGAACCTGCTCCTTCCCTGCCCGCAAAGGTTACACTTCCTGAGGCGCCTGCCGCTCCTGAGCCGGAAGCCATCGCTCCGGAGCTGATCGTTCCTAACTTCACCAGCGCAAAAACAAAACCAAAATCCGTTGCCACCAAACCGTCCCAGGAGCCACGGCCAGCCCAGGCAGCCGCTCCCGTTACATCCCAGAAGTCTTCAGAGAAAACCAGCAAGGCGGACTCCTTTGCCTTCGCGGGATATGAAAAACAGAAAATCACCGTGGATTTCTTTAAAATTGATCTCCACAATGTGTTCAGGCTGTTCGGTGAAATAAGCGGCCAGAATATTGTCGTTGACGAAGGGGTTAACGGCACCCTCACCCTTGCGCTTAACGATATTCCTTGGGACTTTGCCCTGGACATCATCCTCAACCTCAAGGAACTCCAGAAAGAGGAACGGTTCAACACCATCGTCATCTCGCCAAAATCCAAACAGTTCCAATGGCCGAAAGCCGCCACGGATGCAATTGCCGTCAAGGGAGGCGAAAAGATTGAGGCCATCTCCGTAAAACAGCGCCTGGAGACGCCCAAAGGGGTTATCGAAGCGAAAACCCTCATCCAGCAAGCCACTGCCGCCGAAAAAAGCGGCCAACTCGAGAAGGCCTTGTCTCTCTATGAAACGGCCTTCGGCAACTGGCCTGAAAATGCCCAGCTCGCAAGCCGCATCGCCTCGCTCTGCCTTACCCAGTTGGGGATGAATGCCAAGGCCGTGCACTATGCCAAGGCAACGCTGACCCTTGAACCAGCCAACGCAGGGGCCGCCTTACAGGCTGCCATTGGCTCGGCCAACATGAAAAAAACAGAAGCGGCCAAAACATACTTTGACTTGGCCATCAGCGGGGAAACGCCTCCCAGCGAAGCGCTGATCAGCTACGCTTCCTTTGCCGAAGAGTACCAGAGTTACAATGGCGCTATGGCGTTGCTTGCAAGACATGAGGCTTTGTTCGGGGATACCCTGGACACCTTGGTGGCCAAGGCCCGCATTCTTGACAAACTTGGGCATTCCGCCCAGGCCGTCGCGGCATACAATGCGGTTTTGCTTTCAGGGTACACGGTGCCGGAAGATTTGCAGCAGTTCATCAAAGGAAGAATTGCCGCAGCAAATTAACTTACAGGTTGAGGCGTTTTCGGTTTTTACCTGAAATTTCTTTCACCTCAAAAAAGTATAAAGATGCCATCATGAAAAAGAAAACTCAAAGCGTACTTACCTTCTTTGTCTGTGCAGCGATCAGCCTGCTGCTCACTACCGCTTGCGCACCTGCCGCCAAAACCGAGGCAACACAAGATCCTCTTGCCACAAAGGCTGCGGCGCCAGGAAAACAGGCTAAAACGCTGGAAGCTGGCCAGTTGCCTGTCCGCTTTCAGAAGCCGGCATATATGCTGGGAGAGACTTCTGCCCAAAATATTGGAACGGCGGGGGCCGAAGGCATTACAATTCCGGTTGGCGCCGATATTTCCTCCAATACCGGGCCGGTGGCGCTACGCGATATCATGAAACGGCTGGCCGCCTTAAAGGGCATGAACATCAGCTGGGCAAGCGATGTTGACCAGATGGCCATGGTGGATGTGGATATCCGGGCGGAGGACGACTTTTTCAAATCACTGGACAATATCCTCCGCCAAAAGGATTATTTTCATGAAGTTCAGGGCAACTCCATTGTGGTCAAGTATCGGGAAACCCGAAAATTTCATGTGGCCATGCCATTTTTGAAATCCTCCTATAACACCGGCGTCGGCGGGGATGTGCTGGGAGGCGGCACAACTACAAGCGGCCTGAAGGGCAATATCCAGCTTACCAGCGAAAAAAACGATTTTGATATTTGGGAAAATATCAGGAAAAACCTCGACCAGATACTTGAAATCTGGGAGGAAACCACTCCTGCTCCTGTCGCAGCAAGCGTTGCGCCTCAAGGCGGCGCTCCCCAACCCCTCCCGCCGCCGCCCCTGCTGCCACCTCGACGACCAAACGCAATGTCCAGGCAGGAAAAGGGTATTACAGCATTGACAAGCCCATCGGGCTGATCACCGTGACCGCGCCGAGGCCCCTTGTTGAAAAGATTGCCGTCTATATTGAAAATTTAAAAACGGAACTGTATCGACAGATCTCCATCGAGGCGAAAATCGTTGAAGTTTCTATAGCTGATACCGAAAGCCGGGGCATCGACTGGACCCATTTCCTTTCCGGCAAGGCGCTTGATCTCACCCTGTTCGGTGCCCCTCCAGTAGCGCTTGCTTCCACCGCCAACGGGATTATCTATGATCCGAACCGCGATCTGCGAGGTCGGGCGGTGAGCCAAGTTTCTATTGGCCCTAATCCCTTTTCCCTTGCCCTGAATTTTCTCGACACCCAAGGGCAGACCACCGTGCTGGCCAATCCGAAATTGAGCGTCATGAACGGACAGCCGGGACTTATCACCGCAGGTGACAGTATCAAATATATCGACAAAGTAGAATCTCGAGTCGACGGAACAACAGGGGCAGTGACGTACAGCATCACAACGGCAACCCTCATGTCCGGCATCGGCATGTCGGTGATCGGAACCATCTTGGACAATGATGAGATTATTCTCACCCTGACCCCGGTCACCTCAAAGCTCGATGCTGATGAGGTTAAATACAAAGATATTGGGAGTGGGACCAGCGCCAGCACTATCGGTGTTCCCAGAATTAAGTTACGGGAAATGAACACCACCGTTCGCATCAAAAGCGGACAGGTTGTGGTAATTGGCGGCCTTATTGACAATGCAGAAACGACCGACGGGAGCAACAAAGTTCCCTTCTTTGGCGATATTCCCCTTCTCGGCAAGCTCTTCTCCCACTCTGCCAAGTCCACCAAGAAAAACGAGCTGGTTATCATGCTGCAACCAAAAATCCTCTAGCTTTTCTAGTTTTTAGTGCCACAAAAAAGGCCCGGCAAATGCCGGGCCTTTTTTGTTCATCAACTCTCCAAAACATCTATTGCTGTTCCGCCGCCTTCTGCTTTTTTGAATTTTCATACAGGGCATGAAAATTGATCGGCTCCATGAGAAAAGGGATAAACCCGCCATCCACCGAAACCTGGCTGATTATCTGTCGAGTAAACGGAAAAAGCAGGGCCGCGCATTCCACCGACAAGACCGGCGCCATATGCTCCTCCGGGATATTTTTCAGCAAGAACACCCCTGCATGCTCGACCTCAATGATAAAAAGCGTTTTCTCGGTTTGGCTGTTGGTCACTTTGGCGGTAATAGCCAGGGTGACCTCATAATGGTCTTCCGTCTCCAGCTTCCGGTGCTTCAGGCCCAGATTCACATCAACCTTGGGTTCGCCCTTGGCAAGAAAAACATCCGGAGCCTCGGGATTTTCAAAGGATAAATCCTTGAGGTACATCTTCTGCAACCGAAAAATCGGGGGTTGCGGGGCCTGAGCGTCCTCGTTATTTTGTTCCGCCATGATTCGCAATTCCTTGTCTGAGTCTGAGTTTCTGTATGGCAAACGCCACGTTTCAACCTGCTTCTAAGTACAGCACTCCATGCTTGATGTGTTCACATTTGCCCTAAGCCGCTGCTTCGACAGGCTCAGCACGAACGGGATATCAATGCGTCGAGATAATGTCCATCGCCGTTGACACTGCACGCCATGACCTGTCCAAGGGCACTTTTTACGAACACTCCATTCTTTATAATGAAATATGCCGAAACTTCAACGGGTCTTTTACAATTTACGCCAAATCAACCGGAGAGCCACGGTTAGGATCTTTGCGCTCCGCACCTAAACCCTCCTGCCAGAATTTTGCTGAGAAATTGCCCGGTGTACGATTCCTCGACGCGGGCCACCTCCTCCGGGGTGCCTTGGGCGACAATGGCGCCACCCTGATCCCCGCCCTCCGGGCCGAGATCGATGAGATGATCGGCGGTTTTGATCACATCAAGATTGTGCTCGATGATAACCACGGTATTGCCGCTCTCCACCAGACGGTTCAACACATGGAGCAGATGCTGGATATCGGCCGGATGGAGGCCGGTGGTCGGTTCATCCATGATGTACAGGGTTTTGCCGGTGCTCCTTTTGCTCAGCTCCTTGGCCAGCTTTATCCGCTGCGCCTCGCCGCCGGACAGGGTCACCGAGGACTGGCCCAGGGCAAGATAGGACAGCCCGACCTCCAGCAGGGTCTGCAGCTTGCCCTTGATCTGGGGAACCTTGGCAAAAAAGTCCAGGGCCTCCTCCACGTTCATGGCCAGGATCTCGGCGATATTCTTGCCCCGATAGGCGATATCCAGGGTATCATGATTGTAGCGTTTGCCGCCGCAGGCCTCGCAGGTCACATAGATGTCGGGCAGAAAATGCATGGCGATCTTGATCACCCCTTCGCCTTCGCAGGCCTCGCAGCGCCCCCCCTTCAGGTTAAAGCTGAAGCGGCCCGGCTGATAGCCCCTGGCCCGCGCCTCGGGCAACCGGGCCAGGAGTTCGCGCACCGGGGTAAGCAACCCGGTATAGGTGGCGGGATTGGAGCGGGGCGTGCGGCCGATGGGGCTCTGGTCGATGTCGATCACCTTGTCGATCTGCTCCAGACCCTCAAAGGCACAGCCTTTGCCGGATTGCCCCTCTGGGTGCGCGAGAATAATTGACCGCCCCCTTGAACAGGGTCTCGATCACCAGCGAACTTTTGCCCGAGCCGGAAACCCCGGTGACGCAGGTCATCAAGCCAAGGGGGATACGGACATCGATTTTTTGCAGGTTGTTGGCCGTGGCCTGCCGGATGGTGAGCCATCCTTTTTTCGAGGCGGGCCGTCGCCGCTTTTTGGGAATCGGGATGGCCAGACGGCCGGAGAGATAGCCGCCGGTAAGGGATGCTTTATGGCGCAGCAGCCCCGCCACCTCGCCGTTGTAGACCACCTCCCCGCCGTGTACCCCGGCGCCCGGCCCCATGTCCAGCACATGATCCGCCGCCCGGATGGTGTCCTCGTCGTGCTCGACCACCAGCACGGTATTGCCCAGATCCCGCAGCCGGGTCAGGGTGTTGATCAGCCGGGCATTGTCCCGCTGGTGCAACCCGATGCTCGGCTCATCGAGAATGTACAAGACCCCGGCCAGCCGCGAGCCGATCTGGGAGGCGAGCCGGATCCGCTGGGCCTCGCCGCCGGAGAGGGTTGCCGCCTTGCGGGCCAGCGAGATGTAGCCCAAGCCCACATCGTGCAAAAAGGTGAGCCGGTCAACAATCTCTTTTAAAATCCGCTCGGCAATGAACAGCTCCTGGGGTGTCCAGGCAAGGGATGGCAGGATTTCCATGAGCCCCCCGATACTCTGGCTGGTCAACCCATGGATATTCCACTGCCCGATTCGGACGGCCAGGGCTTCTGGCCTGAGCCTCGCCCCATGGCAGGCCGGACAGTCCTGCTCGTTCATGTACTGTTCCAGCTCTTCCCGCACCGAGCCGGAGCCGGTCTCCAGATATCGCCGGGCCAGCTGCGGGAGAATCCCGGCAAAGGGCTTGCGGTGGGTATGCAGCCGGCGAAAACGCACATAGTCGAAGGACAACATCCTCAAAACCGCTCCCGTGCAGAATAACCTCCTTGGCCTGTTCGGGCAGTGCGGCAAACGGGGTATCCAGCGAAAAACCATATTGGCGGGCAAGCCCTGCCATGAGTTCCTGCGTATAGGTGGAGGGCGAGGTGCTCTGCCAGGGGAGGATGGCCCCCTGGTTGAGGCTGAGGCGCTGGTTGGGCACCACCAAATCAGGATCAAAAAACTGCTTCACCCCCAGTCCGCCGCATTCCGGGCAGGCGCCTTTGGGGTTGTTGAAGGAAAAAAGCTGGGTGCTCAGTTCCGGCAGGCTCTTGCCGCAACGGACACAGGCGGCATGCTCGCTGTACAGTATCTCCTTTTCGGCCTCCGGCAGCTGGACCAGCAAAAACCCTAAGCCCAACTGCACGGTGGTAGCCACGGAATCGGAGAGCCGCCTGGCCACCGAGGGCTTGATCACCAGCCGGTCCACCACCGCCTGGATGGTGTGGCGCTTGTTCTTTTCAAGGACGATCTCCTCGGCCAGATCGCGGATCTCCCCGTCGATCCGCGCCCGGACATAGCCCTCGCGGCGGAGTTTCTGCAGCACCGCCTGGTGCTCGCCCTTTTTCCCGTCCAGCAGCGGGGCCAGCAGGACGATCTTGGTCCCCTCCTCAAGGGCAAGCAGGCTTGCCACCATGTCCTGCACGGACTGGGGCCGGATCTCCTCACCGCACTCCGGGCAATGGGGTCTGCCCACCCGGGCAAAGAGCAAGCGCAGGTGATCGTAAATCTCGGTGATGGTCCCCACCGTGGAACGGGGGTTCCGGCTGGTGGTCCGCTGCTCGATGGACACCGCCGGACTCAGCCCCTCCAGCGAATCCACCTCGGGCTTTTCCATCTGCCCCAGAAACTGGCGGGCATAGGTGGAGAGCGATTCCACATAGCGGCGCTGCCCCTCGGCATAGAGGGTGTCAAAGGCCAGCGAGGATTTGCCCGAGCCGCTCAAGCCGGTGAAAACCACCAGCCGGTTGCGGGGCAGATCCACGCTGATATTTTTCAGATTGTGCATCCGTGCACCACGGATGCTGATGTATTTCGGTTCCATGCAATGCCAGCCTATCCCTTTCTTATCATTCGCGCTGCGAAAAAACCATCAAGTCCCTGCTCCGGGGTGGTACGGAGATATCCCGCCGAATCGACCAACGAATGCGCGGCGTGCGGGAGATAGTCCCGCGCCGGGGTAAGCAGAAATTCCGGATGCTCCTGCATGAATGCGCTGATAACCTCGTCATTTTCAAGAGGATCGGTGCTGCAAGTCGCATAGACAAGCACTCCTTCCTTTTCAAGCAGCCCGGCGGCGGTGGCCAGCAACTCCAGCTGCCGCGCCTGGTTACGCTGTAATCCCTCTACCGAACTGCTCCAGCGGATATCCGGCTGCCTCCTGACAACCCCCAGCCCGGAGCAGGGAGCGTCCACGAGGATGCCCTTAAAACGTTCCTGGCATTGTTGCGCATACTGTTGCAGGGTTCCAGGATACAGCTCCGACGCTTTATAGCCAAGACGACAGAAATTATCTTGGAGCAACACTCTTCTCTTCTCACTGGGCTCAATCGCTACCAGACGGGCATTCTTCGAAAGAAGCTGAGCAAGGTGCAGGGCCTTGCCCCCAAGCCCGGCGCAGGCGTCAAGGTAGGAGCCGTAAGCAAACGGGGCGAGCAAATGGCAGACAAGCTGGGCAGCCTCGTCCTGTACTTGAAAAAACCCATCCCCGTATCCGGGCAGATCGGCCACGCTCCCCCGGAAAACAGGAAGCCGTACCGCCTCCTGCGCAAACCTGCCGCGTTCGCATTCGATCCCGTTATCCCGAAGGAGACGGAGATACTCCTTCAAGGGAACCCGCGCCGTATTGATCCGCAGAACCAGCGGAGGCAACAGATTGTTTGCGGCACAGATCCGCACGGTGCGCTCCGTTCCGAATTGCTTCCGCCAACGCTCCACAAGCCATTTCGGGTGGCTCAATACCGCGGCCGCATCATCTGGCGCGGCCAGGGATGCCTTTTCCCTGGCAATGGTTCGTAAAAGTCCGTTGACAAAGCCGCTAAGCCATTTGGGCTGCCCCGCCAGTTTCAGGGCCTGCACCGTTTCGTTGATGGCTGCGGATTCAGGAATCCGGTCCATAAAAAGCAGCTGATACACTCCAACCCGCAGGCCGGCAAGGGTAAGCGGCTTCATTTTCTTCAAGGGATGAGTGGAACTGCCGCTGATGGTCGCATCCAGATGTCCTTGCCAGCGGACAACCCCATAGACCATGGCCATGACCAACTGCCTGTCGCGTGGGTCAATGAAGCCTTTTTCGGCGGCACCACTTTCCAAAACCTGATCGAGGGGTTCCAGCGATTTCTCCCAGGCAAGGAGAGTTTCCATCGCGAAAAGCCGTGAGTTTTTCATGGAATTGTCAACCCGATCACCGATGCAAACCGACCGGTAATCCCCTCACGGCGATAGGAAAAATAATTCCCGTCGCAGACCGTGCAATTCCCTGCAATCTCGATCTGTTCAGCCCGGACCCCGCACTGGCAAAGCTGATCTCTGCTGATGGCCCAGAAATCAAAGTGATTGGGCCGCGCCTGATAGCCATGGAGGGCCGCTGGCAACTCTGTGCGGTAGTTGACAAACTCCCCGCAACATGGCCCCAAAGATGGGCTGATCGCGGCATGCAAGGCGGCTGGATGGGTGCCGTAGGATTCGGTCATGGCCGCCACGGTTTTGGCGACGATGTTCGCCACGCTGCCACGCCAGCCAGAATGGATATTGGCCACTGCTCCGTGTTCAGGGTCATACAGCATCACCGCCTGGCAGTCGGCCTGCTGGATCATCAGGCCAACACCTGGCTGATCAGTCATCAAGGCGTCATAGCCTGAATGTTCCTCATCCGCATCCGGCATTCGACCCACAACCAGAATGCTGTCCCCATGCACCTGCCTCGCCGAAACCAAACACGACAGCTTAACATGTTCCTTGAGCACCACGCGATTCCGCAGGACCACGGCTTCATGATCACCGACATGCAGGCCAACATTCAGCGAATAATATGGGGCCTTGCCCTCGCCGCCATATCGCGAAAACGTAACGCAGGTAACGGCTGGGAGATGAGAAAAATAGGCGCGATGCACAAAAATCCTGAATGAAATAAGGAATAAAGGGGGGACACTCCCCTATTTTATACGAGGCCGCCCAGGTTTTCTTGGTTTGAGTGACTGATTCAACCTCAATTCCAGCGCGCCTATAAAACTTTCCGAACCAAACGGGCGTCCGGTCCGAGTGGCCCTGCGGATAACATTATCAGACTCTTCATCCCCCGTGCGGACAAACTCGGCATACCTGCTTTGCTCCTGCAAAGAGAGCCAGGAGCTGGCACCCAAGAGCGAATCCGGCGTTCCGCTCATATGGGCTTTGGCGCTGGACCAGCGATAGGTCTCCGCACCCGTAGCCAGACCGGCCTTCAATGGATTACGTTCGATATAGCGTGCCACCGCCCACAGGTATTGATAGTTTTCAACCACGCATGAAAAAAAGCGATTCTGCCAGATGCGCCCGGATTGATTTAATTTACGGTTGAGGTATTGGGTATACATCTGATTCGTCAGGCCGACCCCACGTGACAGGCCGATTTCCGTCTCTGGCACGGCGAGCAGATGAAGATGGTTGCTCATCAGGCAATAGGCCCATATTTGCAGGTGGTGCTTTTGCGCGTAACCTGCCAGCAGTTTCAGATACGTCTGCCGATCTTCGTCATCGAAGAAGACCGTGGCGCGATTGTTACCGCGTTGCGTGATGTGATGCGGATAACCAGAAGCTATGATGCGTGCGATTCTTGGCATGGGGTGATGATACAGCAGAAATTATGGTAGAACAACAGAAAATATGGGGAGTGTCCCTAGTTTACTTTGCGCGTAGCCTGCCAGCAGTTTCAGATACGTCTGCCGATCTTCGTCATCGAAGAAGACCTTGGCGCGATTGTTACCGCGTTGCGTGATGTGATGCGGATAACCAGGAGCTATGATGCGTGCGATTCTTGGCATAGGTAATGATACAGCAGGAATTATGGTAGAACAACAGAAAATATGGGGAGTGTCCCTAGTTTACCTAGAAAATAGGGGGAGTGTCCCTCCTTTCCATTAGTTTACACCCAGCTGGGCGCACCAAAAAAAAGAGGGAAGGGCTTGCGCCCTTCCCTCTTTAGGTCTTGCATGAACAACAGGTACTACACGAGAGAACGGATTAGAATGTGGCCTCAAAAGTGAGGTAGACTTGATCTGCGCTCTCAACCGGCGGAGACATCTGGGCGTTAAGCATCGAATCCATCAGATTATCCATGTCAACTGGCATCATGTTCCAGTCGCCAGAACCGGTGTAGTTGTAGTCATAGTGCTGGTAACCCAAACGCATAAAGGCCTTACCATACTTGGACACCGCCTCGCCACCAGGGATATCATAGATGCCATAGACCTCATAGACATTACCACGGGTGGCCAGTTTGGAGGCATACAGGTCGTCATGCCCAGGGGTCATGGCAACCCAATACTTAGACCCATGATTGTACTCCGCGCCAAGCCTGAAAGGTTGGTCGGGGATGTCGTAGCGTACACCGAGATGGAGCGAATAGCCATTTTCATTTTCATCAGTACGGGTTTGCCCCATCATGCCAAACAGACCAGGCATAGAGTTGAACATTCCATTATCATTTGGCATGAGTACGGCTCCACGCTGCAGACAGGAAGTAATTCAGATTTTGGTACTTATCCATGTACACGCCTGAAGTGTGCATGAGATCACCAACATTCTCCCGATCCCAACCCATAGCCGAATAACCTAACCCCATTGCGTCATAAATATCGCTCGTCGGATAATTAAACACATTAAAGGCCATAAAAGACTGTAGGTAAGCAAAACGGTTGCCTTTTTTATAGACATCCCAGCTCACGCCCGCAAAATCAACATCATTGAGTTTTGCGGCGTCATCATTGTTCAATCCATTCTCAAACCCTCTACCCCAGCAAACCCGGACTCTACCCGGCATATCTTCCATGCCAAACAAGTTGTTATAAGCATAACCCACGGAAACGCCGTCAAATGGCCAGTCCATGTAAGCTGTAGGGGTCGCCATCCGTTCGTCACTGTTCATGCGCAGATGGTTGGGCGGACCATCGGTGGTGGGCCGGCGGCCAATGGAAAACCAGATCGGAGTCCCGCCAATGGCATTCCAGTTGACAAAGGCACGGTCAACACGGAGGATGCTGTCATTAGGCTGACGGGTAGCATTGCCATCCATGAGCATAGTCGTCATTTCTGGAGCGCCTACGGGATTGTCCTGATGACCCCAGGTTTTGTACATGGCCAGGCGGCCCTTGAACTCCACGTTCTCCAGAGCCTTGGCCCGCATGTCCAGCCGGAACCTGTTGGTAAAGACTGTATCGTTGACATAATCCGTGCCCGGAACAGTCATTATGCCACCCACCCCATCAGGGGCATAATGCGTTTTTGTTTCAGCGCTATAGTAATCACCCCGGGCACGGAAATCGCCGCCCAGCTGGATGCGGGAAGCCAAATCCCATTTGTCGGCCTTATCCTCCAGAGCCTGTATTCTGCTGCTCTGGTCGGTTGGGGCAGCAGCCGGCTTGATCTTTGCCATCTGCGCCTTCAGGTTTTCAAGCTGCTGGGTCAGAGCATCGATCTGCCCCTGCATGTCCGAGGTCCCGGCGGCGCCGCCCGCACCCGCGGAAGCCAAGGCAGGAAGCGCCAAAAGGCCGGCCAGTGCCAATGTAGAAATTTTTTTCACCATCCCATTTTCTCCTTAAGAAAATATTTGGTAATTCGGGGTGTCATCCACCCCCTCCCTCTCGGTGGCATGCGACGTCCACATGCCACCTATGGTTCATGCTCCCCCCTCGAAGGTAGGCCGCAAGATCGTGAACGGATTTTAGCGCTGTACGCTTTTAACGCCATCTCTCTCGTCATTCCGGTGAAAGCCGGAGTGACGACTTGCGCTGATTGCCGCAACCAGTAAGGCAACTCCCCAAAAATATAAAGATTTGTACTTTGTTACCGCAGTATGTCGCGGTTGTCAAAATAAAAATGTATAAAATGTGAATACCCCTTCATAAAAAAGCTGAGAGCTGTCAGGTAACTGCAGTCAGCTTGCCGGGATTTCCCTTACACCAGTGCCTTTCCCAACACTCTGCCAGCGAATGGCCTCCCTCGCCGCACCCTTGCCATTCTGTCTCCCTATCTCCCCTGTTGTTCGCAAAAAAATCTTGCCAGCCCTGCTTGCTATGTATTAAAGGATGAGGGCGTTTATGCTGCCCTTCGACAGGCTCAGGGCGAACGGAACGGCTTATCGTTTTGTTGTTCGCTCGCCCAGAGCCTGTCGAAGGGTGGATTCAGCCCAAGAACCGCATTTTCCCCAAGGAAAGCACATGTATTTTCAGGATATCATTCTCGAACTCAGCAGATTCTGGGCGGAACAGGGTTGCGCGCTGCAACAGCCGTATGACATGGAAGTGGGGGCAGGCACCTTCCATCCCGCCACCCTGTTGCGGGCCTTGGGTCCGGAACCGTGGAAAACCGCCTATGTCCAGCCCTCGCGGCGGCCGACCGATGGCCGTTATGGCGAAAACCCCAACCGGCTCCAGCATTACTACCAGTTTCAGGTGATGATCAAGCCGTCGCCCCCCAATATCCAGGATCTCTATCTCGAGAGCCTCGCCCGCTTCGGGCTTGACCCGCTGGAGCACGACATCCGCTTTGTCGAGGATGACTGGGAATCGCCGACCCTGGGCGCCTCGGGCCTGGGCTGGGAGGTCTGGCTGGACGGCATGGAGATTACCCAGTTCACCTATTTTCAGCAGGCCGGCAGCCTGGAGCTGCTATCCGATCACCGTGGAAATGACCTACGGCCTGGAACGGATCGCCATGTATCTGCAAGGGGTGGACAGCGTCTACGATATCGCCTGGAACTCCGAGGTGACCTACGGCAACATCTTTCATCAGGCCGAGGTGGAGTTTTCCACCTTCAATTTCGAACAGGCCAATGTGACGGCCCTGCTTTCGTTTTTCGACACCTTTGAGTCCGAGGCCCACCGGCTGCTGGATGAGGAACTGATCCTGCCGGCCTACGACTACTGCCTGAAGTGTTCGCACACCTTCAACCTGCTGGACGCCCGAAAGGCCATCAGCGTGGCGGAGCGGACCCGCTATATCGGCAGGATCAGGAATATCGCCAGAAAGGTTGCGGAAAAATTCGTGGCCCAGCGGGAGAAAATGGGATATCCGTTGATGAGGACGAGAGGCTGAAAATTTTAGCGCAAAGACAGTGGGTCGACAGGCTCACCACGAGCGGAAATGGTCAATGATTACAACACGACCATCGTTCGCCCTGAGCCTGTCAATGGTGTTTCCAAAAATTAGTAAACTTTTGGCGGAAGTGCATGGGAATCGAACCCACCCACCAGGCTGTTAACCCGGTGCACCGGATTTGAAGTCCGGGAGAGCCACCAGCGCCCTTTCCACTTCCATCCGCTGTGCCAAGATATAATGTTGTCCGCAGGGAAACAACATTTTTCTTTTTTTGAGAAAAGAGTCTGGGCAGCGGAAAAAAAATACGGTACATATGGCTCGACTTAGGAGCCGTTACGAAATAACTATCGCCATTAACAGCAGTGTAAGCGGCGCCGCTATTATTTTTGAACAACGGATTACGGCAAGCATGGGGCTTGTCTTGTTGATGATGTTGCGCCGCTTTTGAACCAGACAAAGGAGTACGAGACGATGGAATGCGAGCGCTTGCAGAGGCTTGTCAAATCATGGTATGCCCAAGTCCAGGAAGAGTCCATGGCGCCCGCCCGCATGGTTTCCTTCATGGAAAAGCACATTGCCGAATGTGCCTTCTGTCTTGCAGATCCGCTGGTACGACAAGATATTGAAAAAATCACCGCCATCATCCTGCCCCCGTCAAAAATCCGCAAGCCTTCCGCCGAGGAAGGCGAGGAGCTTGTCGCCGGGCCGGAGGAGGAAGCAGACACCTCCGCGGACGATGATTTGCCCGGAGACGATGAGGCCGGGACCGAGGATGAGGAAACCGATGACGAAGCCGAGGCTCTGGAGGACGAGGAGCTTGAAGAGGAAGATCTGGAGGATGACGACTAACTCCGTGGTCGGATCATAGAAGACAAAAAAAGCGCTCCCCTGGGGGCGCTTTTTTTGTTGGGCACAGAGCTGAGCCTACCACTGCCCGTGGAAACGCCCGTTTACCAACACCGCTTATTGGCAGAGCTTTTTCCCTTCCGCTTTCGGAAGACAAAGGCCAGAATAATCGCAACTCCGGCAACAGGCACCCAGACCGGAGAAAACACCAAGAGCAACCCAAAAAAGAAAAAAGCCAAGACACCCACTATTACCATGGATGCCCCGGCCAGAGCCAGCGCCACAAGGGCCAAGGCCCCTACTACGGCAAGCCCGGCAACCACCAACCCTCCCGTGGCAAAAGCCACTCCTTGAAGGGAGTGGAGCTCTTCGCCATTGATGGTAATTGAATAGCCGCCATCTGCTGCGCCGAAATAATACACGAGCAGCATAAGCATCGCGGCAACAAACACTATCCACAGAAAAGCTTTCTTGAACACAATCTCTCCTGGTGTCTGGTCTGCGGGATACCTGCACCGGATTGAACATAAAAAAAGCTCCCGCCCGATGTGTTAAATCGAAGCGAGAGCTTTTATTATGATCAACCCGCAATAATTTCAACGAGTTATCTTGT
>CAVSBT010000032.1:0-29662 GCA_963726245.1 uncultured Chloroflexia bacterium
ACGGCAGGTGTCAAGCTGGTGAAGAGCCTCCCTCCCTCTGTCTCACGTGTCTGGGAACGCAGATCGGCTGGCTGTGCACAAGGGCCCCTTCTGATAGAATGGCGTGCTATCCCTCCCACCACCATCGGCGCCGAGGCGGCTCTCCTCGTCCAGGGAGGAAGAAGCTGGCCTCGGTCGGAGGCGCACATGCGACAGAGCTTCTTCTTCGAGGGCCAGGTGACCAAGAAGACGGGCACCCGCAGGGACCGCGCGCGGCCGTTTGTCTATCTGCCCTTCACGGTGCCGCCGCGGACGGTGCGTCTTGAGGTCAGCTATCACTTCGAGCACCCGTTGGAGGGCGACCTCGGTGCCGGCGGCGGCAACGCCCTCGACCTGGGCATCTTCGACCCGCGGGGCACCGACTTCCTGACCGGCGGCTTTCGCGGCTGGAGCGGCCGCGCCCGCTGGAATTTCTACATCACCCCCACGTCGGCCACGCCGGGCTATCTGCCCGGCCCCCTGACGCCCGGCCGCTGGAACGTATGCCTGGGCGCCGCTGAGCTCGAGGACCCGTCCTGCCGTTACTGGCTGAACGTGGACCTGGACGTGCTGACGGAGGACCAGCAGCCGCAAGATGTCGAAGCATCCTTCGGGCTCCACGAGCGTCTGCCCGCCGCGCCAGACCCACAGCCGGTGTCAGGCGCTGGCGGCGGCTCTCCGGGGCCAGCGGCCGCTGGTACCGCGGCGACCTCCATAGCCACACCGTCCACAGCGACGGCCTCAACACCATCACGGAGCTGGCAGCCTATGCCCGCCAGCGCGGCCTCGACTTCCTGGCCATCACCGACCACAACACTTGCAGCCACCACGCCGAGATAGCCCTCCTGGGCGACGCCGGCATCTTGCTGGTGCCGGGCGAAGAGGTCACCACCTATGGGGGCCACGGCAACGTCTGGGGCCTGCGTGAGTGGGTGGACTTCCGCTGCCAGGACGACGACGCCCTCCGACGTGTCATCGAATATGCCCTGCGGGAAGGGCGCCCTCTTCTCCATCAATCATCCCAAGAACATAGGGCCGCCCTGGGAGTCTCCAGCCGTCCGGGCGCCCTGCATGGAGGTCTGGCAGGCGGTTTGGCGCTGGTACAACTGGGAGTCGCTGGACGCCTGGGAGAGGATTCTGGTCGAGGGGGAGCGCGTCATCGCCGTGGGGGGCAGCGACTGCCACTCCGTCCCGCCGGCGCGCCCCTCGCACCCCCACGGCCCCGGTGAGCCGACTACCTGGGTCTACGTGCCGGGGCCTCTGAGCGAGGAAGCGCTTCTAGAAGCCATCCGACAGGGGCACGTGTTCATCTCCGAGGACCCGGGGGGACCCTTCCTCACCCTCTGGGCCGACGTCGACGGCGACGGCCGATTCGAGCACATGATGGGCGATACCCTGGAGGTGCCCGAGGGATCGCGGGTGACCATCCGCGTCCAGTACCGCGGCCTCGCCGGCAAGAAGCTCCGCCTTCTGCGAGGGCGCGACGTTATAGAAGAGACAGTCGTCGAAACGGAGGAAGTGACGCGGGACCTGCCTCTGGTCGTCTCGGAGCCGGGGTACCTGCGGGCCGAGGTCAAGGGCTTCCGCGGCCGCCCGGAGCGAGGCGAGGTGGTCCACGCCATGACCAACCCGCTCTACCTGCGGCCCCGCTCGGCCTGAGGCCGTCCCGGTTCTCCGTTCATTGGTTTGTGGTTGCAGATGCCCTCTCAGGGCTAGAAAGGGTCTGAACTCATGAGCGCACCTCCCCCTTGGAAGCTCATCGTCGTCTCCCACACGCACTGGGACCGCGAGTGGTACTTCCCCTTCGAGGTCTTCCGGACGCGGCTGGTGGGCATGTGGACCAGCTCCTGGACCTCCTGGACAGGGACCCCGGCTACCGCTGCTTCATGCTCGATGGCCAGACCATCGTCCTGGACGACTACCTGAAGGTGCGCCCGGACCGCCGCGCCGACATCGAGCGGCTGGTGCGGGCAGGCCGCCTCCAGGTGGGGCCCTGGTACATCCAGCCGGACGAGTTCCTGGTGGGCGGCGAGTCGCTGGTGCGCAACCTGATGTGGGGCCTGCGGACCGCCCGTCAGTTCGGCGAGCCGATGATGGTGGGCTACCTGCCGGACTGCTTCGGCCAGATCGCCCACATGCCGGCCCTCCTGCGCGGCTTCGGCATCGAGAACGCCGTCATCTGGCGGGGCGCCGACGAGAGTCTGGCCAAGACGGAGTTCTTCTGGCGCGCCCCCGACGGCAGCGAGGTGCTGACCGTCCACCTGCCCGATGGCTACGGCATCGCCAACGCCCTGCCGGCCGAGCGGGAGGCCCTGCTGGAGGCCATCCGCCGCATACGCGAGACCCTGGAGCCTCGCGCCACCACCCCCTACCTCCTTCTGATGAACGGAACCGACCACACGCCGGCCCAGCTCGAGCTCGCCGGCATCATCGCCACCGCCAACGAGGCCCTGAGCGATGCCGAGCTGGTGCACGGGCACCTGCCGATGCTGTTCGCAGGCATCCGGGAGGCCATGGGAGAGCAGTCCGGGGCCTGGCCCCGCTACCAGGGCGAGTTCCGCAGCGGCCAGCGCGCCCACGTGCTGCCGGGGACGCTCTCGGCGCGCATGTGGATCAAGCAGCGCAACCAGGAGTGCGAAGACCTGCTGGCCCGCTGGGCGGAGCCCCTTTCCCTGTGGTCGGCCCTGCTTCGGAAGCGCCTGGGCGAGGGGTGGCGGGAGCCGGCGCTGCCGCCGGGGCCGCCCAGCCCCTATCCCTCGCAGCCGGCCTCCGTGGCGGCCCTCCTGGACGCCGCCTGGGGCGAGCTGCTCCGCAACCAGCCCCACGATTCCATCTGCGGCTGCAGCATCGACCAGGTGCATGACGAGATGCGCGTGCGCTTCGACCGCTGCTGGCAGATCGGGGAGGAGCTGACGCGGCAGGCCATGCGCCGCCTCTGCGCCCAGATGCCCTCCGGCGACGGCCTGGGCGTGGCCGTCTTCAACCCGTTGAACGGCCCCCGCACCGATTTCGTCACCGTGGAGCTGCCAAGGCGCGAGGGCGAGGAGCCGCTGGAGGTGGTGGACCCGTCGGGGCGGGCCATCCCCTGCCAGGTGCTGGCGCGGGACGGCAGGGTGTCGCCCCTGGGGCCGGTGGAGCAGGTGGTGTCGGCGCTTTTTCACATCCAGGTCGGCTTTGTGGCGCCCGACGTGCCCGGCTTCGGCTACCGGACCTTTCGCGTCGTGTACGGCCCTCCCCGCCCGGCGGCCGCCGGAGGGGGCACCAGTATCGAGAACGAGTTCTTCCAGGTGACGGCCGACCCCGAAGACGGCACGCTCACCGTTCTCGACAAGGTCAGCGGTCGCCGCCTCTCCGGCCTCAACCGCTTCGTTGACGGCGGCGACCGGGGTGACGAGTACAACTACTGCCGGCCTGGCCCGCGATGAGGTGGTGGACCGCCCCTCCCGCCCACCGCGCATCGCCGTGGTGGAGGGCGGCCCTTCTCGCTGGACGCTGGAGGTGGCAGCTCGACTACAGCCTGCCGCGCGCCCTGGCCGAGGACCGCGACGAGCGCTCGCGGGAGCGAGTGGAGTGTCCCATCCTGAGCAGGGTCAGCCTCTACCCCGGCCTGCGGCGCATCGATATCCACACGGAGGTGGACAACCGCGCCGGTGACCATCGCCTCCGCGTCCACTTCCCGGCCGGCCTCCAGACTGACGTCTCCCACGCCGAGCAGCACTTCGGCGTGATCACGCGTCCAATGGCCCTGCCCGCCTGGGACGAAACGTGGGCCGAGGAGCCGATGGGCACCTACGCCCAGAAGTCCTTCGTGGACGTGTCCGACGGCGAGCACGGCCTGATGCTCGCCAACCGCGGCCTCCCGGAGTACGAGGTGCTGCCCGGCGAGAGAACAACTGTCACCATCGCGCCTCACTTTGCTGCGCTGCGTGGGACTACCTGGCCCGCTTCGACCTGACGTCGCGTCCCAGCATCTGGCGGGCCCGCTTGTCCCCACGCCGGGCGCCCAGATGCTCGGCCGGCACGCGTTCGACTACGCGCTCATCCCCCATGAGGGCGACTGGGAGCAGGCCTGGCCGGAGGCGCACCGGTTCGCCGTGCCGATGCGGGCGCGCCGGGTGGAGGACGGCTCCGGCGCCCTGCCGGCGGAAGGGGCCCTCCTGGCCCTCGAGGGCCCGGCCTTCGTCGTCTCCGCCCTCAAGCGGGCCGAGGACGGCAGAGGGCGCCGTCGTCCGGCTGTACAACATCAGCTCCAGGCCCGCCTCGGGCCGCGTGCGGTTGGCGGAGCCCTTCCAGGGCGCCGAGTTCGTCAACATGGAGGAGGCCTTCCTGGCGGAGGCGCCCCTGGAGGACGGCTGGGTGCGGCTGGAGGCCCAGCCCAACCAGGTCCTCAACCTTCGCTTCCGGACCGGAGGGCTATGAAGCTGGTCGCCGGTAGGAGACTGTCATGGGGGACCATCGTCACATGAGCCAGCCCGCGAGCCCCAAGCTGGTGGTGGTCGGCGCCGGCAGCGTCATCTTCGGCGTCGACCTCCTGAGCGACCTCTTCCAGACGCCGGAGCTCCGGGGCTGCCGGCTCGGCCTGGTGGACGTGGACGCCGCCAAGCTGGAGCGCATGGCGGGGCTGGCGGCCCGCCTCAACGAGGCCTCCGGCTGGGGCGTCTCCCTGGAGGCGTCCACCGACCGGACGGCGGTCCTGGACGGCGCCGACTTCGTGGTGACGGCGGTAGAGGTGCGCCGGGACGACCTCTGGAAGCTGGACCACGAGCTCTGCCTGAAGCACGGCTTCCCCTCCGTCCTCAGCGAGAACGCCGGGCCCGGTGGCCTCTCCCACGCCCTCCGCTCCGTTCCCCTGGTCATCGACATCTGCCGGGACATGGAGCGCCTCTGCCCGGCGGCCCTTCTCATCAACTACACCAACCCGGAGGGGCGCGTCTGCCTGGCCGTCCGGCGCCACACAGGGGTGCGGGCCGTGGGCCTCTGCCACGGCGTGGCCGGGACCGTCCTCTGGGCGGCGTTTCTCCTGGAGCGTCGACTGGAGGACATCGAACTCCTGGCCGCCGGCGTGAACCACTTCACCTGGGTCACCAGCCTGCGCGACCGGCGCTCCGGCGAGGACCTCTACCCGGAGTTCCGGCGCCGGCTGGGGCAGCAGCCGCCCGAGGTGCAACCTCTGTCGCGGCTGCTTTTCGAGCGCTTCGGCCTTTTCCCGACCACGGGGGACGACCACGTGGGCGAGTTCATCGGCTGGGCGGCCGAGGTGATAGGCACGAAGGGCTTCGACTTCGCAGGCCAGGAGGCGGAGCGCACGCATCTGGGTCGCCAGCTCGAGGTCTGGAACGCGGGCGCGGAGACCGTGGGCTCGTTGCTCAGCCAGCCGTCTCGCGAGAGGGCGCTGGGCATCTCTGCCGCCGGGCTGGCGGCCGACGTCGTCGCTGGGCGGTCGGCGCGCAAGCACTCCCTCATCCTCCCCAACGACGGCTACATCGACAACGTTGACGCCGGCGCTGTGGTCGAGGTGCCGGGGGTTGTCGAGAAGGGGAAGGTGGGCGGCCTCCCGGTGGGGCCCCTGCCGGGACCTATCGCCTCCATGGCGGCCCGCGAGGTGGAGATCCAGGAGCTGGTCGTGGACGCCGCCGTCTCCGGCTCCCGGGAGCTCGCTCTCCAGGCCCTCCTTATCGACCCCGTGGTGCACAGCGCCCGCGCCGCCGAGGCGTTCCTGGACGAGGTGCTTTTCGTGCACCGCCCATACCTACCTTCGTTCGCGTAGTTCCTTCCTACCTCCTCTCCTGCCTTGCCACGGGGTCGTGCCAGGGCTAGTATGATTGCCCAGTACCCGCGCGGGTCCCGCCAGAGGGAGGTGTCCTTGCCCGAAGAGGTCGTTATCTGCGAGAAGAAAGGGCCCGTCGCCGTTCTCAGGCTCAACCGGCCCGACAAGCACAACGCCATCAACCGCCGGCTTTCTTCGGCCCTGGTGGCCCGCCTGGACGCCCTGGCCGACGACGACGGGGTGCGCGTGGTCGTTATCACCGGGGTGGGCGAGAAGGCCTTCTGCGCCGGCGCCGACATGACGGAGGCTCTGGGCGCCTCACGGGGTGAGGGCCGCGGCGACGGCACCGTCGACGTCATCATGCGGCTGGTGCGCTTCCCGAAGCCGGTCATCGCCGCCGTCAACGGCTTCGCCTACGGCGGCGGCGCCCTGCTGGCCATCACCTGCGACCTGCGGGTGGCGGCCCACACGGCCCGCTTTCGCTTCCCCGGCGCTACCTACGGCCTGGTGGTCGGGGGCAGCCAGTTGCCCCGCATCGTCGGCCTGTCGCGGGCCAAGGACCTCATCTTCACGGCGCGCGTGGTGGACGCCGACGAGGCCCTGCGCATCGGGCTGGTGGACCGGCTGGTCGTCCAGGCCGACCTGGAGGAGGCCGCGCTGGAGCTGGCCGGCCAAATCGCCGAGAACTCGCCGGAGGCGGTGCGCGCCTCGAAGGAGGTCATCGACGCCGTGCTGCCCCTGGAGCCGGCGGCGCGCCGGGAGCTGGAGGCGAACTTGACGCTGCGGGCGTCCGAGGAGCACCGGCGCCGCTTCCGGGACGCCGCGGAGCGCATGGCCGGGAGTCGAATGATCTCGTAGGGGCCGAGCTTCAGCTCGGCCCAGGACAGAGCTGAAGCTCTGTCCCCACGGGTAGCCTACGGAGCGCGTCGCGGGGAGTCAGTCGCAAGAGTGAGGAAGCGCGTAGCTGCAGACCTTCAGGTCTGCCCCGGGGGCAGGGCTAAAGCCCTGCAGCTACGGGGGACACTGGCAAGGGGGAATGAACCCATGGTGACCGAAGACGCCCGTCAGCGACTCGTCTCCTACCTGGGGCACCAGGCATCGAAGGACGTGCCGGCGCTGGTCGAGCTCATCGAGGAGCAGCGGGCGCGGCTGCTGGCCCTCCTCGACGGGGTGAGCGAGGAGCAGGCCGCCTTCCGTCCGGCGCCCGACAGTGGTCCATCGCCGACGTGCTGCGCCACGTCATCGCGGCCGAGGAGGGCGTGGCGCGCATCGTCGAGTCGCTGGCCCGCGGCGCCGTCCCGGATGGCCAGCGCGCGCTGGGGAGCCAGATAGCCGACGAGGGGCAGCCGCTGGCGGCCCTGATCGAGCGGCTGCGCGCCGCCCGCGCCGACCTGCTGGCGCGGGTCCGGGGCTGGCCGGCCTCGCCCGACCTGGCGGCAACCTTCGAGCACCCCTTCTTTGGGCCCCTCAACTGCAAGGGCTGGCTGGCCTTCCAGCGCCTCCACGACGCCGACCACATCGGCCAGCTCGAGCAGATCAAGGCGGCGGAAGGGTGGCCGGGGCCGGCGTAACAGGCTGCTAGGGAGAACCGCGAGTCCCAAGATCGGCTCGATAGGGTGGAGGCGCACGTCGCAAGCCGCCCGCGCGCTGGGCGCAGCGATCGGAGAGGGCTAGCCCGAGGGAGACTCGTTCACTCTGGCTATGGCAGGACTGGCTGAATCAGTTCTGACCGAGTGAGCTTCTCTTTGTTATAGAGAGATGTCGCTGTCTGGCCTGATTTGCTCGCGACGAATTCGAGCTGCTGAAGCGGCGTGATGTGACTAGTGCGTCCCGGGGCTCGGAGAATCCAAAGTTGCCCCAAGCGACGCACGGTCTGTCTAGCGACATGCCCCAAGTGTATCAACAGAAGCCCGGTGGCCAGTATCGGATCGTGGCCAACGCGCTCCAAGACAACGAGGGTGAGCCTCGTTTGACGAAGAACGGCTAGTTCCTTCGGAAGCGATGCCATGGCGCTGTCAAGCGTGATGAAGCCGTCGAAGTCTCCTAGCTGGTGTAGCGCTAGAAGGATTTGCCAATCCTGGCAGTCCCTGGTTAGCCTCTCATCCACTTGCTTGAGGGGTACGAGCTTTGCCTCACGTATGTATCCCAGCGCCTCGACGACGGGCTGAGGAAAGTTGTGGTCGAGGGCGAACCTTGGAGGCACTCTGGCGGCAATCCTAGGCAGCTGCGCTCAAGTTCCTCTGTAGCTGCCGCTCTAGATCCAGTGAGTCCTCGACGCTTGGGGAGTCCAGAAATGGATACAACTGCAGGATGTTGGGGACCGTATAGCCATGCTGTGCGAGTGCATCTATGGCAAGCGTCTCCACGCGCGTATCCCGAACGTGTGGCTCACCGCCCAGCTTCCCGGGGATAATGCGGACACGAGGCCGGGGTTGCAGCAGGTGTGGCCCCAGCAGGCTGCCGCCCGGCTGGTATTCGCAGAGAAGGTCTATGACAGTCCCGGGAGACACGAATTGAGCAACCCCGCCCCGAAGCGGATAGAGCAGCTTGTCCTCTATCCCCAGATGCGGACGCCCTCTAGTGTCTACCCGCAGGACTACGCTGCGATCGGCAAGGTCGTCTCCCAGGCGATCGCCGAGGGCCTGTAGCGTCTCCAACATCCCGCGGACTTGCGACATCGTGGTCCTCTCTAGGGCTATGTTGAGCTTTCCCTGGCGCAGCCAGTAGATTGCCCGCAGCGCCAGAAGATCTGGCCATGACCACAGAATCACCCTCGTACGCGAAATGCTGGGCTCGTAGACCCTCTGCCTGGCCCAGTAATACACAGTCGACACTGGCACGCCAGCGAGGGCAGCCGCGCGGCCAGTTGAGTAAGCTCCCCTCAGGCGAAAATCAAGCATGCTTGCGCTCCGAAGGCCCTCAGACTACATTGCGGCGACGAAGCAAGGATACCATACCTTCAAGTCCCATGACGAGCGGTTAGCAGAGATTGCCGTTTCTCGACCCTTCTGCACGCGGCAACCTGGTGAGGTCGTCACCTAAGACTACGCTTGCACAAACAGGGCGTCCCGCCCCTTCACGCCATCTCGCTGCCGCCGGTGACGTTCAGGGCCTCGCCGGTGATGTTCTCCGCCCGGCAGAGGAAGACCACCGCCTCGCCGATGTCCTCCGGCGTCTGGGGCCGGCCCAGGGGCACCCGCGTCGCGATCCACTCCTGCCACGCCTCCTCCGGCGTCTTGCCGGTGAGAGCGCCTATGGCTGGGGCTAGGACGTCGCGGAACATGGCGGTGTCCACCTCGCCCGGGCAGACGGCGTTGACGGTGACGTTGGAAGGCCCCATCTCATAGGCCAGCGACTGAGTAAAGCCGATAACGCCGAACTTGGAGGCGCAGTAGTGGGCGTTGCCCGGGTAGCCTCGCTTGCCGGCCTGTGACGACAGGTTGACGATGCGCCCCGAGCGGCGCTCCATCATGTGGGGCGCCACCGCCTTGCTGCACAGGAAGGTGCCCTTCAGGTTCACGCCCAGCACGCGGTCCCACTCCGACTCCTCCATGGTGGCCACGGCCGCCACGGAGGTGACGCCGGCGTTGTTGACCAGGATGTCGACGTGCCCGAAGCGGTCGATGGCGGCCTTCACCATGCCCTGCACCTGCTCCCAGTCGCGCACGTCCGCGTTCACGGTCAGCGCCTCGACGCCGTGGGCCCTCACCTGCCGGGCCGTCTCCTCCATCTCCCGCGCGATGTCCTGGTTCTGCCCCAGGTCGGCGATGACCACGTGCACGCCCTCCCTCGCCAGGCAGACGGCGATGCCGCGGCCTATGCCGCGGGCCGCCCCCGTGACGATGGCTACAGTACCCTTCAGTTCCACCAGCAGCCCTCCTCTTCCTTGCTTGTCCTACGGTCCCGATTAGCCACAGTTTGTCACAGATTCCAGTGCTTCGTGTCTGTCATGCTGAATCCGCCAGAGGCGGATGAAGCATCCGTCGCACGACGCCTGCCATCACGGATTCTTCGCCCGCCCTTGGGCGGACTCAGAATGACATTTGGATTTCGGAAATCATAGGGCAGGGCCAGGGCGCGGGCAAGCGCAGAGCGGTCCCCGCAGCCTGGGTCCGGGGGCCGGTCGATGCTGCTCGGCGCGTCGCCTACAGGCGGCCGCGGTACGCCCGCCGGTGGTGCGAGGCGGCGCCGGTGCGGTAAGCGGCGTTGGCCACCTCTCGCGCTACGGCCCGCTGCACCGATTTGTTGAAGACGCTGGGGATGATGTACTCCTCGTGCAGCTCGTTCCTGGAGACGCCAGACGCTATAGCCTGGGCGGCGGCCACCTTCATCTCCTCGTTGATCTCGTGGGCGTGAACGTCCAGCAGGCCGCGGAAGAAGCCTGGGAAGCAAAGGACGTTATTGATCTGGTTCGGGTAGTCGGAGCGTCCGGTAGCCATGACGCGGACGTAGGGCAGGGCCTCCTCGGGGTCAATCTCCGGGTCTGGGTTCGCCATGGCGAAGACGATGGGGTCACGGTTCATCTTCTTGACGTCGTCGGCGCTGATGACGTTGGGCCCCGACAGGCCGATGAACAGGTCGGCGCCCTCCATGGCATCGTGGACGGTGCCGCGGAGGCTGCGGGTGTTGGTGACCTCGGCGAGCCACTCCTTAGCCCGGTTCATCCCTTCCTTGCGGCCCTTGTAGACGATGCCGTTTCGATCGCACCCCACGATATCGCTGACGCCGACAGAGAGGAGCATCTTGGCACAGGCGATACCGCTCGCTCCCGCCCCGGAGACCACCACGCGCAGGTCCTCTATGTTCTTGCGCACGATCTTGAGGGCGTTGAGGAGGCCGGCCAGGACCACCACCGCCGTGCCGTGCTGATCGTCGTGGAAGACGGGGATGTCCAGCTCTTGCTTGAGCCGGTCCTCGATATCGAAGCAGCGGGGAGCGGAGATGTCCTCCAGGTTGATGCCGCCGAAGACGGGGGCGATGAGCTTGACACAGCGCACGATGTCGTCCGGGTCCTTGCTGGCCAGGCAAACCGGCCAGGCGTCGACGCCGCCGAATTCCTTGAACAGCATAGCCTTGCCCTCCATGACGGGGAGGGCTGCCTCCGGCCCAATGTCACCCAGGCCGAGCACCGCCGTTCCGTCGGTCACCACCGCCACCGTGTTGCGTTTGATGGTCAGCGCCCACACAGAGTTGGGATCATCGTGTATGGCCATCGAGACTCGGGCCACGCCCGGGGTGTAGGCCATCGAGAGGTCGCTGCGGGTCTTTATGGGTACTCGCGGGCTGACCTCGATCTTGCCGCCCAGGTGCATGAGGAAGACCGGGTCGGCGACGCTGCGGATGGTCACTCCCTCTACAGCCTTCAGCCGCTCTACGATCTCGCGGCCGTGGAACTCGTCGCGGGCGGCCACGGTGATATCGCGGGTTATGCGGTCGCGGCTTGCCTGTACGATGTCTATGGCGTCGATGTTACCCCCGGCCTCGCCGATGGCGGAGGCGATCTTGCCGAGCATGCCGGGGCTATTGGGGTACTGGGCACGAATGGTAAAGCTGTAGCCACCGCCCGTGGCTTCCTTTTCGACGACGCCCGTCCTGTGCACCATGATGACTCCTTTCCCCCGCCGGCCCAAGGAAAGCTCCTGCTCCGATACGTCAATTATAGGCGGCGACTGGCCCGGCTGCCAGATACAGACACCGCAGGCCGGACGGCTGCCCGTTTGCGGGAGTCCCCTTTGTCGTCCTCATTGGTTCTTAGACCCGCCAGTCTGTATACTGGCGTCGTTGTCACCCGAGAACCCCCATCTTGCCTTTCATGAGCGCTGAAGACCGCCCGTCTGCTCGTAAACAGCTCTTCAACGGCCGGGACCTAGCTGGCTGGGAGATGGTCGGCGACGGCAGCTTTGTGGTCGAGGACGGGGCGCTCAAGACCCAGGGCGGCATGGGTCTCCTCTGGTACACAGAGTCGAAGTTCGGCAATGCCACGCTGCGGGTGGTGTACCGGGTGAGCCGTGTTGAGGACAACTCCGGCGTCTTCATCCGCATCGCCGAGCCCCCGCCGGACGCCTGGTATGCCGTTCACCACGGGTACGAGGTCCAGATCCTGGCGACCGGCGACGAGTGGCACCGCACCGGCTGCATCTACTCCATCACCCGCGCCCTTGCCGATGCCCAGAAGCCTGCTGGGGAGTGGAACGTGATGGACATCGCCATGCGAGGTGCGCGCGTGGATGTCACCCTTAACGGCGCCCTCGTCACCACCTTCGACCCGGCGCAGCCGGTGCCGCCGCGCCGCTTCGACTACGAGCCCGAGCGAGGGCCGCGGCCGGAGTACGGCTACATCGGCCTGCAAAACCACGACGCCGATTCCGTCGTGTACTTTCGAGAAGTGAGTGTGGAGGCGCTATCGTGACGGACTCGGAAAGCGAGGCGAGCGGCCTGAAGATCTCCCTGGCAGCCTGGTCCCTGCACCGGACGTACTTCGCGCGGGAGACCGACATGCTCGGCATGGTCGAGACCTGCGGCGACCTGGGCATCACCGGGTTCGAGCTGGTGAATACCTTCTTCCCGTCGCCCCAGTACGTCTACCTCCGCTACCTGAAGCAGAGGGCGGAGGAGCGGGGCATCGAGCTGCTGCTCATCATGTGCGACCTGGAGGGCGACCTGGGAGATGCCGAGCGGGAGAACCGCCTGCTGGCGGCCCGCAACCACCGGAAGTGGGTGGACATCGCTGCCGTGCTGGGCTGCCACGCCATCCGCTGCAACGTCCGCGGCGACGAGAGCGACCCCGACGCCATGCGCGAGCGCGCCGCCGAGGCGTTCGGCGCGCTGCTGGACTACGCCGCCGGCACCGGCGTCGATATCCTCATCGAGAATCACGGGGGGCTGTCGTCGGATGCGTCGTGGCTGCGCTCGCTGATCGACCTGGTGGGCAGCCCGCACCTGGGCACGCTGCCTGACTTCGGCAACTTCCCCGCTGGAGTGGACCGCTACGACGCGGTGGCCAAGCTGATGCCCGTGCGCGAAGGCCGTCAGCGCCAAGTGCTACGATTTCGGCCCCGACGGCGCGGAGACGACCATCGACTTCCCTCGAATGATGGACATCGTCAAGGCTGGCGGCTACCGCGGCTACGTCGGCATCGAGTATGAGGGCGAGCGGCTGCCCGAGCGCGAGGGCATCCTGGCAGCGAAGGCGCTCCTGGAGCAACTGATTTAGACAAGTTTCTTGTGAGGTTCAAGGGATGAGTGATCTGAAGATCGTCGTCGTCGGGGCGGGCTTTGCCGGGCGCGTGGTCCACCTGCCCGGGTATGCGGCCAACTTTGTGCGGGTGGCCGCCATCTGCGACCAGGCGAAAGAGCGGGCGCAGTCGCTGGCCGACCAGTACAAAGTCCCCAAGGTCTACACCGACTGGCGGGAGATGATCGAGCAGGAGCAGCCGGACATCGTCAGCGTCTGCCTGCCAAATGCCCTGCATCGAGAGGTGACCATCGCCGCGCTGGAGGCGGGCGCCCACGTCCTCTGCGAGAAGCCGCTGGCGACGAGCGTGGCGGAGGCGCACGAGATGTTCGACGCGGCCCGAAAGGCCGGACGCGTGCTGATGGCCGCCCAGAACTTTCGTTTTGAGCCGGCGGCGCAAGCCATCAAGCGCGTTGTCGAGAGCGGCGCTCTGGGCCAGATCTACCACGCCGAGGCTATCGCCATGCGCCGCATGGGCATCCCCACCTGGGGCGCCTTCCACCAGCGTGCCGCTCTCCGCCGGCGGCTGCCTGCTCGACATCGGCGTGCACATGCTCGACCAGACGGTCTGGCTCATGGGCAATCCCACGCCGACCAAGGTGTCGGCGGTGACGCAACAGCTATTCGGCCGGCGGCCGGAGATCGCCGCCGCCCACGGCAACGGCTACAACCCCAAGCTCTTCGACGTGGAGGACTCCGCCGTCGCCTTCGTGCGCTTCCAGGACGGCGCTTCTCTGATCCTGCGCGTCTGCTGGGCCGCCCACATCAAAGATAGCCGGTTCAGCTCGCAGCTCCTGGGCACGGAGGGCGGGGCCATCACCGATCCTCCCACCATCTACCGCCTGCGGGACGGAATGCAGGTCGACGAGGAGATCAAGAACCTGCCCCGCTTCAGCGGCTGGGAGCGTGAGGTCGTTCACTTCCTGGCCGTCGTGCGCGGCGAGGCCGAGCCGCTGGTGAAGGAGGAGGAGACGCTCAACGTGCAGCGAATCCTCAACGCCGCCTACCGGTCGGCTGAAGAGGGGCGGGAGGTAGAGGTAGAGGCGTAGGGGCAGGGCTGGCCCCTGCCCGGCTGTCCTCCTTGGGGCGCCCGCGAGGGGCGCCCCTACCCCATCACTAGAGCCCTACGGCCGCCAGGTCCCCTGCGCCACCGCCGGGACGAAGCTCTCCAGTTCCGGCGCCGGGAGCTGAACCACCTGCCCTCGCTCTGCCGACAGGTAGCACGCCATCAGCACCGTCGTCACCGCGAGGCCGTCCTCCCACGTCTCGTCGGGCTGCCGGCCCTCGAGGAAAGCCCGCACCATGTGCCGGTTCTCGGCCGCGTAGCCGTAGCTGGCGGCTTCGTCCGGGACGACGGGCATCAGTCCCTGCTCCGCGTTCTGCTTCTCGACGAGGTCCTCGCCGCCCGGGCCCGTAACGCGCCGGCTGAGAAACACGGAGAGCTCGCTGTTCAGCGTATCCACCTGCATGGAGTACTCGGGGCCCAGGAGCTCGATGCGCAGCCGCAGGCCGGGACCGACGAAGCTCCACGATGTCGTCGCTTCCACCAACGCGGGGAAGCCTTCCGGCGTGCGCAGCCGGACGGTGGCCCGGGCGAAGTCCTCGGCCGGCGCCCTGGCGTAGTCGACGGCGCCGCCCGATCTGCTCCCGGAGGATCTCTGCGTACTCCTTGCGGGTCCACTTCAGCGACGCGATCTGGGCGTTGACATCGGTGACGGTCAGCGCGTCGCGAGGCTCGCCGGGCGCTGTCAGCAGGAAGCGAGCCGCCTCGTAGCTGTGGCAGAGCATGTCGTTGAGCACGCCGCCGCCCTGTCGAGAGCCGAGCCAGAACCAGGGCATGTGAGGGCCGCTGTGCTCTTCGGCGGCGCGGGCCAGGTAGGGCCGCCCGGCGATGGCCGCCGCCCGCCGCCAGATGATCTCCTTGCCCCGGGCGAGAGCGGGGGCGAAGACCTGGTTCTCCAGATAGCCATGCAGCAGTCCCGCGCGCTGCACGAGCTCAAGCATGCGCTTCGCTTCGGCGACGGTGCGGGCGAGCGGCTTCTCGCAGGCGACGCCGATGAGGCTCGCTCCACGCTCCACTGCATCGACGATCTCCTCCACCACGGCGACGCGGGTGTCGTTCGGCGAGCAGATCCACAGGGCATCGACCGCGGGGTCAGCCGCCATCTCGGCGATGCTTCGGAACACCTTCGGCGATCCCACGCCGAGCTGCTTCGCCAGGGTGGCGGCGGCCTCGGCGTGCTCTCGTGTCGGGCTCGTCACCCCCGCCACGTCCGCGTCGCGCACGCCTACGAGGCTCCGAATATGGAACTGGGAGACAAAGCCGGAGCCAATGAGACCGATACCCAGACGTTCCTTCGTCATGCCCAGCCTCCGAGCACTAGTCTATGGTCCTTATGACCGGCCCTCTGCTCGGCCTCCTCGATCGCCTCTCGAAAACCGAGGAACTGTACCAGGCCCATGATGGTGTCGATGCCGGCGTTGAGGAACACCTCGATGACGTCGGCCATTCTCTGTGATGTCATGGTTTCTTTGATTTGCTTGTCTCTCGCCGCGCTGCTGTGAGAGAAGCCGAACAACGAGTTGCTGCCGACGATCATCCTTGAGACGGAAACGTCGCCGATCATCGTTCGAGGGAACGTTATTGAGTTACCTTCCTCAGTCGCTGCTGACCCAGCGGCCAGGGCATTGCATCGTTAAGCGCGATCGCGCTGGACTCCTGCTGGCCTGAGTCAACCTCAATCCTACCACGCTCTGTGTGAATGGGTCTCCTGTGACTCTTCTTCGGGGAGCGGCTGCAGGTTGTGGATGGCGATACCTCGCGGTATAGAGTCTCGAGAGTACCGGGGAGAGTCTTCCCCAGTGGTGGACCTGTGACTTGCGGAAGCCCGGCTGCCGCTTCTCCAGGGAGGCCGTCACTGCTTCCCCAAGGCCGGCCGTCGGGTGGCCGCCGGCAGCTCCTCGGGCCTCGTGGATCATGACCCGGCCGGTGGTTGGATCCCGGTTGTGCGCCTCAATGGCATTCCTTGCCTCGTCGTCCAGCGTGCTGCTCAGGTCGTTCCGCCTTTCGGGTCAGTTGAGCGTCACCATCTTGATTTCTCAGCTCCTCTGCTTCCACGGCAGAGGGTCGCGGGCCTGCCCGCCGGCAGGCAGGTTCGACTCCAGTTCTCCAAGAAATGACAAAGAGATCGAGGCCCGGCTTCGCCGGGCCGAGTCTGTGCCTTCAGCCCTCCTTCAGGGGGAACGCTGACGTCGCGCGAGACGCCAGCGGTGGTAACATCTGTCCAGGCCGCCAGTGGGTGGTCAAGCGAACATCATCCAGTTAGCGGGTCGCTCACCCCTGCGTTTGTCCGCGCATCCGTGCAGCGTTGAGGAGGCATTGCCCATGACCGCCCGAACTCTGTCGCCGTTTGACCCGAATTACAGGGAGGCGTTCAGGGAGACGCTGCTGACGGCAGACTCGCTCATTGAAGTCAACAGCAGGCCACAGATCGGCCTTGACGGTCTCTGGAGATTCCACATCGACCCTTACGATGTCCACAGAAGGCGGGCTGCGTCTGACCCGCATTACTTCGAGCTGTTGACCAAGCCGGAGGAGGAGGCACTGCTTAACCCGCAGGCCGATTTTCCGGCCGGCGCCTGGGAGACGATCAAGGTGCCGGGCTGCTGGAACGAGGAGCGGTCGGAATTGATGCACTACGAGGGCTGCGCTCTCTACCTGAGGGAGTTTGACGGCCCGGCCTCCGGCCCGCGCTATTTCCTCTATGTGGGGGCAGCCAGCTACGAGGCCACCCTCTGGCTAAACGGGGTCTTCATTGGCAGACACGAGGGTGGGTTCACCCCCTTTTGCATCGACGTTACGCCTCACTTGCAGCCCCGAAACGTCCTGGCGATAGTCGTCGACAACCGGCGGGAGGCGGACCGGCTGCCGGCGCTCTGGTGCGATTGGTTCAACTACGGCGGCATCTTCCGCTCTGTGCGTCTCGTCGAAGTCCCGCGGTCTCACGTAAAGCGAACCTTTCTGCGTCTGCTGCCGGGCACAGGTTTCCGACGCCTGCGCCTGGATGTGGAGACGTCAGCCGCTGAGGGCGAGCAGGTAACTCTCACCGTGCCGGCTCTCCACGTAGCAGAGAGGACTCCCGTGGATGGGCAGGGCATGGCGTCGCTGGAGCTCACTGCCGAACCAAGGCTTTGGTCGCCGGAGGAACCGTATCTGTATGAGGTCGAGGTAGCGCTGGAAAGCGGTGACCGCCTGGAGGAAAGCGTGGGCTTTCGCGAAGTGAGGGTCGAGGGTGATAGGCTGCTTCTCAATGGGCAACCGATTTTTCTCCGCGGGATCTGCGCTCACGAGGAGTTCCCGGGGCGAGGACGCGCTGCGACGGAAGAGGACACACGCCAGATGCTGGAGGCAGCGCGTGACCTGGCCTGTAACTTCGTGCGGCTCGCTCACTATCCACACCACGAGAACACCGCCCGTCTTGCCGACAGGGCGGGGCTGTTTCTCTGGGAGGAAGTCCCCGTCTACTGGCATGTCGATTTCGCGAACCCTGCGGTGTTGGCCGGCGCCCGCAACCAGCTACGCGAGCTGGTTATTCGCGATAGGAACAGGGCCAGCGTCATAATCTGGTCGATAGCGAACGAGACGCTGACGACAAGTGAACGCTTGCCGTTCTTGGAGGAGCTCGCGGCCTGCGCCCGCCAGCTCGACTCGACTCGACTGGTTTCAGCCGCCCTCCTGCCACTGCCCGATGACCCGCTCCTGCCGCACATGGACGTAGTCGCTGTGAACGAGTACTTCGGCTGGTACTACGGCCAGGTGGAGCAAGTGCAAGATCTCCTCAAGAACCTGGCGTCCTGTGGCAAGCCCATGCTGGTCTCAGAGTTCGGGGCAGACTGCGTGGCGGGCCTTCACGGCGCGGTGGACGAGATCCGAACCGAGGAGTTCCAGGCCGACTTCTATCGCCGACAGTTCGCCACCATCCTCGGGTTTCCGTCCGTAATCGGCACGTCCCCTTGGGTCCTGTATGACTTCCGGACTCCTCTGCGCCAGAACAAGTATCAGCGGGGGTACAACCGAAAGGGACTGATAGGGGAAGACCATCAGTCCCGGAAGATGGCCTTTGAGACCGTGCGTAAGATCTATCAGGGTCTGGTGAGCCGCTTCAGCGAGAAGGATGGCCGGGGCTAGCGGCGCCGCCCGGCTCGCATGGAGAGGTGTCTTGAGCATCGGGTTTTTCATCGACAAAGCGCGCCAGCCGACACCTGCAGAAGTGGGCGAGGTCTTAGGAGAGAAACTGCCCCTCTGGAATGATCTCGTTCGACTCCTCTCGGGTGGATATGGCGCCGAGGGCGAGTTCAGATTCTACGGCAGGCACTATGGATGGGCACTGAGATTCCGAAAGTCCGGGCGGGCTCTCCTATCCATGTATCCAGGTAAAGGGTTCTTCACTGTTCAAATCGTTCTCAATCCGACTCAGGCCGAAGAGGCGATGAGACTCAGGCTTGGGCAAAGGGTCAGCGGAACACTGGAGACCGCCCGCGAATACCCTGAAGGGCGGTGGCTGTACATACGGGTAGCGTCAAACCGGGACGCCCAAGACATCCAGCATCTGTTGTCGCTCAAAGCCGGGCCAATGAAGCATCGTGCCCGCGGATCCCTGGGATGATGGCCTCGACCACATGTGCAGAAAGACGAGCTTTAGGTGATCACCTCATCGCTAGCGAATCGCCTTTGAGCCCGTGTCAGTATCTCCTCCGCCTCTCTCATCATTCTCGCCAGCAGTTCTTCGCAGCTAACGATATCCTGAATCAGCCCGATAGACTGGCCGACGGGAAGCGGGCTGGAATCGACGTCACCGGTTTCCCAGGCGCTCCCCTGGCGCTCGCCCAAAATGAGAGGAATGATCTCCTCGAGGCCCCCTCCTCCGGCTTCCACTTCTAGCACCTTCTCGACCTGCGCGTTTCTCATAGCCCGCATCTGAAGGTTGACGGTCTTGCATATCATGACCGTGGCATTCTCCTGCCGCCGAACCAGTTCCTGCTTGATACGAGAGTGTGCAAGACACTCAGTCGTGGCTATGAATCTGGAAGCCATCATCACGCCCTCTGCTCCCAGGACCATGGCAGCGGCCATTCCCCTTCCATCCGCGATGCCGCCCGCAGTCACAACCGGTATACTTACTGACTGGCAGATCCTGGGTGTTAGGAGCATCGTCGTCACGTCTTCGTGCAGGGGGTGACCGCCTTCTTCGAAGCCGGCGGCAATCACTGCATCATAGCCGGCCTGCTCAGCGTGCAAGGCGTGCTTCACTGAGCCGACCTTGTGTATTAGTGTTATCCCTGCGTCTTTCGCTTGACGAATTGGATCAGGCCCCAGGTACCTGTCTAGAGGCGCACCTGACACGTCAATGGAATTGACCTTTTCTTCGCAGCAGACCCGAAAGTAATCCTGGTGCAGCTCCTTGCCAATTCGGACCGAGGGCAGAAAAGTCAAATTCACACAGAATGGCTTGTCGGTTAGTTGCCTGGTTCTGGCGATTGCTTCGCGTAGCTCATCTCCGGAGGCGTAGTTGCCCGCTGTTAAGTCACCCAATCCGCCTGCATTGGATACCGCGGCACAAAGCTCGGGCTTAGCCAGCCACATCATCGCTCCGCAGAGAATCGGATATCTAATGCCGAATAGCTCCGTAATCCTGGTGTTCAACGGTCCCCTCCTTGTCGATACCCGCCGCCGTGTCGGCTTGAGCGTGTTCCCTTGGCATTTCGATGGTCCCTGGAAAGAGCTCTTCTGATCAGGTCGGCGCTCTGGATAGCCTCCTGCGCTTCCCCACCGATACCCTGCGTGCGGCCTTCAAGCGCCTCAACTGGCTGATGGTCGGGATGTTCCACCTTGGGCTGGGCCCTTACGTCAGCGACTCCTATACTGGCTACATCATGGTGCTTGCCACCACCGGCCGCAAGAGCGGCCTGCTGCGCTGTACGCCCGTCAACTTCGTCATGGGCGATGGCAAGGTCTGCTGCCTCTCCGGGTTCGGCCGCAGGTCTGATTGGTACGAGAGTATCCTCGCCGACCCCCAAGTACAGGTCTGGATCGGAAGCGAGGGCTGGATGGGACACGCCGAGGTGATAGAGGACCCGGCGGGGGTGGCTGGCCCGCGCGAGCCCAGGGGACAACCTGAGGGCGAGGCTGCGGGTGCGGAGGGGCCGGCCTTCCTTGGGCGCATGGTGCCCCAAGTTGACAGCGGGTGTAGAATTGACGCAGTTATCTCGCCCAATGCGTGACGTGTCCTCATGAGATTCCTCCTTCTGATTCCGCCTGTTGTTGCCCTTCTCTTTGTCGCGCTGGCGTGTGAGGAAGAAGGACCAGGGGCCACCTCAGCGCCTACTCCAGTGGGACTCCTGCTATGCCGTATTCGTTGATCTACTACGATGGCCACATACACACGACCCGGTCCGACGGCACGGGCTCGGTGGAAGACGTGAAGGCGACCGCACTTCGCCGCGGCCTCAGCCTGGTCATCATCACCGACCACTGCGGGGAATTGACGAGAGAGAAGTGGGAGTCGCTGGTTGCCGACACCGCTGCCGCGTCGGAGCCCGGCACCTTCCTCGCCCTGCCCGGCTTCGAGATCACGGGTAACGAGGGCATATTCAACCGCTCACACATGCTCGCCTTCAACGTTGCGGACCCCTTCGTCGGTGACGACGCCAACGAGCTCTGCCCTGAGGAGGTGTGGCCGGATCCGCCTAACCCGGCCGGCACCGGCCCCAGCAGTACCCGGAGAACCTGGCAAAGTGGGCCGACTACGTTCACTCCAACGGCGGAATCGCCGTGCACTGCCACACGTCAGGCTCCACCCTGCTCGCGATACGGCGTGGACAGCCATCGAGGTCTACAACCAGAGCCCATCGATGACATCTTTCGCTACGCGAAGCTGCTCGGCTTCTCGGACGAAGCAGGCGCTGGCGTTCGCGAAGACGCTGAACGACATTGGCCTCACCGGCGAGAGGGACCTGAACAAGCCGGTTGCTCTTGGGGGCCAGTCGGTGCCCCTGAGGGAGGCCGTCCACTCCGCCACCGAGATGCTGACCGGCGTCGGCCAGTGGCTGGGCGCGCCCGAGGCGCCCGTGAAGTCCTGGGACCAGCTTCTGATGGCCTACGTGGACGGCACCACCGACAAGCCCATCTTCGGCGTTGCCAACAGCGACGCCCACAACACCGCCGATCCCGACTCGACAGTGGGCGTGGCGAAGAACGGCCTCTACGTGAAGGCGCTGACCGCGGAGGAGGTCTACGCGGCCATCAAGGCAGGACGCAGCTTCGCCACCACCGGGCCGTCCCTCGCTTTCGACGTCAACGGGGAGCTTATGGGAGGTACCGCCCACATAGCCAGCGGCGGGTCGGCCAAGCTGAACCTAAGGGTGAGCTCCGAGAGCGCGACCGCCATACTGGTCAAGATAGACATCATCAAGAACGGCGAGCTCTGGCAGACGATCAGCCCCATGCAGCCTGTCTACGAAGACACCCTGGTCGATGACAGTGTGAGGGAAAACGGCTACTACCGTGTTGAGGTTACGTCGCAGGACCAGCCCAGCGGCCCCTACTACTATGCCTGGTCCAACCCAGTCTCCGTGAGCGCCCCCTAAGGATCCATAGAGGAAGACGACAGAGGAGCCATAGCAGGGTGCTTGGCCCTGCTATATGCTACTGCTATCCTTCGGTGCTCGCGAAGATGGCGGTCACTGTCAATCACATCAGCGGCGGTCGCCTTGGAGCGGCGTCGCAATCTCCACCGGCACGCGCGCCGGCCGCCGTTCAGTCTATCGCGAGCTAGGTCACATCTCTAAGGAAGCTGACGAGCCTGCGTTGACCTCTTCCGGGCGCTCTTGCTGCGTCCAGTGGCCGCAACCGGGGAGCATCACGACGCCTCGCAGGTTGGGCACGTTAGCCTGCATCGCCTCTATGCTCGTGAACCCACGCACGGTGTCGCGGTCGCCCGCGATGAACAGCGCCGGCTGCTGAACCTTGGCGCCGGCCAGATGCGGCAGCTCCTCCCAGTCGCGGTCCATGTTGCGGTAGCGGTTGAGCCCGCCCCGAAAGCCGGTGCGCGTGAACTCGGCAACAAGGTAGTCTAGGTCCTCCTGCTCGAGCCATGGCGGCAGCTCTTCCGGCTCCGGCATCCCATCGAGGAATCCTGCGTCCGCTCGCCTTCTGTGACAGCCCGAGACCAGCGGGTGCGTCGCCCGAGGCTCCATACAGCACGAGGCGCAGCGTTCTGCGGACATCCGCCTGGAGTTCCGCTTCGGCGACGCCGGGCTCTTGAAAGTACAGCATGTAGAAGAACCTGCCGGCGAACATCTGCTCCAAGAGCTGGAGCGGCGGTATCGGCGGGCGCGGTACGTAGGGGACGCTGAGCGCCACGATGGCTGGAAAGCGGTCGGGATAGAGGAGCGCGCAGTGCCAGGCGATAGGAGAGCCCCAATCGTGGCCGACAATCACGGCCGTTTTCTCGCCGAGCGCGTCAAGCACGCCGACGGCGTCCGCCGTCATGTTCAGCATGCTGTAGGCCTCGATTTTCTCGGGCGCGTCGGTGCGGCCGTAGCCGCGAAGGTCCGGCGCAACAGCATGGTATCCAGCGGCCGCGAGCGCAGGAAGCTGGTGGCGCCAGGAGTACCACAGCTCCGGAAACCCATGAAGCAGCAGCACCAGCGGACCGTCCCCGGCCTCCGCGATGTGCACGTTGATGCCGTTGGCCTGTATCGCTCGGTGAGTGATGTTTGACACGGCGCCTTCCTAGCTGTTGAGCGACCTGTTGGCCAGAGAGATTAGCTGGCGCGCCGTCTCTTCGCCACAGGCTGCCGGCCGCTGCCCACCCGCTCGCGGATGAACTCACCGATCCGGTCAACGGCCTGCTGCCCTTCCGGCAATACCGAGGCGAAGATGTGCCAGACGTGGATCATGTCCTCCCACGGCTCCAAGGCAACATCCACGCCGGCGCACCTGGCGCGCTCGGCGAGGCGGGTTGAGTCATCGAGGAGCGTCTCCGCAGTGCCGACGTGGATCAGCAGTGGGGGGAGCCCCGTCAGGTCTGCGTACATCGGCGCCGCAAGAGGCGTGCGGGCGTTCGCACCACCCAGGTAGGCCTTTGCCATCTCGAGCAGGCCCTCCCGTTCTATTAGCGGGTCGACCTCCGCCTTTGCCGTCATGGACTCTCCTATTCCCTCCAGGTCTACCCATGGGGAGAGATCCAGAGGTACTGAAAGATCCTATATTCAAAGACAAAATGAAAGAAAGGAGTGCGAAAGCAAGAAATAGAGATGAATATATAGAAATGGTCATAAGTGAAAAAGACTTCTGGCTAAGCATGGACAGAAAATATCCAATCGGCAACAACATCATTTACTATGAAAATGCTCTTGGCGCAAAGCCATTCATTTTTGTCTTATCTCTCACGCCAAGATTATTCACAGGGTTTCCAGTTGAGCAAGCTACGGCAATCGCCCAAATGGGCGTTGTCCCGTATCTCAATGCAAGCCCTGGGTTTTACTTTTCGGCGAATACCGGATTTGGCGTCGATGAGATTGCACAAGGTAGACGTGACAGTTTTATCAGAGAATTTGCTCTAAGCACTGCAACGTTTGGAAAGGAAAACGGAGGTTTCTTCTTTACAACAATGATCGAGTCTAATGGAAGGTGGTTTTACTGGGGGCAAGACCCCAACTTCATTCCGGCGTGGAGGCACATCTGGCAGATATTCGAAGATGAAGGAGTAAACCAATATGCCACCTGGGTCTGGGAGGCATATTGCCCTGAAGGGGTACCAGGCTATGGGGATGATCCTGAATTATACTATCCGGGGGATAAGTACGTTGATTGGATAGGTCTCAATGCTTTCTCGGCAGTAAAAAAACCAAAAACAGATTATGCGCTTGATGTATTGATACACAGGACCTACAGACGCTTGCTTGACAAACACCCACAAAAGCCAATTATGCTATCAGAGTTTGGGAGAACAAATCGATCTGATCAAGCAGCCTGGTTGCAAAATGCTTACAGAGGCATAAAAAAGGATTTCCCGGCGATTAAGGCCGCCACCTGTTATGACAATGCTACACCTGAGTGGTTCACAGGCGACCATACATTAAACCCGAAGAGCTTGGAAACGCTTAAAGAAATCTTCAAAGACCCGTATTGGGTAATGGGAAAATGACAAGACATAACAAGCGGCTCCACCGGATCGCCGATAAACCCGGCTCCCGGTGAGCCTTAGCGTTAGGCCGTGACCGAATCTATTCACACCCGTAAGGAGATTTTCTGCAATGGACATTCCACGGATCTTCAACATCACCGAAAGTGCTCACCGCATCCATAACCCATTCACACCCGAAAAGCTCGCCACTCTCGGCGCGGCGCTGCGTCTGGAAACGGGGACCCGAGTGCTCGACCTCGGCAGCGGTTCGGGGGAGATGCTGTGCACCTGGGCACGCGATTACGGAGTCATCGGCACCGGCATCGACATGAGCCAGTTGTTCACCGAGCAAGCGAAACTCCGCGCTGAAGAACTCGGCGTCGCCGATCAAGTCAAGTTCATCCATGGCGATGCTGCCGGCTACGTCTCTGACGAGAAGGTCGGTGTGGCAGCCTGTCTCGGTGCCACGTGGATCGCTGGGGGAGTCGTCGGCACCATCGAGCTTCTGGCGCAGAGCCTCCGCACCGGAGGGATCATCCTCATCGGCGAGCCCTACTGGCGGCAGTTACCGCCGACGGAAGATGTTGCCAAGGGGTGTCTTGCCGGCTCAATCTCCGACTTTCTCATGCTTCCAGAACTTCTCGCGTCTTTCGGCCACCTCGACTACGACGTCGTGGAAATGGTTTTGGCAGACCAAGACGGCTGGGACAGATACGAGGCGGCCAAGTGGCTCACCATGCGCCGATGGCTTGAAGCCAATCCCGACGACGAGTTCGCGAAAGATGTTCGAGCCAAACTGACCTCGGAACCCGAGCGCTACGCCACTTACACGCGTGAATACCTGGGCTGGGGTGTGTTCGCGCTGATGACGCGGTGATGCGTTGGGGCATCCGGCGGATTGTCAACGGCTGTGCCGCGCAACAGCTGGTGGCTCGCCGAGATGTGATTGCGCCTGAATTCATTTCTTATGGTCTAGTTATCCGTGCAATCAACAGAAAGCTCTGTCTCAAGCAGGCCTAACAATTCATTCAAGCCGACGCCGCTTCGCGGCGCGGCTTAATTCAGGCGTTAGCCCAAAATGAGAGGAGATAAAAAATGGAATGTATTATCATTATTCATCCACCAAAGGTACGGTACACCGAGAACTTTGAGACCGTTGAATACGTAAAATGCGTATCCAATCTATCAAAATTACAAAAGCAGCATACAAACTGGAAATTGTTAGCAGAAAACACTCTGATGCTAACAGGAGTCGACGTATTAGGTATGCTTCAGGATGTGGTTGAAATCCTCCCGGAAGGGACGATCTATACTTACACAATATTGAACGAACAACCTCAATGGATTGATAAGGAAAAAGTAATACTCGATAAAAAAATCTTGGCCTAACACACATAATCACCTCCATAAATTAAGATGGGCTAACAAATCATTGGAGTTGACGGTCAACAAACCTGACCGCAACTCAATTCAGTCGTTGGGGGTAGGTATGAACGTAAAAGGGAATATCATAAAAGCAAATATCACAATGCCAGCAATCGAGATCAAACCTCCTTCTCCGTCACTAAGTTTTTTAACGGCAGCTCGATACTTCTTCCCAGGAGTTAGGACATTATCCCAGGGAGATCCAACTGTTGCGATTGCATGTACATTTCTTGCTGCACAGACTCTCGAATGTGCCTTGAAAGCATATTTGTCCAATGCAGGCGTTCCCATAAAAGAACTGAAAAACAAGAAGAGTTACGGCCATAATCTTGAGGCATTATGGGTAGGGGCAGCAACCAAGGGATTAGCAGTACAACCGCAGCCACCAGATTGGTGCGTTATTCTCAATCAAACCCATGATGATCCATATTATCTTCGCTATCCGATAGGAATTAACGGTTTCCAATATCCAGCCTTCTCCGTGATGGTGCCAGAGCTAAGTAAACTCATCGACCTAGTAGGATCTATCGTAAGGTGAGTAAATTCATGAAAAAGGTACCCCAACAACCGGCTTGACCTGACCGCGAGAAGCGAGGTTATCTGAAGGTCACCGCCTTGTCGCGTCAGGTCAGCCGGAACGTTATCTGCCATAGCCCAAAATGGGCAGAAAGGAGATTGACATGAAAAGCACAACGGAAATCACTAAGCTTCCTCGGAAGTTCGCATGGGGATCGGTCGTGCTCGGGTTAACACTCTCGTTGGCATTTTACTCCGCTCCGGCCCTGGCCTACGAACCATTTCTGATCACTTCTCCACCTGAGGGTTCCGCTATCCCTCAGGAATTCCTTTTACGATCTTGTGGACAGGAGGAGACCCATCGTGGAATGTCAAAGTCGCGCTGGTTGACGTAGATCAATGGAGTGTCGTTGCCGTTCCAGCTACGAACATGCAGAATAGTGGGAGTCTCATCTGGGAGTTCCCGTCGAGCTTTTACGGCAACCCCGGCCCGTGTGGGCGCACATACCAATTCTACGTGGAGAGCCTCAATCAACCGGCTTGGACGTATGGCCCACACTTCCTGGTTGTTTGCGAGATCCCAATTGCCATGAGCATTGAGCCCGGCAGCTTCCCGAACAGCATTAACCCTAGAAGCAGGGTGATCCCGGTGGCCATCCTGACAACCGATACCTTCGATGCAACCTCCGTCGACACTTCCACCGTTTTCTTTGGCCCAACTGGGATTGAAGCGGCTCCGGTGCATGCGGCCATAGAGGATGTCAATGGAGATGGTAGACCCGATATGATCCTTCACTTCAAGACCCAGGCCACGGGCATCCAATGTGGGGACACATCCGCCTTCCTCACGGGACAGACCTTTAGCAGGCAGCCGATCGAGGGGTCTAATTCTATCAATACGGTCGGATGCAAGTAACGAGGTTACCATAACACCATGGAATTGACGATGGCAGATAGCAACCACTTCGAGAGGGACGCCTAAAAAACGGCGCCCTTCAAGCGAAGCGTTATGAGAGAAATAAAGACAATATGAAATCAATTTGGTCCAAAAGTCTGGCTGTTGCGGCCTTAGCACTAATTGTGGGTGGGGCTGCACTTCTAAACATCTATCCCTATCGACCCCGGTCAACAATTGGCTGGTGCCTGTTGTTCATCCTGGCTCTCCCCCTCTGGTTTTTCTTTGAATTTGTCGGGGAACGTTTCACTGCTTCGAGATTTATCGCCAGTCTCAGTCCAGCCGCAAGAATTACCTTTGGTGTCTTGATTGTTGGTGGATTTGTGCTGCTCACACTTGTGGCTTTCAGTTTTCTGGAGCCCTTTATCAGTAAATGGAGTTCATAACAAGTCGGTGCACCGGATCGCCGATAAATCCGGCTCCCGGTGACCTTTTCGTTGGACGGAGGAAATATGAACATGACCAAACGTGATATCGCAGACATCGTCCTGGTGTGGATGGCGGTTTCATTCATCCTTGCACTTCTCACCAGCATCCTGACACTCGGCTCAATCATCGGAATGCCTGACGAGCAATCGAAGTTCATGACGACATCTGTTGCCCTCGTATTCCAGGTCCTTCATCTTCTAGTCGTTGCGTTCTTGATTTATATCCTACTGTTCAAGCGCAACCTCGTGCTGAATATCGTCTTCCCAGACGCAGAGGGAAAGGAGCTGTCAGTCTCGGATGGCCTGACAGCTCTTACGTCCTACGTATTCTGGATCCGTCTTCTCGGCATCTTCACCCTGTTGTCTTCAGGAATAGGGTTCTTCGCCGATCTCGTAAGCGGATTGGCCATGAACAGACAATTTGTGATCGATTCGTTCTGGAAGGTAAAAACGTTCCCGCACATTGTCTCTGCAATCCTCGCATTCGTTGTCATCTGGAAAGCAGACTGGATCGCGAACAGACTGGAAAGAATAGGATCGTCCAACAAACCGGATGCAGACGACGGCTGATAGCCGCGCCTGATCCGCAACGTTATAAGCAAGAAAATGAAAAATACAAACTTCAAGATCATATTCGTTGGCTTGCTTCTCGCGCTGGGCAGTTTTTATTTGATCACCTTTATACATACCCTGCTTGATCTGTTGACACAAATTAGGCTCAAGAAACCTTTAAATGCATATCTTTTGTGGGGTTATTCCCCCATGATCGTATCAGGGATATATATTGGTTTTTCAGGAGTAAGGGAAAAGGTACTTAATGGTGCGCTTGTCGGTGCACTATTTTATTTCATTTTATGGTTGATAAGCGATGTCTTGATACCAGCTCCACATTTTGATCATTCATTTAAACCCTTATCTTTTGGCCTTGGACTTGTGCGCAATGGATTTGTATGCTCTATCGTTGCATGGCTAACCTATACCGTTTTTAAAAAAAGAAGACGGGAAGTCAGGTAAGAACACATCATCTTATAACAAAACAATCAACCCGACGCGGAACAAGCCTCGTTTGGTTTTATCATAATTGGTTGGCCGCGCGGGTTATTCTTATCGTTATGTGAAATAAAAGAAGTAAAATGAGGAGAACCATATGGCTAATTTTGCCCATTTCTTTTCTCTTTACGCGGCCTGGGTTTCAATTCCCTGCTTAGCAATAATCAGCATTATGTTTTGCATAAAACAAAGCACTAAAGAAAGCCTGATATTTGCCTCAGGAATAGTGCTCATAGCGATCGGATCATTGATTCAGATCTTTTCTCCCTTCGGAAGAATTACAATGGATGAAGCGGGAAGACTATTGTCATCTTCGGGACCACCTTAATTTGGTACGCCGGAAGTATTATTACGTCTATTGGCCTTATTGTTACAATGGTTGGGTTTGCAACAGTTACTTGGAAAATAAAAAGAAAAGCCACATAACCAATCAATCAAGGCGATGGGGAATAAACCTGTGCGGTTTTTTGCAAGGGCCGGTTGCCCCCGCGCCTTATTTCAATCGTTAGACCCAGAAGAATATGAAAGAATTAATAAATAAGGGGATAGGTTGGTTACTTTATGTATTAATTTGTAATCGTGTGCTCTTCCTCATAGCCGGTGGCGTAGGTTTCTTATCAGGGGTGCAGAACTCAACATTTTTGTCGAGGCAATTATACTTTTAGTGATAATTGCTATATCATTTTTTTTGGCCATTCAAATAAATAAAAGGATTACTGCGGTTCTAGAAACATTACCATTTACAATTCGGCTTGTCTTGACTGTATGTGCTTTATTATCGCTTATTGTTACTTTGCCTCTGCTCATAAATGCGTTACCTGATAGAATTTAAGAAAGGTCTAACCGTATCAACCTGACCGCGGAATAGCCGCGTCAGATTTTTTTACAACGGTGATTGCCGCCGCAGGTTATACAGATCGTTAGGCAAGACTATGAAAATAAACCGATTCAGTATTTTTCTGGCGATCATGGTTTGCAGTCTCGTGAGCGCTGGCTGTCGAGACGTAATAACGTACTCCTTCTCGCCTTCGCCGGATGGCAGCGTCATGGCCTCAATTAAAAGCGTAAAATAAGGGCCTT
>CAVSBT010000033.1:0-10565 GCA_963726245.1 uncultured Chloroflexia bacterium
CGCCCGGCTTCTTCCAGCAGCGTTACGCCCAGCATGACGCCGGACTGGCCGACAGCGCCTGGAGAGGCGGCAGCAGGTCTGGGGCCGGGTAGGCGTCCAGGTACCGGACCGGCGTGGCTGGGAAGAGCAGCAGGTCGGTGTCCTGGCGGCGCAGCGTCTCCACCCAGCGCCGGGCATCCTCGAGGAAGGCGGCGCCGGTCGGCGGCAGGGTCGCCTGGAGCACCGCCAGGCGCCGGCTGCCGGGCCCAACGGCCAGCGGCTCCTCCGGCAGGCGGGCCGCCGGCAGCTCCTCGGTGGGGGCCGTCAGGGCTGAGTAGAGGGCGGGGCGGCGGGCGAAGGGCGGGCCGGTCGCCTCCGCGGGGTCCAGGTCGAAGGTGAGGACGGTCTCCTCCTCCGTCCCGGCCGAGGCCAGCGTCCGGCCCCTGGGGTCGATGACGCAGGAGCGGCCGCAGTAGACGATGCTGCCCGCCTCGATCCCCACCTTGCCCGCTGCCACCACCCAGACCCCGTTCTCCAGGGCGCGGGCCGACATCATGTACTCGGGTTGAGGGTTGGAGAGCTCGCCCGGCTGGCGGCCCCAGCTCACCCAGGCCGTCGAGTCGACGATGACCTGGGCGCCGCCCAGGGCCGAGGCAGCGGGCTATCTCGGGCAGGCGGCCGTCGGCGCAGATGAGGAGGCCCAGCCGACCCAGGGGCGTCTCGAACACCGGGTAGTGGGCGCCGCCCCGGAACCAGCGGCGGTCGAAGTGCCAGAGGAAGCTCTTGTCGTAGCGCCCGGCCAGGCTGCCGTCGGGCGCGAAGAGGAGGGCGGAGTTGGCCACCTCCCCCTCGTCTGACGGGAAGGCGACGCCCACCGCCAGGTAGACGCCGTGCTGGGCGGCCTTGCCCCCGAAGGTGCGAAGGAGGCCGTCGGCGTCCAGAGGCTCGGGCGCGGCGGTACTCCTCCCGAGAGCGCAGGAAGTAGGCGGGGTAGGTGACCTCGGGCAGGACGATGAGGTCGGCTCGCTCCGCCGCCGCCCGGTCCACCATCTCCAGGGTGTGGCGCAGGCCTTCGGCCGCCTCCTCCAAGTCGAAGGCGCGGAGCTGGACGAGGGCTAGACGCGCACCAAGCTCACCTACCGAGTTTCACCTGCGCGCATCGCCGAAGCCGAGACGCCAACGGTCGAGTTGATGATACGGATGGCGGCACGCGTAACAGGAACCAGGCTTGGTCGATGGATTTTGTCCAGTGTATCCATCGCGTCGAACAGGTAGAACGGCGCAACCAAGGTAGTTCACGATAGGGACGCCTGCGGGGTAGAAGTTCGCTGCATCCGTTGTCGGCTTCTCTCTGAAAGCCGTTGGCGGCAGGATGTATGAACGTCGCAGGTCTTCAGCCTCGATTGCTTCTCGCACCGCAGCTTCCAGGCGCGGGATGCGCGACGTGAACCACCAACGTGTTTCTGGCCGTCCGGTCGGATGCAGCTCGCCGCCCACTTCCGACACCTCGCTGTGCGGCATGTTCAAGGTGCACCTCTAACACCACGTGGTCGAGTTCGGCACGATGAGATAGTACGAAGTCTGCCTGCCCGGCGCCTCCCGACATGTGTCCTCCGTTGAGGAGGAACATGAGGCGGTGCGGACGCTCCGCCGGCGGGACGCGCGACCAATAGGCGGCCTGGGCCAGCACCAGCGCGATTCCCGAGCCGTCCTCGACCGCCGACGCCCACGGGCCGTCGTGGTGCGATCCAACGATCACTGCCTCATGGTCTGCTCCGGCAGCTCGCCAACGATGTTGAATGAGGTGATTGATGCTCGGCGAGCGTCGACCTCGAGCCTGACTACGACGGGACCCTCGTCGAGCCAGGACTTCAGTCGTTCTCCATCGCCCCCGCTGATCCAGACGCCCGGGATTGGGCGCGGGTTTCCCATCGTAGGGCACGTAGTATTCACGCGAGTTCCCTGGGTAGCCGGTAAGGACGCCGACAAACCCGCAAGCGCCGGCGGCTATCGCTGACTCCATCGCTGCCTGGCCGGCCCGAGTGGCCGGGAGAAGCTGGCTGGCCGCCGCGAACGACCCATCGGGGTCGAACTGCCACGTGGCGACGCGTTGGTACCAGCTATGAGGCACCCGCAAGAGCGGGAGCTCGCAAAGGGCGATGGCGCCCGTGCACGGCACCGCCGTCGAGCGCAACCAGGGTGGCTTCAAGGTGGTTCGGCGAACAGAACGGAAGGGCGAAGCAAGGGATCTCGGCCTCGGTACCATCGGCCCTCACGGCCACCAAGGACGAGTGAAGCGGTTCCCAGTAGGGCGTGACCACGGGCTCCGCACGGACGCTCTCGAGTCCGAACTCGCGAAACCGGTCCTGTATCCACTGCTCTGCCCATCGATCGGCGGGATAGCCCGGACGCCGCACGCCCTGCCGGAAGACTTCTTCGATCCAGTTGTAGATCTGGTCCTCCGCCGGAACCATGTCTTCGCGTAGCACTTCTTACTCCTCCCCCCGCACACGGTTTCGCAGCACACCGATACCCTCGATCTCCACCTCCACCACGTCGCCGGGCGCGCAGGGTAGGGGTGGTGCCAGGGGTGCCGGTGAAGACGAGGTCGCCCGGCTCCAGGGTCATCACGCGGCTGGCGAAGCTGATGATGTGCGCCACGTCGTGGATGAGAAGGCGGGTGCTGCCCCTCTGCTTCACCTCGCCGTTGACGCGCGTCTGGAGGTCGAGGTTCCGCCGGGTCCAGCTCATCGACGATGCACGGCCCCACGGGCGCGAAGGTGTCGCTGGACTTGGCGCGCCACCACTGGATGTCGCCCCGCTGCCACTCGCGGGCGCTGACGTCGTTGCCGCAGGTGTAGCCCAGGACGCAGCCCAGCGCCTCGTCCGGCGAGAGGCCGCGCGCCCGTCGTCCGATGACGGCCACCAGCTCGCCCTCGGCGTCGACGCGTCCAGCGCCAGCAGGGATGACGATCGCCTCCTCCGGCCCGACGACGGCGGAAGGGGTCTTCAGGAACAGCTCGGGGGCGCTGGGCGGCTCCCGGTCTCGCTCCCCAGAGATGAACCCGCCGCCGGTGGGAAGGTGGTCCATGTAGTTCAGGGCCACGGCGATGATCTTCGACGGCCGGACGGGCGCCAGCAGGGTCACCTCTGCCAGGGGCAGCCGGACGCCCGTGGGCCGCCGCTCCCCGAAGAGGTCCCCCTCGAAGGGGAGGACGGCGTCGCCCTCCAGGAGGCCGCAGGACTCGCCTCCCTGGTGGAGGAAGCGGACGTACTTCATCGTCTGTCTCCCTACGGCGGCAGCGCGCGTCGGGCCGCCTCGGTCAGGGCCTCCGACAGCGACGGGTGCCAGTGGACGGTGGCTGCCAGGTCGTAGACAGTGGCCTCCAGGCGCATGGCCAGCACCGCCTGCCCGATGAGCTCGCTGGCCTGAGGCCCCAGGATGTGCACGCCCAGGATCTCGCCTGTGCGGGCGTCGGCCACCAGCTTGACGACTCCCTCCGGCTGGCCCAGGGCGGCAGCGCGCGCGTTGGCCGAGAGGTCGGCCAGGCCCACGCGCACCTCGTCGCCCAGCGGCCCGCGCCTCCTCGTCGCTGAGGCCGACGGCGGCGTACTCGGGGTGGGTGTGTATGCAGCGGGGCACGGCCCGCAGGTCCAGACGGCTCTTCTGGCCGAGGGCGTTCTCGGCGGCGACGCGGCCCTCGTGGATGGCGGCGTGGGAGAGCATGATGCCCCCTATGGCGTCGCCGGCGCCGTAGAGGCCGGAGACGCTGGTGGCGCCGCCGCCATCGACGGCCAAAGCGCCGTTTTCACTGAGTCGGACGCCCAGGGCCTCCAGGCCCAGCCCTTCCAGGTAGGGTACACGGCAGTCGGGCGCCACCACGGCGGCGGCCGGGACGGCGGTATCGCCCGCGGGTGTCGAGAGCAGGGCACGCCGCTCGCCATCCTCCTCGTCGAAGCCCTTCACCTGCGCCCCGGTTAGCACCCGCAGTCCTGCCGTCTCCAGCGACTGGGCCAGGTAGCCGGCCAGGTCGCCGTCCTCGCCGGGCAGGATGTGGGGGCCCGCCTCCGCCAGCGTCACGCGACTGCCAAAGGCGGTGAAGAGGAAGGCATACTCCAGGGCGAAGACCAGGCCGGCGGGCCCGCCGCCCAGCACCAGCAGCGAGGGCGGCGGCTCGGGCAGGGCCAGGGTCTGGTCGCTGGTGAGGACGCCGTCCGGCGGCAGCCCCGGCAGCGGCGGCGGCACGCCCCGGGCGCCGGTGGCGACGATGACGGCGCCAGCCGAGATCTCCTCGGCGCCGCCCTCGGCGAGCTGCACCGCCACCCGCAGGCCGGGCGCCTGCCCAGGCGCGAACTGCGCCCGACCGGCTATGTAGCGGACGCGGCGCGAGGCCAGCAGGTTACGGATGCCGGTCGCCACCCCGCCAGCAAGGCGCGCCTGTCGCGCCAGGGCGCGACTGAAGCTGGGCTCGCCCGTCGAGGGGAGGACGCCCTGGAGGCCCAGCGCCTGGGATTCCAGGGCGGCGCGCACGGTATCGAGGAGGATGTTGCTGGGGACGCAGTTGAAGCGGACGCAGTTGCCGCCGGCGCTCTGGTGCTCCACCACCGCTACGCCGGCGCCCAGTTCGGCAGCGCGCAGGGCCGCCGAGTAGCCGGCCGGCCCGCTGCCGATCACTACCAGGTCGAAATCGGGCATATCGCCCTTCCCTCGTTGACCGTAGGGGCGACCTTTAGGTCGCCACGAGCGTATCCCAACGCTGCGCAGCCGTAAGGACGGAGCTGAAGCTCCGTCCGCGAGGTCGCTAAAACCGGACAGAGCTAAAGCTCTGTCCCTACGGCCCCTAACGATCACTCCTCCGTCACGAGCAGGTCAGGATGCTCCAGATAGTGCTTGACGCGACGCAGGAAGTCGGCGGCGGGGGCCCCGTCCACCACCCGATGGTCGAAGGAGAGGCTGAGGTTGAGGACGGAGCGCCGCACCACCCGGTCGCCTCTCCGCCGGAGGCGGACTCGCCCAGAGGGGCCGCTGGCCGCCTCTGGCGAGGAACGCGGGCACCTCCTTCACCCGGCCCACGCCCAGGATGGCGCACTGGGGCGGGTTGACGATGGGCGTGAAGACATCGACGTCGTACATGCCGAGGGTCGTAACGGTGAAGGTGCCGCCCGTCACCTCGTCGACGGTGAGGGTGCCCTGGCGCGCCTTCTCGGAGAGCTCCCGCGCCTCGACGGCGATCTGGCGCAGCGGCTTGCGGTCGGCCTCCCGCACCACCGGCACGATGAGCCCTTCGTCCAGGGCGACGGCCACGCCCACGTTGACCTCGTCCAGCAGGCGGATGACGTCGCCCTCGAGAGTGGAGTTCAGGCGCGGGTGCTCGGCCAGGGCCAGGGCCGCCGCCTTGACGATGGCATGGGTGTAGGTGACGCTCACGCCCCCGCCCGGCTCTGCCTGCCAGCGCTCGCTGAGCTCCTGGCACATGCGCCCGGCCTCCGTCACGTCCACCTCCATGGTGATCGTGAGCTGGGCCATCGTCTGGAGGCTCTCGTGCATGCGCTGGCCGATGGTGCGACGCACGCCCTTGAAGGGGATGGTGCGACCAGCAGGCGGCGCGGCAGGAGCCAGCGCCTCCCGGCGGGCGGCGATGGCGCGCTCCACGTCCTCCTGGAGGATGCGGCCGCCGGGGCCCGTGCCCTCCACCTGCGACAGGTCGATGCCCGCCTCCTCGGCCAGTCGGCGGGCCAGGGGCGAGGCCCGCACGAACTCGCCCGTCTCGCGGGCGGTCGGAGCGCCGCGGCCCGCGCCGGAGGCGGCGGGCGCCGGGGCTGCTGCCGCGGGCGCTGCCGCGCGCCGGCGGCCATCTCGACCAGCTCAGAGGGAAGCTCCTCGCCCTGGGCGAGGATGCAGCCCACGACGGCGCCGGCGGGCACGGTGGTGTCCTCGGGCACGCAGGTGGCGGAGGACGCCGGAGGCCTCCGCCTCCACCTCGGCGTTGATCTTCTCGGTGAGCATGCGGAAGATGGGCTGCCCCTTCTCGACGGGGGCGCCGTCGGGCACCAGCCACTGGGCCAGCGTGCCCTCGGTCATGGTCATGCCCATCTTGGGGAGGACGACGATGGTGGGCATGGTGCTACGCCCGCGCCGGCACCACGTTGAGCACGGCGTCCACGATGTTCTGGGCGTTGGGGAGCCAGGCGTCCTCCAGCACCGGGCTGAAGGGCACCGGCGTGAAGGGCGCCCCGATGCGCTGCGGCGGCGCGTCCAGGTAGTCGAAGGCCTGCTCCGCGATCTGGGCGGCGATCTCCGCGCCGATGCCCCCAAAGCGCACCGCCTCGTGGGCTATCACCACCCGGTGCGTCCGCCGCACCGAGTCCAGGATGAGCCCCATGTCCAGGGGCTGGAGGGTGCGCGGGTCGATGACCTCGGCGTCGATGCCCTGCTCGGCCAGCTTGTCGGCGGCCTTCAGGGCCTCCCACACCATGGCCGAGGTGGCGACAATGGTGACGTCCTTGCCGGGCCGCTTCACCTGGGCGACGCCCAGGGGCACCTCGTAGGGCTCCTCGGGCACGTCCTCGCGCTGTCCGTAGAGCTCGCTTGTGCTCCAGGAAGAAGACCGGGTTGTCGTCGCGGATGGAGGCTATGAGGAGGCCCTTGGCGTCGTAGGCGGAGGAGGGCATCACCACCTTGAGGCCGGGGATGTGGCAGAGGAGGGCCTCCAGGCTCTGGGAGTGCTGGGCGGCCACCCGGATGCCGGCGCCGCAGGTGGTGCGCACGACGATGGGCAGCCTGGCCTTGCCGCCGAACATGTACTTCATCTTCGCCATCTGGTTCATGATCTGGTCCATGGCGATGCCGATGAAGTCCATGAACATGAGCTCGACCACGGGGCGCAGACCGCAGGCGGCGGAGCCCACGGCCAGGCCGATGATGCCCGCCTCCGAGATGGGCGTGTCCACCACGCGCCGCTCGCCGTACTTGGCGTAGAGGCCGGCGGTGATGCGGAAGGCGCCCTGGTGCTGGCCCACGTCCACGCCGGCGACGAAGACGTTGGGGTCGCGCTCCATCTCCTGGTGTAGCGCCTCGTTGACGGCCTGCATGTAGAAGAGCTCACGGGTCATGGCGCGCTCCTGGGGCATCGCTGTTCCAATGTTCGACTGTTCCACTGTTCGCGAACAATAGAGCACTGGAACAATGGAGCAAGGCGGAATTCCTTGTAGGTGGAGAGCACCAGGTGGTACGCGTAGGGTCCTGTGTAGTCGAAGGTGGCGAGACGTGGTGCGAGTTTGCGGCGATAAGGGGGCGGACCTAAAGGTTCGCCCCTACGGCTGGGTGTGCTGCTGGCACTCAGACTCGCGGCCTGGTACTACGTGTACACATCCTTCGTCAGGTCCTCGACGCTCGGCGGGGGGCTCTCCTCGCCGAACTTGATGGCCTCCTCGATCTGCGAGCGCACCTCGGCGATGACGGCCTCCGCTTCCTTCTCGGACAGGACGCCGTCGGCGGCCAGGCGCTGCCGGAAGAGGAGGATGGGGTCGCGGGAGTGCCAGTGCTCGCGCTCCTCCGCCGGCCGCTCCTCCTCGCCGTAGCTGGTGCCCACGTGGTCGTAGTAGCGATAGGTCTTGCACTCCAGCGAGCGAGGGCCCTTCGCCCCGGCGCGCTCGCGCCACGGCCTCGCCCGACGGCGTCGTAGACGGCCAGCACGTCCATGCCGTCGACGCTGCGGCCGGGCATGCCGTAGGCGGCCGCCCGGTCGGCGATGTCGACGACGGCCATCTCGCGCTCCTGGCGGGTGTACTCGCCGTAGAGGTTGTTCTCGTAGACGAAGACCAGGGGCAGGCGGTAGAGGGCCGCCATGTTGGTCGCCTCGTGGACGGGCCCGATGTTGCTGGCGCCGTCGCCCAGGAAGCAGAGGCAGACCTGGCCCCGGCCCCGGTACTTGCCGGCGAAGGCGGCCCCCACGGCAATGGGAGCGCCGCCGCCGACGATGCCGTTGGCCCCCAGGATGCCCAGGTCCAGGTCGGCGATGTGCATGGAGCCGCCCTTGCCTTTGCAGTAGCCCGTCGCGCGGCCGAAGAGCTCGGCGTACATGAGACGGATGTCGCCGCCCTTGGCGATGACATGGCCGTGGCCGCGGTGGGTGCTGGTGATGTAGTCGTCACGGTTGAGGTGGGCGCAGGCGCCGACGGCTACCGCCTCCTCGCCGGCGTAGAGGTGGACGACGCCGGGGATGCGGGCCTCCTGCGAGAGGCGTCCGGCCCCGTCTTCGAACTCGCGGATGGTGACCATGGTGCGGAACATCTGGAGGAGCTTGTCCCTGGCGATCTCCACGGTGGTCCTCCTGGACGTGCGAATCGAGCGGCAAGAGAAATGATAAGGGCGGGCAGAGTGAGCGTCAACGCAGGGGGAGAGAACCAGGAACAGGGAACCGGAGGCTCGACCCTGACCCGGGCCTGGGGAGAACACCCTGGCTGGAGGCGGCCTACCGGAACATCACGACGCGGCGGAAGCGCTCCAGGTAGCGGCCGGACTCGTCCCGCCAGCGCTCCTTGACGAACTGGAGGAACTCGGCGCCGTCGCCGAACTGGGTCTTGTGCTCCAACAGGGCCTGGATCTTCAGGTCGACGATGTCCGTGATGTCGACGCAGAAGTTGCCCTTGTCGAAGCTCCAGATGTAGATCTCCTTGACGTTGTGGGGCTCCAGGCCCTCCTCCAGGTGCTCCGGGAAGTTCCAGCGGTCGCGGGCGGCGGGATAGACGGCGTCGATGGCCACGAGCCCGGCGCAGCGGTGGTCGGAATGGTTCACGAAGCTGTCGCGAACGATGATGGACTCCGGGTCGCTTGTGAAGACGGCGTAGGGGCGGATGAGGCGGATATGGCGCACGACGTCGCCCAGCAGCTTCCGGGTGTAGGTCAGCTCGCCGTCCACGTAGTCGAGGAAGAAGACGTCCTTCACGCCTAGCCTGCGGGCCGCCGCCCGCTGCTCTTCCTGGCGCAAGGGCGCCAGGCGCTCGGGCGTCATCGCCGGGTCGGCGCTGCCCTTGTTGCCGTTGGTGCAGACCAGGTAGTAGAACTCCCACCCCTGGCGCGACCAGAGGGCGGCGGTGCCGCCGCAGCCGAACTCGGAGTCGTCCGGGTGGGCGGCGACGACCAGGGCGCGCTTCACCTCATGTCCCTCGCTCGTCTCGGTGCTTGTCTCCGGCACTGCGAGGCCTTCCAGGCTCGATGTTCTCTCCATCTCTCCCCCTCAAGTGCTCAAGGCGCCCTTTCGGGCGCCCGCTCCCTCCCAGGATTCGCTACTACTATCTATTGTAGGGGTCGGCCTGGCTCCGGGGCAACGGCGGCGATTCGCGCTCGAAGACCCGCAGCGATCCCGTAGGAGACATCGATCTGGCGCTGGGTTCGAGGGTTTGAAGGACAGCGCAGACTGGCCCGGCGGCCTGAGGGAGCCAGCGGGTGGCGCGCAGCCGTCCTTCGCTCGCGAGGAACCGAGGGGTCTGGCTCAAGCTGCGGGCGTCTGTTCGCCCAGAAGTCCACCCCTGTGGGCTCGAGGAATATGAGCGCCGACGACGCCACGAACTACGGTAGCTGCATGACCCGATCGAGCACGGGGGGCATCGTCCTGGTGATGTCGACCGTTCCACCAATGGGGGCTTGGAGTTCCAAGGTCCACCGAGAGTTTGGCCCGATGCTCGGCGGGCCTGTTGCGCTGTCGACATCTGCCAGCCTTATGGTCAACTGAGCGGTCTCGCCCGGCGCAAGGAGACCGTCGCCGTTGCCGACGATCTCCACGGCCGTATACGGGACATCGGCATCGTATGCTCCGCTGTCACAGTAGCTGACGACAAGCCGGCCAGTCGTCGAAGTGCCATCCAGCGGTACCGGGTCGCCCGCCCCGCTGGTTCCGACGATGACCTGGATCCTGTCGACTGCCAGAGGTTGACCGCTCGCAACGACGATAACAGAGCCACGAACCTCCAATGTCCCGCTGACCCGGCCGAGGCTGGCACGAAAGACCTGATCCAACTGGTCGGCACCAAGTTCTCCACTCGTGATGGCCACGGTGCCAACAACAAGCGCGGTCCCCAGCAGGCAAACGAGTGCGAGGCCCATGCCGGCCTGACCACTCTCGCTGGCTGCTGAGAAAAGAAGGCGGAAGAGACTACGTAGGCGTGCCATTGCCTTGAAGGGCGGCGGGGCAACACCTGCGGCATCCTTGCCTCGAATAAGACAAGCCGGCAGTCCACTGCTGCCGGTTTCACCACTGGCCTGCCCTATGACGGGAGGCTTCGGGGCGTTCGGTGACCAGACTGAGCGCCCTCCGCGAGCGCTTACCCCGAAGCGGCCTCAACAGTCCGCGCTTGGGAAACGTCGTTTCGCTTCTACCAGGGATAACGCCGCTTCAGTCTTCCCGTTACACACACGGCGTTTGGCGGGGGAGCCTCGTCGCCGTGCGGAGGGCGAGTCCGGTTCTCTGCCAACCGAGCCAAGGTTCCACGAGGGAGAAGGAGCTCGAACGCCGCGGGAGGGACTTCACTGTCAGGTACCTGGGGCCGCGCGGCCCAATTCACCACCATACGCCGGAAAGCCGCTT
>CAVSBT010000034.1:0-18865 GCA_963726245.1 uncultured Chloroflexia bacterium
CACCAGAAGAAGGACGCAAGTCCTCTTGGCCGAACGCTACTCGGAAGAAATTGCAGCCGGACAGGAGGTCCCTGCCGTCTCATCGTCAAGCTAACGCGGCCGACCGAGGACTGCCTTGGTAGACTCAACCATGGTGAAGCCACTTCACCCCAAGGACTTGACAGCACTGGTCGTCGAAGATGACCACAACGACGCAACGATAGCTGCAAGGGCGCTCAATACGTTCGGCATCAAGAAGTGCCGCACGGTGGGCACTGCGGAGGATGCGCTGGCGTTCCTGGCCGATCACACGCGCGACGTCGCGCTCATCGACTACAGGTTGCCCGGAATGAACGGCCTGCAACTCCTGGAGCGCACTCGTGAATTGTACCCTGACATCCTGGCTATCCTCGTGACGGGGGTTAGGGACGAAAATGTCGCAGTCTCCGCCATGAAGCTAGGCGCAGCCGACTACGTGGCCAAGGATGACCTTCTCACGGGCCACCTCGTTCGCTCCCTACAGACCGCTCTGAGGGAACGGATGGCTTCGCGCGACGAAGAGCGCAGAGCAGTGATCTTCATCTGGTGCGGATAAGATTCAGGTAGCCAGCGAGGAAGCGAGGTGGCTCGTGGATTTGGTCTGTGAGGCCTCGTATGACCTGACGGCGCGTCGCTTTCGGGACAAGTGGTCTGACGTCCTGGCTTCGAACTCACCGCTTGGCGACCGCGTGCCGTCAGGCTCTGTTGCCCTAGATTACGGGGAGGAGCAGTGGTCCGACGTGCTCGATGCCTTCCTGCAATACGTGAGCGAATCCTTTCGTGTGTTTCCCGCTCCCGCCTCGAAGGAAGAGGATTTGCTCGTCGGAAGGTTCGTCGCGCGCGGTTCAAGCCCCCGAGAGGTCATGATGGTCTATCGAGCTGCGCTGCGGTCACTATTGTCCGAGCCTACTAGGACAGAGGCGGAGCCGCCATTGAACCCCACGGTTCTCCTTGCCCGGATACTGGCCCGCCTAATTGATGAGTGCCAGCGGCAGTCGTCTGTCATGGCAGCAGGCGAGAACACAGCCTAGCGATCTGGTTAGAGCCAAACGCGAGCCACAGAAGCCCATCTGCCTACCGAGGACGTGGGGATGATGCGCGTGTTGGACTGGACAGGCTCAAGTGCGTCCAGTGGGTAGAAGGCGCCCGTCTCCATGAACTCGCGCCGACGCTCATCCCGGAGGGTGGCCCCTCCCGCCACCGCTCCGGTCAGCGCGGTGAGGCTGGTGATGCCGGGAGCCACGAACTGGTTATAGTCCTCGATGCCCGCCGTTACCGTCCACACGCCAGGCGCCGCCCATCCTCTCAGTCCAGTGCTCGGGCCGCGTAGGCGAGCGCCGCCAGGCCGACGGCGTAGCTGACGCATCCCGCCCAGAACGCCGACGAGATCCCCCAGGACAGCGCGATGAGCACGGCCAGCACCGACGCGCACACCGACATGGCACCGTTGATTCCCCACAGGAACGCCATCGGTGCGTCCGGCCGCAACGATGCCATCTTCATCCCGATTGGGAAGGGCATCCCCATCAGGAAGCCGATGGGCACCAGCATGGCCGTGGCCGCTGCGATGCGGACCGGCGTCGTCGCTGAGTCGAACCGGTGGATGACGAGAGGCGTCACAAAAGCAAAGGCGACGAGCAACATCATCAGGGGCACGAACGGCCACAAGGTAGACCGGCGCGGATGCGGATTGCCCAATCGCTGGGTCGCCAGGCTGCCGATGCCGCTGGACAGGAGAAGCGAGAAGAGTACCACCGACAGGGCGTAGGACGGGTGCCCCAGGAAGATGATGAGGCGCTGCAACTGAGAGACCTCGATGAGCAAGAAGCCCAGACCGATGCCCGAGAAGAACACGAAGAACGGCAGCATGCCCCTCAGGGCCGCCTTCTTCGTCGTGAGGGACAGCGGCAGGATGATGCTCAGGAAGGTCAGCGACAGGACGGCGATGGTCAGTGAGAACAGCACTCGCGTCGGCCTCGCAATGTAGTCCTCCGAAGCCGGCACGCTATTGAAGACATCCTGGGGCCGGACCATTTGAAAGAAGAAGGGTCTATCGTCGGTCGGCGGCGAGATATCGAAGGGGTAGGCGGCGGCGAAGGCAGCCGGGTCCTTCGCCTCCACGATGGCGTTGAAGGTGGGGTCGCTGGCGTGGTCCGGCGCCAGCACTACCTCGAACCGCATCTGCCGCGCGACGCGTTCCAGCGTCGCCACGTCCTCCTGCGACAGCGGCTGCGGGCTAACGAGGATCGTGCCCACAGAGGCAAAGGGCGCCGGACCCGTCGCCAGGAAGAGGTGCTGGCGGGGGTCATCGATGCCCCGGTCGCGCAGGACCTTCGCCGCCAGAGCCGTGAGGCGATAGGCCTCCAGCGGCTGGTCCGGGACGTACCAGCGGGAGACGGTCAGCACGCCACCCGGGGTCAGGTGATCGAGGAAGGTCTGCCATGCTTCGACGGTGTAGAGAGAGTTCTCAGAGAGGGCATAGGCTCCTGCCGCCGTGGCCGCCCAGGTGTCGATGAAGGAGATCTGAATGATGTCGAACTTCTCCTTGGAGCGGGCGATATAGCTCCTCGCCTCGTCGGTGACGAACCGGACGCGCGGGTCGCGGTCCAGGTGACCGGTGAAGTCGCCATAGACCTTGTTGACGGCGTCCAGGATCTGCTGGTTGATCTCGACGCCGGTGACTGAGTGCTGGTTGAAGGCCAGGGCCGACAGGACGTCGCTGCCGCCGCCTACACCGACGACCAGCACGTCGGCGTTGCTCCTGATGTAGTGCGCCAGGTTCACCACCTGGTACTTGAGGTGTTCTATCGTTGCCGGGTTGCCGTCGTAGTGGGTGAGGACCGTGCCGGCGCTGGCGTCGATGGTCATGCCGAGCTGGCGCACCTGGAAGCCAGCCGGTAGGGTGGGGCTCATGCCTCCACCGACCGGCCTGGCGAGCACGTTTGGGTCGCCAGCTACCTTGATCCGGGAGAACGAGTTCCACTTCTCGTAGAGGCCGGGCTCGTCCCGCTCGCCCTTGGTCCACATTAGCCGCAGGATCGGCTCCTGATGTCGGAACGCGACAGCGTTGTTGATGGTGAAGCCCAAGAGCAGGCCGGCGGCACAGGCGGCGAGCCACATCGTGCTGCGCGTCCCGGCATCATAGGCGAAGAGCACTGCGCCGACGCAGCAGAGCGAGGCGATGGCGACTACGGCAGACGGGCCGTCGAGGACATCGAGGAGCCGAAGGAGGGCGATGGTTCCCAGAGCCGCGCCCACCAGGTCGGCCGCGTACAGCTTGCTGACCTGCCGGCTGAACTTCGTAAGGGCCAGGCAGACACAAATGCCGCTGAACATGAAGGGGACAGAGATTACCAGGTAGGTGAAGCCGACGGAGTAGACTCCCATGAGCGTCCACTCTGGGTTGAAGGGGATCGAGAGCTGGGTGAGGAAGCTGACAATTATCGCCACGCCGAAGAGGAGCGCAAATAGCGAAAGCCGCTCCTTGGCCTTTTCGTCTGGAAAGCGCTCCGGCAAGAGGTAAACCAGCAAGGCGCCGACGGTCATCCCGAAGAGGGCTACTGAGACAGCGACAAAGGCAAAGTGATACCACATAGTCACGCTGAATATCCGGGTCAGCAGGACTTCGTACATCAGGGTGCTGAAGGAGACCATGAAGAGGCCGGCGTAAGTGCCGGCCGTGGCCTGCGAGGGGTTGACGGCGCTCTCGCCCGACTTCCTCAGCAGGCCCAGGGGTCGCCGCAGCGCCCCAAGCGTATCCAGGAGTCCCTTATTGCCCGATGCCAATGTGTGGTACCCTTGTCCGCCGCCCCCTGTTTCTTGAACAAGCGGGCCTATTGTAAGGCCCAAATACACTTGTGAGCACTAGCCGAAAGGAAGGCCGCCACCGGCCGCTATCTGAAGGAGTGCGGCTTCCGGCATTCTCTGGGGGAAAAGGTGCCTCTCGGGGTCTGGTCAGATCATCCCGAGGAGCTCGCGCAGCAAAAAGTACACCCCAAACGCCACCATGAACAGCCCGAAGGGCCGGCGCAGGTGTACATGTCGCAGCCATAGGGAAAGCCGAGCTCCCAGGTAGGTTCCCGGTATGACACCCACACTCAACTGCAGGCAAAGCCACCCATCAATATGCCCGAGCACAGCATGCGTTATCGTGCCAGGGATCGCCAGAAGAGCGACGCAGGGCAGAGACGTCGCCGCGGCCTGACGCACGTTGGCGCCGAAGAGCAGAACAAAGGCCGGCACCAAAAGGAAACCGCCTCCGTTGGCCAGCAACCCGGATAGGAGGCCAACCGGGACCGCCACCGCAAGCAGTCTAGTCCCAGGGGGGTCTTGCCAGAGATGTCCCCCACGCCCCAACGTGTCTGGTGGCCCGGCGGAGCGTATCATCTCTACCCCAATCACGAGAATGGCCGCTCCAATCATGATCATGAGCCCCTGGGCCGGCGCCCACCGGGTCAGCAGCGCGCCGGCCACCATAGAGGGCACACCGCCCGCCGCGGTCCAAGCTACGACGCGGATATTGATGAGCTTGTGACCCTGGTAGACGACGACGCCAGCCAAGGCCGTGGGGAGGGTTACAGGCAAGGGTGACGCCAGGGCGATGAGACGGGGCGTGCCAATAAAGATGCGGAGGAGTGGCGTGCTGATGCTGCTGCCACCTACCCCGAACAGGCCAGAGAAGACACCAATAGACAGGCCGAGGGCGGCTACAGCTACCCAATCCGCCATGGGAATTCCAACATTGGGCCGGCGCGCTCTCCAGTCGCTGAGCTTCTATGTCCGAAGCCTGGGGCCAATGGCATCACGCAGGCTGTCGCCGATGAAGTGGACTTGCCCATATCTCCCCTGAAGATACCGCTTCTCTAATCCTGGGCAGCACCTGGCTGTCGATATCGGTGTCCCCGCTCGGCACTGGCACATCGCGGAACAGGAACCAGTGCTCGACATGCTCTACAGTGCCCTCCGGCCGTAGGCGCGTCAGCGGGCCCAGGGTTTCCAGCTCCAGCATGTCAGCGTCGGTGAACACCTCGACAGAGCAGCCGAAATCGGGGTAGCGCTCGCCTTCGAAGTAGCTGAACTTCTTCACGAACAAGTGGCCCTCCCGAGCGTAGGCTGCCCAACCGTCGGTGACCATGAAGCCCGCCTTCTGCGGCGTATTGGCTCTCCTGTCCTGACCCAACGTCACGTACTTGCTGCCCCAGGCCCAGCGCCGGTCCGCCATATCGGTATACGCCCAGAGCGCGATGATGTTCGTCGGCAAGAGGCTCTCCTCGTGCGATGCGCGCGGCGGCAGCGGGATGATAGCCTTGCCTCCCGGCGCCATGACGGAGAGTGCCCACGGAGCGAGTTCCACCGCCCAGAGGTTGGTGTTGCGGAGACGATGGGTCAACTCCACGTGCGCCTCGCTCGCCGACAGTCTTATGTCAATCTCCTTCTGAATCCCCGTTGTTGTCTCAGTGGGCTGAATCATGCGGACGAAGCCAGTATGCTCCTCCAATTCGACAGGCGAGTTGTCGGGATAGTAGGTCCGTGGCCTGGCTTCGGGAGCGTGCCAGAGGCGATGCCCGCCATAGATGCGCCACTCGGCACCGCCCGTCTCGCCCACCATATCGTCGTATTCCTTGAACTCATTCTCCTCACCCACGAATCCGAACCGGATGATGCGTGGTCCGACATCCGTCGTCACGACAAGGTCAACGAGACCGTTTGACATACGGTAACAGTTCTGCCAGCCCTCGTAGTTTGTCTTTTCCATGTCTACGTTCTGCTGCGCTGAGTGCACGTCGCCTCCCTTGGCTTCGGCATACTAGGGTGGACGAGCCCCATCGAGGTCCGCCGCGCCGAACGCACACTGAGTGTGGATCGTGTGTCCTAGGTCGCAAGGGTGGTTCGACCCTTAGTTCAGACAACAAAGGGGGTTGTTGCGCAACCCCCTTTGTGGAGTAGGTAGGGGAAAGGTGAAGGAGTTGCCCGCGGACTGGCTCGGCCTGCCCCTGTGTGAGGCCCCTACTCTCCCACCCGCCGGTTGTACTCTGCGATGGTTTCGTCGGCCTTGGCGGCAGCGTCCGCCAGGGCCTGCGCGGGGTCCTTGCCGCCCACCAGCATCTCCTCCACCGCCGTATACACGATTTCGGCCACCTGGTCGGCAGGACCGAGGACGGCTCCCGAAGTGGCAGCCGTGGCCGGGGTATTACGGTAAAGGTCGAGGGGCACCTGGAAGAGGGGATAGCGGGCCACCATGTCCTGCGCCGCCGGCAGGTCGACAGCAGAGCGGCTGACGGGGAGGTAGCCGGTGCCACCGACCCACTCGGCCTGCTGCTCGGGTTGCACAAGCCACTTGATGAACTTCCAGGCCGCCTCCTGCTCTTGCTCCGGCCGCTGGTTCATGATCCAGAGCGCGTAGACAGAGAAGCCGTTAAGGCCCTTGCCCCCAGGGACACCCGGCATCTGGCTGACGCCGATCTCCACGCCCTGCACGCCCTGCTCCAGGGCATCGATCACGGAGCGCAACGCACCCGCATAGCTGAAGGTCATGGCGACCCGACCGGAGGCCATGGCGAGAAAGTCGTCCGCGTAGGTGGGGTTGCGGCCCACATTGAACGCCAGCCCGCTATCCACCATGTCGTGCCACCACTGGAAGAACTAGCGACCGGTGTCGTTGTCGAAGAGGACCTTGGTCGCGCGGCCGTCATGCCCGTTGGACTGGTCTACCCAGAGTTCGTCGTTCTCTGTTAGGACGGTGCTCAGCCAGCCGAAGATGTCGAGGGCGATGCCGCTGCGCACCACGTTCCCGGAGGCGTCGCGCTTCAGGATCTTCTCTGAATACTGGCGGAGTTCCTCCAGGTCCTGGGGCGGCTTCTCGGGGTCCAGCCCCACCTCTCGGAAGGTCACCTTGTTGTAGTACAGGAGGGGCATCTCTCCGGTGAAGGGCATGGCCCATATGCTGTCTTTCACCGTGTAGTATTGCACCGCCTTTTCGTCCAGGTCCGAGAGGTCATAGCCCTCCTTGTCGATGAAGTCCTGGGCAGGGGCGACGGCACCGCTGTCGATCATTCTCTGAGTCTGGCTCTCGTTCAATAGGACCACGGCCGGGACCTGCCCCGAGCCAAGAGACGCGATCAACTTGGCCGCGGCCTCGTCGTAGGCGCCCTGGTAGGACGCACGCACCCTCACCTCGTTCTGGGACGCGTTGAACTGATCCACGAGGCGGTTCAGGGTCTCCACGTTGGAGCCGACCTCGGAATGCCAGAGGTCAATGCTGACGGGCCCGGCTGCTGGGCGGGCGCCAGGGGTCTTGGCGGTTGGGGTGCCCTTTTCGCCACCACCGCAAGCCCCCAGGGTCACGGAGAGGAGCAGGACAGCGACTAGCGAGAGCAGTGACTTTCGCACCTCGTGCCTCCTTGCTGGCTTTCTTGCCAGCCCAATCCACCGTACCTTCTGCTATCGCGGCGGCGCGACCAAACTCACTGCCCCCGTCGGGCCGCCGACAGGCGACATGGCCACGCCAGTTGCCAGCACGAGCACGTGTGGCGGGTGTCGTAGCGTAGCCGAATCGGTGCAGGGGTTTCGGGCGAAGGATAGCACTACCTGTGGAGATGTCAAGGTTCCAGAGGCCGTTCGGCCGCCGACGAATAGGGCATCACCTGGCGGGCTGTCTCATACACCACGCCGAATGGGGAAGGTCGCTACACGGAGATAGTCGGCCACCCATTAGCAGATGATCAGCTTGTAATGTTTGTTCTCCAGACCGGCCGTTTTCTGGGTCCAGTCCCGGCCCCGCGTCGCCCACCAGAACGCATCTAGAGAGGGCCGCCCCGCAGCGCATCGGGGCGACTATTCTCCAGCCGCTTCTCCTACCATCTCGGGCAGACCCCTCCACCTCGCCTCCCACATGCGCACGCGCCCGCAACGGCATCTCCCGCAGCAGCCACGAGACGAGGAAGCCGACGACGATGAGGGGTACCGCCCACAAGAACACCGTACCCAGGGATAGAGAGAAGGCATGGACCACGCCGGCGTGGTGCGACGATGTCGCCGATGACGGCCTGGGACATCGTAATGATCCCGCCGGCTCCCAGGCCCTGTATGCCCCGAAACAGGACGAGTTGGAGCATGCTGTGTGCGACGCCGGACAAGAGAGACCCCACCAGGAAGATGCAAATGGCAATCTGGAACAGCAGCTTCCGGCCGTAGAGGTCACTCAGCTTCCCGTACAGCAGCATCGAAGAACAGGAGGTAAGCAGGTAGGCCGTAATGACCCAGGAAAGGTGTTCCAGGCCGCCTAGCTCGCCGACGATCGTGGGTAAAGCCGTCGACACCACTGTCTGGTCGAGGGATGCCAGCAGCATCCCCGCCATCAGGCCGGTGAACACGATCTGGATCTGCCGGTGCGAAAGCCCGACTACACCGTCGGCAGTGGGCGCGGAATCTGAGCTGCTACTCATTTCTACCGCGAGTCTGGTTCATGACTACCTGCCGAATCGACGGCGGCACAGAATGCTTCAAGTGAGTCTGCCAGACGACGGACGGAGTCCTCGCCCATCTCTTGCAGGACACTCGCCACCTCCTTCGAAAACTGGGCGTGACACCAATGGTTATTTGGGGTCGTCCGAAACGTGCAGGTCAACCAAGTGATCCTGCCGCGATGGCGGCCTTCGGCAAGGACCTAGAGGCGTGGGCCCTGCTTGACCGGCTGGAAAAGGAGGCTCGGATTGCCCACGACAACATCGAACGCTGCCAGGAGACCTTGAAGCATCTAGCGGCGAAAGAGACTGTCGTCTAGAATCGGTAGGGCAGGCCATGGGAGTAGCATTTGGTAATCCCTGGGCGCTAGCGTTCGTCATTGCGGGGGCCATCGTTCTCGCCCTGGTGGTGATGCTCATGCGGGAGTGAAGGCCGGGCCAAGGTTTGGAGGAGGAGGAGGGAATGGCGATTCAGCGTGCCCCAGTGGGCAGTCGTCCCACAACCCTCGCCTCTAAGACCGCCACGACGGCGAGCGCCAGCAGACGGTTACGCCAGCGATGCTCGCCGATCTGCAACGGGGCCTCAAGTGGTCCCTTCACGTTCCCCGCCTCCTTCCCATGCCCGCGTAGCGCAAACCGCCCAGCGCCAGCGCCGGTAACGTTTGCAGCAGCGTCCCATCTTCCGGGCCGCTCTCGGTTGAGAACAACATCTGAATGTACATGCCGCCAATCGCCTGGGCGGCGCCTCAGACATCACCGACGGTGAACGCTCCCTCGCTCATACCGCGCTGGATGATTCCTTCGAATACCCGGGTGGGTATTTCCGCTAGCGGACGGCCGCGATGTCCTCGCTTGGGCAGATGCTGCACGGTCAGCGCCAGCAGGCTGCGGTGCGAGCGGATGAGCCGGATGGGTTGACAACGGCAGGCACCGCCGATATGCTTGACTTATGCAACAATTAACAATGGAAAGTACCCAACCTGTCAGCGAGGGGCGGTGCGCTGCGGTCCTGATCGATGTCGTACCTCTCGTGATGCGTGCCCTCCGAGACGAAATGCGCAGGCATCGCGCTGCTGGCCTGTCCGTGCCCCAGTTCCGCGTCCTGATGTTCCTGGGCCATCGCCAGGAGGCGACGTTGTCGCAGGTGGCCGAACACGTCGGCCTGACGCTCCCCTCGGCGTCCCGCATGGTGGACGGACTGGCAGCCCGAAAGCTGGTGACGCGCCGCATCTCGCCCAGCGACCGCCGTTGTGTCACGTTAGCACTCACCACCCGGGGCAGGTCCAGGCTGGAGTCGGCCCACCGGGCCGCCCAGCTACGCCTGGCTGCAATGCTCGGGGCGCTGTCGGCGGAGGAGAGACTTACCGTCGTTCAAGCGATGGACGTCTTGCGGCCGGTCTTCACGCCGAGGAGGACGCCAGAGGCCCATGCAGCCAGGTGACTCAAGGGGGATCGTGGAGACGAGGTCTCTCACCCGCCGCTTTGGCGGCCTGACGGCGGTAGATGCGCTAACGCTCACGGTGGAAGCGGGCGAGGTGTTCGGACTGGTGGGTCCCAATGGGGCGGGAAAGACGACAGTAATGAAGATGCTGACCACCCTGCTGCCACCTACTTCGGGCACGGCGCTTGTCGCCGGCTTCGACATCGTGCGCAAGGCAGCAAACGTGCGGCGCAGCGTCGGGTACGTGCCGCAGATGCTCTCCGCCGACGGCGGTTTGACGGGGTATGAGAACCTGTTGCTCTTCGCCAAGCTATACGACATCCCCCGCCGCGAGCGCCAGGCGCGGGTACAGGAGGCTCTCGCCTTCATGGGCCTCGACGAGGCAGCAGACAGGCTCGTGCGCAACTATCGGGCGGCATGATCCGGCGCCTGGAGGTCGCCCAGGCCATGCTGCACCGGCCGCCGGTTCTCTTCCTGGACGAGCCGACAGTGGGCCTGGACCCTGTGGCTCGCAGAGCGGTGTGGGAGCACATAACGGCGCTCCGGGCGGAGTACGGCACCACCATCTTGCTGACCACCCACTACATGGAGGAAGCGGACAGCCTCTGCGACCGAGTGGCCATCATGCACCGCGGCAAGGTGGTCGCCATCGGCACGCCCGCCGCGTTGAAGGCGTCCGTCGGCGGAGACGGCGCGACCATGGACGAGGTGTTCACCCACTACACCGGCGGGAGTCCTCGAGTCGGGAGGGAGTTACCGTGAGACTGCAAGAACAAGGCGCACTGCGCGGCGGCTTGGCTAGCCTGGCGCTTCCCATCCTGCCAGCCCGTTGGCCGCTGTCGGCCAGTTCGTAGGCAAGACCCTGACTATCGCCGAGGTGGAGACGCGCAAGCTCCGCCACGACCCGACCGAACTCCTCACGCGGGCTATCCAGCCCACTCTCTGGCTCCTGGTCTTCGGCCAGGTCTTCACCCGCGTGCGGGCGATCCCGACCGGTAACCTGCGGTACCTGGACTTCATGGCGCCGGGGATTCTCGCCCAGAGCGTGCTCTTCATCGCTATCTTCTACGGCATCGCCATCATCTGGGAGCGCGATCTGGGCATAATACACAAGTTCCTGGCCACGCCCACGCCGCGCACGGCCCTGGTGCTGGGCAAGGCGCTGGCGGCTGGCGTCCGCGCGCTCACGCAGGGGCTCATCATCTACGTGCTAGCCTTGCTGCTCGGCGTGAAGGTCAACTGGTCGCCGCTGGCGCTCCTGGGCGTGGTGATTCTGGTGCTCCTGGGCGCCGCCCTCTTCTCCACCTTCTCCCTCATCATCGCCTGCCTGATCAAGACCCGCGAGCGCTTCATGGGCATCGGCCAGGTGCTGACCATGCCCATGTTCTTCGCCAGCAACGCCATATACCCCATCTCCATAATGCCGGCGTGGCTGAAGGTCTTCGCCCACGCCAACCCGCTGACCTATGAAGTGGACGGGCTCCGCAGCCTGATGCTGGCCGGTGGGACAAGCCAGTACAGCCTTGGCCTGGACTTCGCCGTGCTGACGGCGGCTACGGCGGCGCTGGTGATAATCGGCGGGCGCCTTTACGCGAACGTGGTGACGTAGCCGTGGAAGCGTGCGTGTAGGCCCGCAACGTCTTACGCCCGCGGAGGGCTCGTCCTGCGACCACCGTGAGAGGCACGACCTCTACCGCTCGTCATTGCCACTGTCCCGCTCTTCGCCATATCCTGGTTGCCAGCGTCGGTTCAGCGGAGGTTTCAAGAAGGGAAACAGATGCCACTTGGCAACAACCTGTATCGTGTTCAGACGGTACGGGTGAACCGACGGGAGGTACTGCAGGTGGCAGTCCTCGCTGGCGCCAGGCTGGCCAACCGCGTCGAAGATGGCGGTCTACGCGATGAAAACCCGGAGCGAGGTAAGCCCAGTGCTTGCGCGCCCTAGAGGGCGACAAGGCCCCGGTCAGACTGGCAAGAAGTCCTATCCCACACGCTCGATCACGGCGGCCATGCCCTGACCTCCACCGATGCACATCGTCTCCAGCCCGAGGCGAACCTGCCGCCGCTCCATCTCGTACAGCATCGTTGCCATGATCCGGCCGCCAGTGGCCCCAACAGGATGGCCGATAGAGATACCCGAGCCATTGACGTTCATCCGGTCGAAGTCACGCTCCGTGAATCCCCACTCGCGGGTGCAGGCCAGCACTTGCGCCGCGAAAGCTTCGTTCAGCTCGATCAGATCCATGTCCTGAAGGCTGAGCCCGATGCGCTCGAGCGCCTTCTTAGTCGCGGGCACGGGGCCCAAGCCCATGTAGGCGGGGTGAACGCCAGCCGCTGCCCAGGACAGAAGCTTCCCCATCGGCTTCAGCCCAAGCTCTGCCGCCTTCTCCGGCCAGGTGACGACGCAACAGGCCGCAGCGTCGTTCTCACCGCTGGCGTTCCCGGCGGTGACGGTAGCCTCCGGGTCCTGCTTGATGCGGATCGGCCGCAGCGAGGCGAGCTTCTCCAGAGTCGTGTCAGCCCGTGGATGCTCATCCCGCGAGAACAGAGTCTCCTCGCCCTTCTGTGACCGTACCGTGACGGGCACGATCTCAGCATCGAATCTCCCCGCCTCCCACGCGGCGACGGCGCGCTGGTGGGAACGAAGGGCGTACTCGTCCTGCTCCTCGCGGGGGATCTTGTACTGGCGGCGCAGGTTCTCCGCCGTCTCCAACATGCCGCCCTCAACCGGATAGCGGTGGCTGCCGGCCGTCACGCGACCGCGATCAAGGCGATCCAAGAGACCAAGGTTGCCGCGGTTCGGGCCCCAGCGGATGGAGGTGACGTAGAACTCTGCGTTGCTCATGCTCTCCACCCCGCCGGCAAGCACGACATCGGCTACACCCGTCTGGACCTCCATGGCCGCAAGACAGATCGCTTGGAGGCCAGAGCCACAGCGACGGTCGAGTTGAAGGCCCGGTACCTCAACCGGAAGCCCGGCCTGCAACGCGGCGAGACGGCCAATGGCAGGCGTCTCGCCGTTCGGGTAGCAGTGCCCGAAGATACAGTCATCGATGGCCCGCGGGTCTAGCTTCGTTCGCTCCAGCACAGCGCTAACGACTGTCGCCGCCAGCGTTTCCACGTCCACGCCTCGGAGGGCGCCGCCGTAGCGGCCCACCGGCGTGCGTACCGGGCTGCAGATTACGGCGTCGCGCATAGTCGCCCTCCTCATCCAGATCTTCCCATCTCCAGGTTCTCGCCGAAGGCACCGACAGGACGCAAGACACTGTCGAAACGTGCTCATGGTAGCATCCGTCTCTGGCTGAGCCAAGCCGCAGTAAAGTCCCCCGGCCTGAGCGCGTCAGACGATCAGGGGCCCTCGAAGGGCTCCGCGGCCAGAGCCGGCGTCGGCGGTTGCTCCGTTTCGCGCGCCCACGTGGGCGTGCTCGCGCAGCGGGATCTCCCGCAGCAGCCAGGAGGCCAGGAAGGCGAGCAGGGTTATCGGCACCGCCCACAGGAAGACGGTGCTGAGGGAGCGGGAGAACGCCTCGATCACGCCGTGCAGGACCGGCGCCGGGAGCGTCCGCAGTTGCGCCGGGCTGGCGGTGAGCGCGGCCCGACTGATGCCGTTGAGAGCAGTAGTGGGGACCAGGCGCGGCAGGTAGTAGTCCAGCCGGTTATTCAGGATCGAGCCAAAGATCGCAACCCCGAACGCTGCGCCCAGCGAGCGGAACAGGTTGGCGCCGGCGGTCGCCGCGCCCAGGTCTCGGTACGGGACAGCGTTCTGCACCGCCAGCACGATCACCTGCATGATCATCCCAAGTCCGACGCCGAGCACCACCATGTAAGCGGACTCCTCGAGGAAGCCGGTGCCGGCGTCCAGCCGGGACAGCAGGAAGAGCCCCAGCGTGGTGATGGCTGTGCCGGTGATCGGGTAGAAGCGGTACTTCCCGGTCTTGCTGATCATTCGACCGGAAAGGACCGAGGTGACGACCACCCCGAGCATCAGGGGTGCCAGCCGCAGGCCCGACATCGTGGCCGAGACGCCGTCCACCACCTGTAGGTAGAGCGGCAGGAAGGCCACGGTCCCGAACATGGCCAGGCCCAGGACGAACATGATCACCGCGCCCACCCGGAACACCTGCTCGCCGAACAGCCGTAGCGGCAGGAGCGGCTCGGGGGCGCGCGTCTCCTGGACCACGAACAGGCAGAGCAGCAGCACCCCGGCCACGCTAAGGCCGATGATCTCCGGGGACCCCCAGGGATACTCGGTGCCGCCCCAACTGGTGACCAGCAGCAGGGAACTGAGACCGCCCACCATCAGCGCCGAGCCCAGGTAGTCGATGGGATGCTTCTGCCGCTGGAAGGGAAGTCGCAGCACGGTCTGCGTCACCACCAGCGCCAGCAGCCCCAGTGGCAGGTTGACGTAGAAGACCCAGCGCCAGGTCAGGTGGTCGGTGAACAGGCCGCCCATCAGCGGGCCGGCCACGCTGGCGATCGCGAAGACGGTCCCCATGTAGCCCTGGTAGCGGCCACGCTCGCGGGGGGCGATGATATCGCCGATCGTGGCCTGCGACATCGTAATGATGCCGCCGGCACCCAGCCCCTGCACGGCGCGGGAGCCAATGAGCTGCAACATGCTCTGGGCAGCCCCGGAAAGCGCCGACCCGATGAGGAAGACGGTGATGGCGAACTGGAAGAGCAGCTTGCGGCCGAACAGGTCGCTGAGCTTGCCGTAGAGCGGCATCGAGGCGGTAGAGGTCAGCAGGTACGCGGTGATGATCCAGGACAGATGCTGTAGCCCGCCCAGCTCGCCGACGATGGTCGGCAGCGCCGTGGCCACGATCGTCTGGTCCAGCGCGGCCAGCAGCATCCCCAGCATCAGGCCGCTGAACACGACCTGCACCTGCCGGTGCGACAACTGGGTCTGTCCGGTGGTAGTTGTGCGCAGCGAAGCGGATTGCTCAGACGTCATTGCTCGGAGAGATGTTCGCTCGACGGCTGGCGGGTGAAGCGCATCTTGAGCCCGTCGACCAGGCTGTAGACCACGGGCACTACGACCAGGGTAAGCAGGGTTGAGCTGAATAGCCCGCCGATCACCACCCGGCCCAGTTCGCTCGCGATCAGCGCCCCCTGGTTGCGGCCCAGGGCCAGCGGGATGAGAGCGAGCATCGCCGCGACGGCGGTCATCAGAATTGGGCGCACGCGGGTCTGCCCGCCCTCGACCAGCGCATCGTACGTGCTGTAGCCGCGCTCCTGCCGGAGCATGATCACGAACTCCAGCAGGACGATGGCATTCGTGACCACGATGCCGACGAGCATCAGGATGCCGATCAGCGCGCTGACGCTGAGCGCCGAGCCGGTGACCACCAGCGCCACGATCGCGCCGATCAGCGCCAGCGGCAGGCTGAAGAGGATGACGAACGGGGTGAGCAGGCTGCCGAACAGCAGCGCCATCAGCGAGTAGACCAGCACGATCGAGACGAGGATCGCGACCAGCATCTTGGAGAAACCCTCGTTGATGTCGGCGGCGACGCCGCCGGCCTTCACCGTAAGCCCGTCCGGCAACTTGAGCTTGTCGGCGGCGCTCTGCGCATCGCTGGGAGACCTTGCCGGTGTTGGAGCTGGTGATGTCGCCGGTAATCGTCGCTGCCGGCTTGCCGTCGACGCGCGTGATGGTCGTCTGCTTGGTCACCGGCACGATGTTAGCTACGGAGTCAAGCCGTACACCCCGGGCGATCTGCACCGCGCCCAGCGCCTCCGCGCTCGTGAGGTCGCTGGCGGACACCACCAGCCGCACGCCGAGCGCGCCCTGGCCGAGGTCGGCGGTAGTGATGGTGCGGTTGGACGACAGGTTGGCCAGGCTGTTGGAGATCTGCTGTGCCGTCAGCCCGGCAGCCGCTGCCTTTGCCGGGTCGACCCTCACTTCGAGCGTGGGCTCGGCGGCGGCGAGGTCGCTGCGGACGTTGGCCGTGTTGGGCACGGCCGCGATCGCCGCCCGCACCTGCTCCGCCGCCCCGGGCAGGCCGCTTGCCGCCGCATCACTGTCGGCCGAGACGGTCATCGAGATGCCGGACGAGCCGAAGCCGCCGCCGGAAGCGGAAACGGAGACGTTGTCGCTGTTGGGGATGTCCCGCGCGATCAGGCCACGGAGCTCGGTCGCGACGGCGTTCTTGTCCGGTCCGCTCTTCGCCAGCTCCACCGTGATGGTGGCCGTGTTGGCGCCCTTGCCCGAAGTGATCTTGTTGATGGCACTGAAGTCGCTGGAGGCGCCGCTGATCACGGTCTGGTAGCGGTCGACGCTGAAGTTCGGCAGCAGCTTCTCGACGGCGATGGCCTGCTGGAGGACGGAGTCCTGGGTCTGGCCGGGGCGGGCGTTGACCGTCACCGTCACGGTCTTCTGACCCGAATCGGGCAGGAACTGCACGGGCAGCCGCGGGAGGAGCGCCAGGCTGCCGACGAACAGCCCGCCGGCAATGCCGAGGGTGATCCAGCGGTGCCCGAGCGCCCAGCGCAGTACGGGCGTGTACACCTTCGCCAGGCGGGTGTCGCCGGGGCCCGCCTTCTCACGCACCTTCACGCGGCCGGCGATGGTGAAGCGGGTGAGCGCCGGGATGACGGTCACGGCCACAACCAGCGAAGCCAGCAGCGCGAACACCACGGCCAGCGCGAACGACCAGAACATCTGGCCGATGAGCCCGCCCACCAGCCCGAGCGGCAGGAATACGGCGCAGGTTGTGGCGGTGGCGCCGGTGATGGCGATGCTCACCTCGCGGGCGCCGTTGACGATGGCCGGGAAGGATCTTCTCCCCCTGCGCCATGTGTCGGTAGATGTTCTCGAGGACCACGATGGAGTCGTCGATCACGCGGCCGATGGCGATGGTGAGGCCGCCCAACGTCATGATGTTGACCGAGTAGCCCATGCGGTCGAGCAGCACCACGGCCACGATCACCGACAGCGGGATCGAGACGGCCGTCACCAGCGTCGTGCGCCAGTTGGCCAGGAAGAGGAAGACGATGATGACCGCGAGCACGCCGCCCAGGAGCCCATCCCGGACCACGCCGTTGATCGAGCTGGTGATCCAGGTGGACTGGTCGAAGAAGACGGTGATCGAGGCGCCCTGGGGCAGCGTCGGCTCGACCTTCTTCAGCTCGTTGGTCACCTCATGGGCGACCTGGACCGTGTTGGCGTCCTTCTCCTTGACGACCTGGATGCTGACGGCCGGCTGGCCGTCCGTGCGGCTCGCGCCGGTCGAGGCGGCCGGCGCCTCCGCGACCGTGGCGATGTCGCCGAGGCGGACAACGCTGGCGGACGAGCCGGCAGCAGGCGCAGTGCGGATGCCGATGTTGCGGATATCGTCCAGGCTCTTGTAGACGGCGACGGTCTGAAGCGGCAGGACGCTGTCCCCGGTGGCGAGCTGGCCGGAGGGGAGGATGACGTTGTTGGCTTGCAGCGCCTGCGCCACTTGATCGTAGGTGAGCCCGCTATCGAGCAGCTTCTGACGATCGAGGGTGACGACAACCTCGGTGAGCGCCCCGCCGCTGACGGAGACGGAGGCGACGCCGTCCAGCTTGGTCAGGTTGGGCACGACCTGGGACTGGGCGAGCTGGTACAGCTCCGTCTGGCTCAGATCGCCCTGCAAGCTGAATGTGACGATGGGTATCGACGAGACGTCAAACTTGAGGATCGATGTCGAGACATTCGTCCCGAGCTGCGCGCCGGCGATCGCCTGCCTGACCGCCGCCTCCGCCCCATTGAGGTCCGTACCGTAGTCGAAACTGAGCATGGTCACGCCCAGGCCCGAAACCGCAGTAGAGGAGGTCTTCTTCAGCCCTGGGAGGCCGGCTACAGCGGACTCGATCGGTGTGGTGACGGTCTGGACAATGTCCTGGGGCTGGCCGCCGGGGCTCCGGGCGACCACGGTAAGCACAGGGAAAGCGATGTCCGGGAGCAATTCTTCCCTGACACGGGTGAACGTAAAGCCGCCGAACCCGACCACAAGCACGACGGCGACGAGCACCAGCAATGCCTTGCGGAACGAGTATTCAGTCAGCCACGAGACAACACGGCGCACGGATGGTCCTCCGAATGGGTGTCCAATCATTAGAACCGGAATTCCGGTTCTTGTCAAGGGCGTCGAACTGGTGTATTCTGCCTGTGGAAATGGACCTCAACATCGTCCGTCCGTCGGAACGCGCGGATGCCCGCGCCAATCGCGCCCGTCTGGTCGAAGCGGCGCGCGCGGTCTTTAGTGAGCGGGGCCTCGCCGCCGAGATGAAGGAGATCGCGGAACGCGCTGGCGTCGGCGTCGGCACGATCTACCGCAACTTCCCCAGCAAAGAGGACCTGGTCCTTGCAATCATGAGGGATGCCCTTGCTGCTGCCATCGCAGAGGCGCGCGTGGCCGAGGCGATGGATGACCCAATCGATGGACTGCGCGCGCTGCTCGTGAGCGCGCTCGCCATGGTTGAGCGCCACGGCTGGCTGGTCGAGGCGGCGCTCGGCGGCCAGTTCCTGCCCAATCCTCAGATGCGAGCCGAACTAGGACACCACGAGCACCTGGGGCGGTTCGAGCGCCTGATCCAGCATGCCGTGGACCAGGGACGCCTGCGCGCGGATCTCGACGTGCCGGTGGCGGCCGCGATGCTTGCTGGCATAACCACGCCATGGAGTTACCGCCGCCTCCTCGCCGGGCGCACGCCGGAGCAAGCCGCGGACGCGATCATGAGGTCGTTCCTGCGCGGAGCCGCTCCTGACGCATCTGCTTAGGTGACGTTCCAATCGCCGCGCACTCGGGCTGCCAAAAGCAAGCAATGAGAGGACCGGAGCTCTGGTCCTGGCGCTTTGCGGGCGGCGGCTAGCTTACGGTAAGCGGCGGCTGGAGGATGTGTTCCGGCCCTCCCGCCGCTCACGAACCGCTGGGCGTGGCTGGCGTGATATGATCAACTACGCTAGTCGGAGATT
>CAVSBT010000035.1:0-7874 GCA_963726245.1 uncultured Chloroflexia bacterium
GCCCCTACGCTGAAGAACGCTGGGCTCGTCCTTCGACAAGCTCAGGATGAGCGGGGCTTACCCGCTCATGGTGAGCTTGTCGCTCATGCGGAGCTTGTCCGCTCATGGTGAGCCTGCTTCGAACCATGAGCGCGGATGGAGAGCACGCGAAGGCAGCGCCGCTCTGCGAGTGCAACGGCGCCGCCCGTCGATACCTAGCGGCTCGGAGCCCCGGCTCAGCGGGGGTCCCGGCTCAGAAGGCGTAGCTGACGAAGATGCCCGGCGCCATGTAGGTCCTGCTGCCCGCGTCCACCAGCAGGGTGAGGACGACGGCCCAGACCGCGAAGCCGGCGGCATTGGCTATCAGCACCTTGGCCGGCTCGGCCGTCGTCACCGACTGGATGGCGATGGTGGTCAGGCCGAAGAACAATGCTATGGACGTGAGCCCGAGTCCATAGTTGATGCCCGGGATCAGAAGAAGGAGCGAGAGACCCAGGGGCGCCGCCGCCATGCCCATGGTCCGGATAAGCTGCTGGAGGTCTGCCCGCTCCCGGAAGACCTGGGTGAGCAATACGTAGACTACAAAGAGCCATACTATCCAGAGCCCGATGGCGAAGAGGCTTCCCAGGATGACGGACTGCACGAACACCCTGCCCCCGTCGAAGTCGAACTTCTGTATCCACCAGAGCCAGCCACCGAGGCCGGCGGCGAAGGCGGCGGCGGCTGCCACGACAAACGAGGAGGCCGTGGCCGTCGGATCCATCCGGACCTCGTCGAAGACGGTGGTATCGAGCCGGGCTAAACGCAGGAGCCTACCGACTATGACCTCGAAGTCCATGCTGCCCCCTTTCTCGCCGAGCGCCGCTTACTTCCTTGCCTGGCAGCCAGCCCATCGGGCACACGGCTGGAAGAATTCTAACACGCTTGTCTAGCCACTAACCGGGGCTTTCCCCTAGAGTGGCCGTTTGGCGGGGATGCCGGGCCGGCGGGGATAGACCTCCGGCGTGGGCGCCACCTTGCGCACCAGGACCAGCCAGGGCTGGTGTGGGGCGCCGGGAACAGCCAGGGGCGCCACCGAGAGCAGCTTGCCACCCAGGAGGCCCAGCGCTCGCTCAGACCGGGTCACTTCTTGCGGGGCGCCGCTGCCCTTGGGCGCCGCCAGCACCCCGCCGATGCGGAGAAAGGGGAGCGCCAGCTCCAGGAGGGTAGGCAGCGGCGCCACCGCCCGCGCCACCACCAGCTCGTAGGCCTGCCGCCGGTCGGACTGCCTCGCCACCTCTTCGGCCCGGCCCGCCAGCACCTCTACCTGCTCCAGCGCCAGCTCACTCACCACCTCCCGGAGGAAGGCCGCCTTGCGGGCCGTCGCCTCCAGGAGCGTCAGACTGAGGTCCGGCGCCGCGATCTTCAAGGGCAGTCCGGGCAGACCAGCGCCGGCGCCCAGGTCCAGCACGCGCTCTTGCCTGCCCGGGGCCAGCAGGTCGACTTGGCGGAGGGCGGGCAGAAGGGCCAGCGACTCCAGGAAGTGGCGCTGCTGCACAGCCTCGTAGCCGGTCACGGCGGTGAGGCTGATGCGGGAGCTGGCCGACTTCAGGAGGCGGTAATAGCGCTCGAAGAGGTCCAGCTGGTGGGCGTCCAGCTCGACGCCTAGCTGTCGGGCGCCGCGGACGAGAATAGATAGCATCGCCCTGCTGGGCTCCGGAGTCGGCCGATTATACCATCGGCGGTCTGTTCTTCGACAGGCGGCGGAACCTCACGTTGAAGGGGAGGAGGGGCGGCTGTACACTGTGCAAGGGTTTTCGCCGGCCCCGACCGTTTGACCCATCTGAAATCGCTGTCTCGATGCGGGCGCAGAATAGCCACCGCGGAAATGGACAAGGAGGTGGGCCGTGACGAGAGCAATCATTGTTGGGTCCGGAATGGCTGGCCTGACGGCGGCGGCCTATCTTGCCCGCGATGGTTGTGAGGTGGATGTGGTTGAACAGGCCGACCACATCGGCGGCGTCACCGCGACGCTGCGGAAGGAAGGATTTGCCTGGGACTTGGGGCCGCTCATGGTGGAAGGCTTTGCGCCGGGGGAACCAGCAGGGGAGATCCTGGCTGAGTTGGGCTGCGCCGACCGAGTGCAGTTGGTGCGCGGCGATCGGGGCATCGCTTTTCCAGACTATCGCCTGTTCCGTCCATCGGAATACCTCGGGCCCTACTGGCGGCGGGAAAGGCTCAAGGAAATCTTCCCGCATGAAGCTGACGGACTCGACCGCTACTATCGGTTCTACGACACCATCCTGGATCTGATGACCCTCGCCCGGCGGGCCGAGGGGGCAAGCCCGCTACGTGCCCTGCCCCTCAAGCTACGGATGGCGCTTCTGTTCCGTCGCATCCAAGAATACCAAACGTGGAACGCGCAGCAGGTAATGGATCACTTCTTCAGCGATCCCAAGCTCAAGGCAGTCTTCCTGGGCATACTGGCCGACTTAGTGGTCTGCCCGTCAGAATTCAGCCGGGCTGGGTATCCCCGCTCTCAATCAGGAGACCGCCTACGACAACCGTCTGCCAGCAAAGGTGTCGGCGGCCGGGCCGCGCGTCACCTTCCAGTATGTGGCGGGCGGCTGCGGCAACCTGGTCGAGGCGATGGCTGGCGTCATCCGCGAGAACGGGGGACATCTACACACCAGCCGCCCGGTGCGCCGAGTTTTGCTCGAAGGCGACCGCGTGCGAGGTGTCGAACTGGCCGATGGCGAGCGCAGGGAGGCGGACCTGGTGCTGGTCAGCGGCGGCGCCAGAGAATGCTTCTTCAAGCTCGTTGGCCGTGAGGCGCTGCCGCCGACTTTACGGCCAAGGTGGACGATTTGCCGCTGATGGAGTCAGTGTTCATGGTGCACCTGGGCGTGGACATGGACCCCAGCCCCTACCAGGACGTTGCCCTCAACTACTACTACGGCACCTACGACGTCGAGGGTGGGGTGGCGCGCACGCGGCACGCGGACTATCACGAGGGGAAGGACGGATTCCTGATCTACATCCCTTCCTTCCACTCGCCCAGCATGGCGCCTCCCGGACAGCACGCCATCACCGTCTACACCATCGCTCCCAACAAGCTGGAGGGCGGCTGGCAGGCACGACGCCAGGAGATGACCGACAAGCTGCTCCACGAGGCCGAGAAGATCATCCCGGCCTCAGGGAGCACGCGCGGACAGTCGCTTCCCTAACGCCGGTGGACTTTGGCGAGCTCACCTACATGCTGGACCACCACTCCTTCGGCGGGCTGTGTCCGGTGATGGGCAAGAGTGGAGCGCCCTACCGGACCCCCTTCAGGGGCCTATGGTTCCTTGGCGCCCAGAGCGAGTCGGCGGGCGGCGTGCACAACGTCATGCACGGCGCGCGGAAGGTTTTCAACTTGGTGCGGGCGGAGCGCTCGACGTAGGCGAGGCTCCTTCTTCCCTTTGCTTGACACGGGTGGTAGTATTATTCATGTGTCTTAGCCGGTTACTAGGCTCATAGAGGGATGGTCACTACTCCGTTCGAAAACTACCTTGACCTGGTCGAGGCCGCCCGGGTGCTCGGCATCCATCCCCAGAGCCTTCGCCGCCTAATCAAGCAGAAGAAGGTTCCCGCCGTCCTCTTCGCCGGCAAGTACCTCATCGAGCGGGACACCCTGAACCAGTTCAAGGCCAACTACGACCCGCGCCCCGGCCGCAAGGCCATCCGCCGCCTGCTCTAGCCCCGTCGCGCTGGAAACCGAAAGCAAGGGAGAGGGCTCTCGCCCTCTCCCTCTTGGCTCTGCCTTGTCGCCGCCCCTCTCCGCCTAGGCCGGCGGCGGCTCGATCTTTATGCCGGGGTCGTTGACGTCGGTGACGTCCATCGAGAAGTCCAGGTTCATCTCGTCGCCGCTCGTCCATGCGCGCCTCGGGCCGTCATGGTGATGCGCACGGGCCAACCGCCGTCCTCGGCCAGCCAGAGGCCGACATTGAACTCCTCCGGCAGATTCTCCAGGTCTCCATCCTGGCCAAGGAGGGCGCCGAGGCTACGCAGGGTCTCGACATCCGCCCGGTCGATGCTGTAGCGGAGGCTATCGACACCATTGATGGTCTCCTTGCTGGGCTTCAGGAGACGCAACTGCTCCGGCCCCAGGTTCCTCCAGCAAAGAGCCGGGCGAGAGGTCGCTGAGCTGGAACTGGGGCTCTCCCTCCACCCAGTTGTCACCGGTCTTCACCCAGGTCTGGCCGCCGACGGTGATGGACTCCTCTTCGAGCTTGAAGTTCGCCGAGGTGGGCGTTGGCGTGGGTCTGACTGCGATCCGGCGCTACGAAAGCCCCTTCGAGGTCCAGCGCCAGAGCCCCCGGCGTTTCGGTAGCGGTGCCCTCCAGGATGAAGCGCATGTTCATGCGGTAGCTCTGCGAGTTTGGCGAAGGCCTCGGCGGGCGCCGAGGTTATCTCTGCCGCTCCTTCCTCCGGGGTGGCGGCCGCGGTGGCCGCCGCCTCTGGGGCCTTCTCCTTCGCTGCCTCTTCTTCCTTGCCGCCCCCTCCGCAGGCTGAGAGGATGATTGCACCCAAGAGGATCAGCAGCGGCCGCCAGGTAGCGCAACGAGAATCGCCCGGACGCAGACGCGCGTAGCGGCAACCGTCTGGTCGCAAGTTCGCACCTCCCGAGACTCTCCAGCCTGGCCGTCGGCGAGAGTGTAGCACCGGATCGGGGGTGAGTCCATCGGGGTTGCTCGACCAGCTGCAGCGGGATGGAGGTTGGGCAGCAAGGGGGCGATATGCTAGGAGGGACGGTTGGCCTTCAGGTACTCCATGGAGCGGCGATACCATTCCTCGGAGATCTTGCCGCTCGACATTAGGTAGTTGAGCACTACCTCCAGAGTAAGGATGGAGACGAGGTTGATGCCGAACTGCCGCAGGCGCTCGCGGCCGCCCTGCTGGCGATCCATGAGGACCACCGCGTCGCGGACGCGGATGCCCGCCTCCTCCAGGGAGAGGGCGGTCTCCAGGATGCTCCGGCCGCCGGTGATAAGGTCGTCGATGATTAGCGCGCTCTGGTTGGGACTGTAGAGGCCCTCGATGTCGTTTCCGGCCCCATCCTCTCGGGGGTGGAGGTAGATCATGGGCACCTTGGCAGTAAGAGAGTAGGCGGTGGCCAGGTGAAGGCCGCCGAAGGGCACGCCCGCCACCAGGTCAAACCGGGCTACGCGGGGCTCGCGCATGCTCTGAAGAGCTACGATTTCGTCCAGGATGACCTGTGCCGCCCGCCAGAGAGCGGTGGGGTTGCTGATGAGGAGGCGCAGGTTAACGTAAACGGGCGAGTGGACGACGGTATGGCCGAAGCTGAAGTCGCCGAACTGGATGGCGCCCAGCTTCCAGAGGGTCTCCGCGAGCCAGAGGTTACTTCGGCGGTAGCGAGCCTGGGGCATAGCCGACCTCTCAGCGCTCAGAATATAACAAAAAAGACCGCGTCCGTGTGGACGCAGTCTCTTCTAGTCACTATTTGGTTGTCGATTCGCGGCTCACGAGGCCCCACCGCAGGGATAATCCCCTGATACAGCCGGTCTCATTCCCTCTTACAGGCGCCCACTCTGTATCAATCGCCTGTGAGGCCCGCCGCGCTGGCGCTGCCCTGCCGGGTCCCGACAGGGCCCTACGTGTCGACCTGCCATACCCCCCAACGTATGCGGTCTACCATGAAAGCACCCTCCTTTCGGATTGTGCACTCATGGGGCCTTATGGCCTTGACGATATATTAGCAGTCTGTGAGGGCCGTTGTCAACACGAATTTAGGGGATTTCGCCAGCGGATATGAGGGATTCTACTTAGAAGCTGCGTTCTACCGTCGTTACTCACCGCCGGCGGCCTCGAGTGGCACCTCGGCTACCTGGGGCAGGGTACGCCTCAAGATGCCGAGGCGGAAGCCGCTGACTACTATCGCCACGCCCACCACGATGAGAGCGGCGCCCAGCAAAGCGTTGAGCCCCAGCTCCTCGCCCAGGACGGTGGCGCCCAGCAGCAGGCCCACTGTGGGGATGATGTAAGTCACCAGGGAGCTGCGGACGCTGCCCACGTGCAGGATGAGCCAGTAGTACATCACGTTGGCTAGGCCGGTGTTGACGACGCCCAGCGTGAGCCACGCCAGCCACGCCTTGGTCGAGAGGTGAAGCGTGGGGCCACCCTCGACGGCCAGGGAGAGGGGTGCCAGAAGAAGAGCGACCATTGCTAGCTGCATGGCCGCGAGGGTTACCCGGTCCTCGGCCTGGAGCCGGGCGCGGGCGAAGACGGCGCCGATGCCATAGCAGGCGGCAGCGCCCACCACAGCTAGATGGCCCAAGAGACCGGCCTGTCGCAGGCTGGTGAGGTCGCCCCCGCTGAGAACGGCGACCCCTCCGAATCCCACCAGCAGACCCAGCACTGTCAACGGCGTCAGGTGCTCGTCGACCAGGAAGATGCTGGCGAAGATGGCGGTCCAGAGCGGCATGGTGGAGTTGAGGACCGAGGCGATGCCGGTATCGATGTGCAGCTCAGCCCAGGAGATGAGAGGGAAGGGGATGGCGGTGGAGAAGATCGCCAGCACCAGCAGGTCTCTCAGCACCCAGGGCCGGCCACTCAGTCGGAGGCCACGCCGCCAGACGATAGGCGCCAGAGCCACCGCACCGAAGAGAGCGCGGCCGGTGGCGAGCTCAATAGGCGCCGTCTCATCGACGACCACCTTGATGAAAAGGAAGCTGGCCCCCCAGACGCTGCCCAGAGCCACCAGGGCGGCCAGATAGCGAGATGACATAGTACTTTAGTCTAACGCGCCCCTCGCTCTGGAGGAAAGCCTGGACGCCAGCGCAGCGCCCCGCAGGCGGGATACGCCCCCCGGCGCCCGCGTGAAATCAGCCGTTGGATGGGCAGGCTGCACGCAGAGGGCCCCAGGGCGGAGGGGGGCTCGCCCCGGGGCCCGGGATCGCCGTCTGCTATGCAGCCTGGCGAACGGCCTCTAACTGAATGGAGATGCGAACGTCGTCGCCCACCGCCACGCCCCCGGTCTCCAGAACCATGTTCCACTTCAGACCGAAGTCGCTGCGCTTGATTCGCCCCTCGGCGCTGAGCCCGACGCGCTCATTTCCCCACGGGTCGCGGATGTGCCCCTCCAGGGTCACCCTGAGGGTTACGGGGCGGGTGACGTCACGGATCGTGAGGTCTCCTTCGACCTCGAACTCGTCGTCGCCCACCCGGCGCACCGAGCGGCTAACGTAGTGCATGGTGGGGTAGCGGTCAACATCGAAGAAGTCCGCAGAGCGCAGGTGCGTGTCGCGCTCCTCGATCCGCGTGTCGATGCTGGCCACGTCGATGGTCCCCTCTGCATAAGCCGAAAGGGGATCGTCCGGCGTTCCTCTTAGCGTGGCCTGGAAGCTACCGAACCGTCCCTTGACCGTGGTGATCATCAAGTGTCTGACAGAGAACTCGACCGAGGTGTGGGACGGGTCGATGGTCCAGGTAGCCAATTCGGTGACGGGTTGGGTGGTCATCATAACCTCCTTATGTGAAGCCCAGTAGGTTTGGCCCCTGAGTGTTTGCCAGAAGCCCCTCGCTGGCTGCTTTCCACGATATTAGAATTGTGCATCTCTCGAAATCTTTCCTCGAAAAAAGAGGCGTATCACGCGTGCGATTCGCTCCCCACCAGCGCCGGGGCCAGCCGCCGCAGCTCATCCCTGCGCAGGCTGAAGAAGTGGAACTGCCCGTCCCTGCGCACGTCCAGCAGGCGGCAATCTTCCAACCGGCTGGTGTGATAGGAGAGCGTGGAAGCGGAGATGCCAAGCGTCTCGCTCAGTTCGCCGCAGCCCATCTCCCCTTTGCTCGCCAGCAGCCGCAGCAGGCGCAGACGGGTGGGATCGCCCAGCGCCTTGTAGGCCTTCATCAGCTCT
>CAVSBT010000036.1:0-27682 GCA_963726245.1 uncultured Chloroflexia bacterium
TCGAGCAGCGCCTCGGCAGGAGGCGAAGCCGCCCCGGCGTGAGATCCCAGTCGCTGGCTGCGCCGCTACGCCAGCCTGGTCACCAGCGCCAACACGGGCGCCGTGATGCGCGAGCCGGGGGAGTAGGGCTGAGCCGGCAGGCTGCCCGACTTCAGTCAGCGCCAGCTACGCCACGGGAACGAACGACGGGCTAGCTCGCACGGAGAAGGATAGCGCGCCTGCTGCCCGCCCTCACCCTCAGCGCCCACGACCTCGCTGCCGCCACCAAAACGACCAAGCCGTACGCCGCCAGCACGGTGAAGACCGGGATGAGGGGCAGGTGGTAGCGGGAGTCGGCGATCATCAGTGTCTCGTTGACGGTCCAGAGCGCCACGGTCCAGGCGAGCAGCACCACCGCCGGACGCCTCCGCGACCAGCCGGCCGCGGCGCCGACGCCCGCTAGCCCCAGCACGGCGAAGTAGTAGCCGTTCGCCACCCACTGGAGGATGGTGCGCAGGGGCTCATCGAGGCGCCGGCCGCTCAAGAACCCTTCGACGTGGGCCAGGAAGTCATCGTCGCGGTCGTAGAGGGCCTTTAAGCTGTTGGACCCCGCCACCAGCACCTCGCGCCAGGGCTTGGTCAGCGCCAGCTTCAGCCCCTCTCGCCAGCCGAGGCTGTTGGTCTTCACCTCGATCTCTTTGGGGGACAGGCCCAGGTAGGGCGCCTGCAGCTGCTCGATGGCCGCCGCACGCTCCATCGTGCCGGCGTAGCGGCCCATGAGGAAGTTGCCGCCGATGTTGGAGCTGAGAAGGATGGGGTTGTCCATGACCAGGTAGTTTCGCGCCGACCAGGGGAGCACTATCGCCGCCATCCCCACGACGGCGAGGGCGCCGCCCTTCAACGCCGCCCGCCAGTCGGCCCAGGCGAGCGCCCAGAAGGGCAGAACCATGAGGGGGACGAAGAGCGCCTCGCCCCGCACCAGGGTCGCCAGTCCGGCCGTTAGGCCGGTCGCCGCCACCAGCAAGAGCTCGGTTGCGCGCCCGGAGGCGTGCTGCCAGGGACGGCCAGGAGCAGAACCCGCTACGAAGAGGAAGGTGAACAGCACCTCGGACATGAGCGCGGGGACGGAGAGCGCCTGCCCCGGAAAGAGGGCCAGGATGAGGCCCGCCGCCAGTCCTACCCGCCAGCCTAGTAGAAGGCCGCCCAGAGCGAAGGCCAGCACGCAGGTGGCTGCGCCCAGGATGACGTTGGCCGTCTCGCCCGCCTGCGGGTCGGGGCCGAAGGCTTTGTAGAGGCCGCCCAGGAAGAAGGGGTAGCCGGGCGGAAATAGCGCCGTGCTGTCCCCCGACATGAAGCTGACGTAGCCTCTGCCCTCGGCCACGGAGCGCGCGGCGTAGTGGTAGAAGAGCGAATCGTCGAAGCGGCCGTCGGTGGGGTTGGCGTCCGCGTAGGCCGCCCAGAGCCCCCGCGCGCCGAGGGCGAGGGCGAACACGGCCAGGCCGGCGGCGACCCACAACAGGTAGCGGCGGCGCGGCGATTCCTCCGCGAGACCGTGGCTGCCGCTGGAGCCGTCAAGGTATTCAGGTCGCTCCTCCTGCCGCGCAGCCGCGCGCCCTTCGACAAGCTCAGGGTGCGCGGTTCTCAGATTCCGCTCATGGTGAGCGTGTCGAACCATGAGCGGCCCGCTTGAGTCGGTCAACGGGGCGCATCAGGCCGCTCGGGCGACGCCAACCAGAAGAGGTATGCCGGGCCCCATGACGTGTCGCTGGAGCTCCACGAACTGAAAGCCCGCCTCGACGATGGCCTCTCCCGTGCGCCGGTTGACGTGACAGCCGTTGCCGAAGTAACCCCAGAAGGGCGCGATGGCGTCCTGCACCAGCCCACGTAGGCCTCCATCGTAGCGGACGTGCTCGATAAGCCGCAGGCTGCCGCCGGGCCTGAGCACCCGCCTCGCCTCCAGCAGGGCGCGCCTCAAGTCCTTCACGGTGCAGAGTACCAGGACGCTCACCACGTGGTCGAAACCGCCGTCCTCGAAGGGCAGCTCCTCCGCCGCGTGCTGGCGGAGCTCAACGTGGCCCAGGCCCAGCTCTTCCAGGCGCTTGCGGGCCCGCGCCAGCATGAACGGGTCGGGCTCCGTGGCCACCACTTCGGCCGCCTTCTGCATAGTAGGGGAAGGTGTGGCCGGTGCCGGCGCCTATCTCCAGCACGCGACCCTCCGCCTCTCCCACAATGTAGGAGAGGTGGCCATCCATCCACTTGTCGTTCCTCCGGTCGAGGAGGCCATACACGGCGGCGTGCCACCGACGCCCCTTGAACTCGTGACTGGCACCGCCGGTCATGGTTGCGGCCCCTAGCGGAAGAGGTCTTTATCGGGGTCGCGCACCAGGTCGCGGCCGCGGCCGGGGCCGGCCTCGAAGCGATAGCCGCGGATTAGGGCAGCAGGGATGCGCTCCAGCTTGCCGGTCACCAGCTCGGCGGCCGACGCCAGCTCGTCGGCCACGGCCACCTGCGTGACCCGCAGCTCGTAGCCGTAGGGGTCTCGCTGGCCGGCGTAGTCCTTGAGGGCCACCAGGCCCGCCACGCCGATCGCCACCTCGTCGGTGCCCTCGCGCCAGGGCCGGCCGAAGGTATCGGAGATGACGACGGCCACTCGGGCGCCGGCGCGCTCCTCGATCGCCCGGCGCAGGGCCTCGGCCGAGCGGTCCGGGTCCTCCGGCAGCAGGATGAGGAGACCGGGGCCGCCGGCGTTGGAGGCGTCGACGCCGGCGTTGGCGCAGATGAAGCCGTGGTGGGTCTCGGTAATGATGACGCCGCGGTCCATGCGCACGATGCGGCGGCTCTCGCGCAGCACCACCTCAACGTGGCGGGCGCTCTTCCCCGTCTCCTCCGCTACCTTTCGGGCGAAGCTCGACGGCTCGACGGTGTGTAGGGCGACCACGCGGCCCTCCGCCTTGGACACCACCTTCTGGGTCACCACCAGCACGTCTCCGTCGATGGGTGGCGTCTCCTGACGACGGGCGGCGTCCAGGATGAGCGCCGCCAGGTCGTCGCCCTCGCACACCTCAGGGATGCCGGCGATGCCGATGACGCGGACTTCAGCGGTCAAGAGGAGCTCCGGGAGGCCCGTCGCCCCTCCAGCCCGACGATGCGGATGCCGGTCTCCGCCTTGTGGACGCGGTTCAGGTTCAGGAGGAGGACGGTGATCTGCTCCACGTAGCGGGCGTTGGCCAGCCCCCCGCCGTCGACGGCGCGGAGGCCGGGGATCTTCTCAGCCAGCGCCATGGCGGTCGCCTTGGCCTCCGGGTCGTCGCCGCAGACCAGGATGTCGCCCTCGATGACGGTGTCGCCCTCCTGGAGCTTGCGGGCGCTCAGGGTGTGGAAGGCGGCCACCAGCCGGGAGCGCGGCAGGAGCCCTTGCGCCTCCTGGGCGGCGGAGCCGTCCTCCACCGAGAGGCCGCGGGCCAGCCCCTTCTCGAAGGCGACGGGCACCACCGCATCCACCACCACCTTCCCCTCCAGGGCGCTGGCCAGCTCAGACAGGACGGAGCGATGGCCATCGTAGGGCACAGTGACGAAGACAACGCCGGCTTCGGCGACCGCCTCGCGGTTGAGGGCGCCGCGGACGCGGGCCGAAGGCCGGCGTTCCCGCACCCAGGCGGCGGCGGCTTCGGCGCGCTCCAGCTTACGGGAGCCGATGACCACCTCTTCGCCAGCCACCGCCAGGCGAAGAGCCAGCCCCAGCCCCTCGGGCCCAGTGCCCCCAATGAAGGCGATCATAGGTCAGGAGAACCGCCCATCCTCGGAGAATGGCCTAAGCCTAGCAAGCGCGCCCGAAGAGGTCAAGGAGAGTGGTAATCGCACAGCTCTAGATTGACTTGGCTTGGGGGCTCCATCTATAATGAGGGCCGCCGAGAAGCGAGAGCGAGCCCGGCCCCCGCTACCGGGGAAAACAGCCGGGCGCGTTTTTCTGTCGCCCTTTGAGAGCGAATGTCTGGGGGTGGTCGATTGCGCGACTACGAGCTAGTGGTCATCCTGAGCCCGGAACTGGACGAGGAGGACCTCCCTGCTGCCATCGATAGGTTTAGCCAGTTGATAGCAGACCGTGGTGGTGAGGTGAAGGAGATCGATCGCTGGGGCCGCAGGAAGCTGGCCTACCCCATAAAGAGATTCGTAGAGGGGAACTACTTGGTCACCCAGGTGAGACTGGACCCAAACCGCACCTCGGATGTGGAGGCGGGACTGCGTATCTCGGAAGAGGTGCTGCGTCACCTGTTGGTACGTGTGGGCGACTAGGTCCGACCGGCCGCTGCGCTCCGTGGAAGGAGTTTGACGAGATGGCGGGCCTCAACAAGGTAATGCTCATCGGTAATGTAGGCACCGACCCGGAGATGCGCTACACGGCCAACGGCAACGCCGTGACCACCTTCCGACTTGCCTGCAGCCGCAACTACACCACCCCCGATGGCGAGCGCAAGGAAGAGACCGAGTGGTTCAGCGTCGTCACCTGGAGCAAGCTGGCCGAGACCTGCAGCCAGTTCCTTCAGAAGGGGCGTCGCGCTTACGTGGAGGGGCGCCTGCAGACCCGTAGCTGGGAGGGCGCCGACGGCCAGCGCCGTTTTCGCACCGAGGTGATAGCCAACAGCGTCCTCTTCCTCGATCGGGTGCAGGCGGCGCCTCTGCAAGAGGAGACCGCAGCCGCTCCGGTGAGCGTGAGCGAGGCCGCGGAACAGGTGGACCCCGACGACCTCCCCTTCGAGTGAGTTGTCTGACCGAGGAGATGTGTTCGCATGAACGAGGCGACCGAGAATCCCGAGGCGGCCGAGAGCCCGCCTGCCGAGGAGCAACCCCAGAGCGCGCCGAAGCGGAGGGCCTCGGCAGCCGCTGAGGGGAGGGCGACCAGACGGCCGCCCGTCGCGGCGGACGCGGCCGAGACCCAGACGGAAGCGACGGTCGAAGACGAGCCGCCCGCGGCGGACCTGCCTCCTGCCGCTCGCGAAGAGGCTGCTCCCTTTGTCGAGGCGGGCCGGCCTGCCGGGCCGCCGGGTCCCGCCGGTGCGGGCAGGCCCGATAAGCGGAGACACGGTCGCTATCCCCCCAGGCGTAAGGTCTGCGCCTTCTGCGTCGACCACGTCGCCACGATCGACTACAAGGACGTCGGCAAGCTCCGTCGGTACCTGTCGGACCGGGGTAAGATCGAGCCGCGGCGCAAGACGGGCACCTGCGCCAAGCATCAGCGCCGTCTCACCATGGCCCTCAAGCGGGCCCGGCACATAGCCCTCCTGCCCTATACCGCGGAACACATCCGCCTCACGGGAGCGTTCGTGCCCCGTAGTTGATCGTTCGACGAGGGGCGCGGAAAATGATGTTGATTCCCGCCCCTTCGCCATCTCTCTGGCCCCGGCCCGGGGGCGGGCTTGTTGCCCGGACCGAGAGGCCCATGGAGTGAATCTTGCCAAAGAGAAGCCGTGTTCCCCCTGTCATCCGCCCCGGTTCCCGCAAGCCCACGACGCGCTGGGATGAGGAACGGCGCGGCCAGCTCCTCGTCATAGGCCTGGGCGCTTCGGTTGTCGTCGTCGTGGCGCTCATCGCCCTCTTCGGCTACTACCAGACCAAGGTGCGACCGAAGGGAGAGACAGTCCTCGCGGTCGGGACGCGCACTTTCAGTCTCGACTACATGGAGCGACGCCTTCGCTACGACTTCAGCCAGGGAACCGGCAGCGTCTACACGTCGGACCCAACGAACGCTGCCACCAACCTCATGAATGAAGTCGAAAACGAGGAGCTGCTGCGGCAGGGAGCGCCCGAAAAAGGGGTTGACCTCAGCGATGCAGCCATCGACGCCGAGATCCGGACCCGGCAGAGCGTGCCCGCCAACGCCGATCTCAATACCTTCGCCGCCGCATACCGGCAGGCGGTCCTCGACAGCGGCCTCTCCACGCAGGGTTACCGGGACGTCGTCGCCGCCGACATCGCGAGCAAGGCCATTCAGGCCATGTTCCTGGCGGATGCTCCCAAGACCGCGGACCAGGTTCGTTTTCGCATCATCGTTTCAAGCACAGAGGACAAGGCGAAGGCAGCTCTGCAGCGGCTCCAGAATGGGGAGGACTTCGCCGCGGTGGCCACCGCTGTCTCCGAGCACGCCGCCTCCGCCCAACAGGGGGGCGAGCAGGACTGGACTCCCCGCGGCATCCTGGAACCGGTCCTGGACCAGGCCCTCTTCTCGCTCGACATCGGAAAGTTCAGCGACATCATCGCGGGCACCAGCGCGTACTTCATCGTCATGGTGGAGGAGCGGCAGGACCAGCGGGACACGACGGACACCCAGAAGTCCGCGCTGGCCAGCCAGGCGCAACAGGTATGGCTCAAGGGGCTCGCGGACAGTCTGGCGGTGGCCACCACCTTGAGCGACTCGCAGCGCGCCAGCATCCTGAGTTTGGTCCAGAGCGAAATCCAGAAGGGGCAGTAGTGTGGCAGGAAGCCGTTCACAGGTAGGCGTGGGGCTTATGGGCCTGGGCGTCGTGGGCAGCGGCGTGGCCCGCGCTCTCCTGGAGCGGGGCGAGGCCTACGGACGCCGGGTGGGATGTCCCCTTCGCCTGGTCCGCATCCTGGAGCAGGACCCCGATAGGGAGAGGCCTGTGCGGGTCGATCACGCCCTGTTCACCCAGGACGTGCGGGACATCGTCGACAACGCCGGCATTGACATCGTCATCGAGGTGCTGGGCGGCGAGCACCCCGCATTCGAGTACCAGCGACGGGCCTTGGAAGCCGGCAAGTACGTCGTCACGGCCAACAAAGAGGTCATCGCCAAGCACGGGGCGGAGCTGAGCGCACTGGCCCTTCAACACGGCATCGACATCCTCTACGAGGCCAGCGTGGGCGGCGGCATTCCCATCATCGCGCCGCTCAAGCGCGACCTTCTGTCCAACGAGATCACGGCGATCAGCGCCATCATCAACGGCACCACCAACTACATTCTCACCAGCATGAGCCGCGAGGGGAGCGACTTCGAGCCGGCGTTGCGCCGCGCTCAGGAGCTTGGCTACGCCGAGGCGAACCCCGCTAACGACATCGAGGGGATGGATGCCGTCTACAAGCTTGCCATCCTCGCCAGCCTGGCCTTCCATGCCGACATCCGCCCCGAGGACGTCTACCGCGAGGGTATCACCCGCCTCAGCGCTCACGACTTTCGCTATGCCCGCGAGTTGGGCTATGCCATCAAGCTGCTGGCCCTGGCCCGCCGGCACGATTCCCAGATACAGGTCCGCGTTCACCCCGCCCTCTTGCACGAGGATGAGCTCCTGGCCAAGGTCGACGGCGTCCTCAACGCCGTTCAGGTGGAGGGCGACCTGGTGGGTCGCGTACTGTTCCAGGGGCAAGGCGCCGGCTCCCTCCCGACCTCCAGCGCCATTGTCGCCGACGTCCTTGACGCCGCCCGCAGCATCGTCAGCGGCTCCCCGGAGAGGCCGTCGCCGCCGCCGCTACAGACCGCGTCCCTGCGGCCGATGAGCGAGCTCAGCACCCGCTACTACATGCGAATGATAGTGGTCGACAGTCCCGGCGTGCTGGCCAGGATCGCCGACGTCCTCGGCGTCCATCAGATCAGCATCGCGTCCGTCATCCAGAAAGAGGCCGATCCGAAGGCAAAGACGGCCGAGATCGTGATCATGACACACGAGGCCGAGGAGGAGGCTGTGCAGAGCGCCCTCCGGGAGGTGGAGCGGCTCCCGGTGGTAGTGGAGATCGGCAACTTCCTGCGCGTGGAAGGGTAAGGAGGTCATTGGTGGCCCCCCCCAGGGAAGACCCCTCCCAGAGCATCAGCACCATGGCCTGGCTCCAGGACCAGTTCCACCTGCTAAAGGCCCAGGTGGGCAAGGCCCAGCACCAGACAGACCAGACCCTGGCCATGGCGCTGGACGTCGCGGAGAAGATGCGCCAGCAGGAGGCGACCATCGCCGACCTCGCCGGCCAGGCGAGCGCCATCGTGCCCCTGCAGGAGGAGACGCGTCAGCTCAAGGAGCTGCTGACCCGCCTCCAGGACCAGCAGGTGCAGTCCCGCGGCCAGCTGGAGGAAACAGTCCGTCAACGGCTGGCGGAGGCGGAGCGAGGACGCGTAGAGGTGACGGACGTGCGCCGTCGACTCGAGGACTTGGAGCGTCAGGTGGAGGCGTGGTTGGATCGCCAGAGCGGCATCGAGGACGCTGCCCGGCGCTACCAGGAGGGCATAGCGCTGGCCAACGCACGCTCCGAGACCATGGACCAGCGCTTGGAGGCCCTGGAGGGCCGCGCATCCCGCAACCTCGAGGCCACCAACCGCATAGACCAGGATATCTCCCGTATCGACGCCGCAATCCAGGGCCTGGAACGCGAGGACGACCTTCAGGCGGAAAGGGCCCGCGTGGCCCTGGAGGCGGCGCGCCGCGTCGAGGCAGAGGTGGAGTCGGAGAGGCGGGATCTCCGGGCCCTTGCCGAGCTTACGGAGAGGATCGAGCTGCTGAAGGTGGAGCGGCAGCGCCTGGAGGATCGTCTAGCGCAGGTGGAGGAAGACTTTAACGAGTTTCGAGGCCTCCTGGCTCACCAAGAGCAGCTCCTAAGCGTCCTGGACGGCCGCACCCAGGGCTACCTGAGCCGGCTGGAGGTCTTGCGTGAGGAGATCCTGCGCCACCGCCAGCAATTCGTCGAGCATCTTCTCAAGCTCAGCAGCGGCCAGGAACGCCTCAAGCGGCGCCAGATCGAAGAGTTGCAGCGCGAAATCAAGGAGCTAAAGCAGCATGCTGTCGGCCTCACAGAGGAGTGAGCCCACCCTCGATAGCCCCAGACCCGGCGTCCTGCGGCGCTACCGCCAGCACCTGCCGCTGACCGAAGCTACGCCGCTGCTGAACCTCGGTGAGGGCGACACGCCGCTCGTGCGCTCACGCCACCTGGAGGCTGAGGTCGGCTGCGAGGCCCTCTACTTCAAGCTGGAATCCTGCAACCCCACCGGCTCCTTCAAGGACCGGGGCATGGTGGTGGCGGTCGCCAAGGCGCTCGAAGAAGGCATGCAGGCCGTTATGTGCGCCTCGACCGGCAACACCAGCGCGTCGGCGGCCGCCTATGCCGCTCACTGCGGCCTGGCGGCCTACGTCGTGGTGCCCCACGGCCGCATAGCTCTGGGGAAGATGGCGCAGGCCGTGGCCCACGGCGCCCGCATCATCGCTATCGACGGCAGCTTCGACCAGGCGCTGGGTCTGGCCCGCGCCATCAGCGAGAAACACGCCATCGCCCTGGTGAACTCCGTCAACCCGTACCGCATCGAAGGCCAGAAAACCGCCGCCTTTGAGATCGTGGACGTGCTGGGAGAGGCGCCGGACTACCTCTTCATCCCGGTGGGCAACGCCGGCAACATCACCGCTTACTGGAAGGGCTTCTCGGAGTATGCCAACCTGGGAAAGGCAAGGCGGCGCCCGCACATGATGGGTTTCCAGGCCGCCGGCGCCGCCCCCATCGTCCTCGGTAGGCCCGTGGAGGACCCACAAACCGTGGCCTCGGCGATCCGCATAGGCAACCCGGCTAGCTGGAAGGCGGCAGTGGCAGCCCGCGACGAGTCCGGCGGCGTCATCGACGCTGTCAGCGACGACGAGATACTGGATGCCTATCACCGGCTGGCCCGGGAGGAAGGCATCTTCTCCGAGCCGGCGTCCGGGGCCACCGTGGCCGGCCTCCTGAAGATGGCCGCCGGCGGTCTGGACCTGCGGGGGCGAACCGTCGTCTGCATCATCACCGGCAGCGGGCTCAAGGACCCAGACACCGCCATGGCCACGTTGCCGGAGCTCCATCACGTGCCCGCGGACCTGGCCGCCGTCGAAGAAGCCATGGGCTGGAGCGGGACGAGCGTCGCTCGGAGGTAGTCTTATGATCTCCCGCTGGTTGAACCCGGAACGAATCGCCGTGGTGGAGGTCTCAGGCGTCCTGGGCTCCGCCGTCCGCGCCGCCGAGTTCGTGCGCATCTTCCGCTCGCTCGAGGAGAACGCCCACGTGCGGGCCGTGGTGATAGAGATCGACTCGCCGGGCGGCTCAGCCACCGCCTCCGACTACCTCCACAGGTCTCTGGCCCGGGTCAGCGCCCGCAAGCCGGTGGTGGCCTTCATTCGAGGAATGGGCGCCTCAGGCGGCTACCTGCTGAGCTGCGCCGCGACCAAGATCGTGGCTATCCCCAGCGCCATGGTGGGATCCATCGGCGTCATCAGCATACGGCCCCTTCTCTATGACTTCATGCACCGCTTCGGCATCGGCGTCTCCGTCACGAAGAGCGGCCGCCTCAAGGACATGTGGTACCCCTTCCGGGAGCCGACGGAGGAGGAGAAGCAGAAGGAGCAGGCGCTCCTGGACGAGTTCTACGAGAGCTTCGTCTCCACCGTGGCCAAGGCGAGGAACCTCGACGCCGAGAGGGTGCGCACCCTCGCTACCGGCGAAGTCTTCACCGCCGCTCAAGCCAAGGAAGCCTCCCTGATCGACGAGCTGGGCGACCTGGAGACAGCCATCGAAATGGCGATGGAGCTGGGGAAGACGCCGCGGCGCCTGGCCTACGTACGGCCGCGGCGTGGATTGCGCAGCATTCTCTTCCAGCGCATGGCCGGCGCATTCGTGAATGAGGTGGCAGTGGCGGTGGAGCAGGGAATGCGCGGCCGCATCGACTACCGTCTCCGCTGAGGGAGCCCCCTTCGTTGGCAGATCGTCCCCGTTCTCGGCAGGCTCGCGCCGTGGGATACGGCTTGCCCAGTAGCGCGCCGCAGCATGGCCGGCCGGATCACTCCTCCCAGGAGCGGCCGCGCCAGTAGTAGCGACGGCGAGGCCCTCGCCCCGCGCGGAAGAGGCTGACCAGGAGAAGGCCCGCCAGGAAGCCACCGATGTGCGCCCACCAGGCGATGCCGGCATCGCCGGCAGCCTGCCCCAGCGACGCCACGCCGGTGAAGAGCTGCATCATGAACCAGATGCCGATGAGGGCCGCAGCAGGGATGTAGGGGGCGCCCAGAAAGAAGAACAAAGGCATGAATACGGCGATGCGGGCCCGCGGGAACATCACCAGGTAAGCACCCATCACACCGGCGATGGCGCCGCTGGCTCCGATCCCCGGAACCAGGGAGTCCATGCTGAAGGCTATCTGGGTCGCTGCCGCCGCCAGCCCGACAATGAGGTAGAACACCAGGTAGCGCACGTGGCCCAGGGCGTCCTCGACGTTGTCGCCGAACACCCACAGGAAGAGCATGTTGCCCAGGATGTGGAGCCAGCCGGCGTGCATGAACATCGAGGTGAAGACGCTGAGGAGGGCGTGGTTGGTCCCGCAGACGATGGTCAGGTCACGGGAGGGCACGTTCGTCTTCAGGCCCAGCGAGTCGCCGATGCAGGCGGGGATCGCGCCCCAATCGTAGAACCAGCGGTCGAGCTGAGAGAGGCTCCCTACGGGAGCGTGCGAGCTGAGGGTTAGCTCGTAGAAGAACGCCAGGAAGTTGACGGCAATGATGCCGACGTTGACGTACGGGATGGTACGCCGGGAGAGTTTGTCGCCAACGGGAATCAGCAACGAGAGAACCCTGGACCCACCGGAACGCGCCGTCCTCAGGCGCCACCAGCCGATAGTAGAACGGCGGCGCCCGCCAAGACAACACTACCCGCTGTGCCAGTCTCGTTGACCGCCTTCCGGCGCCATGTTAGACTCAGCAGGCAGCCCTGGGGGCGCCACGCGGCCCTGCGGTTCGGCAGAGGAGAGTGTGGGCCACAGGGCGCGCTGATCCTGGTGGGCGTAGCCGAGCGGTTAAGGCGCCAGGTTGTGGCCCTGGAGATCGAGGGTTCGAATCCCTCCGTCCACCCCATCTTCTTCTCGAGATAGGATCTCATCCGGGCCGCCAGGACAGGGTCACGAGTCCGGCAGTCTTCTGTGTAGGCCCGGAGACCCAGGTGCAGCGACAGCCGCTGCGGCATTCCTTCTCGGCTTGACCATCTCCTTTCGCTGACTCATCCCCCGACGAGGGGAGAGCAGGCAAGAGGTGCCCATCATGCCGCTCCTGAGCCAGGTTCTAGGCCGTCCAGTTCTTGATCCCGATGGGGACCTCGTCGGGAAGCTGGAAGATCTTCTCGTGTCGGCGGATGTTCCCTACCCTCCCGTGGACTACGTCGTCGTTCGTCATCTGCGGCGTCTTCACGCCGTTCCGTGGGACGCCGTAGCGTCAGTGACGCCCAAGGCGACGGCTCTGCGGCGCTTCTTCGACCCCAACACGTATCCCGAACCGCCCGAAAACCTGATCTGGCTCTCCCGCGACCTGCTGGACAAGCAGATCGTCGACACGCAGGGCGTCAAGCTCGTCCGCGTCAACGACCTGGCGGTCACTCCTATCGGCGAAGAGCTGCGTCTGGCCGGCGTCGATAGCTCATTCGCCGGTGTGCTGCGGCGCCTCGGCGTGGAATGGCTCGCCCGTCTCTTCGGCCGTGGCCGTCCACCTCTTATCGACTGGCAGCAGGTGGACGTGGGGACCGCCGTGGAAGAGGTGCGCCTCAAGGTGCCCTTCGACCGCCTGCGGCGGATGCGTCCCGCCGACATCGGCGCCGTCATCAGCCAGATGTCGCCCGCAGAGGCAGCCGACGTGCTGGAAGTACTCGACGACAAGACAGCGGCCGACGCCTTAGCCGAGCTTTCCGACGAGCACCAGGCCGCCGTCCTCACGGCAATGGAGCCCGAAGAGGCCGCCGACCTGCTGGAGGAGATGCCACCCGACGAGGCTGCGGACGTGCTGGGCGATGTGCGGGAGGAGCGAGCCGGACACCTCATGAGTCTGATGGAGCCCAAGGCCGCGCGCGAGGTTCAATCTCTTCTCGCCTACGAGGAGGACACCGCGGGTGGCCTGATGAACAGCAGGCTGCTCGCCGTCCAAGAGACCGACACCGCCGACGAAGTCATCGCCCACCTCCGCAGCACGGAGCCTCCAGAGGATGAGATCTACTACATATACGTCGTCGACAGCGAGAACCGCCTGCGTGGTGTACTCTCCCTGCGCGATCTCATCGTCGCCCACCCGGACACGCCCATCCGCGATTTCATTCAGCACGACACGGCGCACGTGCACCTTGACGACCCCAAAGAAGAGGTGGCACGGAGGCTCATCCGCTATGACCTCCTGGCGATTCCCGTGATCGATGAGGATGAGCATCTGCTGGGCGTGGTGACGGTCAATGACGTCCTCGACCTCGTGACTCCCCGCTCCTGGCAGAACCGGCCGCGCAAAATGCTTGGGTGAACCATGGCCGCAGAAACTGAGCGCGAGGCCGCTGTGAAGCGCCGCGGGGCCATCCGCCTGTCCCTGCTGGCTCCGATCAGCGTGTTCCTGGCCGTGATGGGCCCCGGCCTGATCACGGGGATCGTCGACGATGACCCGACCGGCATCGCCGGCTACTCTATCGCCGGCGCGCACTTCGGCTACAGCCTCCTCTGGGTGATCGTCCTCTCCTTCTTCGCCCTCGCCATCATCGCCGAGATGGCTGCTCGCCTCGGCGCCATAACCGGCAAAGGGCTCGCCGACCTTATCCGCGAACGGTTCGGCGTGCGCATTACGTCTCTGGCGATGCTCGTCCTGCTGGTGGCGAACGCGACCACCACAATTGCCGAGTTTGCCGGTGTCGCTGGCGCCTCCGAGATATTCGGCATCTCGAAGTACATCACGGTTCCCCTGGCGGCGGCGCTTGTCATGGCGGTCGTGATCTACGGTACCTATCGTCGCGTGGAGAAGGTGCTACTGGTTGGCGCGCTGGTCTTTGTCTCTTACATAATCACCGGCTTCCTGGCGCGACCGGATTGGGGGTCAGTGGCGACCCACTCCGTCGTCCCCACATTCCACCTCACCCTGCCCTATCTCACCGTCCTCATCGGCGTTATCGGTACCACAATCACGCCCTGGCAGCAGTTCTATCTGCAGTCTGGGGTCGTGGACAAGGGTCTGGGGGAGCGCGAATACCGGTTTGTACGCTGGGACGTGTACGCGGGTGCCTTCGCCTGCACCCTGATCGCCTTCTTCGTCATCGTGACGACGGCGGCGACCCTCAACGCTCACGGCCAGCCTGCTGACACGGTGACCGACGTAGGCCAGGCGCTGCACCCCCTCGCCGGCAACTTTGCAGCCAATCTCTTCGCCATCGGCCTCCTGAATGCCTCTCTGCTGGCTGCGGCAGTGCTGCCGCTCAGCACAGCCTACGCCGTCTGTGGCGCCTTCGGCTGGGAGCGCAGCGTGAGCCGATCGCTTCACGAGGCGCCCGCCTTCTTCGGCCTCTTCGCGGGACTGATCGTGTTCGGGGCGGGGGCGGTGCTCATCCCTCACGCGCCGATACTAAAGCTTCTGTTCCTCCCCAACGTGGTCGGTGGGATCCTGCTACCCGTCATCCTGATACTGATGCTAAGGCTGGTAAACGACCGCAGACTCATGGGGCACTGGGTCAACTCTCGCCGGCAAAACGTCATCGCCGTTGTGACCACCACATTCATGATCGTTCTTACGGTCGTCTACCTGGCCATCGCTATCCTGGAAGCCGTGGGCTTCCTGACGGGCTGACGGCCCCCAATAACTCGGAGACCAGCCCATGTCAGCATCACCCCTGGCGGAGGACGTCGAGAGGATCCTGGCGGAAGTGGGGCCTCTGCCGTCCCCTCGGCAGCGGCCGGCCCTGGTGATGGCGGCCGGCCTGCCCGGCTCAGGCAAGTCGCGCTTCTGCCGCGAGCTACGGCGCCGCACCGGGGCCATCATCCTGGAGAGCGACGCACTGCGCCGCCTCCTCTTCCGACAGCCGGATCACTCCCAGGCCGAGAGCGGCCGTCTCTTCGCCGCCATCCATGCCGCGATGGAGAGGCTGTTGCAGGCCGGCGTCCACACCATCCTCGATGCCACGAATCTTACGGAGTGGCAACGGGAGCCCGTCTACGCCATGGCCGAGCGCACCGGAGCGCGGCTGGTGCTCGTCTGGCTGGAGGCGCCGCGGGAGGTCGTGGAGGCGCGCCTGGCCGATCGCTGCCGCGGCGCCGACCCCCAGGACCGCTCGGCGGCCGGCGTGACCGTCTACGAGCGCATGCGCGCGCAGGTCGAGGCGATCCGGCGTCCCCACTGGACTGTAGATACGTCGCGGGGACACGAGAGAGGCGCTGGACGCCATCGCCAGGGAGATGAAGTCCTTCCCGAACCGAGAGGTGACGCCACACGTGGGCGAAGCCGCCACCAACCACTAAGGGCCGCCCTTGGGGCGGCCCTTAGTCTCACTGCCAAAGCATACGGCTCAGGCGTTGTTCGCTCGGACCTCCGTCGCCGGCTCCTGCCCCAGCCAGCGTCGCAGTAGAGGATAGCCAAAACGCTGGAGCATGATGGCGATGACGAAACCCATGCAAGAGACGACGAGCCCGATCATGGCATCGAAGATGAAGTGATTGCCCGTCCCGACGATGGCAGCGAACTGGGCCACCGGCAAGAGGGCAGCCAGGAACCAGATAGGTTTGAAGCGGGTGGCGCTTATGACGCCAAGCGCCAGCAGGAACGCCCAGCCCACGTGCAGGCTGGGCACCGCCGCATAGGGGTTCACGAAGGGCCGCGCCGATTGCGCCTGGTAGCTCAGGTTATTGAACACCGCCAGAGTGTCCACAAACCCGAAGCCCGGCAGCAGGCGTGGCGGGGCCACTGGGAACAGGTGGTAAATGACCAGGGCGATCGCGCCCGACGCGAGGAGGGCATCGCGCGTGATGGTGTACTGGTGGCGATGCCGGAAGTAGAGCCAGAGACCCACCACTATGATGAGCGGAAAGTCCAGCCAGAAGTAGATAGCGTTGAAGAGCTGTACCAGGGCCCTACTACCCATGACCAGAGTCTGAAACTGGACTTCCCAGAAGAAGCCCCATTTCTGCTCCAAGTCAATGATACGAACGGCCCGGTTGAACGACTCCCCGGTACGGTCGACGACGCTGCCTCGCACCAGGAAGTAGAGCAGGAAGGCTACCGCGACCAGAGCCAGCTCGAAGGCATCGCGGAAGACTCGATGGTCCGCGAGATAGCGGGCGAACCGGCGTTGCGGCGGGAATGACGACACGGTCTGCACGTTACGCTCCCTCTAGAGATTCGACCGCTCCCTCACCATCCTGGAGGGAGCCACTCCCATCGATCAATCAAACCACAACCGCCGGAGGATTTCAAGAACGTCTTACCGGCAGCCGCGCCAGGACGTGGCGCACAGGCAACCTTCCCGAGTAGTAGAGCCAGGATACGAAGAGGGCAACCAGCACAATGGCGGCGCCCACCAGCATGTCGAAGATGAAGTGGTTCGCCGTTACGACGATGGCCCAGAACATGGCCGCGGGCATGAGGACGGCAAAGGCCCGCAAAGCCAGATTGCGGCTGTTCTCCCATATGGCGATGCCGGCCAGCATGGCCCACCCGAAGTGGAGGCTGGGCACCGCCGCATAGTGGTTCAGGAAGAGATCCGGCTTGACCTCGTATCTCTCCTTGGCGACGATGGCAATCGTATCCACGAAGCCCCACTGGCTGGGCATCAGGCGGGGCGGCGCCGCCGGGAAGAAGGCGTAGCCCCATAGCCCCACAAAGGCCGACAGGACCAGCCCCGTCCGGTAAATGCCGTAGCGCGCCCGGTTCTTCCAGTAGAGCCAGATTGCAGCGACCAGGATGACCGGGAAATGCCCCCAGATGTAGATGCCGTTCGCTATCCGCATCAGGAGGTCGTTCTTCAGCACCGGCTCCTGCCACTGGCGTTCGACAAAGATGTGCAGCGCCTGCTCCAGGTGGATGATCTTCGTCGAGCGGGCAACCGCCTGGGGCACAGGCTCGGGCAGACCGCCGCGCACCAGGAAGTAGACGACCATAATCGCCGTCAGCACCACCGCCTCGATCAGAAAAGCGGCGAGACGCTGCGGGGTCACCCTTTCGCGAACCAGGGCCAGTATTTCGCTCGCCAGCGCTTCGCCTCCTGCGCCACGTCTGACGGATCGTCTCGGTTGCCCGCCGCGCTACGGCAGACCTATGATACCAATGAGGGCATTCCCGAACGAGCGGGAATCCCGTCCACATCGCCATTATATCGCAGGCGTCGGCCCCAATCGACCTGGCGGCTGGAAAGGAGTTCACCGTGGAGATCCGGGTCGAAAGCGGCGACATCGTCGCCTATCCTTCCAAGGCCATAGTCGTCAACCTCTTCCAGGGAGTGAAAGAGCCGGGGGGCGCCACCGGCGCCGTCGACCGCGCCCTGGACGGCGCCATCTCCCGCCTCATCGAGGACGGCGAGGTGCTGGGCAAGTACGGAGAGCTCACCCTGATCCACACCCTGGGACGGCTGGCCTCGCCGCGTGTGCTGGTGGTGGGCCTGGGCAAGGCCGAAGAGTTCACCCTCGACCGCGTGCGCGACCTGGCCGCCAGCAGCGCCCGCTTCCTGCGTCGCTCGCGCGTCGACTCCTTCGCCACGATCACCCATGGGGCGGGCATCGCCGGACTGGAGGCCGAGGCCTGCGCTCAGGCGATCGGCGAGGGGATCATCATGGGCCTCTACACCTTCCAGCGCCACAAGAAGCCCGAGGAGGACCGGCGCGAGGTGCAGGAGGCGGTGCTGGTGGAGTCTGACGCCGGCAAGGTGGAGGCTCTGCGCCGCGGCGTCGAGCGGGGCCGCGTGCTGGCCGAGGCGGCCAACTTCGCCCGCGACCTGGCCAACGAGCCCGCTAACCAGATGACGCCCTCCAACCTGGCGGAGCAGGCCGCCGCTGTGGCGCGAGAGTTCGGGCTGGAGTGCCAGGTCCTGGAGCGAGAGCAGGCGCAGGAGCTGGGCATGGGTGCCTTCCTGGGCGTCGCCCAGGGGAGCCGCCAGCCCCCCAAGTTCATCGTCCTCCACTACCGCGGCGCCGGCCCCGACGCCACCGCGCTGGGCCTCGTGGGCAAGGGCATAACCTTCGACAGCGGCGGCATCTCCATCAAGCCGTCGGCGGGCATGGAGGAGATGAAAGGCGACATGTCGGGCGGGGCAGCGGTCATCGCCACCATGCGGGCCGTCGCGCAGCTCAAGCCGCGCATCAACGTCACCGCCATCGTGCCCGCCACCGAGAACATGCCCGGCGGCAACGCCACTAAGCCCGGCGACGTGCTGCGGGCTATGAGCGGCAAGACCATCGAGGTCATCAACACCGATGCCGAGGGGCGCCTGATCCTCGCCGACGGCCTCTCCTACGCCCGCCACCTGAACCTTTCGCCCATCATCGACGTCGCTACCCTGACCGGGGCCATCGCCATCGCCCTCGGCAACGTGGCCATGGGCTGCATGTCCAACGACCAGGCCCTCTGCGACCGCATCGTCCAGGCGGGCCGCGCCGCCGGCGAGAAGATCTGGCAGCTCCCCCTCTACGACGAATACAAGGAGCAGATCAAGAGCGAGGTGGCGGACATCAAGAACACCGGCGGCCGCGAGGCGGGCGCCATCACGGCGGCCTTCTTCCTGAAGGAGTTCGTGGAGGACACGCCCTGGGTCCACCTGGACATGGCCGGCGTGGACTTCTTCGAGAAGGAGAAGGGCGTGCTGGTGAAGGGGGCCGGCGGCATGCCGGTGCGCACGCTGGTCAACCTGGTCCTGTCCCTGGCCGGGGAGAAGAGCGCCTCGCCCTGAGGCCGTCCCTACCCCCGTCCCTCCAGGAGCGGGACGACGCGGTCAAGGATGCGGTCCGCTACCTGGCGCTTGGAGAGAAGGGGAAGGCGCTCGGCGGCGCCCGAGGGGTCGAGGATCACCACCTGGTTGGTGTCGCTGCCGAAGCCGGAGCCGGGGGCGGTCACGTCGTTGGCCACGATCAGGTCCAGGCCCTTGCGCTGAAGCTTGTCGCGGGCGTTCGCCTCAAGGGCCTGGCTCTCGGCGGCGAAGCCCACCCGCACGAAGTCGCCCCGCACCGAGGCCAGGATGTCGGGCGTCTCGCGCAGCTCGATGACCATCGCTTCGCCCTTGCGCTTGATCTTGTGCTTGGCTCGAGACGCTGGCTCGTAGTCGGCGACCGCGGCCGCCATGATCAGCACGGCCGCCCCCTGACAGGCGGCAGCGACGGCGTCGCGCATCTCGGCGGCGCGGCCGACGGGGACGACGGTCACGCCGTAGGGCGCCGCCAGGGTGGCCGCCGACACGAGAACCACCTCGGCGCCGCGGTCGCGGGCCGCCTCGGCCAGGGCGTAGCCCATCTTCCCCGAGGAGTAGTTGCCGATGAAGCGGACGGGGTCCAGCGGCTCCCTGGTGCCGCCGGCGCTCACCACTACCTTGCGCCCCGCCAGGTCTCCCCGCCGCCCGAGGACGCAGCGCAGCGCTCCCAGGAGGACCTCGGTGTCCACCAGGCGGCCGGGGCCCAGACGGCCGCTGGCCAGCCTCCCCTCGGCGGGGCCCACGATGGTCATGCCCCGCTCCCGCAGCGTCGCCAGGTTAGCCTGGGTAGCGGCGTTCTCGTACATCTGCGAGTCCATGGCCGGCGCCACCAGCACAGGGGCGTTGGTGGCCAGCACCGTCAGGCTCACCACGTCGTCCGCCAGCCCGTGGGCGAGGCGGGCAATCGTGCTGGCGCTGGCCGGCGCCACCAGCACGGCGTCGGCGCGACGCGCCAGCTCCACGTGCTCCTCGGCCAGCTCCGAAGCCGGGTCGAACATGTCCACGAAGACCGGCCTGCGGGTCACGCTGCGCATGGTGAGGGGGGTGACGAAGCGGGCGGCGGCCTGCGTCATCGCCACGTCCACCAGCGCGCCCTCCTGAGTCAGCTTGCTGGCGATGTCGACGGCCTTGTAGGCGGCGATGCTGCCCGTGACGCCCAGGACGATGACCTTGTCCGCGAGCACGTCAGCCCGCCTCCCCTCGGTTCGCCTCGTAGATGATGCGCAGGCCGGAGAGGGTCAGGCTCGTGTCCACGCAGTCGAACACGGACGTGCCGGCGGCGATGAGCTTCGCCCAGCCGCCGGTGCCGATGACGCGGGCGCTGCCACCGAGCTCCTTCTGGAAGCGGGCGACCATTCCCTCCACCAGGGCGACGTATCCTAACATGATGCCGGACTGAATGGCGTTCACCGTATTCTTGCCTATGGCCGCCTTCGGATGCTCGAGCTCCACCCGGTAGAGCTTCGCCGTCCGCTCGTAGAGGGCCTGGGCGGCGATGCCGATGCCGGGAGCGATGGCGCCCCCTAAGTAGTCTCCTTCGGCGGAGACGGCGTCGAAGACGGTGGCCGTCCCCAGGTCTACAATGATTAGCGGCGGCGGACCGTGAAGCTTGAGGGCCGCCACCACGTCCACCACCCGGTCGGCGCCCAGCTCGCGCGGTTCGTAGTGGATGCGCACGCCGGTGTGCGTCCCCGGCCCCACGACCAGCGGCTCGGCGTTGAAGTAGCGCCGGCATACCCGGTCGAACACCCGCACCAGGTCGGGCACGCTGCTGCACATGACCACCGCCCCGATGGCGGAGGTCTCCAGCCCCTCGGCGCGGAGAAGCGTGATGAAGTTGGCGGCGTACTCGTCGGGCACGCGCTCCACGTCGGTGGCGAAGCGCCAGGTAGCGCGCAGCTCCTGGCCCTCGAACACGCCGAGGTCGATGTTCGTGTTGCCGATGTCTACCGCGAGCAGCATGCGCCCTCCGCCTTTCGACCGCTTCTCCCTGACCGGAGCGCAGCCCATTATAGGTGCAGCTAATTCGGCGCTGCAACCGAGAGGGCCGCCTAAGGCGTGCCCGCGAGCCGCCGCGGGCGTCTACACGTGCCGTTTGGGAAAGGACCCAAATTTTCCCCCGCCACTCGTCATAAAAGCCTTGATCCCCTTTGCGGGCGCCGTGCTATCCTTCGGCCGACCAGCCGCCGGAAAGACCCCTGTTCTTCGCTGTCGGGGCACACTGATCGGGCCCTGATGAAGGCCTCCTGGGGCTGCCACCGGCGACTCTCTGGGACAAAACCCTAGAAGTCACTCAAGCCTGGACGGTCGGGCGTTGAGCCGCGACAGCGCTGTCGCTGCCATGGGATCACTTGCGCCTGTGCCGGCACAGCTCCCGGCCTGAGTGGTGAAGACAGAAGAGGAGCCCCCTTGGACGAACCCTCAGCCAGCCGCCTGTGGGAAACCGCCCTGGGGCGACTCCAGCTTCAAGTCACACGCCCGAACTACGACACCTGGCTCAAGGATACCGTCGGCCTCCGTTTCGACGAGGGCCGCTTCGTCGTCGGTGCCCCCAGCGACTTCGCCACGGAGTGGCTCAACACGCGCCTGCGGCCCCTTATCGGCAACGTCCTGACGGCGCTGGCCGGAAAGGCCGTCGACGTCGGCTTCGAGGTGCTGGGGTCGCGGCCGCTCCCGCCGGAAGCCGGTGCTGCCGCCATGCGAGCGTCGGCCGCTGCCGCCAGGCCGTCGTGGCCCCGGCCCCGTATCAACCCCGCCTTCACCTTCGACTCCTTCGTGGTCGGCGGCTGCAACCGGCTGGCCCACGCCGCAGCGATGGCCGTCGCCAGCGCCCCCGGCCGCGCCTACAACCCCCTGCTTATCTGCGGCGGCACCGGACTGGGCAAGACCCACCTTCTCCACGCCATCGCTCAGGAGGCGGTTCGCTCCGACCTGCCGGTGGTCTGCGTCTCCGCCGAACAGTTCACGACCGAGTTCGTTACGGCCGTGCGCGACCACCGCACCGACGAGTTCCGCCACCGCTTTCGCAGCCCGGACATCCTTCTCATCGACGACGTGCAGTTTCTACAGGGGAAGGACCAGACACAGATCGAGTTTTACCACACCTTCGATGAGCTTCACGCCTCCGGCCGCCAGATCGCCCTCACCTGCAATCGTTGCCCGCAGGACCTCACATCTCTCGACCAAAGACTCCGCTCCCGCCTTCAGGGAGGCCTCATCGCTGACACCAAGCCCCCTAACCTCCACACCCGCATGGCTATCATCTACGCGAAAGCCGACGCCCAGGGACTGAGCCTTGGCACCGACGTGCTCGAGTTCCTTGCCAGCCGCCTCCCCGACAGCGTGCGCGAGCTCGAGGGGGCGCTGACCCGCACCGCCGCCTTCGCGCGTCTTACCCACCGCCCGCTCACCGTCGAGCTGGCCGCCGCTGCCCTCGAGGACGTCACCTCAGACCTGCCGCCTCCCCTACCCACGTCCGAGTCAGTGGTCGCCGCCGTCTGCCGCCACTTCAACCTCAGCCGCCAGCTCCTTACCGGCCGCGGCCGCGACCGCCAGCTCAACTATGCGCGCCAGATCGCCATGTACCTCCTGCGAGAGGAGTCCCGCCGCCCCCTTTCCGAGATCGGCCGCTTCCTGGGCGGCCGGGACCACGCCACCGTGATCCACGGCTGCTCCAAGATCACCAAGGAGCTCAACCTCCTCCCGGAGACGCGTCAGCACGTCGAGTGCCTGCGGCGCATCCTGCGCAGCCAGACCGCTGCGTAGACTGTGCACAGGCTGTTGAAGACACCTCCCATCCTCGCATTATGTGTGCAAGCCTTACGTCTATCCCTGTGGACGTCCGTCCCCAAGGCCCGTCAGCCCTCACAGCGTCCACAGCTTCTCCACACCTCGCGCCGTATACGCTTCCTAGCTCCTATCCACCGCTTCAACACCCTCATTACGAACTTGCTTACTCCGTCAACCATACCTCTATATAATCGAGGCAGATCCTCTGGGTATGTGAGGTAGGTCTCTTGCTTGATCGGGTGGAAATAGAGGTGCTGGCCGGTGACGGCGGCAACGGCGTTGTGAGCTTCCGGCGTGAGAAGTATGTGCCGCGGGGTGGGCCCGACGGTGGTGATGGTGGTCGCGGTGGAAGCGTGGTGATGGTGGCGCAGCCTGCGCTGACAACGCTGGCAGGCTTCCGGCGGCGCCGGCGCTACCGTGCAGAGCGTGGCCGGCATGGTGAGGGCGCGAAGCGCCATGGGCGCAGCGGCGAGGACTTGGTTATCCCTGTCCCGGTTGGCACGATAGTGAGGGCGGTTGGCATCATCGTCCCGACGAGGTGGTAGCGGACCTGACGATGGCCGACCAGCGGGTCGTGGTGGCTAGAGGGGGCAGAGGGGGCAGGGGCAACGCGCGCTTCGCCACCTCGACGCGACAGGCGCCGCGTATTGCTGAACGCGGCCAGCGTGGAGAGCAAACCGGACTGATCCTGGATCTCAAGCTCCTCTCCGACGTTGGGATCGTGGGCTTGCCTAACGCTGGCAAGTCGACGCTGCTCAGGGCAGTGTCGGCGGCGCGGCCGAAGGTGGCCGACTACCCGTTCACGACGCTGGAGCCGGTACTCGGCGTGGTAGAGGTGGGGTACGAGTCGTTCGTGCTGGCCGACCTGCCGGGCATCATCGAGGGCGCGCATGAGGGCGCGGGCCTGGGCCACCAGTTCCTCCGTCACGTGGAGCGGACGAGGGTCCTGGTGCATCTTCTCGACGGCTCAGGGCCCGACCCGCTGGCCGATCTCGAGACGTTGGATCGGGAGCTGGCATCCTACAGCGAGGAGCTGCACCGGAAGCGGCGGCAGGTGGTGGTGAACAAGCTCGACCTGCCCGAGGTGCGTGCCCGTCAGGCAGAGCTGGCCGCAAGTTTGATGACGTTGGGGCATGCCCCGCTTTTCATCTCGGCGGCGACGAGCGAGGGAGTGCCGGCCTTGCTGCGGCGACTGCTCGACCTCCTGTCGGCGATGGAGGTGCCGGCGTCGCTGGAGGCGGAGGTGCCGGTGCTGAGGCCCCGCGGCAGGCAGCCGCGCTTCACGGTGAAGAAGGGGGACGGCCTCTTCGCGGTGGAAGGTGAGGGCCCGGTGTCCCTGGTGGAGATGATGGGCCTGGAGAGCGAGGAGGCCCGCCTGGAGGTGCGACGCCGCCTGACCCGTATGGGTGTGGTGTCGGCCCTGCGCCGGGCGGGGGTCCGCGCCGGCGACCGCGTGCGCTTCGGCGCGGTGGAGATGGAGTGGCAGGAATGAGGCTGGGCGTACTCGGCGGCACCTTCGACCCGCCCCATGTGGGCCATCTCATCCTGGCCGAGGTGGCGCGCGCGGGCCTCGAACTCGAGAAGGTGCTCTTCGTGCCGGCCGGCAATCCGTGGCGCAAGGCGGACCAAGACGTCACGCCGGCCGAGCACCGACTGGCCATGGTGCGGCTGATGGTGGCGTCGGACCCCTACTTCGAGGTCTCGACGCTGGAGGTGGAGCGCGACGGCCCATCGTACACGGTGGACACGCTGGAGGCCCTTCGACTGCAGTACGGGCCGGGGCTGGAGCTCTACTTCATCCTGGGCGAGGATGCCCTCCACGACCTGCCGAACTGGAAGGAGCCGGCGCGCATCGTATCGCTGGCCTGGCTGGCGGTGGCGCCCCGTCCGGCGGAGGGCGGACGGACGAGGGCCGATCTCGAGGCTGCCGTGCCCGGCCTCTTGGAGCGCATCGTCACTCTGCCCATGCCGACCATCGACATCAGCTCGACGGCCCTTCGAGAGCGGGCCGGGTCCGGCCTCAGCCTGCGCTACCTCGTTCCCCTGGGCGTCGAAGAGTACATCCTCTGCCACGGCCTGTACGCGAGGAACCGGGAACCAGGAACCGGGAACTAGCGTCAGAAGGATCGAACTCGACTTAGAGGGTGGGCAACGCGGCGTGCTTTGTGTCAGACGCGGCTACTCGGGGGCGGCCAGCTCCTGCCTGTACATGTAGTACACAAGCCCTTCGGCATGCTTTGCCTCGACGGCGCCCAGGTCGACGAGTCTCTTGAGCGCGGCTTTGAAGGCCTTGAGCTCCTCTTTCTTCACCGGACCCGACGGCGCTGGGACGGTTGTCTTCTGCCCCTTAGTCGGCTCGGGGCGCGTACCGAGGCTTGACCTGAAGTTACCTGCACTTCCTCTGTCCGTTGTGGCCGTACCCGCCCGCGCAGTTCCTCTTCATTGTAGGCATTGTCCTTGTCCGCGGAGAGGAACTTGTGAATCGTCTTCATCCACCTCTTCATCTCGTCGCTCAGGCCGGCGTCGAATTCCGTCCTGGTGATTGGCATGCGGGGCGCTCCTACACGTCCAGGTTGCGCACCTGGGCGGCGTGGGACTGGATGAACTTCTTGCGGGGCTCTACTTCCTCACCCATGAGCTCCGAGAAGACGCCATCCGCCTCCATCGCGCTGTCGACGTCGACGCGGAGGAGGGTGCGCCGCTCGGGGTCCATCGTCGTCTCCCAGAGCTGCTCTGGGTTCATCTCCCCAAGGCCCTTATAGCGCTGGATCACGATTCCCGACGTGTCCGAAGCGCGGTCTAGGACAGCCGCTAGCTCATTCCAAGGGACGTTATCGCCCAGCTTCTGGTCCTTCTTCAGAACTGTGTATGTTTCACCTTCCATGACGCGGCTCACACTAGGGTAGAGTTCTACGCATCTGTTCAACGCTGGGGACTCGAATAGCCTGCGACCGAGCTCGACCTTGCGTCCGTTTCGGCCCCGCGACCTAACCTCAACGCTGTACTCGCCGGTGTCCGGGTCGGAGGTTGAGGTGCATGGGAAGCCAACTTCTTCGAACCAGGATCTTCACCCTCTGCATGTCCGAGGGAATCGAGAAGTCAATTCGGTAGTCCTTCGGCTTGGATCTGAGCAGTACCTGGCCGACTTCGGGGCTTACTCCGTTACGCTCAAGTTCGGTGAACCAGCTGCCGAACTGCTTGAGCGAATGCAGAGCCCTAAGGATGTCTGCGCCACGAAGCGATACCTTATCGTCTCGCGAGAAAACGCGTACGTCCTTGAAGATACGGTCTCTCCATCCAGCGGTCCTTCTCCTCCTCATTGTACTTCCACTCGGCCACACGTCCCTTAACCACTCGGTACAGCGGCGGCTGGGCGATGTAGAGGTGGCCCTCCATGATGATCTCCGGCAGGTGGCGGAAGAAGAAGGTGAGGAGCAGGGTGCGGATGTGGGCGCCGTCGACGTCGGCGTCGGTCATGATGATCACGCGGTGGTAGCGCAGCTTCGAGAGGTCGAAGTCCTCGTCGATGCCGGCGCCCAGGGCCCTGATGAGGGCGGCGATCTCAGTGTGGGCGAAGATCTTGTCCTTGCGGGCCTTCTCCACGTTCAGGATCTTGCCCCGCAGGGGGAGGATGGCCTGGAAGCGGCGGTCGCGGCCCTGCTTGGCGGAGCCGCCGGCGGAGTCGCCCTCCACCAGGTAGAGCTCGCAGTGGGACGGGTCGCGGTCCGAGCAGTCGGCCAGCTTGCCGGGGAGCATGGAGCCGTCGAGAGCGCCCTGGCGGATCACCAGGTCGCGCGCCCGGCGGGCGGCCTCGCGGGCGCGGGCGGCAGTGAGGCACTTCTCGATGATGCCGCGGCCCTCCTGGGGGTGCTCCTCCAGGTAGACGGCCAGCTCCTCGGCCACGGCGCTCTCGACCTGGGCCTTCACCTCCTGGTTGCCCAGGCGGGTCTTGGTCTGCCCCTCGAACTGGGGCTCGGGGAGCTTGACGCTGACCACGGCCACCAGCCCCTCGCGCGCGTCCTCGCCCGATAGGTTGGCGTCGTCCTCCTTGAGGATCTTCTGCTTGCGGGCGTAGTCTGCCGACACCCGCGGAACCCCTTACACGTCCAGGTTCTCGACCTGCGTGGCGTGCGCCTGGATGAACTCGGCGGCGGCTCTACCTCGTCGCCCATCAGCTCCTAGAAGACGCGGTCGGCCTCCGCGGCGTCGTCGACGTTGACCTGCAGCAGGGTGCGCTTCTCGGGGTTCATCGTCGTCTCCCAGAGCTGTTCGGGGTTCATCTCGCCCAGGCCCTTGTAGCGCTGGATGTTGAGCTCGGCCGTCCTTCTGGCCTGCCGAGTCGTCCATCTCCTCGTCGCTGTAGAAGGTGTTCTTGCCCTGCGCGACGCGGTAGAGCGGCGGCTGGGCGATGTAGAGGTGGCCCGCCGTCGATGAGCTCGGGCATGTGGCGGAAGAAGAAGGTCAGCAGCAGCGTGCGGATGTGGGCGCCGTCCACGTCGGCGTCGGTCATGATGATGATGCGGTGGTAGCGCAGCTTCGCGATGTCGAAGTCCTCGCCGATGCCGGTGCCGAGGGCGGTGATGAGGGCGGCGATTTCCTCGTTGGCGAGCATCTTGTCCAGGCGGGCCTTTTCCACGTTCAGGATCTTGCCGCGCAGGGGCAGGATGGCCTGGAAGCGGCGGTCGCGGCCCTGCTTGGCCGAGCCGCCGGCGGTGTCGCCCTCGACGATGAAGAGCTCGCAGTTGGGGTCGCTGTCCGAGCAGTCGGCGAGCTTGCCGGGGAGCGGCGCCGTCGAGCAGCGCCCTTGCGGATGCACCAGGTCGCGCGCCTTGCGGGCGGCCTCGCGGGCGCGCGCGGCCGTGACGCACTTCTCGATGATGCCGCGGCCCGTCCTCGGGGTGCTCCTCCAGGTAGATGGCCAGCCCGTCGGCCACGGCGCTCTCGACCGGCCCTTCATTTCGCGGGTTGCCCAGCTTGGTCTTCGTCTGGCCTTCGAACTGGGGCTCGGGCAGCTTCACGCTGACCACGGCGATCAGTCCTTCCGCACGTCCTCGCCCGTCAGGTTGGCGTCTCTTCCTTCAGGATCTTCTCTTGCGGGCGTAGTCGTTGAGGACGCGGGTCAGGGCGGTGCGGAAGCCGGTGAGGTGGCGTGCCGCCGTCGAGGGTGTTGATGTTGTTGGCGAAGGTGAAGATGGTCTCGTTGTAGCCGTCGTTGTACTGGATGGCCACCTCGACGACGTTGCCG
>CAVSBT010000037.1:0-203531 GCA_963726245.1 uncultured Chloroflexia bacterium
GCCCCTGGATAGCGGAAGGATGCTCGGCCGGGCCGGAGATAGGCTAACGGTAGTTGCTCCCGAAGGAGGCGTACCGACCGACCTAGGAGATCCCGAGGCAGCCACCACTCACCGCTGAGGTGACTTTTGGATGCCCACGGGTCTGCTCCCTAGAAAGGAGGTGATCCAGCCGCAGCTTCCGCTACGGCTACCTTGTTACGACTTCGTCCCAGTCACCAGCCCCACCCTCGGCGCCTGCCTCCTCGAAAGGTTAGCCCAGCGACTTCAGGTGTTGCCGGCTTCCATGACGTGACGGGCGGTGTGTACAAGGCCCGGGAACGTATTCACCGCCGTGTGCTGACCGGCGGTTACTAGCAACTCCGACTTCATGCAGGCGGGTTTCAGCCTGCAATCCGAACTGGGGACGGCTTTAGGGGATTAGCTCCGGATCGCTCCCTCGCAACCCTCTGTACCGCCCATTGTAGCGTGTGTGTAGCCCAGGACGTAAGGGCCGTGCTGACTTGACGTCATCCCCACCTTCCTCCCCGTTTCTCGGGGCAGTCTCGCCAGAAAAATACAACTGGCAACGGGGGTTGCGCTCGTTGCGGGACTTAACCCAACACCTCACGGCACGAGCTGACGACAGCCATGCAGCACCTGCACCGGCTCCCCGAAGGGTCGCTTCGGTTTCCCGTCGCTACCACCGACATGTCAAGCCCTGGTAAGGTTCTTCGCGTTGCGTCGAATTAAACCACACGCTCCGCTGCTTGTGCGGGCCCCCGTCAATTCCTTTGAGTTTTAGCCTTGCGGCCGTACTCCCCAGGCGGGACACTTATAGCGTTAGCTTCGGCACGGAGGGGGTCGATACCCCCCACACCTAGTGTCCATCGTTTACAGCGTGGACTACCCGGGTATCTAATCCGGTTCGCTCCCCACGCTTTCGCGCCTCAGCGTCAGGTAGAGCCCAGAGAGCCGCCTTCGCCACTGGTGTTCCTCCCGATATCTACGCATTTCACCACTACACCGGGAATTCCGCTCTCCTCTGCTCCCCTCCAGCCTGCCAGTATCCGAGGACCCCTCCCAGTTGAGCCGGGAGATTTCACCCCAGACTTAACAAGCCGCCTACGCGCTCTTTACGCCCAGTAAATCCGGACAACGCTTGCCACCTACGTATTACCGCGGCTGCTGGCACGTAGTTAGCCGTGGCTTATTCGCAGGGTACCGTCACTATCTTCCCCTGCAAAAGGGGTTTACAACCCGAAGACCTTCTTCCCCCACGCGGCGTTGCTGCGTCAGGCTTTCGCCCATTGCGCAAGATTCCTTGCTGCTGCCTCCCGTAGGAGTCGGGGCCGTGTCTCAGTCCCCGTGTGGCTGGCCGTCCTCTCAGACCAGCTACCGATCGTCGCCTTGGTAGGCCGTTACCCTACCAACTAGCTAATCGGCCGCAAGCCCCTCCAGAAGCGCCCGAAGGCTTTAATCGTCCCCGGCGAACCGAAGACGACCACATGCGGTATTAGCCCCACTTTCGCGGAGTTATCCCCCACTTCCGGGCAGGTTGCTTACGTGTTACTCACCCGTCCGCCACTGCCCATCCGAAAATGGACCGTTAGACTTGCATGCATAAGGCACGCCGCCAGCGTTTATCCTGAGCCAGGATCAAACTCTCCGTTGAAGTAATCCCAGCTGACTTTCGTCAGCGAGGATCCATATTGACGGAGCCCAGCCGATTTCCTTCCGCTATCCAGTTGTTAAGGTGCCTCGTCGGACCGGCCCCAGAACGCACTATACCCTGCGACGCCCTTTTTCTTCGTCGCCGGGTTCGCGGCCCTGAGGCCTGATAAGGTGCCGACAACGCCGCCTCGTTTCGGACGGCAAGTCAGAATAGCACCGCTGCCCTAGCCTGTCAAGAGCCCGGGCCGCGGCGAAATCGCAGGCGCAGCACCCGACAGGTGGCCTCCGTAACGCGCGCCCGCCCGTCGATGCGATGCCCCACAACCCAGACGATGCCGGGCCTGCCGCACACCAGGGGCACGGCGTCGCGCTGGGCACGCGGCACCCGCGCATCGACGAAGAAGTCCTGAAGCTTCTTCTCGCCCGCCAGCCCCAAGGGCTGGAAGCGGTCGCCGGGCCGTCGCGAGCGCACGCGCAGCTCGTCGCCGGTGACGTCGGCGTCCAGCCAGGCCCGCCAGGGATCGGCGGGCGGGCTCTCCTGTTCGGCCGACACCTCCGCCTCGACCAGCCACGGCCCCCACGCCGTGACGCCGGGCACCGTCAGAGGCGCCTCCGGAGCAGCCTCGGAAGCGGTCGACAGGGCTGGGGCGCCTTCCTCCTGCTCCAACGAGAGTGTCGCCTCCTCGTAGCCCACGTCGAAGCGGAGGCCGCGGGGCAGGTCCAGGTGATAGCCGACGCCGCTGCGCCAGGCCCGCCAGCAGCGCCTCGACGTGGTCTCCCTGCAGCTCGCGGAGGTCACCCAGCAGCCTTCGCACGGCCAGACGGAGGACGCGGCGCTGGAGGCCCTCCGGCAGCTTCTCCAGGCGCCTCCGGGAGAGGACAACGGCCTCCACGTCGCTACCCGGCTCGAGGGCGTCGGCGGTCAGCCCTTCCAGCACCGCCAGGTCGCTACGGGCCGCCTCGGCCAGCCGCAAGAGCGCGGAGTCAATCCGAGGGTTGTACTGTCGGAGCACCGGCAGCAGTTCCAGGCGGACGCGGTTGCGCAGGAAGGCGGGCGAGAGGTTGCTGGCATCTGCCACCGACTCCACGCTCTCCGCCTGACAGTAGAGGGCCGCCTCCTGGCGTCGCAAGCAGAGGAGGGGGCGGGCCACACCCGGCCCTTCCTGGCCGGTCAAGGGCCACGGACCTCGCGCCGCCATGCCCGCCAGCCCGTCGAGGCCGCTACCCCGGATGATGTGTAGGAGAACCGTCTCCGCCTGGTCGTCGGCGGTGTGGCCGGTGGCAACCACGGTACAGCCGGTGGCGACGGCGGCCTCGGCCAGGAAGGCATAGCGCAGCTCGCGCGCCGCCTCCTCCCGCGAGAGGCCATGAGCGCGGGCGTGGGCCCGTGTGTCGCCGGCGCCCGCCTGCGAGAGGCACGGCCAGGCGCTGGCAGAGGGCCTCCACGTGGGACCGCTCGCGGCGGGCAGCAAGCCGCCCCCGCAGGCCGTGGTCGAAGTGGGCCGCCGTCAGCGTGAGGTCCAGGCTGGGCGCCAGGCGCGACAGGATGAGGAGTAGAGCGGTGGAGTCGGGGCCGCCGGAGACGGCCGCCAGCACGCGCTCGCCGGGGCGAAGAACCGCCCGGTCGCGCACGTACCGCAGCACCCGCCTCTCGATAGCGGCGCGGCGGCGTCTCCCGTCGGCCCGTCCCGGCCGGCCCCGCGCGGGGGGTTCGCCTTTCATTTGCCTCTTTTCAAACAAGAGAAGCGGCCCTCGAGAGGACCGCCCCGTTCACATCAATCTCCCGCCCGTCAGGGCCCGAACAAGTCTTCCCACCAGGGCCGATTGGGCCGGTCGCTCTCCGGCGTTGGAACCCCCGCCTCCCCTCCCGGCGGGCCGCTGACAACGGCCAGCGTTTCGCCGGGCTTGACCAGACCGAGGACGCGACGGGCAACGCTCTCGATGTACTCATCGGAGCGCAGGTACTCACGCAGCGCCACCAACTCCTCGTGCTGTCGCTGGAGCTCGGCGATGTCGCGACGCACCTGCTGCTCCTGGCCGGCCAGCCGGTAGGACTGGAATCCGGTGCCGCCCGCTCGAAACAGCAGATAGCCCACCACGAAGGCGGCGACCAAGACAACCAGAACGCCCACGTAGGCAGAGGAGCCCAGTCGAATCACAAGCTCTACCCTGCCCGCCACCAGTTCGCGTGCCAATGTACCATAATGACGGCAGGTTCACAAGCGAGGGAGGCTGTGACTCCGAAGGCCAGGCTTCAGCCTGGGCGAGCCGCGCCGGCCTCAGGTTATGACGTGCCCCAGTAGCCGCGAGCCTCCACCAGCCCCTCCGCTTCCAGGTGGCAGGTGTCATTCAGAGAGATGACGACGGCACTGTCGTCGTGGACTTCGAGGACCGCCTTGGCCGCCAGGTCGTGCTGGAGGCGGCGGAAGCTCGCCACGGGGATCCCCAGCGCTCGACAGAGGACGGCATGGATCGTGAAGTTGTGGCTGACGACTATCACCGTCTCCTCGGGGTGACGCTCCGCTAGGCGCTCTACGGCGGCCCAGGCCCGGTCCTGCACGTCCTGGAGGCTTTCGCCGCCGGGCATGCGCAGGCTGCCCGCCTCGGTGGAGAACCACTCACGCAAGAAGTCGCCGTAGCGGTCGCGCATCTCCTGCGGCGAGAGGCCCTCTAGCTCGCCCACCGCCATCTCGATGAGGTCATCGTCGACCTGCACCTCCAGGCCGCGGGCCTCGGCCAGAGGACGGGCGGTCTCGACCGCGCGGCAGAGGGGACTGGAGTAGACAGCGGCCACGGGCACGCCGGCCAGGGAAGCAGCCACTGCCGCCGCCTGCCGTCGACCCCTCTCGTTCAGGGGGACGTCCTCCCGCCCCAGGGCCAGTCGCTCCCGGTTGCTCTCCGTCTCGCCGTGCCGGACCAGGATGAGTCGCATCTCGCTGCGACGAGGGTATCAGGGGATATGTCCGGCAACAAGGCCTCAACTTCGCAGTCAGGCAACCGAGAATAGACCAGGAGCATCAGCATGGAAGCTCGAAATACCACTGCGCCAGGGAAGGCCGAGGCCACGGAGCGGCAACCCACCCCCATCCGGGTTCCTTTCACTCTCCTCGGGGCGTTCGACCTGGCAGCGGTCATGGCCGTCGCCTGGATGGCGCTGCGCGACAGCCGCCACAAGTCGCCGCGCCAAGGCCAGGCGCCCCAAGGACACGTGAGAGGCCGCTGACGTGACGACATTCGCCCTCGGCGCTCTTGTCCGCCGTCGAGCCTGGGCCGCACGCCCGGCTTGGTGGCCCCAGTTGAGCTCAGCCCTGCTGGTTGGGCTCATCGGCATCGAGGTGGCGGCGCTGGTGGCGCTGCTACCGGATACGATGTCGATCTGGCGGCAGGGCAAACCCACCGCCGACTTTCAGCTTCTGCTCGGCGCAGCGCGGGACCTCAAGCCTCAACGGGCTCTACAGCCCCGGCCTGTCCATCCTCCTCTATCCGCTCACTCTTCTCAGCGAAGCAACGGCCTATCGCGTCTTCACCGGCCTGGGCATGCTGGCAGTGCTCGCCGTGGCCTACCTGGCGCAGCGCGGCATTCGCCCGGTCGAGGGGCGACTGGCGGTGGCGCTGGGTGTCATCTCGGTACCGCAGATGCACTGGGCCCTGCGCTTCGGACACCTGACTCCTTTCCTGGCCCTGGCGGCGCTGGCAGGGTTCCTTTTGCTCCGACGGCGGCCCTTCCTGGCGGGGCTCTGCTTCGCATTCCTGGTGCTCAAGCCTCAGTACGCGCCGATCCCGGCCTTCTACCTCCTGTGGACCAGAAACGGCCGGGCGCTGGCTGGGCTGCTGGGCGGCGCTCTCCTGTTGGAGACGGCCGGGTTCGCTGCGGCCGGCTTCGGAGAGGTCGTGCCTTACGTCAAAGGCTTGCTGGACATGAGCGCCGACTCCCGCGACAACCTCATAGGCGTCCAGCGGGCCTGGCAGTACGCCTGGCCGGGCTTCCTGGTCAGCGCCGGCCTTGAGCCGAATCCCTTGCTGGTGATAGACGCCCTTGCCCTGAGCCTGGCCGCGGTAGTGCTGGTCTGGCTGCGGGGCAGCGCGTCGACGGCGATGGCCGCCGCGGCCCTGGGCATGCTCGTGGTGACGCCCTACGCCAACTTCTACGACTGGGGTCTGCTGGTGGTGGCCGGCGCCTTGCTGCTACGGGCCGACGTCCGCTGGAAGGGCCTGCTGCCTGTCATCGCCGTCGGACTCTACGTGGCCCTGATAGCTACCCAGGCGGCGACGCCCTGGCCGATCAAAGACATGCCGATCAACGTGGTCCAGACAGGCGACCAGCTCTCGCTGGCCGTCGGCGACATCGGCACCCGAGGGCTCTACTGGGTGACGCCGGCCGCCCTCGCCGCCGTCTGCTTCCTGGGCATCGCAACGCGTCGCGGCGGCCAGAGCGATACGACCAGTCCCACAGTCACGGACGCCCCAGAGGCAGGGAGGTCCCCATGACCTCCGAGCGCCTTCGCGGCCCGACAGCAGATGGCCGGCGCCTGGCCCCGGAGCGTTCGCCTGGCGCTGGCCGTGCTGTTCCTGGCTCTCGGCTATCTCGTCGCCGCCCGCGTGGGCAACGTCCCGCCCTTCCGGCAGAACAACGATCCCTTCGCGACGTCGGCCGTCCTCGACCAGCTTCCGCCCGGCTTCCCGGTCCCGGCCGACGCGCAGGTCGAACTGGCGGGCCGCGGCGCCAAGCTGCCCTACCACGTGCAGTGGACCAGCGCCGAACCCGTCCCGGCCGTGGCCGCGACCTATGAGAACCTGCTGCGAAGTGGCGACTGGGAGCTGATGCTGCGCGAGAAGGCCGACCCGTCCTACCGGATCCGGCTGGCCAGACTGGGGCCCGACGGCTCCATGACCCATTGGGCCATGCTGGACGTCTCTCCGCTAGACGGCGGGAGCCGCATCTCCCTCGACTTTATGATCACCCAGCGCCTCTCGGTGACCCTTAACTAACGGCCATGAACCCGTAGGGGCAGGGCCCCGTCCCTGCCCTCCCGAGGGCGACCACGGTGGGTCGCCCCTACACAGGGCGCCTGCAAGAGGCGCCCTTACTCGAGGAAGCGTCCCGCCCGCCGCCAGGCCTCTCGCGCCGGCGAAGTGCCGGCCAGGACAAGCTCCTGCCGGTGGATGGCCGCGGGCTCCGGCAGCTCCAGGGCGGCCGCGACCTGCTCCGGCCGGCCGGTGGCCGTGTTGTCGCAACGGAGGACCATGCCCAGGGCGTAGCACCCGGAAGGCGCGTCGTCGAGCCACAGGTCGCGCACAAGAGCGCGGATGTCGTACTTGCGGACCTCCTTCTCGCGCAGATGCTCCCAGGGAACGCTCTCGGCGGCCAGGAAGCGGTCGATGGCGGAGCGTAGCTCGTCATGCGAGCCGGTGAACGGCCCGTCGACCCGGTAGCGGGCCCAGCGCACCTCAGACTGGAGGGAGGGCAGACCCAGGCCCACCTCCGCCGCCTCCAGGATCTCGATACCAGCGGGAAGCTGCTCCTTCACGGAGCGCATGAAGCTCAGCGGCGCGATACGCCGCGTGAGGAAGACATCCATGAGCTCCGCCGAGCTGGTAACGCCCACGGCCAGGGGCGCCGCCAGGGAGAGCCGCGCGTGAGGGGTGTGTCCCTCCGAGTAGGCGAGGGCCACGCCGGCCCGGCGCAGGGCCCGCTCCCAGAAGCGCATGAGGTCCAGGTGGGTGATGTACTTGGCCTCTTCGCCGCGGCGGAAGCGTAGGCGGAGGCGCTGGACTTTGGTCGAAGCCGCGGTCGTCACAGCTTCGTCACCCGCACGCGCTCGATCTTCACTCCCTGGACCTCGGCCACCACCATGCGGAAGCCATCGCCCAGGACCTGTTCGCCCTCCTTCGGGATGTGGCCCAGGGCGCTGAGGACGAATCCGGCCACCGTCTCGTAGTCGCCGTCCGGGATGGCCAGCCCCAGCTCCTCGTTAGCCTCGAATACGCTCATGCCGGCGTCCAGATCGGTCGTGTGCTCGTCGATGGCGACGAACTCGCGCATCGGCTTGCCCAGCTCGTCCACCACGCGTCCCACCATTTCCTCGAGCAGGAGCTCGAGGGTGACGATGCCGGCGGTGCCCCCGTACTCGTCCACAACGATGGCCATCTGGTGCCCGCCCTCCTGCATCTCCCAGAAGAGGCCGCCAACAGGCTTGGTCTCCGGCACGTAGAAGGCGGGGCGCAGGACGTTGTCCAACGGCGACGACTCGTCCAGCTCGCCCTGGGCCACGGCGCGCAGGACATCCTTGATGCCGACGATGCCCACCACGTTGTCGATGCTCTCGTCGTACACGGGAAACCGCGAGTGGAGGGCGCCGGCGAAGGTCAGATAGAAGTCGCGCAAGGGCGTGCCCTTCTCCAGCCAGACCACCTCGGTCCGCGGCACCATAATCTCTTTCACCAGCCGGTCACGGAAGTGAAACACCCGCTCCAGGAGCTCGCCGGTGCTCTCACCAACCGCCCCCTCCTCGGTGCTGATGTCGATCAGCATGCGCAGCTCGGCCTCGGTCACCGTGGGCGAGACACGGACGGCCGAGCCGAAGAGGATACGGGACAGGATCGCAGGGGCCGCCGCTGTGGCCGAAACCAGGGGTCGCAGGGCCCTCATAGACCACTCGACGGGGCGCGCCACCAGCAATGCGTAGCGATCGGCGACCCGCGTGGCGAGCGTCTTGGGCGTGACCTCGCCGAGAAGGGCCAAAGCCACGGTGACAATGACGGCTGCCACCACCAGACCCAACCCTCCGGCCACCTCGAGGGCGATGACGCTGCCCATGGAGGAGGCCACTACCACGAACAGGTTCTGGAAGAGGACGATGAAGGCGAAGAAGCGGTCCTGGCTCCTCTGGAGGCGCTCCAGGGACTGCGCCGCCCGGCTGCCCCTCTCGGCCAGGTGGCGGACGCGGATGTGGTTCGCCGCCACCACCGCGATCTCGACGCTGTTCACCACGGCGTAGCCCAGCACGCTGAGCACGAGGATAAGGACGCTGATGGGGATGTTCAGGCCGCTAACGGCCAGCCCGCCCTCGGCGAGGACGGGAGAAAGGATATTGGGGGGGTATTCAAACATCGACGGCCCAACCGCCCGTGCCCTGGACCACCGTACGCCGGCGGCCCGGCAAGCACACGCGGATCATAGCAACGCGCTCAGAAGGCTGTCAAAGGAGAGGCTGGAGGCCGGTGGGGCAGTGGTAGGGGCGCAGCATGCTGCGCCCCTACGGGTGGGATGCAAAGCTATTCTGTTCATGACCATAAGGTCGCCGCTACGGGCCACGCCCCGGCGGGCGCTCGCGCGGAGGACGCGCTCCGCCGTCCGCACCGCCGCCGGCGCTCTCGATGAGGCGGCGGGCGGCGCTGTAGGGGTCCAAGTCACGCTCGGCGACGGCCCCCACCAGCTCGTCGAGCCGGCCGTTCTCTTCCGTGGTCCGGAGGACACCGGCCAGCAACTCGTGACGGGCCAGGGCCAGCACCTGGTGCCGCGCCTGGGCCAGCCGGTGCCGTTCCAGCCGCCCAGACTCCCGCAGGTAGCGCCGGTGCTCGTCGACGGCGTCCATCAGCTCGGCCACTCCGTCGCCGCTGGTGGCGATGGTCTTCAGCACCGGGACATCGCGCTCGTCGCCGCTCCTGGGGACTACGGCCTGGAGCTGGCGGACCAGGGTATCGGCGCCGGGCTGGTCGGCCTTGTTCACCACCAGGATGTCGGCGATCTCCAGGATGCCTGCCTTCAGGGCCTGCACGTCGTCGCCGGTGCCGGGGGTGTTGACCACCACCGTCGTCTCGGCAGCGCCCGCTACCTCCACCTCGTCCTGGCCGGCGCCCACCGTCTCGATGAGCACCGCGTCTTTGCCGGCGGCGTCGAGGACGGCCACCACCTGCGCCGTAGCCGAGGCCAGGCCGCCGAGCGCGCCGCGGGTCGCCATGCTGCGCAGAAAGATCTCCGGATCAGAGGTGAGCTCTTGCATGCGTATGCGGTCGCCGAGGAGGGCGCCGTGAGTGAAGGGGCTCGACGGGTCGACGGCGACGATGCCCACGCTGCGCTGACGGCGGCGCAGCTCTCGGGCCAGCGCACCGGCCAGCGTGCTCTTCCCCGACCCGCTGGGTCCCGTCAGGCCGATGCTGTGCGCGCGCCCCGTGTGAGGATAGAGGAGGCGGAGCGCCTCGTAGCCCTCAGGCTCGCCGTTCTCGACCAGGCTGATGACGCGGGCCAGGGCCCGCCGTTCGCCGGCCAGCACCTGCTGCACGAGAGCCTCCACTGCATCGGGCCCTCGCGCCGCCCTCACGACGGCTTGCCTTTGGTGCTGGCGGACTCGCCGCTTCCGGCGGTCTGGGCGTTCTGACGGATGAACTCGATGATCTCGCTCGTGGTGGCGCCGGGCCGGAAGATGCCCTGGAAGCCCATCGCCTGCAGGGCCGGCATGTCCTCGTCGGGGATGATGCCGCCGGCGAAGAGAAGGATGTCGTCCACGCCTCGGGCCTTGAGCTGCGCTACGACGCGGGGAAAGAGCTCCATGTGGGCGCCGGAGAGGATGCTAAGGCCGACGGCGCTCACGTCCTCCTGGAGGGCGGCCTCGGCGATCATCTCCGGCGTCTGGCGGATGCCGGTGTAGATGACCTCCATGCCGGCGTCGCGGAGGGCGCGGGCCACCACCTTGGCGCCGCGGTCGTGCCCGTCGAGACCCGGCTTAGCGATGAGCACGCGGATCTTGCGCTCTTGCGTCATGTCCTCAGTCCTACCTCTGCCTAGAATGAGACGCGGCCCGGTCCAGCCGCGCCCCCATTATAGACCGTCAGCGGCCTATATGTAGCGGAGGGCTTTAGCCCTCCACATCCGCTACGCGTGCCGCCCCTAATGTCGTTCGAGAAGCTGGATAGCCACCCCGTGCGCCGACTCCGGGCTGATGCGGGCGAGGCGTGCCGCCTCCCACGTGCCGGGCTCGGGGTCGGACACCTGCACGCCGCGGCCGCGCAGCTCGGCCACCGCCGCCTCCAGGTCGTCGACCTCGATGCAGAGGGAGAACAGCCCCTCGCCGCGCTCATCGATGAAGGTCGCCAGGGGGTGGTCCGGCGTCAGCGGCTGCGCCAGCTCGACGAAGGCGTTGCCCGCCGGCACTTTGGCCAGCCTCACGTCCGAGCCGGCGGGCTGGAAGACGCGCTCCGTCTTCAGGCCCAGGTTGCGCTCCCAGGCCTGCGCCGCCTCCTCTAGCTCGCGAACCGCGACGGCCACGTGGTCGAGCCGCTTGAGACGCGTCACACGCCCCTCCTAATCCACCGGCTGGGCCAGCTCTACGAGGACGCCACGGTGGGCGCGCGGGTGAAGGAAGCAGATCATCCCGGCCAGCCCCCGGCGCGGCTGCTGATCGATCAGCTCCACGCCGCGCTCCTTGAGGCCGGCCAGCTCGGCGTCGATGTCGTCTGTCTCGAAGCAGATGTGGTGGAGGCCCTCGCCGCGACGCTCCAGGAAACGCGCCACGCCGCCCTGCGGGTCGATGGGCTCCAGCAGCTCGAATCTCGCAGTCCCCGAGAGTGAGGAGGGCGGCCTTCACGCCCTGCTCCTGGACGATCGCCTCCTTGTGCAGAGGGAGCCCCAGCGTGTCACGGTAGAAGCGGTAGCCCTCCTCCAGGCTCCGCACGACGATGCCGACGTGGTGAATCTTCTTGATCATGGCTATACCGTGAGGGTCTCTCTCTGCTCGCCCCAGACGCCGCGAAGCACGTCGCAGATCTCGCCCAGGGTGGCGTGGGCCTCGACGGCCTCGATGAAGAGGGGCATCAGGTTCTCGCTGCCCCGCGCCGTCTCCTCGATGCGACCCAGCAGGCGGCGCACGCGCCCGCCATCGCGACGGGCCCGCAGCTCGCGCAGGCGCTCGCTCTGGCGCTGGCCCACCCGCGGGTCGACGCGCAGCAGCCCCCCCAGGGGCGGCTCCTCGGTGACGTACTTGTTCACCCCCACGACCACCCGCCGCCCCGCCTCCAGCTCCCTCTGCATGCGGTAGGCGTTCTCCTGGATCTCCCGCTGCGGATAGCCCTGCTCGATGGCCGCCAGCGCCCCGCCGATGTCGTCGATACGGCCCATGTACGCCTGCGGCCTCAGCCTCCACCCGGTCCGTCAGGTGCTCGACGTAGTAGGCCCCGCCGAGGGGGTCGGTGGTGTCGGCCACGCCGCTCTCGTAGGCGATGACCTGCTGGGTGCGCAGGGCGAGCTGCTGCGACTGCTCGCTGGGCAGGGCCAGCGCCTCGTCGCGCGAGTTGGTGTGCAGGGACTGCGTGCCGCCCAGGACGGCGGCCAGCGCCTGGAGGGTGGTGCGGACGACGTTGTTGTCGGGCTGCTGGGCGGTCAGGGTGACGCCGCCGGTCTGCGTGTGGAAGCGCAGCATCATGGAGCGGGGGTCGCGGGCGCCGAAGCGCTCCTTCATGATGCGCGCCCAGAGGCGCCGGGCCGCCCGGAACTTGGCCACCTCCTCCAGGAAGTTGTTGTGGCAGGCGAAGAAGAAGGAGAGCCGCGGCGCGAAGTCGTCCACGGCCAGGCCGACGCCCAGCGCCGCCTCCACGTAGGCGATGGCGTTGGCCAGGGTGAACGCCGACCTCCTGCACCGCCGTCGAGCCGGCCTCGCGGATGTGGTAGCCGCTGATGCTGATCGTGTTCCAGGAGGGCAGGTTGTCGCGGCACCAGGCGAAGACGTCGGTGACCAGCCGCATCGAGGGCCGCGGCGGGAAGATGTAGGTGCCGCGGGCGATGTACTCCTTGAGGATGTCGTTCTGGACCGTGCCGCCCAGCTTCGACAGGTCGGCGCCCTGCTGCTTGGCCACGGCCACGTACAGCGCCAGCAGGATGGCCGCGGTGGCGTTGATCGTCATGGAGGTGGTCACCTGCTCCAGCGGGAATCTCCCGGAAGAGCGTCTCCATGTCCAGCGATGGAGCAGATGGACACGCCCACCTTGCCCACCTCGCCGGCGGCCAGGGGATGGTCGGCGTCGTAGCCGATCTGGGTCGGCAGGTCGAAGGCCACCGAGAGGCCGGTCTGCCCCTGCTCCAGCAGGTAGCGGTAGCGCCGGTTCGACTCCTCGGCGTCGGCGAAGCCGGCGTACTGGCGCATGGTCCACAGCCGCCCGCGGTACATGGTGGGCTGGACGCCGCGCGTGTAAGGGTACTCGCCGGGGAAGCCCAGCTTCTGGAGGTAGTCCCAGGAGGCCAGGTCCTCGGGGCTGTAGAGGACGTCTACCCCTGCCCCGGAGCTGGTCTCGAGGAGTCCTGCCTGTCCGGCAGGCTGGTCCGGCCGCTCCGGCGCGCGCTCCACCGCCTCGCGGAGGGTGCTCTCCGACCACTCCTTCTTGCTGCGACTGGGCACGGCGGGTCTCCCGGCAGGCGAACGCCTGGGACAAAAGGGGACGGCCAAGCAGCCGTCCTCGCGCCAGGATGCCAGTGTAGCTATGAGCCAGGCCGCCTGTCAACGCGACGCGGCCGCTCGTTCCCGGCCGGAATTACGAGTAGTGCGTAGATCCCTTGATAAGTCCCGCACGAGGCGTACAATGCTCCTGTCCAGATCTGTCCGGAGAGGTCACGCCATGACACAAGAGAAGAACGGTCAAACAAGGGAAGCTCGGCCTGCCGGAACAAGCGACATCAGTATGGACGTGAGGCGTGAGGAGGGCCCGCGGCGAGTCGAGTGGGAGAAAGCGACTATTCTCAACGGCATGTCAGAGCAGGTGGTGTATCAGGACGCAGAAATGAGGATAGTGTGGGCAAACAGGGCCGCCGCCGAGTCGCGTAGGCTTGGCCCCTGAGGATCTAGTGGGGCGTCACTGTTACGAGCTGCGCCACCAGCGCAGCGAGCCCTGCGCAAACTGCCCCGTCGCAAAGGCGCGCGAAACGGGTCGACCGCAGAGTGGGGAGATGGTCTCTCCCAAGGGCGCGGTATGGTCGGTACAAGGCGTTCCCATTCGAGATGCAAAAGGCAACGTCGAATGTGTCGTTGAGGTCGCGCTTGACATCACGGAGCGCAAGCAGGCGGAGGAGGCGCTGCGGGCGTCGGAGGCGACCTACCGGTCGATCTTCAACGCCACCAACGACGGCATACTCGTCCTCGACATCGAGACCGGCGAAATCGTCGACGCGAACGCGACGTTCTGCAACGTGTTCGGCTACACCCCGGAGGAGGTGCGCCGGCTACGACTACAGGATGTCAGCTCGGGCGAGGCGCCGTACGTTCAGGAAGACGCGCTGCGCCTGATACACCAGGCGGCCGGGGGACAGCCGCAGCGTTTCGAGTGGCTGGCGAAAAGCAGGGATGGCGCGCTGCTGTGGATCGACGTGACCCTGAAACGGGCGACCATCGCGGGCCGGGACCGCGTGCTGGCCGTCGGCCGCGACATCACGGAGCGCAAGCAGGCGGAGGAGGCGCTGCGGGAGAGCGAGACTAAGTTCCGCACGCTGATGGAGACCACGGCAGCGTCGGTGTTCATCTATCGCGGAACGAGGCCTCTCTACACTAACGCCGCGATGGAAAGGCTGACGGGCTACACGCGAGAAGAGATCCTGGCCAGGGAACTCTGGCAGCTTGTTCACCCGGATTTCCAGAGCTTGGTGAGAGAGCGGTCTCGCGCACGCCAGCAGGGAGAACAAGCTCCCTCCCGGTACGAGTTCAAGATTGTGACGAAGAGCGGCGACGAGCGCTGGGTGGACTTCACCGCCGGGATCATCGAATTCGAAGGACAGCCAGCCGCAATTGGGACATTCTATGACATTACAGAGCGTAAGCGAGCGGAGGAGGCGCTACGGGAGACCACCCAGACCCTCCAGGCGCTGGTTCAGGCCTCACCCCTGGCTGTAATTACTGTGGACCTACAGGGGAACGTCAAAATGTGGAACCCGGCCGCCGAGCGGACCTTCGGCTGGAGCGAGCGGGAGGCACTCGGCCATCCCAACCCGATCATCCCTGAAGACCGACAGGACGAGTTCCGTGCCAACCTCGATGCGGTGCTACAAGGCAAGCTGCTGAATCAAGTAGAGACCCGTCGTCGCAAGAAGGATGGCTCGCTGATCGATGTCAGCCTCTCGACGGCCGCGATGCGCAACGCAAACGGTGACATCATCGGCACCATGGGCATAATTGCCGACATCACGGAGCGCAAGCGGACAGAGGAGGCGCTGCGGAAGAGCCAGGAGCGCTACCGTCTTCTCGCCGACAACGTCACAGATGTCATCTGGACCACGGACATGGACCTGAACCTGACCTACGTCAGCCCCTCCGTCGTGCGGCTGCAGGGCTACAGCCGCGATGAAATCATCGCCCTGCCCCTCGAACAGATCATGACCCCCAGCTCCCTCAAGACAGTCAGAAAGGCGCTTGCTGAGGAACTGGCCGTGGAAAGCCGGGAGCAGAAGGACCTTTCCAGGTCCCGGACGCTGGAAACAGAGGAGCTCCGCAAGGACGGCTCCACCGTTTGGGCCGAGATGAAGGTGACTTTTCTCCGCGACCCGGATGGCCGGCCCGCCGGCATCCTGGGGGTGACGCGTGACATCACGGAGCGCAAGCAGGCGGAGGAGGCGCTGCGGGAGAGCGAAGCAGAGTTTCGGGGGGTAGCGGAAACCGCCGCAGCCGCAATCTTCATCATCCAGGGAGCCAAGTTTCGCTATGTCAATCCTGGGGCTGAGAGGCTAACGCGCTATGGCCAAGAAGAACTCCTGGCCATCGATTTCTGGGACGTCGTGCACCCAGACCATCAAGCCCTGGTAAGAGAGCGGGGTCTCGCACGGCAGCGAGGAGAAGAGGTTCCCTCCCGGTACGAATTCAGAATCGTCACAAAGAGCGGCGAGGAGCGCTGGGCGGACATGACCGCTGGTGCGATCGAATTCGAGGGAGAAGGGGCTGTCATTGGCACAGCCTATGACATCACGGAGCGCAAGCGGGCGGAGGAAGCGCTCCGCGAGACCAACCAAACCCTCCGGGCGCTGGTTCAAGCCTCACCTCTGGCTATCCTCACCATGGACCTACAGGGGAATGTCAGAACGTGGAACCCAGCCGCCGAGCGGATCTTCGGCTGGAGCGAACAGGAGGCAGTCGGCCGCCCCAACCCGATCATCCCTGAAGACCGACAGAACGAGTTCCGCGCCCTCCTCGATGCAGTGCTACACGGCAATCTGTACAGTAAAGCAGAGACCCTTCGCGGTAGGAAAGATGGCTCGCTGATCGACGTCAGCCTCTCGACGGCTGCGATGCGCAACGCAATGGGTGACATCATCGGCGTCATGAGCATGCTTGACGACATCACGGAGCGCAAGCGGGCGGAGGAGGCGCTCCAGAAAGCCAGGGAGGAGCTGGAAGCCAGGGTGGACCGTCAGATGGAGATAGGCGAATCCTTATGGCCTAACCTTCCGTGAGCTCACCGTCCTCCACTTGGTAGCCGCCGGTAGGGCGGACAAGGAGATTGGAAGCCAACTGGGCATTAGTCCTCTGACGGCCCACAAGCACCTCGCGAACATCCTCGCCAAGATGAGCGCCGCCTCCCGCACTGAGGCATGCGTGCGCGCCCTCCGAGAAGGACTGCTCGACTAGCTGAGCCGCCAAGGCTCGTCCTTGGTCACCTTTTCGTCTGAGCCCTGTAGGGGTCGAGCATGCTCGACCCCTACATTACGCGCCGCGGCTACTCCGACAGTTTGCGTGATACGCAACAATGAGTATGTACATGCGAGCGCCGTATGGGGGAACATCGAGCCAGAGCGCCCGTCTGCGCGATCTCTTGCGGGGATGGGCCATGGTTGCGGAACCGCCGCCAACAGTCTGGGTCCTCCACAGCGACGACGTGCTGCGTGAGTGCCCGCGTGGCCGCGATGCGCCAGATGGGCTTTATCGCCATGCCCGTGGAGTCGGCCGCGCAGGGGCTCGGCTGGCTTCGCCACAACCACAGCTCTCATCCCCGACCTCATCCTCTTCGACGACGCCGGGGGGGACACGGCCCCGGCCCGGTTCGCCGCTGCCCTCACGGAGCTCCTCGGCGAACTGGCGCCCCCCGTCATCTACATCGTCAGCTCCGAAGAGAGCGCCTCAGGCCCTGAACCCATCTTCCCTCAAGTCCGGCATGGACATCGTCCTTCGGCGGCCGGTCGCTGCGCGCGACGTCATCAGGGCAATGTTCTCGGTGCTGCGCCGCTCCGCGGAAGAGGGCTCGGTCCTCCATGCCCAGGGCCTGGAGCTCGACGTGGTCCGGCGGATGCTGGGGTACCGGGACCACAACATCCACCTCACCCGCTTCGAATGCGGGTTCATGGAATACATCATGCGGCGCAAGGACCGCGTGGTCACCAACGACGAGCTGCTCGAGCACGTCTGGGGATTCGAGCCGGGCACCGGCGGCCTCGAGGTGCTGCGGGCCCACGTCCGGAACGTGAGGCGCAAGCTACTGCTCCTGGGGGCGCCCCAAGACCTCATCTGGACCCTGCCGGGGCGCGGCCACCGGCTCAAGGAGCCTCTTGAAAGCGAGCCCCCAGGGGACCTCCACCCGTCCGCCCCCGCTGCCACGCCTGATTTGGCAACCTATCCGCCCGCCGGCCAGGCCGCGCCCGTCTAACCAGAGACTCCCGCATCGCCCTCTCAAGTGTTTTCGCCAGGGAAGATTGGGGCGCCGCCCAATCGCGCCCGGCGTCACGTCGGGGGCGAACATGAACTGAGCCATGGAGCCTCCGGCAGGGCGCTACCTACCACGTCGAGATCAGCGCGAAGGCCACGCAGACTTTGGAGCGCTTGACTCCGAAGCCCTGTGGGCCATCCACCGGGCCCTCGACGCCCTGGATACGGATCCCCAGCCACCCGGCGCCCGCCCTCGCAAGGCGCCCGGCCACTACAGCCTCGGCGTGGGCCCGCACCGCATTCTCTACGCCGTGGACGAAGAGGCCCACCTTATCACCGTCCAGCGCATCCGCGCCCTTCCCCCGCAACGGCCCAAATAGACGCATAGCGGCCAGAGCTCATCTGTAGGGGCGGACCCTCACCTTCTGCTGAAGAACCGCACTGCGGCAGCCCTGTCATTCTGAGCGGAGCGAAGAATCTGATTCAGCGAGACCCTTCGCTTCGCTCAGGGTGACAGAGCAAGGGGGCTTGGCAACAGGCCCTTCATCTCCACTCTGGGCCGGCCTTCCGCCTTCGCCGGCCAGGCCTGCGAACCGACAGGCCCGCGTGCTATACTGCCTGCAATCGGCCTGCCTGCGGGCAGGCAGGCCAGCGACACGATAGTGAATGCGGCGAGCCACTAACTCTCCCCTCCGCAACTGGCTCCTCGTCGGCATAGCCGTCGCCGTCGCCGCACCTGCCCCCCTTGTCCGCCTGAGCGGCGCCGAGCTCACTAGCGGGGTGGCCGTCGCCATCTCCGGCGCCGCCATCCTTTCCGCTGCCTTCCTCCTGACCTGGATCTCGGAGGCGGCAGAGCGCGACGTTTCGCGGGGCCTGGCACTGGCGCTCATTGCCCTCATAGCCGTCTTGCCCGAGTACGCTGTAGGCCTCTACTTCGCCTGGACCGCGCCCCAAACGCCGGAGCACGCGCACTTCGTCACGGCCAACATGACGGGCGCCAACCGCCTCCTGGTAGGCTTCGCCTGGCCCACCCTGGTGGCCATCTTCTGGCTGCGAACGAAGAAGACCACGCTCAGCGTGCGCGGCGACACGTCGCTGGGCCTCATGGCGCTGGGCGCCGCGACTCTCTACAGCTTCTCCATACCCATCCGCGGCCACCTCTCTCTGCTGGACACCGCGGTGCTCATGAGCATCTTCGCCGGGTACATGTACTTCGTCTCCCGCACCCCCACCGCCGAGCCGGAGCTGGTGGGCCCGGCGCACACCATCGGGACGCTGCCCACCGTACGGCGCCGGGTAATCGTCGCGCTGCTCTTTCTCTATGCCGCAGGGGTCATCTTCGCCTCCGCGGAGCCCTTTGCCAACGGGCTGGTGAACATCGGCAAAGAGCGAGGCATCAACGAGTTCCTGCTGGTCCAGTGGCTGGCGCCTTTGGCGTCGGAGGCGCCCGAGTTCATCATCGCCGCCGTCCTCGCCGCCAGGGGGAAGGCCATGGCCGGCATGCTGATGCTCATATCCTCCAAGGTCAACCAGTGGACCCTCCTCATAGGCACCATGCCCGTGGCGTACAGCATCTCGGGGCATACGTTCTCGCCGTTGCCCATAGACGGGCGACAGGCGGAGGAGGTCCTTCTCACCGCCGCACAGTCGGCTTTCGCCATCGCCATCTTCGCCAGCCTCAGCATCTCGCTACTGGAGGCCGGACTCCTCTTCCTCCTCTTCTCCACGCAGCTTGCCCTCACGGATCAGACGGTTCGGTACGGGTTCAGCGGCGCCTATCTGGCGCTGGCGGCGATATGGTTCATCCACGACCGCGCCACCCTGCCCACAGTCTTCCGCGAGGCAAGGCGATCAGCGGCGGGACTATCGCACCCCAGCCATGAGGCGGCGTCCGACTTCAGCGCCAAGACCAAACGGCGCTACTGACGGGAAGACGAAGGAACGTCTCTGGAGACGCGGGCCACCTATCTACCGCCGGCAGGCCTGTTTGAGGTCGGCTACCACTCCACCAGGGCAGCGCCGGAGGTGAGCCCCGAGCCGAAGGCGCACATGGCCAGCAGGTCGCCGCGGCGCAGGCGCTCCATTTCCACGGCCTCGCAGAGGGCGATGGGGATGCTGGCGTTGGAGGTGTTGGCGTAGCGATCGATGTTGACGAAGACGCGGTCGGGCAAGGGCTCGCCGTGGTTCTCGGTAAGGCCCAGCTTGTTCGCAACGTACTGGATGATCCGCAAGTTGGCCTGGTGGGGGACCAGCACGTCGATATCCTGAGACTCCAGTTCTGCGAGCTTTAGCACCTCTTGCATCCTGTCCACCATCGCCCGGCCGGCCTCTTTGAAGATGGCCTGCCCGTCGAAGATGGGGTCGTGAAGCCCCTTATCCAGCGTTTCGTAGGAAGTACGGTGCCGGGTGCCGCCGGCCGGGATCTTGAGCAGATCCTGGAGGTGCCCGAAGTCTCGCATGGAGAACGCCCATGCTCTCTTCGTGGTCGAGGGCTGGAGGACTACCGCTCCTGCCCCATCGCCGAAGAGGACGGCGCTCTCGCGGATGTGCCATTTGAGGAGGCGGGTGCCCAGCTCGGCGCCGATGAGGAGGACATTGCGGCCCATATTGGCCGCCAGATACGAGCACCCCATCTGAAGGCCCGCCAGGAAGCCGGTGCAGCCGGCGTTGAGATCGAAGCCGTGGGCCCGCGAAGCGCCCAGCAGTTCCTGGACCAGGCAGTTGGTCGAAGGGGTGATGTAGTCAGGGCTGGCCGTGGCCACGATAAGAAGGTCGACATCTTTGGGGTCGAGGCCCGCGCGGGCCAGAGCACCCCTTGCCGCCCCGGCGGCCAGATCAGAGGTGGCCTGCGACGGGTCGGTCACATAGCGCTGCCGGATCCCGGTTCTGGTCGCGATCCACTCGTCACTGGTATCCAGCCCGGTTTCGCGGACCAGGTCATCGTTGGTCATGACCCGCTCAGGGACACACATGCCCCAGCCGCTGATCTCCACCGCGGCCTTCAAGTGCTCAGGAATCTGGCTCATGGCTCCCTCCCAGCCTATACCCTGCGTCCACCCCAGAATCGACAAGTTGGGGCTGAACCAGGGCACAGTTTAGCGCGGCGGCCACGGCTCCACAAGAGCACCTGATTCGGGTGCGGCTTGCTCAGACCACGAGAGATGCGCGAGGTGTGGGGAATGGCCGCTGGCACGCGAGGGAACGCCTACGCGACCAGCCCTTCTTGGTCATCCGCCTCTTCTTCTGAAGGAGGCGTCCCGATGAGCGAGGTACGCGCCAAGCGCAGGAGCGTGCCGGGGTTGCGGGTGCGGGCGCTGTAGGTGGCCACTCCCATGCGCAGGCTGAGGCCAGCGAGCGAACCTTCCAGAGCCGCCTTCAGGCGGTGGACCATCAACGGCGCACCCTTTCGAGGCACACCCATGGCCACCACCGCTAGCTCGTTGCCTCCAAGGAGTGCCACCAGGTCGTTCGAGCGCATCGTCTCGGTAAGGACGGCACCGAGGCGCCGCAACGCATGGGAACCGGGGCCGCGCCTCTGGCCGGTGCTGGGCTCAAAGCGCATGAGGATGAGAGAGAACGTGGTCCCCTGCCTGCGGGCGCGCTCACATTCCAAAGAGAGGCGGTCGAAGAAGTACTGCCGGTTGTAAAGGCCCGTCACCTCGTCATAGACCGCCGTCCAGGCTAGCAGGGCCTCCCTGGTCTGTCGCAGGTGGTCCCTGAGGATGAGGGTGCCGAGCCCCAGGATGGCGCAGAGAGCGCCAAGAAGGAGCGTGAGGCTGACCCGCTCCGTATAGTCCTCTGTGGTCAGGCCTCCCGGCAGCCAGGGGATAGCCCGGAACCAGGGGATGGCCCAGAAGAAGAAGTAGGCCATCGCCACCCAGAAGGCGGCCCCCAAGAGGCGGCTACGCCGCAGCAGCAAGAGATAGCGCCGGTGCGTGCCCACGGCGCCCTGGACGGCCTCTGGTGAGGTCGCCCCCTCATCAGAGGGCACCGGCATTCCTACCGAACTCACCGAACCCGATGAACGCGTTGTTTTCGTGAAGGGCCAGGAGTGTATTCGCACGCGTCGACTGCCTTAGATGCACGCTCTCCCGTGCTCCATCCCGCAACACGGGCAACAGACGCTTCCGAGACTATTGTCGGAACAATATCGCTCAGTCCGTATCGGTCAATGGGTAGAATGTTGCGGCATGGAAGAGGCCGGATGTCAGGAGCCTGCGGGGACGCGCAAGACGGCGACCGCCGCGCTGGTACGGTCAGAGACGCCAAGCTTGCGGAATATGTGCCGGAGGTGCGTCTTTATCGTCCCCACGCTGAGACCGAGGGCGGTGGCGATCTCCTTGTTGCTGAGCCCCTGCGAAAGGGAATGCAGTACCTGCTCTTCCCTGGTGCTGAGCGACCCCAAAGAGCCCACGGCACGGTTCAAGGCATTGTGCCGGAGGGCGGGCAGGAAAGGCTGCGAGGCCACGTAGTCCAGGAGCCGTCGCGCCACCACAGGGTCGATGACGGACCCACCGCCGCCTGTGGCGCGAATAGCCTGCGCCAGAGCGGCCCCCCCAACGCTCCTCAGGATGTAGCCGCGGGCCCCCAGGCGCACGGCAGCCAGGAGATTCTCCAAGTCCGGTTCCTGGGCCAGAGCTACCAGGGGCACGCCCGGATGCTTCATGGGCAGCCGGCGAAAGAAGTCGCGGCTCTCCGTTGTGGCAGGGTCGAAGTCCACCAGGACGACGTCAGGGGCGAATTCGCCGCCCGGGCCGGGCGACTGCGCGTCGGGTTCGGCCGCCGCCACCACCGCCATGTCTTCCTCGCCAGCGAGGACTCCGTAGATGCCCTCCCTTACGAGCTCCAGAGGCTCCACCACCAGGACCCGAAACCGCCGCGGGCGGGCGACAGGAAGGCGTACTGTGACCATTCACTCTTGACAGGCTGGCCTCTCCGGGTTCCCTTCTACTATGGCTGTCCTCACATCAAGGCGCATATCAGGAGAGGCCCTATTTTGGCGCTCCAAAATCTTGTCCGGCGATCAGGATTCTGTGGTCGCGCAAGAGGGAGGGTGGGAGCGTATGATAGAGCAGGAAAGAGATAGCGATATGTGGATGCCGCTGACAGCACGAGGGCCAGCGCTTCCGCGCTGGCCCTGCGTGCTAAAATGCCAGTAACGAGTGGGGTCGCCGCAGGGAAGGGAACGTTGCTGGTGGCCGAGGAAGGGCGCCCCGCTTCCCTGCGACTGGCCTCACACTTATATTAGCATCTCGCGCTGCTACGGAAAAGCCTTGCCCCGCGGCGTCCCGCGGCGCCTCTCCCCAACCAGCCTCCTTTTCTGAATACGACGCCCCCACAACTGCATTTCACCCGATCTTCACTCCTGCCGATAATACCGAGGGAGCAAGACTCGAGGTGAAGGCATGGCCCCATCGCTCTTCATCGTTGGAGCGGCGGAAAACGACGCCCAGCAAACGGCCGACGTGGCGCGCGGCCTCGGGTTGTCCGTCACTGCCGCCGAGTACAAGCCGACGACGCTGGACGACATCGAACGCTCACGGGCCTCCGTCGTGGTTCTCGACCTCGCCGCCATGCCGGGAAGCGGCGAAGTCCTCTGCCGGCAGATCGTCCGCCTGTCCCGCCCCGTTCTTCTCCTCGCAATCGTGGCTGGCCCGTCGGAGGCGGCCGCGTCCCTCCACGCTGGCGCCACGGTCTGCCTCACTCGTCCTCTGGATCCCTCCTGGCTGGTCGCCCAGCTTTCCGGCCTTCTCCGGCTTTCAAAGGCGCGCGAGGACGCCCCTCAGGCCGAGGCGCCGATCACCATCCAAAACCTCGAGATCGACCCCGGCCGCTGCGAGGCCGCCATCGACGGCCGGCCGATCCCCTTCACTCCCACCGAGTTTCGCATTCTGTCCTGCCTGGCCCGTGCCCCGGGACTGGTTGTCTCCGGCCGCGACCTCGCCGAGGAGGCTCTTGACCTCCAGTTGCCGGAGCAGGAAGCGATGGACCTCTTAAAGGTTCACGTCTACAGGCTGCGCCGGAAGCTGGGGCAGGGCGGGGCCGATCCCTGGGCGCTACGCAACGTGCGGGGCTTCGGATACATGCTGGAGCGGCGCACCGCCGCCAAGCCAGCCATCGTCGAGGCCACCACCAGAGCCCGTGCGCCTCAGCGCCGCAGCGCCTGAGGCCTTCACCGACCCCTCACTCTGCCTTCACCCCGCCGCTACCCACTATCGCGCCCTTTGGCCGTTATTCTGTTGGTACGGAAGCGTAACGCCCTTTTCTCGGTCCCCCCGCCTCCGGGAGAGTGGCCGCTTCCTCCAAGGGGATGACGCTCCGGTATGAGGGCAGCAGGATCGGAGCCTGAGTTGTCGGAGCCAACGACCCACCGCCGCGGCAGGATACCGGCGGTGGGTTTTCCCATTCTTCCCACGGTTCGCCGCCTGCATGCGGGTAAGGATCAGGACGGCCGTCCGCCACCCAAGACTTGAAGCTTCAGGAAGTTAGTGTGCACGCCTTTGATCAGGGGCGTCGAGCCGACGATGATCACCCGCCCTCCCCGCTCAAGGAGGCCGGCCCGCAGGAGCTCCTCCTCAGCGTGGCGGACCAGGGCGTCGGTGGTCTCCTGGTAGCGGGCCGGCCAGGGGCGCACCCCCCACCAGAGGACCAGCCTCCGCAGCACGGCCTCGTCTGGAGTCAAGGCGAAGATTGGCACGCACGGCCGGTCGGCGGAAAGGAGCCGGGCCGTGCGACCGGTGCGAGTCCAGGCCACGACGGCTTCGACATCCAGGTCACAGGCCAGGCTGCGGGCGGCCCGGCTCAGGGCGTGGGCTTCTGAGATGCGCCCCACCTGCGGGATCTCTTGTGGAGACCAGCCCGCCTCTGTCTCGCAGATGATGCGGTCGAGCATGGCGACCGCCTCCGTCGGATAGGCGCCGATGGCCGTCTCCGCCGAGAGCATGAGGGCATCGCTGCCGTCGATTACGGCGTTGGCGGCGTCGCTGGCCTCGGCCCGCGTGGGCAGGGGCTGGCGCACCATGCTGTCCAGCATCTGGGTAGCGGTGATGGCCAGCACGCCGCGCTCGTTGGCGGCGCGGATTATAGCCTTCTGGAGAAGCGGCACCTTCTCCAGCAAGACCTCCACTCCCAGGTCGCCGCGGGCCACCATCACGCCATCGCAGGCGCGAAGGATCGAGGTCAGACGCTCCACGGCCTCCGGCTTCTCGAGCTTGGCGATGAGGCCGGTCGAGGCTCCCAGAGAGCGCAGGAAGCTCCTCGCCGCCCGCACGTCCTCAGGCCCGCGCACGAAGCTGAGGGCGACGTAGTCCACCCCCATCTCGACGCCGGCCCGCATGTCCGAGAGGTCCTTGTCGGTGGGCACCGAGACGCTCAAAGGCACCCCCGGCAGGTTGATCCCCTGGTGGGGCCTCAGGACGCCGCCGCGCACCACCTCCGTGCGCACGTCGAGGCCGTCGGTGGAGAGGACTCGCAGCTCGATGGCGCCGTCGGCCAGGAGGAGACGGCTGTCGGGACGCACATCCTTCGCCAGCTCAAGGTAGGTCGTCGAGACGGCGCTCGCATCGCCGGCCACGGCGCGGCCGGTGATGGTGAACTGAGCGCCCGCCTTGAGCTCGACCGACTCCGCGGCCAGGGGACCGGTGCGGATCTTGGGGCCCTGAAGGTCCTGGATGATGGCCAGAGGGCGCGCAAGCTCGGACGCGACCCTGCGGGCCCGTAGCAGCGACTCGCGGTGCTCATCCGCCGTGCCGTGCGAGAAGTTGAGACGGAGGGCGTCCGCGCCCGCCAGCAGGAGAGCGCGCAGCGCCTCCTCTGAGGCTGTGGCCGGGCCCACGGTGGCGATAATCTTCGTTCTACGCATGTCACATGGTCAGATGCTTTCGACAGTATACGACGGCGAGTCAAGCGAGGCTTAGCCGCGTTCGCTTGCGACAGCGACAAGGGTCATATATCTTGAGGACGCGGGCACTTAGTGTTCCCGCTCACAAGTCTGGAGGTTCTGTCATGCGAGAAGTAGCCATCGTCGGCGCGGGGATGACCCGGTTCGGCAAGTTCCTGGACCGCAGCCTGAAGGACCTGGGCCGCGAGGCCGTCGAGACGGCGCTTTGCTCGGCCGGAGTGGAGAAGTCGCAGATAGAGGCGGCCGTGGTCGGCAACGCCGCAGCGGGCCTCATCACCGGCCAGGAGTGCATCCGCGGGCAGGTCATCCTGCGAGAGATGGGCCTCGGCGAGATACCGATCGTCAACACGAGAACGCCTGCGCCAGCTCCTCCACCGCCTTCCACCTGGCCTGGCTGTACGTCGCCTCCGGCATGTACGACGTGGCGCTGGCTCTGGGCGTCGAGAAGCTCTACCACGAGGACAAGCGCCGCTCCTTCCAGGCCATCGGCGCCGCTCTAGACGTGGAGTGGGTGCAGCAGATCATGGCTCGCCTTGAGGAAGAGGCGGCCGCCAAGGCCAAGGAGCCCGCCGGGGCCGGCGCCGGCCAATCGCGCAGCATGTTCATGGACCTCTACGCCGCCCTGGCCCGCAACCACATGCAGAAGTACGGGACGACGAAGGAGCAGTTCGCGAAGGTGGCGGTGAAGAACCACTACCACGGCGTCGCTCAACCCGCACGCCCAGTACCGCGAGCGCTACACCCTTCAGGAGATTCTTGACTCGCCGCCGGTGACGGAGCCCCTCACCCGGCTCATGTGCTCGCCCATCGGCGACGGCGCCGCCGCCCTCATCCTCACCACGGCCGAGAAGGCCCGCCAGTTCACCAGCAAGCCCGTCCTCGTGCGGGCCTCCGTCCTCGGCTCCGGCAAGGACCTGGTCCCCGACGAGCCCACCGTCGGCGCCCGCGTGTCGCGCCGCGCCTACGAGGTGGCCGGCATCGGGCCCGAGGACCTGGACGTCGCCGAAGTGCACGACGCCACCGCGCCCGCTGAGGTCCTGATCTACGAGGAACTGGGCCTCTGCCCACGGGGCGAGGGCGGCCGCCTTATCGACAGCGGCGACGTGCAGTTGGGAGGCAAGGTGCCGGTCAACGTCAGCGGCGGCCTGCTGTCGAAAGGCCATCCCATCGGCGCGACGGGCACTGCCCAGCTCTGCGAGATCTTCTGGCAGCTCCGCGGCGAGTGCGGCGACCGGCAGGTGGCAGGAGCCAGGGTCGGCCTCACCGAGAACGGCGGCGGCATGATCCGCGGCGACCTGGCGGCCCTGGCCATCCACATCCTCAGCGTGTAGAGGCCCACACCCGAAGAGAACCCACGCGTAGGGGCGCACGCGCCGTGCGCCCCTACTCACTCACACATACGGGGCTATGGCTGGGCGGAGCTGCGCCACATCGACGAGGGGTGAGATAATGAGTGATTCATGACCAATGAGGTGACCACAATGGCATACTTCCTCGCGAAAACCGATCCGCAGACCTACTCGATTGATGACCTCAAGCGCGATGGCAAGACGGAGTGGGACGGCGTACGGAATCCGGCAGCCGTCAACGCCATCAAGGCCATGAAACCCGGCGATACCGTGATCATCTACCATTCGCAGAGCGACACAGCGGTGGTGGGCCTGGCGAAGGTCGTATCGCTGCCCCGGCCCGACGAGAACGATGCACGCTCCTGGGTCGCCGACTTCGAGTACGTGAGGCATGCCAAGCGGGCCGTAACGCTGCGGGAGATCAAGGACTCGCACAGATTCGACGACTGGGCGCTCGTGCGCCAGGGACGGTTGAGCACAATGTCGGCGCCGGCGGAGTTCTGGAAGTGGCTACAGGAACAAGGAGCGTTCTAACGTTCCCACGAAGGCCGGTGGCGAGCTTGAGCTCGCCTCTACGGTGATCGCCGCATCGACCGCTGATGGTTCGACAGGCTCACCATGAGCGGAGTCTAAGAACCGCTCGTCCTGAGCCTGTCGAAGGACGGGCGGCGACCTTTTCAGCACCCTCCCAAGGTCCCAAAGTTCTAAGGTTCCAGGTCCCCTACGCCACCGCCTCCGCCACGAGGCCGACGCGGACAGGCACGATGGCTGGCTCGGCAGGCTCGCCGGCGGCCGCCTCGCGCAGCCCCTCCAGTTGCTCACCCATCCAGGTCAGCAAGGGACCTCTCGATGATGGCGGAGCGCAGCACCCTTGCGCGCCGCCTTCGCTCTGCGGCCGGCATCTCGAGCGCCTGCCAGAGAGCTTCGGCGGTGCCCTTCGTGTCCTGGGGGTTCACAGCCAGGGCGCCGTCTCCGAGCTCCTCGAAGGAGCCGGCTCTGGTCGAAAGGACGAGGACGCCATCACGCTGGTTTACCGCCGGCCCCTCCTTGGCCACCAGGTTCATCCCGTCGGCCAGGGAGTTGACCAGGAGCACATCGTAGAGTGTCATGCCGGCCAGCGCCTGATGGAAGTTGTTCTCATAGAAGACCTCGATGGGTCGCCAGGACTCGTCCCCATGGCGGGCGTTGATTCGGTCCACCAGGCGGAAGACCCGGTCCGCATAGCGGCGGTACTCGGGAATGCCGGTGCGCGTCGGCACCAGGAAGGCCAGGAACTTCACCCGTCCCCGCAGCTCCGGGTGCCGGCGCAGGAGCATATCGAAGGCCTGGAATCCCCTAAGTACGTTCTTGCTGGGGTCCACCCGGTCGACGCGGACGATCGTACGCTCGCCGGCCAGCCGTTCCAGCTTCCCCAGATAGCTCTGCGTCTGGGGCGAGGCCGCCTGTCGCTGGAGGTGGTCCGGGTCTACGGATATGGCGCCGCTCCGCACCCTGACGCGCCGCCCGTCATAGCTCACCACTGCCTTCTCGAAGTCGATGATGGCGCCGCGTACATAGTCGTAGCACGTCAAGAGGAAGTTGTTGACGGAGGTCTGGGTCTGGAAACGGACGACGTCGTTGGCCAGCAGGCCATCGCAGATGGCATCGGTAACATGCCAGGGCATGTCGGTCCAGGCGTGAGGCTCGGGCCAGGGGACGTGAACGAAGTGCTGGAGGACGGCGCCCGGCGCCTTCTCGCGGATATAACGGCCTGCGAGGTAGAGGTGATAGTCCTGGAGAAGGGCGACGCCGGCGCTGCCTGGGCGGCGCAGCTCCTCGACAACGGCGTCGGCGAAGGCGCGGTTGACGGGCACGTAGCCCTCCTCCCAAGCCTTCTCCAGCCGGTCCCAGAGACGGCGCCCGCGCAGGCCTCCCAGCATGGAGTGCTGAAGAAACCATAGAATAGGATTGCTGAAGACGTTGTAGTGAAGCTGATAGGCTCGCCGGTCGGGCACCACGAAGCGCACCCGACAATCGACAGCCCGGCTTTCCTCCGGTGACGGGCCCCCGCCTGCGGCCACGCGCCGGTCGGCCTCGGTCATGGCGGCGGCCACCCAGGTGAAGTCGGACAGGCGAGCCAGCGTCGAGAGGGCGGTGACCACGCCGCCGCACCCTATGCGATACGTGGGCCTTCGGCCACATCCCTCATCGTACTCTAGCGGTCCCCGGTTGCTGGCGATTACCAGGCGTTTGCCCCCGAACAGGTCGACGCATTGGTGTCGTAAGTCCGGCTCTCGGCCTGTGGTGAGATTCAAAGCTAGGCCTCCCTTCCTGCCGCCTGTCCTACCGGTTGCCGACCGTCCCGATGGCCGTTCCGCTGCCGCCCTTGCCGGCGATACTGGATGAGCGCTTCCAGAAGGGAGCGGAGAGCGGGACGGGATTCGAGGACGGGCCGCAGCTTCTCCCGCAACTCCAGGAGCTCACCGGCGGGAAGCTGAAGCACGTATGCCAGGGGGTCACCCTCCGGCAGTACCGCCACCACCTCCTCGTTCCGGAGGACCACTGTCTCCGTTACTTCGCGCTGCACCTTCTCTGTGAGAGCGCTCCTCTTCGTCTGGATCTGCACACGGTCCCGCATGTTTACCTCCCTGCCGCCAATCCGCCGTCTGATCAGTCCAAGGTCTCGGCAAGATCCTGAAGGAAGGCCGCCACCTCCTCAGGTCCCGCCAGCGTCACGTCCGCCTTCTCATTCAGGTCGGGGGGCGACTCCTGGCCCGCCACTCCGACCGACAGTGTCAGGAGACCATCCCTCTGCCGCAGCCGGGCCACGGTCTCGAAGGCGTGCAGGTCCGGGAAGTCATCGCCCAGGTAGACCAGGCCCCGGAGGCCGTGGCTGCGGACAAGCTCCTCCAGGCAGGCGCCTTTCCCGGCCCAGTACGGGGGCATGAGCTCCACCACACTCTTCCCCTCTCCCACGGTCAGACCGTGACGGGCGGCCGCTCGCGATGCCGCCGCCAGCACCAGCGACCGCGCCGATTCCGGGTCGGGGGCCAAGCGATAGTGAATGGAAAAAGTCGCGCCTTTGTCCTCGAAACGCAGGCCCGGCTGTCCGGCAAGGGCTTCTCTCAAGTCCCGCAGGGCCAGCCGGAGCCCTCTCGAGGCTGCGTTCACCTGTTCCACAGGCGGGCTCGCCGGCCCCTTGCCGCCTGCCCAGGGGTCGAGTCCGTGGTTGCCGAGGTAGACAACCCCCTCCAGGTTCAGCAGCCTTCTCGCCTCGCCGGCCGGTCGTCCGGAGAGAACGGCCACCAGGCCAAGGCGGTCCCGCAGGCTATGCAGGGCGTGCCGGCAACCCGGCAGCACGGAGGCCTCCTCCGGCGTTGGGGCGATGGGGCTGAGGGTGCCGTCGAGGTCCGTTACGAGGGCGGAGGGATGGACGCGCAGGACCTGGGCCGCAAGGACACAGGCCTGCTGCACAGCAAGGTTGAGCGGATGCGGTTGCATCGTCTTCACGGCAGGCTGCGGCGGACTTCCTTCCCAACCGCGGCGGGGGCAACGCCAACCGTGCCAACGCGGGGCAAGAATTAAGGCCGGAGGACCACTCCTCCGGCCTTACAGCCTTGCGGGAAGCCAGTCCTCTTTCAGTGGCCTACGGGGTTAGCTGTCGGGTTAGGGCTGAAAGAGACTGCCCTTCCTGCCCCTGCAGGATTCACCCCGGATTGCTGTGGGTCCCCCGTTCCCGCTATCGCGGGACTCGGCCATAAACCAAAGATTAGACTACCATGGCGCCTGAAAGGCTGTCAACCAGACGAAGATACTGTACGTGCGCGCGCTTCGCCTGATAGTGGCGAGGAAAAAGCGCTGAGCAGGCGGCGGGCGCTCCCTGATAGTGACCGGCGCATTCTTGGTGGGCGCCCGGCCGCAACACAGGGCTGGCAGCGCTTTGCATCCCACCCGTAGGGGCGCGCGGGCCGTGCGCCCCTACCCAGGGCGGACCCAAGGCCGACCCCTACGAGGTTCATCTCCCTGCCGGGAGTGAAGGCCGACGCCAGACTGGGAGACTGTCAGCGGACAGGGAACGGATTCAGGCCCCCTGGAGCCCATCTCGGTGAAGGGGCTCCTCTACCCCCAAGCCCCGACATCGTCTAAAATCATCGGGCGAGAGACCCAAGCGCAAAGTTCGACATCAGCTATCTGGGCAGGAGGCCGGTCTATGGCAACCATAAGCGTAATTAAGGCTGACATCGGCGGATACGTTGGTCACTCCTCCATGCACCCGGACCTACTGGACACCGCCCGTGAGGAGTTGGAGAAGGCGAAACAGAAGGGCACTATTGTCGACTTCTTCCCCGGCCACTGTGGCGACGACCTCTTCCTCATCATGACCCACGAGCGCGGCGTTAACGATACCGAGGTGCATACGCTGGCCTGGAACACCTTCTTAAAAGGCACCGAGGTGGCCAAGAAGCTCGGGCTGTACGGCGCCGGCCAGGACCTCCTCTCCGACGCCTTCTCGGGCAACATCCGCGGCATGGGGCCGGGCTCTGCGGAGATGGAGATAGACGCGAGGCCCTCGGAGCCGATATTCGTCTTCATGGGCGACAAGACCTCCGCCGGCTCCTTTAACTTCCCGCTCTACAAGATGTTCGCCGACCCCTTCAACACGGCGGGGCTGGTGATCGCCGACGCCTTGCACAGCGGCTTCACCTTTGAGGTGCACGACATCGTCAACCACCGCAAGATTAGGTTCAACGCGCCCGAAGAGATCTACGACATGCTGGTCTTCATGGGGTCGCCGTCGCACTTCTGCGTGAAGTCGGTCTACAGCCGTGCAACCGGCAACATCGCCGCCGTCTCCAGCACCGACAAGCTGTCCCTCATCGCCGGGCGCTACGTCGGCAAGGACGACCCCACCTGCGTTGTCCGCTCCCAGGGCGAGTTCCCGGCCGTCGGCGAGGTGCTGGAGCCCTTCTCCCTGCCGATCCTCGTCGAGGGCTGGATGCGCGGCTCTCACCAGGGCCCCTGGATGCCCTGCGCCGTCCGCGACGCCAACCCCTCGCGCTTCGACGGTCCGCCGCGCATCGTCTGCCTGGGCTTCCAGCTCACCAAGGGCAAGCTTGTCGGGCCGCGCGACATGTTCGACGACCCCGCCTTCGAGCCGGCGCGGCGCCAGGCCGCCGAGATCGCCGACTACATGCGGCGCCACGGCCCGTTCGAGCCCCACCGGCTGCCCCTGGAGGAGATGGAGTACACCACCATGCCGGCGGTGGCGGCCAAGCTCGGCGACCGCTGGGAGCCGCTGGACTGACGGTGGCGAAGCACCGCCTGCTCCTAGCCACCAACAACCCCGGCAAGGCAGCCGAGTACCGGGAACTGCTGGCGGACGCCGGCTGGGAGCTGGTGACGCCTCGTGACCTGGGTCTTCACCTGGATGTGGAAGAGGTCGGCGGCGGCTACGCCGAGAATGCTAGAATAAAGGCGGAGGCCTTCGCGAAGGCCAGCGGGCTGGTAGCCCTGGCCGATGACTCGGGAATTGAAGTGGACGCGCTGGGCGGCGCGCCCGGCCCGCTCTCGGCCCGTTTCGGCGGCGAGAACGCCAGCGACCAGCAGCGGGTGGCCCTCCTCCTGGAGCGACTGAAGGGGGTACCGCCCGAGAGACGTTCGGCCCGCTTTCGTCTGCCTCATCGCCGTCGCCCGGCCGCAGGGAGAGGTCAGCCTCTTCGAGGGCCGGTGCGAGGGGCAGGTGGCGGAGGAGCCCCGAGGCGAGGGCGGCTTCGGCTACGACCCCGTCTTCCTGCTGCCGGAGCGCGGGCTCACCATCGCGGAGCTGCCTCCCGAAGAGAAGAATACCGTCAGCCACCGAGGGCGTGCCGCCCGCCAGGCGAAGGCCCTCCTAGAAGGGCTGCTTCGTGAGTGTCGAGCCTGAGTTCATACCCCTGACACCCCTGGTCGACCCCTTCCAGCGCGTCATCAGCTACCTGCGCGTCTCCGTCACCGACCGCTGCAACCTGCGCTGCGTCTACTGCATGCCCGAGGAGGGCATCGAGTTCCAGCCGCGTACGGAGATCCTTAGCTACGAGGAGATCCTGACCATTGTGCGGATGGGCGCCTCTATGGGGCTGCGCAAGGTGCGCCTCACCGGCGGCGAGCCCCTGGTGCGCCACGGCATCGCGGACCTGGTGGCCATGATCGACGGCGTCCCCGGCATCGAGGACATTTCCCTCACCACCAACGGCATCGCGCTGTCGCGGATGGCGGAGGACCTGGCGCGGGCCGGCCTGCGACGGGTCAACGTCAGCCTGGACACCCTGCGGCCGGAGCGCTTCCACGAGATCACCCGCTGGGGCCGCTACGAAGACGTGGTGGAGGGCATCGCCGCCGCGCGGGCGGCCGGCCTCTCGCCCATCAAGATCAACGTCGTCGTCATGCGCCAGATCAACGACGACGAGGTGCTGGACTTCGCCCGCTCCACCTACGAGCAGGACTGGGACGTCCGCTTCATCGAGCTGATGCCCTTCATGGACGAGCAGGAGACCTGCATCAAGGACACCTCCCTGGTGCTGGGCTTCGTGCCCACGGAGGAGATCAAGCAGCAGATCGAAAAGGAGCTGGGCCCGCTCGAGCCCTCCCAGACGGCGGCGGGCTACGGTCCGGCGCGCTACTTCAAGCTGCGAGGCGCGAAGGGCAACATCGGCTTCATCAGCCCCCTCACCGAGAAGCACTTCTGTGAGACCTGCAACCGCATGCGCCTCACCGCCGACGGCAAGATACGCCCCTGCCTGCTCACCGACCACGAGGTGGACCTGAAGTCCATCCTCCGCGGCGGCGGCGGCGACGAGGCGCTGCGGCAGGGCATCCTGGAAGCGCTCCGCACCAAGCCCGACGCCCACCACCTGACCGACGGCAACCGCCCGCGCTGGCGGAAGATGATCCAGATCGGGGGCTGAGGCGGGACGATGGGGATCGGCCACTCGCGCATAAGCCGGAGCGGCTGGGCTAATCCGGGAAGCGCCGGTGTTCTACGTGGCGAGCGTGAGCGCCCGACCTCAATCAGGGCCTGCGGGCCAGGGCCCAGCTGGACCTCTCGCCGAGGGGCGGCTCGCCTCTGCACATCATCGATGAGCGACGCGTGGCCTAGCTATGATTCAGGGGCAGCGGCGACGAGACCGGCCGGCACTCGGCCGCCGAGTGGATGCCCATCACGATCATGGTGATGTCGACCGGTGCGCGCGACGCGGCCATAGTGCGTCTCTACGGAGATGCGACGGTGGCCCCGCTAGAGGAATCGCCCCTCGCTGATCTGCTGCGCGCCTCAGCGGCCGAGCACCTGGGGCTGCCTGAGCGCCAGGTAGTCGACGTGGACGATAGAGGGCCACCCAGACGAGCTGTGGCTACTGGAGATGTAGATCCAGCAGTCTTCGAGTCGTCTCGCAGCGGATGTGCCTCACAGCGCGAGGCGGCCGTCGATTCAAGCAGCCAGCTTGACTCTGTCAGCTTCAGCGGCGACCTGTGCTAAAGTGACGTCATGGCTGAGAAGAGACGCCTCACCCACCTCGATTCCGCCGGGCGCGCGCGCATGGTGGACGTGAGCGCCAAGGCGGACACGGCCCGCGTGGCCGTGGCCCGCGGCAGCGTGCGCATGCGGCCGGAGACGCTGGCCCTCATCCAGTCCGGCCGCGTGGAGAAGGGCGACGTGCTGGCCGTGGCCCGCCTCGCCGGCGTCATGGCCGCCAAGAAGACCCACGAGCTCATCCCCCTCTGCCACCCTCTCCTCCTCACCGACATCGACGTGCAGATCAGCCCCGACGAAGCCGAGAGCGCCGTCCACATCGAGGCCACTGTGCGCAGCACGGGCAAGACGGGCGTGGAGATGGAGGCGCTGACGGCGGTGGCGGTGGCCGCCCTCACCGTCTACGACATGTGCAAGGCCGCCGACCGCGCCATGCGCATCGAGGGCGTGCGGCTGGTGAGGAAGAGCGGCGGCAAGAGCGGCGAGATCGTCCTCGAGTAGGTTGGCGGCCAAGGGGCCGCTCATGGTTCGACCGGCTCACCATGAGCGGAACGTATCAGCCGCTCACCCTGAGCCTGTCGAAGGGCGGGCGGCGACTTTGCCAGCACCCCGCTAGGGGCGGCGCCGCTCAGACCTATCTCGCCTGGGCTGCTCCAGCAGCAGCTCGACCACCCTTGTGAGGGCGTGGTAGGCGTAGACCACGTAGTCGCAGGGGTGGAGGTCCAGCTTCTTGAGGCGCTCCTCCCGGGCGTCGACGGGGTCGCCGGCGCCCTGCGAGAAGTCGATCTCCACCTCCAGCTCGTAGAGCTCCGCGTCGGGGCCCAGCACCACGCAGCCGCGCTCGCGGCTGGCGAGGGCGCCCGGCTCCACCTCGATGCCGTAGGTGAAGAAGGCGCCCGGGAAGGGCGGGAAGGGGTCCAGCTTCTGGACCGCCTCCTGCAACAGATGGCGGAGCTGCTCGGCGGCCCTCTCGACTATGAGGTCGGCGTGCGCCTTGTGGGCCAGGGGATCGGTCTCTTCGTTGCTCATGGCTGAGGCAGTTCGCTCACTCGGGATTATAGGATCCGCCGCCAGATTCCGGCAACGACGCCGGCCTCAGAGTCATTGAAATGGTTGACGCGAGTGTAGGGGCAGGGCTCGCCCCTGCCCAGCCCAGGGCGCCTGCAAGAGGCGCCCCGACGAGCAACCAGTCGCTCTCCTAACGAGCCCTTGACCACTCGCTGGGGCGCGGGCATACTCGAACCGCCCGCCGCCCGGCAGCCAGGTCCGTTCCCAGAAGCCGCTTCCGCAGCCTGCGAAAGGTTGGTGGCCGCCGTGAAAGCCGTCTTCTCCAGTCTCAGTCCCGCCCGCGTCCTATTCACGAGGTTCATGCGACGCCTGGGTCGCGCGCCCTACTTCGGCCCTCTCTCCACCGTCTACCTCCGCGACGTCCCGTCGCCGCCTGCGCCCGGCCCAGGCCAGGTCCGGATCCGCAACCGCCTCTGCGGCATCTGCGGCTCAGACCTCCACTTCGTCCTCGGCGAAGGCGACTTTCGCATCGCGCCCGCCGCCATCCCGACGGCCGGCTTCCCCTACATGGGCCACGAGATTGTCGGCGATGTGACCGAGGTGGGGCCGGGCGTCACCCGCTTCAAGGTGGGAGACCGCGTGGTCCAGGAAAAGTCCATTAGCTGTCTGGCAGTCGGGCGGCAGCCGCTCTGCCGCCAGTGCGCCATAGGCAACTACAACCTCTGCGAGACGCCGGTCGAGGAGCTGCGCACCAGCATCGTCGGCGGCGGCTGGAGCGAGGAGATGACAATCGCGGAGGGCTTCCTCTTCCCGGTCCCCGATGAGATCAGCGACGAGCAGGCCGTCCTTATCGAGCCCCTGGGCTCCGGCCTGCGGGCGGTCACCCGTCGCACCCCCCGGCCGGGGGAGAAAGTCCTCATCATAGGCCAGGGCACGCAGGGTCTCGGCGCTCTGCTATCGATCCGCGCCGTCCAGCCCGACTGCCACGTCACCGTCCTGGCCCGCTTCCCATACCAGGCCGACATGGCCCGGCGCTGCGGCGCGGACGAGGTGATCATGCTGGGCGCCGACCTCTACCAGGAGGCGGCCCGCCTCACCGGAGGCAAGGTGTACCAGGGCATGTTCGGCAACCGCATGCTCCTGGGCGGCTTCGACGTGGTGTACGACTGCGTCGGCCTGCCCAGCACCCTCAAGGACGCACTGCGACTGGCCCGGGCCCGGGGCACCGTGGTCCTGGTGGGGGTCTACCTGGAGCCCATGAAGATAGACCTCACGCCCGCCTGGTACTGGGAGGTGGACCTCATCGGCGTGTATGCCCACGGCGCCGAGGACTGGCAGGGCGAGCGCGTCGGCACATACGAGCTCATTGCCCGCCTGATGCGGGAAGGGAAGATGAACGTCGACGGCTTCATCACCCACACGCTTCGCGCTGCCCGACTACCGGCAGGCTATCGCCACCGCCATCCATCAGTCGCGCACCAGCGCCATCAAGGTCGTCTTCGACTACCGCCGATTCTACGTAGGGGCGGTTCGCGAACCGCCCCTACATGCGCCCGCCGAGGAGGCCCCATGAGCTACGCCGACCTGCGCTTCCCCAAAGGTTTCCTCTGGGGCTGCGCCACCTCCGCCCACCAGGTGGAGGGCAACAATACCAAGAACAACTGGTGGGAGTGGGAGCAGGAGACGGGCCACATCAAGGGCGGCGACATCTCCGGCGCGGCCTGCGACCACTACAACCGCTTCGACTCCGACTTCGCCCTGGCCCGAGAGCTGGGCCACAACGCCCACCGCCTCTCCATCGAGTGGAGCCGCATCGAGCCCGAGGAGGGCCGCTGGAACATGAAGGAGGTGGCCCACTACCGGAAGGTCATGGAGTCGCTCCACAGCCACGGCCTGACGCCCATGGTCACACTCCACCACTTCACCAACCCGATCTGGTTTGAGCGCCAGGGCGGCTGGACGAACCCCCGCTCCGTCGACCTCATCGCCCGCTATTCGGGCTTCATCGCCGGAGAACTGGGCGACCTGGTGCCCTTCTGGTCAACCATCAACGAGCCGATGATCGTCGTCGTCGCCGTCCTACCTCGTCGGCGCCCACCCGCCCTGCCGGAGCGACTGGAGCGCGGCCGTGACCGTCGCCCGGCACCTCCTCCAGGCGCACGGCGGCATGTACCGGGCCGTGAAGGAGGCGACGTCCCACAACCCGCAGGTCGGGCCGGTGCTCGCCATGCCCTACATCGAGCCCTTCGACCCGAACTCGGAGGAGGACCGCGAGGCGGCCCGCGGCTCCGACCTTCTGATGAACGAGTACTTCCTGGCCGGGATCAGCACGGGGACGGTGGGGCCACCCGCGGGCCAGGGCGAGGAGGTCCCGGGCCTGAAGGACTCCTGGGACTTCATCGGCATCAACTACTACAGCCGCCATCGCATCGCCCACGACCAGCCGCCGGACATCAGCGGAGCGCCGCCTCCCGACGCCGAGCTCACCCTCATGGGCTACGAGGTCTACCCGGAGGGCTTCTACCGCCAGTTGGCCCGCTTGAAGCAGTACGGCCTCCCCGTCTACGTCACCGAGAACGGCATCTCCACCAAGGACGACACCCAGCGCTGCCGTCACCTGCTGCGCCACCTGGCAGAGGTGCAACGCGCCATCCAGGAAGGGACGGACATCCGGGGCTACCTGCACTGGAGCCTCATTGACAACTTCGAGTGGGCGGATGGCTACCAGCAGCCGTTCGGGATGGTGGCTATCGAGCCCGGCACGCTCAAGCGGCGGCCGCGGCCCAGCGCCTACCTCTTCCGCGATGTCGCCCGCGGCAACGCGGTGACAGCAGCCCAGCTTCAGGAGTACGTGGGGTAAGGAGGTATCACATGTCCAAGGTCCTCTACGACAAGCAGGGCCACGTCGTCACCATCACCATCAACCGGCCGGAGGTGATGAACGCGCTCGACTTCGAGACCGGGGACCTCCTGGTGGAGGCCTGGTGCCGCTTCCGGGATGACGATGACGCCTACGTGGCCATCCTGACCGGCGCCGGGGAGCGCTCCTTCTCGGCCGGGGCCGACCTGAAGATGATCTCTCAGCTCGACCGCACCCCCTGGAGCGTGGACCGCCTGCGCACCCGCATCTACAACGCCAAGGGCGACGTGGGCTACACGCGCGGCTTCGACATCTTCAAGCCGACCATCGCCGCTATCAACGGCTACTGCTTCGCCGCCGGGCTGGAGACGGCCACCTGGTGCGACATCCGCATCGCCGCCGAGCACGCCGAGTTCGGCTGCCTGGAGCGGCGCTGGAACGTCGGACTCTCCGACGGCGGCACCGTGCGCCTGCCCCTCATCGTAGGGCTGGGGCGCGCCCTGGAGCTGATCGTCACCGGCCGTCGCATCGACGTACAGGAGGCGCTGCGCATCGGCCTGGTGCACGAAGTCGTGCCGAAGGAGCGCCTGCTGCCGCGCGTCCGCGAGCTGGCGGAGCACATCTGCACCCTCCCCCAGGGCGCTATCCGCAGCGATAAGGAGTCGGTCCTGCGCTCCTACGGCCACACGCTGGAGGAGCGCTACCGCATCGAGGCGGAGATGTTCCACAACCAGCTGTGGTTCCGAGAGGACAGCCCTCAGGAGGGCGCCGCCGCCTTCATCGAGAAGCGAAAGCCCCGCTGGAAGAAGCAGGGGCTGTAGGGCGGGTTGCGGGAGGCAGGGATACAAATCGTAGGCGGGGGTCTTCTGACCCCCGCCAGCCCATCGGGGTCTGAAGACCCCGACCTACGTTCGATGAAGCGCCCCTGCGGGCGGGCCGCTACCCTCCGGCCTTCGTCAGCGCTTGGTCGATAGCGGCCTTGAACACGGTGTACGGCTGCGCCCCTTCGATGAGGTTGCCGTTGACGAAGAAGGCAGGCGTACCCTGCACGCCGGCGGTGATGCCGTCCTGCTCGTCCTTTTGTACCTCCGACAAGTACTTGTCGGAGTCCAGGCACTGGTTGAAGGTCGCAGTGTCCAGTTGCAGGGTAGCCGCATAGTTCTTCAGACTCGCGTCGTCCAGCGCGCTCTGGTTCTGGAAGAGGAGGTCGTGGTACTCCCAGTAGGCCCCCTGCTCATTGGCACACTCGCTGGCCTCAGCGGCCTTGAGAGCATACTGATGCAGGCTGGTGAGCGGAAAGTCGCGGTAGACGAAGCGGATCTTATCGCCGTAGTTCTGCATGATCTGGGGAAGCGTGTCCGTTTGGAAACGGGCGCAGTACGGACACTGGAAATCGCTGAACTCGATGACCGTGACTTTGGCGTCCGCCGGCCCGAGGGCGGGGTCGTTGTCTGTGGACACATCGACGGGCCCGACGGTGGGTGTCGGCCCCCCCGCCGTGGGCTGGGCGACCACTGCCGCCTGCGCACCCCCGCCTTCATTGGAGGCGACCTTCGAGTGGGTGAACATGCCCAATACGAAGATGCCGACGGCGGCGAAAGCCACCAAGGTGACGGCGGCGGCCAGCGCCACCGGGCCGCGCAGCACACCGGGCACCGCCACAGTGGGAGACGGAGGGACCGCCTCGACCGGCGCCGTCTCCGGCTCCGGTGCCGTCTCCGCACCCTGGACGGTCTCCGGCTGCTCAGCCGACAAGAGCTCGCCCGTGGCCGGCGTCTCCTGGCTCGCTTCCGGCATACTCTCTTCCATTCCCGACGGCGGTGGGACCTCCTGCGATCCCTCCTGCCGTGGCTCCTTCGGTTCCTCCACCGGTCACCTCCACTGATCTCGATGAGCAACAAGCCGGAGGCCTGTGGATCCGATCTCCCTACCGGCCTCCGGTGTATGCCACTCTAACGAGGAAAGCCTTCCCTGTCAATCACAGGCGCATACCCAACCGAATCTGTCAACGGATAAACAGATGCAAAATCATCACTTCATCCGTTCGCCCTGCGTTGACCGATCTTCTCCCCCAGGAGACAGCCTGCGCGTTAGCATGTATCCTGAGTCCAACCACCAAGAGGAGCCACCCCCAACACTTCGATGAGCCGCCAGCCGTCCCCTCCGCCTCAGAGCTACAGGATGCCGCCGCTCTACCTCATGGCCGTGATCGTATCCGTCCTCACAGGACGCCGCCGCTCCTTCACCGCCGACGGCCGCCGGCTGCTGAGCCGGCTCTCCATTCCACCGCGCATCGTCGGCGAAGAGCACATACCGGCGCGAGAGCCCTTCGTCGTAATCGCCAACCACTACCAGCGACCCGGGCTGTGGGTCGTGTGGGGCGGCCTCCTCATCTCGACGGCGGTGGCGCGTCGCCGGCAGGAGTTGCCGGAGGTGCGCTGGGCAGTGGCCGGAGAGTGGCGGGGACGCCTGGTGGGCCCGCTGCCCTGGCCGGCCCCCTTTCTGCGCTGGCTCTTCCGGCGCCTCGCCGCCACCTTTGGGCACATCGTCGTGCCGACGGCCGACTTCATGTCGGCGGGGCGCGCCCAGGCGGCGCGCGCCATGCTGCGGACCCTGCGGCCGCCCGCCGGCGCGGCTGCGCCCCCGCCGTTGGGACTCTTCCCAGAGGCGGGCAACAGCCCGGACCGCTCTCTGCAACGGCCCGATTGGGGCGTCAGGCGGCTGCTGCTCCACCTCTGCCGCGGGGGCACACCGGTGCTGCCGGCAGCCCTCTGTGAGGTCGACGGCGCCCTGACGGTCACCTTCGGACCTCCGGTCAGCCTCGAGCGCTTCCAGGCCGCCGGCGGTGAGGCCGCGGACGCCGCCCTGGATGAGGTCATGCTGGCGGTGGCACGGCTGCTGCCGCCGTCCATGCATGGCGCCTACGCCGGGCGGGAGCTCCCGAAGGCCAGCCTCTAGGCTGGCAGGGCAGCCAGGCTCCCTCCTTCGGCGGGCAGGCAAGCCTGGCCTTCGGCGACTGTCATCCTTTACGCCACCTGTGCGCTCGGTTAAGCTGGAATGGACGGTTTCCACACTGCGGCCACGTACGAAGCCGAAATGACGATAGAATCGACACCCGGCGCCATGGATCCCGAAGGGCTGCGGACCGTCGAGGCCCTATTCCGGCAGCAGATCGATGAGGGGCTCCATCCCGGCGCCTCTCTGGCTGTCTATCGCCACGGCCGCCTGGTGCTGGAGTTGTTCGGCGGCCTGGCCCGCCTGGCGGACGGGCAGGCCGAGCAGGAATCGGGCCGGCCCGTGACGCCGGAGACGCTCTTCGTCCTCTTCTCCGCCACGAAACCTTTATCGGCCGTCTGCCTTCACATCCTCCTGGAGCGGGGCCGCTTCGACCTGGACGATCCTGTCGCTCGCTTCTGGCCGGAGTTCGCGCGCAACGGCAAGGCCGCCGTGACCGTGCGCCACGTCCTCACCCACAGCGGCGGCTTCCCTCAGCACCCGCCGCAACTTCCGCCGCGGAAATGGGGCGATTGGAAGGTCATCGTGCAGGCGATGGAGGAGATCGAGCCCATTTGGGAGCCGGGGCAGGACACGGGCTACCATCCACTCAACTTCGGCTGGGTGGTGGGCGAGCTGGTACGCCGCATCGACGGTCGGCCCATCTCGCAGTTCCTGAAAGACGAGGTAACCGGCCCTCTTGGGATGCATGACACCTACCTGGGCCTGCCGCCGGAACTGGAGGGACGCGTCGCCCGTCTCTACGCAGCGGACGAAGAAGTAGATCCCCGGGTAGTGGCCGTGTTCAACCGGCCGGAAGTCCACCAGGCGGTAATCCCGGCCGGAGGCGGAATCAGCGCGGCCCGCGACCTGGCTCGCTTCTATGCCACGCTGGCGGCCGGTGGGACGCTCGACGGCATGCGCATCCTCTCGGCGGAGAGCGTGGAGCGCGCCACCGCCCTGCAGGTGCACGTGCAAAGCGACCGCACGCTGGGCATCCCCATGCGCTGGGCCCTGGGCTTCCACCTGGGCGGGAACCCCGTCGACCTGTTTGGGTACAACACGAGTCCCCGCGCCTTCGGCCATGGCGGACACGGCAGCTCCGTCGGCTGGGCGGACCCCGACCTGGGGCTGGCCGTAGCCATCATCACCAACGGCCTGCGGAGTCCTGCCGGCCACGCCATGCGGGTCGCGGCCCTGTCCGAAGCCATACGAAAGGCCTGTCTCTAGGCGCGTCCCAGCGGGAAGCGAGGCGCCCGCCTGCCGATAGACATCCGGGGGGCCGTCCGTCGCGCTTGCCTGCGCCAGATTGGGGCCTAGAAGGAACGTGTCGCTCGAAGAGCTGTTGCTGCTGCCCCTGGGGCTGGTGTCCGGCGCCTACGGGACGATCATCGGCGCCGGAGGCGGCTTCGTGCTCGTTCCGGCGCTCCTTCTCCTCTACTCCGACAAGCCCGCCGACCAGCTCACCGCCATATCCCTGACCGTCGTCCTCCTCACCGGCATCTCCGCCTCCATCGCCTACGGCCGCCAGAGGCGCATTGATTATCTGACCGCCCTCCTCTTGGGCTTCGCCACCGTGCCGGGCAGCATCCTGGGCGCGCTGGCTGTCCATGATGTTCCCCGACCCGCCTTCGACATCGTCTTCGGGGCGCTGCTGCTGTCTGTGGGCGCCTTCACGCTGCGTCGGCGCGAGGTTGTCGCTGTCGGCGAGCCCCTGACTGGTCCCGGCGTTCTACACCGCGAGCTGGCTGCCGAAGACGGGGAGACCTATCACTACGCCTATCCCGTGCCGTACGGGCTGGGCATGAGCGGAGGCACAGGCTTCCTGGCCGGCCTCTTCGGCATCGGCGGCGGTGTGATCCAGGTACCGATGATGATCGGGTTCCTGCGCATCCCGCTGGCAGTCGCCGTGGCCACCTCGACGCTCATGATCGTTCTCGTTTCGGCGAGTGCCGTCAGCGTGCACGCCGTGGGCGGCGAGCTAGCCGGACACAACCTTGTCATCGCTCTCCTGCTATCGGCGGGGGCGGTGCCCGGCGCCCAACTCGGCGCTTTCCTGGCGCGCCGATTCGCCTCGACCACGGTGACCGGCCTGCTGGTCGCCGCCCTGGCCCTCGTGGGCATCCGCCTCATCCTGCGCGGGTTCATCTAGCTGCCTTGCGGACGAAGCTGAAGGGGTTGTCGAGAAAGACCCATCGGCGTGATCTGTCATTCGGAGTCCGCCTGAGGCGGACGAAGAATCCGGTTTGGCCGGACTCTTCGCTTCGCTCAGAGTGACAGGGCGGGAGGGCTCTTCAAGCGGCCCGAAGCTCCGTCCCTACATCGAAGGTCGACCGCTATGCGGAGGTCAACTGGTGGGCGTAGGCGTGGCGGCGGGTGTAGCGGGAGCCGGCGGCGGGTTCTTGGGGACGGGTATCTCCGGCTGCGGAGGAGGAGCGGGTCTCTTCGGCACAGGGATCACCCCCTTCGCCTCGAACCACCAGGTAGGCACCAGCGTCGGCGTCACGGTCGGCGTCGGCCGAGGCGGCGGCGCACTGGGCGGGCCAGGTGTCGCGGTGGGAAGGATGACGCGCTGCGCCAGGAAATTGCGCGACGGCGGCACGTAGACCTCCTCGCCGCGGGCGGCCCGGCTGGGGAAGATGCGCACGAGGGCGCGAGCGGGAAGGCTCCGCGGCAGGTTGGCCGACACATACCTCCCGCCGGTCAGCGGCGTACCGCCCTTCAACCTCATCGAAGGTGATGGGAACGGTCTCGTTCGACCGGTCTCCCGGCACCGTGCGCTCGACCTGGAAGTGCAGGTGGGGTCCGGCCCAGCCGCCGTCGCCGCAACTGAGGCCGCTGCTCCCCGAGTAGGCGATGGCATCTCCCTGGGCGACCAGCGCCCCCTCCTGCACGAGCGCCCCCTCGTAGTCGATGTGCAGGTAGAGGCCAGAGGTGCCGTCGCCGTGGTCGATAAGGATGTAGTTGGCGCGTCCACCGAAAGCGGAATCGCACCCTCCCATGCTTTCGCCGTCGCGAACCATCGAGACCCGGCCGCCGCGCGCCGCCAGCACCAGCTCGTACCCGAGGTCGAAGTCCCAGGCGTACAGCGACTGGTGGGTAGGCGCTTCCCCAGGCGCCTGCGCCACGGCGTGGCTGAGGCCGGGCGCCCAGGGCAGCCGGTAGCCCGGCGGCGCCGGGAACACGGGTTGAGAGCCCTCCGTCAGGGAACTGCGCAGCGTCAGGAGTCCCTTGACCAGGGAGGACAGCGGCGGAGGCACGGGCTGCGAGCTGGGTAGACGCTCAAGGCCGGTAGAGGTCGTCGCCCCCAGGAGAAACGGCGCCAGGCAGAGCAGGACCCCCAAGGGGAGACACAAACCGGCACGGCCCCTTCTCATCAGCCTTCGATCTCCTTGTCCACCCCACAAGCCAGCGAGCGATCCGGCCCGCCTCGGCGCAGCCCTCCATACTGTTGTCGGCTCGTCCTGTTCAGGTCTGATGGCGGGGTCTTGACATATTCTATTCCCCGATAACCTTAACTACCACCCGCTTGCGCCGCCGGCCGTCGAACTCGGCGTAGAAGACCTGTTCCCAGGGGCCCAGGTCGAGCCGGCCGCTGGTGATGGGAAGAAGCACCTGATGGTGAATAAGCGTTCGCTTCAAGTGAGCGTCGCCGTTGTCCTCGCCGGTGCGATGGTGGCGATAGTCGGCGCGGGTGGGCGCCAAGCGCTCCACCCACTCCCAGAAGTCCTCCCAGAGGCCCGACTCGTTGTCGTTGACCCAGATGCCGGCTGTGATGTGCATGGCGCTGACCAGGCACATCCCCTCGCGGACGCCGGACTTCCCGACCACCTCCGACACACGGTCGGTGATGTTGAGAAGGTCGCGCCGCCGCGGCGTTTCGAACCACAAGTACTCGGTGGAGCTCTTCATGGCCGCCTCCGTCGCAAAATCATGGGCTGCTGACGCGATGGTAGCACCGTTAGCCTGAGGGCTCGGCTACCAGAATCTCGATGGCAGGAAGCAGGACGGGGGTCGGATCCTCCATCCAGTTCATCGCTGCCGCGATGGTGATGTCTTGGGCCGGAAGATGACCGACGAACGCCGTGTAGCCGGCCGTCATCCCAAGGTGGCCGATCAGTTCGGTCCCATCAGGGAACACATACTTCTGCATGCCGAGGCCGTATCCAACCTGTCCACCCTGGTCCGGCGCATCGATGAACGCCAGCATATCATCCAGAGTGCCGGCATTCTGGAACAGTTCACCAGACAGCACAGCGTCCAGCAACAGGGCGAGGTCTGATACCGTCGTCACCAGCGCGTCTCCGCCCGCGGCCCCCGCCATTGAGGGGTCAACTCCGGTGATGTCCACTACGGCGCCGGAGACGGCGGCATACCCGTGGGCGTGGTCGCCGGGAATCGAAACGTCGCCCGGCTCAGGTAGCAACGTGTTCTCGAGGTGGAGCGGCCGTATCACGCGGTCGGTCACCTCGTCCCGCCACGACCGGCCGGTGGCTCGTTCGATAATCAGGCCGATCAAGTTATAGTCGGTGTTCGAGTAATGGTAACTTGCGCCGGGAGCGAAGAGAGGCGGCTGCTGCGCGGCGAGATCCAGGAACTCGTTGACGTCCCAGACCTTTGTGGGGTTGCCTGCGATCTCTCCTATTACGGCGGGGGTGAGCCACTCCGGAATCCCGCTGCTGTGGTTCAGGAGCATCCGCACCGTGATCTTGTCGCTGCCGGGAAACTTGCTGGTGATGCTCTCGGGCAGTACGGCCGGCAGGGGGTCGTCTAGAGAGAACCGCCCCTCCTCCACTAGCTGAAGGGTGACTACGGAAACAAATATCTTCGCGATGCTGCCCGCACGGAACCTGTCGTCAGGGCGCATGGGCGTTTCGGTTTCGACGTCACCCAACCCGGACGTGCCAACCCAGGTGCCGAGATCAGGACTGCTCACGTAGAGAATGGCCCCCGGGAAGCTGGTCTCCGGTTTCTCGACCGCAGCGTCGAGTACCGCCTGCAGCCGGCCGGCAAGCGCCTCGTCGAATGCCCTTGCAGTTGGGACCGCGGTCGATGCGGCGGGCGGCGTGCGCTCGCTCACGCTGCTGCCGCCGGTGCAGGCCATCGCAGCAAGTGGCACAAGCACGATGGTGAAGACCAGGCCGATCCATCCGTGCACTCTCATTGCCGCGGGCCTTCCTCTCTTGCTGGCTTCTTCGCGCGTACACTAATTCACCCGTCGGCCGAGACGCAACTTGCCCGCGAGTGCCAGGAGTTCCAAGCCCGCTAAGCCAAATAGATTGACCCTGCGGGATGAATCCCGCAGCTTCGCGAGAAGCTGAGGGTTTCAACCCTCAGATGGAATCTGCATACTTGAAGACCATCTAGGCTGGCACGACTGCCAGGCTGAAGCGCGGCCTTCGGAGGTGGCCTTCTCGACCATCAAGGGTGGGTCGTGACTGTTAGCGGGCCTAAAGCCGGTTGAGGGCGTCGACGAAGGCGCGCAGGCGGCCGTACCTACGACGGTTGAACCAGAAGGCGATGCGAGCGTGCTCGAGGGCATCGCCGTCGGCCACCTCCGCCGGCAGCGGTTCGATGACCTCGAACGTGCCGGACTCCAGGAGGTCGGCGAACTCTCGCCGGAGGCGGGTCAGGTCGCTCACGCCGGGCGCTCGAAGCAGCCGCAGCACGAGCCGGTGGCCGACGTAGCGCTGCGACTGGTAGTTGCGGTAGAAGCCGGTCACTTCGTTGAGGGCGTCTTCCACGTCGTGAGTGAAGTGGAGGAGGTTCATGTCGTCGAGGGAGATGAGGCCGCGGCGGGCCAGGTTCCCTTCCACGAAGGCGCGCCAGTCCGCCCAGTAGGTGCCGCCGGGGGCCTCGAGAAGGACCACCGGGTGAAGGTCGCTCTTGCCGGTCTGGACGAGAGTCAGGAGCTCGAAGGCTTCGTCCAGGGTTCCGAAGCCGCCCGGCAACAGCACGAAGGCGTCCGACTCCTTGATGAAAGTGACCTTGCGCGTGAAGAAGTAGTTGAAGTTGATGAGCTTGGGGTCGGCCTCGATGATCGGGTTGGCCTCGGCCTCCATGGGCAGCCTGATGTTCAGGCCGAAGCTACGACGGGCGCCGGCGCCGTCCTGCGCAGCCTGCATGATGCCCGGGCCGGCGCCGGTGATCACCATCCAGCCCCGCTTGACGATGCCGGCCGTGAACTGACGGGTATAGCCATAGTCCGCGTCGTCCTCGGTGGCGCGGGACGAACCGAAGACGCTCACCTTGCGGATGCCTCGATAGGGTGCGAACACCCTGGCGACGTAAGCGAACTCTTTCAGGGCAGCGTTGATCAGCTTGAGGTCGGCCGGGGCCGTGTCGCCGCGCGCCAGGCGAAGGACGGAGGCCACCATCGCTTCGACGATGTCTGGCCGGCGCTCGATCCCGAGACCGCCGACGAAGTCGCGAATCCGGGCGTCGAGCTCCGCATCGCCGGTACCGTAAGGTTTTCGCCGCCTCGTGCGGCTCTCTATCATGCGCGAATCCTTCCTCGCCAACAGTCCTGTTACCATCATCGGCGGTCGAGGAGCCGCTTTTCAAGGTCTGCCCCAAAGTGCTGCCGAAACCTGACGCTGGCCGCTCAGCGCAATCGCCCTTTGGTCGAGACCACGCGTGATTGCCTCCCCTAGCTCTGGCTTGCGCCCGCAGGTGTAGACTGCCTTTCGCCCCCTTGCGGCCGTCGTCACGGAATCGTTAGTATGGTGAATCGCGGGTGGGAGTTGACAGTGCTCCGGCCTTTTCTCTCGCACAGCCTGTGAGCCAGGCTGCCAGAAAGACGGCGCCTCAGGTTCGCGCCTCAAGACGCTTAGTCGCAACGCAAGATGACTGGATTTGGCAGTCGGGGCGGGAGACGCTCAACTGATCAGAGGAGGCCCCACATGCCTCAATCTGGACAAGTCAGCGGGACCGTATTCCTACGGCCGGTGCGCATGGGGCTTGCATTCAAGCCCAACCTCGAAAGCCTAGTTCGCTCAGTACAGAGTGCGACATGCTCATGGGGCGGAGTCTTTCATGCGCTTCTCCCGCCAGAGCCAGCACATGCATCCCTGGCGCTTGCCCGGAGCCTGGGGGTCGATGTGATCTGGCCAATGGATCAGGACCCTCTCTCCGACCGCCTTTCCAAGACGTCTGGGTTCAATTGGACGGGGTGGAACGGGCCGTTCGAAGTGTCGGACAGCAACCTTGGTTCGCGACTGCTTGATCCCAGCTGGCTCCTTGATGACGTCAATGGGTCATCGCTTGTGCTTCCGCGTTGGAGCCAGGACGACCCACTGCGCGAATTGTTTGCTGTCTGGTTCGGTGTGTATCCAGATTCCGGGCCGGGTCGAGAACTTGCTGGGCTGTACGGCGAACGTGCCAAAGAGGTACACCTCGCTCGGCTCGGTTCGGTACCAGCGCTGGCTGGCAGCTTGACACCAATAGAGGTGACAGGGCTGGAGATTGAGCATAAAGGAGAATGGGCCGGGACCGGAATCATGGTGCTCGATCCGCGCAATCCCGCGCACCTTATGCTGCTCTGGAACGTCCGGCGGCTAGGCGGAGGGCGCGGCCGACCTCGCCAGGTAGTCCTCTGCGTCGCGGCGCAGGCGGGCTTTCTCGGAGGGAGTCATCGGCTTCGAGGAGACGGCGAGAGTCACGTTCTCCTCCACCTCCCAAGGGAAGCGCATGCCCGGGATCACCACCGACAGGTGACGGTTGGAGAGGACGTAGCGCAGGAGCGTCTGGGCGTTCAGGCGGTCCTCCAGGTGAAAGGCCTTCAGCGCCCCCACCATGCCGAACCCGCCCAGCGGCTTCATGACGATGACGCCGATGTCCTTTCGCTGCGCCAGGCGGATAAGTGGCTCGTTCCGGAGGTCGAAGACGTTGTACCTGAGCTGAATGGTGTCGAACTCGCCGCTGTCGACAGCCTGGCGCAGCACCCGGTGGGAGTGGCTGGAGAGGCCGACGTAGCGGACCAGACCCCGCTCTTGAGCCTCTCTCAACCCCTCCAGGGCGCCGCCGGGGGCCATCACCTGCTCCCACTGGTCGCGGCGGACGTCGGCAAGCTGGTAGATGTCGACTGCTGACAGGCCCAGGTGCTCCAGGCTTCGCTCCAGGTCGCGCAGGGCGGCGTCCCGCGAGCGACCGAGCGTCTTGCTGGCGACGTGTACCGAGGCCCGGCCGGCTAGCCCGCTGAGGGCGCCGCCAATCATGTACTCGCTGCCCCGGTAGAGGCGTCCCGTCTCGACGAGGTTGACACCCAGGGCGAACGCTCTGCGCAGGGCCTCTTCACCCTCGGCGGAGCCGGCCACCTGGGCGCCGCCGAAGCCCAGCTCGCCGACCAGCAGGCCCGTGCGCCCCAGCCGCCTCAGACGTAGCTCAGGCATGGGTCCCTTCTTCTCTCCTCAGACGCCCCGTCGTTCTCTACTACTCTAGCAGCAAGCCCTCTTGACTGCCGACAGGCTCCAGGATATAGTGGTTATGGACATAGGTCCATAACTATGCCGAGACCGATCAAGTGGCGCTGTGTGACCCACGTACCGTCGGTCACCTACTTCAAGCCGGCGGGCCAACCCCTGCGTGCCCTGGAAGAGGTTGGCCTGACGGTGGAGGAGGTAGAAGCCCTCCGACTCAAGGACCTGGCGGGGTTGGAGCAGGAGGAATGCGCCGAAAGGATGCGCATCTCCCGCCCCACGTTCCACCGAGTCCTCCAGTCCGCCCGCCGGAAGGTGGCCGACGTTCTGGTGAACGGCAAAGCTCTGCGCATCGAGGGGGGGAACTTCGCTCTGCCCAGACAGCCCTTTCAGTGTCGGCTCGATGGCCACGTGTGGACCGTCCCATTCGCAGCTCTCGTGGCGGGGCCGCCGCCGGCCTGCCCCCGCTGCCAGAGCCCGAGCGTGCTGGCCGTTCACCCCCACGGCCACGGCGCCGGCCGTGGGCGGGGCCGCAGGCGAAACCAGCCGCAGGACGAGCGCGACCTGTACTACGGAGGTGAAACTTGATCACCACACGAGGAAGAGGCTTCGGGAAAGGCCGAGCGTCGGGCGGCACCACCATCTGTCGATGCCGCCGCTGCGGCCACTCCCAGCCCCACGACCGCGGCGTTCCCTGCACCTCGCTTCCCTGCCCGAACTGCGGGGCGAAAATGCTCGGCGAGCGCTGCACCCAGAAGTTGACTGCAAAGCTTCAACAGAGATTAGGAGGACAACATGCGTAGAAGACATCGTCGAATGTACCAGCTCACCGGCCTGCCGGGCTGGGCGCGGTCCGGCCATCACGGCGGCGGTTGCTGCTGCGGCGAGCACGGCCCATCCCACCACGAATCCGGCCATCACGGCGGCGGTTGCTGCTGCGGCGAACACGGCCCATCCCACCACGAATCCGGCCATCACGGCGGCGGTTGCTGCTGCGGCGAACACGGCCCATCCCACCACGAATCCGGCCATCACGGCGGCGGTTGCTGCTGCGGCGAGCACGGCCCATCCCACCACGGACCCATGCCCCGGGAGGCGTGCCACGAGCCCGCTTGGGCCAGCCCCTGCGGGGCGCTTCCGACCGCGGAGGAGGAACGGGACTTCCTGAAAGCCCAGGCGGACGCCCTCAGGCGCTACCTGGGGCGCATCGAGCGCCGCATTAGCGAACTGGAGCCAAGCGAGGCTTAGCTACAGCGGCCAGCCGCCGCTGGAAGGGGAGGTCAGCGCATGAAGCTAGCAGTCGTCTCGGAGGATGGGGTGAAGGTCAGCCAGCACTTCGGCAGGGCCCCCTACTACGTCGTCGTCACGGTGGAGGAGGGCCAGATCGTGGGCAGCGAGAGGCGGGAGAAGGCCGGCCACCACACCTTCGCCGCCCAGGAGCACCACCCACCGAGGCATGAGCAACATGGGTACGGGGTCGCGGCCGGCGCCAAGCATGAGCAGATGGCTGAGGTCATCGCCGACTGCGATGCCGTCATCGCCGGCGGCATGGGCCGGGGCGCCTACGAGGCCATGCAGGCGCGCGGCATCCGCCCCGTCATCACCGACCTGCTCGACCTCCGCGAGGCGGCGCTACAGTGCGCCCAGGGGACGCTGCCCAACCTCACGGAGCGCCTGCACTAACGCCCGTCACCGCAAGCAGCCCGGCAGGAGCGCCTCCGTCAACCACACAATAGGATTCGCTCTTGCCCTTGCGGCAGTCCCGTCGATATCGCCCTCTCCCCCCCGCGGATCATAGGATACAATGCAGTCGACGCGGATTTCAGCCGTGGACTCCAAGGGGGCGAAACCATGCCGTCCAAGCAAGAGATACAGGAAGCGCTGGCCCGGAGGCTCCTCCTGGGGGAGCTGATCGCCCGCAACGCCCGTAAGTTCCCCGACAAGGAAGCTGTCGTCTTCGGCGACACACGCCTCACCTACAGGGAGTTCAACGCCCGCATCAACCGGCTCGCCCACGCCTTCATAGACATGGGCATCGGCCACGGGGACAAGGTCGCCATCCTCATGTTCAACTGCCACCAGTACCTGGAGTGCTACTTCGCCCTCGGCAAGATCGGAGCGGTGGCCGTGCCCCTGAACTTCCGGCTCCACCCTGACGAGATCGTCTACATCACCAACAACGCCGACGCCATCGCGATGGTGGTGGGCGAGCAGTTCGTCGACACGATGAGAGGCATCCAAAGAGAGCTGCCCCTGGTCAAGCAATACGTCTCTGTTACAGCGACGCCGGTGGAGGGGATGGCCCACTACGAGACCCTCATCCGCAAGTACCCGGACGACGAGCCCCTCGTCCTGGTCGACGAGGAGGACCCCGCCTTCATCATGTACACGGCAGGAACCACCGGGAGGCCGAAGGGAGCGGTGCTGACCCACCAGAGCCAGGTGATAATGTGGATGCTGGTCGGCATTCAGGTGATCTCCGAGCCTGGCGCAGGCAACGTGTGGGACTGGCGGATATGCTCGCCTCCCCCGATCTTCCACCTGGCGTCCTTCGGCACCTGCCAGGAGGGGCTGCTCCTCGGAGCGACCGTGGTCCTGCCTACTGAGGTCTTCAACCCACAGGAGATCATGGAGATCATCGAGCGGGAGAAGACCGACTACATTCTGCTCATACCAGCCATGGCCAGTTTCCTTCTCCAACTGCCCGACCTGGGCAAGTACGACGCCAGCTCCCTGAAGGTCTGGGGGTCGGGCGGCGCCGTCCTGCCCACCCAGACCCGCAAGGCGATGCTGGAGCGCTTCCCAGGCCTGATGGTCTACGACTGCTTCGGCCAGACGGAGACGGGCGCCGTGGTCTGCGCGCTCAGGCCCTCGGAGGCCGAGCGAAAAGTAGCCTCCGTAGGCAGGCCCCTGCCCTTCGTCGAGGTCCGCGTGGTGGATGACGAGGACCGGGACGTGCCCATCGGCGAGGTTGGGGAAGCCGTCTACCAGGGGCCCAACATCATGAAGGAGTACTACAAGAACCCCGAAGCTACCGCCCGGGCCATGAGAAACGGCTGGTTCCACTCGGGGGACCTGGTGCGCCAGGACGAAGAGGGCTACATCTACGTCGTCGACCGCAAGACGGACATGATCGTGAGCGGCGGCGAGAACATCTACCCCGCCGAGGTGGAGGAGGTCCTGTACCAGCACCCCAAGATCCTGGAGGCGGCCGTCATCGGTGTCTATGACGAGCAGTGGGGCGAGGCGGTGAAAGCGGTGGTGGTGCCCAAGCCGGGCGAAACGCTGACCGAGGAAGAAGTCATCGACTTCTGCAAGCAGCACCTGGCCAGCTACAAGAAGCCCAGCTCCGTCGACTTCATCGATGCCCTGCCGAGGAATCCCGCCATGAAGGTGCTGAAGAGGGTCCTTCGGGAAAGGTACGGGAAGTCGGTCAGGTACTAGCAGCGCACCGAGCGGCTGCGCCGGCGGCGGCGAGAGGTGCAAGGAGATTCCCATGGCCTTGACACTCGAGGGACGCGTTGAGCTGGTGGACGGCATGACGTTCAGGGGCGTGTCCGGCTCAGGCCACGCAGTGCTCATGGACGCCGACCCCGCGGCCGGCGGGCAGACGCGGGGCCCGCTTCCCATGGAGGTGGTGCTTCTGGCCTTCGGCGGCTGTACCGGGATGGACGTCATCTCCATCCTGCGCAAGATGAGGCAGGACGTGGCCGGTTACGAAGTGCGGCTCGTGGGGAACCGCACGGCGGAGCAACCGACGGTCTTCACCGATATCACCGTCGAACACGTGGTGCGGGGGCGCAACCTCAACGTGGACAACGTGCTGCGCGCCATCGAGCTCTCGGTCACCCGCTACTGCCCCGTTTCGGCGATGCTCAGCAAGGGCGGAGTGCGCATCACCGAACGCTACCGGCTCATCGACGAGGCCACCGGCCAGGAGCAATCGGGGCTCCGCGAGACGAACCTCTGACCGCACTACCCTCGGGAAGTGCAGAGGGGGCCCTGCCCCCTCTGCCGGGGGTCTGGGGGTGTCCCCCAGGTTCAATATTCTTCCCAGGGCGGGTGGGCGGGCAGAACCACCTACCGTCAGGCACATCGAGCCAAACAGTTCATGACCATTAGCCCCGTCTTCAAGGGGGCGGACGGAGCTGAAGCTCCGTCCCTACGTCTCCTGCCAGGCTGAAGCCTGGCCTTCGCGTGCAAGGCCTGCAGTCGTACCTCAACATTTGACGTTTAGGCTCCGGCGCAGTACTGTACGAGAACCACAAGCACGAGGCTGACAGCTTTACTCTCACGCGGGCCCCCGGCAGGGACCGGCACAGCCGGATTCGCAGGAGAAGCCAGCGAGGAAGGTGCAACACGAGACGTGACGGGCGCGCGTTCAATGGACCTCAATCGGCTGGAGTCCCGCGGCCGCTGGCTGCGGCGGGGATTCCTCCTGTTGTTTCTGGGCCTGGCCCTGGCCGGCGGGGTCTACCTCTGGCGGTCCAAGTTTGGCGGCGGGGAGCAGCAGAGCACCCAGTTTGAGGCTGTCCCGGTAGCCAAGGGGCTCATTCGCGCTACCATCGCTACCTCCGGCACCGCCGAAGCGAACGACGACACCGACCTTCGTTTCGCGACCATTGGCCGCGTCAACCAGATCCTGGTGACCCTCGGTCAGCAGGTGAAAAGCGGCGACGCTCTCGCCGTGCTGGAATCGGGCGACCTCAAGGACCGCCTGGCTTCCGCCCAAGCCAACGCGGCGGTGGCGCGGATTCGCCTCCGTCAGCTCCTCAAGGGCGCCGATGAGTCTGACCTCCTGGCCGCCGACCAGGCCATCGCGACCGCCCAGACAACCCTCAGCAAGGGCCAGGACGACCTCAGCGAACTCCTGAAGGGCGCCTCGGAGGCGGACCTGGCGGCCGCCGAACAGGCCGTGGCGCTGGCCCAATCAAACGTGGACGCCGCCGAGGCGAAGCAGAAAGCCCTGGTTGACACTCCCTCAGCAGCCATCCTGGCCGCGGCCCAGGCAGGCTTGACCAGCGCCCAGGCGGCCCAAGCCAAGGCCCAGAATGACCTCGACACGCTGCTGGAAGGGGCCTCCGACGCGAACATCGCCACCGCCCAGCAGGCCGTAGCCTCGGCACAGGCAGCGCTGGATGCGGCCAACGCCAAGCTCGCCGCGCTCCAGGACGCCCCCTCCAACGCGGACAAGGCGGCAGCTCAAGCGGCCGTCACCGCCGCCCAGGCCAACGTCAACACCGCCAGCAACCTCGTGGACAGCGCTGAGGCTGGCCTGAACTCCGCGGAGGCGGTCCTGCGAGCGGCCGGCACCGCCTACTGCAGCGGCGCCAGCCACCCTCTACGTGGTCCTCCCTGTGTAGTCCGGTTCCTCCTTCTCCTCCTCCCTGCCCATCAGTCAGTCGCACATCAACGATCTGCTGGACGACCAGGGCGACAACCCCGCAGACGCCGGGTTGATATCGACGCTGGTGCAGGCGAACAGCGCCTACATCGCGGCCCAGAACACCGCCGACAGCGCTGAGTCTAGCCTCCAATCGGCGCAGGCCGGGCTGACCGCGGCCCAGGCGAAGCTGGACTCGCTGGGCACCATACCAACGTCTGAGGATACCCAGGCCGCCCAGGCCGCGGTCACGGCCGCCCAGCAAGGCGTGGCGGCGGCGAACGCGAACCTGGCGGAGCTTCAGAAGGCGGCGGACCCCGAGACGGTGCAGGTGGCGCGAGACGCCGTGGCCGCCGCCGCCGCCAACGTTACGGCGGCTCAGGCGCAGCTCAACAATCTGGCGCCGTCCACAGAGGACCTGACCGCGGCGCAAGCCGCCGTCGACGCCGCCAACGAGAGCCTCACGGCGGCGCAGGCGAAGCTGGAGGACACGCAGAAGGGCCCGGACGCCGAGGCCATACAGGCCGGAGAGGATGCGGTTCGCGCCGCTGAGGCTGCCATGAACGCCTCCATAGCCAAGCGCGACAAGCTCATCGAGGGCGCCGAGCCCGAGGACATCGACCTCGCGACGGAGAACGTCCACCTGGCCGACATCGCCGTCAGCCAGGCCCAGAGAGCCGTCGACGAGGCTACGCTCAAGGCCCCCTACGACGGCTCGGTGTCCGCCGTTGACGTCCAGGTCGGCGATTTCGTCTCATCTCAGTCGCCCGCCATCACCATGCTGACGCCGGGGGCCCTCAAGCTGACCCTCTCCGTGGGCGAGACAGACCTGCCCAGCCTGAACGTGGGCATGGTGGGCCTCGTGAACTTCGACGCCCTTACGAACCACCCCTTCCCGGTAGTGGTCACACGCATTGGTCTGGGGCCCAAGGTGTCGCAGGGCGTCGTCACGTACGCCGTGGAGTGCGCCATATCCGGCGTTGGGGACACACCGGACGCGCGGCCGGTGCCGGGGATGAACGGCACGGCCATCATTGTCACCGAGCAGCACCAGGATGTGGTGGTGGTACCCAACCGCGCCATCCGCCGTCGCGGTGACGCGGTCGTGGTGGACGTAATGGTCAACGGCAAGGTGGAGACCCGCACCATCACGACGGGCCTCAGCGACACCGATAACACAGAGGTGCTGTCAGGGCTGGCCGAGGGAGACCTACTGGCCCTGCCCTCCACCACGGCGGGGACTGCGACAAAGACACCGGAGGTCCTGCCGGAAGGGATCAAGTAGCCATGGCGATGATCCGGCTGCACGAGATCAGCAAGGTCTACCAGCTCGGGTCCATGACCGTGCAGGCTCTCCGGCCGCTGGACTTGGAGGTGGAGCGCGGCGAGTTCGTCGCCATCATGGGCCCGTCGGGATCGGGCAAGTCCACCCTCATGAACATCCTGGGCTGCCTGGACAAGCCCAGCAGCGGCCTCTACGAGCTGGACGGCCTGCCGGTCAGCTCCTACGGCGAAGACCGCCTGGCCGAGGTGCGGAACCGTCGCATAGGGTTCGTCTTCCAGAGCTTCAACCTGCTTCCGCGCACGCCCGCTCTCGCGCAGGTCGAGCTACCCCTCGCCTACCGGGGCATCCCCCGGCGAAGACAGCTTGCCGCCGAGGCCCTGTGTGAGCTGGGCCTGGCCGAGCGCATGCACCACCGGCCGACGGAGCTATCGGGCGGCCAGCAGCAGCGGGTGGCCATCGCGCGCGCCCTGGTGAGCAACCCGTCCCTCATCCTGGCCGACGAACCCACCGGCGCCCTCGATACCGCCACCAGCCACGAGATCATGGAGATCTTCCGCCGCGTCAACGAGGAGCGCGGCATGACGGTCCTCCTGGTTACCCACGAGAGCGAGATTGCGGCGTATGCCCGACGCACGATTCGGCTGCGCGACGGCGTCATAGAGAGCGACCAGCGCAACGGCTCGCGGCCCGTGCCCAGCCCGGGGGTTACGCCGTGAACATCTTCGACACGATGGGCACGGCCCTCCAGGCGCTCACGGCCAACAAGCTGCGCTCATGCCTCACCATGCTGGGCATCGTCATAGGAGTGGGCGCCGTCATCGCGCTGATGGCGGTGGGACAGGGAGCGCAGAGGGACATCACCGGGCGCATACAGGGGCTGGGCACCAACCTCCTCTTCGTCAAGCCAATCCAGGTCAAGATGGGTGGGGGCCTCCAGGGCGAAGCAATCACCCTGGTCGACACCGACGCCGACGCCATCAACGACCCGGACCGCTTCCCTTACGTCGACAGCGTTGCCTCCCAGACGATAACCTTCCAGGCCTCACTGAACTACCAGGGGCAGAGTGTCATCGCCCCCGGCCTGGGCGTGAGCCCACAATACGCGTACGTGCGGGAGTTCTACCTGAGCAGCGGGAGCTTCATCTCCGATGCCGACATCGTGCGTAAGGGGCTGGTAATGGTGCTGGGGAGCCGCACAAAGGAGCTGCTCTTCGGCGACACGGACCCGGTGGGCAAGACGGTACGACTAGCGGTGGGACCCAGCGCGCTTGGCCTCAACTTCATCTTCCGCGTCGTCGGCGTCATGGAGCCCAGAGGCGCCAGCGGCAACGGCGACGAGGACGACCAGTTCTACCTGCCCCTGCCGACCATGCAGGCCCGAATACCGTTCCTGCGCAATCCCCAGGGTCTCAGCAACATCGCTCAGATCAACGTGCGCATCAAGGACCGGAAGTACTTCGACCAGGCCAAGCAGGAGATCGGCCAACTGCTCCTCGACCGCCACGGTCAGGAGGACTTCATCATCCGCAGCCAGTCCGACCTTGTCTCCACCGTCGGCGAAGTCTCCCAGACGCTCACCATCCTCCTGGGGAGCATCGCCGGCATCTCCCTGGTGGTGGGCGGAATCGGCATCATGAACATCATGCTGGTGTCGGTGACGGAGCGAACGCGGGAGATCGGCATCCGCAAGGCGGTGGGCGCCCGCCGGCGGGACATCATGACGCAGTTCATGATCGAGGCGCTGACAGTGACCTTGCTCGGTGGAGCGGTAGGAATAATCCTGGGGATGGGAGCCGCGGAGTTGGCGAACGGCCGCACCGTCGGGGACCGCACGGTGAGCACCCTGGTGACGCCGTTCTCGGTGATAGTGGCCTTCGGCGTGTCGGCCGTGGTCGGCCTCTTCTTCGGGATCTACCCCGCCTTCAGCGCCTCGCGCCTCAACCCCATCGAAGCCCTCCACCACGAGTAGCGGCGGGGCGCAGGTCACCCCCTCCTTCCACACCAAACTACCACCATGCCATGAGCGTTAACGGCCGGCAGCCGATATCATCTACAGAGGCTGCAACGATGCCGGCAGAGAAGCGGGCCGCCAGGATCATGGCGTGGGCATTTGTGCTCGGCGCCCTGGTCGGGCTCGCCATCTTCGTCCTCTTCTACCGCCAGACCGACGGCTGGGCGGAGAACACGACCAAACCGCCACAGGGTCAGTATGAGCCGGTGACGGCCAAGGCCCTGGAAACCTGGCCCTGGACCTACAAGGACAAGCTGGTCGTCATGACGGGCGACGTCCGCCAGGTGATCGACGTGCCGGGGTACATCGACCCGCTGGTCCAGGTCTCCGGCCGGCGGCTGTTAGGCGGGCTGCACTTTCAGCGGCAGGTGGTTCTCGGCTTCGAGGAGGAGCGACAGGTCATCGCCGCCATCGACTTCTCGACGCCGCCGGAGCTGCCCGCCAGGCTCACCGTTTCCGGCCGCGTGCGAGGGCCAAGGCCCGTCTCCAGCCCACTCGGCGATGAGCCCACACAGCCCGTCATCGAGGCCTACGAAATCTGCGCCGACGACGGCACCTGCTGGACACCCTAGGCGCCAGTGCGCCCCGCAAAGGCCCGACACCGGGCTTGACAACCGACCTCACCGCTGCCAACCTATTGACCGGCCGGCGCCACGACCCTGGCCTTCGAGCGACCCCGGGTGGAGGAGGTGAGCGGAATGCTACTGGAGCGGCGTGTCGGAAGGCGGCAGCTTTCTAGAAGCGGGGGTCGCCCTGGCGGCGGCCGCGGGCCTCGGCTTCACCTGCACTCCCCCTCTTCCCTGGCCGCCTGTCGCACAACGGGGCCGCGCGAACGGTGCCCGGCACCTGGCCTGGGTGTGGCAGTTCTCTCACGACGGCGCGCCGGAGCAGATCGCCTCCGCGCTCGCTCAGTACAACCTGGGGATCATGCTGAAGACGCACGACGGGACCGACTGGATGTCGCGCTACGACCCGTCGGTTTGCGGCGTCTGGGGGCCGGAGCAGGTGGGCGTCCTGGCGGCCTACTACGAGGCGTACGGCGTTCCGTTCCACGCCTGGTGCGTGGTCAAGGGGCTGGAGCCGGAGCGGGAAGCGGAGATGTGCGCGCAGGTCATCGCCGCCGGCGCGCGAAGCATCACCGTCGACCTCGAGCCGCACGCGGGCTTCTGGCAGGGCACGACCCAGGCCGCGGTCACCTTCGGGCGCGAGTTCCGAAAGCGGCAGCCAACGGCCATCCTCAACGTCTCCCTCGACCCGCGGCCCTGGGTGATACCCAGGGTGCCGCTGACGGAGTTCTCGTCCTTCGCGCAGGGGTTCGTCCCCCAGAATCTACTGGGAGACGTTCAACTCGTCCGACAACGTGCAGCGCTTCCAGTCCAGCGGATACCCGCCGGGCAAGGACGGCATCACGCCGGAGTTCTTGCTTAGCGTCACTCGCAAGGTGCTCAGCCGTTACGGCCACCCGATTCAGCCCGCCGGGCAGGGCGCCTCCACCAACATGACGGCCTGGAACCACTTCCTGAACGCCGCCCGCGGGGCGGGTATTCTCACCGTCTCCGTCTGGCGCTACGGCGTGACGAGCGGCGACGTGTGGCGGCTGCTGAGCAAGTGGCCGTGGCAGCCCGGCCCCACGCCGTCTGCTGCCGCCCTTAGCAAGGGAGGCAACGCCAGAGTCGCCAGCACCGACTCCTGCCTGAACGTGCGCGAAACGGCTTCCACGAAGGCCTCCATCAAAGCCTGCCTGGCGGACGGAACCATCGTCCACGTCGTCGACGGGCCGGTGGCGTACGAGGGCTACCGCTGGTGGCTCATCGAGACGCAGGCGATGCGGGGATGGTCGGCCGAGGCGGGGCTGGACGGCGCCAAGTGGCTGGTCCCGTGGCCGTAGCCGCCGTTCAGACGGCCTGTTACAGAAGGCAGCGGCCAGTCTTTAGACCGGCTCAGGACGACCGTGTCTGGATTCGGCTCATGGAGACCTGCGAACCTACGAGCGGCACGTCGAGGCCCGGCCCAGAGAGGAGTTGTGCCCGTGGAGTGCCCGAAGTGTCACAAGCCCCTCGAGAGCGTCGCCATCGGCCGCGTCCGCGTCGAGCGCTGCGCGCAGTGTGGCGGCACCTGGTATGAGAAAGACCAACTGCGGGTGCTGAAGGACAAGGAGTCGCAAGGCGACTACCGCTGGATTGACTTCGACCTGTGGAAGGACGTCGGCAAGTTCCGGGCGCGGCGGCAGCAGCGCTACTCCTGCCCCAGGGACGGCCTGCCGATGACGACGGTCCATTACGGCGATGCGTCCATCGCGGTTGACCTATGTACTGAGTGCAAAGGCATCTGGCTGGACAAAGGGGAGTACGACGGGATCGTCAGGTACCTGGAGAAGGTGGTGGATACGAGCTCCGTTGGGGATTACCTCGAAGACATGCGGGACGAGTTTGTCCAACTGGTCGAAGCTCGTGAGGCCCCATGGAGCGTGATGAAGGACCTATCCAAGATCCTCTACCTGCTCGAGCTCCGCTTTGTGGTGAACCACCCCGACCTGGCCCGCCTCACCTCGGCGTTCCCCAAGTTCTAGGCTGGCCGCTCGCCCTTCGACAGGCTCAGGGTGAGCGGGGTGTGGGTCCGCTCGTGGTGAGCCTGTCGAACCATGAGCGGACGGCCCGCCCTTCGACCCTTCGGCATCGCTCAGGGCAGGCAGGCTCAGGGTGCCATTCTTCGACGCGCACCCCGGCGGGGCTGCGTGCCGTCGACTTGGGGATCAGGGACTGCGAACAGCCGTCAAGTAGTCCTCGTCGAAGTCGCCGGTGCCGCGCTGACTCTCTAGCCACGTTGCGAAGGCTAGGACGAAGACGTCGAACTCGATAAGGACTTGTCGTCGTTGGAGGCGGAGCCATACGTCGGCGGGAACAGGCTTGTCTTTGAGGATTGCGTCCTTCATGGCGTCGAGTTCTCGGAAGACTTCTGCTGGGTTGGCTCCGAGGCGTATACGGCGGGCGTTGAGCGAGCGGGATTCGAGGAGTTCGAAGAGGGTGCCTTCGTTTTGGGCAAATGCCTGGAGGTCGACGCCGCTGATAGGAAGGACGAGTATGTTGGTCTTGCGGATGATCTTGGTGATTACCTTGAGGGCATCGTCGGCGTAGGTCGAGGTAGTGGCGAAGAGTATCGCATCATATCCGTCGAGCAAGGCTATGCCGAATTCGCGGAGTATGTGTTCGGAGCGGATGGACGCGTTGCCGTAGGCTTTGCACTGGACAAGCCAGCGTTGGTCGTAGCCGGGGCCGGTACGATCGGCGATGACGTCGACTTCGAATTCGGTGCGCTTACGAATCTGTATGTGGCGGAGACCCAGACGCCAGCAGATCTTTGCAGCAAGACCTCCAAGGTGCGAGCGCGCTGGTCCTTGGTTAGCAGCTTGTCCTTGAGCTGGTCGACGATTGATGCAAAGGTCTGGTCGAATATGGCATCAGGGACGACGCCTGAGAGCGATAGATCAGTAGCAAAGCTTTCGAGCGCCGCTGCTTTCTCGGAGTCCAGTATGCGGTAGGGACTCTTCTTGTCTCCCTTCTTGCCGAGGAATTCAACGAGGCCGGCGTCGAGGAGCGGTTTGAGAATGGCGGGCATCTGATGGACATTGAGGAGGCGCCAGCGGAGAGCCTCAGCTAGCCCGCGGATCTCGCCAGCGGTGCCGGTGCCACCTAGTCGGACGAGAGCCTCGAAACAGTCACGGGTGTCCTGGGGGAAAGCTTCGAGGGTTTGAACGTCGCCTAGCGCGACGCCGGTGATCCGGGTGAACTCGGCTTCGCCGAGTCGGTAGTTCTTGACGACTCCACCCCATTCGAGAAGGCTGTGGAGGGATGAGATGTTGTTCAGGTCGCGCCATTCTTCAATGCCGTACTTGCCTGCCAGGTAGTTGGCTACCTCCTGTCTCGTGGGCCGTTTGCCAGGTTGTCCGAGGGTGTGCAGGGCACGAGCAAATTGCCACCCGGCATGGTTGAGGAGGACTTCCTTGGTGAGAGCGTCCCGGAATCCGTTCGGGTCTTTCCTGAGCGCATAGAGGGCTCGTCCGAAGTGGGTGAGCCGTCCATCGGCGGTGAGAATGCCGAGGTTCTCGGGTCCAAGGCTTGCGATGGTGTTGGCCGAAATGGAGTGAGTAGAGAAGCCCTTGCGGATGCCGGCCTTCTTCCAGGATCGGAAAATGGCCGTTGCAAGCTTAGCGCGGTCACCCTGGTGGCGATGGGCAAGGCGCACCAACTGAGGAAGGTCGTCGATTTTGGGGTTGAGGTCGCGTATGAACGGGAGGACTCTTGTGCCCAAGATTCACCCCCTTCGAACAGCTAACCAGGCTTCCGCATCACGATGAGGTGTTCGTTGGCCATGTGTCGCCGGTAGTCTCCGCGAACCATTTTCGATTCGTCAATGACCGGGCACAGTATGTTGGTGTCGAAGGTGAAGCCTGCCTGTTCGGCCATCTTGGCTACATCAGCCGACGAGAAGTGGCTGTTCGTGCCGTAGAGGATTGCCAGGACCCGTCGGGGCTTCAGCACGCGGTACATTTCCCGGAAGGAATCTGTGAGGTCAGCAGCGAAGTCCTTGGATGTCTCGAGCGGCTTCTTGGGCCTGTGAAGTTGAAGAAACTCGAGGTGTAGCCGATAGATTGAGGCGTACTTCGAGCCAGTGCCGTACGGGGGGGAGGTGAAGATGAAATGGAGGCTGTGGTCGGGCAATATGTCGGCCATGTCGCGGTTGTCCCGGGTGTAGATTTCGACGTGGGGTGGCGGGCTAGGCAGCTGTTCGAGGAAGTGCCTCTCGCGGGTAGCCATGTCGAGCAATCGAGCTTGGAAGCGAGAAACGGCGTTGGGGAGCGGCTTGCCAGGTTTGATGTGAAGGTGGGCCTCCATGTTTCCCGCCCTGGAGGCCATGCGGACGATGCTGGAAAAGGCGACTTTGAGGAAGTCCAGGCGGTCGGGGTTGGGCTCGTCAGCGATACAGGAGAGAATGGCGGCGAATTGACGCTGGGTCTCCTCTGGGAACCAGTAGTCGATGTTGACGACGGGAGGAAGAACCGACTGAGGGTTGGAGATTGTTGTGACGGTGAGGCCAATGCGTTCGGCGAGGGCTCGGGCCTCGGCGAGTGAGTACTGGACGGGTGTTGTCTTGACCTTCGAAACCAGGGTGGCAATGGGGAGGATATCGACGCCGACAGAGTGACGCCCTGTAAGCATGGCTTCCACGAGGGTGACTCCGGCGCCGCAGAACGGATTGCCGACGGTTTCGCCGGGCTCAGTGAACCTCTCAATAGCCATTCTGGCAATGGGGGGCGGGCACATGGCGAAGTAGGGGTGGAAGCGGTGAACGGTGTGGTAGGCCTTGTTGTCTCTGACGACGACCCACTCCTCGTCGGGCTTCAGGTCGTCGTCAGCCACTTGGGACCAAGCCTGCGCGGCCTGGGTTTCGAACAGGGTTGTTTGCTTGCCGTCCATCGGACTCGATTTTAGTCGATAGTCACGTGGTGCGACAGGGGGTGGGCGACGCGGAATCTGAGCCTGCCCGTCCGCTTGGGCGGCACTCGCCGCCTCTCCAGCCCCTAACCGGCGGCGGCGGCCTCCTCTCGAAGGCGGAGCTCCTCCTGGCACGCCACCGGCCCTCGACGCAGCAGAGCCGCCAGGCACTTGGCGCAGCTCAGGCACTTCGACGGCGACGTGTCGCCGCGCTGCCAGCGGGCGATGAGGTCCGGCTCGCGGATCAGCGGCCTGCACATCGATATCATGTCGGCCTCGCCGTTGCTGAGGATCGCCTCGGCCATCGAGAGGCTGCGGATGCCGCCCACAAGCATGACCGGAATATCGACGGCGCGCTTGGCCTCGGCGCTGTCCGCGCGGAAGTAGGCCTCGCTCCTCGTCCTCCGGCTTCCTCACCCGGGCGGCCCTCATGGCCTGCCCGGCGCTCACCTCCACGGCGGAGAGGCCCTCGGCGGCCAGCGCCTTCAGCGCCTCCAGCCCCTCGCTCAGCGGAAGCCCGCCGTCGCCGTGATCCTGGAGGCCTATCTTCATCCATACGGGGTAGTCCTCGCCCACCGCCCGTCGCACGGCGCGCAGCACCTCGACGTGAAAGCGCCGGCGTCCTTCGGGCGAGCCGCCCCACTCGTCCGTCCTGTGGTTGGTCAGGGGCGACAGGAACTGGCTCATGAGGTAGCCGTGCGCCGAGTGCAACTGGACGGCATCGAATCCGGCCTCTTTGCCCCGCGCGGCGGCGGCGGCGAAATCGGCCACGGTCGCCTCGATCTCGGCGGCGGTGAAGGCCCGATGGGGAAGCGGATACGACTCGACGTGGGAAGGCGCCAGGGCGACGCGGTCCGGGTCCTGAAGCATCCCTGTCTGCATCCCCGCGTGCGCGATCTGGAGGGCTATCCTGGCGCCGTGGTCGTGGGCGACCCTCGCCAGGCGTCGCAGCCCCGCGATGTGGCGGTCTTCGGCGGCGCCGTACTGGCCGAGGGCGGCCTTCCCCTGCTCCGAGACGTAGGCATAGCCGGTGACGATGAGGCCCACGCCGCCGCGTGCCAGGCCCTCGAAGAGCTCCACGGAGGCGTCGGTGACCTCGCCGTCGTCGGTCGCCGTGTGGTCCCAGGTGGCGGAGCGCAGGAAACGATTGCGCATCTCGAGTCCGTCGATGGTAATCGGGTCGAAGGGGCTGGTCATAGTATCTCCCTTGGAATCTAAGAGGGGCCCGGCCTCACGCCTCAGGGCGGGCGAGCTCGTCACATATCCTGCTGTCGAGCCAGTCGAAGGCTGCCTGGACCACGGTGTAGGCGCTCTCGTAGTCCTCTTCCCCGATGTCCAGCCCAGCATGCTCGGTGACGTACGTGCCGGCGTGTACCAGGTTCCTCGTCTTCTGGACCGCCGACGCGTAGTCGCCGACGTCTCCTGGAGCGGCAGGGAGCCATGTCATGTCCTTGCCCACATCAATTAGCTCGCCCAATGTCCATTTCTGGGGAGGCTTCGGCGCCCCCCTGTTGGTCTTGGGCACTCTGGCGGAGGCTCTCACGTTGTCTACCTGGCATTCCGCCATGAGAAGAAGCCCCGCCTCAAGCGCCGAGCCGAGCATGACACATCCCGCCAGGTATGCCCCAATCTGCCGGCACCTCTCGGCTTCGGCGCGGTAGAGGTCTACAAGCCGCCATACTTCCGTTGACTGTCGTGCGTCTGTCTCCATGCTTCATGTCTCCCGTATCAGGTGGTGTGGGTCGCGAGTCAGGCCGCGCGGGACTCGCGGCGAAGCTCCTAGCGGAGTCCCGCATGTTCCATCGTCATGCTAACACCGGCGCCGGTGTGTGGACCACCTGGGGGGAGCGGGCATCGAGTCACTCCGCCTGGAGGCCCATCCCACTGCTGCCACAAGAAAGAGGAGCACCCTTGAGCTGGTGACTGGGGTGCTCAAGGGCGCGGGCGAGAGGACTGTGTGTGCTGGTGGCGGGGATTCATCCTCTCGCTACTAATACATTCGGCTATAACCCACTGTTTCCGTAGTCCCACGAGGATAGCGCAGACGCCGGGTTGAGACCACGAATGGACGGTCCCGGAGGCCGCCGCTGGTGTTTCGCGGCAGGCACGCGCCGAGAACGAAGACGGGGCCGCAAAGGCCCGGTCTTGTCTACTGGCGCCGTCTAGGATATCGATGTCGCCTTACTTGGCGCTCGGCCCTTTCTTGGGCTTGTCCTGCTTAGGCTTCTTGACTTTCTTGCCGCCCTTATCCTTGCGTGCCATTGTGTCCCTCCTTCAGTTCTCGTCAGGATTGTAACAGGAGCCGGAGCCGCAGTCGAAGGGTTTTGACGCGCGGGTCGGCGCGTCGGACGCCGATAGCTGGATTGCCAACCTTCAGGATGTCCGCGTCACCGGCTTCTACCGGTATGGCGTCCCCCTGGCTCACATCAATGAAGTGAACGGAGAAGGCTCCAGGCTGTGGAATGTTGGTAGGTGCGGGGGTTGGGGCTACGGCCAGGGCCGTCACACAGACCCACACGGCGTCGAGGAAGTTCACCGTCAACAGGTCGCCGGCTTGCGGCGCGGCTGAGGAGAAGCCCTGGAATCGGTTCTGGGCAGCGTCGTAACGCCAGATGGACTGCAAGGCGCTGGACGGCTCAATGGCCTCGACCACGCTCTCGGTCGTCCAACCGGGGTGGGGGTGCCCCACTGGTGTCCGATTGGGGAAGGTGAGCGCGATGTTGTTGCAGCCCTCGTAGAGGGTCTTGGTAGAGCCAGGGGCCGGAAGTGTTATGGTGGCGACCTGCTGGGCGCTGAGTCGCGCGCTGATCGCCACACCGCCACCGCCTGCCTGCGCCGAGTAAACGCGGCCCGCCGCAGGCACCGACTCGAACAGGACCGCCCCGACCGTTGCTGCGGCCAGAACCCATCGAACCAGTCTCGTTGATGCACGCATCACGAGCCTCCCCGTATATTCCTGGCGTCCACGATAGACAGCTCCGTTGGCGGGACGGTCAGAGGCGGGCTGCGTAGGAATATACCACGAATGTCAAGATTCTTCGCCGCGTCGGGGTTGCAGGGATCTGCCCGGTTGTTCGCTCCCCTACCGGGACCAGCACGCGTCCGATGAGGGGGATCGGGTGTGGAAATGGTGACTGGCAGAGGACCCTTGGTGGGCGATGCAGGCCTTGAACCTGCCTGCCGCCCGGCAGGCCTGTGGCCTTCTGGGTGTAGGGCGTTTCGGGGTAAGCGCTCTGCGGCGTCCCTTCGCCCGTATTGTTCGACACCTTGCGCGGGAGTAGATTGCATTCATGGAAAGTCACCCGAGAGCAAGGAGATACATGATGAAGCGCTGGACATTCGTCGCACTTATCCTTTTCCTCATGGCAGCCGGCCTCGTCGTGGCCGGCTGCTCGAGCTCGAAGGACGAAACATCGGGCCCGACGCCCGGCGGTCCGGTTCCCGGCGTCACCGACACCGAGATCCTGCTGGGGACGCACATGCCGCTGAGCCAATCGCCGGCCTCGGCCTGGGGCGTTGTCGCCGATGGCATGAGGGCCTACTTCGACTACATCAATTCTCAGGGTGGTATCTACGGCCGCAAGATCAAGCTGCTAGTCGGGGATGACCACTACAGCGCGCCGGACGCGGTGGAAGTCGTGCGGGGCCTGGTGGAGCAGGACAAAGTCTTCGCGATCGTGGGCGGCCTCGGCGACTCGTCGCACCTCGCCGTCATGAGCTACCTTGAGGAGAACGGCGTGCCTGACCTGTTCATCGGAGGCGGCATGCCGGAGTTCACCGATCCCGTCGTGAAGACACGCTTCAGCATGGTGACCGACTACGACACCGAGGGGAAGATCAATACGGACTATATGAAAGAGCACTTCGCCGGCAAGACGTTAGGCATCATCTACGAGAATAACCAGGGCGGCTCGTTGGGCTTGCAGCGGACCAAGGAGGGATTGGCCGACTCAGACATCAAGATCGTCTCCGAGCAGGCTTACGATTTCGGGAATTTCGACCTCACTGCGCAGGTGCAGCGCCTGAAGGCCGACAACCCCGAGTTCGTCTACGTGATAGGGAACCCGGGCTCTCTGGCCAGCGCCTTGAAGGCGGCTCGCGAGACCCTTAGCTGGGATGTGCCGTTCATGACCAGCGCTGTCTCTGCCGTCGAGATGACGATTGCGCTCGCCGGAGCCGCCAACGCCGAAGGTCTGATCAGCTTCACAACGGGCAGGATGATCTCTGAGACGGACGATCCGGGCGTGCAGCGCAACATCGAGCTGATGAAGCAGTTCGCGCCCAACGTCGAGCCGAGCAGCCTGACGGAGTACGGCATAAGCACCGCTGAGTTGGTCGTGCAGGCACTAAAGAACGCCGGCCCGAACCTCACACGCGAGAGCGTTGTCGATGGGGCGGAGCAGATCCGCGGTTACTGCTGCATCGCTTGCATTGCACCGGTCAACCTCAGCCCGACCGACCACCGCCCCGACGAAGCAGAGTGGCCCGAGCAGGTGGTCGACGGGAAGTGGAAGCGCATGTCGGACACGCCGGTGAGCTACGAGTCGACGCCCAGCGACGTCACCGCGTGCGAGAACGGGGAGCCGGTGAACAAGGGCCAGTAGGTTACGCCCTCGGCAACCGTGCCCTCCTAAACCGCGGTTGCGGTGACCTCAGCCGTGCAGGGTAGCCTGGTGAGCGATGCAGGGCTCGAACCTGCGACCTTCTGTGTGTAAAGCATCTGAGCCTGAGCGCTGTGCAACAGATTCAGCACCCCTGAGCGAAAACGCGGAAGTTATCATCTGGAACGGGCGACAGTCGAGGTGCAACTAGCATGCCCGACTGGGAATGAGAAGGCCGCCCCTGAGGACGGCCCCTCGGCCACCTTCTACCCGATCTCCACGTATCAGCCGCCAGGGCACACACGGCCCCGGCAGCAATGGGCGCTATTGCTTCGCGTAGTTGCTCGCGCCGTTCCAATCTACCAGCGACGACCGGCTCGTTCCCGACGACCCAAGCGTCGTGCCCAGACGGCATCGCCACTACTTCTCCCGGGCCAATCTCGAACTCGGAGCCATCCGCCATCAGAACGTGAAGGCGGCCCGAGAGCTGGTACTGGAAATGAGGCGCCTCACACCATTCCGTCTTGGCGATCGGCTTCACGTGTTTAGACCATCTCCAGCCAGGCTCTAGGGTGATCCGGCCGACGGTTCCGCCCCCAATGTTAATGACCTCCAGCCTTCCCTTCTCGAAGGTCCTCGTCTCGTCGGGCGACTTCAGGTCCTTCCGCTCGTAGCTTGCCATCGTCATTCTCCTCCTATGATGCGACGTTCTTGATGCGAACAGTGGGTAGCTTGTCGCTCAGCAGACTAGCGCCCCATCTCGTGGCTATCAGCGTGGCCCTCCCGGTTGCAGCGGTCTTCCTGGAGAGATCAGCACAACACTCGACGCGCGGGTGTCTAACCGAAAGAACTAGGAGCTGTACCTCTTGCCGATCGTCTCCAGTCCCGCCTTCCGGAGGTCTTCCGGAGTCATCGCAATCCGGAACTTCACGGTAGCATTGAAGCTGAGGAAGAATGGCTCCGCAAGGGCCGGTATCCTTGACGGCTCCGACACGTCAACGATCAGGACCGCCCCGCGAAAGCCATCCCGCTCGGTGAAGTAAACCGCTTCGGGCTTGATATCTTCTAGCGCTTGCTGAATCTTTGCGCCGACGGTGCCGTTCCGGGTAAGGGTGTTGAAGGGTTCCACCGGAAAATCGACGAGCATTACCATGCGCATGATTACGTCCTCCCATTCTGGCGTCCGACTGGCCGCCTCTCCTAAGCGTAGGGGTCGGATGTGAGGGGCACGTGAACGAGAACCGGTGCGCCGTGAAGAAAGCATGCAGAATGAAAGGTGAGTCGGCGATGGACCGGGGGGATCGGCTATTGGGCCGTTCCAGGCGCAGGCTGGCGGCTGGTTGCACGCTGTAATCCTCCGGGGTGCAACTGTCGCAGCCTCAAGCGTTCATTGAGTCAGAGAGGGCAGCCATCCCTCATAATCTGGAAAGTGAATCTGTTTGGAGTTCTGGTGGGCGATGAGGGACTTGAACCCCCGGCCTTCTGTGTGTAAAGCATCTGAGCCTGAGCGCTGTGCAACAGATTCGGCACCCCACCGAAAACGCAGAAGTTATCATCTGGAAACGAAGGCTCTGAGACGGCCGCATTCGCCAAGGACCGGCCGTCGTATCGGGGGGAGCTTCTGCCTTATGGGCTAGCTTGCCCGCCAGCGCCTCCGGACATACCATGCTGCGGCTGCGAGCACGACGAGCGCTGCTGCCGCTACCGCTACGACGACGTACTGCAAAGACGAGGAGCCACCGGCGGCAGACGAGGAGCCACCAACGGCAGACGGCGAGCCACCAGCCGCAGACGGGGAGCCACGAACGGCAGATGGCGAGCCACCGGCCGCAGACGGCGAGCCGCCGACGGCAGAGGGCGAGCTACCGACCGCGGACGGCGAGCGGCTTGGGGCATGGGTAGGCGCGGGGGTTGATGTAGGGGTTGTAGGCGTGTCTTGGATCACCGACACGGTGCCGCTGCCTTGGTTCGCCACATAGATGCGGTTCGTGTTGGGGTTGACATCTACGGCCGCGGGGAAACTCCCGACCGCCACGGTGGCGACGACCTTGTTGCTGCCGCCGTCGATGATCGAGACGTTGTTGCTGTTCATGTTCGCCACGTAGATGAGGTTTGTGTTGGGGTTGACGGCCACGCTTTCGGGGCCGGTCCCAACCGCTACGGCGGTGATGACCGTGTTGGTGGTGCCGTCGATGACGGAGACGTCGTTGCTGGCAAAGTTCGTCACGTAGATGCGGTTCGTGTCGGGGTTGACGGCTACACTGGAAGGGTTAGTCTCGACAGGCACGGTGGCGACGACCGAGTTGGTGGCGCCGTCGATGACGGAGAGGTCTTTGCTGCCATAGTTCGTCACGTAGATGTGGTTCGTGTTGGGGTTGACGGCCACGGCCAAGGGGAAACTCCCAGCCGCTGCGGTGGCGACGACCGTGTTGTTGGCACCGTCGATGACGGAGACGTTGTGCTGCCATATTCGGCGCGTAGATGAGGTTCGTGTTGGGATTGACGGCCACGCGCTGGGGGTAGCCATATTGGACCGCTACGGTGGCGACGACCGTGTTGCTGCCGCCGTCGATGACGGAGACGTTGTGCTTGTGCCACCGTTCGCCACGTAGATGTGGTTCGTGTTGGGGTCGACGGCCACGCCGTAGGGCATGGTGCCGACCACTATGGTGGCGACGACTGTGTTGCTGCCGCCATCGATGACGGAGACGTTGCCGCTGTCATAATTGGTCACAGTATTGGGCACGTAAATAAGGTTCGTGTTAGGATTGACGGCCACGCCGTCGGGCTTAGTCCCAACTGCTACGGTGGCGACCACCACCGGGCCGCCGCTGGCGCCGGCCGTTGGGGCCTGGCCGCCATGCGCGGAGATGATGCCTGCGCCCAAGGTGGCGATAAACGCAAGTAACAGCAAGTGAGGAAGGGTGGCTGTCTGAGCTTCTCGGGGACCGGCAAGGCGCATCTGCAACCTCCTTGTTGGCACGGCCAGGCAGACATTTCAGAAACGAGCCACAAGCGCGGCAAGTATAGCGTTGTCCAAGCGTTTGTCAACCCTCTCCCCTGGACTGTGGTGATCTTGAGGCACGGAGGTAAACGGAAGTCAGAAGCTGGAAAGCGAATCTGGAGGGGGTTCTGGTGGGCGATGAGGGACTTGAACCCCCGACCTTCTGTGTGTAAACCATCTGGCGGTAAACGCTGTGCAACGGAATCGGGATGGGTGACCGAAAACGCGGAAGTTATCAGCTGGAAAATGGGGCATTAGTCGAGACTGCGACTAGTACCAGTGGAAGCTCTGCGCGATGGGGAGCGACGAGACAGCGTCGCCAGGGGACGATGGCGATTTAAGCAGGCGCATTTGCCGTTGACAGTCGGTGCATATGCATTACAATGCCGTCATCGGAAAGGGCTGGTACGGGCACTGCTTGGCCCGGGGGCGGGAGAACAAGGAGGGGTCAGTGCTGTTCGCAGACATCTACACCTACAAGGGGAACTTGGGCGAGGAGGACCAGAGGCGCATAATCAACCTCTTCACCAATTGGGCACCACCTGCCGGCGTAGAGATCAAATCGCACTACGAGTTTGCAGACGGCTCAGGCGGCCTCACCATCTCGGAGGTGTCGACGCCCGCCGCGCAGTACGAAGCATGCGCCGCCTGGTCCGCCTTCATGGACCAGAGGATAGTGCCGCTGCTCGATGTCACGGAATCCGTCCCTCTCGCAATGAAGGTAGGCGCCTGGCGGGATTCTGTGCGCTAGTACCGAAGGGGTCAGTCAGCCTCGTCACCGAGTCACATGGGGTTGGGCCGCGGTCCGGCCCTTTCCGTTTCCAGGCTGTGGCTGAGGACGAGCCGTCCGGGTTCAGGCTAGAACCGGAGGTGGTTCTGGTGGGCGATGCAGGACTCGAACCTGCGCCCTTCTGTGTGTAAAACAGACGCTCTTGCCAACTGAGCTAATCGCCCACCCGCTGAGGGCAAGTGAATCCTAGGCCAATCGAGCCGGGCCGGTCAAGGCGAGACGCAGCCCCACGTAGCGGCCACGCCTCTTCGCTGTCGTCAAAGCTAGAAGATGCCAGTCAGAGCCGCGTACACACCGAATCCCGAGGTGGCCGCCAGCGTCAACCCCACCAGGACGGAGTAGGCTCTCCCGAGACGGTAGGGCTCCGGGAGCGCCTTTATGGCCAGCAAGAAGAGAAACCCCAGCACGTTGGGGAGGAGGAGTGCGTTCAGCACCTCGACGGCCACGGCGACCTTCACCAGGTTGGCGCCCGCCAGGATCACGCCGGCGCCGAGCAGAAGACCCGCGGTGTAGACGCCATAGAACCACGGCGCTTGGCGAGGTCGATGCTCCAGCGATCGCTTGTAGCCTGCCGCCTCACCCAGTCCCCAAGCAGCGGTGATCGATACCACGATGGCCCCCAGCAGAGCGCCGCCACTCACACCCAGGGCGAAGAGCACGCGTCCGGCAACCCGGCCCAGGTACGGAGTCATGGTGGCGGAGATGTGCTGAACCGAGTCCAGCGCGCCGTGGTCACTCGCCGAGCCGATTGTCGCCGCTGCAGCCACCAGGATCGCGCACATGATGAGTTGGGTGGTCAGCGCGCCCAGCGCGGTGCCCAGGCGACCCCGCCCCAGATCCTCCCGCCGCAAACCCTTGTCCGCCACCGCCGACTGCTGAAAGAAGATCATCCAGGGCATGACTACGGCCCCAATGTTGGCGGCAGCGAGGTATAGGTAGCTGGAGTCGGAGATCGGGATGGAGACCGAGCCTCGAGCCAGATCGCCCACATCAGGGTGGGCCTGCCAGGCAACCGCCACAAAGGCCAGCTCAAAGGCGCCGATCGCCAGTGCTACCCGCTCCACTGAGCCGTAGGAGCCGGACCAGACGATCGCCAGCATGAGCAAGACGGCGGCAGGCACGGTGACAGCCGTTGGCACGCCGAAGAGGAGGCCGACCCCGGCCAGCCCGCTCAGCTCGGTAAGCAGGGCCCCGATGCAGGCGACGGTCAGCGCCGAGACCGAGAGCCAGGCCCAGCCTGCCCCGAAGCGATCGCGGATCAGTTCAGCGTAGCCGCGGCCGGTGGCGATCCCGAGCCGAAGGGTCAGCTCCTGGGCGATGAACAGGATGGGGATCAGGACCAACTGCAGACCGAGCAGTCGGTATCCCCATTGGGCCCCGCTCTGCGCAGCGGTGATGATGCTGCCGGCCTCAGTGTCGGCAAGCATGACCACCAGGCCGGGTCCGAGCACCCATAGCCAGGTGCGGACGCTTGCGCGGCGCCGCTTGGGATCTGCCGCAGGCGAATCTAGCTGGACGATGGTGCGGTTACCCGTCCCTAAGGGTACGTGTTAGTAATGACTCACACAAGCCTCCAAGACCACCCGACCCCGCTGAGGCAGACGCCGAGCGAATGCAGATCGACCCCGCTACCGTGTTGTCGCTGGTTTTGGTCGTAGCTCGCGGATGCGGCTGAGCAAGAAGACGTGGTAGTCCATGGAGAGGCCGAACAGGATGGCGAACAGGAAGATGAGGCAGCCAGGCCTCGATGCTCCGCACCGCTGGAACCCGAGCAGGCCGGCGCCGAGGCCGTGCTGGGTGACCAGCACGAGCAGCCCGTAGGCGGCGCCGACGGAGAGCAGGTTCATGATGACGCTTTGATCGGCACCACGATCGACCGGAAGATGACCAGCAGAGGATGAAGCTGAAGCTGAGCACGAAGAGCGAAGACGATGGGCGTGTATAGACGACAGCATGGCGAAGCCATGAGGTTGCGCGATGTCGCCGCCGACGAGCACCGCTGGCCGGCACACCGCGAAGGCGTGGAACGTAGTACTCGTAGCCTCCGCCGCGTCTTGAGGCGTGGTTGCTGTTGGCATCTGCTGACGGGATCTCACGAAGGCCAGGTCTCCGTGGCGTTCGCCTCGTAGGTCGGAGTGCGAAATATGGATCGCGGCGAGGATGGATTGAGGCGCTGGACCCGTTGAACCGCGTCGAGTTCACGGGTATCGATAACGACTGCGCGGCGAGATCAGGCGGCGTGAACTCCTGTTCAGTGTAAGGAAGGCTTGCTTCGCGGAAGGCTGTGGGCAGGGTGCTACGCCGGAGAATCCGGTGTTGATGTTGAAGTAGGGTATGGCGGAGGAAAGGGGCGCGACGAAATTATAGCGGGTGGCGCGTCACGTGCGCAGGCGTCTTAGAACCGCCGGAGCTGCTCGGAACGCGGTTTGGTTGCGCTGGATGAATTGAATGCGATTTTAGTTGACTTTGTCGCTTAGCAGATTTATCACGGTTGGTAGCAGGGTTAGCGACGTTGCTATCGTTGCGCTCGCGATCAATACTGGTACTGATGGCGATGCTGGTCGTCTCACGGCACGGGACTATCCGATTCCACCGGGCGGACGCTCAGGCCCGCCCTGGGCCCGGTCAAGGCGAGCGACCCGGCTCTCCGAGTGACGCAGCCGCCCTAAGCGGCTACACTGGCTCCGCACTTGCCTGACGGCGGGCGGGCCCGCCTGCCATTCCGCATCCGGAGGGTCTCATGAGCCGGTACGTCCTCGCCCTGGACCAGGGCACCTCCAGCTCCCGCGCCATCCTCTTCGACGAGGAGGCACAGCCCGTCGCCTCCCAGAGCCGCGAGTTCCCCCAGATCTACCCCCAGGCCGGCTGGGTGGAGCACAACCCCGAGGACATCTGGTCGTCGCAGCTCGAGGCGGCGCAGGCCGTCCTGCGCGAGGCCGGCGTTTCGGCCGGGGAGATCGCCGCCATCGGCATCACCAACCAGCGAGAGACGACCGTGGTCTGGGAGAAGGGGAGCGGCCGGCCCCTCTGCAACGCCATCGTCTGGCAGTGCCGGCGCACCGCCGCGCTCTGCGATGCCCTCAAGGCCCGCGGCCGCGAGCCCTTCATCCGCGAGCGCAGCGGCCTCGTCGTCGACGCCTACTTCTCGGCCACCAAGGTGCAGTGGATGCTGGACAACGTCAAGGGCGCCCGCGCCCGCGCCGAGCGCGGCGAGCTCCTCTTCGGCACCGTCGACGCCTGGCTCATCTACCGCCTCACCGGCGGGCGCGTGCACGCCACCGACCCCAGCAACGCCTCGCGCACCATGCTCTACGACATCCACCGCGGCCAGTGGGACCCCGACCTCCTGCGTGAGTTCGGCGTGCCAGCGTCCATGTTGCCGGAGGTGCGCCCGTCGAGCGGCGTGCTGGGGGAGACGGAGCCCGGCCTACTGGGAGCCGCCGTGCCCATCGCCGGGGTGGCCGGCGACCAGCAGGCGGCCCTCTTCGGCCAGGGCTGCTTCCAGGAGGGCGCCGCCAAGAATACCTACGGCACCGGCTGCTTCGTCCTCCTCAACACCGGCCGCCGCCCGGTGCCCTCGGAGAGGCTGCTCACGACCGTGGCCTGGGGGCTGGACAGCCAGCTTCACTATGCCCTGGAAGGGAGCGTCTTCATCGCCGGGGCGGCCATCCAGTGGCTGCGCGACGGCCTCCGCATCATCAAGGACGCCGCCGGAGAGCGAGACCCTGGCCTCGGCGGTGGAGGACAGCGGCGGCGTCTACCTGGTGCCCGCCTTCGTCGGGCTGGGCGCGCCGCACTGGGACATGTACGCCCGCGGTACCATCGTGGGCATCACCCGCGGCGCCACCCGCGAGCACCTGGTGCGGGCCACGCTGGAGTCGCTCGCCTTCCAGACCCGAGACGTGCTGGAGGTCATGGAGGCGGAGGCCGGCGTCACCTTCCCGGAGCTCCGGGTCGACGGCGGCGCCGCCCGCAACAACCTCCTCATGCAGATCCAGGCCGACGTGCTGGGCCGGCCCGTCCTGCGTCCCGCCGTGACGGAGACGACGGCCTTGGGGGCAGCCTACCTGGCCGGACTGGGAGTGGGCCTGTGGGGAGACATGGACCAGCTCGGCCGCCGCTGGCGCCTGGACCGCCGCTTCGAGCCGGCGATGAGCGAGGATCGACGTCAGGAGCTCTATCGCGGCTGGCAGCGGGCCGTCGAGCGGGCCCGCGGGTGGGCCGAGAGCTAGGGCCCCGGGTGCTTCGACAGGCTCAGCATGCCATATGGCCTGCCTTCGCTACCGGCAGCCCATTCAGCAGCCTGAGCTTGTCGAAGGGCGTCCTGAGCGCGCCGAAGGGTCGAACCACGAGCGGCCCGCCAGGGCTAGATGAGCAGCGCTTCAGGGCTTGGCGGAGGGAGCCGTCTCCGTCTCCTCATGGTCCACGACGAGCTTGCTGCCGTTCCAGCGGTAGAAGGTGTGGTGTAGCTGGCTGGGACAGCAGAGGGGGTCCTCCGGGGCGTAGAGAGGCTCCGTATCCACCAGCACGCCGTCCTGGACGGCGACCGTGACCCGTCCGGCCGCCGGCTTCACCTCCAAGAGCTCCTTCAGGTCGCCCCCGCGATAGCCGAAGACGGCGTAGGCGATGGTGCCGCCGGTGCCGCCGGAGCTGATGGGCACCACCGCCTCATCAACTCCGTCGCCGGTCAGATCAGCGAAGATGATCTGCTGGGCGACCAGGCGGCCGCCGCTATCCTGCAGCAGGGCCTTCACGGCCGCCACCTGCGAGAAGTCCACCTCGCTGATGCCGCCATCGGGGACGGCCGTCTCCGCGGCGGCCGTTTCCGTGGGCTCGGGCTCCGACGAGGGTGAGGCCGAGGCCGCGGATACGCCCGTGGCCTCCGGCTCCTGGCTGCCGCCGTTGTCGCAGGCGGTCACCGCCAGGGCAATCCCGACCAGCAGCAGGCCCGCCGCCCACAACCGCAGATCGAGACGCCTTCCCTCGCGGCGGCGCCTGAAGGCACCGGCCGGCGCTCGTTCATCCCCCCCGGCGCGGCCCATCAAGAGACGTCGCCCTCCCACACGTTGTTGGCTGGATTAGCGTCTGTCGGCTCCGTCATCGCCGCAATCACGCGCACATGCGTCCCCGGCGGCGCCAGGACGCCCACGACCTCGACCGTGTCGAAGCCAAGGGGCTCGATGGTGAGCTGGTAGGTAGACGCGGTCGTGGGCTCCGGCGCACCCCCAACATAAACCGTGACCACGACCGTGACCTGCACCGCCGGAGCGCTGGTAGGATTCTGAATCACCACCAGCAGGCGGTTCGTTTCGGGGGAGCGGAAGACGCCGTGAACCGCCAGGTCGAGGGCGACATCGGGCGCGAGCTGCTTGGCCAGGCCGTTGTTTCCGTCATCCTCCTCAGGGATGAGGTTGGTGGAGTCCGCGACGACCAGCACGAGCTCCGGCCGGTAGATCACCTGGTCTTGAAGGAGGATGCGCACGTTGGCGCCCGGCGGCAGGGCGTCGGTGAGGGTCACGGCCTCCGCCACCACGCCGCGAACCAGGAACTCGATCTTCTGGCCGGCCGGCACTGTGCTGTGCCCCTCGTTGCCCAGGAGCACGCCCAGGACATCATTGGACACGAACGTGTCAAGCACCACGAGGTCGGGCAGCACAGGAGGCGGCGTCGGCGTCGACGTGGGCTGCGGCGTCAACGTCGGCGGATGCGGGAGTGACCGTGCCCGCCGGCTGCGTGGGCGACGGCAGCGCCGGCGTTTGACCGGGCGACGGCGTCTGGCCTGGGAGCAGCGTGGGCGCCGGCCCCGGCGTCGCGGTGTCCTCCGGCGGCGGAGTCGTCTCCGGCGTCTCCTCGGGAGGCACGCCGCTGGTGGGCGTCTCCGTCTCCGCTGCGGGCGTGACGGCAGACGGTGTCTTGCTCGGCGTGCCCGTGCCGGCGGGGGTACCCGCACGGGCTGTGCGGGTGACGGTGGTGGTACGGGAAGCGGGTGTGCGGGTGGGAGAGCCGACGACGCTGGGTCCACTCTCGCTTCCGCCGCAGAAGGCGAGGACGAGAGCAGCCAGGGCGGCCCCGGCAACGAGGGCCACCAACGAGCCGATGAGCGGCCAGCGCAGGGTCACGGAAGGCTCCCCCTCAGGGCTCTCCCAGGTCGGGCGGGCGACCCCTGTCCCGATCGTGGAAGCCTACCTCGCCACCACGTCGCAGCATAGTCCCGAAAGACCCTCTTGGCAAGATGCGCCTATAGATGGGCACAGACAGAGACAGATTCTGTGGCGGTCCACCAGAGTGCTGACAAGGCTGGGTGCGCCGCTCCTGGTTCGACAGGCTCACCATGAGCGGCACCTGAGAACGCTCGTCTGGCCTGTCGAAGCGGCGGCGCTACCCTGAAACCGCCTCAGGGTTGACGAGGTTGGCCGGCTTCTCTCCGCGCAGGACGGAGAGAATGGCGTCCGCCGCCATGTCCGCCATCCGGCGGCGCGTGGCGACGCTGGCGCTGCCGACGTGCGGCGTCAACGTCAGGTTATCGAGCTCCAGGAGCGGGTCGCCGGGCGGCACCGGCTCCACCTCGGCCACGTCCAGGCCCGCGCCGGCGATGCCGCGGGAGCGGAGGGCCTCGCAGAGGGCCTGCTGGTCCACGACGCCGCCGCGCGAGGTGTTGATGAGGATGGCGTCGGGCTTCATCAGGCCCAGCTCTCGGCGGCCGATGAGGTGGCGGGTCTCGGCGGTGAGCGGCACGTGTAGCGTCACGAAGTCGGACTCTCGCAGGAGCGTGTCCAGGGGCACGAAGCGGGCGCCCAGCTCCGCCTCCAGCTCCTCTCGACGCTGTCTGCCGCAGTAGAGGAGGCGCATGGCGAAGCCGCGGGCCCGGCGGGCTACGGCGCGGCCGATGGCCCCCAGCCCGACGATGCCCAGGGTGGCGCCGTAGACGTCGTGCCCCAGGAGGAACGAGGGGTGCCAGGTGGGCCAGCCGCCGCTGCGGGCCAGGCGGTCCCCTTCCACGACTCGACGCGCCGCCGCCAGCAAGAGGGCGAAGGCGAGATCGGCCGTGGTCTCCGTGAGGACGCCGGGGGTGTTCGTCACCAGCACACCGCGAGCGGTGGCAGCCGCCACGTCGATGTTGTCGTAGCCCACGGCCATGTTGCTGACGATGCGCAGTCCGGGGCGCGCCATCGAGGAGCGCGGCGTCGACGCGATCCGTGAGGAGCGTGAGCAGGGCGTCGGCGCGGGCGGCGCGGCGCAGGAGCTCCTCCCGAGGTGGCGGCTCCTGGTCGGGCCAGACCTCAACCTCGGCGGCGGGACGCAGCCTCTCGACGGCGTCGCCGGGCAGCTCGCGCGTGACGAACACGTAGGGGCGAGCGGACGCTTCAGCGGTCATCGAGTGCTTCAGCGTCAGGGGCGCGCTAGCTCCGCCAGAACTGCCACCACTTTCGCGGCTCCGGGGCGGCAGGCGGCGCCGCCTCCCGCGACGGCTCCGCGGCCATGGACGGCGGCGCCGGCGCCTCGGCGGGCGCCTCTTCGACGGCGCCGAGGAACTTCGCCGGCTCGGCGTCGAACCGCTCCTTGCACCCGACGGCGCAGAAGTAATAGGTGACGCCCTCGTAGTCGGAGGTGGCCGCCGCCTCCTTCGGGTCGATCTCCATGCCGCAGACCGGGTCCTTCACTAGATCAGCCATACCAGCCTCCCTTCTGGCCACTCGCTGAGGCCAACGCATGCCGCGGTTGATTTGCTGTTGCCGGTACGCTCAGCAGCCCGCACGACGCTCGGCCTCGCGCTTTGTATGTCTGAGGCCACCGTCGATCGCCTTCTGGAGCGCCTTCCGCATGCGGCCCTTGAAGGTGCTTGCGATAAGCCCTTCCCACGACTCTTCGGTGCGAAGTCGCGTGGTGCCTTCCGACGGCAGCAGCTCCCACACGTGCACGGCTCTTATGCCCATCGTCCTGCCCGTCCAGGCCAACAGTCGCGGACTCTCGACAGCTCGAAAGGTGGATCTGATGAGCCCTGGGCCTGCCTTCCAACTGAACTGGGTCCCAGGCGCCACTGCTCCAGCAATCTTGGCCGACCGCACATCTGGATTCCAAGTCGGCCACGCCTCAATGTCCGTGATCAATTGCCAGATCAGTTCTGGAGATGCCTTGATTTCGATCTCGCCCTCCGCAACAACAGGAGCATTCTTGTTGACCGCAGACTCGGCCCTTCCGCTGGTCATTGTCCCTCCTCAACACACCGCCCCCTCCCCCAGAAAACCTCGCATCCGGCCGCCATTATACACCGGCCGGGTAGAGGGCGGCCCCTTACCCCTCTGGCCCCGTGATGGGAACCCGCTTCAAACATCGCAGGCGGTTTGCAGAGGCGGGTGCATGTGGTAGTTTGTTGGCGCCGTGAGCGTCTTCCTCAACCTGTGGGAGCCCGTCTACGTCCGCCGTCGCGTGCTGATGCGGCTGGCGATCAGCGCCATCCTGGTGGGCGTCCTGATCTGGCGCGTCAACATCGGCGCCGCCCTCAGGACCCTCACCCACGTGGACTATATCTACGCCCTCCCCGCCCTCGCCCTCTTCACCCTGGCGAAGCTGGTCTTCTCCGTACGCTGGCGTGTGATGCTCACGCGGCTGGGCCAGCCGTCGGCCCGCGGCCTCTTCGGCATCATGCTCGTCTCGAACATGGCGAACAACGTCCTGCCCCTCCGTCTGGGCGACGTGCTGCGCGTGCAGGTGTCGGCGCAGCGCTTCGGCATCTCCCGCTCCGGCCTCGCGTCCAGCGTCTTCGTCACCGAGACGCTTCTCGATGGCGTCACCTTCGCCGTCCTGGGGCTGGTCGGGCTGGCGCTGCTGGATATACCGCAGAGCCTCAGAGACTTCCTCTGGGCGATGATCGGCGGCGCGGCAGTTGGCCTGCTCTTGGCCGTTCTCGGCGCCCACATCTCGGTGCCCCAGGGCTGGAAGCCGGGTCGATGGCTGGGCTGGCTGCCGCCAAGGGCGCGCCAGGGCGTCGCCGACATCTTGCCGCCGTTCGTGGAGGGCATGGCGGCGCTGCGCCACCCCTGGATGGGCACCCAGGTGCTGGTCCTCTCCTTCACGGGCTGGCTCCTGGAGGGGGTGATGTTCTGGCTCTTCGGCCTCGGCTTCGGGCTGCATCTCTCCTTTGGGTCCTACCTGGTGATCATGATCGCGACCAACATGGTCATCTCCGTGCCGCTGGCGCCCTCCAACGTGGGGCCCTATGAGGTGGCCGTGGCCGAGGTCGTGACTCTCCTGGGCGTGACGCGCTCGCTGGCGGAGGCTATGCCATCGCCACCCACCTGCTGAACATCCTGTGGGTGAGCCTCACAGGCGTCATAGCGATGTGGCTACTCGGCCTGCGCTTCCAGGACATCTTCTACCTGCGCGCCCAGGCCAGTCCGCCGCGGCGGGCTCCCACCCGCATCACAGGGGACGAGAATGCGGAGCCCCCTTCGCCAGGCTCAGGGTGCTGAATGGGCTGCTGGCGGCACATGGCAAGCGGACGTCCGCTGGTGGCCGGCTCCAGATTGATGATAAAATGAAGTGACTAACTCGACATTGTTTCGGAGGCAGGCCCATGCCCCACAAGGACCCGCGAGAGCCGTTCACCCGCCTCAGCGCCGCTGAGACCAAGCGGATGCTGGAGAACGGCGGCGCTCAGGTCGTCGACGTGCGGGAGGGATGGGAGTACCAGAGCGGGCACATCCCCGGCGCCGACCACATACCCGTGAACACCGTCTTCGCCCGCCGCAGTGAGCTGAGCCCTGACCAGGACATCATCTTTGTCTGCTCCGTGGGTCAGCGCAGCGCTCTGGCCTGCGAGATGGCGGCGGCGGCCGGCCTCAGCCGCATATACAACGTGGAGGGCGGGACCGAAGCCTGGGTCGACGCGGGCTATCCGGTCGAGAAGTAGAGGCTAGCGCAGGAAACCGACGCCGGAGTAGATGAAGTAGGCCCCCAGGACGAGAAGGAAGAGCCCGCAGACCCCCAAGATGCCCCGGTAGACGGCCCCGCTCATGATGCGCCGCCCGGTGGCGAGGACGAAGGCCACCAGCGTCAGCCAGGCGAAGTCGGAGAGGACGTGGGCGGTGAAGAAGGAAGCCACGCCGGCCGCTCCATGCTCCAGCGACTGCGACATGTAGGCCGCCCCCACACTGGCCCACCAGATCACCCAGTAAGGATTGGAGACGCTGACCAGCGCTCCCGCCGGGGCGAGGACCAGGGCCATCGCCCCGACCCGCGGCGAGGCGGGCGTCTGGTCGTTGCCGGCGGCGGCAGCGAGCACCCTCGCGCCGTACCCGCGACGGACGGCCGGCGCAGGGCCTGGGTTGCCGCCGGCTGGCTCCGTCGCCAGGCTCTCGCGTCCCAGGCTCAGCGATTGGCTGGGCGCGCTGCGCAACATCCCGTAGCCCATCCAGAGGAGGAAGGCGCCGCCGGCCAGGGCGATGGCGGCCGTGACCGGGCCCTCATCTTCCAGGAACCCCTTCAGTCCCACGGCCAGGCCGATGACCAGCGCCAGCTCGATGATGGCATGGCCGGCGCTGATCACGGGACCCACCCAGAAGCCGCGACGGAGCGTCTCGCGGACGGTGAGCGTGAACAGGGGGCCGGGCATAAGGGCGCCGGAAAGGGACACTACGAAGGACGTGCCGAAGATCGCCAGCAGGCCAAGCATGGTGCAAAAGGGCCCGCCCGGCCAGCGCCGTCGACGGGCCTGCAAGTAGTGTCTCATTCCGCTCGGTCGCTGGTCAACGATTCGTGCCGCCGGTGACCGGTTCGTCATTGGTCGGAGAATCCTCTACCCCCGCCTGAAGGCGAGGGCATAGATTCGCTTTCTGATGCCCCAGCGTTCACGCTGGGGTCATGTCCGAATCCGGCGACCGGAGGCCCACCAAGGATGCACCAATCACGGCCGCCGTGGAGCGCTCCCGCCGTTTCCCTTGCTGGCTACACCGGCACCTGCTAGAATGCAGCGGATTCGAGGGCGCAGGGCGTCTACGTCCCGCGCTCTCGGCTCGCCAGGAGGCTGTCGCTGCCAGCCCGGCGCCGGAAGTCGAACGCCAGTGGGAGAGGAGCCGTGAAAGAAGCACGCGGTGCCTTGGGAAAGATCAACGTCGCCATCATCGGGGTGGGCAACTGCGCCTCGTCGCTGGTGCAGGGCGTCCACTTCTACCAAGACGCCGCCGAGAAGACCCTCATCCCCGGGCTCATGCACCCCAACTTGGGCGGCTACCACGTCGGTGACATCAACTTCGTGGCCGCCATCGACATCGATGTCAACAAGGTAGGCAAGGACCTGGCAGAGGCCATCTACGCGCCTCCCAACAACACGTACCGCTTCGCCGATGTCCCGCCGACGGGCGTGCGCGTCTCGCGCGGCATGACCCACGACGGGCTGGGCAAGTACCTCTCGCAGATCATCACCAAGGCCCCGGGCCCCACCGACGACATCGTCGGCATCCTGAAGGCAACCGGGACCCACGTCGTGGTCAACTACCTGCCCGTGGGGTCGGAGGAGGCCACCAAGTGGTACGTGGAGCAGGTGCTGACGGTGGGCTGCGGCTTGGTCAACTGCATCCCCGTCTTCATCGCCAGGGAGAAGTACTGGCAGCGCCGCTTCGAGGAGCGAGGGCTGCCCATCATCGGCGATGACATCAAGTCGCAGGTGGGCGCTACGATCGTCCACCGCGTGCTGACGCGAGTCTTCCGCGACCGCGGCGTGCGCCTGGACCGGACGTACCAGATCAACTTTGGCGGCAACACCGACTTCCTGAACATGCTGGAGAGGGAGAGGCTGGAGTCGAAGAAGATCTCCAAGACCAACGCCGTCACCTCGCAGTTGGACTACGAGCTGCCCGCGGGCGACGTGCACGTAGGCCCCAGCGACTACATCCCGTGGCTGCTGGACCGCAAGTGGTGCCACATCCGCATGGAAGGAACCACCTTCGGCAATGTGCCCTTGAACATGGAGGTGAAGCTGGAGGTATGGGACAGCCCCAACTCGGCGGGCGTGGTCATCGATGCCATTCGCTGCTGCAAGCTGGCCCTGGACCGCGGCACGGCCGGCGCCCTCGTCGCCCCTTCCGCCTACTTCATGAAGTCGCCGCCGCAGCAGTTCACCGATGACCAGGCCCGTGTCATGGTCGAAAAGTTCATCGCCAAAGGGTAGCGTGCTCGTCCAGCGCGTCATCTACTGGGTCTTCCGGTTCCTCATTTTCATCGGCCGCCCTTTTCCCGTGCGGGTGGGCTACTTCGTGGCTCCCATCATCGCCGACATCGTCTATCCCTTCTACCGGCACGGGCGCCGCGCGCTCTACCAGAACCTGGAGCGCGTGCTGTGCACCAATGACCGGCGGGTGCTGGGCCGGGTGGCCCGAGGCGCCATCCGCAACTTCTCCAAGTACGTCGTGGACTTCATCCACTTCTACACCATGTCGCTTGACGACATCCGCCGCCGCATCGTCTTCGACGACTTCGAGCCTCTTAACGCCGCCGTGGCCGAGGGCAAGGGGATCATTTTCGTCACCCTCCACTTCGGCAACTGGGACATGGGGGCGGCCGGCCTCGCCGCCTACGGCTACCCCGTGGACGCCATCGCCGAGACCTTCGAGCTACCTGCGATGAACGATCTGGTGCAGGGCTACCGGCGTCAGCTTGGCGTGAAGATCATCCCTATGGAGCACGTCGGGCCCGGCGTACTGCGGGCCCTGCGGCGGGGCGACATCCTGGCCTTACTCATCGACGTGCCGGCGCCGGGGGCCAGCGTAGAGGTCAACTTCTTCGGCGACCTCACCGAGGTGGCAGCCGGGCCTGCCCGCATCGCCCTCCGCACCGGCGCCCGAGTCATCCCCGCAGTCATCGCTCGGGAGCCGGGTCGCGACGAGATCATGCGGGCCCTCCTGGATTTCGACGTGCGCCTGGAGCCCACCGGGGATGAGGAGCAGGATGTCCGGCAGCTCACCCAGAAGATCATGTCGTCTCTCGAGCGCTTCATCCGCCAGTACCCCGACCAGTGGTTCATGTTCCGCCCAATGTGGCCGACGCCTCGACCGGCGCCCGAGCCTTCGCGAGTGCTCGCCCTGAAGGACTAAGGCGCCGACCGCCGCCGCCGACAGACACAGGTACGTTCGGCCCATGTGGAAGTACGTCGCCCTTCTGGTCGTGTCCAAGACCCTGGCCTGGCTTCCCACGCGGGCTGCCTACGCGATCGCCAGGGTTGTGGGCGACGCGTCATACCTGCTCCAGGGCCGCACCCGCCGGCACGTCAAGGACAACATGCGCCACGTCCTGGGGCCGGACGCCAGCGAGAAAGAGGTGTCCCGCGCAGCCCGCGACGTCTTCCGCAACGTCACCCGCTACTACGCCGACCTCATTCGCCTGCCCCGCCTCGATCCCCACCGCCTCCTGACACACGACGTGACCATTCACGGACTGGAAACCCTAAAGAACGCCATCGCCGAGGGCAAGGGCGTCGTACTGGTCAGCGGTCACTATGGCAACCCGGAGCTGACCGTGCAGGTCATGGCGGGCTTCGGCGTCCAGGCCTACGTGCTCACGGAGCCCCTTCAGCCCCGACAGCTCTCGGACCTCGTCCACCGTCTTCGCTCCACCCACGGCCACATCTACCGACCGGTGAGCATGTCGGCCGTCAAGGGGGCCATCCGCCACCTGCGCCAGGGCGGGGTCGTGGCCATTCTCTGCGACCGCGACATACAGAAGACGGGCCAGTTGCTGCCCTTGTGTGGCTCCCCTGCCCGCTTCCCCGTCGGCGCCGCGATGCTGGCGGTGCGCACGGGCGCCCAGCTCGTGCCGGCCTTCAGCCAGAGGCACGGGCCGGGCCGCGACGAGGTCTGGGTCGATCCGCCCCTTTCTCTGGAGCGCACCGGCGACGAGGAGCACGACGTGCGCGCCATTACGGAGAAGATCCTGGCCCGCTTCGAGGAGTATCTGCGCCGCGATCCAGGCCAGTGGATGGTCCTGGAGCCCGTCTGGGGGCAGGAGTGCGCCGAAGACGGGACCCTTGTCAACTCACAGACAACTTCTGCGCATTGAAATGCGCAGCTTCCTCGAAGCTGAGGGTTTCAACCCTCAGGGATGAAGCCAAGCGGCAAATGCCGATGGCTGGCCAGTCGTTCACCTCTCGGTGCCTCGCTTGCGGTACAATGAGGGCGTTGGGGATAGTTCTTGCACTGTGAGCCGGTCTAGGTAGGGATAAGCTTTGGGCAAAGCCGATCTGCACATCCACACGGCCCGCGGCGACGGCATGGCCGACCTGCCGGAGCTGCTGGCGCACGTCCAGCAGAACACGGACCTGACGGTGATCGCCGTGACCGAGCACGATGACTCGCGGCCGGGCCTGGAGGCCCGCGAGATGTGGGCCCGCGGCAACTACCGATTCGAGGTCGTGCCGGGCGCCGAGCTGACGACCCTGGAGGGACACCTGCTGGCTCTCTACTTGGAGGAGCCCGTCGAAAGCCTGCGTCCGCTGGCCGAGACGCTGGAGGCCGTACACAGGCAGGGCGGGCTGTGCGTCATCCCTCACCCCATGAGCTGGCTCACGCGCAGCATCGGCCAGCGGAAGATCGACCGCATCCTGGGCGACGGTCGGGACGGCGTCTACTTCGACGGCATGGAGGTGGCCGACCAGAGCGCCGGCGCCCGTGTCAGCATCGGGAAGGCGCGTCGCCTCAACAATGAGCGCTATCACTTCGCGGCGGTGGGCGGCAGCGACGCGCACTTCCTGGCCGTGGTCGGGAGCGCCTACACCGTTTTCGAGGGGCACGGCGCCGAGGACCTGCGGCGGGCCATCCTGGCCCGCACCACTGAGGGCGTGGACGGCCATAGCCCGTCACTGATGGAGATTGGGCTGCGGCAGGTGGTGCGGCAGCAGGTGCGAGGCTTACTGGTAACGCCTCGCAAGATGGGCTGGCGGCGCACCATCGCCAGCTTCTTCACGCGGTTCCTGCCGAAATGAAGATCGGACTCATTTCGCCGTACGACTTCGCCGTGCCGGGTGGCGTCAACTCCCACATCGAGCACCTGGCCGAGAACTTCGAGCGATTGGGCCACGAGGTGCGCATAGTAGCGCCCTGCTCACGACCCCGGGCAGCCACCCTGGGGAAGAACGTTGTCTGCATCGGGCGACCGATCGGCGTGCCGGCCAGCGGCTCGGTGGCCCGCATCGCCCTCTCCCTGCGGCTGGCCCCGCAGGTGAGGCGGGCGCTGGCGGCGGAGAGCTTCGACGTGGTCCATATCCACGAGCCCTTCGTGCCGTTCCTGCCCGTCCAGTTCCTGCGCTTCTCAGACGCGACCAACGTCGCCACCTTCCACGCCGCCAAAGAGGGCGGCAGCCGCTGGTACGCTTACGGGCGGCGGGTGCTGCGCCGCTGGTTCCGAAACCTGGACGGCAAGATCGCCGTCTCCCTGTCGGCCATGCGCCTGATAGGCCGCTACTTCCCCGGCTACTACAACATCATCCCCAACGGCGTCGACGTGAGCCACTTCTCGGCGCCCGCGGAGCCCCTGCCCCAGTACTGCGACGGCAAGCTAAACATTCTCTTCGTGGGCCGGCTGGAGAAGCGCAAGGGGGTCGCCAACCTCCTGCGGGCCTACACGCGCGTGAAGCAAGAGATGCCGGAGACGCGCCTCATCATCGTCGGGCCGGAGACGCGCCTTAAGCAGGGCTACGAGCGCACGGTGAAGGAGGCGGGCCTCGAGGACGTGGTGTTCGCCGGCTTCGCTCCCTACGATGAGCTGCCGCGCTACCACCGCACGGCCCACGTCTTCTGCGCCCCGGCCACCGGCAACGAGAGCCAGGGCATCGTCCTGCTGGAGGCGATGGCCGCCGGCAAGCCCATCGTAGCGAGCAACATCGAGGGCTACGCCGGCGTCCTCACCCACGGCATCGAAGGCCTGCTGGTCCTGCCCAAGAACACCGAGGGCCTGGCCGAAGCCCTGCTCCAGCTCCTGCGCGACCCGGAGCTGCGTCAGACGATGGGCGAGCGGGGACGGCTGCGGGCGCCCGAGTTTGGCTGGGAGCGCATCTCCCAACGCGTCCTCTCCTACTACGAGCGCCTGCGCTACGAGAAGCAGACCGGCCCGTCGCCGGAGGAGGAGGTCGTCAGCCAGTGAAGGGGCCTGCCACGAGCGGCAAGACGTTCACGCTGCTGCCTCACTCGCTGCCCCGGCGATTCATCGATCCGGTGGCCCTGGCCGTCTCGCGGACGGGCCTGACTCCCAACGCCCTCACCGCTCTAGGGCTGGTCGGCAGCCTGGCGGCGGCGGCGCTGGTGGCCGGCGGCTACTTCCTCGTCGGGGGGCTGGTGGTGCTGGCGGCGGCGGCCCTGGACCTCCTGGACGGCGCCCTGGCCCGCGCCACCGGTCGCGTCACCATCTTCGGCGGCGTCTTCGACTCCGTCCTCGACCGGCTGGGCGAAGCGGCGGTGCTGGGCGGCGTGCTCTTCCACTTCAGCGAAGGGGGCCACCGCCCGGAGGTGATGCTGACCTTCATCGCCGTCGTCGGGTCGATAACGGTGAGCTACGTGCGGGCGCGCGCCGAGGCCGCGGGCCTGAAGCTGACCGATGGCATATTCACCCGCCCGGAGCGGGTCATCGTCCTCGGGCTGGGGCTGATGGTCGACCAGATGCTCATCGCCCTCTGGATCCTGGCCGTGCTCACGGTCTTCACCGCCCTGCAGCGCCTGTTCGTCGTCTGGCGACGGCTGGAGCGGCGAGAAACCGCCGCCTTCGTTGCAGGACCGCCACAAGGGGTAGAGCCGTGATACCGCTTCGAGAGCAGGAGTACATCAAGGAGGCGTTCGCCCGGGAGCTGGTGGGCCCGGTGCGCATCGACTACTTCACGCAGCGAGCCAGCGCGCTCTACGTGCCGGGTCGCGAGGAGTGCGCCTACTGCGAGGACGTGCGCCAGATGCTCGAGGAGCTGGCCGCCCTCAACGACAAGATCAAGCTCACGGTGCACGAGTTCCGGGACGCCCGCGAGGCGGCGTCCCGCCTGGGCGTGGATAAGATACCGGGCATCGTCATCCGCGGGCCGGCCAACCGAGCCATCAAGTTCTATGGCATGCCGACCGGCCACGAGTTCCCCGGCCTCATCGACAACATTGTGGACGCATCGCGGGGGAAGGTGGACCTGGCGCCGGAGACCGTCCGGCGTCTCAAGAAGCTGAAGCAGGACGTGTCCATCCAGGTCCTGGTCACCCCCACCTGACCGCACTGTCCGGTTGTGGCGCGTGCCGCCCACAAGATGGCCCTGGAGAGCCCCCGCATTCGAGCCGACGTCGTCGAGGTCAGCGAGTTCCCCCGCCTGGCACAGCGCTACCAGGTGCGCGGCGTCCCCACCACCGTCCTCAACGAGCAGACGCTGGTAGTGGGGGCGATGGACGAGCGCATGCTGCTCGAACAGGTGATGAAGGTGGCCGAGGGCGCCGGCCTCCCGCCGCCTTCGGGCCAGGCAGGCGCCACGACACCCACCCAGGAGGCCCCGCAGCAGCAACAGCGGCCGGCCGGCGGCGGTAGCTGATACTGCCGTAACCCCTGCCCGTTCGTGACCCCGGTCCCGCGAAATCCCCGCCCCGGATCTGGGCACGACCCCGGCGTGAAGAGGCAGTTACGCAAGTCCGTAGGCCAGGCTTTCCAGCCTGGCCGCACGAGAGGCACCGAGGCTAGAAAGCCTCGGCTACGGTGTTCTGCAACACCCTCTGAACGCCGGAGACAAGTAGGGGCGCAGCATGCTGCGCCCCTACGGACGCGGCACAAAGAATCTGTCGGGTCTCAAGACAGATGTTTCGTTTGACGCCGTCTATACAGGCTCCGTCACCCCCCGGAAACCCCACTTGACAGTGGTTCGGGCCGGTGCTAGATTCTGATCGTAGTTAGCACTCTCACGGTTAGAGTGCTAATTGACGAAAGGAGCCCCTCGGGCAGAGTCCCCGGGGGAGAAGGCATGCTGGCGGAGCGTCGCTCTCAGATCCTGCGACTCATCGTCGAAGAGTACGTGGACTCGGCGGTGCCGGTGGGCTCAGAGACCATCGTGCGCAAGCACCGCCTGCCCGTCTCCTCGGCCACCATTCGCAACGAGATGGCGAGGCTGGAGGAAGAGGGGTACATCACCCACCCTCACACCTCGGCGGGGCGCGTGCCCTCCGACACGGGCTATCGCTACTACGTCGAGAGCCTGATGGAGGAGCAGGACCTCACGCCGGAGGAGAGGGAGACCATTCGCCACCAGTTCCACCAGGCCGGGCGTGAGCTGGAGGAGTGGGTCCGCCTGGCGGCGGCCGTCCTCGCCCAGTCGGTGCGCAACATGGCCGTGGTCACCACGCCGCGCTCGCCCCACTGCCGCCTCAAGCACCTGGAGCTGGTCAGCCTGCATGACATGGTGGTCCTGCTCGTCCTGGTGCTCCACGACGGGCGGCTCGTGCAGCAGATCATGACGCTCTCGGAGGCGCTGAACCAGGACGACCTCACCGCCGCGGCGCACAAGATGACGGACCTCTACAAAGGGCTGACTGCCTACCAGGTCCGGAGCAAGGCGGTGGAGCTGTCCACCCTGGAATCGCAGGTCGTGGAGCGGGTCCAGGCCCTCCTGACCACAGAGGACGAGGGCCGCTTCGACGAGGTCTGCCTGGAGGGGGTGCCCCTGGTCCTCGGCCAGCCCGAGTTCTCGCACACCGAGAAGATGCTCGACCTGCTGGCGGTGCTCGACGAGTACAGCCTGACGCGCCTGCTGCCCCTGCGCAGCCTGGCCGGCGAAGGCATCACCGTCGTCATCGGGCATGAGAACCGGGAGGACGTCCTGAGCGAGTGCAGCCTGCTGGTGACTCGCTACGGCGTGCCGGGCGCCCTCAGCGGCGCCCTGGCGGTGCTGGGCCCCACCCGCATGCGTTACCCGCGCACCATATCCACCGTGCGCTACCTGAGCGCCCTCATGAGCGATCTCGTCAGCCAGTACGTCTAGCAAGGAGCGCTGGCGGAGCAGGGTGATGATGCCATGACGGAGAAAAAGAAAGAAAAGCACGACGAACACATCGTCGACCGGCGCGCATCCTCGCGCCTGGGCGGCGACGACGCCCCCGGCGAGGCCGCCGTGGAGGAGACGCCTGTAGAGGCGGAGGACATCGAGACGCTGAAGGCCCGTGTGGAGGAGGAGAAGTCGAAGGCGGAGTCCTACCTGGCGAACTGGCAGCGCGCCGCCGCCGACTACCAGAACCTCAAGCGCCGGGCCGAGAAGGAGCGCGAGGAGTACGGCCGCCTGGCCACCGCCGCCCTCGTCATCAACATCCTGCCCCTGCTCGACGACCTGGAGCGGGCGCTCCAGAGCGTCGACATCCGGCTGGCGGGGCTGACCTGGGTGGACGGCATCCGCCTCATCTATCGCAAGTTCCAGGCCGTCATGGAGGCGGCCGGCGTCAACGAGATCAAGGCGGAGGGCGAGGCCTTTGACCCCAACCTGCACGAGGCCGTCATGTACGGCGAGGGCGAGGAGGGGAAGGTAGTCTCCGAGGTCCAGAAGGGGTACCGCCTCGGCGACCGCGTCATCCGCCCCGCGATGGTGGTGGTAGGGAAGAAGGCCGAGGCAGGGGAGGAGAAGCGGGACACGCCTGCGGGATGAATCCCGCAGCTTCTTTGCAAGGAACCCGCAGAAGGGCGAGCTGAAGCTCGCCGCTACGACGAGATAGATTCTGAGTGCGTCCAAGAGGGCGGCGGAGCCCTCGCTTTGTCAGGGGGACAGCAGGCGACTGCCCACTTTCGAAATCAACAATCCCGGGAGGGAGACTATGGCAAAAGTAATCGGAATTGACCTGGGCACCACGAATAGCTGCATGGCGGTGATGGAGGCGGGCGAGCCCGTCGTCATACCCAACAGCGAGGGCGGGCGCACCACGCCATCCGTCGTCGCCATCAGCAAGTCGGGCGAGCGCCTGGTGGGCCAGGTGGCCAAGCGACAGGCCATCACCAACCCGGAGAACACCATCTTCAGCATCAAGCGCCTCATGGGCCGCCGCTTCTCGGACGACGAGGTGCAGCGGGACGTGAAGGTCCTGCCCTACAAGATCGAGGCCGCCGAGAACGGCGACGTCCGCGTGCAGATGGGCGGCCGGCCCTACACGCCGCCCGAGGTCTCGGCCCTCATCCTCCAGAAGATGAAGACGGACGCCGAGGCCTACCTGGGCGAGCCGGTCACCGAGGCGGTCATCACCGTGCCCGCCTACTTCAACGATAGCCAGCGCTCGGCCACCAAGGACGCCGGCAAGATCGCCGGGCTGGAGGTGCTGCGCATCATCAACGAGCCCACGGCGGCCTCGCTGGCCTACGGGCTCGACAAGAAGGGCGAGGAGACGATCGCCGTCTTCGACCTCGGCGGCGGCACCTTCGACATCTCCATCCTGGAGATCGGCGAGGGCACCTTCCACGTCAAGTCGACGAACGGCGACACCCACCTGGGCGGCGACGACTTCGACCAGCGGGTCATGGACTGGCTGGTGGAGGAGTTCAAGCGCGACCAGGGCATCGACCTGCGGCAGGACCGCATGGCCCTCCAGCGCCTGAAGGAGGCGGCGGAGAAGGCCAAGGTGGAGCTCTCCACCGTCATGCAGACCGATATCAACCTGCCCTTCGTCACCGCCGACGCCTCGGGCCCCAAGCACATGAACATCACCCTCGCCCGCTCCAAGCTGGAGCAACTGGTGGGCGAGCTGGTGGAGAAGACGCTGGGCCCCTGCCAGCAAGCCATGACCGACGCCGGCCTGACGGCAGCTCAAATCAATGAGGTGGTGCTGGTCGGCGGGCAGACGCGCATGCCGCTGGTCCAGGAGAAGGTGCGGCAGTTCTTCGGCAAGGAGCCCCACAAGGGCGTCAACCCCGACGAGGTGGTGGCCATCGGCGCCGCCATCCAGGCCGGCGTGCTCAAGGGCGAGGTGCGGGACGTCCTCCTGCTGGACGTGACGCCTCTGACCCTGGGCATCGAGACCCTGGGCGGCGTCATGACGCCCCTCATCCAGCGCAACACGACCATCCCCAGCGCCAAGAGCCAGATCTTCAGCACGGCGGGCGACAACCAGCCGAGCGTGGAGATCCATGTCCTCCAGGGCGAGCGGGCCTTGGCCGTCGACAACAAGTCGCTGGGGCGGTTCATCCTCGACGGCATCCTGCCGGCGCCGCGCGGGCTGCCCCAGATCGAGGTCACCTTCGACATCGACGCCAATGGCATCTTGAACGTCAGCGCCCGCGACAAGGCGACCGGCCGCGAGCAGAAGATCACCATCACGGCCGGCTCCGGCCTCTCCAAGGACGAGGTGGAGCGACTGCGCCGCGAGGCGGAGCTCTATGCCGAGGAGGACCGCCACCGCCGCGAGGACATCGAGGTTCGCAATCAGGCGGACAGCATGGCCTACACGGCGGAGAAGACCCTGCGAGATCAGGGCGACAAGGTGCCCGCCGACCTCAAGGGCGAGGTGGAGGCGAAGGTGAAGGCGGTCCGCGACGCCCTCCAGGGGACCGACGCGGAGGCCGTGCGCCGCGCCGTGGGCGAGCTGAGCGACACGATGCAGAAGATCGGGGCGGCCGTCTACGGCCAGGGCGAGGGCTCCCCGCCCGGCGCCGAGGGCGGCGAGGCCGGTCCGGAGGCTCCATCCGCCGGCCCCGAGGAGGGCACGGTGGAAGGGCGAGTTCCGGGAAGTGTAGCGAACGGCGGAGCCGGAAGCAACTGTGAAACCGACGTGTTGAAGGGGGCGTGGCCCCCTTCTTCATTTGCGGACGGTTGACAGTGCGCCGTGTGGGGGTATGATGGCGGCAGATTGTTTAAGTCAGGCTCTAAGACAGGGAGGTTCGTTATGAAACGGTGGCTACGGCACAGCTTGCCGCTAATCTGTCTGGTGCTCGTCGCCGCCCTTGTTGCGTCGGCGTGCGGAGGTGACAACGAGGAGAAAACTGCCTCCCCGACGAAGGCGCCTGCGGGCTCGCCCACGGCGTCGCTCTCGGCGGGCGTCCCGGAGCTGAGCGACGGCACCCTCCAGGTGGGCAGCGACATCGCCTATGCGCCCATCGAGTTCTACGAGGAGGGCACTCAGAACGCTACGGGCCTCGACGTGGACATGGCCAACGCCCTGGCCAAGGAGCTGGGCGTCAAGGCCGAGTTCCAGAACACCGGCTTCGACGGGATCATCTCCGCTCTCGAGGCGCAGCGCTTCGACGTCATCATGTCGGCGATGACGATCACGGCGGACGCGACAGCAGCAGATCGACTTCATCCCCTACTTCACGGCGGGCACCGGCATCCTGGTCCAGGCCGGCAACCCGAAGAACATCCAGTCCCTCGCCGATCTCTGCGGCAAGAGCGTGGCCGTCCAGTTGGGCACCATCCAGGTGGACCAGCTCAACGCTCAAAACGAGCAGTGCACCGACGAAGATATCGATCACCACTTTTGACCAGAACCCGCTGGCCGTGGAGCAGTTGACGCTGGGCCGCGTCGACGCCGTCACCGCCGACTACCCCGTCGCCGGCAACGACGCCCGCCTGTCGCAGGGCAAGCTCGAGCTTGTGAACACGCAGTTCGAGGCGGCGCCCTACGGCATCGGCGTGCGCAAGGACTCTACAGCGCTGAACGCCGCTCTCAAGAAGGCCCTGCAGAACATCATGAACAACGGTGAGTACGACAGCGATCCTGACCAATTGGAACCTTGAGGCCGGCTCCATCAAGTAGAACGCGTCTCAACCCGGCAGCACAAGCCCCCGTCCCGCCCAGCGGGCGGGGGCTTTCCATGATCACGACCGTCAACGGTTGGAGGTGACCGATGGACGTATTCCTGTCGATAACATTCGATGGCGGCGCCGTCAGGGAGTTCTTCTTCAACGGCGTCATCCTCCGCGGTGTCCGCACCACCCTCGAGGTCACCGTCCTGTCCATGCTCCTCGGCGCCGTGCTGGGCATCGTCCTTGCCGTCATGCGGGTGTCCCACAGCCGGATACTGTCGGGGTTCTCGGCGTTCTACGTCTGGTTCATCCGGGGGACGCCTGTGCTGATCCAGCTCCTGGTCGTGTACAACGGCATCCCCCAGATGGTGGGCAGCCGGGAGTTCACCCTCTTCCTGACGCCCTTCCGGAGCGCCCTCATCACCTTCAGCCTCAACGAAGCAGCCTACATGGCGGAGATCGTGCGGGCGGGCATCCAGGCCATCGAGCCGGGCCAGATGGACGCCGCCAAGTCCCTGGGCATGCCTAACCTTCAGGCGATGCGACGGGTCATCCTGCCCCAGGCGCTGCGCGTGGTCATCCCGCCCACCGGCAACGAGTTCATCGCGATGCTCAAGAACACCTCCATCGCCTTCGTCGCCGGCCTCGTGGAGCTGACCACCGCCGCGCGCCTCATCTATTCGGTGAACTTCAAGACCATGGAGCTGCTGGTCGTCGCCTCCATCTGGTACCTGATCATGACCACCGCCTTCAGCGTGTTGCAGGCCGAGCTGGAAGCGCGCCTGGCCATCGTCGAACGCGAGCGGGTGCTTCCGCTCAGCACGCGCGTCCTGCGGGCCCTGGGCGGCAGGCCGCGAGCGCTGAAACTGTCTCACCGTTCTGCTATTCTATGGTCACGCTTGGCCACGATGGGGGTTTGGGGAAGATGGGCAGTAGCTCGAGCTTGATGCTCGACGTGCAGGGCGTGCACAAGAGGTTTGGGTCGCTGGAGGTGCTGCGCGGCGTCGACCTCCAGGTGAAGAAGGGCGAGGTGCTGGTCCTCATCGGGCCCAGCGGCTCGGGCAAGAGCACCCTCCTGCGCTGCATCAACCACCTGGAGAAGATCGACGCCGGCCACATCTACATCGACGGGCAGCTCCTGGGCTATCGCGAGGTCAACGGGCGGCTCATCGAGGAGCCGGAGGCGCGGGTGGCCCGCGTGCGCGCCACCATCGGCATAGTGTTCCAGCGGTTCAACCTGTTCCCCCACCTGACAGCGCTGGGCAACGTCATTGAGGCGCCCATCCACGTGCGAGGCCTCTCTCGACAGCGCGCCGTCGAAGAAGCGCAGCCGCATGCTGGAGAAGGTGGGCCTCGCCGACAAGATGAACGCTTACCCATCGCAGCTATCGGGCGGGCAGCAGCAGCGGGTGGCCATCGCCCGCGCCCTGGCCATGCAGCCGAAGCTGATGCTCTTCGATGAGCCCACCTCCGCCCTCGACCCGGAACTGGTGGGCGAGGTGCTGGAGGTCATGCGGGAGCTGGCCGCCGAAGGGATGACGATGGTCGTGGTCACCCACGAGATGGGTTTCGCCCGTGAGGCGGCCGACCGCATGGTGCTGATGGACGGCGGCCAGATCCTGGAAGAAGGACCGCCGCGCCAGTTCTTCGAAGCGCCGCAGCACGAACGGACGCGCACCTTCCTCAGCAAGATCCTCTAGGCTAGGGAAGGAGAGGCGACGCAGGATGTTCCACTTTCCAAGTTCCACGCTACCTCTCGCTGGTCATCCCTGCCTACAACGAGGAGCGCCGCCTGCTGCCCTCGCTGCAACAGGTCGACGAGTACCTGTCGAGCCGGCCCTACGCCAGCGAGCTGGTGGTGGTGGACGACGGCAGCACGGACCGCACCGGCGAGCTGGTGCGCGCCTTCGCTCCGGCGGCGCCGGACCGGGTTCAGGTGCGCCTTCTGGCCCACGAGCGCAACCTCGGCAAGGGGGCGGCAGTGCGCACGGGCTGTCTGGCGGCGCAGGGGGAGTACGTGGTGTTCACGGACATGGACCTGGCGGTCCCGCTGGAAGAGGTGGGACGGGTGCTGGAGCGCCTCGAGGCGGGCGTCGACGTGGCGGTGGGGACGCGCCTTCACCCCGGCGGGAAGGACATGCGCAGCAGTCAGCCTCCCCTGCGGCGAGCGGCGGGCCGCCTCTTCGTGCTGGTGCGGCGGATGGTCGCGGTGTCCGAGTTCGGCGACACGCAGTGCCCCCTCAAGGGTTTCCGCCGCGAGGCCGCGCGCCGCCTCTTCGCCGCCCAGCGCCTCTCGGGCTGGGCCTTCGACGTCGAGCTCCTCTACATGGCGAAGCGCTGGGGCATGCGGGTAGAGGAGGTGCCGGTGCGCTGGGACCACGTCGCCGGCTCCCACGTGGGCCTGCGGCCCCTGGTGGCGGCGCAGGTGCTCGGGGACCTCTTGCGCCTTCGCCTGTTGCACCGGTAGCGGCTGCAGGCCGTTGAAGGCGCCGCGGCCTGGTGCTAAACTAGCGCCGCTCCAGCCGAAGGACGCCGCGGGCGGCTAACGGGCACACCGGAAGGGAGGCGACAATGCCGGAAGAGAAGGTAGGGGTAGTAAAGGACTTCTTCGCCAAGATTAACGTCGCCGGCATCGACATCACCGGCAACCTGAAGGTGGGCGACACGATCCACATCAAGGGGCACACAAGCGACTTCGAGCAGCTTGTGGACTCTATGCAGATCGAGCGCGAGCAGGTGCCGGAGGCAAAGCCGGGCGATGCGATCGGGATCAAGGTGAAGGAGCGCTGCCGGGGCGGCGACGCGGTCTACAAGGTCACGCCCTAGAGCATAGCCCGGCGACGCCGCGCCAGGCTTGTGAGCACGATCCCATTAAAGCTGATCAGGAGCGCCCCCAGGAAGGCGGCCCAGAAGCCGTCGACCGAGAAATTGACGTTAAGCTGGCCGGCCGCCCAGGCTGTGAGGGCCAGCATGGCGGCATTGAGGATGAGGGTGAAGAGGCCCAGGGTCAGGATCTGGAAGGGACAGCTCAGCCAGAACAGGACGGGCCGCACGAAGCTGTGCACGATAGCGAAGATGGCCGTCGAGACCAGCAGGGCCTGCCAGTCTCCCACCCGCACGCCACGCACCCACTGACCGGCCAGGAAGATGCCGATGGCGCTGACGACGAAGCGCAGCGCCAGGTTCGCCGCAGACCACTCGTCGTGGCGGCGCGGCGGCCACTGCCAAACCCACGCGCGATAGGAGCCGTCGCTCACGTATCCTCAGGCTCTGGCGCCCGCTTGTCCTGCTTCCTCCCCGGCTTGAAGCGGCTCCACATCCCCTGGATCTGGGTCTGGATCTGGCGGTGTCGCTGAACCTTCTCTTCCTGCTCTACGACAGCCGCGCTCTCGATCTCGGCGGGAGTCAGGGAGTCGAGGATCTCGTCCGGCTGCTCGCCGAGGCGTAGTCGCCGCGAGATGGCGATGCCGGCCAGGAGCACGAGGCCGGTGGAGACGACGGCGGCGGGACCGGTGAACCGCCGGTAGCGCCGGGCCAGGTCCGGGAAGCGCCCGACGGCCTGATGGGCGAGGTTGAGGGCATGCCTGGTGGCGCCATCGGGTTGCTCGCCGTCTAGTGCGTCCCAGGCCTGGTCCTCTCCCGCCGCTGGGTCCGCGGGCGGCGAGGCTCCATCCTTTACTTCCGGCATCAGTTGGTTCCCTCCACCTGCTCCAGCAGGTTCGCCATCTCGATGGCGGCGACGACGGCGTCATAGCCCTTGTTGCCCGCCTTGCCGCCGGCCCTGTCCAGAGCCTGCTCGAGAGTGTTGGCCGTGATGACGCCGAAGATAGTGGGGACGCCGGTGTCCAGGGCCACCCGGCTGATGCCGGCGGCAGCCTGACCGGCCACGTAGTCGAAGTGAGGCGTCTCGCCGCGGATCACGGCACCCAGGCAGACTATGGCGTCGTAGCGGCCGCGCTCCGCCAGCCGGCGGGCCGCCAGGGGCAGCTCCATGCGCGCCAGGCACCCAGGCCACGTCCACCTTCTCCTGGTCGACGCCGTGGCGGGCCACCGCGTCGTTGGGCGCCGGCCAGCAGCCGCTCGGTCACCAGGCGGTTGAAGCGGGAGACGACGATAGCCAGGGAGAGCCCCTGGCCGGAAAGCCTGCTCTCAAAGGTCTTGGCCACGCTTCCCCCTCTAGCGGCTGCTTTCCTCCGCCCGGAGGAGATGTCCCAGCTTGGTGCGCTTGGTCTCCAGGTAGCGCATATTATGCGGGTTGGGCTCGGTGATGATGGGCACCCGCTCGACCACCTTCAGGCCGTAGCCCTCCAGGCCGGCCCTCTTGCCGGGGTTATTGGTGAGGAGCCGCATCTCGCGCACGCCCAGGTCGACCAGAATCTGCATGCCGATGCCGTAGTCGCGGCGATCAGCGGGGAAGCCCAGGGCCCGGTTGGCCTCCACGGTGTCCATTCCGTCGTCCTGAAGGGCGTAGGCGCGCAGCTTGTTGTGCAGGCCGATGCCCCGGCCCTCCTGTCGCATGTAGACTACGACGCCCCGGCCCTCTTGAGCGATGCGGTTCAGCGACTCCTGGAGCTGGGCGCCGCAATCGCAGCGCAGGCTGCCGAAGACGTCGCCGGTGACGCACTGGCTGTGCACGCGCACGAGCACCGGCTCCGGCGTGGTGATGTCGCCTATGACCAGGGCCACGTGCTCGTCGGGGTCGATGACGCTGCGGTAGGCCATGACGCGGAAGCTGCCCATGGGCAGGGGCAGTGTGGCCTCCGCCACCCGCTCCACCAGCTTGTCCCTGCGCAGCCGGTAGCTAATGAGCTCGTTGACGCTGATGATCTTGAGCTTGTGGCGGGTAGCGAAGCGCTTGAGGTCGGGCAGACGGGCCATCGTGCCATCGGCGCGCATGATCTCGCAGCAGACGCCGGCCGGGTAGAGGCCGGCCAGCTTGCAGAGGTCGACGGTGGCCTCGGTCTGCCCGGCCCGCACAAGCACCCCGCCATCGCGGGCCCGCAGGGGAAACATGTGGCCCGGCATGACAATGTCGTGGGCCTTTGTCTCGGGATCGATGAGCACGCGCACGGTTTGGGCCCGGTCGGCGGCCGAGATGCCGGTGGTGACGCCGCAGCGCGCCTCCACGGAGACCGTGAAAGCGGTCCCAAAACCGGAGTCATTGCGGCCCACCATCATGGGAAGACGCAGTTCGTCGAGTCGCTCCCCGGTCATTGGCACGCAGATCAGGCCGCGGCCGTAGCGGGCCATGAAGTTGATGGCGTCGGCGGTCACGTACTCGGCGGGGAGCGTCAGGTCGCCTTCGTTCTCCCGCTTCTCGTCGTCGATGATGACGACGAACCGGCCCTGCCGGTACTCCTCGATGGCTTCGTCGATGGTGGAAAGCGGCATGTTACGCCCTGTCTGGGCCTTTGAGACTGGTGGTCTTCTGCTCTGCGGATTGAAATCCGCAGCTTCCTCGAAGCTGAGGGTTTCAACCCTCAGAGAGGAATCGCCGCTGACCGTCAGTGCGTCCCCGGCCCGTGGCCCCGCTCCGTCAGCAATTGGTCCACGTAGCGGGCTATGATGTCCGACTCCAAGTTTACTCGATCGCCTGGCTTTCGGCGAGTGAGGCCGGTGTTCTCCTGTGTGTACTGCACAAGCGAGACGACGAACGACGTCTCGTCCTTGTCCACCACCGTCAGGCTGACGCCATCGATGGCGACGGGGCCCTTGACGACGACATAGCGCAGGATCTCGGGCGGCGCCGAGAAGCGGGCGAGCACGGCATCGGCCTCGGGGGTGACGGATACGAGGGCGCCGGTGGCCTCGACCACACCGCGCACCAGGTGGCCGCCCATGCGCCCGCCGAGCGGCGTGGCCCTCTCCAGGTTCACCAGGTTGCCGGGCTTCAGGTCTCCCAGGTTGCTGCGCCGGTAGCTCTCCGGCATGACGTTGGCCTCGAAGCTCTCCTCGTCCATGTTGGCCACGGTGAGGTCGACGCCGTTGATGGCGATGCTGTCGCCGAGATTGGTGCCCAAGAGCACCTTCTGGGCCTCGATGACCAGCCGGCCCTCGTCCGCGACGCGCACCCTCCCCGTCTCTTCGATGATGCCCGTGAACATCAGTCCTTGTTTCCTCTCTCCTGTCCAGTGTACCCCGTCACCAGCAGGTCCTCCCCCAACCGCTCAACAGAGACGTCCTGCAGGCGCTGGGCGTCGGCCATGCGAGGGGCGCCGCGTCCGGCGACGGCCGTGGGCGCCTCCTCCCCTCCGATGATAATCGGTGCGACGATGGCCTGCACCTTGTCCACCAGCCCCAGGTCGAAGAACCTGCCCAGCAGCTCGCCGCCTCCCTCCACCAGCAGGCTGAGGATGTCGTGCCCCCCAAGGTGGGACAGGAGCTCGCCCAGGTCCACTCGCCCCTCCGACGCCGGCAGCACCAAGACCTCGGCGCCGGCGTCGCGCATCTCCCGCCGCCAGGCGTCGGGCGAGGCGTCGGTGGTGGCAATTAGCGTCCTGGCGGGCCCGTGCAACACCCGCGCCGAAGCCGGCGTGCGGCCTCGGCTGTCTGCCACGATTCGTAGCGGCTGGCGCGGCCCGCCGTCCGCGTTGCAGGCGCCCTCGCCGGGCTCGGGCCGAGCCGTGAGCTCAGGGTTGTCGATCAGGACGGTGCGCACCCCCACCATGATGGCGTCCACCAGCGTGCGCTGCCGGTGGGCCCAGCGACGGGCCTCGGGGCCGCTAACCCATCGCGAGTCGCCGCTGGTGGCGGCGATCTTGCCGTCCAGGCTGACGGCGAACTTGGCGATGACAAAGGGGAGGCCCGTCGTCCGCTGCTTGAGATAGGCCTCGTTGATGCGCCGCGCCTCCTCCTCGCGTTCGCCCACGGAGACCGTCACGCCCGCCGACTCAAGCTCCGCCTTGCCCCGGCCGTCGACGTGGGGGTCCGGATCCAGGTGCGAGAAGTGCACCTCGCTCACGCCGGCGGCCAGCAGGGCCTCGGTGCAGGGAGGCGTGCGGCCGTGGTGGCAACAGGGCTCGAGCGTCACGTAGAGGGCGGCGCCGCGGGCCGCGTCGCCGGCCTGGCGGATGGCCACCACCTCGGCGTGAGGCCCGCCGGGGGGCTGCGTGAAGCCCTCCCCGACGATGCGGCCGCCCTTCACCAGCACGGCGCCGACGGCCGGGTTGGGGCTGGCGCTCCCCAGGGCCTGACGGGCCAGGCTCAGGGCCCTCTCCATGGGGTCAGTCGACATGGTCACTCAGCGGGTCCGCGCCGGAAGTCCTCATAGGCGCGGCTGGCAGTGGGCTCGTCCTGGCCCTGGTACTTGCTCCCCAGGCCGGGGCTCCCGTAGGGCCTCTCCACGGGGGTGGAGAGACGCAGGAACGATATCTGGGCGATCTTCATGCCGCAGTAGATGGCGATGGGCATCTTCGAAGCGTTGGAGAGCTCCAGCGTCAGCTTGCCCGTCCAGCCGGGGTCCACGAAGCCGGCGGTGGCGTGGACGAGCAGCCCCAGACGCCCGAGCGAGCCGCGGCCGTCCAGCCGCCCGACGATATCGTCGGGCAGGGTGATGGTCTCCGAAGTGCTGGCCAGGACGAACTCGCCCGACTGGAGGAAGAAGGGCGTGTCGTCCTCCATCTGCACCACCTCCGTCAGCGACTCCACGGGCTCGCGCACGTCGATGTGGGCGCGATGGCTGAGGCGGAAGACGCGCAGGACGCAGTCCAGGTGCAGGTCGATGCTGGCGGGCTGGATACGGTCGAGCTCCAGCGGGTCGACGATGAGCCGCCCGGAGGCGATCTCCTCTCGGATAGTCTTGTCGCTGAGGACCAAGGGACCTCTCCCATGTAAGGGCGCAGCCCTTCGACAGGCTCAGGACATGGCCCTTCGACGGGCTCAGGGCGCAGCATGCTGCGCCCCTACTGCGGTGGCTTCATTCTAGCATCGGGCCGTTGGGGGCAACAAGGCGGCCAATGGGTGCGGGGCCCGGCCGTCGTAGGGGCGCCCCTCGCGGGCGCCCGGTCAGCCGTAGGGGCGGGCCCTCGTGGCCGCCCTCATGGGGGCAGGGGCGAGCCCTGCCCCTACGAGGATCGTCGTCCTATTCGAGGGCGTAGAGGATGTCGACGGTGACGCTTACCTCCAGCTCGCCCGGCTGGATGGGCGTGGCCATCTCGGCACCCGCGGCCCCCGGCATCGCGTTGCGGAAGGCGGTTGGCGGTGTGCCGGTGGTCTCGCTGACAGAGATCGGCTTGCCTAGCTTCACACCGGCCAGCTCAGCCAGGCCCTCGGCCCGGGCGCGGGCGTCGGCCACCGCCTCCTGGCGGGCTTGGGCCCGGAGCGTCTCCGGGTTCTCGATGGTGAAGGTCAGGCCCTGAACCTGGACGACATCGCCGCCGGCCTTCGCCGCGTCGTCGATTATTTGCCCTGTGCTGTCAAGGTTGCGCACCTTGACTTCGACGATGTTGGTGACCCGGAAGCCAATCAGCTCCTGCTTGCCGTCCGGATACTGGTACTCCGGCTCGATGCTGAACTGCTGGGTTTGAACGTCCTTCTCAGCCACGCCATCGCCCTTGACGGCGCTATTGACAGCGTTCATGGCAGTGGCGGCGGCGTCCCGCGCCTCCTTGACCGTCTTTCCCTCTGTGGAGACGCCTAGATCAAGAAGAGCCAGGTCCGGCGCGCCCGAGGCCTGCCCGGTGCCGCTGACGGAGATGCCCTGCGCCTGGCCGGACGGCTGGACCTTGACGTTCTCGTTTGTGGTGCAGGCCACAGCCAGGGCGGCCAGGCCCAGGAAAACGGCTATCAGGAGTGTCTTGTGCATCACTCTTACCTCCATTGAAGCACGCCCCGAATCTCTGCGGGCAAGCGTGCAGTCAACCCGTCTAGATGCGGCCCGCTCGCCGCCGTCGCCGCCAGAGCAAGGCGACCGACGCCAGGAAGGCGGCACCCGCCACGCCCTGGAAGCCGCGCAGGACCCAGCGGCCGTTGCCCCCGCCTTCCCCGGCAATCGCGGTTGGCGGCGTCGGGGCCGCTGCGGTCGGGGCCGGCGTTTCCGTGGGTGCGGAGGCCCCGGCGAAGGCCTCCGGCGTGCCGGCGGCCTGCGGCGTGCCCGGCTGCTTCCCGCTCGCCGAGCGCCGGTTGGGCGGCGCCAGCACCGGGGCAGGCGTCGGCGCCGGTGCGGGCGCGGCCTGCATGGACGGCTCCACGAAGCCCTGGGTGGTGCCCGGAGACGTTGTGGGCGGCGCTCCGCTCAACGCCTGGTCGGCCCGCATGGCCTCCTTCGCCAGGGAGGCCGGGACGGCGCCCTCCGGCGCGCCTCCACCACCCAGGGTTCCGAGGTCGACGCCTACCAGCACGACAAAGAGGACCAACGTCGCCACGGCCGCGCCTGCCGGGCCGAAGGCGAACGTGCGCGGCAGCCACGCGGTCCCGGCCGGCCTGCGCCTCTGCGGCGCCTCTACCTGCTCCGGCCGCAGAGTGAAGGAGCGAGGCGCCGGCATCGAGGGCAGGTCACGCAGGCCCTCGACGACGGCCCGCAGCTCCTTCATATGGCGGCGGCAGGGCCCGCAGGAGGTCAGGTGCCTCTCGAGGCGCGCCGATTCCGCCGGTGAGAGCCGTCCGTCCAGGTAGGCGGACAGGTCTTCTTCGCCGAACGGGTGTCTTCTGACGAACGGGTTTCGCAATGCGTTGCCTCGATCTGCCGGGGCCACAGGCCCTCTACTAGGTTGGACGCTGCCCCGGCGGCGAAAGTTCCCCCTGCTCCAGCAGGTAAAGCCGCAGGCGCCCGCGGCCACGGCTGATGCGCGATTTCACGGTGCCGAGAGACGAACCCATGACCTGGCCGACCTCCTCATAGCTCAAACCCTGCACGTCGGCGAGGATGACGGCCAGCCGCTGGTCCGGCGGCAGGGTGAGGAGCGCGGCCTGCATCGAGCGGGCCCGCTCGGAACGCAGGGCCAGCTCCTCGGGCCCCGCAGCGCTATCGGGAACGTCCAGGGCGGTCTCGCTGTCCGAGAACGGTGCCTCCAGGGACACCTGCGGCCGGCGGCGGCGACGGCGCAGCTCATCGATGGCGGCGTTGGCGGCGATGCGAAAGAGCCAGGCGCGAAAACTCGGGCCCCGGAACCGGCGTATGTTATTGTAGGCGGCCAGAAAGGCCTCCTGGGTGGCGTCCTCGGCCGCCTCCCGGACGCCCAGCATCCGCCGGCAGAGATTGTAGACCTGGCCCTGGTACATCTCCACCAGGGCGTTGAAGGCCGGCAGGTCGCCCTCCCGGCTGAGGGCCACCAGCCGATCATCCTCTGGGGCGGTAGCCTGCAAAGGTGACCTCGCCGCCGCTCCTGGACTGCGCCGTCGCGCTGAAAGGGGCTTGCGGCGCCATCATTCTAGCAGAGGGGGGTCCGGCAGTCTGTCAGGCTTTCCTATGCTATACTGGGATTCTGACATGACCAAACCCGCTTCCGAGGAACCCCCCTTCTTCAAGATGGCCCGTGAGTCCGCGCCAGGCGACCCTCCGACCGGCGCAGAAGCGGCGGAACCTGACGCTCTGTTCTGGTCGAGCGGCGCCGATGAGGGCATCTACTCCGGACGCGGCGAGCCGTATCCCTGGCCGGTGGACCAGGAGGCACCGCCCAAGCCCAGGCGAGGCCCCCGCATAAGGCGGCTGGCGCGGGAGCTCGTCGAGACCTTCATCCTCGCTCTCCTCATCTTCCTTGCCGTCCGAACCGCCTTTCAGAACTTCCGGGTAGAAGGCTCCAGCATGGACCCCGTCCTTCAAAACGGCCAGTACTTGATCGTCAACAAGGCCATCTATGCCCACATCAACCTCAAGACCATCAGCCGCTTCCTCCCCTTCATCGACCCTGGTGACGACCCGGTCCACTACATCTTCCGCCGTCCCCAGCGAGGCGACGTGATAGTGTTCCGCTTTCCCGGCAACCCCGACCGGGATTTCATCAAGCGCATCATCGGCGAGCCGGGCGACACCGTGGAGGTCAAGAACGGCAACGTCTACATCAACGGCGGCGCGCTCGACGAGCCCTACACCATGAGCAAGCCTACCTACACCTACGGGCCGACGGAGGTGCCCCCCAGGCAATACTTCGTCCTAGGCGACAACAGGAACAACAGCTACGATTCCCACTCGTGGGGTTTCGTTCCGCAGGAGAACATCATCGGCCAGGCCTGGCTCTCTTACTGGCCGAAGGACGCCTGGGGGCTGGTCCTCAACAAGAACCTCTCGCCGCAGGCCCCCTGACGCCCAAACGGGCACACCGGCAGATCTGGCAAACAGGCATCTAGTATCCTGCCCGTTTTGCCCGTTTGTTCGTTTGTCCGTTTGGTCGTTTGCTCGAACCATTTGCGTTCGCCAACAGACCCCCTTACGCCAGACCCCGTATTCTGGAAGGATTTCTTTGATTCTGCTGCCGAAGGGTCTTGACAGAGAAGAGGTCTTGTTGTAATAAAGAGAGCGGACAGCCGTTTTTAAAAGCGAACGATTGCTTTACATGCCTAAGGTATCCAGTCGCTACCTCGAAGAACGAAAGAGCGAGATCGTGGACGCTGCCGAGGCCTGCTTCCTGCGCAGAGGCTTCCACCAGTGCACCATGCAGGACATCTGCAAAGAGTCCGGCCTCAGCCCCGGCGCTGTCTACCGCTACTTCAAGAGCAAGAGCGACATCATCGCCGCCGTCATCGCACGGAGCACTGAGCGCGGCGCGACCCTCATCGACGAGGCACGCGACTCGCACGCCAAAGCCGCGCAGGCCCTGGAGGCCATCGGCCAGTACTTCTTCGGGCGGCTGCAGAAAGACGATACGGCGCGCGTCGCCGCCCTGGAGCTCGAGATCTGGGGAGAGGCGCTCAGGAACGCAGAGGTGCGGACCACGTACGGCCAGCAGTTCCGCCTCCTGAGCGGGGCTCTATCTGAGCTCTACCGGCTGGCGATGGCGCAGGCCGGGATAGAGTCCCCGACGACGAACCCCATGGGGCTCGCCCACCTGTCGCTGGCCCTCTTCCACGGCCTGCAGCTTTACTACGCGCTGTACCCCGACGAGGTGAACGCCGGCGAGGTGCTGGACACGCTGAGTGCTCTGCTCCAGGCCCGTCTGTCAGAGAGCCGCGCCAAGGTTGGCACGAAGCAAGCCGCGGCGATAGGACGGCGTTAAGCATGTGGGATGCAGCACTGTATCTGGAATACGCCAGTCGTGAGCGGGTGAGAGAAGTGGCTAGAGAGACCCAAAGCGCCTGCCGGCCGTCGCGACCTTGCGATCTGCGTCGGCGTCTGGCTCACAGACTGGTCTCTTGGGGCCTCTACTTCGACCCGCAGGCCGATGGCTCACTGGTGTCTGGCGGCCGAACACGACCAGCGCCACGCTAGCCCGCCACGGGTGGCGCACTTCGTTGCCCCCCGGCGAAGTGCGCCACCCTTTTCTTTCGATTCGTGCCCCAATGTGTTGAAGGCCAGGCTTAAGCCTGGCCTTCATTGTCTCGTGGTTGCCGATTCACGGGTATATGCCCCGCGCCCGCAGCGCCTCCGCCACGCGGCTAACGCCCAACATGTAGGCAGCCTGCCGTAGCGGCACTTTCTCGCGCTCGGCGCAGGCGATCGTCTCCTGAAAGCTGCGCACCATGAGGCGGTGCAGGCGCTGGTTCACCTCGGACTCCTCCCAGAAGAAGGACTGGAGGTCCTGTACCCACTCGAAGTAGGAGACGATGACGCCGCCGGCATTCGCCACGATGTCCGGCACCACCATGACCCCCTTCTCGGCCAGGATGAGGTCCGCCTTGGGGGTTACAGGCCCGTTCGCGCCTTCGACCACGAGGCGGGCCCTTACCGCGAAGGCGTTGCCTTCGTGGACTTGTCCCTCCAATGCCGCCGGGATGAGGATGTCCACCGGCAGCGTCAGGAGCTCCTCATTGCTGATGCGGTCGCCGCCGGGGAATTCAGTTAGGGAGCCCCGGGCCCGCTTGAAGTCCCAGACCGCGTCCACGTCCACGGCCTTGGCATTATAGATGCCGCACCGGCTGTCGCTGACGGCCACGACTCGGGCCCCGGCCTGACAAAGAAGGCGGCCCGCCACACCGCCCACGTTCCCGAAGCCCTGAACGGCCACCGTGGTCCCTTCCAGAGGTATGCCCAGGTGCTTGCAGGCCTCCTGCACGGTGAAAAGAACGCCGCGGCCCGTGGCCTCGAAGCGGCCGCTGCTGCCACCGATGCTCACCGGCTTGCCCGTGACCACGCCGGGCACCGAGTGGCCATGGTGCATGCTGTAGGTGTCCATGATCCAGGCCATGACGCGGGCATCGGTGCCCATGTCGGGGGCGGGTATGTCGCGCTCCGGCCCAATGAGGCCGCCGATCTCGGTGGCGTAGCGGCGCGAGACCTTCTCCAGCTCGCCCTCCGAGAGGGCACGCGGGTCCACCTGGACACCACCCTTGGCGCCGCCATAAGGAAGGTTGGCCACCGCACACTTCCACGTCATCCACATGGCCAGGGCCCGCACTTCGTCAAGAGAAACGGCGGCGTTAAAGCGGATGCCGCCCTTCACGGGGCCCCGCGCCTCGTTGTGGTGGATGCGGTAGCCGGTGAAGACATGGATCGAACCGTCGTCCATCTTGACAGGAAAACGAACGACGAACTCTCGCTTGCAGGTGCGGAGGACCTGACACAGGCCGTCGTCCAGCCCTAGCCGACCGGCCACGGCGTCGAACTGGGCGAGAGCCATCTCGTAAGGGTTGTCAGGCCGCCTTTCGGCCTCAGGCGCAACTTGCGTCATGCCGCCTTCTCCTTCCTGCTGGCCGAGACCGGGGGCAGGCAAGCCCGACTATCAGGCATCCTGGGCCACAGCCTTCTCTTCTGATCATCCATCCCTTCGGGGCAAAAGGGAAGGCCGGGGTCTGCCGGACCCCGGCCTGGCAATCTCCTGAGGGTCACCGGTAATTACTCGGATTCCTCGGGCTCGTCGGGCTCAGCAATGTAGGACTGAGGGAAGCCGGATAGCCCGGCAGGGGCGGCTTCCGTCTCCTCGGAAAGCTCCGCCTCAATCTCATCCTCCAGCGACTCCTCCGCCTCATCGGTGTCGTCGCCCGGCCCTTCCAAGACGGCGACGGCAGCCGGCGCGCCGGCCTCCTCCAGGGCAGCCTCAGCGGCGGCTTCCTCCGAGATCAGGGCCCTGGGCGGAGCCACTTCCTTCACGGGCGCCGGCGGCAGATCGACCTTAGCCCGGGCCGGGATGAGCTTGCCGATGATGACGTTCTCCTTGAGGCCCAGCAGGCGATCGGTCATGCCGGTGATGGCGGCCTCCGTGAGGACGCGCGTCGTCTCCTGGAAGGAGGCGGCGGCCAGGAAGCTCTCGGTGTTCAGCGAGGCCTTGGTCACACCGAGGAGAACGGGCAGGGCCGTGGCGGGCTCGCCGCCCTCGGCCAGCACCTTGGCGTTCACCTCCTCGTAGCGGAAGCGGTCGACCAGCTCGCCGGGCAGCAGGCCGGTGTCGCCGGGCGAGTCGACGCGCACCTTGCGCAGCATCTGGCGCACGATGACCTCGATATGCTTGTCGTTGATGTTCACGCCCTGGGAGCGGTAGACCTTCTGCACCTCCTCCACCAGGTAGAGCTGCACGGCCTCCGGCCCATGATGCGCAGGATGTCCTGCGGGTTGAGGGCGCCGTCGGTGAGCTTCTGGCCGGCGTGGACGTGTCACGCCGTTCTCCACCCGGATGCGGGCGGTGGCGGGCACCGGGTACTCGCGCTCCTCCGTCTCCTCGTAGACCACCGAGCAGGCGCTTCGTCGCCTCTCGAAGACGACGCGACCGGCGATGCGAGCCACGATCTCGCCGTCGGCGCCGGCCTCTACGACGGCCGTCTCGCCAGCCTTCTTCTTGCCCTTGGTGGCCTTCGTCTCGGCTGAGGATCGGCGAGGCCAGACGGCGCCCTGGTCGACCCAATCGTCGTGCCTCCACCAGCAGCTTCGCCCCCTTGGGCAGGTCGTACTCGTCGCTGTAGAGCTCGGTGCTCACGACCTTGATCCGGCGGGACTCGCCCTCCCGCACGATCTCCGCCGCGCCGTCGATCTCGGCGATGATGGCCTGCGCCCTTGGGCACCCGGGCCTCGAACAGCTCCTCCACGCGGGGCAGGCCGCTGGTGATGTCCAGGCCGGCCACGCCGCCGGTGTGGAAGGTGCGCATGGTGAGCTGGGTGCCGGGCTCGCCGATGCTCTGGGCGGCGACGATGCCCACGGCCTCGCCCATGCTCGACCAGCTTGCCGCGGGCCAGGTTGCGGCCGTAGCAGAGCCGGCAGATGCCCCGCTTGGCCTGGCAGGTCAGCGGCGAGCGCACGTGCACCTCGTCTGGATGCCCGGCGCCTCGATGCGCGTCCGCCGCCTCCTCGTCGATCTCCTCGTTGCGCTCGACGATGATCTCGCCCGTCTGCCGGGTCGACGACGTCGGAGGCGGCCCAGCGGCCGATGATCCGCTCCGCGCAGCGACTCCAGCACGCCCTTCTCCGCGGGCTCCGACAGCCAGATGCCGGCTCTGAGTGCCGCAGTCCTCCTCCAGGATGATCACGTCCTGGGCCACGTCGATCAGGCGGCGGGTCAGGTAGCCGCTGTCGGCGGTGCGCAGGGCGGTGTCGGCCAGGCCCTTGCGGGCGCCGTGGGTGGAGATGAAGTACTCCAGCACGGTCAGCCCCTCGCGGAAGCTGGTGCGGATGGGCAGGTCGATGATGCGGCCGGCGGGGTCGGTCATCAGGCCGCGCATGCCGGCCATCTGGCTGATCTGGCTGATGTTACCCTTGGCGCCGCTCGACGGCCATCAGGTAGACGCCGCCGTAGCGGTCCAGGCTGTCCTGGATGGCGGTCTGCATCCTCGTCCGTGGTCTCGCGTCCAGACGGCCACGGCCTGGTCGTAGCGCTCCTCCTCGGTGATCAGGCCCATCTGGTACTGCTCCTCGATCTCGGCGATGCGGGCGTCGGCCTCCTCCAGGAGTGCGGCCTTCTCCTCGGGCACCTTGATGTCGTTGATGGCGATGGTCATGCCGGACCTGGTGCAGTAGTGGAAGCCGACGTGCTTGATCGCGGTCCACCACTTCGGCCGTGCGCCTCGCTGCCCAGCTTGCTTGTAGCACTCGGCCACCAGCGTCCTTGAGCGCCTTCTTGTCCATCACCTCGTTGCGGAAGCCCAGCTCCTCCGGCAGCACCTCGTTGAAGATGATGCGGCCGACGGTGGTGTCGATGAGCTGGCCGCCGGTCCTGGCGTCGCGCACCTGGATGCGGGCCTGGAGGTCCGACCAGGCCCAGGTCGTAGGCCAGCTTGGCCTCCTGCGAAGCTGCCGTAGACGCCCTGCGGCGGAGTGCCTTCGCTGGTATTCGCCCTTGGCCGCCGGGCTTGAGCAGGGTCAGGTAGTAGCAGCCCAGGACGATGTCCAGGGTGGGGGCGACGGTCGGCTCGCCGCTGCTGGGCAGGAGCAGGTTCTGCGTGGAGAGCATGACCTGGCGCGCCTCGGCCACCGCCTCCCGCGACAGGGGGACGTGCACCGCCATCTGGTCGCCGTCGAAGTCGGCGTTGAAGGCGGCGCAGACCAGGGGGTGGATCTGGATGGCGCTGCCCTCGATGAGGACCGGCTCGAAGGCCTGGATGCCCAGGCGGTGCAGCGTGGGCGCCCGGTTCAGGAGCACGGGCCGCGTCCTTGATGACCTCGTCCAGCACGTCCCACACCTCGGGCCGCGCCCGCTCGACGATGCGCTTGGCGCTCTTGATGTTGTGGGCCATGCCCGTCGGCGACCAGGGCGTGCATGACGAAGGGCTTGAACAGCTCCAGGGCCATGCGCTTGGGCAGGCCGCACTGGTGCAGCTTCAGCTCCGGCCCGACGACGATGACCGAGCGGCCGGAGTAGTCCACGCGCTTGCCCAGCAGGTTCTGGCGGAACCGCCCCTGCTTGCCCTTGAGCATGTCGGAGAGGGACTTCAGCTTGTGGTTGCCGGCGCCGGAGACGGCGCGGCCGCGGCGGCCGTTGTCGATGAGGGAGTCCACCGCCTCCTGGAGCATGCGCTTCTCGTTGCGGATGATGATCTCCGGCGCCCCCAGCTCCAGCAGCCGCTTCAGGCGGTTGTTGCGGTTGATCACGCGCCGGTAGAGGTCGTTGAGGTCGCTGGTGGCGAAGCGGCCGCCATCGAGCTGCACCATGGGGCGCAGGTCGGGCGGCAGCACCGGCAGCACGGTGAAGACCATCCACTCCGGCTTGTTGCCGCTCTTGCGGAGGGCCTCCACCACGCGCAGGCGCTTGGTGGCCTTCTTGCGCCGCTGGCCGCTGGAGGACTGGATCTCCTGCTGCAGTCTTGGCGGCGCAGCTCGTCCAGGTCCACGCGCTGCAGGATGTCGAGGATGGCCTCGGCGCCCATGCCCGCCTGGAAGACGCCGCTGAACGCGTCCGCCAGCTCGCGGTACTTGGCTTCGGCAAGGAGCGTGACGCGGTCGTCGCGGATGGGGTCCTTCAGGTCCTCCAGCTCCTCGATGCGCTCCTGGTACTCCGCGCGCGACGGCTTCGTCGCTCCTCCTGCATCTTCTGGCGCAGGGGCTCCGACTTCCGCCGCGGCGGCGTCGCGCTGCTCGCTGGGCTGCGGCATCGGCCATGAGCTTCAGCGTCGTGCGCGCCGCTGGGCGAACTCGGCCTCCAGGGCGGACACGCGCTCCTGGGCCAGGGCCTTGCAGGCGCTCCTGCGCCTCAGGGGTCGACCGGCTCGCCCTTGGCGACGATGGACGTCGTCCTCCCAGAGACAGCTCCTTGGCGGCGTTCTTGCCGCCTGACCCTTGGCAGGTCCTTCTCCAGAGCCGCGGCCTGCTTCATCAGCGTCGTCCACGCCCTGCGTCAGCTCCTCCTCCAGGCGCGCTAGCTGCTCCGCCTCGCGCCGCAGCTCTAAGCTCGGCGATGGCGTCGTCGCGGGCGGTCTCGATGGCCGCGATCTTCTCCGCGTACTGCCTTCTCGCGTCGCGCCGCCTCGCGCTCCATCTCCTCGTGCAGGTGCTCCAGGGCCCGCTTGCGGGCGTCCTCGTCCACCTCGGTGACGATGAACTGGGCGAAGTAGAGGACGCGCTCCAGGCTGCGGGGCGAGATGTCCAGCAGGAGCCCGATGCGGCTGGGGGTGCCCTTGACGAACCAGATGTGGCTCACCGGCGAGGCCAGCTCGATGTGGCCCATGCGCTCGCGGCGCACCTTGCTGCGGGCCACCTCCACGCCGCACTTGTCGCAGATGATGCCCTTGTAGCGGACGCGCTTGTACTTGCCGCAGTAGCACTCGAAGTCCTTGGTGGGCCCGAAGATCTTCTCGCAGAAGAGGCCGTCCTTCTCCGGCTTCAGGGTGCGGTAGTTGATGGTCTCCGGCTTGGTCACCTCCCCGTAGGACCAGGACCGGATCTGCTCCGGCGAGGCCAGCGAGATGCGGACGGCGTTGAAGTCGTTAACTTCCAGCACTGAGTAAGTCCTCCCCTTCGAACCCCTGACAGGTTGATGCCCAGCTCCGGCACCTCCGTCGCCGTCCTCCACGAAGGTCACTCGCTCCTCGTCCTCGTTCAGCACTTCCACCGCCAGGCCCAGGCTCTGCAGCTCCTTCACCAGCACCTTGAACGACTCCGGCACGCCCGGCTCGAGCACGTCCTCGCCCTTGACGATGGACTCGTAGGTCTTGACGCGGCCCACCACGTCGTCGGTCTTGACGGTGAGCAGCTCCTGGAGGATGTGGGCGGCGCCGTAGGCCTCCAGCGCCCAGACCTCCATCTCGCCGAAGCGCTGGCCGCCGAACTGGGCCTTGCCGCCCAGCGGCTGCTGCGTGATCAGGGAGTAGGGGCCGGTGGAGCGGGCGTGGATCTTGTCCTCCACCAGGTGCACCAGCTTCATCATGTAGATGTAGCCCACCGTCACCGGCTGGTCGAAGGGGTCGCCGGTGCGGCCGTCGTAGAGCATCTGCTTGCCGAAGATCGGCGGCACAACGCCCTTCGTGCCGGTACAGCTTCTCCGCGCGTTCTTCCAGCTCGTCCAGGGGCAGGCCGCGGACCTTCTTCTCGCCCGTGTCCTCCAGCCACAGCTCCAGGCAGGCGCGCTTGGCCTCGCCGACCTGGTTGTCGTCGAGGACCTCGCGCGCCGTCGTAGCCGCGCTCGGCCAGCCAGCTCTCCAGGGCCGGGACATCCAGGTATCTCGCCGATAGGTGCCGTCATGGCCGTCGGCCGGCTCGGCGCGGATGGCGCTCGGCGCTGGACCGCGAGCCAGGCGCGGCCAGGGCGTCCTCGATCGTCTAGGTCGTTGGCGCCGTCGAAGACGGGAGAGATGGCGCGGAAGCCCAGGGTCTGAGCCGCCCAGCCGAGGTGCGTCTCCAGCACCTGTCCGACGTTCATGCGGCTGGGGACGCCGATGGGGTTGAGGATGATGTCCACCGGCGTGCCGTCGGCCAGGTAGGGCATGTCCTCCACCGGCAGGATGCGGGCGATGACGCCCTTGTTGCCGTGGCGGCCGGCCATCTTGTCGCCCTCGGCGATCTTGCGCCGCTGGGCGACTGCAGACGCGCACCATCTTGTTGACGCCGGCGGGCAGCTCGTCGTGCTCCTCCCGGGAGAAGACCTTCACGTCGATGACCTTGCCCCGCTCGCCGTGGGGCACGCGGAGCGAGGTGTCCTTCACCTCGCGCGCCTTCTCGCCGAAGATGGCGCGCAGGAGCTTCTCCTCGGCGGTGAGCTCCGTCTCGCCCTTGGGCGTGATCTTGCCCACCAGGATGTCGCCGGGCCCGCACCTCGGCGCCGATGCGGATGATGCCTTCCTCGTCCAGGTCGCGCAGGCTCTCCTCGCCCACGTTGGGGATGTCGCGCGTGATCTCCTCCGGACCCAGCTTGGTGTCGCGCGCCTCCGTCTCGTGCTTCTCGATGTGGATGGAGCTGAACTTGTCGTCTCTGGCGACGCGTCTCCGAGATGACGATGGCGTCCTCGAAGTTGTAGCCCTCCCAGCTCATGAAGGCGCAGAGAACGCTCTGGCCCAGGGCCAGCTCGCCCTGGTCGGTGGAGGAGCTGTCGGCCAGGGGCTCGCCCTTGCTCACCCGCTGCCCGTTGTTGACGATGGGCCGCTGGTTGATGCACGTGCCCTGGTTGGAGCGCACGAACTTCATCAGCGGGTAGGATCTTCTCTTCGCCGGAGTCGTAGCGAATGCGTGATGGCGTCGGCGCTGGAGCGCAGCGACGACGCCGTCGTCCTCGGCGAGAATGACCTGGCCGGAGTCGCGGGCCGCCTGCGCCTCCATGCCGGTCGCCACCAGGGGCATCTCGGGGCGAAGCAGGGGCACCGCCTGGCGCTGCATGTTGGAGCCCATGAGGGCGCGGTTGGCGTCGTCGTGCTCCAGGAACGGGATGAGCGAGGTAGCCACGCTCACGATCTGCTTCGGCGACACGTCCATGAAGTCGACGTGCTCCGGCGGCTCCATCATGAAGTGCTCCCCGAAGCGCGACCTCGATCTTCTCCTCCAGGAAGTGGTTGGCCTCGTCCAGGACGGCGTTGGCCTGGGCGATGACGTAGCGTTCCTCCTGTCGGCCGAGAGGTAGACGATCTCGTCGGAGACGAAGGGCCGCACGGCCACCATCTGGTGCGGGAGAGCCCGCAGCTTCTCGGCGAGGTCCGGCGTCACGGTGGTCCCCGCGGCGGCTACCACCGTGCCGTCCTCGACCACGTCCTGGCGCAGGAAGCGCCCCACCAGTCCCGGGGCGTCACTCCAGAGCTCGCGGACGACCCGCCGGTAGGGCGTCTCGATGAAGCCGTACTCGTTGATCCTGCCGTAGGTGGCCAGGCTGCCGATGAGGCCGATGTTCGGGCCTTCCGGCGTCTCGATGGGGCAGATGCGGCCGTAGTGGCTGTGGTGGACGTCGCGGACGTCGAAGCCGGCGCGGTCGCGCGAGAGGCCGCCGGGCCCCAGGGCGGAGAGACGCCGCTTGTGCGTCAGCTCGGCCAGGGGGTTGGTCTGGTCCATGAACTGCGAGAGCTGCGAGCCGCCGAAGAACTCCTTCATGGCCGCTACCACCGGCCGGATGTTGATCAGGGCGCTGGGCGTGGCCTGATCCGGGTCGGTGATGGTCATGCGCTCGCGGACCACCCGCTCCATGCGCAGGAGGCCGATGCGGAACTGGTTCTGGATCAGCTCGCCGACGGCCCGCACGCGACGGTTGCCCAGGTGGTCGATGTCGTCGGGCTGCCCCAGGCCGTTGTTCATGCGGATCATCTCCCGCGCGATGGCCCGCAGATCCGCCGGTCCGAGGACGCGTGTAGTTCCCGTCCACCTGAAGGTCGAGGCGCTCGTTGAGCTTGTGGCGACCCACGCGCCCAGGTCGTAGCGGCGCGGGTTGAAGAACAGCGACGTGATGAGCCCGCGCGCGTTCTCCAGGGTCGGCGGGTCGCCGGGGCGCAGCCGGCGGTAGAACTCCAGCAGCGCCTCTTGCTTGTTCTGGCAGGGCTCCTTCTCCAGCGTGGAGCGGATGTACTGGTGGTCCGGATGGGTGTCGACGTCATCGAAGAGGGCGATGAGCCGCTCATTGATGCCGAGCTTGGTCTCGTCGGTCTCCTCCTCGTCCTGGTCCATGGCGCGCAGGAGGGTGGTGATGGGGATCTTGCGCTTGCGGTCGACCTTGACGGAGACGACGTCCTTGTTGCTGGTCTCGAACTCGAGCCAGGCGCCGCGGTTGGGGATGAGCTTGGCGTAGCAGAGGTCGCGGCCGCTGGTGGGGTCGGTCTCCAGCGTGAAGTAGACGCCGGGCGAGCGCACCAGCTGCGATACCACCACCCGCTCGGCGCCGTTGATGATGAACGTGCCGTTGGGGGTCATGAGGGGGAAGTCCCCCATGAAGAGCTCCTGCTCCTTGACCTCGCCGGTCTCCTTGACCACCAGCTGGACGTTGACCCGCAGCGGCGCGGAGTAGGTCATGTCCCGCTCGCGGCACTCCCACTCGGAGTACTTCGGCTCGCCGAAGGAGTACTCGCCGAATCGAAGCTCCAGGCGGGTGCCGGTGAAGTCCTGGATGGGCGAGATCTCGTCGAAGAGCTCGCGCAGGCCTTCGCGCTGGAACCAGCGGTAGGAATCGACCTGGATGTGGATCAGGTTCGGCAGGTCGAGGATGTGGGGGATCCTGGCGTAGGACTTCTTGACGCTGGGGACGATTGTCTGACCGCGGACAACGTCTCTCGACAAAGTCATAGCGACGCGCTCCTTAAGAGGGCCATCTAACCCCGCGGACTGCTGCAATCAGTAACGGGTCTTGACACTAGTCCTGCAATGGGGATTGTGAGGCAAGGGGGTTTCTGTCTAGCCGGCAATACGCATTGTAGCAAACGCTACGTGGCGTGTCAACCAAACAATTTATCACTATCTCTTCCCTGAAGTCCAGCTTTTTGCCGGCCGCGGGCATAATTCTTATGTCCGGTCCCATGGCACCGCCGCCGTTGACAGGGGGGACCCATCGAGTATAGTGGCCTCGCCCTGCAGGTTCAAAGGGCGGTAGGAGGAAAGGGCATGACGCTCCCGGCTTACCACCACGTGGACCTGGCGTTGTTGCTTGAGCTCGTGCGTCGAGGGCGACCAGTCCGACCGGTCGAGACGTATGATAGAGTCTCGGCACACTTCCCGGCCTTGACCGACGACGACAAGACCCTGCTCCGCAAGGGTGGGCGCACACGCGTCTGGATCAACATGATTCATTGGGCAAGAGACCATCTGCGTGTACGAGGCCTCCTGGCGGATGCAGGCCCCGGGCTGTGGGCGCTAAACGACACCGCGCGGGGGTTTCTGCGGGAGCGCCTGCGGGAACGCAGCGTTGCCGAAGCGGACGCATTCATCAATTCCAGTGGGCACCTGCAGGATGTCCTTGGAACCGGCTGGGCAAAGCCTGTCAGGGCGAGGCCTCGACACGGAGAAGGTCCAGGCGATCCCTCAGGAAGGGAGGCCTCCCAAACCTTCTCCTGTGCTGGCAGCAGACACCGCTCCAAGAGCCCTGGCAGAGGCTCAGCAGGCTGAGATCATGAGCGTGCGGCAAGCCCTGCTGGAGCGCTTACTGGCCATGGATGAATATGAGTTCGAGAACGCGGTTGGCCGCATCCTAGATGCTCTGGGCTTTCGGGGAACCGAGGTGGTCGGCAGGCCAGGCGACGGCGGCTTGGACGTTCGAACGATTCTCAAGAACGAGCTTGTGTCGGCGACCGTCGCCGTGCAAGTCAAGAGGCAGCGCGCCAATGTCGGACCGAAGGAGATAAGCTATCTGCGCGACAGGTGGGGCAGGAGAGCGGACAAACTTCTATTCGTCACAACATCCGACTACACTGCAGGGGCGAGAGAAGTGGCGAATGAAGAGGGCGCAAAGCCGGTCCAGCTCGTGACTGGTGACGAGTTGGCCGACTTGATGATTCGTAACCGTATCGCGGTCGCTGCCTACGCAGTCGAGCGTTTCGAAGTCGACGAGGAGTTCTTCCAGGGTTAGTACCGGGAAACGCTCCGATGACAACCGCACCCACGTCCCCCATCCGCGGCCTCTACGTCATCGTTGACCCGGAGCAGACGCGGGGCCGCGACCCCGTCGAGGTGGCGCGACAGGCCCTGGAGGGCGGCGCCTCGCTCATCCAGTGGCGCGACAAGGCCCGCGACAAGGGGGAGCAGTTGCCCCAGTTGCGGGCCGTCCGCGACCTCTGCCGCCAGCACGGGGCCCTCCTCATCGTCAACGACCACGCCGACCTGGCCCTGGCCGCCGGCGCCGACGGGGTGCACCTGGGCCAGAAGGACCTGCCGGCCGCGGCCGTCCGCGCCTTCGTGCCGGCGGACTTCATCGTCGGCGTGTCCACGAACAACGTGGAGGAGGCCCGCCGCGCCCAGGCCGATGGCGCCTCCTACGTGGCGGTGGGCGCTCTCTTCCCCACGGCCTCCAAGTCGGTGACGCGGCCGGCCAGCCCCCAGCGACTGCGCGAGGTGAAGCGGGCCGTGTCGGTGCCGGTGGTGGGCATCGGCGGCATCAACGAGGGCAACATCGACGAGGTGCTGGCGGCGGGCGCCGACGCCGTGGCCGTGATCAGCGCCGTCATCGCCGCCGACGACGTGCGAGAGGCGGCGGCGCGGCTGGCGGCGAGGTTCCAGTCGTAGAGGCGGAGCTTTAGCTCCGCCCTGAGCCGGCGCGCCGACCCAGGAGGTTATCGACAAGGCAACCAGCCAGCCGTGGACGCCACGGGCTCCTCGTGGGTGAAGCACGTGGCGACCTGAAGGTCGCCGCTACGATCCCTGGAACCGCGCCGGGCTGAAGGGGGAGAGCGCCTCCGCCTGCTTGCCTTCGAGCAGGGAGCGGGCCATGAGCTGCCCGGTGATGGGAGCGAGGAGGATGCCGTTCCGGAAGTGGCCGGAGGCCACCCAGAGGCCCTCCCATCCCGGCACGGCGCCCAGGATAGGGAGGCCGTCGGCGGAGCCGGGGCGCAGGCCTGCCCAGGCGTCGACGTGGGTGGCGTAGCTGAAGGCGGGCACCAGGGCGTTGGCCATCCTCCGCAGGGAAGCCAGCCCCCGCTTCGTGGTGCCCTTTCGATAGCCCACTTCCTCCACCGTGGCCCCCACGAAGACGAAGCCGTTGGGCTTGGGGACCACGTAGCCCTTCGGCCCCCAGACGATGTGGCGGACGGGCGGCGGGCCGCCGCCCAGGGCGAGCATCTGCCCTCGCACCGGCCTCACGGGCACCCGCACGCCGAGGGCCGCCGCCAGGCGCTTCGTCCAGGGCCCCGCCGCCAGGACGACGCTGTCCGCCGATAGCGTCTCGTGGGCCAGGCGAACGCCGGTGACCCGGTGGCCGCGGCGGAGGAGGCCGACGACAGGCGTCTCCTGTCGAATGACGGCGCCCTGGGCCTCGGCGGCGCGGGCCAGGCCCTGCACCAGCTTGGCGGGGTTCACCTGGTGCTCCAGGGGCGAGTAGATGGCGCCACGCACGCTCGCGCTCAGCAGGGGCTCCAGGCCGCGGGCCTCTTCGCCGTCGATCCAGCGGACGCCCATCCCCAGGCGGTCCTGCCACTCGATCTGAGAGCGCAGCTCCGTCTCCTCGGCCTGCGAGAAGGCGACGCGCAGCATGCCCGAAGGCACGTACTCCACGTCGACGCCTGTCTCGGCGTAGAGGGCGTCGGTCAGCTCCGGGAAGAGGCGGTGGCTGGCCAGGCAGAGGTCCAGGAAGGCGCTGGGGCCGTGGGCCTCGGCGAGAGGCGCCAGCATGCCCGCCGCCGCGCCCGAGGCCTCGTTGCCGATGAGCCCCCTTTCGAGCACGACGACGCGGCGCGCCGCTCCCTGGACAAGTAATAGGCGATGGCGCAGCCGATGACGCCACCGCCGACGATGGCCACGTCCGCGTCAGACGGCACTCACCCTCCCCCGACCATGCGCACGATCTCCAGGGTGTCGCCGTCGCTCAGTTGCACAGAGGCGTAGTCCCTCCGGGGGATGACGTCGCCGTTGTGGGCCACGGCCACGAGCCTCACGTCCACCTCAAGCTCCCTGAGGAAGGCGGCCAGGTCCGTCCCGGCGAGCGACTGCCGCTTCTCGCCGTTCACGGTGAGGGTGATCGCGGCTCGCATCCTAGCCGGCCTTGGTCGCCTTGGGCGCCTCCTGCTCCGGCGGGGCGGCGCGCTTCTTCCAGGCCTCGCTCATGGTTTCGACGAGCTGGCGGGCCGCTGCCTCGGGGTCGGCGGCAGCTCTGGATGGCGGAGATGACGGAGGCGCCGCAGGCGCCGGCCTCGATGACCTCGGCCGCGTTCTCGGCGCGGACGCCGCCCACGGCCAGCACGGGGATGGCGACAGCGGCCGAGACCTTTCGCACCAGGTCGAGGCCGGCCGGCTTCGCATCGGGCTTCGACTCAGTGGCGTAGATGGTGCCGAGCTGCACATAGTCCGCCCCAGCCTGCTCGGCCTCGATGGCCGCCTCCTTGCTGTGGACGGAGCGGCCGATGAGGGTGTGCTGGCCCAGGAGCCAGCGGGCGATGGCCACCGGCAGGCCGTTCTCCGGCAGGTGGACGCCGTCGGCGCCGGCGGCCATGGGCCACGTCCAGCCGGTCGTTGATGACGAGGATGGCATGGCCGCGCGTCACCTCGCGCAGGCGCATGGCCAGGGCCAGCAGCTCGCCGGTTGGCAGGTCCTTCTCGCGGAGCTGGACCAGGTTGACGCCGCCCTTGACGGCCTGCTCGACTACGTCCTCCAGGGGTGCTTCGCCGAGGCGCTGGCGGTCGGTGACCAGGCAGAGGGTGGGGAGGCGCAGCCTCCCGATGCGCGTTACGGTTCCCGGAGCGCTCAACGCACCACCCCCTCGAGCGGGCTGCTGGCCGAGGCGTAGGCCTTCTTGGCGATGCGGCCCGCCAGGTACGCCTTGCGCCCGGCCTCGACGCCCAGGCGGATGGCCTCGGCCATGAGAGCGGGGTTCTTCGACTCGGCGATGGCGGTGTTGACCAGGACGGCGTCGGCGCCCACCTCCATGGCCAGGGAGGCGTCGGAGGGCACGCCGAGGCCGGCGTCGACCACCACCGGCACGTGCGCGTTCTCGATGATGATCTGGATCTCCTCCAGGGTGAAGATACCCCGGCCGGAGCCAATGGGCGAGCCCAGGGGCATGACGGTGGCGCAGCCTATCTCCTCGAGCCGTCGGGCCAGGATGGGGTCGGCGTGGATGTAGGGGAGGACGGTGAAGCCCTCCTTGATGAGGAGCTTGGCCGCCTCCAGGGTGCCGATGGGGTCCGGCAGCAGGTACTTGGGGTCGGGCACCACCTCCAGCTTCACGAGGTCGGAGCCGGTGACCTCGCGGCCGAGGCGGGCCGTCAGCAGGGCCTCCTCGACGGTGCGGCAGCCGGCGGTGTTGGGCAGGATGGTGTAGCGGCTCCAGTCGACGTAGTCGAGCAGGGTCTTCTGGCCGGGCTTGCCCAGGTCCAGGCGCCGGATGGCCACCGTGACCATCTCCGTGCCCGACGCGTCGAGGGCGGCCAGCATCTCGTCCACGCTGCGGTACTTGCCGCTGCCCAGCAGCAGCCGGGAGCGGAAGCGCCGTCCCGCGATGATCAGTTCGTCATTTTCCATGCAAGTTCTCCGTTCTACCTGACTTCATCTCAGTGATCAGGGGCAGGATGTTGGCACGCTGTGCTCTCATGACGCGAGCGGGCCAACAAGATGCACTATCTTGTCTACGAGAGTCGTGAGAGCCGCCGCAAAACCCACAAGATCCTTAAGGCGGGCAATGTGCGACTTGAGCCTGGACCGACTAGGCCGGCCGGCTCGCAACTCCAAAGCGATCTCGTGGAGCACCTCTGCTGCTTCCAGCACTGCCTTCTCGATACCTGCATTGGCGGCGTTCAGCACTATCTCGAACTGACCACTATCCACCGACACGTTTAGCTGGCCTGCCACGTAGGTGCCGATAGTGCTGCCTGTTCCGCCGCCCACAGCAGTCGACCGGTAGCCAGTCACGCTTACTTGGACGTTGAACTGGCGAGGGTTGGTACGGAGTGACTCAGCCAGGGCGTCGACCAGGGTTGCAGCTTCATTCTTGTTCACTTGTCATGCTCCCTTGCACGCCGAAGACTGAGGCGGTTTATTTCCCTCCCAATAGGTGGCACCCCGCCCCCTACGCCTTCTCCGCCGTCTGCTCGATGAAGCTGAGGTCGCCCAGGTTCTGCGTCATCTGCATGGGGCAGAACTTCGGCCCGCACATGGAGCAGAACGCCGCGTGCTTGAAGTAGTCGTCGGCCAGCGTCTCGTCGTGCATGGCCTGCGCCGTCTCCGGGTCCAGCGAGAGGGCGAACTGGCGCTCCCAGTCGAACTCGTAGCGGGCGCGCGACAGCTCGTCGTCGCGCTCTCGGGCGCGCGGGTGGCCGCGGGCCACGTCGGCGGCGTGGGCGGCGATCTTGTAGGCGATGACGCCCTGCTTCACGTCCTCCAGGTTGGGCAGGCCCAGGTGCTCCTTGGGCGTCACGTAGCAGAGGAAGCTGGCCCCGGCGTAGCCGGCCATGGTGGCGCCGATGGCGGAGGTGATGTGGTCGTAGCCGGGGGCGATGTCGGTCACCAGCGGCCCCAGGACGTAGAACGGCGCCTCGTGGCAGAGCTCCTGCTGCTTGCGCACGTTCATCTCGATCTGATCGAGCGGCACGTGGCCGGGCCCCTCGACCATCACCTGCACGTCCTTCTCCCAGGCGCGCAGGGTCAGCTCGCCCAGCGTCTTGAGCTCGGCGAACTGGGCGGCGTCGCTGGCGTCGGCCAGGCAGCCGGGGCGCAGGCTGTCGCCCAGGCTGAGGGTGACGTCGTAGCGGCGGGCGATGTCGCAGAGGTCGTCGAAGCGCTCGTAGAGGGGGTTCTGGCGCTGGTGGTGCACCATCCAGCTGCGCCAGGAGGCCGCCGCCGCGGCTGACGATGCCGGTGATGCGCCGCTGGGCCAGCGGCAGGTACTCCAGCAGGACGCCGCAGTGGACGGTCATGTAGTCCACGCCCTGCCGCGCCTGGTGCTCGATCATCTCCAGCAGGTCCTCGGCCGTCATCTCCTCCACGCCCTTGCGTTCGCAGACGGCCTGGTAGACGGGGACGGTGCCCACCGGCACGGTGCTGGCGCCGATGATCGCCTCGCGGATGGCGTCGATGTCGCCGCCGGTGCTGAGGTCCATGACCGTGTCGGCGCCGAAGTGGACGGACAGGTGCAGCTTCTGCAGCTCCCCTTCGATGTCAGACGTAACGGCGGAGTTGCCGATGTTGGCGTTGATCTTGATGCTGGCGGCCTTGCCGATGCCGATGGGCTCCAGCCGCGCGTGGTTGACGTTGGCCGGGATGACCATGCGGCCCGCCGCGACCTCCTGTCGCACGGCCTCCGGCTCCAGCCCCTCGCGCTCCGCGACGGCGCGCATCTCCGGCGTGACGGCGCCCCGCCGGGCGTGGTGCATCTGGGTGTTCGTATCGCTGTCAGCCCGCCCTGGGCGGATTCTGCTAGTCATCTCTGTCTCCCTTCCGGCGCTCGCTCTCGGTAGCTGCAGGGCTTGTCGCCCGAAGAATCTGGCCGTAAGGACGGAGCTTCAGCTCGGTCCGCCCCCCGAGGACGGAGCTAAGGCTCCGTCCCTACAACTGATTGTGCCCTCTCACGGCCGCACCACGGCACGCCCTACCACCTTGCCCTGGCGCAGGTCGTCGAGGGCGCGGTTGACGTCTTCCAAAGGTACCACACGGTCGATGGACGCGCGGATGCCGCCGGCCGCCGCCAGCTCGACGGCTCTGGTCAGCTCGTCCAGGGTATTGCCCACGGAGCCCATGACCTGCGCCTCCAGGACGACGAGCTGGATGGGGCTCACGGTCAGCAGGTCCTCCGAGTAGCCGATGAAGACGAGTCGCCCCCGCTTGCGCAGGCTGGCCACCGCCTTCGGCATGGACTCGTTCGGTGCCGACGAGCTCGAAGACGGCGTCGGCGCCCTGGCCGCCGGTGAGCTCGCGCACGCGCGCCGGCACGTCCTCGCGTGTGGCGTCGATGGCGGCCTCGGCACCCAGGTCGCGGGCCAGTTGCAGCTTGGCCGGCGAGCGGCCGACGGCGATGACGCGGGCGCCGGCCAGGTCGCAGTACTGGACAAGGGCAGCGCCCACGCCGCCGAAGCCGTAGACCACGGCCACCTCGCCGGGACCGAGCCGCGCCAGGCCGGCGGCATGGATGGAGGTGGTGGCGCTGCAGCCCAGGGTGGCCGCGTCCTCGAAGGGGAGGCTGTCCGGCAGCTTCACCAGGTTGCGGGCAGGCGCCTTCACGTATTCGGCCAGACCGCCGTCGGAGACGAAGCCGTACTCGGCCACGAGGGCGTCGCAGAGGTTCTCCTGGCCGGTTCGACACCAGTGGCAGACGCCGCAGCCAACGTAGTAGTAGACGATGACGCGGTCGCCGGGCCGGACGGAGGTCACCCCCGGCCCGAGCTCCGCCACCTCGCCCGCGATCTCGTGGCCCAAGGTCACGGGCGCCACTCCCAGGTTGAGCACGCCGCTCAGGAAGTGCAGCTCCGTGTGGCAGATGCCGGCCGCCTTCACCCGCACCAGGGCCTCGCCCAGGCCCGGCTGTGGGACGGGCACCTCCTCCAGGCGCAGGCTTTCGCCGGGGCCGTGGTAGCGGGCGGCGCGCATGGTCTCAGGCATGGTTCGTCCCTCTCTAGAAGCCCTGCCAGAAGCGGAAGAAGTGGTGCACGGGCCCGTGGCCGTGCCCCACGGGATAGGCGCTCTGGAGGGCCTTGGTGACGTAGGCCTTAGCCATCGCCACCGCGTCGCGGACGCCGGCGCCCTTGGCCAGGCCGGCGGCGATGGCGGAGGCGAAGGTGCAGCCGGTGCCGTGGGTGCTGGTGGTGTCGACGCGGAGGGCCGCGAACTCGTGGAAGGAGCGGCCATCGTAGTAGAGGTCCACGGCCGGCCCGTCGCGGTGGCCGCCCTTCACGACCACGTGGCGGGCGCCCATGGCGCCGATCTCCTCGGCCGCCCGGCACAGCTCATCGGGACCATCGAGCTTGCGGCCGACCAGCACCTCGGCCTCCGGGATGTTGGGCGTGACGACCAGCGCCAGGGGCAGGAGCAGTTCCCGCAGGGCGGCGATCGCCTCCTGCCGGAGGAGGGAGTCGCCGCTCTTGGCGACCATCACCGGGTCCACCACGAGGTTCGTGAGCCCGTGCTTGCGCACCCTGTCCGCCACGACCTCGATGATGGCGGCGTTGGCGAGCATGCCCGTCTTCACGGCGTCGGCGCCGATGTCGCTGACAATGGCGTCGATCTGGGCCGCCACCAGATCCGCGGGCAGCTCCAGCACCTGGGTGACGCACTGGGTGTTCTGGGCCGTGATGGCGGTGATGGCGGAGGTGCCGTAGACGCCGAGGGCGGAGAAGGTCTTCAGGTCGGCCTGAATGCCGGCTCCTCCTCCCGAGTCCGACCCGGCGATGGTCATGGCCGTCTTCAAAAGGGCCTCCCAACGAGCAGCGCCGCCGGGCTGCCGGCGGCGCTAGGTGTTCCTCACATCCCTTCGCTGGCATTACCCAGGTCAGGTTCCGCGGTCGGCGGCGGACGGGCCGCCCTCTCAGCCGAGCTCCCTCAGCTCCCGCTGTCCCTATGAGCTCTTGTCAACTCATATTCTATGATGGGCCTCCGGCGTAGTCAATTTGCTCGTTCGGGGGCATCGCGCGGCCAGCCGGCGGAGCGACGATGCGAGGGTCCTGTGGAGCGGAGCGTGGTTGGGGGAGCCGGCGGAGCTGCTGGGGAGCCGACAGGCTCTTGGATGTAGCGGAGGGCTTCAGCCCCCCACAGCGCCCGTGGCGACCTGAAGGTCGCCGCTACGTTGCTTCTCGGGAAGTCTCCGGCGAGGAAGCGTAGCCCATAAACGACCGGGCCACCACCGCCTCGACGAACTCGCCGACCAGGTCACCCTCTTGAGCCAGGAGCTCATAGATGGCTCGAACCGCCTCCTCGTTATCGGAGTGGCCGTTGAGGGCACCGGCGATGCGTCGAGAGCGGCGCAGGATCTCCTGCGCCTCGCGCCGCGTCGTCAGTCCGGCGAAGGCTGTGATGAGCCGAGGGTCTCCCTCACAGAGGGTCGTGGCCGACCACCTCCGGGTCGCAGTCGGTGCCGCGCCTGACGGTCAGGCGGGACGCCCGGCCGGCGGGCAGGATCACCGAAGCTTGCTGCCACCTTAAGAGTAGGGCAGACCTCCCCATGATCCCACCCTCTGGAGCCCGTACATCGGCGCGACCGTTCCCCTAATCGGCTTGGCCGCGGCCCTGATAGACCCGCGACAAGCACGACACGTCCTCGAGGGGGCGGACGGAGCTGAAGCTCCGTCCTTACAGCGGATTTTCACACAGGTTCCGGCCGCGCTATGATGACGGCTACGAGCGGCCTGCAGCGCCCTCGGCCGCTTGCCGATTCGACCTGTCAGCAAGGAGGAACCATGAACCGCGCCGAGGCCTGGGACCTGCTCTGCGAGTTCACCCAGAGCGATAGCCTGCGCAAGCACGGGCTGGCCGTCGAGGCTGCTATGCGTCGTTACGCCCAACAGCGCGGCGAGGACGAGGAGAAGTGGGGCATCGTCGGCCTGGTGCACGACTTCGACTACGAGCAGCACCCCACGCTGGACGAGCATCCCTTCGTGGGCGTCGCCATTCTGCGCGAGCGCGGCTGGCCGGAGGAGGTCGCCCGCGCCGTTCTCGCCCACGGCAACCACACCGGCGTGACACGCGAGAGCCCGATGGAGAAGACGCTCTTCGCCGTGGATGAGCTCACCGGCCTCATCACGGCGGTGGCCCTCGTCCGCCCCAGCAAGAGCATCCTTGACGTGGAGCCGTCTTCGGTGCGCAAGAAGATGAAGGACAAGGCCTTCGCCCGCTCCGTCAACCGCGACGACATCGTCCAGGGCGCCGCGGAACTGGGAGTGGACCTCAACTCCCACATAGAAGAGGTCATCAAGGCCATGCAGTCGGTGGCTGACGAGCTGGGGCTGCGAGGCGCCGCCTAACGAGCCTGGCGGCGAACCATGTAGCCGAGGCTTTCTAGCCTCGGCGTCCCTCACGTGGCCAGTGGCCAGGCTAGAAAGCCTGGCCTACGAGTTGCCCGACACCCTCTAACAGCGGGAAGCTAGGTCTCCTCCTCTTGGGCTTCCCTGACGACCCAGGCGGTGGAGACGATGAGGCTGGCCAGCAAGACGATGGCGGAAGCCACACAATAGATGCAGATGGCCTCGAGGACGAAGAGCTCGACGTACGTTAGGTAGGCGGAGAAGAGGGTGCCGATCAGCGCTAGCCCCCAGAAGGACATCACCGGCCAGACCAAGCCCGCCGGCCGCCACCAGAGCCAGACCAGCGCCGAGGCGGTGAGCCCCACATAGGAGAGGGCGCCAAGGAAGGCCACCGGGACCCCCGCCATCGTCGCGTATTTGCTGTTATTCACCGACTCGCAGCTCCCGAGGCCCCCGCAGGCGATGGTAGCTTTGGCCCAGTGCGTATAGGACAGGTAGCTGCTGATGCCCAGGCCGACCAGCGCTAGAGCCAGTAGGAGCGCCGGCACGGCCAGGGCGAGGCGACGGGCGGCCCGGCTTTCGGTGGCGTCGCTCGCCAGACGTGCCGCTCTCAAGGGTTCTTCCTCAGCTCTCCCTCGATGACTTTCTTCAGGTCGTCGTAGGATGACGGCCCCACCACGGTCTGGTCCCCGATGATGAAGGTTGGGGTGCTCTTGACACCCTTGTTCAAGGCATCCTGCGTTTCCGTCTTCACGAGGTCCTGGTGCTGGTGCGAATCAAGGCACTGGTTGAAGGTAGCCGCGTCGAGCCCCAACTCCGTCGCAAAGCGCTTCAAGTTGTCGGCCGAGAAGCCGCCCTGGTTCTCACCATGCTGGTTCTCAAACAGCTTGTCGTGGTAGTTCCAGAACTTGCCCTGATCATTCGCGCACTCTGCGGCCTGAGCGGCCAAGTCTGACTCATCGCCGATGAAGGCCACGGGCTGGAAGACCAGCTTAGCCCGCCCGTCGGCGACGTAATCTTTCTCGATACTGGGATCCATGGTCCGGGCGGCGCGGGCGCAGTAGGGACACTGGAAGTCAGAGTACTCATTGATTGTGACGCGGGCGTTATCAGGGCCGAGGGTGCGGCCCTGGGCGGAGACCGTACGCTCCGGTATGGTGACGTTGCCGTCCGACCCTCCACGGCCGTTGACGATGATCAACGCGACAACTGCGGCGACGGCGCCAATACCGACTACGGCCACAGGCGCCCAGACGCCCATGCGCTGGAATACCGAGCGGCGAGGCCTTCGCGGTGGCTGTCGCTGAGGCTGCTTCTTCCGGCCCTTGCTACCTCTTCCTGCCATGTGGCCTTCCCCTTGTAGTCTTCTACGCTCCCGAGGCGTACTTGGACCCGTGCTGGCGAACTCCTGTCCCCTCTTCTCCCGCGCCCATTATACAGGCAGCAACCTCGGACCCGCGCGGCGGTCTCGCCTACGCGCGGGCAGGTGCCCCCTCAAGGAGGAAGTCTTCGATGAGACGCAGGGCAGCCTCGGGCTGCTCCTCCAGAAACAGGTGGCCGCCCGCTACCAACTCGAGGCGCGAGCCCGCTATGAGCCGGTGCAGGCGTTCCCCCCGCGATGGCGGCAGCCAGTGGTCTTCCTCCCCCCAGACGATCAGCGTCGGCTGGGTGATGTCGGCCGGACATAGGGGTGGGTCCCGGCGCCAGTGGGCCATGGTGTTGCCCAGAGCACGCAGGTAGCCGCGCATCCTCGCCGGGCGCATGTACCCCTCTACCACGTCCTCGGTGCAGCGACTGGGATCAGAGTAGCCGCTCTTCAGCGACAGCTCCCGAAAGCGACGGTTATGGAAGGTGAAGGGGGCTGCCAGCGGCAGCATCCGTCCGATAACGGCCGCGCCCCAGATGCGGCGTCCCAGCTCCAGGTCGCTGGCGCTGGAGGCCAGGATGAGACGCTCGACCCGCTGGGGACAGGCCAGGGCCAGGCGCATGGCCACCGCTCCTCCCATCGAGTGGCCCAGCACCGAGGCCTTCTCGATGCCCAGCTCGTCCATGAGCTGGCGCACGAGCGCCGCCTGAGCGCTAAGCGTGTAGTCGCCTTCGGGGCGTTCGCTGAAGCCGAAGCCTTTCAAGTCGAGCGCCACCACGCGGAGATGGCGGGCCAGGTCGGGAAGGATGTGGCGAAAGGCAAAAGTAGACGAGCCGAGGCCATGGATCAGGAGTAGCGCCGGACCTTCGCCCGCCTCGACGTAGTGGATGCCGACACCGTCCACGGAGAGCGTACGGCCCGGCTTCTCGACCTCCGCGAGGTCCAGGCTCTCGTAGCGGCGGATCTCGCGACGCGAATAGGTCCAGAGCCCGCCGACCATGGCGCCCAGGATGGTCAGAGTGGCTACACGCCTCTTGCCCACCTCAGTCTGCTTCCGACAGCGTGGTTTCCATCAATCCGGCTAGCGCACCGTCTGGCCGGGCTTCATTTCGATGATGCGCAGGCCCGGGATATCGGCCGCCTCCTGACGCAGGGCCTGTGGCGTGCCCGTGAGGACGGGGAAGGTGGCGTAGTGCATCGGAATCACCATCTTCACTCCCAGCAGCCGGAGGGCATAGGCCGTCTCCCGCGGCGACATGGTGTAGAAATCGCCGATAGGCAGCATCGCCAGTTCAGGCTTGTACAGCTCGCCGATGATCTTCATGTCGCCGAAGACGCAGGTGTCACCGGCATCGTAGATCTTGAAGCCGTTCTCCAGCTCAATCACGAAGCCCACAGCCTCGCCGCCGTAGATGACCTTCCCGTCCTCCACGATGCCGCAGGAGTGACTGGCGCCCACCATCGTGACTTTGACGCCGTCCAGGGCTTCGGTCGTGCCGCCCTTGTTCATGCCGATGGTGTTCTGGACGCCCTTGCCCTCGAGGTAGGTGGCGAGCTCGAAGATGGCGAGGGTCTTGGCGCCCGTGCGCTTAGCGATGGGCACGGCGTCGGCCATGTGGTCGCCGTGGCCATGCGTGATGAGGATCAGGTCCAGGGAGTCGATCTTCTTCGCTTCTTCGGGGCAGGCCGGGTTGCTGTCGACCCACGGGTCGAGGAGCAAGTGCTTGCCCCCCGGCGTCGTGATCCGGAACGTCGCGTGCCCAAGCCAGGTGAAGGCGGTATCCTTCCCGATATCCATGCCAGACCTCCTGTTCCGCCGGACAGCCGCCGCTACTGAGGACGCTGCGTCAGTGTGATATCCACTTGCTGCTGCTGGCTGCCACGATAGAACACCACGGTGACCTTGTCGCCGGCCCGATACTTGGTGAGGGCCTGGAGCAGGTCTCCGCTGTTGTTGACGGTTACGTCACCTATGCGAACTATGACGTCGTTCACGCGCAGGCCGGCCACGCCGGCCGGCGAGCCTGAGGTCACGGCGGCCACCCCCAGACCGCTGTCCACAGGCAAGTTGAAGGCGGCCGCTATCGACGCCGTCACGTCCACGGTGCTGACACCGAGGAAGCCTCGGGATACTGACCCATTTTGAATGATCTCCTGCACGAGCGGCTTCGCCAGGTCGATAGAGATGGCGAAGCCAATGCCCTGGGCCTGCACGAGGACGGCCGTGTCGATGCCGATTACTTCGCCACGATCATCTACCAGGGGGCCGCCACTGTTGCCCGGATTGATGCTGGCATCGGTCTGAATGGCGTCGGAGATGGAATAGGGCGATTCCTGGATGACGCGTCCCTTGGCGCTGACCACGCCCCGGGTCACCGTGGGCCCGCCGGGCAGGTCCAGGGCGTAGCCGATGGCCACCACCTCTTCGCCGACCTGGAGGTCCGTGACGTCCCCGAGCGTGGCCGGCGTCAGGTTCGTGGCATCGATCTGGAGAACGGCTAGGTCGCTTGGCGGGTCGGTGCCTACGATCTGGGCGGTCACAGTACGGCTGTCACTGAGGGTGACGGTGACGCGGCTGGCCAGCCCGCTATCGAGGCGCACAACGTGATTGTTGGTGATAATGTGCCCCTGCTCGTCGATAATCACGCCGGTACCGACTCCCTGGGTGGGAACCGGCCGGCCCAGGATGTCCAGGGTGGCGCCTTCCGTCTGGATGCGTACCACTGAGGGGCGCATCAGTTGGACGATCTGGGGGATGGTCAGGGTCGCGCCGGTGCGGGTTGGGATCGCGGTGGGAGAGGCCGAGGCGGCAGAGGCCGTGGCCGCTGGGGCAGTCCCGGTGGCTTCCGGCGTCGGGGACTGTCCACCCCCGCCGTTGCAGGCGGAGAGGGTTAGAAGCATTGCGACCATAGCGGGCCAGAGCAGGAACGCGGTCACATATCGTGCCGGCCGCATCTCAATCAATCTCCCTTCCCCCCGGCGCCCGTCGATGAGCGTCGGGACAACGGACAAATCACCACAAGTCTATATGATAAGCTCTGCCGGACCCAAAGGCCAGGTATGACCTGTACGGGCGAAGGAACGCGCTGGTACAATAAGCTTGCCGGAGGGCTATTCCGGCGAATCTGAATAGGGCGGGCCATCGTACTTGTTAATAGGACGGATGCTTTTGGGCACCGATCCGGGGCGGGACGGCGGTGAACTACACGGACTGTCCTGACGAAGAGCTCGTTGAGCAGCTCTGTCGTCAAGACATGGAGGCCTTCGAGGCCCTTTACGATCGGTACGGGAACCTCGTCTATTCCGTATCGTTGAGGATTTTGGGAGACGTGCACGCGGCCGAAGATGTGGTTCAAGACGTTTTCCTGCGGGTGTGGCGCAAGCCGGACCACTACGACGCCGCGCGCGGCCGTTTCATGACCTGGCTAATGAGTGTGACCCGTAATCGCGCCATCGACGAGCGACGCAGCCGCGGCCGCCGCCTGCGCTTCGAGGTCGGGTCCGCGCCTCTGGACGGCGAAGGGCCCCAGTCTGACGATGCGGATGATCCCGCCCTGGCCACCCTCCAGGCCGACGAGCGCTCGGCGATACGTCGCGCCCTGGTCGGCCTGCCTGCGGAGCAGCGCTCCGCCATCGAGCTGGCCTATTACAAAGGACTCACGCAGCAGGAGATCGCGCGGGCCTTGGGTGAGCCGCTGGGTACGGTGAAGACTCGTATCCGGCTGGGCATGCGGAAGATGCGAGCGGCTCTGACTGAGATGCGCTCCGGACAAGAAGGTCAAGATGAACTGCGAGGAAGCCCGGGAACTGCTGGACGCCCATAGCCTGGGCGCCCTCGAGAAGTCTGAAAGCCGGAGGGTGCAGAAGCACCTGGCCCGCTGCGCCGGCTGTCGACTCCTGCACGATGAGGCTGTAGAGACAACCGCTCTCCTGGCTCTGGCCGCGCCGTTGCGCCGCGCCAGCCCGGCCCTCCGTCTGCGGCTGCGACGGGTGATGGTGCCGCGGCCGAGACTAGGCTGGTTCCCGACGCCGCGCCTGAGCTGGGCCACTGCGGCCGCTGCGCTTGCCATCGTCTCGCTGGGCGGGATTAGTTGGGGAGGCTTCCTCCAGACCCAGGTGAACGGCCTGAAGACAGACAACAACCGCTTCGATGTCCTCTACAGCGAGCTCGGGCGGCGAGATGAGACCGTGAATGTCCTCCAGAAGGCGCTAACTGACGCTGCCTTCAAACAGCAGAGCCTCCAGGATCTACTGCAGCAGCAGGACCAGGCCATGAGGGTGGTGGCCCTGGACAGCCAGGGCCGCGAGGACCTGTCAGCTCGGTGCCGGCCAGCCCGGTCAGAGGTACCTACCTCTGGAGCAATGAGGAGAACATGGGCGTTCTCTTCCTGGTTAACCTGCCGCAGACTCTCCGGCGGATCGCACCTACCAGCTCTGGGTGCTGAACCAGGACGGCACGCCGGTAAGCGGCGGCATATTCGCCCTCAGTCCGATGGCTCGGCGCGGCTGCTCGTGCAAGGGGAGCTGGGCGGCACGCTCACGGGGATGGCCATCACCGTCGAGCCTGCCGGCGGCAGCCAGACGCCCACCGGGGAGATCATCCTCCAGGGCCGCCGCTAACAACTCCTTCCCCACCTCCTGCGACCCATTGACCACGAGACCCATGTCGCGTTATCGTAACTGATACCAGGTATCATCTATGACAGAGCTGGACCTTGCCGCTCAGCGGCTAGAGATGCGCGGACTGCGCGTGACCCCGGCCCGGAGAGCTGTCCTGGCGGCGGTGCTGGCGGCCGGCCCCCACTTCACCGTGGACGACGTTTGTCAGCGGACGCGCGGGGTGGGACGGGCCACCGTCTTCCGCACCATGCGCCTCCTGCAGGGCCTGGACATGGTCTGCCGGGTGCTGCTGGACGACGGCAGCCTCCACTATCGCCTTAGCAGGACCAGGGGCCATCACCACCACCTGGTGTGCACGGGCTGCGGCCGCGTTGAAGCCTTCACCAATTGCGGCGTTCCCGCCCTGGCCAGCGAGGTGGCGAAGCAGACTGATTACGAGATCGAGGGGCACTGGCTCGAGGTGTATGGACGCTGCCGCGCCTGCCGTTCGCGCCCGGTGGCCAGGCGGGCGGGTTCGGCAACGGGCAGGACCGGCCTGGCGGCAGGCCGGAGGCGGAACGCAAGGAAGCGGAGGGTGGTCTGATGAACCTTGCCCTTCGGGTGGAAGCGGAAGAGGCGCCGGTCACGGTCCGGGGGCTCTGGGCGGGTTACGAGGGCCACGTCGCCCTGGAGGACGTGAGCTTCAGCCTGGAGAAGGGGAGCCTGGTGGGGCTGGTGGGTCCCAACGGCTCGGGCAAGTCTACCCTTCTCAAAGTCTTGCTCGGCCTCCACCGACCGTGGCGTGGCTCCATCCGGGTCGGCGGCCTGTCGCCGGCGGCGGGCCGGCGATTCGTCGGCTACGCGCCGCAGTCGGAGCTGGTCGACTGGAACTTCCCCGTAACCGTCGAGGACGTGGTGGCCATGGGACGCATCGGGCGCCTGCCTGGGCGCGCAGACCTCCGGGCAAGCCTCTGGCCCCGGCCGGATCCGGAGGAGCGCCGCATCGTGGCGCGGTGCCTGGAGCGCGCGCGTCTGGACTCCCTGGCGAAGCGGCCTATCGGCGAGCTCTCTGGGGGCGAACAGCGGCGCATGCTCATCGCCCGCGCCCTGGCCCGCGAGCCGGAGGTCCTGCTCCTGGACGAGCCGATGGCCGGCCTGGACGCCACCTCCCAGCACGACGTCCTCGGCCTCTTCGAGGGGCTGCGCGACGAGGGCAAGACCCTCCTCGTCGCCACCCACGACCTCTCCTGCGTGGCCGGCTGCTTCAACCTGGCCCTCCTTCTCCAGCGACGGCTGATCGCCTTCGGGCCGCCCTCCGAGGTGTTCACGCACGAAAACCTTAACGCCACCTACGCGGCCCACCTGATCTTTCTGCCCTTCGAGGGCGCGATATACGCCCGCCACCACGGCCATGAATGACATCTGGCAGTACCTGCGAGAGCCCTTTCAGTTCGCCTTCATGCAGCGCGCCCTGATGGCCACTCTGATGGTGAGCGTCGTCAGCGCCTGCATCGGCACCTTCGTGGTCCTCAAGGGCCTCGCCTTCATCGGCGACGCGCTGGCTCACGCCTCCTTCGCGGGGGTGGCCACGGCCTTTGTGCTGGGGGCCAACATCTACGTGGGCGCGGTGATAGCGGTCCTCGTCACGGCGCTCGCCATCGCCCTCGTCGGGGGCCGGGCCCGCGTCAGCTTCGACACCGCCATCGGCATCCTCTTCGTCGGCGCCTTCGCCCTGGGCATCCTCATCATCAGCCGCCAGACCAACTACACCGTGGACCTGTTTTCTTTCGTATTCGGCAACGTCCTGGGCGTAGGCCGCGACGACCTGCTCCTCATCGCCGTCATGGGGCTGGTCGTCCTGACGTTGGTGACTCTGTTCTACCGGCAGCTCCTCTTCACAGCCTACGACCCCACGATGGCCGCCGCCTCAGGGGTGCCGGTGGGTTTCGTCCAGTACATGCTGCTGGCGATGCTTGGGGTTTCGACCGTGGTGGCTTTGAAGGCCGTGGGCATCGTCCTCGTCGTGGCCATGCTGGTGACACCGGCGGCGACCGCCAGCCTGCTGGTGCGAAGGGTGCACCACATCATGGCGTTGGGCGCCGTGGTCGGGGCCATCTCCTCGGTGGTGGGTCTGTACGTTTCCTACTACGCCGAGGTGGCGTCGGGGGCGGCGATCGTCCTGACGGCCACCGTTCTCTTTCTGCTGGCCTTCCTCTTTTCGCCGCGTCGAGGCCTTCTCGCCGCCGTGCGGACGCCGGTGCCCGGCGGCTAAGGGTCGGCTTGCCGCCTCTAGCGCCGTAAGCTAAGCTGGTATTGGAACCTTACGCCCGTTTGTACTGGAGAGATTCCTGTGTCCGAAGTCAAACCCGCCGTAGACCGCAAGGCGCGCCTGAAAATCCCGGCCCAGCCGATGCCCGAGCAGGACCCGGCCATTCGCGTCCACAACTGGGATGAGGCCTATCTGCCGATCGACCTGAAAACAGCAAAGATCGAGGCCGAGCGCTGCATCCAGTGTCCCGCGGCGCCCTGCACCAAGGCCTGCCCCGTCGAAAACGACATTCCCGGTGCCTTCTGGCTCCTAGAGCACGGCGATATCGCCGGCGCCGCAGACAAGTTCCGCGAGACCAGCAGCCTGCCCGAGATGTGCGGCCGTCTCTGCCCCCAGGAGCGCCTCTGCGAAGGCCACTGCGTGGTGGGCAAGAACGCCAAGCCCGTCGCCATCGGGCGCCTGGAGGTCTTCGTCACCGACTACCAGCGTGAGAATCTCGGCTTCCCCATGCCGGAGCTGGCGCCGCCCAGCGGCCGGAGGGTGGCGATCGTGGGCGCGGGTCCCGCCGGCCTGACAGTGGCCGAAGAAATGGCGGTTCGTGGCCACGGCGCTACCATTTTCGACGCCTGGCCGGAGCCGGGGGGCATCCTCCTGTACGGCATCCCCAACTTCAAGATGGCGAAGCGCATCCTTGATGAGAAGGTCGACTTCCTGAAGAAGCTCGGCGTCCGCTTCCTGATGGACACCCACATCGGGGCGGAGGTCACGCTGGAGGACCTCTTCGCCGAGGGCTATGACGCCGTCTTCCTCGGTCACGGCGCCAGCGTCGGCAACCTGCTCGGCATCGAGAACGACGACCTGGAAGCGGCGTCTACATGGCGACCGACTTCTTGGTGCGGGGCAACCTGAGGCCGGAGCAACTGCCCGAGGGCCAGCGAGAGCCGGTGCGCGTCGGCAAGCGGGCGCTGGTGATCGGCGGCGGCGACACCGCGATGGACTGTGTGCGCACCGCTGTCCGACTGGGCGCCGAGGAGGTGCGTTGCGTGTACCGCCGCACAGAGGCGGAGATGCCCGGTCGCATCGACGAGCGCGTCCACGCCCGCGAGGAGGGCGTCATCACAGACTTTCTGGTCGCCCCCGTCCGCTTCCTCGGCGACGAGCAGGGACGCGTGAAGGCCGTGGAGTTCCGGCGCATGGAGCTCGGCGAGCCGGACGAGAGCGGCCGCCGGCGGCCGGTGCCCATCGAGGGCTCCGAGTTCGTCGTCGAGGCTGATACCGTCGTCCTGGCCCTGGGCTACAGCGTCGACCGCATCTTCAGCGATACCGTGTCCGGCCTGGAGGCGGACCGCCAGGGTCGCATCGCCGTCGATCCGCAGACGGGTCGAACCAGCGTGCCGGGCGTCTTCGCCGGCGGCGACAACGTCAACGGCGCCGACCTGGTGGTGACGGCCATAAGAGACGCCCGCCGCGCCGCCAGCGGCATCAACGAGTACCTGCGGTCGCTGGCGCCCCAGCGGGTGGCGGCCAAGTAGGACAGCAGCATCCACAGGAGGGAGACGTGGATCATGGCAGCCATTGAAGTAGGCAAGGAAGCACCCGACTTTACCCTGCGCGACGAGAACCGCGAGCCTGTGCACTTGAAGGACCTGCGAGGCAGCCCCGTGGTCCTGGTGTTTTACGTCGGCGATTTCGCGCCCGTGTGTACCAACGAGATGTGCGGCTATCGCGATGACTACTCTCACTTTCAGGCCAAGGGCGCGCGCGTCTTCGGCATCAGCCGGGACGGCGTCTGGGCCCACAAGGCCTTCAAGGAGAGCCTGGGGCTCACGTACAGCCTTCTCTCCGACCCCAAGGGAGAGGCGGCCCGCCTGTACGACACCTGGAACGAGAACCTGGCCCTGTCGGAGCGACTCACAGTGGTCGTGGACAAGGATGGGATCATCCGTTACGTGACCCGCAGCGAGATCCTCAAGCCCAGGGATCACCGGGAGGCTCTGGCGGCCCTGGGCTAGGGCGAAACCAAATGGGCTCTGCGGCACTGAGACCTCCGCAGCTTCCCGAGAAGCTGAGGTGTTTGCAACCCTGCCACCGGAGATGCACCCGAGTGGCCGATGACCATCATCCCGCATCATTCAACCAGGGGACTCTTGCTTGACGCCGGCCGACCTGCCTAACGTCACCGACCTGCCGCGCGGCCACGAGCTGCCGACGGCCCACTTCCGGCTGGACGCCGGTGACGTCCACCGCTACCTGGAGGCCGTCGAGGACCGCTCCAACGCCTACGGGCAGGGGCCCGAAGGCGGTCCGGCCTGGGTGCCGCCTCTGGCCGTGGCCACAATGGCCCTGCGCGCTATCCTGGAGCAGGTGAAGCTGCCGGCGGGCGCCGTCCACACCGGCCAGGAGGTCGAGTTCCAGCGCGCCGTCCCGGTTGGCGCGTCTCTGCGCTCGCAGGCACGGGTGGCGCAGCGCTCCGAGATGCGGGGCGTAGTCGTCTCCGTCGTCGAGTTCGACGTGGCGGAGGATGGGGCGGCCGCCCCCGCCGTGGTCGGGCGAGCCACCTTGATGGCGCCGCTTGGGGAGTCGGCATCGTGAGCGCCGAAGACATCCCCCAGGTGCCGCCGCTGTCGCGAATGGTCACCCAGGAGGGAATCCGGCGCTACGCCGCGGCCTCCGGCGACCACAACCCGCTCCACGTCGACGAGGAGTATGCGCGCACGACGCCATTCGGCGGCACGATCGCCCACGGCATGCTGGTGCTGGCCTATCTCTCGGAGATGATGGCTGCGGCCTTCGGCAACGACTGGCTGGCCGGCGGGCGCCTGAAGGTGCGCTTTCGGGGTCCCGCCCGCCCCGGCGACACGCTCACCGCCCACGCCGAGCCGCGCCGCGCCCGTGATGGTGTTTTCGAGTACGGCGTCGAGTGCAGCAACCAGAGGGGCGAGACCCTGGTCTCCGGCACGGCCGAGGTAGCCATGGGACGGTTCCAGTGAAGGCTATGGAGGAGGAAGAGCGGCTCCGCATCGCCCGCGGATGCTTCGGATGCGGCGATTTGAACGCCAGGGGCCTCAAGCTGGCCTTCCGGCTGGAGGACGGCGCCGCCGTCGCGGAGCTCGACCCCGACCCGCACTACCAGGGCTTTCCCGGCCACATGCACGGCGGTCTGGTGGCAACCATGCTCGACGAAGCCATGGGCTGGGCCGCCTACCTCGAGGGCGTCTGGGCCATGACCGCGCGCATGCACGTGCGATTCCGCCGGTCGGTACCCCTGGGCCGGCGCCTGCAGGTTCGCGGCTACATCACAAACAAGCGCCATCGCCTGATTCAAGCGCGTGCAGAGCTGCGTGACGAGGACGGCGCTCTGCTGGCCGAGGGCGAGGGCGCCTTCCTCCGCGTCACCCCAGAAGAGGGCCGCAAGTTCGAAGAGATCTTCCGCGCCCGTGCCGGCACCCCCGGCTCGCCCGTCTGAGGGCTCTCCGGCTGGCCTCCTCGTAGGCACCAGGGCTATCATGGAAGGGAGGCCGCCCGCGAACCCACGGCGGGGCCTCTGAGTAAGACGACCATTGGCGCGACGCATCATCCTCTACACGGGCAAGGGCGGCGTTGGCAAGACGACGGTCGCTGCCGCGACCGCTCTTCGCGCCGCCGAGCTCGGCTATCGCACTGTCATTCTCAGCACTGACGCCGCCCACAGCCTGGCCGACGCCTTCGGCATGTCGCTGGGGCCTGAGCCCGTCCCCGTGGCGCCCAACCTCTGGGGCCAGGAGGGTGACGTCTACTACAGCCTGAGGCGCTGGTGGGGCACCGTGCACGACTGGCTGCGGGCCCTTCTGCTCTGGCAGGGGGTGGACGAGATGGAGGCGGACGAGGTGGCGGCCGTCCCCGGCATGGAGGAGCTGGCCAACCTCCTCTGGATCAACCGCCACCACGAGAGCGGCGACTACGACGTCATTGTGGTGGACTGCGCCCCTACCGGCGAGACGCTGCGCCTCCTCAGCTTCCCCGATTCGGCCCGCTGGTGGATCGACAAGCTCCTGCCGCTGCAGCGTCGCCTCTCACACGTGCTGCGGCCCGTGATGCGCCCGCTCACCGGCATGCCCATCCCTGAAAGGGAGGTCTTCGACGCCGTGGAGGACCTGGTGCGGCAACTGGCCCGCCTGCACGAGGTGCTATCGGACAGGGAGCTGTCCTCCGTTCGCCTGGTGCTCAACCCGGAGAAGATGGTGATCAGGGAGACGCAGCGCACCTTCACCTATCTGAACCTGTACGGCTACGTGACCGACGCCGTGGTGTGCAACCGCGTCCTGCCGGAGGGCGTCGGCGACGGCTACTTCGCCCGCTGGAAGGAGGCCCAGGCGGGCTACGTGAACCTCATCGACGAGGCCTTTGCGCCGCTGCCCATCCTCAGCGCTCCCCTTCTGCGGGATGAGGCCACGGGACTGGAGGCGCTCCGGGAGGTCGCCGAGCACGTCTTCGGAGGTGACGACCCAACGCGCATCTACTACCCGGCCCTGGCCCACGAGGTGCGGGCGGAGGACGGCGGCTTCGTCCTCAGCCTGGGCGCGCCCTTCGCCACCAAAGACGAGGTATCCCTGGCCCAGCGCGGCGACGAGCTATCGGTGCAGGTGGGGGTCCACCGGCGCAACATCCTTCTGCCGCGCGTCCTCGCCGGCCTTCACGCCGCCAGCGCCCGCGTGGAAGACGGCCGCCTCAACGTCTACTTCCCCCGCGAAGAAGCGGCGGAGCCGCTCCTAGCGCCAATCCAGTTCAAGAGAGACCCTTCGCTCCGCTCAGGGTGACATAGTTGTCATTCTGAGCGGAGCGAAGAATCCATCTTCGACCTGGGCCAGCGGTCGCCGCCGCCTAGCCTTCCTTGGGCTTCCGTAGCGGCCACTCGTTCACGAGGTTGGCCGTCACCTGCTTGCTCACGAGCTGGGAGACCAGGTCCACCGTCCATGGCTTCTCCGTCTCCACGGCCGCTATGATCTCCGGCTCGGAGTAGAGGCCGACGTAGCCGGCATGAACGAGGAAGGTGCGGCCGTTGACGTTCGCAGGCCTCATCGGTGCAGAGCCAGGCGACAAAGGGGCCGATCTCCTCCGGCAACTGCTTCTCCAGCTGGGCAAGCATGTTCATGCCCGCCTCGCCAGCGCGCGAGAAGCGGCGGCGCATCTCGTCGCTGAGGGTGAGGCGGGTGGCGGCCAGGGGGCGGATGGCGTTGCAGCGCACGCCGTAGCGGCCCATCTCCCGCGCCACCGTGCGCGTCATGCCGACGATGCCCTCCTTCGCCGCCGAGTAGTTGGTCTGGCCGGGGTTCCCCAGCCCGGACGTGGAGGAGGTGTTGACGATGACCCCCGGCTGGCGGGCCTGCCGGAAGTAGACGCAGGCGGCCTGCATCAGGTTGAAGTGGCCCTTGACGTGCACGGCGATGACGTCGTCGAACTCCTCCTCGCTCATGTTGGCGAGCGTGCGGTCGCGGAGGATGCCGGCGTTGTTGACGACGATGTCCAGCCTGCCGAAGCTGTCGAGGGCCTGCCTGACGAGCTTCTCGCCGGTGGCGTGCTCGACGACGCTGTCGTAGCTGGCGAGCGCCCGGCCGCCCATCCTCTTGATCTCGTCGACCACCTCGTCGGCAGGGCCCTTGTCGCCGCCGGTGCCGTCGGTGGCGCCGCCGAAGTCGTTGACGATGACGATGGCGCCCTCAGAGGCGAGCGCCAGCGCCTCGCCCCTGCCGATGCCGCGGCCGGCGCCCGTCACGATGGCAACCCTGCCCTTGAGTCTCTCGCCCACTACTGGTCCCCCTTCTTGAGGTCTGGAGCCGTCCAGGCTACCAGGATGTCTTCGACTTGTGACTCGCGAACAAGCATGGGTTCACCCAGGATGCACTGTCGCCGCGCCGGCGGTCCGAGCCTTCTACCTCCACCCTTCCCGTCTCCCCCACCACCTGCCGCAGGCGCTCGACCAGCTCCTCGCAGGCGCGGGCCGAGGGCAGGGCCAGCTCCACGTCCTGGCCGTCGGACTGGCGGACGCGCAGTCGCACGGGGTCGTCGCCGGGGAAGTCCCGCAGGCAGGCGACCAGCGCCGCCACGCGGGCGCGGTCGGCCGCCTCGTCGTCCGTCTCCTCCAGCGTGACGCGCAGGACCGTGGGGGAGTGGGGCCCTATGCCCTCTGCCCTTTGCCCTTTGCCTGCGGCCGCCGTTGCTGCTGGAGCTGCAAGCCCTGGCGCCACGCTTGCCGGCCGCGTGCCAGCCGGACGGCTCCCCTGGGCCGCCAGCCAGTCGGGGATGGCGAAGGGCGCGCCGCCGCCCGCCTGGTAGAGCGCGACGCGCTGCACGCCCACCGTGAGCCTCTCGCCTCGCTCGCGGACGCGCACCAGCACGAGCAGGATGTTGCCCTCCATCCACAGCTCGCGCGTCTGCTCGTAGAGGTCGGGCCAGACGGTGACCTCCAGGCTGCCCGAGAGGTCTTCCATCTCCACGGCCAGGAAGGGGCGGCTGTCGCGGGTGAAGAGAGGCCGCGAGCCGGTGACCAGACCCGCCAGCACCAGCTCTCGACCCGACATCTCCGCCGTCACCTCGCTGCAGACGGCGGTTACGTGGGAGGCCAGGGCGCCGGCGGCGGCGCTGAAGGGGTGCTCGGAGACGTAGACCCCCAGGAGCTCCTTCTCCCAGGCCAGCATCTCCGACCGGGCCAGCTCCGTCTCCTCCGACTCCGCTTGGCCGGCAGGCAGCCCTGCCTGTCCGGCAGGCAGGTCCAGGGCGGGCAGAGGAGTGGCGGCGCTCTGGCCGAACATGTCGAACATGGTGGACTGCCCGGACTCGCGCAGCCGCTGCTCGCGCTGGGCGAGGGAGACGATGCGATCCAGGTTGGCCAGCAGGGTGGCCCGCCCGTACGAACGGCCGTCGGGGCGCTGTCCCAGGCTGTCGAGGGCGCCCGCCTTCACCAGGCTCTCCAGGGCGCGCTTGTTGAGGTTTCGAAGGTTGGCGCGGCGGCAGAAGTCCTCGATGGAGGCGAACTCCCGCCCGCCGCCTTCGCCTTCGTCGCGAGCGGCGATGAGGCTCTCGGCCGCGCCAGCGCCGACGTTCTTGATGAGGGCCAGCCCGAAGCGGATGGCGGTGCGGCCATCGGGGAGGGCCTCCAAGGCAAAGTTGACCTGGCTGTGGTTGACGTCGGGCGGCAGGATAGGGATGCCGAGCTTGGCGCACTCGGCGACGGCGCTGGCGATGCGCTCGTGGGCGCCCGCCGGGTGATGGGGCGCCATCATGAGCACGGCCGTCATGTAGTCGGCCGGGTAGCAGGCCTTCAGGTAGGCCGTCTGGTAGGCGATGGTGGCGTAGCAGTAGGCGTGGGCCTTGTTGAAGGCGTAGCCGGCGAACGGCAGGATAAGCTCGAAGATCTCGCTGGCCAGCTCCTCACTGTAGCCGCGCGCCTTCGCCCCATCGAGGAAGCGCTGGCGTTCGGCGCGCATGACCTCAGGGATCTTCTTGCCCATCGCCTTGCGCATGGTGTCGGCGTCGCCCAGGCTGTAGCCAGCGAACTTCTGGGCGATGAGGAGCACCTGGTCCTGGTAGACGATGACGCCGTAGGTCTCGTCCAGGAGGTCGGACAGGTCCGGGTGCGGGTAGCGGATCTGCTCGTGGCCGTGCTTGGCGCGGCAGTAGGTGGGGATGTGCTGCATGGGCCCCGGCCGGTAGAGGGCGACCATGGCCGCCAGGTCGCCGATGCCGGTCGGCTTCAGCTCCTGGATGTGACGGCGCATGCCGGCGCTCTCCAACTGGAATACCCCGAAGGTCTCCCCTTTCGACAGCATCTCGTAGGTGGCGGCGTCCCCGTCGGGCAGGTTCGTCAGGTCCACATCTACGCCGTGGGCCTGCCGGATGATCTCCACCGCGCGGTCGAGAATGGTGAGGTTGGTGAGGCCCAGGAGGTCCATCTTCAGCAGCCCGATGGCCGCCACCTGCTCCATGGCGAACTGGGTCATGGGGATGGCGGCGTCGCCGTCGCTGCTGCGGGCGGGCCTCTGGAGGGGCACGTGCTCCACGAGCGGCTCGCGGGAGATGACGACGCCGGCAGCATGAGTGCTGGCGTGGCGAGACAGTCCCTCCAGCTTCTGGGCGGTCTCCACCAGGCGCCGCACCTGCTCGTCCATGTCGTAGAGGGAGCGCAGCTCCGGGTTCTCGTCCAGGGCGCGCTCTATGGTCATGTGGAGGGCGTTGGGCACGAGGCGGGCGACGCGGTCTGTGTCGGCGTAGCGTAAGGCCGAGTGCGCGGCCCACGTCCCGGATGGCGGCCTTGGCGCCCATGGTGCCGAAGGTGATGATCTGGGCGACGCGATCATAGCCGTACTTCTCCGCGACATAGCGGATGACCTCGTCGCGGCGGTCCTCGGCGAAGTCGAGGTCGATGTCCGGCGGCTCGCGGCGCTGGTCGTGCAGGAAGCGTTCGAAGACCAGGCGGGCGGCCAGGGGGTCGATCTCGGTGACGCCCAGGCAGTAGAGGATGAGGCTGGCGGCGGCGCTGCCGCGTACCCCCATGCCGATGCCCTGTGATCGCGCGAACTGGGCGATGCCGTTGACCACCAGGATGTAGTTGGTGAAGCCCGTCTTCCGCACCACCTCCAGCTCGTACTGGAGGCGGCGCTCCACGTCCTCGGAGGCGGCCGGGTAGCGCCGGGCGAGGCCCTCCTGGGTCAGGCGGGCCAGGTGCTCTTCGGAGGAGACGCCGGGCGGCAGGTCGGGCTCCGGCAGGTGCAGGCGGCCGAACTCCAGCTCCAGGTCGCAGGCCTGGGCCACCTGCCAGGTGTTGTCGATGGCCTCCGGCAGGTCGGGGAAGAGGGCGCGCATCTCCTCCTCTGACTTCAGGTAGTAGGAGTCGTCCGACATCCTCATCCGCTTCTCGTCCAGGACGGAGGAGTTGGTGCCGATGCAGAGGAGGATGTCGTGGATGGGGGCGTCCTCCCGGTAGACGTAGTGGCAGTCGTTCGTAGCCACCAGGGGGATGCCGGTCTCGCGCGAGAGGCTAACCAGGTCGCGGTTGACGGCGGTGACCTCCGGCATGCTGTGCTCTTGGAGCTCGAGATAGAAGCCGTCGAAGACTTCCTGATACCAGCGGGCCGTCTTCGCCGCCTCCTCATAGCGACCGTCCATCAGCAGGCGGTGCACTTCGCTGGAGTTGCAGCCGGAGAGGGCGATGATCCCATCGCTGTGCTGCTGGAAGAGCTCCTTGTCCATGCGCGGCTTGTAGTAGTAGCCCTCCAGGTTCGCCTTGGTCACCAGGGCCAGCAGGTTGCGATAGCCCTTCAGGTTGCGCGAGAGGAGGGTGATGTGAAAGGACCGCTTGTCGGCGGGCTCGCGGGAGAGGCGTGAGCCAGGGGCGACGTAGGCCTCGATGCCGATGATCGGCTTGACGCCGCGGGCGCGCGCCTCGCGATAGAAGTCGATGGCGGCGTAGAGGACGCCGTGGTCGGTGAGGGCGACGGCCTCCTGGCCCAGCTCGCGGGCGCGGTCCATGAGCTGGGGGATGCGGGAGAGGCCGTCCAGCAGGCTGTACTCGGTGTGAAGGTGAAGGTGGGTGAACATTCGCGCCGCTATCCGGCCTATTCTAGCAGGCCACGGCAGCAGGCAGGCGAGCGCTTATGTGAATTTGCCGCCGTCGTGAGGGGCGGGAAAGCGAGGCGGCCAGTGGCGGCGCACAACCCCAGCGTGAACGCTGGGGCATCGGAAGGCGAATCTATGCCCCCGCCTTCAGGCGGGGGTGAAGGATTCCCCTACCAACGGTGAGCCAGCATGGCCGCGTAGCGGAAGGCTTTAGCCTTCCACAGAGGCCGTGGAGGGCTGAAGCCCTCCTCTACGCGCGGGGCCTTCGGAGGAACGGAGGTGTCGTCGCGCCAGAGGCTCGGTTGCCTAGTGGCTGTGGACGGGGCTGAGGTAGTGCTCGCGCGCGGCCGAGGGTGAGGCCGCTCGGGCGCGGTCCTTGGCCTGCACGAAGACACGGAAGATCACGGTGGCGACAAGGGCGGCCAGCCAGGTGTTGAATGCCCCAAGCCAGACCAGCGTCACCGTGGGGATCCAGTAGACGTAGTGAATGTTGTCCAAGCCCAGGCTGTCGGTATTGAGCATGACCACAAAGGGGAGGATAGCGCCGGCGGCGCCTATGATGCCCGCCCAGATGGCAGCCCATCGGGCGCGGCCCTGGCCGAAGAAGCACCAGGCGAAGGCCACGAGGTTCAGAAGGGCCGGGAAGAACGTGCCCAGGGCCTGGTCGCGGACCGCCCAGGGTCCTCCGTTGCCGAGGCTCAGGTCCGTGCCCTCATAGAGGGTCATGCGCGATTGCAGGAACACCGAAAGGGGAACGGTGACCACGGGGATCAGGAGCACCCACAGAAACGGACAGAACCACTTACGGAGCCACATAGTCGCCCTTCCTACATCTCAAGGAGTGCGGCACCATATTAGGGATTACGCTGCCCCTGTGGGAGTAGGGTTTACCCCTAATTCCGCCGGGAAAACACCCTACTTCTTAACCATTTGAGTGAAAGACGCCCGCCCATTACTATGGCTGCGGTCAGCGTCAGGGTGGCGCGAGCCTGCCTAGCTCTGGTGAGGCTGTGGACGTCAACATCCTTGACGCGCGGGGGTAGCACCCATTGGCATCGGACAGGGCGGCCTTCCTAGACGTGCTCGGAGCGCTGGGCCGGCCCCTCGGCCTCTTGAGGAGGTCGGGGGTCGCTGCGGACCGCACGCGGCCCACGGCCGGCACCTATGCCGGCCTCTTCATGGTCTCCCTCAGCACGCTGATGTACGAAGTCCTCCTGACGCGAATATTCAGCGTGACCATGTGGTACCACTTCGCCTTCGTCGCCATCTCCGTGGCCCTCTTCGGCATGACCGTCGGCGCGTTGCTGGTCCACCTCCTGCCCGAGCGCTTCCCGGACGAAAGGGCCAAGGAGCGGCTCTCGCTGTTCGCGCTTCTCTTCGGCCTGTCCGTAGTTGTCAGCTTCCTCACCCAGCTCTCGATCCCCTTCAACCCGGAGTGGACACTGGCGGGGATCTACTCAGTCGGCTTCACCTACCTGGTGACCTCCGTCCCCTTCATATTCAGCGGCGTCTGCGTTTGCCTGGCCCTCACGAAGTTCAGCCGGCAGGTCAGCAAGCTGTATGCGGCCGACCTGGTGGGCGCGGCCCTGGGCGCCATCCTCCTCCTCCAGCTCCTCAACGTCCTCGATGGCCCGTCCGCCGTGATTGCCATCGCCTCCCTCTGCTGCCTCGGCGCGGTGCTCTTCGCCCACGATGCCGGCGCGCGTGTCACCATGGGGCTCGCCGCCGCCTCTGCCGCCGTGCTCCTCAGCTTCACCGTCGCCAACGCCGTCGCCTACCGGCACCAGGATCCGATCCTGCGACTGACGTGGGTCAAGGGCGAGCAGGAGCAGGCGGGCCTCTACCAGAAATGGAACTCGTTCTCGCGGATCTTGGTGGGGGGCGACCCGAACATGCCCATCAGGCCCAACTGGGGCGGTATGAGCGTGACGCTGCCGGCCAGCTTCGAGGCGCGCCAGCTCTCCATGACCATCGATGCCGGCGCCGGCACGGTCCTCACCCACTACGACGGTGACCCGCGGACCATCGAGCACATGAAGTACCAGGTGGTGAACCTGGCGCACTACATCAGGAGCAACGCCGACGTGCTGGTGGTCGGCGTGGGCGGCGGCAGCGACGTGTTGTCGGCGCTGGCCTTCAACCAGCGCTCTGTCACCGGCGTCGAGATCAATCAGCAGATACTGGACGCCGTCAACAAGGTCTACGGCGACTTCACCGGTCACCTGGACCGCGACCCGCGGGTCCGCTTCGTCAACGACGAGGCGAGGAGCTACGTCGCCCGCTCCAAGGACAAGTTCGACATCATTCAGATCTCGTTCATCGACACCTGGGCGGCGACGGCGGCAGGGGCCTACGCCCTCTCCGAGAACTCGCTCTACACCGTCGAAGGGTGGCAGACCTTCCTCGACCACCTAACCCCCGGCGGGGTGCTGACCGTCTCCCGCTGGTACGTCCAGGACCGGCCGCTGGAGGCCTATCGCCTCACAGCGCTGGCAGCGAAGGTCCTGCGCGACCGGGGCATCGATGACCCGCGCCAGCACGTCTTCCTGGCGGTGGGCCCCGCGCCGTTCGTCTCTGTGGGCACGATCATCGTCAGCCCAAAGCCGTTCTCGCAGGCGGACCTGGCGACGCTGGAACGCGTCGCAAGCCAGATGCAGTTCGAGGTGGCGGTGGCGCCGGACCAAACCAGCGACCCCATGTTCGGGGCCATCCTCGAGGCGAAGGACCCGGCTGCCTTCGCCGCCGGCTACTCCTTCGACATCTCGCCGCCGACTGACAACAGGCCCTTCTTCTTTCAGATGGTCCGGCTTCAAGATGTGTTCAAGAGCGTCTCGGTTTGGGAGGACTACCTCAGGAAGCCGACGCGGGTCCTCTTCTCGCTGACCATCGCCGTCCTGTCGCTGACTTTGATGGCCATCGTCCTGCCGCTGGCCCTCACCACGAACAGGAAGGCCCTGAAGGGCATGCTGCCGTTCTTCGTGTTCTTCTCGGGCATCGGCCTGGGCTTCCTGCTGGTGGAGGTCTCCCAGTTGCAGCGCCTCATCATCTTCCTGGGGCACCCGTCTTACGCCCTGTCGGTGGTGCTCTTCTCGCTTCTCCTGTCCAGCGGCATCGGCAGCCTGGCGACCCAGCGATTGGGCAACCCGCATCCGCGCCTGTCCACCCTGTGGCCGTTCGTGCCTCTGCTGGCGCTGCTGGTCGTCTTCGGCTTTGCGACGCCTCTCGCCATCGACCGGTTTGACTCGGCGACGACGCCGGTGCGCATCGCAGTGGCCACCGCCATGCTGGTACCCGTCGGCTTCCTGATGGGGATGCCCTTCCCCATTGGGATGAAGATGGCCTCGTTGCGGCCGCAGGCGCCGACGGCGTTCCTGTGGGGCATCAACGGCGCCATGTCGGTGTGCGCGTCGGTGCTGGCCGTGCTCATCGCGATGACGTGGGGCGTTTCGACGACGTTCTGGGTGGGGTGCCTGTGCTACGCCGTCGCCCTCGCGGCGCTCAGCTTCACCGTCAGGGCGGAAGCCCAGCGCCGGGTTTGACCACCCTCAGGAGCGGATGCTAGCATTGGATTGCGGCGACCGGGAGCGTTTGTGAGGGGGAAGAAGGTGAGAGGGCCGGATGGTTAAGACAAATAGCCAGGACTTAGAGACGAGGGTGGAGGAGACGCTGGATGAGATCCGGCCCTATCTCGAATCCCACGGCGGCGACGTGACGCTGCTGGAGGTCACCCCAGAGAAGGTGGCGAGGCTGCAGCTCCTCGGGGCCTGCGGCGGCTGCCCGATGAGCGCCATGACCCTCAAGTTTGGCATCGAGCGCCTCCTAGAGGACCGCGTGCCGGAGCTGGCCGGCGTCGAGGCGGTGACCGCGGACGACTTCGACCCGTCGGCGTACGAGTAGAAACCCTCCCAGCACAACTTCGAAGGCCAGGCTCAAGCCTGGCCTTCGGTGCTTGACGTGATCCGCGCCTCCTGACGCCCGCAGCGGAGGCCTTTAGGCCTCCACACTCCCGTCATTCGTCCGAAGGCTGGCCTTGGGTCACCTTGCGGACGGAGCTGAAGCTCCGTCCCTACGTCGCGAAGAAAGGCCCAGCCCCGCTACTCTTCCTTGTCCAGCTCGAAGGCGCGATGGAGGGCGCGCACGGCCTGCGGCACCTTCGATTCGCTGATGATGCAGGTGATGCGGATCTCGCTGGTGGAGATCATCTCGATGTTGATGCCCTCATCGAAGAGGGTGCGGAACATGCGGGCGGCGTAGCCGGGGGCAGTGGTCATCCCCGTGCCCACGACGCTCACCTTGCCCAGCTTGTCGTCGGTGACGACCTCGGCGGCGCCGATGCTGCGGGAGGCCTCTTCGACGATCGGCAGCGCCTTGTGCAGGTCCTTGCGCGACACCGTGAAAGTGACGTCGGTGAGCTGCTCGACGCTGGCGTTCTGGACGATGGTGTCCACCGATACGTGGGCCTCGGCCAGAGGGTCGAATATGCTGACGGCGATGCCCGGCCGGTCGGGGACGCCCCGGACGGTGATCTTGGCTACGTCCAGGTCCTGCGCGATGCCGCGTACCTTCTTGAACTGCTCCATGGATACGCCTCCGTGTATCAGCGTGCCCGGCGCCTCCTTGAAGCTGGAAGCCACCAGGATAGGCATGTTGTAGACCGCCCCCAGCTCGACAGACCGCGCATGCATGACCTTGGCCCCTACGGCGGCCAGCTCCAGCATCTCCTCGTAGCCGATGTCCTTCAGCTTCCGTGCCCTGGGCTCAACGCGGGGGTCGGTGGTGTAGACGCCTTCGACGTCGGTGTAGATCTCGCAGACCTCAGCGCCGAGGGCGGCGGCCAGGGCCACCGCCGTCGTGTCGGACCCGCCGCGGCCGAGGGTGGTGACGTCCATCTCGTCCGTGACGCCCTGAAAGCCGGCCACGACGATGATGCGGCCCTGCTTCAGCTCCCGCCGCACGCGCTTCGCGTCGATGCCCTGGATGCGCGCCTTGCTGTGGACGGCGTCGGTCTTGATGCCGGCCTGGGCCCCCGAGAGGCTGACGGCGTCATAGCCCATCGATTGGAGGGCCATGGCCATGAGGGTGGTGGACACCGTCTCCCCCGTCGACAGGAGAACGTCCATCTCCCGCTCCGGGGGATGCTCCATGACCTCCTGGGCCAGGGCGATGAGCTGGTCGGTGGTCTTGCCCATGGCGGAGACCACCACCAACACGTCGTTCCCCTGATCCTTGCGGCGGGCGACGCGGCGGGCGACGTTCTTGATGAACTCGGCGCTGGCAAGGGAGCTGCCGCCGTACTTCTGGACGATGAGTGCCATACCTAATCCCCCGTGACTGACGGGGCCGACGAGATGCGCCCCCTTGGCGCTGGGAACCGTGACGAGGCTCGTGGCCTCGAAGCCGCGGGCCTGCGCCGCCTCTCTCATGGCCCGCGCTATCTTATTGTCGTCCTCTCTGGTGAGAGCCAGGATAGTGCTGCCACCGCCCGAGAGGTAGGCGCAGAGGGCGCCCGCCTCGCGCGCCGCCCTGAACACGTCCTCCATGGCCGGGAAGAGCTGGGCCCGCGCCGGCTGGTGAAGCCGGTCCTGGGTGGCCACGTCCAGCAGATCGAAGCGGCCCTCGCTGAGAGCGGCGACGAGCAGGGCAGCCCGCCCGATGTTGTGGATGGCGTCCTCGCGGGAGAGCTCCTTGGGCAACAGGCGCCGGCTCTCATCGGTGGGCATGGCCATCTCGGGCACAAGGAGGACTGCCTTGAGCCCGCCGGGCATGGTCGCTCCCAGGTGGACCAGGCGTCCCCGGTCTGTCACCACCACCTGGAGGCCGCCGAAGAGGGCGGGGGCGGCGTTGTCGGCGTGGCCCTCCAGCCGCGCCGCCAGTGGGAGCAGCTCTTCCGCCGAAAGGGGTGCGCCCAGCAGGGCGTTGGCGGCCATCAGCCCGCCCACGCGAGCGGCGGCGCTGGCGCCCAGGCCTCGCGCCACCGGCACCTCGCCACCGGCCCAGACGGTCGACAGGCCGGCCGGCGGTTGGGCTCCGGCGGCTTCGTAGAGGGAGAGAGCCGCCTTCTCGATCATGGCCGACAGAGGGTCCGCGGGCGACGGCAGCGGTTCGGGGCGCGCTTCGACGGTAACCTCAGCCCAGAGGTCCAGGGCCATGCCCAGACAGTCGAACCCCGGCCCAAGGTTGGCCGAGGTCGCGGGCACCCGAACCGTGGCTCGCTGTGGTGGCAAGACGGTGTCCTCTCGTGGGTGGCCCGATTGTACCATCGCCCCTTCAGTCTATCAAACGTCCTGTTAAGGGTGCGCTAAACTGTATCCTGCCGCTTCCCCGTGCTATAATGCGCCCCGCCGCTATCAGAGAGGTGATGCCATGTCCCTTGAAGAGCTTCGCGACCTCGTCATCGTCGTCTGGGGTATCCTGGGAATCGTGTTCCTGGCCGTGGCCATTGTGCTGGGGATCGTCGTGGGCCTGAGCGCCCGCCGCCTGATCGTCACAGTCCGGAGCCTGCTCCGGGATGACGTACAGCCGACCCTGCGCTCGGCCCGCCAGACCGTGGACAGCATCCGCGGCACCACCTCCTTCGTGGCCGATACTGCCGTCGCCCCCGTCATCCGTGTCTATGGCATTTTCTCCGGCGTCCGGCGTTTCCTGAGCGTGCTCCTGGGGTTCAAGAAACGTCGAAGCCGGTAGCTCTTCCTGTCGCACGGCCACCGCGAAAGGACGCACTCCATGGAGGAGAACGACAACAGCAGCGAATCAGAAGATGCCCCGGCGACCGCTGAGGCCTGCTGCCACGGTCCGGGGTTCCTGTTCGGTGTCATAATGGGCGCCCTGGTCGGCGCTGTCCTGGCGACCATCCTCACACCCGTCAGCGGCGACGAGGCGCGGCTCCGCGCCGCCGAGAAAGCCCCTGAGCTGTGGCGCCGTCGGGACGAGCTGACGCGGGAGGGCCGCGAGAAGGCCCTGCACGTCGCTGAAGGCGCCCGTTCCCGACTGGCGGAGGCCCGGGAGGCCGCCAAGGAGGCGACCCAGGAGGCGCAGCAGGAGGCCCGCCGCCGCTACGAGGGCATGACGGGCCGCCGCTCGGGCCCGCCTCTCCCCTGACCCCAGTGGCTCCTCGCATTGTCACGGCGGTGGCTCTGCTGGCCCTATCCGCCCTTCTGGCGGCATGCGGCGCCGAAGGGTCGGCGGAACTTGTCGGCCCACAGCCCACTATCGCCCCCACGCCGCGGCCGGCGGCGACCCCTGACGCCCGCTCCGTGCCGGTGGAGCCTCTGATCCCGGAAGGAGCGACCGTCGAGAGAGTAATCTACGGCCGCCTCCTGCCCGGACAGGGCGAGCAGATCATCGTCCATAGCAGCCGCGACATCTCCGGCCAGGGCGGGTCCGCCTCAGACGGAAGCTGCGACCGGCAGGACTACCTCCAAATCTTCGCCTTCGACCCGGATTTCGGCCAGTGGAAGCCTCTCTTCGAGGGCGACAAGTGGCCGTCTACGGCCGCTCCCTTCATTCCCGACCGCGAGGACTCGTCCGACCCGTGCAAGAGCTACGAAACGCTGGACCTGGTCGAGCTGGTGGACATGGAAGCGGACGGCGGAATCCAGGACCTGGCCGTGGCCCTCGCCACCGGCAAGGAGGATAAGCCCGGCCCGCTGCTGCTGAAGGTGTTCTCCTTCCGCTCCGGGGCCGCTGAGCCCATCTACGACGAGGCCGCGCCCCACGGCGGCGCCACCCGCATGCTCGCCGGCGGGCGCATCGCGCTGGAGCAGGGCACCTACCCGTCGAGCTCCAGCCCCCTCTGGCGCGGCCGCTCCAACCCCAACGGCACCCTAACAGAGGTCATCGGCCGGAACGAGGAGTACGGCCAGGTGGACGTGGTGGAGAGCTCACTGGCCCTCTACTGCCGCCACGGCGCCGTCGACCAGGTGAAGGACGACGCCCTCATCGTCACCTGCGACGCCGACGGCCAGCAGCGGTTCACCGGCTACCGGCTAAACGGCGAGACGAAAGTGCTGCCGGCGGAGTTCGGCGGGCCCGGCGACCTGCGCGTCGGGCAGGAGGTGTCGGTGAGCGCGGCCGAGCCCCTGGAGCTGAACGAGGACTGGGAGCTGGAGCCCGTCGCCTCGGAGATCCGAGTCCTGGACCAGCAACAGGCGTTCAGCGGCTTCCCGTGACAGCGAGAGGTGGGAGGCGCCTTTCGCCTCCCACCTCTCTTCTTGTTTCCACACTGGCGGAGAGGGTGGGATTCGAACCCACGGACCACTTGCGCGGTCACGCGCTCTCCAGGCGCGCCTGATCGGCCACTCCAGCACCTCTCCGCCTTCAGATTGAGTTGCCACTTTGTCAATCTGTGGCGCTCAAGCTGTCACGTTTGGTGGCGGAGGGGGTGGGATTCGAACCCACGGTACGCTTGCGCGTACACCGCTTTTCGAGAGCGGCACCATCAGCCTCTCGGACACCCCTCCGCGCGTATTATAGCGCAGGCCGCGGTCGGCTGGATGACCGTCGGGCCGCCCGCCAACGAGCTGGCATGCAATCCGCAGGCGAGGCTTTCGAGCCTGGCGAGAGCAGGACGCCGAGGTCTAAAGGCCCCGGCTACATTGTTCTGAACAGGCTGCATGATTCCAAGCCAGATTCTTCGCTTCGCCCAGAATGACGGTGTTCCAAGTGGTTCTAGATGCGCTCGGCGCGGACGACGAGGCGGTGGCTGTATTGGTGGATGTCTCGGTTGAACGTGCCGGTGCAGGTTATGAGGGTGACGGTGTCTTTGCTGGTGGGACCGACGATCTCGTTGATGGGGGCGTCGTCGCTGGCATAGGCGACGTTACTCACCACCAGGTACTGGTAGGAGGTGCCGTCGGCGAGGTCCACCTCGACCAGGTCGCCGGGGCCCAACTCCTTCAGGTGCCAGAAGACAGCGGGGCCGACGCTGGCGAAGTCCACGTGGCCGGAAAAGACGGCGTTGCTGCCCGCGCCCGGTCGGGCCGTGAAGTCGTACCAGCCCACATCAAAGGCCGACCTCGGCGACTGCATGGCGCCCTGGTCGTCCACTCCCAGCGTCACGACCGGCGCGTCGACCCCGATCTTGGGGATGACCAGTCGGGTCAAGGGAGCGCTGCTGGGCGGCGTCGCGGCGGGCGGCGTCTCGGCCAGTTGCCGCAGTCGCTGCTTGTCCAGGCTGAAGCCGGTCGAGGTAGTGGCGTCGCTGAGGGACGGGCCGGAAGTCGGCTCGGGGATGGAGCCGTCGGTGCCACTGCCCACGACTCCCGAGAAGGCCATCCCCAGGAGCACGAAGGCGGCCAGGATCAGGGCAACGCCGGCGCCCATGAGCCAGCGGTGCAGGTTCCGGTTACGATTGGCGTAGGAGCGACCCATGCGCTTCTAGCCCTCGAAACCACTAACGGTACTTCATTATACGTTATTACGTCCGATTATGGGTTCGGGACTCGTTGGGCGGCAGTCGCCCCGCGACGTAGGGACAGAGCTTCCCCGCCGAAGGCGGGTCCGCCTCTGGCAGAAGCTCCGTCCGCAAGGCAGTTGTAGGGGGCAGACGGAGCGTGCCCCAGAAGGCCAGCCTGAAGCCTGGCACCGGTGGCTCGAGCCGGCCTCAAGGCAGGCCTTCAGAGGAATGGATAGCGGCCGGGCCTCCGCGACACCCGATCACGCCAAATAGGGAACTTCTTGCTCCCGCCCAGCGTTAACCATTTGGGGCCGCGCCGCGTTCTTATTGTAGAGCGGCCCTACCGGGCTCCGGCCCGGTTTGTACGGCCGTTCATCGGTGTGTCCCGGCCCGCCATAGGCGGGAGCGCCGCGGGGCCGCCGCAGTATTGACAAGGGACGCCTGCTGTACTAAAGATAGGCGCGGTGGCGGGAGTAGGTCCGCCTGAGGCGGAAAGGCGCAAAGCGGACGTAGCGTAGTTCACTAGCCCGTCAGGGCAAGGAGGGCCAAGCCTCATGCGCGTTCCAGGGCAGCAGAGAAAGTCTTACATGTGGAGGTGGACGGCAGCGCTCGCGGGGTTGGCCGTCCTTGGTTTTGCGCTGGTGATGGCGGTGGTGGTCACGCCGGCCAGCAGCGTCCAGGCTGCCACCTTTACCGTGAACAGCGTTGCTGACACCGGCGACGCCGACGCTCGCCGACGCCAAGTGCGACGTCAACCTAGCGTACATCGGGCAACCAGTGCACCCTGCGTGCAGCCATCGAGCAGGCCAACAACCGACTCCGGCGGTTGGCCAACACCATCACCTTCAGCTCGGCACCGGCACTCAACCATCACTCCCGGTGGGCGCCTATGACGCCCTCGGTGACGACGGCCTCACCATCAATGGGGAGCGGGACCATCGTCATCAAAGGCGCTTCCTGCCATGCTGGAGGTCGACGCCGACAACGTCACCATCTCGCACCTGATCCTGAACGGCGACGCCGCCGGCGCAAACGGCATCGTGGTGCGCGCCACCAACGACAGCTACCCACCTCACCGGCGTCGAGGTCAGGAAGTACACCGGGACGGGCATCGTCTTCAACGGCAACAACGACGACTTCGTCCTGGATACCGTCAATGTCCACGACAACACCGGCGACCGGCATAGACCTGGCCGCTGGTTCTGACGACGGCATCATCCGCAACAGCACCATCGAGGACAACGGCGGCGGCGGGATCTACCTGAACGACGGCTCGGGCAACCAGATCCTCAACAACACCATCCAGGATAACGGCACTGGGCCGACACGACGACAACGGCATCGAGGCCACAGACCAGAGCGAGTTGACGCATCCTGGGCAACACCCATCAGCGACAACTACGACGACGCGATCCGGATCGAAGGCGCCGGCACCGGCCTGGTCACGATCAACAACAACAGCATCCACGTCGGCCAGGGTGGCATCGACCTCGAGGACGACTGCCACTGCGACGACGTCCATATCAGCGGCGATACCGCCATCCGAGTCCAACTGCTTCAGCGGCTCCCTGACCGCCGACGTCGAGTTCTACCTGGCAGAACGAAAGCGGCGACGACATCGAGGCCCAGTACAACTACTGGGCCGGCGACACGGACCCCAAAGACAAGATATGTGCCATCGGACCAGAACAACGTCTAATTGCGACGCGAGGCGGCGGTACCGCAGACGGCGACGTCGACTGGAGCCCGGTGGCAAGCTCGTGCGCCGGTGGCCACGCGTCACACCCACGCCTACCACCGCCACGGGTAGCATCACACCCAGCTTGACGCCCACGTGACGGGCACGCCGCCCACGTCGACGCCCACAGTGACGGGCACGCCGCCTACATCCACGCCCACGCCCACGAGCGCCATGGAGTCGGTGACGCTGGCGGGCGGCACCTGCAACCCGGTGGCCAGCACCTACGCGGACGGCACGCCCATCGCCACCATCGCGGCAGGCGTCTCACCGTCGGGCATCCTCATCTCCATCTGGTGGTACAACACCGGTTCGGGAACCTGGCTCGGCTACTCGGCCCAGTTCCCCGACCAGAGCGACTTGAGCAGCGTGGACCGCCTGGAGGCGATATTCATCTGCGTCAGCTCCGCAGGCACCTGGAGCCGGCCTATAATCTGAGAGGAGCGGAACGGGCGCGACTCCTGACGCGAGAAGTCAGGGATTTCCAATGGGGGCGGCCGGTGGGCCGCCCCCATCCGTTAAGGCCTGCCTGCCGGCAGGCAGGAAGATCAGCAGGGAAGGAGCAAGACCCATGCGTGTTCGAAAGCTCACCCCTGCCTCTGGATTCTTGCCCGTCCGGGCTGCGGCCTGCCGGAGTATTGACAAGGGGCACCTTCTGCACTAAAGATAGGCGCGGTGGCGGGAGCAGGCCCGCCTAAGGCGGAAAGGCTGCGAGAGACAGGACCTAGCGTAGTTCACTAGCCCGTCAGGGCAAGGAGGGCCAAGCCTCATGCGCGTTCCAGGGCAGCAGAGAAAGTCTGGCACGTGGAGGTGGACGGCAGCGCTCGCGGGGGTGGCCGTCCTTGCTCTTGCGCTGGTCGCGGCGGTGGTGGTCACGCCGGCCGGCAGGGTCCAGGCCGCCACCTTTACGGTGAACCGGACTACCGACGAATCTGACAACGACGTTACCGACGGCGTGTGTGACTGGGACCGGCGACGACTGGCAACCAGTGCACTCTCCGTGCAGCCATCGAGCAGGCCAACGAAGACTCCGGGGTCGGCAACACCATCAGCTTCAGTATCACCGGCGGCGGCACCCACACCATTACCCCGGCGGGGAGTGCCTATGACCCCATTGTTGACGACGGCCTCACTATCAACGGCGCAGCAATATCGTCATCAAAGGCGCTTTCGCCACGCTGGAGATCGACGCCGACAACGTCACCATCTCCCACCTGATCCTGAACGGCGACGCCGCGGCCGGAAACGGCATCGTGGTGGACACCCCCAACGACGCTACCCACCTCACCGGCGTCGAGGTCAAGAAGTACACCGGGACGGGCATCATCTTCAGCGGCAACAACGACGACTTCATCCTGGATGCCGTCAATGTCCATGACAACGGTACGGTCGCCGGGCTCGGCATAGTCCTGGCCGCTGGTTCTGACGACGGCATCATCCGCAACAGTACCATCGAGGACAACAGCGTCGAAGGGATCTACCTGACCGACGGCTCGGGCAACCAGATCCTCAACAACCAATCGAGGATAACGGCAGCCCTGACCGCGGCGACGGCATCGGGGCCGACAGCCAGAGCGAGTTGAGCATCCTGGGCAACACCCTGAACGATAACTTCGACGACGCGATCCGGATCGAAGGCGCCGGGACCGGCCTGGTGACAATCAACAACAACAGCATCCGCGTCGGCCAAGGCGGCATTGACCTCGAGGCGGGCTGCAACTGCGACGACGTCCATATCAGCGGCACCACTGCTGCCGAGTCCAACTGCTTCAGCGGCTCCCTGACCTCCGACGTCGAGTTCTACCTGGCGAACGAAAGCGGTGCTGACATCGAGGCGCAGTACAACTACTGGGCCGGCGATACCGACCCCGACGAAAAGATATGTGCCGTGGATCAGAATAATGTCGCGGACTGTGACCACGGCGGAGGCGATCCCCCAGACGGCGACGTCGACTGGAGCCCGGTAGCTTCGAGCTGTGCCGGGGTGGCTACGGTCACGCCCACGCCTACCATCACGGGTACCATCACGCCCACCCTAACACCTACGGTGACGGGCACACCGCCCACGTCGACGCCCACCAACACGGCGACGCCAACGGGTCCCACGGCCACGCCGACAACGGGCCCCATGGAGTCGGTGACGCTGGCGGGCGGCCACTGCAACCCGGTGATCAGCACGTACGCCGATGGCACGCCCATCGCCACCATCGCCGCGGGCGTCTCACCGTCCGGCATCCTCATCTCCATCTGGTGGTTCAACCCCGGTACGGGTGACTGGCTCGGCTACTCGCCCCAGTTCCCCAGCGTGAGCGACCTTGCCAATGTGGACCGCCTGGAGGTGATCTTCATCTGCGTTAGCTCCCAGGGTAACTGGAGCCGGCCCATAATATAGGGGAGCGGAACGGGCTCGACTCGTGAGCGCGAGGAGTTGGGGGCTCGCGAAACGGGGGCGGCCCACCGGCCGCCCCCGTCCATTCAGGGAGGATAACTTAGCAGGGAAGGAGCAAGACCCATGCGTACGCGAAAGCTCAGCCGCGCGGCGGCAGCAATTGTCTTGAGCACCCTCGGTGCGGCGCTGCTGGTCTGGCTGGCGGTGGTTCCAGCCACCCGAGTCCAGGCGGCTACTTTCACCGTCAACGTAACCACCGACGGCGGCGACCTGGCTGCCGACGGTGTCTGCGACTCGGACGCGGCGGGCGGCAACCAGTGCAGCCTGCGCGCCGCCATCCAGGAGGCCGACGCCTCGGCGGGCCAGGACGTCATCGCCATCGGCGTCGCCGGGCCCATCGTGCTCACCGGCTCGCTACCGCAGATTACGGATAACGGCCTTGTTATCACCGGGAGCGGCCAGCAGGTCAGCATGACCGCCCCTGGCATCGCCTTCTGAGGTCAACGCTGACGGCGTCCAGATCAACAACCTGGTCATCGACGGCTCGAACGTCGGCACCACGGGCATCAGGATCAGCGTCCACGACGGATGACCTGATCCTGGACGGCGTCACGTCCGTGGCTTCACCAGTGACGGCTTCTGAGAACACCGGTGGCGGCGGCCAGCGCAATACCATCCGCAACAGCACCTTCACCGCCAACGCGGGCGACGGCATCGGGTTCACCGGCGGCAAAGATGACGTCGTATCTCGACAGCATCATCACCAACAACGGCCAGGCGGCCGACGGCCTGGAGGTGTCAACGAGGACGGCCTGGTCATCCAGGGCAACACCTTCTCAGGCAACTTCAACGCCCAGATCGCTGATCGGCAGCATGCAGGCCGGCCAGCACGTGTCTATCATCCAGAACAGCATCACATCGGGCTCCGACGGCATCGTCATCGGTGCGGCGGTGAACGCGACGGCCGCCATCGACATCGGCCTCTCCGTCGCCAACCGCAACGTCTTCCGCGGCGCCATTGCCGCCCCGGCCGAGCAGCACCTGAGGAACCTGAGCCCCGCCAACATCAACGCCATCTACAACGACTGGGACGCCTACAATCCGGCCGCCATCGAGGGCGAAATCTGCCACGATGGCGACGCGGGTTGCGGGCCCGGCGTGGTCAACTTTGATCCGTTCGTCGACACGCCCTCGCCCCTGCCCACCATCACGCCGACGCCCACGGTCACCGAGACGCCCGGTACCCCCACGGTAACGCCCACGGGGACGCCTGCCGCTACCGGCACGCCGGGAGCCGTGGAGACGTTGCCCCTGATAGCAGGCTGCAACCCGCTGGCCTGGACCGGGACCGACAACACGCCCATCGCCACCATCGCCGGCGCCGTCTCGCCGGCGGGCATTCTCGTGGCACTCTGGCAGTTCAACAACGGCACCTGGCTCGGCTACTCGCCTCAGTTCCCCGAAGTCAGCGACCTTCAGCAGATGAACCGTCTGGACGTTGCCTTCGTCTGTGTGAGTGGCGCGGGCACCTTCAGCCGTCCCGTGATCTAGGAGGCACAAAGGGCAGAGCTCACCAATCACGGGTCGGGGCGGTCGTGCGACCGCCCCGACCTTGTCCGGGGGACCCCTCCAAGGGTCGCCCAAGCTGCCGCCGCGGGACAGGCGGAAATTGTTTCGCAGTTTTTGTCTTTCGGGAAGTCCCTGCACGTCCACCCTCGCCAAGGGAGCCCGCTCACCGCTGCGTCGGGCTTGGAGCGCTTCCAGACTCGTGCAGGAATCGGCAGAGCTGCCGGGTCAGGTGCGTCGGATCTCTCACGTGTCTTGAAACACTACACACGATGTCAACCTGCCCTCACTAGAGACAGCGTTACCTTCCGCGCAGCCCAGGGCCAACAGCTACGGACGCGCTCTGCCACACCATAGACGCTCTTCCTCCACCCCAGGCTCGGCCACCTATCTCACCAACGCCCTCGGCGCCGAACCAAACTCGCCTAAGTATCCACCGACCCCCTGGCACTCTCCACCTCCCCCGCGAAGCCCTTTCCGGCCTGTGCTGTTTTCACACTACGGAAGCCCATCCTCATCATCGGAACCCCATGAACGGCATGTCCCACCACATCTATGACAACTATGAACGGGTGGAGGGGTGACGGGCAGTACCTGCCGATGCTACAATCCTTCCGGCCCATGTATTGAGCCACACTCAGCGGCACTATTGTGGCACGCAATCCCCGTCCAAAGGAGGTGGGCTCGATGGCTCGACTCGCATTAAGCGTTATTCTTACTAGTGTGTTCCTCATGGCGGCACTCAGCATGCTTAGAAATGGCCATGTGAACCCCGTGGCCCCTGTCTATGCTTGAGGAGGCCCTCCGCCGCCGACGGCGACTTCGGCGGCCGCCACGGGTTCCGTGGCACCCACAAGTACCGTAGTACCCACACGTATCGTGGCTCCCACGGCCATACCCACGCAAGCCCCGCAGCCGACATCAGCACCGTCTCCGGGCGCAACCGAGACGGTTCCGCTCATCGCGGGGTGTAGCCCTGTGGTCTGGACAGGCATACATGGTACGCCCATCGGCACCGTTGCTAGCGCCGTCTCACCGGCCGGGAGCCTCGTCGCGCTCTGGGCGTTTGACGCTGGTCTCTGGCTAGGGTACTCGCCTCAATTCCCGGAAGTCAGCGATCTGGCGCAGATGAATCGCCTGGACGTGGTCTTCGTCTGCGTCAGCACTACCGGCACCTTCAGCCGGCCCGTGATCTAGGGGGCATCTGGGCCGGACCTCAGCAACAAGGACAAGTTCGGGGCGGCCATACGGCCGCCCCGATTGATTCTCAGGGAAAGTGAGCGGCGCGGCTTTGGGCCCGGCTTACCTGCAAGGCGTGAAAAGACGACGCTGCTCAGGCCACTGCAATGTGCTGGTACGTGTGTTCGCGTACGTCCGCCGCTGCCAGAAGCACAAGCAGGTTGTGTCGCATTTCGTCGCGTCCTGTCGCATCCAGGCGACGCGACCGTCCGAGACCCAGCTTGCAGCGGACTCGGCGTCGGGTTCGGACCCTGTCAGTGGTAGCTCCTGGCGATGCCGCTACGGGGGCGTGCCGCGGCCGAAGGCTCTCGCTCGCCGCTCTCGATGCTTGCGGAGCCCCTCGACAGGATAAGGCCAGAAGATCTCCTCGATCAGCTTGTCGGCCCGGGGCAGCCGCAGGGGCTCGTCTGAGTCGTCGACCGGAGGGAGTACCTCGACTTCCAAGCTCCTGCTCATGTGGAGCCGTCGTCGGGGCCGGCGGAGAGCGAGTTCGTGTACTGTCTCGTGCAGTCCCGCCGGCTGGAAGCCGGCCCTCAGGATAGGCATCTTCAGGTTCTCGACAGGACCTAGCAACTGGCCTGCCTCTCTTGACCGCCTCAAATACTCATCAACTGCTTCGGCCACGATCTGGTAGCAAATCTCCGGTGCCAGTTTCCGCTCCAGGCTGCGCAGCCCCATATCAATACGCCCCCCCGACGAGCAAGGGCAGGTTATCCTCGAGCCGACGAACCCGCCGCTCTTGGTCTATCAACACGTAGGTCCTTCCCGACGCGACCAGCGCATGTGCCGCTCTCAGGGCTACCCTGTCATCTTGGGAATCAAGCAATTCGATGAGCTTCGTGGTAGCCAAGGTGCCTGCGTAAGCCTGAAGGTCAAAGGTTCTCTCCAAGAACTCCTCGCGGCGAGAGGCCAATTCGCGCTAAAAGTCCGGGTCTCAAGCCAGCGATGGATGGTTGATCGGTGGACCTTCACAGCGTCCGCCACGTACACGATCGGCGTACCGACGACCATGAGGGCGAGAGCCCGGCCTTTCCTGGCATCAGGACCGTTATTGTGCGATCGGCTCGCACCTGCCCTGGCAGCGCTGGAGGAAGTGAGCTCATCGCAGACAGGGGAGTTGTTCCCCGGCGCCACAGCTTGCCCTGTCATATGCTGGCCATCCGCGCCGAGGTGGCCGCTCTTCTCTTTTGGCCGCATGCTTGGTGTCCCCCTCAACTCTGAAACTCCCGGTGACCTTGGCTCGGTTACCGCTTGAGGGCCCCCAAGAGCACTCAAGCTCTGTACGACTCGCCAATAGAATAATCGGCCAACCAATGAAGGTACTCGAGGGGGGTCGGCGTTGGGAATCTGCTATGGCAGCAACCGTGGTACCTTGAGCCGGCCACCGTTCGACGCTGTCGATAGCTGTTGCTCTACCCATGCCATCACATTCTCCGCGTCCCGGAGGTGCCGCTCAGCATCTCCCGGGTCTATCTCAGCCGCAGCCCCGGGCCCAACCAGGATATCCGGATACCTGGACACCACATAGGCTCTCGTTAGACTCATCAGACCGCCCGTGAGGTCCAGCTCGACGGGCTAGCCACGACCAGAATCGTGTGTCCGTGGCGGCTGCGTGGCCTCGCGCTCCACCAGCAGCGCTTTGATGGCCTTCTCGGCCACCTGCTGTGCGAAGGAACGACGTGGCCGACCAGCGCTCGCCTGCCAACGTCACACGCGCGGTCACGAGGTCCTCCTCTGCCTGCCGCCACCATCGCTCCGTCTCTATCCGCATGACTCTTACACTAGGTAGATTATACCAGCGCGCGCCCCAACGCACAGAGCGGATCAGCCTGGCGACGCCCGCCAATCCCGTGTTCATGCAGGCAGCCGGGCACGGATGGGAGAATCCGATCGCCAGCTCAGACACAGCCGCAGGGTCGGATCGCCCGGGTTCCTCAAGGGGAAAAGGGCGGTAGGCGTCCCTGAGTTCCGAAAGCTTGATGGCTTTACGTGGACTTGGCGAGCCGCAGCCTCAAAGCCGCGGCATGCTTGCAGACGCCACGGTAGGTGAAACCCGGGCAAGTGCAGGTGATGTGGCCAAAGGGGCTCGCGAAGAGCTCAAAGTAGGCGTCGGGCTCCACGCTCCGAGACCGAGCCAGGTAGCGGTCCGTGCCCGCCAGCTTCACCACCCGCACTCGCTCCGTGCGCGCCCGCTCCAGGGCCCTCAGCTCACGCTCCTCCGTGTCCATCACCGTTCCTCCCGTGGATGCAGCAAGGGTGTGACGGATCCTCGAGCCTGGGCTGATGCGGAAGAGCCAGCTCCTCGGGGATACCGCGGGCTGCCACGTAAGCACTTGTGATGTTGGCCCGCACGAAGGGCCGCTCCAAGACCAGCATCTGGCTCAGCCGTGTCAGGCAGTTGGCCCCCACGAAGTAGTCCCTCCGCGCCTCCATGTCCCGCAGCCCGTATAGGTAGTTCGGCAAGAGCCGACCCGCAGGCGTCACAGGTGGTGTCGCAGGGAAAGCGCAGCATCCCCCGAAAGCGCCGTAGCCTCTTCCCCTGTGCAAAGGCCTGCAGCCGGTCTCCTCATAGGTCATCGTCGTCATGTTCTGCCTCCTCGGATGATGTGATGGGGATATCGCAGCGGGAGCAGTCCACCGGCCGGACACGATCCGCCCCAGCTTCATGCAGTAGGTTTGCAGCCAGCGGCAGCGCGGCTCTCGCTCCGCCGGCGGTGCCTCGAAGCCCTCCCTCTGCGCCCCCGCCATGCCGGACCTCCTCTCGAAAGTCGGCAGATGGAGTAAGACGGATTCTCCGCCTTGCGATCCTCAGCGTAGGCCAGCCAGAACTGCGGGGCGTTAGTCTGGGAGGCTACGATGTACCAGGTGACCTCCTGAAGGGTGGAATTTTGCAATTGATTGCAAAATTGGCCGTCCTCCCCCGAGAAAGAAGACCTCCCACACCTTCGCCAGGTTGTAGGCCTGGCGCCAGCCGATGCCAAAGGTGCGGCCCATGGCCTCCCAGGCGCGGTCGCCGTAGACGCTGCGCCGCTTGGCCTCCCAGAGGATGGCCGCCTGGGCCTTCCAGGCGCGCTGGTCGAGGTCACGAAAGTAGGAGAAAGAGGTCGACGAGCTGGTCGTCGCGTGAGGTATGGTATCCTCTGGGCGAGGGCGTCGAGGCGGGTCTCCAGAAGGTTGAGCTCGTGGAAGTACTCGGAGGGGCGGAAGCCGGGGTTGAAGAGGCGGCGCGCGACGACCTTGCCTGTCGCCGACTTGGGCGACCACGAGGTGGCGGTCGGTGCGCTCCAGACGCCAGCGCTGTTCGGTGATCTGGGTATGGCAGGAGCGGCAGAGGACAGCCTTGTTCGCGGGAGCCTCGATCTCGGGACGGCGAGAGCCGCCCATGCGGCGAGGTTCGATGTGATGGACCTCCGCGTTGCGAGAGGTGCCGCAGATCTCGCAACGGCTGTCCGGCCGCGACAAACATAGCGAGTATCCGTCCGTAATCCGCCTCTAATCATACATTAAGTGGACAGCCGTGTCAACACCTAGGTTGACGCCTCGGGTAGCGCTGAAAGAGTGGCGGCGGCTGCGTGCCCTGTCACAAGAGGAACTGGCAAGGGCAGCGGGCATTCAACGCAGCACCATCGTGGACATCGAGAGCGGAAAGCGGTCTCCTCGGCCGAGCACGCTGAGAAGACTCGCGAAGGCGCTGAACATCAAGCCCGAGGGGCTCTTTGCGGATCCATTCGCGTAGCAGAGGGGGGTGCCGGGCCACGTTTGCAGGTGCGAGGTCTGCGCTTCCGGCTGAATCCCGCTCCTGCCAACGGAAGGCGCCCCGGCGTTCTGCCGAGGCCATCCATACTCGCCGGAAGGTAGGATCGGGCTTAGCCGCCTCTTCTAGCATGGGGCCGTACATGCGCTCAGCACGCACGAAGCGCCGGTCGCTGTACTCATGGCCGTCCCAGGAACCGCCGCAGGTGACAAGGGTGACGGCATCATGACCGTTGATGCCGAAAACCTGGTCCCAGTTGATCTCATCCACCGGAGACTCCTGGTTCCAGACGACGGCATAGTAGTAGACGGTCTGGTCCGCCAGCCGCACTTCCACCTCGTCACCGGGCTTCAGCTGGTCCAGGTCCCAGAACACAGCCGGGCCGTAGTGGATATAGTCCACGTGGCCGGATAAGATGGCATTCCCTCCAAACCCAACTCGGTGCTCCTCCCCGGGATGGTACTCAGACATATCGTACACGGCGACAACTTCCGGGCCGCTGGGCATGGGCATGACCCCGTCGGTGTCCACGGTGTGCGGCTCCAGGGCAGCGTTAACGTCTATCTTGGGGATCAACAGCCTTTCAGGAGCAGCCCCGCTTGGCGGAACGGGGCTTTCCGTGGGCCAGGGAACAGCTGTCGCCGTCGGTTCAGTTACCAGCTGCCGCTGCGGCTTCTCTCCTCCTCGAAAGACACCCTGCGTTGAGACCACAACCAGGGCCGCACCCAGCAGCGCCGAAGCCAAAGGGGCCGCCAACAGCGGCAGTCTCCTCGACAGCGTTAGCTTCCATATCCGCATGCAGTCTCCCCTGTTCCGCCTTTGTCATAGACCCGCCACCAGCCTTCCGACCACTCAGCATATCACAGCCCGCCCTTTAGCGTCGTCGCCCACACGCGCATCTTGCCAGAGATAGAACGAGCCTCCCCAGCTTCTCCGGGGAGGCTCGCCTAATCTCAGACCCTCTCTGCCTTAGGCAGAGACGCCTCTCCTAGTGGCGTATACCGACGGTAGGCCGACACACCCGCCGTGCCCAGCAGTAGCAGTCCAAGCCCAGCGGCCATGTAGACCCACCAGGCCGTCCCGCTGCCACCGTCCAGGTAACCGCCCGTGCCCGTTATGACCCTAGGCGTTGGCGTTACCGGCGCCGGCGTGGAGGGCGGCGCCACCGTGGGCTGCACGGCCTGGCCGCCCAGGTCCAGCGACGTGAACTTGCCGCTGCTCCAGGTAGCGCTACCCGCCGGGTTGCCTCCGACCATGAAGCTTACCGAGGCGCCCTCGGTGCCACACCCGGCCGTCTGTCCGCTTGCCACCACGTCCAGGACGTACGACGAGTCCGCCTTCACGGTCGTCTGGCCACAGACGGTATCGCCGATCGTGGCGCTGACCTGAGTTCCTGCCGCGGCCGCCGACCCGCCCTGGGTTACCTTGCCGAAGAAGCGGTTCGGCGGCGTCGGCGGCTGGGCGCTGACGCTCGCCACCAACAGCGACGAGATCACCGCCACAACTACGCCTGCCAGCACGCCCTTTTTCAGGGTCTTCCAGTCAAGAATCATAGTATTGAATCCCTCCGTTGATTCCATTCCCCGGAGCTACCCCTTAGCGGAAGCCCCTGACTCTAGATCTTCGGCCGGCTAATGGTGCCGGGCGCATTCATGCAAACGAAGATCGCGTCCAACTGGTTGACAGTCGTCAGGTCGCTGGCCTCCGGAGCCGCAGCCGAGAACCCCTGCCAGGTGCCCGACTCGGGGTCGAACACCCAGACGGCGTCCAGCGCTTCGGGCGGCGCTACTCCCTTCGCCACCGTTTCGATTGGGGTGGCGTCGGGCCATGTCGCGGCCAGCGGGTTGCAGCCCGCCACCAGCTTCACCGATTCGCTCTCTGAAGGTCTCCAGCTTGACCACGCCAACGGCGACCACGTTGGGATGGCGGTCAAGGCGGCAGGTCAGCGTGAGCGTCCCTCCCTCCATCACCGCCTTCCCTGTGGGCACGATCTTTACCATAACATGCCCGGCAGGTCGCCAGCCAGGCCGCCCGTGGTGCCCGTCTGGGGCCAGATTATGAGGCCGCTTTGCACCGGATCCAGCGAGCACGAGACAGTCTCGTTGGCCATGGGCCGGAAGGACGAGTCGAGCGCCACAAACTTGAACTCGCCCCCTTCGGGACCTATGGCACCTCCAGGGGGCAGCTCCAGATACGTCCCCAGCAGCGGCTCACCGACGAAGGTGGCGTTGATGGTGCGCGGCGGAGACTGACGCCGCCGCCCTGCTGAGCGGTGATGGTGGCCGTGCCGACGTCACCGTTGCCCAGCAGGAAGGTCGTGACGACGCCGTTGCGCCAGCCGTCGGCGTCACAGCCGCCCTTGAACGTAATCCCGCCATTGGGCTACCAGTCGGCCTTTCGCGAAAGCCACTGGAACCAGTAGTACAGGGCGTCCACGTCGAAGACGTTCACCGACTTGCCCTGGCCCACAGTCAGTGGCCACGATGGGTGGGAAAAGATACTCCAGCGCCTGCCGCTAGATTGCTCGCGCCATTCTTGAGCGCCTGAGCGACGGGGCTCATAGAGAAAATCCCGAGATCGGTCTCAAAGCTGACGTAGTCGTCGAAGAGCGCTGCCGTGTTCCCGCCGCACCAGACATCCGGCAAGTCCAGGTCTGGGAGGCCCGTGCGGGATTGATGTCGAGCTGCTGGTGTTGCTCCCGTAGCCCTCAGCCGGCGGCCCGACGTCACCGTAGACGCTCGCCGTAGAGACCGTCATACATGTCGTCCAGGCCCTGCGCGCCGTCCTGATCCGGGTCAATCAGCGCCTGCTCGGTACTCGGCACAAGGGGAGCGCGACCGGTAACGTCGCAGTGGTAGGCCACGAGCAAAGGCTGCTCCTGGGCAGCCGTGCCGAGCGGCCCTGTGGGCCCAAAGGCCAGTATCGTGTCCACCACGACGATCTGCACCGAGCGCGCGTCGCCCGTCTCGTCCGTAGCCGTGACCAGGACGATCTCGTTCACGCCCTTTGTGTTGCCCAGCGTGGCCGCCGCGGCGTTAACGCGCACCGTCACCACGCCCACAGCGGCATCCATGTCGGCGCCGCTGTTGTCCGACACCGTCAGCGTGTGATCGCCGTCGGCGTCGAAGGTGAGCGCCGGCGGCCCGCTGTTCTGCGGGTACAGCCTCGTCCATCTCGAAGGTGATGGCGCCGTATGGCTCCGGGTGCGTTCGCGGTTCATACAGCGTGCTCCCATCCACGTCAGGGCAGGGGCCAGTGTCGACCGGGAGCGCCTGGCGCGAAGCAGAACACTGCCACGATGCCCGGCTGCCCGGTGCCGATGATCGCCGGGATAGCCTGGTTGTTCAGTCCCGGCACAGCCGGTGCCGCCGATGGCAGCGCCGCAATACCGCCCGGGGCGCCCAGGCTGGCCTCTGCGCGCTGGGTGTGTCCCGCCGGGTGCAGGATTCCCAGCACCACCATGAGCGCCGCCACCAGGGCGATCACTCCTACTTTTCTGACATTACCCATCAATGGCGCCTCCTTTCAGGACACGAAAAGCGCCGGACCACTCTTGGCCCATGACTAGACGCTTGCGGCCGGCAGGCCAGTCCGGACCTTCCGTTTCCCTGCGCCGCCGTCATCGGACATCTGGCGAGCCTTCCCGGGTAGGCTGACAGCACCGCCGGGAAGGCTCGCCCCGATTTCGTGGCCGCGCCTCCGCCCACAGGCGACCATGGTCGCCTCGAGCGGAGCCGCCTGCCGATTTAGCGCGCGTTCCGGCGATAGGTCGCCACGCCCGCCGTGCCCAGCAGCAGCAGACCCAGGCCAGCAGCCATGTAGACCCACCAGGCCGTCCCGCTGCCACCGTCCAGGTAACCGCCTGTGCCCGTTATGACCTTGGGCGTTGGCGTTACCGGCTTCGGCGTCGCGGGCGCTGCCGTAGGCGGTGCAGCCTGTCCGGCGAGGTCCATAGACGTGAACTTGCCGCTGCTCCAGGTGCCAGTTCCCGCCGGGTTGCCTCCCACCGTGAAGCTCACCGAAGCACCCTCGGTGCCGCACCCGGCCGTCTGTCCGCTGGACACCACGTCCAGGACATACGACGAGTCCGATTTCACGGTCGTCTGGCCACAGACGTTGCCGCCAATGTCGGCGCTGACGTTCGTGCCCGCCGGGGCCGCCGAGCCACTCAGGGTTACCTTGCCGAAGAAGCGGTTCGGCGGCGTCGGCGGCTGGGCACTCACGCTCGCCACCATCATGGACGAGATAAGCGCCACTACCGCGGCTACTAGCGCGCCCCTTCTCAGGGCCTTCCAGCTAATGATCATCACTCACGGTCCCTCTCGTCTGATTCCTTTCTCGGAGCGTCAGCTCCGTTGAAGGCTGCAGGGTGTGGGGACCGCTGCCGGCCCCCACACCCTGCCACTGAGTCCTAAATCACCGGCCGCCCGATTGTGGCAGCCGCGTTCACGCAAACGAAGATGGCGTCCAGCCGGTCCACGGTAGCCAGGTCGCTGACCCCCGCGGGAGCGGTAGGCGAGAAGCCCTGCCACATGCCCGTCGCCGGGTCGAACTTCCAGATGGCTTCCAGGGCCTCTGCCGGCGCCACCGCGCCAGACACCGTCGCGATCGCTGTCGCGTCGGGCCACGTTGCGGCCAGCGGGTTACAGCCCTCAACCAGCGCCACCGACTCCAGGTTGGGAGTCTGGCTCAGACTGACCTTGTCGCTCGCCGAGACGCTGCGGTCGCGGTCCAGCGTGCAGGTGATGGTCAACTCCTCGGCTGCGACCACGGACTTGCCCGTCGGTATCAGCTTGAAGGTGACCTCACCCGGGTCGTGTCCGAGGTGACTAGCGCCTGTGGTCGCGGTCTGGTTGAGGATCGCCAGGGCGCCGCCCGTGGGATCCACCGTGCAGGTCACGGCCTCATTCCCCACCGGCCGGCCGTCCTGGTCCACCACGGCCACCGTGAAGTTGTCGCCGGTTGTGCCGATGATCGCCGGCGCCGTGATGAAGAGGGAGAGCGCGGCCTCGCCCTCGAAGGTCACGTTGATCGTGCGAGCCGGGCTGACGCCGCCGCCCTGCTGGGCGCTGATCGTGGCGACGCCGACGTTGCCGTTGCCCAGGAGCTCGGTGGTGACGACGCCGTTGCGCCAGCCGTCGATGTCACAGCCGCCCTGGACACCCACGCCGAATTGACTGAAGTCCCACTCCGACCACACGAGGAGGGCATCGATGTCGAAGGTGTCGATTTCCTGACCCTCGCCGCAGGCGGCGTCAATCATGGGCGGGAAGAACCAGTCTAGGAAGTTGGCCAGGTTGGCCGAGGTCTGCTGAACGATTACGGCGGCAGGGTCAACCGAGAAGAGGCCCTTGTCCGTCTGGAAGTCGACGAAGTCATCGAACAGCGCACTCGTGTTACCGCCACACCAGACGTCCGGAATCGCCACCGGAGGTATCGTGCCGTTGGGGGCGTCTCTGCCCAGCAGAGTGTTGCTGCCCCAGCCGGCGCCCGGGCCGCCGCCAAATTGCCAGTTGGGCCCGTAGAGGCCGTCGTACATGTCGTTCAGCCCCTGCTGCTGATCGTCGTTCCCTGCGCTACCCTCGGCAATCCACTGAGCAGGTGTTGGGCACGAGCGTGCTCCGCCCGAGCACGTCACAGTGGTAGGAGACGTAGACCGGCTGATCCTGGGAGGCGGTGCTGATCTGACCGCTGGGCCCCCAGGCCAGCATGGTGTCCACGATCACGATGTTGACCGTGCGCACGTCGCCCGTGTCGTCCGTGGCGGTGACCTTGACGATCTCGTTAACGCCCTTGGTGTTGCCCTGCGTGGCCGCGGCGGCATTCACGCCTGTCGCCACCACGCCGATGGCCGAGTCCATGTCGGCGCCGCTGTTGTCCGTCACCACCAGGGTGTCAGACCCGCTCGCAGCCCAGGTGGCCATGGGCACCGCCGCCGCTGGTGGGGTAGACCTGGGTCAGCTCCAGGGTAATGGGGCCCAATAGTCGGTGTCCACGACTTCCCCCCGGACAATCCCCTGCCACGTAGGGCAGGTCTCGATGTCCCGCAAGGTCCGGCGCCGTGCGCAGAAGACGGCCACGATGGCCATCTGGCCGGTGCCGATGATGGCCGGGAGGCCCTGGTTGGCGAGGCCGGGGACGGCCGGAGCCGCCGAGGGCAACGCCGCGATGCCGCCCGGCGATCCCAGGTCGGCCTGGGCCACCGGCGTCTGTGCCGTTGGCCGGAGCGCCGCCAGGACGACGAGGAGAGTCGCCATAACGGCCAGTATTCCCAGTTTCTTTATGCTAATGCTCAAGGGTTGCTCCTCCTTTGGGCGGATTTGCGGCTGCGGGCTTGCCGCTCAGAGACCTCGGGCGCGAACGTGGGCCGGACCGACCTCTCCCGGTCGGCAGGCCCATCTCCTCCTTCACCATAGGTCACGGCTCGCCGCCACCGCATTCCCTTGCTTTCTCCTTATCTTTCACAATCACTGACTTGACGAGTCTGCTAGCTACAGAGTGACCGACCCCCACCCCTGATCCACCGGAGCCGGCCTGCTCCGACGGCCTCGTTCCGGGTGGAAGCGAGGCCACTTCTGAAGTTAGCTACATCGCATCCCCCCTTCCTGCTCCCCGCCATCCTTGCCAGGGAACCGGCGGGCTCCATGTTCCGAAAATTCTCAGCGCGCCAACGGGCAGACGGGTCAAAACACAATTCCCCTACCCCCGCCAGCTCGCAACGTTCCGTCTCTAAGACAGCAGCGCTCTAGCGGGCGCGCACACACAATTTGGCAACCGCAAAAGCGCCGTTGCCACAACCCTTAAAACGCCGGGCCGGAGGAAAAGGTTAACGCCGGGTGGCGGCTGTTAACTCTGGGCGTAGGTGACGCGTTCTACATAATACAAGCGTTGGGTACGGGCCGCTGGACGGCCGGGGACAAAAGCGATTATGCTATGCACAGTATGGGCACACCGGCTCTTCCCCCTCAGGAGGCCTCCGAGCGCCGATTCTGCCTTCTCCGACCTGCCGACGGACGGACAGGAGAGGGACATGGTCCAGCGCGCCCGCTCCGGGGACCAGCCGGCCCTGGGCGAGATCTACGACCTCTATTTCCCCCGCATCTACCGCTACGTCCTGGCCCGCACCGGCAACACAGCCGAGGCGGAGGACGTCACGGAGGACGTCTTCATCAAGGTCCTGGGCGCCATCGGCGGCTTCGAGTGGCGAGAGGCGCCTTTCGCAGCCTGGATCTTCCGCATCGCCCACAACCAGCTCATCAGCCACAGTCGCAAGAACGGCGTCCGTCGCCAGGATACTCCCCTGGCAGACACCATCGCTGACCCGGCTCCGGACCCGCTCATCCGCGTCGAAAACAGGCTTTACTTCGAGCAGATCCTCGATGTCGCGCGTGTCCTCCCTCAGGCCCAGCGCGAAGTGCTCTGGCTGCGCTTCGCCGTCGGCCTCTCCATTTGTGACACGGCACGCACCCTGGGGAAACAAGAAAACAACGTTAAGGTCCTCCAGCACAAGGCGATCGCCAGGCTCCAGAAGCTCCTGGGCCAGTCTGAGCTGGAAAGGCCGAATATATTAGGATAGCGCGACCGATATGAAGCAGCGCTTCGAAGACATACTGGCGGAGTGCCTGGAGGCGGCCAACACGGGCCGGCTCACCATCGATGAGTGCCTGGCCCTCTATCCCCATCTGCGCGACCGCCTGGAGCCGCTTCTACGCTTCGGGCACCAGTTGAGCCAGGCCTCTTTCCCGGAACCCGACTCAACGTTCCGCGAAGCCGCGCGTGAGCGCTTCCTCGCCGCTGCCCAGGCCGGTGCCGTGGCCCCACAGCAGCGGCGGAGGCTGCTGCCCGCGCTGCACATGCCCCGCCGCTGGAGCTGGCGCCCGCTGTTCTCCGCTCAAATGGGCCGCCCGGTCGGCTGGCGGAGGGCCGCTCTCACCATGGCTGCGGCGCTGCTCCTTGGCTGCATCGGCTTCTCATCTTTCGCCGTGGTCAGCGCCGGCGACAGCCTGCCGGGCGACTGGCAGTACCCTGTCAAGCGGCTCACCGAGCGCGCCCGCCTCACCTTCACCTTCGGCGAGGACGCCCGCCGCGACTACCGCATCAGCCTCGCGGAGGAGCGACTGCACGAGGTACAGGGCCTGGCCTCCCGGCAAGACAGAATCAGCGAATCCACCCTCGCGCAGCTCGTGGACGCCACTGAGCCTTTGGTCAAGGCTCTGGAGCCCGACTCCGTCCCCACCGACCAGATCCAGCGCATCACAGACCTGACGGCCGAGCAGACCGCCACCCTTGACCGCGTGGGACCGCTGGTCGAGAGCAAGGCGGCCGACGAGCTGGCGGAGGCCAGGGTCGTCTCCAGCGAGGGCTACGATAAGGCTGTGGTGGCGCTGGCCGCAGCACGCGCTGAGGGGCCTGAGGAAACCCCGGGCCTCACGACTCCAGCAACCGGCACCCCTTCGGCCGGCGCCGGTACCGCATCACCAACGCCGGGCTCAAGCCCCGGCGCGGCAGCCAGCCCTTCGCCCACGCCGGCCGCCGGCGCCAGCGCTTCCGCCACGCCCACGCCGCAGCCCACGCCTGTTCCGGGCGAGGCCACACCCGCGGCGGCTGAGCCCACTCCGCTACCGGGCGAGCCCACGCCCGCAGCGCCGGAGCCCACCGCGACACCGTCCCCTCCAGAACGGCCCGTGACTTTCCTGCCCGACGACAACACCGCCGGCCTGAAGTGGGACCTGCTCACAATCGGCGCCTTCTCGATGAGGGCGCCCGCCGACGGGAGCGCAGATTGGGCGGTGTCCACGCTGAACGGCGCCAGCGGCAATCGGATCCTGGTCGGACACTTCCAGAGCGGCGGCTTTGACGCCAGCATCACGGTGCAAGTCAACACGGGACAGGCCTCCATCCGCGTGCTCGCCGAAGGCAAGATTCAGGAAGTGAGCGCCGAGGACGTGCGCACTCTGGTGCCTGGCCCTGTCGCCGACGTCATCCTCCACGTGTTAGAGTCCATCCACGCCGGATCATAGGAGATCCCCTTTGGCCGAGGCGCCGCCCGTGAAGCGGCACAGCACCCATTCGAGAAGGCCATGAGAAGTATTGGGCTTGTCTTGATAGCAGTGGCGGTTGTCCTGTCTGCCGCCGCTTGCGGTGGCGGCGGGGCAGACACTGGTGGAACGCCTGGCTCCACTGCCTCTCCTGCTCCCACCACCTCTCCCGGCCCAACCGCGACGCCTCGCCGCGCCGCGGGCCCCGCCTCGCTCTGCCAGCAGTCTCAGCAGCCTCTCCCCTCCTACAACGTCCAGGTCACTGCCCGCTGGAAGGGCAAGGACCGGGTCGTTGTCGACGGAAGCGCCAACCTGCCCGGTCCGGGCACCGTGAACTACCTGATCTGCCAGGATGGGCAGGTATCCGGCTCCCTGATTTGGGCGCAGAATCCCACCTTCAAGGACGGCAAGATCCACGCCGAATCCAAGCTCGTCGAATCCCAGGCTGGGCCGGTTTTCGACCCCAACGCCCACCTCACCGTGGTGCTGTCCGTCCTCGGAGAGATCCAGATGCCTTACTTCACCGTCAGTGTGCCCGTGGAGGGCAAGCCCGAGTAGGCGCGTCTTCGGAAACACAAGGGAGAGGGCTTTCAACCCTCTCCCTTTTTCCATCGCGATGAAGCGGCCGGGCCCGCCGGCCCTCAGACGATTGGCCGCACAAAGGCGCCGGGGCCGGTCACACAGACGAAGACCACATCCAGGAAGTTCTTCGTCGTCAGGTCGCTGGCCTCGGGATAGGCCGGCGAGTAACCGAGCCAGCCAGTGGCCTCAAGCTCCCACAGCGCCTCCAGGTTGCCTGACGGACCCACCGCCCCGGCAATAGTCCCGATGGGCGTGGCGTCGGCATAGGTAGTGGCCACAGGGTTGCAGCCTGCAGCGAGGTCTACAGCCTCAAATCCCGGCGGCAGCGGCGTGGGCGTGGCGCCCGGGACCACCGGCGTCGGTCCCGGGCCTCCCGGCGTCGGCGAAGCGGCTGGCGGCGGCGTTGCCGTCGGCCCAGGCGTGACGGGCGTGGAAGTGGGGCCCGGCCCGACGCCTTCGCAGTCTATGGTGGCGTCGGCCAGGGTGGTAGGGAGGCTGACGCCGCCCGCCCCCAGCGTGATGGTGAATGTCCCGCCTTGAGGAGAGTCCCCCGAGTTTACCAGGTGCAGCGTAGCCGGGCCTGCGGCCATGCACTGGAAAGTGGCTATCACCGTCTCGCCGGTGGCGTTCGTGGTGCCCGAAGCACTAGCGGACCCACCCAAGAGCCGGGTACCCACCGGGGTCACCACGGCGTTTGCGGTAGTGCCGCCCAGCCCGGTGTAGTGCCAGCTCTCGAGTGTCGTGTCGCCGTTGATGTCGTCCGTGGGGATGAACGTCAGGCCCGCGTGGTCCACCACCAGGTTATAGCCTGCCCATGGCGTGCTCGCGTCGGTAATGTCAAAGCTGACCTGGAAGGGCACGCCCACCGGCTGCGTCGCGGTGGCCTGGATGCCGGGCGCGTTGACGTCGGCGTTTACAGCCATAGCGTTGTCCGGGGCCGCCACTACCGCCGTTCGGCCGGCTAGAACACCGCCGACGGTCAGCGCTGCAACCAGGACCACCCACAGTCCTCTCTGCACCATGTCAACCCTCTCTTTCACACGGAAGCTCCGTCAACCTGCGCAGGTCACCGAAGCGTCCTTGACCTCGGTGGCGATGGTGAAGCCCTGGTACGCCAGCAACGTACTTCCGGACACAGTTTCGGACGGCGTTAGCAAGTGGATGGTGCTGGTCCCCTGTCCCACGCAATGGAAGGTGAGCCTGTTAAGCGGCCCCTGGAAACTGGTGTTACCCTGGACGCGGGCACAGCCTGTGAACATCGTATTCTCCATCACCGTTGGGGTCGCGCAGAGGTTCAGCTCCTCCGGCATCAGATGCACCTGGGAATCATAGGCCAGCACGGCCGGGTCCCACTGCGCATTGAACTGGTAGCCCTGGTAGCCGGGTCCTGCGTTCAGCACCACGACGTCTACCTCGAACGGGGTCGGGCCCGTCACCGTCCGGCTAGCCTCGATCCCTCCCCCGGCGACGACGTCCACCCCCATCGCCGCCTCGTAGACCGCCGGTGTCGGAGGGAACGTGGGAGTCCGAATCACGGCGGCGCCGGTGCCTTCTGGAACCCCGCCACCGGTTGGCGTCGGCCCAAGTGCCGGCTGCTCCCCACCACCGCACGCCCCCAGCGCGACAGCGAGCAACGACAGCCCCGCCAGTGCCCACCAGCCGTTCAAGGTGAGCTTCTTCACCAGCCATCTCCTCCTTATCAGCGTCTACACCAGCGGTCGCACGAAGGTGCCCGGGGCGTTGACGCACAAGAATACCACGTCCAGGAACCGCGCTGTCGCCAGGTCGCTGGCCTCGGGATACTGAGGAGCGTAGCCTCGCCAGAGGCCTGCGTCGAACGCCCACATCGCCCCCAGGATGTCCGCCGGCGAGATGGCGGCGGCCAGCGTCTGCACCGTGGTGCCGTCCGGGTAGGTGACTGTGACGGGATTGCAGACGGCGGCAAGATCCACCGTGTCCGCCTGGTCCGGCGGCGGAGTCGGCGCTGGTGTAGGCGTCGGCCCCGCTGGCACCGGCGTTGCCGTGGGGCCCGCCGGCACCGGCGTTGCCGTAGGCTCCGCTGGCACGGGCGTCTCCGTGGCCCCCCCTCTACCGTCGGCGTCGGCGTGGCTTCCTGCGCGCACGACGGCGGTGGCGGCGAGCCGCCGCCTATGGCAATGGAGTCGTTCACCACGTCCGAGGGGATAGCGCCACCGAGAGAGTTCGCGAGGCTCCAGTGGAAGATGCAGAGCGAGCTGCTGCCGTTGGCCAGGGCCGTGAACTGGATGAATGACAGCGGGCCGGAACCGCTCGGAGGCTGTGGCTGTTCTCCGCTGGTCAGGCATGCGAACCAGACCGTGCCGTCCGGGATGGGGACGTCTATTGTGGTGTCGCCGTTCTGGTCGATCCCCGGCGGCTGGCTAAGCACACAGCTCGGCGTCCGCCCGGTGCCGCCCAGGAACGAGCCATCTGTGACGCTGTCGAGGCGTAGCAGCCCGGGGTCGTAGGAAAGACGCCACTCGTAGGCGCCCAGGTTCGTCACGTCCTGAACGTCGATCCTGACCACGACGGAATCGCCCACCGACGCCGTGTGGGGCGAGACCACCTGCACCGTGGCCGACTGCCCCAGGGCCGATCCGCCCATCGAGGCGAGGGCGGCCAGCCCCACGCCAATTGCAGCAGCGATAGACCAGGCTAATGATTTCCGCACCCGCAAACTCATGCCCCTTCACCTCACGTAAGACTCGGATTCAGTATCGGCCGTTCTGGGCCCTCACCTTATACTCCTCGTCCCCGGTGAGCAATGGCCCCGGCCGCGAGAGATTGAGGGTCGCTTCCGCCCGCCGGCGCCTGCCTACCGTCAGACAAGCCCGCCAGCGCCTGCCTGCCGTCAGGCAGGCCTACGGAAGCGAACCACCTCCCGCCCAAAGGTACGCCCGGCCCGCCCGGCTGGATTTAAGGTCAAGAGGCGGAAGAGGGGCTTCCCTCTCCCGCCTCTTGACCTTAGACCAGTGCTTCTGTACGCCCCGCGCGTTCGGGCGGCGCGCTAATTCCTATCCCATATCGACACTATGGCGAACGGCGACAACCGGATGGCCATGAAGCGCCCCGGCCCAGACGGGCAGGTACCAGAGCCGATGACCATGACCCGCCTGCCCCGGGTGTCCATCACCTGTCCCGCGAGCATGACGCGGTTCCCACGCGAGAACCACACTCCACCCCAGCTAGCCTCGTCGACATGAATGGCCCTCGCCGAAGTAGAGTCGTCGAACCAGCCCCACTGCACACTGCCGCCGAAGAATCTGTCTATCTTCAGGAAGAGGCCAGTTCGGGAGGAGTTGTTGAACGTGCAGACCTGGGGCCCCGGCGTAGGCGTGGCCGTCGGCATCGGCGATGGCGTCGGCGTAGGCGGCTGCACGTTGCTGCAGTTGATCGTGGCGTCGCTCAGGAGCGTACCGATGGTGACGCCCCTCGCACCGAGGGTGGTGGTGTACTGCGGAGGATTATCGGCTGAGGTCACGAGGTGCAGGTGGCCGGTGCTGCTCCCCGGGTGGATGCACTGGAAAGTGGCGTTCACCACCGCCCCTGTGAGGCTGGTGGTGCCCGATGCCCGCGCGGAGCCGCCAAACAGGGTGTCGGTGAGCGTGTCGCCGTCGGTGTCATACCCGGTCACCGCACTGTCCAGCGACATGGTCCCCAGCCCCGTGTAGTGCCAGCTCTCGAGGACGCCGTCGGGCGGATCACTGAGGTCGTCCGTGGGCACGAAGGCCAGGATGCCGGGTTCGAAGTAGACCCGGAGGTTGTAGCCGGCGTAGTTCTGGGTCACCCTCGTGACGTTGAAGCTCACGCCGAAGGGGCTGTTGCCCGACACGTTGCGCGTGGCGTCGATGGTACCAGTAGAGTCGTCGGCGTCTACCGCCATGGAGTTAGGCGCCGATGGCGTCTCGGTCGGCGTCGGCGTGTTGGTCTCCGTCGGCGTGTTGGTGGCCGTCGGTGTGCTGGTGCGCGTCGGCGTCTCCGTCGGCGTATTGGTGACCGTGGCTGTGTTGGTTGGCGTAGGTGTGTTGGTGGGCGTGCCCGTAGGCGCGGGCGTGTTGGTCGGCGTGGGCGTGTTGGTCGCCGTCGGCGTGCTGGTCTCCGTCGGCGTGCTGATGGGCGTAGGCGTCGGCACGCCCTGGCACGTTATGCTGGCGTCCACCAGGTCGGTGGTGAGGGTGATGCCGCCCGTACCGAGGGTGGTGGTGTACTGCTGAGGGTCATCGGCTGAGGTCAAGAGGTGCAGCGGGCTGGTCCCGTCGCCCACGCATTGGAAAGTGGCGTCCACGGCCGCCCCCGAGACGTTGGTGAGACCCGAGTTCCTCGCGGAGCCGCCAAACAGGGTGTCGGTGAGACCGTTGGCAGGGTTGATGTCAAACTGGGTCACCGCACTGTCGAACACCATGAGCCCCAGCCCGGTGTAGTGCCAGCTCTCGAGGACGCTGTCGGGCGGATCACTGAGGTCGTCCGTGCCCACGAAGACCAGGATGCCGTCGTCGAAGGAGACCTTGAGATTGTAGCCTTTATAATTGTCGGTGCCGTCCCAGGTGATGCAGGCGCTGACAACGAAGTTGCCGGTTCCGGTGACGGTGTGGGTAGCATCAATGGGGCTGCAGTTGTCGCCCCCTACGGCGTCCGCGCTCATGAGGTTGTGCGTTAGGACGGCCTCCGTCCCGGAGGGGCGCAAGAGGCTGAAGGCGGCCACGGCCGCCACCGCCGCCACCAGCGCCAGCATACCAAAGACGACGAGTCCCGTAGGTCTTCTCATGGTGTCCCCTCCTCACCCTTTCTTCAGGGCCACAGCAACAACACCTAACACCGGCCTTATCCTGGCCTGCTTCCCCTCTCCCTGCTGGCCGCCCGGCGCTACCCTACCCCCTCCCCATACGGGGGAAACACATCAGCACGCACCCCTTGGGGGTGTGGCCGGGCAAAGCCCTGTGTCCTTATATCACATCTTTGGCGGCAGCGCTACCCCATTTGTGCAACTCGGTAGGGGCTGCGCGTTGCTCCACCCCCAAGAAGCGCAGACACGCGGCGGAAACTGCCCCAGCTATGGAGAGCAGCTAAGGCCGACCTGGGCGAGCACTCCCATCACGTCGCTCATACCAATCACGCCGTCAGGTGGGCCGGCACACCGGGCGGCTTTGACAGCGGGCTGGGCGAGCGGTCGTAGGCCACGCCGTCGGCGATGGTGTCGCCGTTCTTGTCGCTGTCGTAGTCGACGCCGTTGCCGTTAGGCGGACCCCCGCTGGATGTCCCCGAGTAGAAGAGGACGGCGAGGACATCTCTCATCTCAACGAGCTTGTCCTTGGCCCCGTTGGGCGTGGGGTCCACGTTGGCCGGCACGGGCACGTCGTAGAAGTCATACCAAACGTGGGGGTCCAGTGCCAGTTGCAGCTCCCGGCTGTCGCCGCAGCCGTCGCCGTCGGCGTCCCCGGGGCCGGCTGGCGGCGTGGGCACGGGGGTGAAAGTGTTGGTCGGGGTGGGCGTAATCGTGGCCGTGGCCGTGGGGGTAGGCGTCCGGGTGGTCGTAGGCGTCCAAGTGGTCGTGGGCGTTGGCGTGGGCTCCGGCAGGCCCATGCACCTGACACCGGCCTGGGCCAGCACCCCCAGCACGTCGCTCATATCGACGACACCCTTCGGCGGGCCAGCATCCCAGGGAGGGTTAGGCGGGGGGCTGGCCGAGCGGTCGTAGCGACGGCCCACCCTGTCCCAGTCGTCCACGACTCCGTCCGGGTACATTGCCTGGTGGACGCTATCAAACCAGTCGCCGTCCTTGAGGCTGTCGTAGGACACGCCGTTACCGTTGGGCGGGCCGCCCGCCGTGGTGCCGGCGTCGAGGAGCACCGCCAGGACGTCGCTTATGTCCACGGAGTGGTCGCGCGGGCCATTGGGTGCGGGTCCGCGTTGGCTGGCGCCGGGCACGTCGTAGAAGTCCCAGGGGCTCACGCGGTCGAAGCCCTTCGCCTGCTCCTCGCCATCGCGGCATCCGTCACCGTCGGTATCGATGGGGAGAGGCGTTGGCGTGAGCGTTGGGGTAGGAGTGCGGGTGGGCGTATGATGGGGGTGGGCGTAGGAGTGTATGTAACCGTGGGAGTGGCGGTGTTCGTGGGTGTGGGCGTGATTGTAGGTGTTGGCGTGTTTGTGGGAGTCGGCACCGCCTGGCAGGTGACGGAGGCGTCAGCCAGGACCGTATCGATAAGTACCCCATAGCGGCCCAGAGTGGTTGTGCCCAGCACCGGCTCCTGGACCACTGTTCTCACCATGGAGAGGGCTCGTGCCCTCCCCCACGCAGTGAAGGTTGACGGTGTTGACCGGCCCCGTGAAGGTGGTGGTGCCGCTCTGGCCGATGCAGCCCGCAAAGACGGTGCTGATCGTAGTCGTGGGCACCGCGCAGAGAGTGAGGCCCAGAGGGCGAGAGGTCCGTCTGGCCGTCGTAGGCCAGGATAGCCGGGTCCCACTCCAGGAAATACTGGTAGCCCTGATAAGCCGTACTCGCGGCCGTGACAACAATGCCTACCCCGAAGGGGGCCCTGGTCCCGGAAACGGTCCTGCCGGTGTCAACGCCGTCGCCCGAGACGGCATCCACCGCCATGGCGTTCGGCGAAGCCGCCAGCGAAGGCGGGGGTGAACCGATACTCCGCCAGTCCCTGGTCAGGGCCAGGGCGACGGAGGCTACGACCACGAGAACCACGAGGAAGGCCAGGCCTCTCCTCTTGGCACCCTTTACCATGCGCACCTTGTCTCACTGGCGGGGCAAACGCCGCTCATGGCGCCTCTACGCCTACGCGGCGATGAGTATTCCTCAAGACATCCCCCGTGTTCTCGCTAGGATCCCGTGCATGAATGGCCTGACTGGGACAGCACCATCAGCACATCGGCCATCGAGATCGCCCCATCGGGAGCGCCCGACGTGGGCGGGGCCGCCGTGCGGTCGTAGCGACGACCGACCTTGTCTAGACTATTCAGCACTGTGTCCCCGTTCCAGTCCCCGTCCTTTAGGCTGTCATAGGATACGCCGTTGCCGTTGGGCGGCCCGCCGCTAGAGGCGCCGGAGTAGAACAGCACGGCGAGCACATCGCTTATGTCTACGCTCCGGTCCCTGGGGCCGCTGGGGCTCGGATCCTTGTTGGCAGGCACAGGCACGGAGTAGAAGTCCCAGGGGTTCGTCCAGTCGCGGTTCCCGCCCAGAGTGATGTCGTCGCGGGCCTCCTCCACGTCGCTACAGCCGTCGCGGTCGCTGTCGCCGGTCGCCAGCCCCAGGCTCTTTATGGTGAGGCTGCCGTCCAACGGCGTGAATGGGATCTGGGTGGGGACGGAGTCGGATCTGAGGAGGCACGTCTTCTGATACTCCGGCGCGGAGCAATCGTTTAACAGCACCAGGGCTGTGGAGCCCGCCGCTACGGGGCCGAAGGTCACCGTCGCCAGTATTCCGGTCCCCGTCGGGCCCAGATGTGTAGAGCCCAAGGTCAGGCACTCGAAGTTCACGGTCCCGCTTCCGTAGACCGCTGCCAGGCAGCTCAGGCTGCGGCCGGTGCTTCCCAGGAAGCCGCCGTCCTGAATGCCCAGCGGCGTTACCACGGCCGGGTCATAGGACACCGTCACTTCATAGGCCCCGAGCTCATCCCCGCTCTGCAGCCCCACCACCACCACATTGATCCGAGTGGTATTGACGCCGAACGCGTGGTCGATGTTGGGGGAGGTGGCAGCCCAGGTGCCGGCGCCGGAGTCGTACACGCTGGCGGCGCCGTCGGCATAGCCGGGGCTGGACTGGTCGGCGCCCCAGACGTAGTAGCTGTAATCGAGCGCCCCCGAATCTCTTGACCACCAGGTGGTACTGGGTGCCGCCCGTCAGTTGGGGCGGCGTCGTGAAGGTGAAGGTGATGAACCTGAAATCGTTGGAGCTGAGACTGCTCGCGGCCACCGTGTTGCTGGTGCCGTTGGCCACCAGTGTACCGGGAACGCCGCCCGAGTCGGTCCGGATCTCCACCGTCAGGTTGTCGGTAGGCACCCCGACCTTCTTGAGCCACAAGCTGGCCCGGACAGCCCTGGTGCTGGCCGGGAGCTTGAAGCCCTGTGCCCGCCGGGCGCTGGCTGCCGTGTCGCCCACGTTTAGGTTGAAGACGTCTACGTTGTTGGCGCCGTAGTAGGCGGCTTCCGAAGGCGCCACCTTGGGCGACGGGTCAAACTTGATGTTATAGACGTTCGCCGCCAGGGCTGGCGTATCGGAGCCCACAACCAGCGCCGCCGCCAGGACAGCGACAAAGAAGCTACCGCGACTGAACCAAGCTACCCAGCGCAACTTTCTGCCCCCAAGTTAAAGATCGGCTTCCACTGCCACTTATAGAACGTACATGGCGGCCCAGAGGTTTCATCACCGTCCTGGGCCAGCCCGCACCCGGTGGGGACCCCGGGCATCCTGCCTCCAGGGGGGCTTCGCGGCGGCCCCCACCAGACCTTGGCCTGCCATCTCCCGTAGGTCTAGAGGGGGGAGCACCCCGGGCTCCCGGGGGGCTCCCCCCTCGCTATCGGCTTCCGGCCGGATCCTGACCTCCCGATTCAGTACCTGAGAACCCCCTTAGGTTTACGGGTCCATAGGCGGCTGAGCCGGGTAGGGGTTCGTGCAGGTGCTGCCGGCACGACCGAAGACGAACTGCAGGTCCTTCACGTCGATGTCGTTGTCAGGCGGGTAAGGCTGCAGGTCGTTGCACGTCGTGTACCACAGGCTGCCCAAGTGGCTCCCGTACCGCCAGGCCTGCGCCTGCTCGTCGAGCAGGTCGACCTTGCAGTCGTGGTTCAGGTCACCCTCGAGGTAGCGAATGGTGAGCTTGGTGCTCGTGCAGTACTTCAGGTCACCACCAGGCAGTGTCCCCGCCATGGGGTCGCCCAGGGTGTCCGACCACTGGCAAGCCGAGTCCTTCAGCCAAGTCACCACACCGTTCTCGAAGCCCGGGCACATATCGATGTACAGGTTTGGTTGCGGCTTGACAGCGATGGTGGCCAGCGTGAAGGGACCCATGCCCAACGGGCCGGCCAGGTCCAGCGCCCAAGGGGGCGCGAGGCTTATGCAGGCCCAGTGGATGATGTTCTCCCCGATGATGCTCGGAGCGCAACTGACAGACCGCCCCGTGCTGCCCAGCCAGCCAGAGTCAGTGATGACCGGTATCTGCAGCACACTCAGGTCGTACTCGAGGTTGAACTCGTAGGCGCCTAGACCATCGGTAGGCTCAACAGCGCCGGTCATCGGGTCAACGTCTTCTGGATCGTTGGCGACGTTGCGGGCGATCTCGCTGATCAGGATGCTGCCCTGGCCCGGGCCCGTGCAGGCCGGCGGCGCCGCGTCGCAGAGCCAGAGATTCGCCATGGCCGGGTCCTTCATCATCTGGGCGTCGGCCGACCGGACGAACACATCGACGCTGTCGCTGAGCGTCGCGCCGTGGTCGGTCCAGCCGTCGATGGCCGTGTTGACCACATGCTGGTTGACCAGGGTCGGGGCGAACGTGGCGTCGTACTTGATCCAAGCCGTCTCGCCGGGCGCCATGTCGACGGCGCCAGGCAGCGCGGGGTCGTTGTCGATGTCGGCGGCCCCGATGTTCGTGCACGCGATCGGCCCATTGACCGCCGTGGTGCAGGACCCTACGTTGGCGCTCTTCGTCAGGCTGCTGGCAACGTAGGTTATGTTGCCAGTGTCAAGGTCGTCGCTCACCTGGACGCCCGTCGCCGGCGAGGCGCTGGCACCGTTCGTCAGGGTGATCATGTAGTGGACCGTGGCACCGGCCACGCTCTCTGCGCTGTCCACATAGCCCGCACCAACGTCCACCTTCTTGTCGACGGCGACGTTGGCGGCGGTCGTGGTGGTGACCTCACAGCCTATGCTGGCCGGATAGACATGGCCCACACCCGGACCCGGTATCACGGTCGGAGGTCCGGCAGGGTACGGAACAGTCGGGCAATCCGCCTCATTGGTCTGCAAGGGGTCCACCGTGGGATTAGGCTCGCCGAAGGTAGAGCCCGTCGCGGCTCCACCAACGTTGAAGTCGTTCTTGCCAGCGTCCGCGATGGGCACCTTGACGCTGAGCCTGAGTGTCACAATCCCGCCCGCCGGGATGCTGTCCACCAGCCCAATGCCAAGGCCACCGCCCTGGAGGAACGGGTTCTCAACGACGCAGATAACGAAGTTGTGGAACGTGGGCGGATGGTTGGGCCAGTTCGGGTTGAGGAATGTCCCAAGGTAGCCCGGCATACAGGTGCCGGCGGCTATGTCACCGGGGTCGGTGAGGACACCGTTACCGTTGAGGTCAACGTCCACCGCACCCGGTATGGTCAGCATCGGGTGTGGGTAGTACGCGCGCGCGGGGGCCCCCACGGTGCCCTGGATGATCTTGTTCACCGCGTTGCTGGTCTCCTCGTCTAGCGCGTTGGGCAGTTCGTCGAACATCGACATGCCCCTGGACGCGTTCGGCCCGTTGTTCGTGGCGACGATCTTGTAGTTCACGATGCCGCCGGCGAGCACAGGGTCAGACCCCGTGTCCGTCTTCACCGAAGACCAGTCAGCCATATTTAAGCAGGTGATCGTGGCGTCCGCCAGGTCCGTGCCGATGGTGAGGCCGCCCGCAGCCAGGGTGGTGCTGAAGGGCGGTGTACTGGCGTCCGCCGAGGTCGTCAGGTGCATGGTATAGACGCCAGGAGCGTCGCACGAGAACCTACCGACGACCGCCACGCCCGTGGTCGTGCTCGCCGCGCCTAATGTGGCGGACCCACCCAAGAGGCGGGTACCCACCGGGGTCACGACGGCGTTTGCGGTAGTGCCGCCCAGCCCGGTGTAGTGCCAGCTCTCGAGGATGCCGTCGAGCGGATCACTGTAGTCATCCGTGGGGATGAACGTCAGGCCGATGTGGTCGACGTCCAGGTTGTAGCCCTTCCAGGCTGTACCGGCGGTCGTGATGTTAAAGTTGACATCGAACGGCGCGCCCACCGCCTTGGTGGCCGCAATCTGGACACCAGCCGTCACTGTGTCGGCGTCTACCGCCATGGCGTTGGGGTTAGCAGCCTGGGTCGGCGTCGCCGAGCGGCTAAACGTCGCCATGAAGACTATTGCCAGCGCCGTAAAGGCTAGCAGAGCCCATTTTGTTCCCTTTAGGGATCCGATTGACATTTGAACCTCCCACTGAGCTTGGTTTGGGACCAAGAATGTTCATCTTCCTCTTGAAAAATGGCCTCCGTTTCCACCTCCTTACGGCGGGGCTGGTTCAGGTATGCTCGGTTTGGGGCGTCCCTGCCGGTGTCGGGGAGGGGGCCGTCCGGCCACCCAGACGAGCCGTCGGGCCGGCCCCCTCCGTTACCGCTTCTGCCAGGGCTCCGGCTCCCGGGTCCCTGGCTCCTTTGCTCCTAACTCTTCTTACTTCACCCCCTTGGTGCCGCAGTTCTTACCGGACCAGGCCAGGGCTCCCAGCACGTCGCTGATGTCGATGGAACCGTTGGGCGGGCCGGGCGTGACGCCGGGCGTGCGGTCGTAGTCCCTGCCGTCGAGTATGCCGTCGCTGTTCTTGTCGACATCGTAGGCCACGCCGTTGCCGTTGACCGGCCCGAGGTGGTTGGCGCCCGAGTAGTAGAGGACGGCCAATACATCGGCGATGCTGACGGCGCCGCTGCGGGTGCCGTTGGGGCCGACGATGTCCTTGTAGGCCGGCACCGGCACGTTGTAGTGGGCGTACCACTGGGTCGGGTCGAGACCCAAAGCGATCATTTCGGCGTCGGTGCAGTAGCCATCACCGCTGGTGTTGAAGGCGCCGGGCACTATGGTGTAGGCGCCTGCGACCGGCATGCTAGGAGTCCAGGCCGAGCCGGTGAGGACAGTGCCCGTGTTAGAGGTGATGGCCATCGAGCTGCCGCCCATCTTCCCAATGAACCCGGCCCAGGCGTTGGTAGTCCAGGATTTGCTGCCATCGGTGAGGGTCGTAGCTGTCACACCGGTTGCCGTGCCGCTGTCAATCGTCGGCGGCGTAGCCAGAGCGATCGGGTTGACACCCGTGGCGATGCTGGTGACGTCGCTGACGGTGTCGCCGTTGCAGTCACCGGGCAAGGACGGAAGGCCCGGCGTGGAGGTCTTGTCGAGGGCGTCGGTGCCGAGGAAGGTCTCACAGCCGTTGCTGGCGAGATCGCCGTCCGTGTCCTTGGTGTCGAAGTAGTCGAAGAAGGTCTTACCAGCGGCAGCCGGGGCAGCGGAGGTGAACCCGTCCCAGAAGTCCGGTCCGCCATCGTTGTTCGAGTCCCTGTAACCGGAGAGGCGGGCGCTGGCCAGGGCCGGGTTGGCGTAGGGCGTGGTGGTGGCATTCGTCGCCTCCGGCGCCAGGCAGTACTTCATGAAGGGGTCGCCGGCCTCGGCCTTGGGCACCGTGCTGCCGACGAAAAAGCGGTTGTTGCAGATGTTGGAGTTGTCCACGTACCCGTTGGTCGCCAGCTTGGGTGGGGGCGTCTTGTACCCCTGGCCGTTGCCCGGGATGGTGGGCTCCGGGTCACAGCTGTCGCCCAGGCCGTCGCCGTCCGTGTCAAGCTGGACGTTGGCATCCGCAAGCAGGCCGTTTTTCACGAGGGGGCAGTTGTCGACGAAGTTCAGGTAGCCGTCGCAGTCCCGGTCCTGGAACTTCGAGAAGGGCGGGACGTTCCGGTTCCCGGCCGCGCCGCTAACGCAGTTATCTTGAAGGTCGGATGTCGGGGTCTCGTGGTCGGGGTCGCACACCCCCGTCAAGGTGTCGCCGTCGGTGTCGTCGGCCGCCGTACCGGTAGTGTCCACGTTACAGCGGTCGTCGCCGCCCATGGTGCCCTTGGTGCCCCCGGGGATGGTGTCGCCGTCGACGTCCGGGGCCGTGGACTTCTGGAGCGCGTAGTCCCAGGGGCCGGTATTGCTCCCGCCGACGACCGTGCGCACCACCTCCGGCACGAACCCGGGCAGCGTCGCGGTCCCAGGGCTGGGGTTAGCGAGGGTGTCGGGATACGTGGGGACGGAGGTGACGCCCTGGATGAACACCGGCACGGCATAGTAGGGCGGGCAGGTTTTCACCGTGGTGGTCAGAATGTTGAAATTCGGGTCGTTCGAGGCTACGGACGGCCAGGTTGGATACTGGACCGTGATCAGCTCGAAGTACCTGTTCTCTCCCACAGGCTGCATGCTGAAGACGAGGAAGTTGACGTCCACGTCGTTGCTAGTGGCCGCAACGATCGGTATGGGGGCGATGCCGAAGAAGCGGCTGACCAGAGTAGCCTGCGGCGGCAGGCCCAGCGCGTTGACGATGGACGGGATGGGCATTGGCAGCTGGGTCACGCCCCTAGGCGCGCACTTCGGTTGCCCGGCGACGCCACAGCCCGCCGGGTATACGGGGGAGCCGTTCTGCCCGTTGCTCGGCTCCTGGCTCTCAAACGGCGTCGTAGCGTCAAGATTCACAACGTCAACAAGGCCGCTGAGGGTGCCGTTGACCATGGTGGTGTCGTCCTTGACGGCGTTCCACAACTCGAGGTCAGCGCTAAAGAGCACGTTGGCCTCTTGTCCGAGGGGCACGAGGTTGCGGTCGCAGGCGAGTGGCTGGCCGTTGACGGTGGGGTCGATGCCGACGTTATAGTCATCGATGTTGTTGGCCGGTATCACTATACCCAGGTTAAGCCCTGAAGAGACCTGGAAAGTGATTGCCCCCGCCCTGGCGCCCAGGATGGCAGGGTGGTTGGCCACCAGGCCGGCCACCGGGTCGGGAATGGTATCGCCGGTGACGTCGGCTGGCACGGCAGCCAGGGGGCCGGTGCTCCAGGTGGCGTTGCTCAGGTCGAAGTAGGCCTGGGTGGCCTCCTTCCAGCCTGCCGCGTTGCCTTCTTGCTGCAACCAGAAGTTGGCGTAGATGTCAGGGCACTCACCCGGCCGAATCACGTCGTCCGGGTTGTTGCTGGTGCAGAGAGCCGGCAGCACCGGTGCCAAGGTGTGCTTCATGTACACGTCCCAGCTCATGGTGCTGGGGTCGGCTGACACGGTAGTAGCCGTTCGGTTTCCCAGGGCCAGGAAGAGGGCCACCAAGACCATTGCTCCCAGTCCCATCAAAATAGCATTGCGCTTCATAAACGCATCCTCCATCAACTTCGTTACAAAAGAGTCGGGCTGCACATGGCTATTGCTATGGGCACCTCCTTCGCCGCATTTCCTTGCCTCCCGCCCGTCCTCTCAAGGCCCGGGGCGCGCAGGCCCTTGCAAAGCACAGCCTCCCTCGCCGTAGGCCAGCTCTCACACGTTCATCACCGCGTCCCCCTCCTCGGTCCCGCGGACGTGCATGAACTCAAAAACGACGAGGCGTCCTTGCCCCCAAAAGCTATATAGGCTCGATACTCTTTCGGCGGGGAATCTACCAATCCACCAGCGACCTTGGTTTAGCACTTTGTGAGAGTTTTGTCAAGCCCCTGGGGTGGAATTTTAATTCACGAATTCAATAACGTCTTCTGGCCCGTCTGTCACGCCAGCCGCGCCGCTGGTGGCGTCAAACCCCGCCACGGGGGCTGGACGCAGCGACTGCCAGTAAGTTAGAGTGGCGAAGTCGGAGGCTTGGGCCCAATGCCGGTACCAACCACGGTGCTGAGGACACGCCGCCTGCTGCTGGGCGTACTGCTTCTAGCCGGTCTGGCCTTCGCCGCTGCCTGCGGCAACGAGAACGCTGCCAAGCCGACCGCATCCGCCGTCGGCACGCGGCCAGCCCAGGGCACTTCCTCGCCCGCTGCCGCATCCACTCTGGGGACCCCCGTCCCCTTCACCGGCCCCCCCACCGGCATCGGCGCCGACGTGTCGGCGAACCTGTTCCAGAATGGCAGTTTCGAGTCCGGCCCCGACCCCTGGATCTCCCTCACCTGGTCCGCGGCCTGGGGCACACCCTTCAGCGTCACCTCCGAGAAGGCCCACAGCGGCAAGCAGAGCGCATCCCTAGAGCTGCGGGCGACATCCGAAGATATCGGCGCTAAGGTCTTCGGCGTCGTCCAGGAGGTGAGCCCGCTGGCACAGTTCCCGGAGGTCATCTCCGGCTACTACCGGGTGGAGAACTGGGTTCGCGGCGCCCCCAAGCAATACCTCCAGTTTGTGATCATCGCCTTCGGGGCCAACAACCTGCCCGGAGGGCACCCTAACCACCAGATTCGCTACGTCCTGGCCGGCGTGTCCCAGCCCCCGCTCGAAATCAGCAACGCCAAGTACATCTTCTTGAGCGGGGAAGACCCTCCTACCGACAAGTGGGTCTACTTCGAGGTGCCCGTCAGCAAGGATTTCACGGAGCAATGGGGCGACATCCCGAAAGGCTACCAGATGCTCCGCCTCCTCTTTGAGGTCCGCTACGATGACAAGCCTACTGGCGCCGAGGCTCAAGCCAATGCTTACTACGACGATCTGTACATGGGCCCTGCCCAGGGTAACCCCAACCGGCCTTAGAGAGACGATGGCGGTGGGACGACACATACCACAGTGGCACCCCTGGATACTGCTGGCGGCAGCCCTGGCGGCGATGACGGCCATGTCCCTGGCGGGCGCCCAGGTTACTCAGGTTACTATCGTCCGCTCAGAAGTGCCGGCGGCCCCTGTGAGCACAAACGACACAGTCACCGTCCCCATCGTCATCGATAGCGTGACGAACCTGGGCGCTTTCGATTTTCAGGTGAGCTTCGACCCGGCGATCCTCAAGGCGGAGAAGGTGGAGACCGGCCCCTTCCTGGGCAGCAGCGGCCGCGAGGTCAACTGCCCTAAGTCCAGCATCGATGAAGGGTCGGTGCGCCTGACCTGTGTGACTTTGGGAGCCACGCCGGCCGGTCCCACCGGCTCCGGTGTGCTGGCCACACTCGTATTCAAGCCGGTCGCCAGCGGGACCAGCCCCCTCCGGTTCGAGCAGTTGACTCTCACCGACCCTCCTGGCACGAGCATGCCCGCCCAGGGGCAAGACTCCTCTCTCACTGTGGTGCCCGGCGCTGACAGTGGCTTCGCGTGGGCCCTCTGGGGGCCTGTTATCGGCGTCGGCGTCCTGGCCCTGGGTGCAGCCGCGGTTTGGGTGGCCTGGCGGGCTCGCCGGTCCCGCCGAGCGTAGAGCGGCCTCTCTCTCACGCATTTTTCGTAAATTTTGCGGGATCCGGGCGTCCAGGGGCTGTCGTGTCGCAGCTAGAATGTCCGCCTTTGTGTCGCAGGTAGAATGTCCTCCAACACCTGCTCTACGGTCAACGGCGCATCGCGCAAGTGCCCCTTGTCTATGTGAGGCAGCTCCGCCACCAGGCACCCAGCGTGCCACACCCTCAGCCGCTCTCCTGGGTGGATATGGAGCTGCACCTTGAAGGCCACCAAGCAGGGCTCGCTGGGCAGGGTGTAGGTCACCCCATCCAGGCTGATGGTGTGGTCCTTAGCCACCTTGCGCTCCTCCTTGAGGCAGAAGACGTCGTCCGGGTTGCCCTCCAGGGGGCGGGTGACAGCAGGCTGTAGCCGCTCGCTGGGTGTGCAGCCGGTGTCGCGGTTGACGTGGCGGGTGTTGTACTCCTCCACCCAGTGGTCTACCAGGGTCTGGAGCTCCTCCAGGCTGCCCGCCCGGTTGTGGTCCAGCACCCGCTCCTGGAGGAAGCGGAAGAAGCGCTCGATCTTCCCCTTGGCCTGGGCGTTGCCCGGTAGGTGGGAGAGGAGCTGGATGTCCAGCTCCCGCAGGGCCCGGCCTACCTCCGTCTCCACCAGCCCCTGGAGAGTCTCCTGGCGGTAGGTGAAGAAGCGGCTGCGCTGGTAGCGGGTGAGGCGGAACTTGGAGTCATTGTCGGTATAGAGGACCCGCGGGCGGCCGTAGCGCTCCATTGCCTGTCGTAGGGTCAGGAGAGTGTGGTAGCTGGAGTCTGTGGGGAAGACGCCGGCGGCCAGCACGGCCCGGGAGTAGTCGTCCAGGATGACCACCACGCAGACATGACGGTAACCCTCCAGCCAGGCTCCCACCGTAGTATCCATCTGCCACAGCTCGCCGAAGGCCCGCATCTCGAAGCGCCGGGCCGGGCGGCGGTGTCGGGGCAGAGGGTTGCCAGTCTCCCCCCGCAGAAGCCGGTGGACGGTGGCGCGGTGCACCACCACCCCTTCCGTGGCGGCCAGGGCCTCGGCGATAGCGGGGGCGGACCAGTAGGGATACTCCCGGTGCAGACGCCGGATCTCCTCGTTCGTTGAGTCGGGCAAGGCGTTCCAAGCCGAGTGCCGGCGCTGGTAGGCCAGGCTCCCCAGGCGCCGGCCGCTCTCCCGATACCGCTTCAGCACCCGCCGTACCTGCCGCGTCGAGAGGCCCATCTCCCGCCCTGCCTCCTCCTGGCTAAGCCGTCCCTGCTCCACCAGCACCACCAGGGGATAGCGAACCATGACCCGCAGCCATCCTCTCTGCACGGGCACCTCCTTTCGGAAGCACCCCGCCACGAGAGGACATTCTAGCTGCGACGTAACTAGGACATTCTAGGTGCGACCCAACAAGGGGCTTGACAAATCTCGCCCAAGGGTGTAACTAGTGGAGCTGGTGGCTGTTCTTTCCCCGCCTTAAGATTCTGGAGCGTCATACAATCGAATAGAGCCAGGCAGGGATTGCGTTGCGGTCGCGGACAGGAAACGCGGCCAATCCTTGTTTGTGTTTTCCGTAAGCCGGACACACCGGGGTGTAGTGGTGTAATGCAGCCTCAACGACGACGTCTGGGTCTCGCCCCGTGGCAGTGGGTTGCGCTGCTTGCCAGTCTGCTCCGTCATTCTCATCCTCACGTTGAACCCCAGGGGCGCCGGCCAGGCGCACGCATACACCATCGATGGGGATCAGCGAACTCATCATCAACGCGAGCGCTGTGGACGTCAAGCTCGTCAGTGCTGAAGCCGCCTACAACAACACACTTCGGCCTCTACGCAGCACCCGGCGAGCCCCTGGCGTCACCTGTCGACCCAGATACTCTTCGACTGCAAGGATCACGCATCATCCGCTCGACCTGGGGACTTTCAACGCCGGCGAATTGGAGTTCATGCTTACCACGCCGCCGACGTCGGCCCGCCCGACGGAAACCGGACCTACTACACCGGCCCCGCCAGCCGGAACCCCGATGGCTTCCAGCACGCCCACATCACCCGTATCAATAGACACCAACACGGCTCAGATTGGGTGGGAGGACCTGTGGGGTGGTGGGGACCAGGACTTCAACGACTGCGTCGTCAACGTCATCATCACTGAGTTGCCAACCGCGACTCCCACCCGCACGCCGACACCGACCAGCACGCCGCTAATACCGACGAACACGCCGACGCCGACGAGCACGCCCACCAGCACACCGACGGCCACCAACACGCCGGTGACCGCCGACGAACACGCCGACGCCTACGAGCACGCCTACCAACACACCGACGGCCACCAACACGCCGGTGACGCCGACGAACACGCCGACGCCTACGAACACGCCGCACCAGCACGCCGACGGCCACCAACACGCCGGTGACGCCGACGAACACGCCGACAGCCACGCAGCACGCCGACGAACACGCCGACGGCCACCAACACGCCGGTGACGCCGACGAACACGCCGACGCCTACGAACACGCCGACCAGCACGCCGACAGCCACCAACACGCCGGTGACGCCGACGAACACGCCGACGGCCTACGGACACGCCCACCAGCACGCCGACAGCCACCAACACGCCGGTGACGCCGACCAACACGCCGACGCCGACGAACACGGCCACCAGCACGCCGACGGCCACCAACACGCCGGTGACGCCGACGAACACGCCGACCAGCACGCCGACGGCCACGCCGGTAGCCGACGAACACGCCTACGAGCACACCGACGGCCACGCTGGTACCGACGAACACGCCGACCAGCACGCCGACGGCCACCAACACGCCGGTGACGCCGACGAACACGCCGACCAGCACACCGACGGCCACCAGCACGCCGGTGACGCCGACGAACACGCCGACGGCGACAGCCACCGCCGGCACGCCCACGGGGACGCCCGACCCGCAGATGGTCAAGGACCCGGCCCAGGCGAATCTCTGGCTCTGCGACGCGTCGCCGCCGAATTGCACGGGCCCGGGCCAGGGCAGCATCACGGTCAGCGAGATTGCCCGCAACGTCGCCAACGATCCAGAAGACGTTGACCCGATGACCGGCGCTCCTGAGCCTATCGATGGTCTGGGCGCCTACGAGTTCAACCTCGAGTACGACCTGAGTGTGCTGCAGATACCGGTGATCACTGACGCTGGCTTCCTGGGCAGCACGGGGCGGACTGTCAGTTGCGCACCGAGCATCATCGGGGAGAACATCATCCACTGGGCCTGCGTGAGCACCGGGAGCATGGCCGGCCCGTGGGGCATGGGTCCCTTCACGCTGGCCACCATCGCTGTCAAGCCGCAACCAAACCTGTACATCGATATGTGCCCGGGCTTCGAGAACGGTGTGGTGACCTGGCTGAAGGACTCGGCTTGCCAGTGGTCGGACACCCTGGGCGACCCCATGGCGGGGACACTGCCTGGTGGTGACCTGAAGTACTGCACGAGCACCAAGCTCACCATTCGCTACCTGGAGGGTGACCTGAACCACGACTGCCAGGTCGACCTGCTCGACGAGCAGGCAGAGGCCTGGCGGTACGGGAGCCACTTGGGCAGCCTGTGGTACACGACGTGCAACAACCTGCAGCCTTACCCGCCTGACAGCGACATCGACGTGAAGGACCTGCAGTTCATCTTCGGTCGTGCCGGCAGCACCTGCCAGAACCCCTACCCGCCTCAGCCGCCTCAGTAGACCTGACCAAGCTCAAGAATCTCCCAAACGTATACGTGACCAAGGTCCCACCTCCAGGGGCCTTCTCGCTGCTAGCGGCTGCTCGGGCGACCGACGGCAGCACCCCGCTTGTGCGTGTTCGCGTCCCTATCTACCAGCCAGCATCTCTCCGGACGCCGCAGACGTTCTATGTAGTGGATGGCTTATAATGTGGGCATCAGGCGAATGGCACGGACGCCATCGCGCCCCGCCCGCGCCCCCTCTGCAGCCGCTGTCAGCCAGACAGCTCTTTAGAAGCGAGGGCAGTCAACCGAAGTTCTACGTAGAGGTAGTAAAGTGGGGCTTCAACTCGGGGGAAGCCTTAGTATCAGCCGCTTCGTGATTTGACAAGGGGGTTAATGGGCTTCACCTCTCCATCGCAGAGATCCGCCCCGCTGTTCCCTTGGGGCAGCCGGTGGGCTCTCCTGGGCAGCAGTCTACTGCTGGTCGGCCTTTTGTTGGCCTTCGTCGTTCCCCAGGGTGGGTCCCGAGCGCCTGCTGGCTTAGCTCAGGCGCCGAGCTGCGCCCCTGCCAGCGGCACGGTGGTCTGCATACAGCCCGTCAACCAGGTGGCCGAGACGGGCACGGACTTCAACGTCGACATCGTCGTCGACAACGTCTCCAACCTCGGAGGCTTCCAGGCTACGATCCCCTTCGACCCTTCCCTCATGTCCTTCGCTCATGCCACCTATGGCAGCTTCATGGGAAGCACCGGCCGCGACGTCAACTGCTTTCCCGAAAAGCCTGCGCCCACCCCGACCCCGGCCTCCGCCTCGCCCACCCCAACTCCCACCCCAACGGTCGGCATGGTTGAATTGCAACTTACCTGTGTCACGACCCCACCGAGGGGACCGCCGGGACCGGGTGGCGCCAACGGCTCCGGCGTTCTGGTCACCGTCACCTTCTCGCCCCTTAGCCCCGGCTTCAGTCCTCTGGAGTTGGTCGATACTATCATCACCAACCCCCAAGGCAACCCTATGCCTGTCACCACACAGAACGGCAGCGTCACCGTGGAACAGGGGCCCACGCCCACCCCCTGCGACGGTGTCTGTCCTACCGCCACTGTCACGCCGACACCCACCCAAACGCCCACGCCAGGACTGGGACCTACAGTGGTGCGGCCGGAGCCGCTCACCCAGACCCACCTGCTCGGAGAAACCTTTACCACCGACATCGTGGTCGACAGCGTCCAGAACCTGTCGGCGTTCGAATTCGTCCTCGCCATCGACCCAAGTGTTGTGACTCGTACACAGAGAAGACGGGTCCGTCGACATAGCACGAAGGCGACTTCCTGGGAAGGACCGGCCGCAGCGTCTTCTGCCCCTCCGCTACGGCGGGCTCCAGCACCGTCCGCTTCGCTTGTGTCACTACCGGCCCGCAGGACAGCCCCAGCGGCTCGGGCGTCCTCGCCCGCCGGAACTTGAATGCCTCGAAAGTGGGGAGCAGCGCCCTGCAAATGGTGAAAGCCGAACTCGCCGACCCGCTGGGCGGGGCCATCCCCGGTTTCGGTCACAGATGGTAGCGTTACGGTGAGCAAGCGACACCTACGCCGTGCCCCGGTGGGATTTGCCCCACCGCCACCATTACCCCCACCCCAACTATCACCCCTACTGCGACACCTACACCCGTTCCAAACCCCTGCGTTGTGGGCTCCGGCATCGATATTTGTGTAAAGCCTGCCGGCCAGGTGGTGTCCCAGGGCAACTCCTTCTCGGTAGACATCGTCGTGGACGATGTGAATAACCTGGGTGGCTTCGAGTTCACGCTCGGGTTCCACCCAGATGTCGTCGCCTTCACTAGCGTCCAGGAAGGGCCCTTCCTGGGGAGCGCAGGGCGAAGCGTTAGCTGCCTCCCTGCCACCATCACCGTAGACAGCGTCAAGTTCGGATGCACCACCCTGGGTTCGGCCCCGCCCAACGGAGCCAACGGCACGGGCACGCTGGCCACCCTGACCTTCCTGGCCACGGCTGCTGGTACGAGCCCCTTGGACCTGGAGAACGTGATCCTGGCGAATCCCTCTAGCGGCCAGATAGGGCCCGTCACCGTCCATGATGGCTCGGTGGAGATCTTCTCGGGGAACACACCCACGCCGTCTCCCACGGCAACCATCACTCCCACTCCGACCATTGGCCCGACGCCCACCACCTTGACCCACGTCGACCCGCCTTCGCAGACAGTCCCCTTGGACTTGGACCCAAACTCAACCTTTGTTGAGCGGATCTCCGTCGAAGGCGTAACCAACCTAGGCGGATACCAGTGGGTACTGGCGTACAATCCTGACCTGATGGACTTCGTGGAGGTGGTGAACAGCGGATTCTTGGGCAGCACGGGCGGCGAAGTACTCTGCCCATCCCCGATTCTGGATACAGGCTACATCCAGTTCGCTTGTGTCACGTCTGGGTTACGGGAGAACGGCGCGAGCGGGTCGGACGTGCTATCCTTCATCGTTTTCCACAGCCTCGCCGAGGGCACCAGCCCCTTGGACCTAACCTCCGTTACCCTCTTACATCCCCTGGGTGGTGAGCCCATCCCGACGCGCATCGAGGACGGAACTGTCACCATCTCCAGCCAGCCCACGCCGACGCCGACGGACACGCCGCGCCGACGGACACGCCGACGCCGACGGACACGCCACGCCGACGGACACGCCGACGCCGACGGACACGCCAGCCACGGACACGCTGACGCCGACGGACACGCCGACGCCGACGGACACGCCGACGCCGACGGACACGCCGACGCCGACACGCCGACGCCGACGGACACGCCGGCCGCGGCCTCACCGAGCCCGACTGCTAGCGATACTCCGACATCGACGCCGGTCGGCGGCGGCCTGTCGCCCGGCGGAACCGCCGGCCCGAACCAGACAGCCGTCAAGGGGAGCCCATCCAGGACGCCGCCGCTATCGGGGGTGAGGCTAGCCGGCTGGCTCTCGACAGCGCTGGGCGCGTTGTTGTTAGCGCCCGGCCTCCGCCGCGTCGCGCCCACCCGCTGGAGAACGAAGGGTAGGCGTCGACTCGGGACGCCTCGGCGCTCTCGTGACACCAGGGCAGGTGGCCCATGAGCCGTGAGCCCACAGCCTCAGCCCCACGGGGGAGAGACGCCGACACAGGAAGAGGCCTAGCATGAGGTGCGGCCGCCGGCTTCCTGTGATTCGGGGACCCTGGGGCCTACCCCAGGCGGTCGGTGGTGCCATACTCGTCCTCACCGTTGGCCTGGCATTGGGCCGAGAGGCCCTCACACAGCCGGCGCCCTCAATAATCAAGAGCCCCCAGCAATCAAGCCTCTTCCTGGGAGGGCCCTCCCTCACCATCAACGAGGAAGTGGCAAACGTGCCACCTGGCCCCGGTTTGGGCGCCTTCAGCTTCCGCTTCTTCTACAACAGTAGCCTTATCAACGTCACGGTCCAGGAAGGGCCCTTCCCCTTCCTCGGAAGCACTGGTCGCCAGACGACCTGCCTTACTCAGCAAGGCGAAGGCTTCGTTCAGTTTAGCTGCGTGTCCTCCAGCACCACGCCGGGCCTGCCAGGCCCTACGGGCTCTGGCACCCTGGCCACCATCACTGTGCGACCCAAAGACGGCCTGGTCTTTAGGCCGACCGTGAACAACGGCGCCGTCGCCACCCTCGACGACGTCGAGTCCGACGCCCGTCTGGCTAACATCCTCGGTTCTCCCATAGACGTGGGCAACGTGGGGACGCCACCATCGTTGTCCGCGCCCTTGAGGGAGACCTTAACCTGGACTGTAAGGTCAACGTCATTGACGAGCAGATGATCTCGTTCCGTTACAGAGCTACCCGCGGCTCCATCTGGTACAGCCTGTTCTTCGACCTACAGCCTCCGTTGGGCGATGGTGACATCGATGTCAAAGACCTTCAGTTTGTGTACGGTCGCGATGGCAGTACCTGCGAGGAGCCCATACCGCCGCAGCCTCCAGGACCGGCTACGCCCACGCCGACCGCTTCACCCACCGCCACCGGCACGCCGTCCGCGGCTACGCCCACGCCGACCGCTTCACCCACCGCCACCGGCACGCCGTCCGCGGCTACGCCCACGCCGACCGCTTCACCCACCGCCACCGGCACGCCGTCCGCGGCTACGCCCACGCCGACCGCTTCACCCACCGCCACCGGCACGCCGTCCGCGGCTACGCCCACGCCGACCGCTTCACCCACCGCCACCGGCACGCCGTCCGCGGCTACGCCCACGCCAACCGCTTCACCCACCGCCACCGGCACGCCGTCCGCGGCTACGCCCACGCCGACCGCTTCACCCACCGCCACCGGCACGCCGTCCGCGGCTACGCCCACGCCAACCGCTTCACCCACCGCCACCGGCACGCCGTCCGCGGCTACGCCCACGCCGACCGCTTCACCGACCGTGACCGGCACACCGCCGACGGCGACGCCGACGCTGACAGCTTCGCCCACCCCCACCGGCACGCCGCCCACGGCTACGCCCACCGCTTCACCCACCGTCACCGGCACGCCGCCCACGGCGAGCGCAACCGCCATCGCCACGGCCACGGCGACGCCTATCGGCGGGGTGCTGCCCGGGGAACACACGCCCACCGTCGGACCCCCCACGGCAACGCCTGTAGGCACACCACCTGAGGAGGCAGTGCTTCCCATCGCCACGCTGCCAGCCCGTGTTCTGCCCAGAGCCGGCGAAGGGCCCACCAGCAGTGGCAACACGGCCGATGTCGCGATGGCAGCCGGCATACTGATTCTTGTGGGGCTGTCCTTCCTGCTAGCGGGCATCAGGCGCGGGCCTCTTGAGCGCGACCGTTAGGCCGAGAAACCCCGGTCAATCAGCGCCGCTGTGAGTTGCCAGGGGCGTGGCAATGGCAAGCCGGCTGCCTTGGCTAAAGCCGGCAGGAGGTTAGGCTAGAGAAGGTCTTGAGAGGCTACGACGCGTGGAAGGTTGCAACGATACGCGAGAACAGGGGAACATACGGATCGAGGGTGCCGACCCCATAGCTGTTAAGGCCGATCTCTCAACCACATTCCCCCTTCACAACGTAGGCTACAATCTGCTCTACAGTGACGCCAGCGAGAGAGACGAAGTACCTGATCTGCTTCCCTTCTACCCCATCTACCTGGATAGGCTGGGCTTGCCTCGAATCGATGACCCCCCCGTAGGGTATCACGTTGGCCGCGTCCTTCATTAGGAGGCTGTCGGCCGTCAGGCCCTCCCCTTCCTCGCACATCACGCTAACCTGGGCGAGGACCCGACCCTCCGGGGTGCTCCAGACAAAGTTGTCCGACAACCCCATGGAGCCGACCTGATATTCCCATCCCTCGGGGTAGTCAATGGAGTAACCCTTGTCAGGAGACTCATACGTGACCAGGGAGACATCGGGGTTGACGGTGGGGAGCACCTCCGGCGTCGGTGTCTCCCCGTTGGCCACCGATGTCTCGCCTGGAGCCGGTGCCAGGGTCTCCTTTTCGGCGCCTCCACAGGCAACCACCAGCAAAGCGATAGCGCAGACAACTCCCAGAACGATCCACCGTGGAAACCGAGCCTTCATCTGGATACCGCGTACCTCCCCAGAGTGCCAGAGCGCTGTCTAACACAGGCTCGGACACCCACAGCGTAGCGCCGCACACAAAGTCCCACACTAAGGTACACGCTGGGAACCGCTATTGCAACCAGCGGCCGCTAGTCTGCCAAGATGATAGGGGCCGGCAGGCTACGCCGCCGACCCCACTCCCAGACGTCTCCTCGATGACAAGACACCCTACGGCGGCCCCGTGCAGTCCAGCCCCACCTGCGCCAGCACCCCCAGCACGTCGCTCATGTCGACGGCACCGTTGGGTGGCCCTGCATCCCAAGGCGGGTTAGGCGGCGGGCTAGACGAACGGTCATAGCAGAGGCCTTCTTTAACCGGCACGGTATCCCCGTTGATGTGGCAGGAGGCCTTAATGCTGTCGTAGGCGACACCGTTGCCGTTGGGCGGGCCACCCTCATTGGCGCCCACGTACAACATCACCGCCAGCACGTCCGCCATGGTGACCACCCTGTCCTCGGGGCCGTTGGCCTTGGGGTCTGGGTTCGCTGGCACCGGGACATCGTAGACGTCATAGTAGTTGAGAGGGTTGAAGCCGATAGACGCCTCCTTGCCGTCGCCACAGCCGTCACCGTCAGTGTCATACACGCAGGGGTCAGTGCCCAGCTGGAACTCCGTCAAGCTGCTCAAGCCGTCGCCGTCCGGATCGGCGTTCCCATCGGCAACCAGGGGGTTGAGGCAAGAGTGAGCCGCCTCATAGCCATCGGGCATTCCGTCGCCGTCAGTGTCGGCGTTACACGGACCCGTGCCTAAGCCGAACTCAACGATATTGGTTAGGCCATCGCCATCAGGATCGAGGCCGGCGTCAGGCACCAAAGGGTTCAGGCAGGCATGCGCCAGTTCGTAGCCGTCCGGCATGCCGTCCCCATCCGTGTCCGGGTTGCAGGGGTCGGTGCCGGCTAGGTACTCCTGGATATTTGTAGCGCCATCGTGGTCGGGGTCTTTGTCGGCATCGGGCACCAAGGGATTCAAGCACGAGTGCTGCATCTTGTAGCCGTCGGGCATGCCGTCACCGTCAGTGTCATACACGCAGGGGTCGGTGCCCAGCTGGAACTCCGTCAAGCTGCTCAAGCCGTCGCCGTCCGGATCGGCGTTCCCATCGGCAACCAGGGGGTTGAGGCAAGAGTGAGCCGCCTCATAGCCATCGGGCATTCCGTCGCCGTCAGTGTCGGCGTTACACGGATCGATGCCTAAGCCGAACTCAACGATATTGATTAGGCCATCGCCATCAGGATCGAGGCCGGCGTCAGGCACCAAAGGGTTCAGGCAGGCATGCGCCAGTTCGTAGCCGTCCGGCATGCCGTCCCCATCCGTGTCCGGGTTGCAGGGGTCGGTGCCGGCTAGGTACTCCTGGATATTTGTAGCGCCATCGTGGTCGGGGTCTTTGTCGGCATCGGGCACCAAGGGATTCAAGCACGAGTGCTGCATCTTGTAGCCGTCGGGCATGCCGTCACCGTCGTGGTCGGCGCAGGACAGCCCCGTCTGTGCCAGCACCGCCAGCACGTCCTGCATGTTGACGGTGCCGTCGGGCGCGCTGGCGCCCCACGGCGGCTTGAGTAACGGGCTGGGCGTGCGATTGTAGCAGAGCCCCTCCTTGTCTGGCGCCGTATGTCCATTGACGTGGCAGGAGCCCTTAATGCTGTCGTAGGCGACACCGTTGGCGTTGGCCGGCCCGCCCTCATTAGCGCCCACGTAGAACAGCACGGCGAGCACATCGCTGATGTTAATCGTCTTGTCCCGAGGCCCGTTGGGCGTTGGGTCCCGGTTGGCCGGCACCGGCACGTCGTAGAAGTCCCAGGGGTTGAGCGGGTCTAAGCCAATCCGGCGATTCTTCGCTGTTTGCACACCCGTCACCGTCGGAGTCTGCCGAGGGTCCCGGCGTCGGCGTCGAGGTAGGCCAGATTAATGGCGTTTCCGTCGGCGTCGCCGTGGCCGTCGGCGTACGCGTATCCGTTGCAGTCGGCGTAATGGTTGGTGTGTTCGTAATGGTTGGTGTGTTCGTAGTGGTTGGTGTGCTCGTAATGGTGGGTGTAGTGGTTGCAGTCCGAGTAGCCGTCGCCGTTGGGGTAGGGGTGGCGGTAGGCGTGGGCACCGGCACGTTCTGGCACGTTATGCCGGCGTCCACCAGGTCGGTGGTGATCGCGATGCCCCTCGAACCGAGGGTGGTGGTGAACTGGGGAGGATTATCGGCTGAGGTCACGAGGTGCAGTGGGCTGATCCCGTTGCCCACGCACCGGAAAGTGGCGTTGACGACCGCCCCCGAGAAGTCGGTGGTGCCCGATGGCCGCGCGGAGCCGCCAAACAGGGTGTCGATGAGAGTGTTGGCGTCGGTGTCATACCCGGTCACCGGAGAGTCCAGCGCCATGCCCCCCTGCTCCAGGTAGTCCCAGGCGTCATTTGTCGTGTCCCCGTCATAGTCATACGTGGGCACGAAGACCAGGATGCCGTCGTTGTACTGGAGCCGGAGGTTGTAGCCGGCATATTTGTCCGCCGTGACGCTGTCCCACGTGATGCAGGCACTCACAACTAAGGTACTGGCCCCGTTGACGGTGCGGCTGTCTTGAATGCTGGCGCAGTTGTCGCCCCCTACGGCGTCCACGCTCATGAGGTTGTGCGCTAGGGCCTCCGTCCCGGGGGCGCAGGAGGCTGAAGGCGGCCACGGCCGCCACAATAACAAGAAGTCCACCAATGAGGATGACCCGCCTTGAAACGCTCATGCCTTCCCCTTGTCTCGCCGCCGGTCCTTCGCGGCAGCTTCAGTTTAGCACATCGTGCAACCACCAAGTCAACGCCCAAGGCCGCTCTCTCGATGGATTGGCAGAGATTCCGGGCGATAGAGCGCGCTCCATCCTTGAGAACCAGGGAAGGGCGGCGAGCCGCCCTTCCTTGGTTCCGCTGGGCCTGACTACGGCGGCCCGGCGCAGCTCAAGCCGCTCTGCGCCAGGACCGCCAGCACGTCGCTCAAGTCTATGGCGCCGTTCGGCGGGCCCGCGTCCCACGGCGGGTTTTGGTTGGGGCTGGGGATTGATTGTAGCACAGGCCTTCCTTGTCTAGGACCGTATCCCCGTTCCAGTCACAGGAGCCTTTGATGATGTCGTAGGCCACGCCGTTGCCGTTCGCAGCCTGGCCCGCGTTTGCGCCGGCGTAGAACAGCACGGCCAGCACGTCGGCGATGTCGATAGCCCGGTTCCGGGGGCCGTTGGGCGCCGGGGCCCGGTTGGCCGGCACGGGCACGTCGTAGAAGTCCCAGTGGAACAGCGGGTTGTAGGCGCCGGTAGCTCCCGGCTTCGGCGGCAGCGCCCCCGCGGGCTCCTCGCTGTCCGCGCAGCCGTCCTTATCGGTGTCCCTGACACAGGGGTCAGTGCCCATCGCGAACTCCTGGGCATCCGTGAGCATGTCGCCGTCCCAGTCAGACGGCGGAGCCCCGAGCGGCAAGCAGGTCTGCTGCTGCTCCCACTGGTCGGGCAGGCCGTCCATGTCGTTGTCCGTCCACTGAGGCTGCACGTAGCACTTGAGCGCGTCCAGGTCGTCCGTTTCAGCAGTCCCAGGCTGGCGGCGGGGTAGGCCA
>CAVSBT010000038.1:0-115397 GCA_963726245.1 uncultured Chloroflexia bacterium
CCCGGGCGGCGTGGGACAGCCGCGGGACGGCGATCCCCGCGCTTCCTACGCTGTCGTACGATACCAAGGCCCGCACCATCACCCTGCACCGCGTGAGCTACGATCTGGAGAGGGCCCAGCGCAAGATACGGGAGGCCGGCCTGCCTCCCTACCTGGCCGAGCGGCTGGCGCTACGGCCGGTAGGCGTGCGCTGGGGAGGTGTTACTGGAGGCTTTCCGCCCGCTTGGTCCAGCCGGTCATGCCGAGGGCACGGAACTGCTGCAGGGCGGCGTCCAGCAAGGGAGAAGCCCGCTCCCTATCGCCGGGGGCGCCGCGGCGTATGTACATCAGCGCCTCGTCGAAGTCGGTGATGGCGCGAAGAGGGCGGGCGCCCTGCTCTTCGAGGACGGCGCGGGCCCTGGCGAACCACTCGACCGCCTCGTCGTGGCGGCCCTGGAGGGCGCAGAGACATGCCATGGACCGCCGCGAGTCCTGCATGGGGTAGCGAAAGTCGGGCTCAATAACCTTCTCTCGCAGGCTGCGCTCGATGACCTCGATGTGGTCGACGCGCTCCAGGAGCCAGAGGGTCTCGGCGGCGAGACAGGCGACCATTGTGTAATTCACTGCCCAGCCCGGTGCCCGCTCCAGCGGGGCGGTCAGCGTTCCCAGCCAGTGCAGAGCCTCCTCTGTTCGTTCCAACCAGGCGCAGACGGCGGCAGCGACGCTCGAACGGCGCCAAAGACCCACTGGTTCTCTGGCGCCCGCTGTTGCAGAGTGATTTGCACCGCGGGGAGGTAGTCCTCCCACTTGACTTCCAGCCGGGCGGTGGCCATCTCAAACCTGGCACCGGCCAGTTGTATGACCTGCACGATGGACCGGCCAGCCGTCCGGCCAGCGCTGTTCCTCGATCGTACGCGGTCTGCGCCGCAGCGAAGTCGCCGAGAGCATTGTGGCAGCGGGCCGCCTGCGCCCAGTGAGACACAGCCGAAGCGATCTGCCCCTGTTGCTCCGCCCGGACGGCCTGCTCTTGCCAGAGGGGCAGGCTACGGCGGAACTCGCCCGCCCAGGCCATCAGGAACACCGGGTCATCACTGGCTAGGACATCTTCTCTCGAAGAGAAAGGCGTGAAAGACCCGAGGGCTACGCGCTCCTCGGCTGGCAAATCCGGCACGATGCGCGCCACTTCACGGCGCTCGGGTCCATCCAGCGGGATGCCAAGGTCGTCGGGGTTCTCTGCCTCCTGACGCACAAGATCCGCCGCCGTCAGCCAGGCCCATGTGCGGTCCCGGCGCGCCGCCGCGTACCCCACCCCCTGTTCGGCCAGCGCCCACCCACCACGCATGAACCCGGCAAGAGTCATCACCCGTACTGCCTCCGCCAGGTAGTCGGCCGCCGCGTCCGCGCCCTCAGATTCAGCGATGAGGTGGCCGGCCTTGCTCGCCGCCCTTAGAGCCTCGTCGAAGTCGAGCGCCCAGCCCAAAGCCAGCCCGAGGCGACCAAGCAGGCGAGGTCGCCGCTGATCCTGCGCCGGCAGCAGATCCAGGGCGATACGCAGGAAGACGGCTGACTCGTCGCAAGCGTAGGCCGCCTCCGCCCGGTCGGCCGCCGCCAGGGCGTGGACGACGCCGCGTTCAGCGCCGGGGAGGGCCGCGCTGCGATGATATTGATAGGCCACCTCCGCCGCGTGGTCAGCCGCCTCAACACCGTAGGAACGCTCCATCGCCTCGGCAATCTGGCGGTGCAGCCGCACCTGCCGTGAGGGGCTCAGCTCGCCGTAGAGGGTGTGGCGGATGAGGGCATGGGTGAAGTCGTAGGTGTCTGCTTCGCCGCCCGGCCTCAGGAGCTGCGCCGCCAGGGACTCGTCGACGGCGTCGAGGGCCGCTGTCTCCTCAAGACCCGCCACGCTCGCAGCGATGTCGAAGGGGAAGAGACCATTGAACGCCGACGCCACGGTGAGCAGACGGTTTGCGTCCTTGGAGAGGCGTGAGACACGCCGGCCGATGACCTGGCGCACGCCCTCCGGTATGCCCATCTCGGCGATTGATAGGCTTGTCGTCCACTGGCCCTTTTCGCGGTAGATCTTCCCCTCCTCCACCAGGTGCGCCAGGACCTCGCGGATGAAGAAGGGGTTGCCGTCGGTCTCGGCGCTGATGGCGCTCACGAGGGCGTCCGGGACATCCTGTTCCGCCACACTCGCCAGGAGCTGACCTACCTCATGCGTGTCAAGGCCCTTGAGCAAGATGCGCTCGTAGTTCGTCTCTCGGCGCAGGGCGCCCAGGGCATCGGCCAGCGGATGCTGGCGGTCCAGCTCCACGTCCCGGTAGGCGCCGAGGAGCAGGATCCGGTTGCGGGGCGCGAAGCGGGCCACGTGCCGCAGCATGGCGATAGTCCCCCTGTCCGCCCAGTGCAGGTCGTCCAGCACCAGCACCACTGGCGCCCGCATCGACGCCCCGATGAGGAACTGGGAGACGGCGTCGAGCAGGCGGAAGCGCTCCTCGTCGGGTTGGAGGCTTGCGGGCTCTGGGATGTCGGGCAGGCTGTTGCGCAGCTCCGGCACCACGCGGGCGATGGGACCTGCGCCGGCGCCCAGGTCGTGGCGCAACTCACGGGGACCGGCAGAGCGGCTGTACTCGCTGATGGCCTCGGCGAAGGGGCCGTAGGGCGGCGCCCACTCGCCTTCGTAGCAGCGGCCCCAGAGGATGACTGTGCCCTCCTTGCGGGCGGCCTCGGCGCACTCCTCGGCGAGGCGTGTCTTGCCGATGCCCGGCTCGCCAACCAGCATCACCAGCCCGCCGTGGCCGGCGCGGGCCTCTCCGAGCTTCTGGCTCAGCTTCCCGACTTCGGCGGACCGGCCGACGAACGGCGTATGGACCAGCAGGGCCGCCGGCTGGTCGACATCGTACAGGACCTCGCAGGCGGCAACAGGCTCAGCGATCCCTTTCAGCTCCAACTGACCGCAGTCGCGGAACCTGAAGGCCTGGCGGCCCGAGAGCAGACCTGCTACGAGAGAGCTACACAGGATCTGCCCGGCCTCGGCGCGGTCGCACAGGCGCCTGGCGACAACGACGGGCGTCCCGAAGTAGTCGGTCTCCTCCCGCAGCGCCTCGCCCACGTTCAGGCCCACCCTGACCTCGAGGCGCTCGCCGAGGGTGGGCCGGCGGGCGGCTTGCTGCATGGCGATAGCGCAGCGTACCGTATCTGCCGCCGAAGGGAAGGCCACCATCAGGCCATCGCCGAGCCACTTCACCTGGTGGCCACCGCTGGCGGCGACGGCGTCTTGGAGCAGCCTGTGATGGGCCTGGAGTATGCGCTGCGCGCTCTCGTCCCCGACCCTCTGGAGCAGCTCGGTCGAGCTGACGAGATCGGTGAAGAGGATGGTGGTCGTGGCCGTATGCGGCCGGGTAGTCATGGTGAACGGATTATAGCAGGTGCAGGGATGCTCGTGTGTTGCGCTCGGGAATCTCGCGCCTCAAGTCCGTCCGTTCTTGTCAGAGACGGCCCTGTTGTTGAATGAAAGCGCGGTCCCAGTCTCGACCCATCGTGGCAAGACGGGCCGTGGCGCGCTACACTGTGAAGGCTGCCGACGATGACGGCATTGGGGCGCTAAGGAGCTGGGCTGCGACTTCAAGGCATAAGAGGGCCCGCCGTGAAGGTGTTGATAGCCATCGGGCTGGAGGAGGCGCTGGTGGAGCAGGTGCGCGCCGTCGACCCGCGCCTGGAGGTGGAGCGTCCTCGACCGTGATGCGATCCCGCTCATTTACGGCCGGCCGGTGCCGCCCGGGGCGGACGCCGAGGCCGCCCGCCGACGCCTGGACGCGGCCCTGGCCGAGACCGAGGTGCTCTATGGCTTCCCTCCTTCGCCGGAGCAAGCCGGCGAGCTCCTGACGCGGGCGCCGCGGTTGCGCTGGTTCCAGGCAGCCAGCGCCGGCGTCGACCGGCTGGAGGAGAGCGGGTTCTTGGAGCGACAGGTGGTGATCACCAACTCGAGCGGCGTTCACGCGACGCCCGTCGGCGAGTACGTGCTGATGGTGATGCTGATGTTCGCCAAAGGGGCGCATCGCCTTGTGCGCGCCCAGGCCGAGAGGCGCTGGACCCATCCGCCGATGCCCGCTGAGCTGCGCGGCGCGACGGTGGGAGTCGTGGGCATGGGTCGCATCGGGACTGAGGTGGCGCGACTGTCGCGGGCCGCCGGCTGCCGCGTGCTGGCCATCCGGCGCTCGGCGCAGGAGCGGCGCCCCGGCCGGTCGCGGGCGGACGAGGTGCTGCCGCCTTCCGACCTCCCGTACCTGCTTTCGGAGAGCGACTACGTCGTGCTGGCGGTGCCCCTCACCCGGCAGACGCGGCATCTCATCGGCCGCGACGAGCTGCGGGCCATGAAGCCTGCGGCGGTGCTCATCAACATCGCGCGCGGCGCTGTCGTGGACGAGGAGGCGCTGGTGCAGGCGCTGAAGGAGGGCTGGATCGGCGGTGCCGGTCTGGATGTCTTTGAGCGGGAGCCCCTGCCGGAAGACAGCGAGCTGTGGGGCCTGGAGAACGTAATCCTCACGCCACACATCTCCGGCGGGACGGAGCTCTACTTCGAGAGGGCGGTGCCCATCTTCTGCGAGAACCTGCGCCGCTACCTGAAGGGCCGCCCGCTGAGAAACGTCGTGGACCCCCGGCGGGGCTACTAGCGAGGGTTGGAGGCAGATGGTAGCTGAAGAGAAGGCAGGCGAAACGGCACCGGTCGCAGCGACAGGGAGCCTTGTGCCGCTGCCGGCCCGCTTCTTCTACTTCACGCGCGGGCTCTGGAACCTGCTCTCCCTGGGACTGGCCCTGACGTTGAAGGCGTTCGCCGACGCGTCGGTGCCGCCGTGGGCCTACGGGCTGCTGGGAGCGGTGGTGCTGGCTGCGCAGGGCTGGCGTGTCTGGGGAGCGGGCTACATCGGCCGGCCGGCTCGCGGTGGCACGCCTGCCGGCGAGGCCCTGATTGCAGCCGGTCCCTATGCCTATCTGCGCAATCCGATGTACCTGGGCACGTTCCTCACCATGCTGGCCTTCTCGAGCATGTCCGGCCTCTGGTACGCCGTCCTCGCCGTCGCGGCCATCCTCGCAGTGGTGTACACGAGCTCAATCGCCTATGAGGAGGCCTTTCTCTCGGCCCGCTTCGGCGAGGAGTACCGCCGCTATCGGGAGGCTGTCCCCCGCTTCCTACCGTCGCTGCGTGCGCTCGCCGGCAGGCGGGCCCGCCCTCCGGCCCAGGGTCGCTTCCGGCTGGCCGACGGCCTCCTCAACGAGAGCGGCTCGCTGATCCTCTTGCCGCTCTTCTTCAGCCTCTTCTGGTTCGTGGACTGAGCGACAGGAACAGGGGGCAAGCAACAGGGAACAGGGCATAGGGAACAAGGAGCGGGGCCTGCTGGCCGCTTCCTTGCTGCTTTGTTGCTGGTTGCTTGTTGCCTGCTTGGGATGATGCGGTCGAGCCGCTCGCGGACCTGCAGGGCCTGCTCCACCATGCGGTCGAAGAGCTCCTGGACGGTTGGGATGTCCCGCACGAGGCCGACCGCCTGCCCCATGCTCGCCAGGGTGTCCTCCATGCGCCCCTCTTCGACGGCGGCGTTGGCGTGGGCGGTGATCAACGGCAGCAGCTCCTCGATGGTGGTGCCGCGGGCCTCCATCTCCAGCACCTTGTCGGTGAGGGGGGTCCTGGCCGACCGTGTGGCGTTGCCTATGGAGCGCATGACGTAGGCGGTGTCCACCTCCGTGGCCTTGACCAGGTACTCCTTCCAGGCAGGGTGGCCGTAGCACTCCTTGGTGGCCATGAAGCGGGTGCCCATCAGGACGGCGTCGGCGCCCAGGGCCAGGGCGGCGGCGAGGCCGCGGCCGTCGGCGAAGCCGCCGGCGGCTACCACCGGGATGTTGACGGCGTCCACGCACACAGGCACCAGCACCAGGGTGGTGACCATGTCCACCCCCGGACTGCCGCCGCACTCGTAGCCGACGATGCAGACGGCGTCGCAGCCGAGCCGCTCGGCGGTGCGGGCGTAGCGCACGCCGGGCACCTTGTGCATGACCTTGACGCCCCCCTTGTGCAGGGTCTCGATGATGCCCTCCGGGCTGCGCCCCGAGGTCTCGACCACGGGGATCTTCTCCTCCAACGCTATCTGGACCCACTCCTCGACGGGCTGGCGGCGCACGGCGGGGAAGAGGTTGATGTTGAGGCCGATGGGGCCGTCGGTCAGGTCGCGGGCCTTGCGGATCTCGGCTCGCAGGGCGTCCAGGTTCTCGTCGAACGTAGAGCCGACTATGAAGCCGAGGCCGCCGGCGTTGGCCACCGCGGCGACGAGCTCCGCCCGGCCGACCCAGAACATGCCGCCGCAGATGATGGGGTAGCGGATGCCGAACATCTCGGTGATACGGGTCTGGAACAAGTCAGTCTCCTTTGCCTGTGCAGGGACCGGTCAATAGGGTCTGTTGACAAACCCAAGCGGGCCGCTCGTGGTTCGAAGCCGCCGCCGGCAGGCTCACCATGAGCGGAATCTGAGAACCGCTCGTCCTGAGCCAGTCGAAGGGCGGGCGGCTGCTTTCTCAACAGACCCAATGGCTGGCTCGCCACGTCATCAGAGTGGTCAGCCCACGGGAGCCAGGCGGCTCTTCTCCTCCACCGCCTCCGGGTGGAGGGCAGTGTTCAGGACGTCGTCCACGAACTCGGCCAGCACGATGTTCAGGTCCTCACGCACGTCCGCCGGCACCTCCTCCAGGTCTGACTCGTTGTCCTTGGGGATGACCACGGTCTTGATGGAGGCGCGGTGGGCGGCCAGGACCTTGTCCTTGATCGCGCCGACGGGCAGGACGCGGCCGCGGAGGGTGATCTCGCCGGTCATGGCGACCTGGCGTCGCACCGGACGGCTCGTCATGGCCGAGATGAGGGCCGTGGCCATGGTGACGCCGGCCGAAGGGCCGTCCTTGGGGATGGCGCCGGCCGGGACGTGGATGTGGATGTCGTGCTTGTCCAGGAACTCCTGGGAGACGTTCAGTTGCTCAGCGCGACTGCGCGCGAAGGTGAGGGCGGCCTGGGCCGACTCCTGCATGACGTCGCCCAGCTTGCCGGTGAGGGTGAGGTGGCCCTTGCCCGGTATGCAGCGCGCCTCCACGTAGAGGATGTCGCCGCCGGCCATAGTGGCGGCCATGCCGGTGGCCACGCCCACCTCGTCCTCCTCCTCGGGGATCTCCCAGCGAAAGCGGATGGGCCCCAGGTAGGGGTGCAGGTCGCCGGCGTCGACGGTCGTCGTCTCAGTGACGCCCCGGGCGAGCTCGCGGGCCACGCCGCGGCAGATGGCGCCGATCTCGCGCTCCAGGTTGCGGACGCCCGCCTCGCGGGTGTAGCTGCGGATGATCTCCAGGAGGGCGCCGTCGGTGATGGCGAGACGGCCTTCGGGGAGGCCGTTGGCCTCCATCTGGCGAGGCGCCAGGTAGCGGCGGGCGATGGCCAGCTTCTCGCGCTCCGTGTAGCCGGGCAGCTCGATGATCTCCATGCGGTCGAGCAGGGGCGCCGGGATGGTGTCGAGGAGGTTGGCGGTGGTGATGAACATGACCTTCGAGAGGTCGAAGGGCACGTCCAGGTAGTGGTCGGAGAAGGAGAAGTTCTGCTCCGGGTCGAGCACCTCGAGGAGGGCGGAGGCCGGGTCGCCGCGGAAGTCGATGCCCAGCTTGTCCACCTCGTCGAGCATGAAGACCGGGTTGTTGGAGCCGGCGCGCCGGATGTCCTGGATGATGCGGCCGGGCAGGGCGCCGACGTAGGTGCGGCGGTGGCCGCGGATCTCGGCCTCGTCGCGCATGCCGCCCAGCGACATGCGGACGAACTTGCGGCCCAGGGCGCGGGCGATGGACTGGCCGAGGGAGGTCTTGCCGACGCCGGGCGGCCCCACGAAGCAGAGGATGGGCCCCTTGCTCTCCCGCCTTAGCTTGCGAACGGCCAGGAAGTCCAGGATGCGGCGCTTCACCTTGTCGAGGTCGTAGTGGTCGGCGTTCAGGATCTCCTCGGCGCGTTCGATGTCCAGGTTGTCCTCGGTGGACTTGTCCCAGGGGAGGTCGGCCAGCCACTCCAGGTAGGTGCGCGCCACCTGGTAGTCGGCGGCGGCCTGCGGCATGGTGCGCAGCCGGTCGAGCTCGCGGTCGGCCTCGCGACGGGCCTCCGGCGCCAGGTGCGCCTCCTCGAGGCGCTTGCGCAGGTCTTCCACCTCCGGCGCCAGCTCCGACTCGCCCAGCTCCCTCTGGATGGCCTTGAGCTGCTCCCGGAGGATGAACTCCCGCTGATGCTTCTCCATCTCGCCGTGCACCTGCGACTTGATCTGGCGCTCCACCTCCAGCACCTCGACCTCGCGGTTGAGAAAGCCGACGATGAGGCGCAGTCGCTCGGCGACGTCGGCAGCCTCGAGGACGGCCTGGCGCTCCTCCGTCTTCATGTTGAGATTGGCGGCGATCAGATCAGCCAGGTGGCTGGGGTCCTGAATGCCGGCGACCATGAGCGCCATCTCCTGGGGGACGTTCTCCGTCAGGTTGATAGCCCTCTGAAAGAGAGAGCTGGCGGCCCGGGTCAGGGCCTCCAGCTCCGTGCCGGGCGTGGACGCGTCCCGCAGCCTCTGCACGCGCGCCCGGAGCCAGGGCTTCTGCTGCTCGAGATCGAGAAGGGTGACGCGGGCCACTCCCTGGATGATGGCCTGAACGGAGCCGTTGGGAGTCTTGGCCATGCGAGCGATGATGGCGGCGGTACCCACCGAGTAGGTCTCCTCCGTGGGCTGGCCATCCTCATCCGGCTTCTGGGCGAAGACGGCCAGCATCTTCGTCGGCGTGCCGGCGGCCTCGTCGATGGCGCCGACGACGGACTGCTCCTGCGAGGCCAGCGGCGCCATCAGGCCCGGGAAGAGCACCAGGCCGCCGGTGGCCAGGGCCGGCAGCACCTCCGGCACGCGTATGTGCTCTTCCGGCGTCTCCGCCTCTGCGGCCGGCGCGTCGGAAACGGGCGGAGCGGCCTTGCTCTGGGAGTCGTTCATCGCTTCATGCCTTCTGCGGGCGGACGGTCACCCGCACCCGGTGTTTTTGTCCCTGACGCTTGGGCAGCGTGATCTTGAGGAAGCCGTCCCGATAGGAGATCTGGACCGCTTCCGGGTCCACCTCGGCCGGCAAGTCCACGGTGCGCTCGAAGGTGCCGTAGCAAATCTCCATCTGGTTGTGGCGATGGCCCGGGGCGGCGTGACGGTCGATCTTCTCGCCGTAGAAATGGAGGCGGTCGCCGTGCAGGTCGAGCTGCACGTGCTCGTCGCCGATGCCGGGGATTTCGGCCAGGATGACCACCTCCTCGGCCGTCTCGTACACGTCGACGGGCGGCTCCAGGATGGGCGGGCAGAAACGGGGATGCCCGCCTTTGCCGCCGGTGAGGCGTTCCCACATCTCATCCATCTCCTGGCGAAGGTATTCGAAGTCGGCGAAGAGCCTTTGTGTCATGGGAGTCCCCCAGTGTCGGTTGGCGGCCGCCGGCTAGAGCGAGAAGCGGAATCCCTCGTGGGTGGCGGCGAAGCCCATCTTCTGGTAGAAGCGGTGGGCCTCGACCGCGGCGCTTGTTGCTGGTGAGGGAGACCTTGTAGCAGCCGGCGCGTCGCGCTTCTTCTATAGCATACCGCAAGAGGGCTTCGCCATAGCCCTTCCGGCGCGCCGAACCGTCAACGACGATGTTTTCGACGAAGGCCCAGGGCCTGCCCCGATACGAGAGATTGGGGACGATGCCTAGGGTGGCGGTCGCCATCACACGCCCGCCAACCTCCGCGACCAGTATCCGCTGACGGGGGTCGGCTTCGATGTCGCGGAAGGCGGCGTGGTAGCTCTCCGGGAGCGGCTCGGCAGTGGCTTCCCGGTCGCCATCCAGGGAGAGCTGGCTCAAAAGCGCGACAATGCGAGGCAGGTCCGCCTCGGTGGCGCGGCGGATCGTTGGCATCCGTCTATCCGTTCGCCATCCGTTGTGGGACCGCTGCGGACGGAGCTGAAGCTCCGTCCCTACAGTGCGATCCACTTGCCCGCCCGCCGAGAGAAACCTCTCTAGCCGCCTCGTCCTCCTGGCCGGCGGCTCCTCGGCCGTGGTGGCTTCGTGCCGGGCGAGGCTGTCCTCCCGGGCGGCGGCTTGGCGGCGCGCGGCGCGCGGCCTCCCGCCGTGGGACGCCGAGACGGGCCCCGCGCCTTCGCCGGTGGCGCCGAAGGCGCGCGCGGTGCCCGCGGCGGCGGCGCAGGCTTCTCGGCCCGGCCGCGAGGCGGCCGCTCGGGCGGGCGCCTCCCCGGTGGCGCGTCCTTCTTGGCGGCCTCGGCCGCGGCGCCTCCCGGCGCCTGCCTTGCGGTGGGCGCCGCCATGTCGATGGTGGCGAGGGACGCCACCCTGTCGCCGGGGGCCAGCCGGATCACCTGCACGCCCTGAGAGGACCGCCCTACCTGAGCGATGCTGTCCAGCCGCGTGCGCAGGACGATCCCGTCGGCGGAGATGACGATCAGCTCCTGCATGGCGTTGACCATGCGGGCGATGGCTACGGGGCCGGTCTTGTCCGTCACCTGGTGGGTGATCACGCCCTGGCCGCCGCGAGCGTGCCGCGGATACTCCTCGACCGGCGTGCGCTTGCCGTAGCCATTGGTGGTGACGGTGAGAAGCTGCTCTCCCCGCTTCACTACCTCCATCGAGACCAGGTGAACGCCACGGCTCACGCGAATCCCGCGCACGCCGCCGCTCGCGCGCGAGGCGGAGCGCAGCTCGTCGACCGCGAAGCGGACGGAGTGACCATCGGATGTGATCAGGATGACGTCGTCGCCTTCGGCGGCCAGGCGCGCCACCACCAGCTCATCCCCGGTCTCCAGGTCCATAGCGATGAGCCCGGAGCGGCGCACGGATTCGAACTCGGAGAGGGCCGTCTTCTTCACCTCGCCGTGGTTGGTGGCCAGCACCATGAAGTCGCGGTCCATGGTGCGGGTGGCCACGACGGCCGTCACCAGCTCCCCCTGGTCGATGTCGATGAGGTTGATGAGGGGGATGCCGCGCGCCTGGCGGGACGTGTCCGGGATCTCGTGGGTGCGCAGTTGGAAGACGCGACCGCGGTCGGTGAAGAAGAGGAGGCTATCGTGCGTATCGGCGACGAGGAGGCGGCTCACAGCATCGGCTTCGCGGGTTTGCATGCCGGTAATGCCCCTGCCGCCTCGGCGCTGAAGCCGGTAGGTGTCCAGGGGCATGCGCTTGATGTAGCCGCGGTTGCTGAGGGCCGCCACCACCTCCTGGTGGGGGATGAGGTCCTCATCGGAGAGAGACTCGACCTCCTGCTCCACTATCTGAGTGCGGCGGCCGTCACCGTACTTCTTCTTGAGCTCCAGCGCGTCCTCTTTGATGAGGAAGTCGATCTTACGGGGGTTGGCCAGAAGGTCCTCCAGGTAGTTGATGCGCTGGATGACCTCGGCGAACTCGTCCTCGATCTTTTGGCGCTCCAGGCGGGCCAGACGGCGCAACTGCATGTCGAGCACGGCCTGGGCCTGGCGATCGCTGAGGCGGAAGGGAGGGCGCATGAGGCCCTCCTTGGCCTGCTCGGCGGACTGGGCGCGGCGGATGGTCTGGATGACCAGGTCCAGGTTCTGGAGGGCGGTCATGTAACCCTGGAGGATGTGCTCCCGCTCCCGCGCCTTCTCCAGGTCGAACTGGGAGCGGCGGCGGATGACCTCGCGCCGGAAGGCGATGTAGTGCTCCAATGCCGCCTTCAGGCGGATAGTTCGAGGCTGTCCGTCCACCAGGGCCAGCATATTGACGGCGAAGGTGGACTGCATGGCGGTGTGCTTGTAGAGGAAGTTGAGCAGTGGGCGCGGCTGGCCGCTGCGCCCCAGCTCGATGACTACGCGCATGCCGTGGCGGTCAGACTCGTCGCGCAGGTCGCTGACTCCCTCCAAACGGTGCTCCTTGACGAGGTCGGCGATCTTCTCGAGGAGGGCGGCCTTGTTCACCTGATAGGGCAGTTCGTTGACCACGATCTGCTGGCGGCCGCCGCGGGTCGTCTCCTCGATGCGGGTGCGGGCGCGGACGACGACGCGGCCGCGCCCCTCGGCGTAGGCGGACCTTATGTTCTGGCGCCCGAAGATGATGCCGCCGGTGGGGAAGTCCGGCCCGCGGATGATCTCCGAGAGCTCGTCGGAGGAGGTCTCCGGGTTGTCGATGAGGAGGCCGATGGCGTCGCAGACCTCACTCAGGTTGTGAGGCGGGATGTTGGTGGCCATGCCCACAGCGATGCCGGAGGCGCCGTTCACCAGCAGGTTGGGCAGTCGAGCCGGGAGCACCACGGGCTCGTTGAGGCTGCCGTCGTAGTTGGGGATGAAGTCGACGGTGTTACGGTCGATGTCGGACAGCAGCTCTTCGGCGATGGGGGCGAGGCGGGCCTCGGTGTAGCGCATCGCCGCCGGGGGGTCGTTGTCCACGCTGCCGAAGTTGCCCTGGCCGTCAACGAGGGGGTAGCGGAGGGAGAAGTCCTGGGCCATGCGGACCATCGCCTCGTAGATGGGGTCGTCGCCGTGGGGGTGGAACTTGCCCATGACCTCGCCCACGATGCCGGCGCTCTTCTTAAAGTGAGAGCCGGGGCGGAGTCCCATCTCGCTCATGGCGTAGAGGATGCGCCGCTGCACGGGCTTGAGGCCGTCGCGCACGTCGGGCAGGGCGCGGGACACGATGACACTCATGGCGTAGTCGAGGTAGGAGGCCCGCATCTCCTCCTCGATGTGGACGTTCCGGACCTTGCCAATGTTGGTGTCAGTGGTCATAGTCCCTCCTGCGGGGCATCGTACCATTGCGCGAAGCCGAAATCAAAGCGGAAGCGATGGGTGGTCAGGGGCGTACGCTCATCTGGCCAGAGGCGTAGCGCACAGAGCATAGAACATAGGGCAAAGGGCAAGGTCGTGCTCCTATGCCCTGTGCCCTATGTTCTATGCCCTGACTTCCCTGTCGCCCGTTGCTACCTGATGAGCCTTCTCCGCATGAGGAAGATGGCCAGCCGGAAGAAGAGCGCTGTTACCACCACCACCCAGACGAGGTCGCCCAGGTGGCTCCAGTGAAGGTTGCCCTCCACCAGGGCCCGGTCGATGGCTGCCACGTGGGAGACAGGGAGAAACCAGGCCAGCACCTGGAAGCCTCGGGGCAGGCTGTCGAGGGGAAAGAAGACGCCGCCCAGCCAGAACATGGGCGTCACCACCAGGCTGAAGAAGTAGTTCAGGGAGGCCAGCGAGACGGCGGTCGACGTGTAGGACATGGAGATCGACGCGAACATGACCCCCTGAAGGGCCGCCACGATGGGGACAAGGATGACCAGAGGCGAGTCCACCAGGCCGTAGGAGGGCGTGAAGGCCAGCATGACCAGGAGGATGTACATGGTGCTGATCAGGCCGCGCGTGGCGCCCCAGAAGATCTCAGCGGCGATGACGTCTTCCAGGTTCACCGGCGTGGCGATGATGGCGTCGAAGGTGTGCTGCATGGACATCCGCACGTAGGAGCCCCAACCGCACTCGCCGACCGACGCCCACATCGGGTAGACAGCCAGGATGCCGGGCGCCAGGAACTGCATGTAGGTCTGGTCGCCGCCCACCTCCACGAAGGTGCCCAATCCCAAGCCCAGGGCGAGGAGGATGAGAATGGGCTCGACGACGGGCCAGACCAGCTCGGCGTGCCACAGGCGCAGGAACACGTCGCCGTTGCGCTGCCAGACGCGAAAGGTCCGGTAGGAGACGCCGCCGAAGGTCATTCCGTGAGCCCCCTTCCGGTCAGTCGCAGGAAGACGTCCTCCAGGGTCGCGCGACGCAGGCGGGCGTCCTGCCCCTGGCGCACCAGTTCGGCGGCGACCCCGGAGCCGCGCGGGCCCAACCCCAGCACGAAGACGACGCCCTCCACGTCCTCCACGGTTATGCCGTCGAGGCCGGCCAGGCCCTCCAGGACCCGTGCGGTCTCCTCCTGGCCGGTGGTCTCCAGCTCGAGCACCTCCTCGCCCACGTGGCGCGCGACCAGGTCGGCCGGCGAGCCCTCGGCGAGGATGCGGCCCAGGTGCATGATGACGATGCGGTCGCAGAGATGGGCAGCCTCTTCCATGTTGTGGGTGCTGAGGAGCATGGTGACGCCCTGGCCCTTGAGGAGGCGGAGCTTCTGCCAGACGAGGTGTCGCGCCTGGGGGTCCAGTCCGGTTGTGGGCTCGTCGAGCACCAGGATGCTGGGCTGATTGAGCAGGGCCCTGGCGATGCTGAGGCGGCGCTTCATGCCGCCCGATAGGTTGTCGACCACCTCAGCCGCCCGGTCCTGGAGCTGGAAGAGGGCCAGCACCTCATCGATGCGCTGCCGTGCTACAGGGGCCGGAATGTCGAAGTAGCGGGAGTAGACGAAGAGGCTCTGCCTCACCGGCAGATCAGGGTCCAGGTTGTCCTCCTGAGGCACCACGCCAAGGTGGGCCTTGATGCGCCGCCCGTCGACCCGCACGTCCAGGCCGTCCACCAGCAGCTCGCCGTCGGTGACGGGGGAGACGCAGGTGATCATGCGGATGGTGCTGGTCTTGCCGGCGCCGTTGGGTCCGAGAAAGCCGAAGCACTCACCGGCGAAGACGTCAAAGTCGATGCCGTCGACGGCGGTAAGCGAGCCGAAGCGCTTCACAAGCCTTCGGGCGCTGATGACAACGGTTGCGTCTTTGTCCATCAACCTGCCTTGGTCAAAGAAATAGGGCGGAGGTGATCCTCCGCCCTAAGCCGTCGCCGCGCGGTGGAGGACTACTCCTCGGACTCCTCGTCGTTGTCGCCCTCGGTGGCACGCTGGAGGTCGTAGAGGCGGACATCGCCTTCCTGGGCTTCGGTCTCCCCTTCCCACTCCTCGCGGGCCCCTTCGGCCTCCTCGGTGGTCTCCTGCTCCTCCTCACCCTCGTGCTTGAGGATGCTCTGCTTGATGTAGGGGCGGACCACTTCGGTGCCGATGGCGGGGAAGGATGGTCTGCCGGCCTGGCTGGGATGCTGATAGACCTCTTTTATGATAACGCGTCCCGTCGTGTCGGCCAGACTGGCCAGAGCGGCGGCGTACTGGTTGCCGCCCTGCATGAGCTTCAGCAGGCGTAGCGCCAGCTTCGGCTCCACCTCACCCAGGTGTTCGCCGCGGGCGGTCTCTATATGCAGGACGTTGCCTTCCGCACGCAGCTCCAACCGGTCGCCGGCCGCCATGCGGGCCAGGACCTCCTGGTCAGCGCGCTGGAGGCTGGTGATCCCCGTCTTGCCTGTCTCCTCGATAAAGATCTGCGGGTCGAGCTGCTGTTTTGGTTCGGTGTTGACTGGCACGACCTCACCAAGGGCGGTTAGACGCGCCAGGTTCTTACGGGCGATCGTGTTGGTGGAGTCCGCCTCCAGCGTCTTGGCGTAGGCCTCGCGGGCCTCGTGATAGTGCCCCAGCTCCGCGAGCGCCTTGCCCAGGCGGTTCCAAGCATCCACGTCTGACGGGTACAGCGACAGGATCTCGCGGTTGATGGTGACGGCGTCTTCCCATCGGCTCTGCAAAGCCAGCCGGATCGCCTGGTCAGCCTTCTGACGGCGGATACCGGCCCCTTCCTCGGTTTGATACGTCACTTCCCTCACCTCTCTCCAAGAGACATGCGCCAGAGACCGTAGGATTTTATCGTCTCAAGTGAAGTCCTTCAAGATGGGCAAGCCCCTTTATTCTGAGACTTGACTCCCCGTTTTTCGATTTTGACGTTGTCGTGTACTATCTCTGAGGGTCGGCGCCTCAGGCCGTCCCCAAAGCCGGATGTCCGGCCCTTCGTCATGGGCATGATCGACAGGCTGGCGTCAAAGAACAGCCCCGATCAAGTATATGTACGAAGATTGTCCCGCGGCGGATGGAATGTGAGGCTCTGGTCTCTCTTGGAGAGGGTAGAAGAGGATGGTCGGGGTGGGCAGATTCGAACTGCCGACCTCACGGTCCCGAACCGTGCGCTCTAACCAGGCTGAGCTACACCCCGTTCGTAGCTGGTTTGCAGGTGCCGCTTGAGGCGGGCTGATCATAGCAAATGGCACCTCCGCTGTCGAGGCGACAGCGTTCGACCGGCCCCCGCGGCGGGCGCCGCATGGGGCCTCGGCGTCAAGACAGGCGGCGCGGCAGCGCGATGAATATTCTGATGGTCTGTGCCCTGGACCTCTGGTCGCTCTCGGAGGGTCGGGGCGCCCCCACTCTCTACCGCACGCTGGAGGCCTACGGCGGGCGGGGCCATCGCGTCTTCTGCGTAGGGCCCACGATTGGCGCCAACCACTCCTACGAGCCACTGGCGAAGGCCGTCCCGATCGAACTCCCGGCCATCGCCAATGTGAGCTTCTCTCGCTTCCACATGCCCAGCCTGAGTGAAAGAGGATGGCCCCTGCCCGGTCTCGTGGACAAGACCGACCAGAAGCTGCGCTTCGCCCTCCTCTTCCCCTGGCTGGCCGCTCGACAGGCCGAGGGCATTCTCCGCAGCCAGCGGATCGACGTGCTCTACGGCTACGAGGTGCACGGCGTCCTCGCCACTCGCCGGCTGCGGCGGCGCTGGAAGCTGCCGACTGTCTCCCGATTCCAGGGCACCGTCATGCACCCGGCGCTCTCCAGTCGCCTCGCCTACCTCCGCAAGTACGAGGAGGTCCGAGCCCTGCGCGCCCCGGCCGACCTCTATATCATGACGGACGACGGCACTCGCGGTGACGAGGTGCTCGCCCGCTGGAACCCCGGCTCGGAGGGCCGGATGCGCTTCTGGCGCAACGGCCTTGACTTGGAGCGGCTGGTTCCCGTATCCGCCGAGAAGGCACAGGAGGAGCGACAGGCCCTGGGCATTCCGGAGGATGCCCTGGTGCTGGTGATGGCCACCCGCCTGGCGCTGTGGAAGCGGGTCGACCGCGCCATCTCCGCCATGCCCCTGGTGCGCGCGGTGCTGCCCCAGGCGCTGCTGCTGGTACTGGGCGACGGCGAGGAGCGGGCCGCGCTGGAGGCTTTGAGCCACCGCCTCTCGCTGGGCGACGCGGTGCGCTTCCTGGGGGCCGTGCCTCAGAGCGAGGTGGCGCGCTACATGTGGGCCGCCGACCTCTTCTTGAGCCTGAACGACCTATCGAACGTTGGCAACCCGCTCCTGGAGGCTATGGCCTGCGGCAAGGCCATCATTACCGTGGATACCGGCGATACCCGCGACCTCATCCGGGACGGCGAGACGGGCCGCCTCCTCTCGTCGGGCGACGACGAGGCGGTGGCGGCGGCTGTGGTAGACCTCGCCCGCGATCCGTCGCTGCGACGGCGACTGGAGGAGGGGGCGCGGCAGTACGCGCAGGAGAACTTCTGGACCTGGGAGGAGCGCATGGCCGCCGAGATGACGGAGGTGGAGCGGCTGGCGGCCGCCGTCGAGCGGTGAGCTTCGTCTTCAACGTCAACCTGGTCTTCCTCACCTACGTCGCCAGCTATCTGCTCGCCTTTGTGATGCGGGTGCTGGTGACGCGCGCCGTCGGCGCCGACGGCCTGGGCTCCTATACCGTCTTCCTGCTGACGGTGTCCATCACGGCGGCCATTCTCGGCCTGGGCCTCAACGTATCGAGCATCTATCACATCGGGAAGCGGACCTTCGGCCTGCGCGACATCGTCTCCAACAGCCAGTTGATCGTGCTGGTCTCGCTGCTGGTGAGCGCTGCCCTGGTGGGGCTCACCGCCCTCACCTTCGGCGACCGGTTGGACAGACAAGGCGTGCCCTACTGGCTCTTCGTCTTCGCCGTGCCTCTCTTCGTCAACTTCAACATCCTCACCGCTATCCTCCAGGGCGCCAACCGGTTCCTCGCTATGAACATGCTGGTGCTCTTGCGACCCCTGGTCGTGGTCTGTCTCCTGGTGGCCGGCATGGCCGCGGGCGGCCTCGACCTGAGGGGCGTACTGGTCTTCTGGACGATCTCCAGCTTCATCACCATGGCTGTTGGTCTGGCCTTGGTGGGCCTGCGGCACCTGCACCTGCCGACGGTCCTGCGGCCCCGCTGGCCGGTTCTCAAGGAGCAGGTGCGCTTTGGCATGCAGGGGCAGGCTGGCAACCTGCTCCAGTTGCTGAACTACCGGCTCGACTCGTTCCTGGTGCTGGCGTTCGTCAATAGAGCCGGTGTCGGCCTCTACGCCGTGGGGGTGGCTGTCACCGAGAGCGTCTGGTTCGTGGCCAACGCCGTGGCTGTGGTGCTCCTGCCGCGCCTGACCCACGCCGCGGCCGAGGACGCCGCGCGCCTCACGCCGGTGGTCTGCCGGAATACGCTGCTGGTGAGCCTGGCGGCGGCGACGGGCGTGGGGGTCCTCTCGCCGGTGCTGATAAAGCCCATCTTCGGCGCCGAGTTCGGGCCGTCGGTGACGGCCGTCTACTGGCTCCTGCCGGGCACCGTCGCCCTCGCCGGCACGAAGATCCTGGCCAGCTACATCTTCAGCCAGGGGAAGCCGCTCATCAACAGCTACATCACCATCGCCATCCTGGCTGTGACGGTTCTCTTCGACCTCGCCCTGATCCCGCCTTTCGGCGTGGCAGGGGCGGCAGCCGCCTCCTCCATCGCCTACAGCCTGTCGCTGGTACTGAGCCTGGCCGTCTACAGCCGCATGTCGGGACGGGGCGCCTGGGAGGCCGTCCTGGTGCGCGGCAGCGACCTCCGGATGTACCTGGAAGCCGCCCGCAGCCTGCGGGCCCGCCACGCCCTCTCCGATGGCGGCCCGGGGCCATCGTCTGGGGTCTGAAGTGACGATATCCTCTCCTCTCCGCATCTGCGTGGTCGCCGACCTGGACAGCGTGCACACGCATCGCTGGGTCCGCTGGTTCGTGGAGCGAGGCCACGACGTCCACGCCGTCTCCTACTATCAGCCGCGACGGCCGCCGCCGGGGGTGACGATCCACACCCTGGTGGGCGGCGGCGCTTCGACCAGCCACCTCGGGCGGCTCCGGCCGGACAGCGGCGCGCCGCCTGGTCGAGGCGGCCTCGCCCTCGCTCTGGCGGCTGGTCAACGGGCTCCGTTACCGGCGCCGGGGCCTGGGCGCGGCCATCGAGAGCCTGGAGCCGGACGTGGTGCATGCCCATTACGTCGTGGAGTACGGTTTCTATGCCGCGTTGACCGGTCGCCGGCCCCTGGTGGTGACAGCCTGGGGCTCCGACGTGCTGGTGGCGCCGCGTCGCTCACCGTTGACGCGGGCCATCGCCCGCTACGCACTGCGAAGGGCGGACCTGGTGACCTCGAGCAACGAGTACATCTCCCAGCGGCTGGTCGAGCTGGGTGCGCCGCCCGATCGGGTGGCCCTGGTCGTCCTGGGGGTCGACACGTTCTTTCTCGAAGCGCCGGAGGCCTCCGTCAACCTCCGGCCCGACGGCGAAACGCCGCCCACGGTGATCAGCGTTCGTTCCCTGGACTCACCCCTGTACAACGTGGACGTCATCCTGCGGGCGATGGCCCTGGTACGCAAACGCATGCCCGACGCCCGGCTGCTGGTGGCGGGCGAAGGCCGCTTGCGGGCCGGGCTGGAACGCCTCGCCCTTCGCCTGGGGCTCGCGGGAGGGGTGACCTTCCTTGGCCACCTGGATCGCGAGGCCCTGCGCGACGCCCTCGCCTCGTCCCACGTCTACGTCTCGGTGCCGCGCTCCGACGGCACGTCGGTGAGTACTCTCGAGGCCATGGCGGTGGGCTGCTTCCCCATCCTCTCCGACCTGCCAAGCCAGGAGGAGCTGGTGCAGGACGGCGAGAACGGATTTCGCGTCGCGGTGGGGGATGCCGGCGCCCTGGCGGAGCGCATCGTGGACGCCCTGTCGCAGCCGGACTTGCGCCAGCGGGCGCTGGAGCTGAATCGGGACCTGGTGAGGCGAAGGGGTCTGCTGGAGGAGAACATGGCCCGCATGGAGGAGCTGTACCGGGGTCTGGCCGGCCGTCCTGGGGCCTCTTCCGGTTGACGGCCGCCGCCAGGCTAGATATGATGCCCGCTGGCGGGGGTCAGGGGAGGCGGATGTTGTTAGGTAGCGTGCGTAGCTTCTCTCGGGGACTGCGTCGCCCGTGGAGGGTGTATCTCGGGGTCGCAGTCCTTTTCTTCGCTATGGTGAGCGGAACAGGCGGCGCCCGTCGCGTCGAGGCTGCCTATACCTTCGGCGTCGAAAACTCCTGGATCCGCGTGCAGAACATCGGCCAAGCGTACGCCAGCGTCGAGGTGGACTACTACGACGAGAGCGGCGCCTTCGCCGGCCGCGATGTTTGCCCCACGCCCGGCATCTGCCCATCGCTGGCGCCGGGGAGCGGCTGGACGTTCTTTACCCGCGACAACCCCTCGTTGCCGATCGGCTTCAAAGGCTCCGCCGTCATCACCACCGACCAGCCTATCGCCGCCATCCTGGCGAAGGAGGTCTTTCGAGGCGATAAGTTCCTCATCGCGGGCGACTCGGTGACGGTGGGAGCGGGCTCACACCGCCTCTACTTGCCGCTGGTGAGCAATCAGGACGGCGCCTTAGGCGACTGGAACGGCCGCTTCGTCATCCAGAACCTCAGCGACACGACGACAGCCTGCGTCACCATCACCTACCTGAGCAACTACACGGATTCGGAGGTCTTCTGGGACCCCTATCGGCCCACCGATTCCACGGTGACGCGCCAGCCGGGCTGCCCTCAGGGAGGGATGCCGTTGCCGCCGCGGGGCAGCATCTTCCGCGACCCCGACAACATGGGCGTCGGTCCCGGCTTCACCGGCTCCGTCCGCATCGACCTCAATGCCAACGGCCAGGGGGTGCCCGCGAGCCGCCAGTTCGTCACCGCCAGCGCTGAGACCTGGAACAAGCTCTTCAACCCCTTCTCTTCCTACCGGGGCCTGGACGAGAGCGAGCTGGACGCGACCATCCTCCTGCCCTTGGTAGATCGAGAGGTGGGGCCGGAGAACCAGTGGAGCACCTACTTCCAGATCGAGAACAAGGACCCATCGCGGCCGGCGGACCTGACGCTGCGCTTCGAAGGCTGGGACCTGAGCAAGCCTGTCCCTGAGTTGGTGGTCAAGCAGAACACGTTGCACATCGTCGGCGCCCGCATGTGCTTCCAGAACCGCGACGATTTCGCCAACTGCCTGGCGCCGGGCGACCGCCTGCCGACCAACTTCGTAGGCACGGCGCGCCTCACCTCCTCGCAGCCCATCGGCGTCATCGTCAACCGTAGCTCCAAGCTCATCGACGTCTTTACCAGCTATCGGGGCGTGCGACCCGCCGACTCCGCTCAGAAGGTGCTGCTGCCCGTCCTCAACAAGAACTATGGGCCCTACAACGGCCACAACGGTTGGAACTCCTGGTTCCGGGTGCTGGTGGCTGACGGCGGCCAGGCCAACGTGACGGTGCACTACTACGGGATGGACCTGCCAGGCGGCAGCATCTCCTACACGAAGACCGCTTTCCGCGAGTTTACCGTCTTCCAGGATCAGGAGGGGTTTCTGCCCGACGGCTTCGCGGGTTCAGCCATCCTGGAGTCCGACCGGCCTATCGTCGCCCTGGCCAACCTCACGACCGACGTCTTCGAGGGCGATACCGACCTTCTCTACAACGGTATCCCGCTGCCCTGACGCCAGGCCGCTGGCGGGCCTGCCTGCCGGCAGGCAGGGAGAAGAGGTTGCGCCTCTGTTATCTGGCCGACGCGCCCTACATACACACCCGTCGCTGGGTACGCCACTTCGTCGACCGGGGTTGGGAGGTGCACGTCATCTCCTTCCGCCCGGCCGAGATCGAAGGGGCCACCGTCCACTACGTGTCAGGCCTCGAATGGCTGGGCAAGCTTCGCTACCTGCTGCGCATCCCGCGCGTGCGGCGACTGGTCCGCGACCTGCGGCCTGACCTTCTGCATGCCCTCCACCTGACCAGCTACGGCTTCCTCGCGGTCCTCTGCGACGTGCACCCTACCCTGGTCTCGGTCTGGGGCACCGACGTGCTGGAGGCGCCTCGCCTCAGCCCTTTCCACAACTTCATCACCCGCCACGCCCTGCGTCGGGCCGACCACATCACGGCCACCGGCCTCCGGCTGGCCGAGGCTACTGCTCGCTATGCGCCCGCCGGCAAGACGGTGACGGTCGTGCCCTACGGCGTGGACCTGCGGGACTTCCAGCCCCAGCCGAGAAAGGAACGCCCCGAGTTGGTCGTGGGAGCGGTGACCCGCCTCTCGAAGGAGAAGGGGCTCCACTACCTGCTGGAGGCCTTCGCGATGGTGGCCGGGCGGCACCTCGAGGCCCGCCTGGTGCTGGCCGGAGAGGGCCCCGAGCGCCGGCGCCTGGAGCGGCTGGCGGCGCGACTGGGCCTGGGAGAGCGAGTGCGGTTCCTGGGCGAAGTGCCTCACGAACAGGTGCCGCGAGGTCCTCCAGCAGATCGACGTCTTCGCCATGCCGTCCACCTACGAGGGCTTTGGCGTGGCCGCCCTGGAGGCGGAGGCTATGGAGGTGCCGGTGGTCGCCTCCCGCATCCACGGCATCCCGGACGTGGTGCTGGACGGCGAGACGGGCCTGCTGGTGCCTCCTCGCGACCGGCAGGCGCTGGCAGCGGCCCTGGACCGCCTGGCCAGCGACGGCGGGCTTCGGCGGCGACTGGGGCACGCCGGACGCGCCTTCGTCGCCGAGCACTACTCCTGGGAGGACAACGTCGCCCAGATGGAGGCGCTGTACGAGGAGGCGATGAGGGAGCTGTCAACGGATGGCGAACGGATTAACGGATGAGGTTTCGATAGCCATCCGGTAATCCGTTCCGTATCCGTTGACAGGCCGTCTCCACCGGTGCCATCCCCGTCGGTTGCCACAAGCCAAGCCCCATGCTAACTTTTTAATCGCCAAACAAGGCGGGGGATTCAGAGTGACCAAGCGACATCCCAACGGGCGGGCGCCGCTGCCCTTCGTATCCGTCATCGTGCCCATGCGCAACGAGGAGCGGTTCGTCGGAGGGCTGCCTGCGCAGCCTCGCCGCCCAGGACTACCCCAGGGACCGCTTCGAGGTGCTGGTGGTGGACGGCGGGTCGACGGACGGCTCTTGTCGGGTGGCGGAGGACGTGGCGCGCGAGACGGGCCTTCCCCTGCGGCTCCTCACCAACGCAAGGCGGAGCACGCCCTGCGGCCTCAACCTGGGCATCGCCCAGGCCCGGGGCGAGGTCATCACCCGCGTCGACGCCCATGCCCAGGTCGATCCCCGCTTCCTGTCTGAGAGCGTCTCCGCTCTCCTGGAGAGCGGCGTCGACGCCGTGGGCGGGCCGATCCGCAGCGCCGGCGACGGGCTACTCGGCGGCGCCATCGCCCTCGCCATGTCGTCGCCCTTCGGCGTGGGGAACGCCGCCTTCCGCTACAGCCAGGAGGAGCAGTACACGGACACGGTGGCCTTTCCGACCTACCGCCGCGGCGTCTTCGAGCGCCTCGGCCTCTTCGCCGAGGACCTGGAGTGGGGCGAGGACGACGAGTTTCACTACCGCGTTGGCGATGCCGGCGGCCGTCTCCTGCTGACGCCGCGCGTTGGCTCCACCTACTTCACGCGCTCGTCGCTGGGGGCGCTGGCGCGCCAGTACTTCCGCTACGGACGCGTCAAGGTGGAGGTGCTGCGCCGCCACCCTCGCCGGACGCGGCTGCGGCAGTTGGCGCCGGGCGCCTTCGTGCTGGGGCTGGCGGGCACGGGCGTCCTGGCGACATTGCGCGGGCTCTTCGTGCTGCCTCTGGCGGCGCTGGCGGGCGCCTATGGCCTGGCGTCGCTGGCCGCGTCGCTGCGGGCGACGGGCCGCGGCAACCGGCGTTACCTGCCGGTCCTGCCGGCCGCCTTCGCCTGCCTGCACCTCAGCTATGGTCTGGGCTTCCTGGTCGGTGTGGCGCGGATGGGCGCCAAATTAAACCTTAGAACCATTGAACCTTTGAACCCGAAGAGTGGGGCGGTGGTTCCAAGGTTCCCAGGTTCCAAAGTTCCGGAGAGCTAAGATGGACGAGACCTTCCTTCCCTATTGCCGGCCCGACCTGGGTCCCGACGAAATCGACGAGGTGGTGGAGACGCTGCGCTCCGGCTGGCTGGCCACCGGGCCGCGCTGCAAGCAGTTCGAGGAGCGCTTCCGGGAGTACGTGGGCGCCGGCCACGCCGTCGCCGTTTCCTCCTGCACGGCGGGGATGCACCTGGCCCTGGCCGCCGCCGGCATCGGCCCCGGCGACGAGGTCATCACGACGCCCCTCACCTTCTGCGCCACCGTCAATGTGATCGTTCACCGGGGTGCCACCCCCGTCCTGGCCGACGTCTGCCTCGACGACTACAACCTCGACCCGGAGGACGTCGAGCGCCGAATCACGCCCAAGACGCGGGCGATCATGCCGGTGCACTATGCCGGCCAGCCCTGCCGCATGGACGAGCTGCTGGACATCGCCCGTCGCCACAAGCTGCTGGTCATCGAGGACGCCGCCCACGCTGTGAGCGCCCGCTACCGCGACCGTCCTGTCGGCTCGCTGGGGGACGCAACCGTATTCAGCTTCTACGTGACGAAGAACATGACCACCGGCCAGGGCGGCATGGTGACTACCGAGAATGCGGATCTGGCGGCTCAGGTCCGCCAGCTCAGCCTGCACGGCATGAGCCACGACGCCTGGCGCCGCTACGAGGCGCGGGGCTCCTGGTACTACGAGGTAACCGCTCCCGGCTTCAACTTCGCGATGACGGACGTCCAGGCCGCCCTGGGGCTGACGCAGCTCTCGCGCCTGGAGGGCTTCCAGGAGCTGCGGGCCACGCTACGCCGCCGAGTACCAGCGGCTTCTGGGCGACCTCGAGGAGCTCATCCTGCCGTCGGCGCGTCCGGAGGTGCGGCACGTGTGGCATCTCTACCCGGTGCGCCTGCGCAGCGAGCGGCTCACCATCGGGAGGGACGAGTTCATCGACGCTCTGCGGGACCGGGGCATCGGCACCTCGGTGCACTTCATCCCCATCCACTATCACCCTTACTACCGGGAGGGCTTCGGCTTCCAAAAGGGCGACTTCCCCCGTTGCGAGCAGATCTTCGAAGGGCTGCTCTCCTTGCCGCTCTACCCCTTGATGTCCATGGACGACGTGGCCCGAGTGGCCGGCGCCGTGCGGGAGATCGTCGGCGCGCACCGGCGATGAGCGATCGACTGAAGACCCGCCTCTTCGACAGCACGGTGGCCGTGTTGATGCTGTCGGTCTTGAGCCCGCTGCTGTTCCTTATCTCCGTCCTCATCAAGCTCAGTTCGCCGGGGCCGGTCCTTTTCCGTCAGAAGCGAATCGGCTTCGCGGAGAAGCCCTTTCTCATGTACAAGTTCCGGACCATGAGGGCTGGATCGGAGAATCAGAAGGGACACCCTCAGCGAGTGAAAGACATCGCCTCCCTCGTGTTCAGCCCGCCGCAGCGCGACCTCCGGGTGACGCCCATCGGGCGGGTGCTGCGCAACACCAGCCTGGACGAGTGGCCTAACCTGCTGAACGTAATCAGGGGTGACATGCGGCTGGTCGGCCCCCGCCCCGACGAGCCGTACCTGGTCGAGCAGTACCTCCCCCTCTATCACCTCCGCCACTGGGTGAAGCCGGGCATGACCGGGCTGGCCCAGGTGAACGGCCGCTCCAATTTGACGTACCATCAGATGATGACTTACGATCTCGACTACGCAATGCATCACTCTCGGCGCCGGGACCTGTCCATCCTGGGCCGAACCCTAGCCGTGGTACTGAAGAAGGAAGGAGCGCGCTAGCGGCCGGAGGAGTGGCCGCCGGCCCCTCATGGGCGGCGGGTGCGCCCTCGACCGTGGTTTGTCCATGCCTAGCTCGACTGGGCAGATCCTCCGCCGACTACCTGCCATTGGCACGGACGCCGTCATCGTCCTGGCAAGCTACGCCCTCGCCCTCGCCCTGCGCTTCGACGGCAGCGTCCCCCGCGAGTCCTGGACCTGGTTCTCCTGGGCCGTCCCCCTCATCGCGCTCGGCTACATCTTCGCCAATGCCGTGTTTGGCGTTTACCGTACCGCCTGGCAGTACGGCGGCACCCTGGACGCCGTGTACCTTGGGTTGGGCGTGAGCCTGGTCACGATCATCGCCTTTGTCGTCAATTGGACGTTAGAGCACCGCCCCATACCGCTCAGCGTCAACCTGATAGCCGGCGCCTTCATCTTCCTCTTCATGGGCCTGGTGAAGCTGTCGCCCCGTCTCATGGTCAAAGGCGGGCTTCCCTTCGTGGGCTGGACGGAGGAAGGCGCGCAGCGGGTGCTCATCGTCGGGCGCCGGGAACACCGGCCAGCTCCTGGCGCGGGAGATGCGCCAGAACCGTGAGTGGAGCTACCGGCCCGTCTGCTTCGTCGACGACGACCCGCGCAAGAAAGGGATGCGCGTCCACGGCGTGCCGGTCATGGGCGCTCGACAAGACATACCCGCGCTGGTCGAGAAGATGGGCGTCGATCTGGTGGCGCTGGCCATACCCTCGGTCCATGCCACCACCATCGAGGAGGTCCTGGCCCTCTGCGAGGCGACGGGGGTGCGGGTGCGCATCGTGCCGGGGGTGCCGGAGATCGTCAGCGGCCGGGCCCGCGTGGGCGAGCTGCGCGAGGTGACGACGGACGACCTGGTGGCCCGCGACCCGGTGGAAGTGGACCTTGACGGCTGCCGCCGGGCATTGCACGGCCGTTCGGTGCTCATCACGGGGGCTGCCGGCTCCATCGGGTCGGAGCTGGCGCGGCGAGTGCTGGACTTCGGGCCCTCGGCTGTCCATCTCTTCGATGCCAGCGAGGGCGGCCTGCACGAGCTGCGACTGCGCCTCATGCAACTGAACCAGGAGTGCCAGGTGCGGCCCTGGCTCGGCAGCATCGCCGACGGGGCCAAGGTCTCGCAGGTGTTTGCGGCGGCCCGGCCCCAGGTGGTCTTCCATTGCGCCGCCTACAAGCACGTGCCCCTCATGGAAGAGCACCCTGACCAGGCCTTCCATGTCAACGTGCTGGGCAGCCAGCACGTCTTCCAGGCGGCGCAGCGCTGCGGCGCCGAGAAGGTGGTGTTCCTCTCCAGCCACACGGCGGTGAACCCTTCCAGCGTCATGGGGGCGAGCAAGCGCGTCGGGGAGCTGATGGTGAGGGCGATGGGGCGCGAGGGCAGGACAGCGCTCGCTGCCATCCGCCTGACCAACGTCATCGATAGCCGCGGTGGCGTGGTGAGCATCTTCGCCCGCCAGATCCAGAAGGGCGGTCCGCTGTCGGTGACCCACCCCGATGTCGCGCGCTACTTCCTTACCCTCCATGAGGTCGCCACCCTCATCATCCAGGTGGCGGCCCAGGCCAAGGGCGGCGAGATCTTCATACTGGACGTGGGCGACGAGATCCGCATCGTTGAGCTGGCGGAGCGGATGATCCGCTCCCAGGGGATGGAGCCGGGTCGGGACGTGGAGATCGTCTACACGGGGCTGCGCCCCGGCGAGAAGCTGCGTGAGAACCTGGCCGCCCCGGACGAGGTTCTGCTGTCGACGGCGCATTCCAAGGTGTTCGAGGTCCAGGGCGGCGGCACGCTGTCTTCGGCGGAGCTGCTGGCAGAGATCAGCGCCCTCGAAGCGCAGCTCCCCGAGAGCGCCGAGGCGATCGGCTGCTCGCATCCACGCCCTGGCCCGCCTGGACCTGCGCCGGACGCCCGCTCCCACGCCCTCCGAGCCGCTCACTTAGGGTTCGCGCCGTGAAGGTTGTCTCCATCGTCGGGGCGCGACCCCAGTTCATCAAGGCAGCGGTCCTCAGCCGCGCCCTGAGCCTGCCTGCCCTGAGCACAGCCGAAGGGCCGAAGGGCCGCGTCCTCCGCCGGAAGCACCGCGAGGTGCTGGTGCACACCGGCCAGCACTACGACGAGCCCATGTCCCAGGTGTTCTTCGAGGAGCTGCTCCTGCGCGAGCCCGACTACAACCTGGGGGTCGGCTCCGGCAGCCACGGCGAGCAGACGGGCCGCATGCTGGAGCGCATCGAGGAGGTGCTGCTGCGGGAGCGGCCCGACTACGTCCTGGTCTACGGCGACACCAACTCCACGCTGGCCGGAGCCCTCGCCGCCGCCAAGCTGGGCGTCCGCCTGGGCCACGTCGAGGCCGGCCTGCGCAGCGGCAACCGCCGCCTGCCGGAGGAGATCAACCGCATCGTGGCCGACCATTGCTCAGACCTGCTCTTCTGCCCGACGATGACGGCCGTCAACAATCTGGAACGCGAGGGGATCACGGCGGGCGTGCACCCGGTGGGCGATGTCATGTGCGATTCCCTCCTCCAGCAACTGCCTGCGGCCGAGGAGAAGAGCGACGTGCTGAAGCGGCTGGGCGTATCGCCCGGCGGCTACTACCTGGCGACCATCCACCGCGCTGGCAACACCGACGACCCGGCACGGCTGGCTGACATCCTGGCGGGCCTCCGACGCCTCGATGCGCCGGTGGTCTTCCCCGTTCACCCGCGTACGCGCAAGGCCGCGGAGGCGGCCTCACTGGCCATCGGCGATGGTATGCTGGCGGTGGACCCGGTCGGCTACGGCGATATGCTGGTGCTTCAGAAGAACGCCCGCTGCGTGCTCACCGACTCCGGGGGCGTGCAGAAGGAGGCGTATCTCCTGGGCGTGCCCTGCGTCACCCTGCGCGAGGAGACGGAGTGGCCGGAGACCCTGGAGGGCGGCTGGAACGTCCTCGCTGGGGTGGACCCGGCGAGCATCGCCGAGGCTGCCACACGGCCCGCTCCGAAGGGCAGGCCCGTCGCTTGCTTCGGCGACGGCCGGGCGGCGGAGCGCATCGTAAAGGCGCTGGAAGATGATTCATCCCACCGCTGAGGTCTCGCCCGAGGCCCGCATCGGACGCGGGGCGCGCATCTGGCATGAGGCGCAGGTGTGTCCGGGGGCCGTCGTCGGGGCTGGCTGCAACATCGGCAAGGGCGTCTACATCGGTCCCGGCGTCGTGGTCGGCGAGCGGGTCAAGATCCAGAATCGGGCCTCGCTGTACCCGGGGCTGACCGTCGAGGACGGCGTCTTCATCGGCCCCCACGTGGTCTTCACCAACGACCGCTACCCGCGCTCTATCACCCCCGAGGGGCGTCTCCTCACCGACGCCGACTGGCAGCCGGAGGCCACGCTGGTGCGACACGGCGCCTCCATCGGCGCCGGCGCCGTCGTCATCTGCGGCGTGACCATCGGCCGCTGGGCGCTGGTAGGGGCGGGGGCCCTGGTGACCCACGACGTGCCCGACCACGGCCTGGTGATCGGGACGCCGGCCCGCCTGGTGGGCTACGTCTGCGAGTGCGCCCGCAAGCTGGAGTCCGAAGGCCCGTCGGGGCGCTGGCGCTGCCCAGCCTGCGGCCGGAGCTTCGAGCTGGCGGCTCTCACGGTAAAGGGCGCATGATCCGCATCGCGCAGCCCCTCCTGGGTGAGGAGGAGGAGCAGGCCGTCCTCGCCGTGCTGCGCTCGGGGCAGCTATCACAGGGCCCGGTCGTACGGCGCTTCGAGGAGGCCTTCGCCCGCTACATCGGCGTGCGGGAAGCGGTGGCCGTCTCGTCGGGGACGGCGGCCCTGCAGGTCGCTCTCCTGGCCCACGGCATCGGCGCCGGCGACGAGGTCGTCACGAGCCCCTTCACCTTCGCCGCCACCGCCAATGCCGTCCTGGCGACGGGCGCGCGGCCCGTCTTCGCCGACGTGTCGGAGGAGGACTTCAACCTTGACCCCGCGCGCGTCGCAGAGAGCATCAGCGAGCGGACGCGGGCTCTGCTGCCGGTGCATCTCTACGGCCAAGCGGCGGACATGGAGGCCTTCTCGGCGCTGGCGCGTCGTCATGGCCTGGCCCTCATCGAGGACGCCGCTCAGGCGGCGGGAGCTTCCTTCGGCGGACGCAAGGCCGGCTCCTTCGGCACCGGCTGCTTCTCCTTCTACGCCACCAAGAACATGACGACCGGCGAGGGCGGCATGATCACCACAGACGACCCCGAGCTCGCGGCGCGGGCGCGCCTCCTGCGCGACCACGGCCAGCGGCGCCGCTACGTGAGCGAGGTGCTGGGCTACAATCTGCGCCTGACGGAGGTGGCCGCCGCCCTGGGCCTGGCGCAGCTCCAGAAGCTGGACGATTTCAACGAGCGGCGGCGCGCCAACGCCCGCTACCTGACGGAGCGGCTGTCCGGCGTCGATGACGCCGCGAGAGCTGCCCGGCCGCCATCACGTCTACCACCAGTACACGATACGGGTGAGGCGGGGCCGCGACGCGCTGCTGAGACACCTCCGCGATAACGACATCGAGGCGGCGGTGTTCTATCCGCTGCCTGTCCACAAGCAGCCGCTGTATCGGGACCTTGGCCGCCGCCAGCGGCTGCCGGTGGCGGAGCGACTGAGCCGCGAGGTGCTGTCGCTGCCGGTGCACCCGGGCTTGAGCCGGGACGATCTGGACGCTGTGGTGTCGGCCGTGCGAGAGGGCCTGGCCTGATGAGAGAGACGGGCCTGCGGATTGAAATCCGCAGCTTGTCCGAAGCTGAGGGTTTCAACCCTCAGGGGGCAAAGGCGACACAACTGATGACCGATTTGTTGTTCATCGGCGCTTTGGTGGGAGGCGCCGGTGGCTAGCGACGGCGGGAGGCCCCTGGCGGCCGGCGTCATCGGCCTGGGGGCGATGGGCATCAACCACGCCCGCGTCTACGGCGAGATGGCGGGCGTGGAGCTCGTGGCCGTCGCCGACCCGGCGCCCGACAGGCGGCAGCCTGGCCGCCCCTGGCGGCAGCCCGCGCGCCTATGCTGACTACCGGGAGATGCTGGCCCGCGAGCGGCTGGACCTCGTGTCGGTGGCGGCGCCCACCCGCCTGCACGCTGAGGTGGCGCAGGCCGCCCTGGAGCGCCGCGTGGCCACCCTGGTCGAGAAGCCCATCGCCGGGGAGCCGGAGGAGGGACGGGCGATCCTGGCCGCCGCTCGGGAGGCCGGCTGCCTGCTCATGGTCGGCCACGTCGAGCGCTTCAACCCGGCGGTGCAGGAGCTGAAGCGCCGCCTGGAGGCGGGCGAGCTGGGCCGCGTCTTCCTGGCCCGCGCCGAGCGGGTGGGGCCCTTCCCTCAACGCATCCGCGACGTGGGTGTCGTGCAGGACCTGGCCACCCACGACATCGACGTCATGCGCTTCCTGCTCGGCCTCGGAGGTGGAGCGCGTCTACGCCGAGACGGAGGCGGGCCTCCGCACCGAGCACGAGGACCTGCTCTCGGCGGTGATGCGCTTTCGCGGCGGCGCCGTCGGGCTGCTGGAGGTGAACTGGCTGACTCCCACCAAGGTGCGGCGGCTGGCCCTCGTGGGCGAAGCGGGCATGTTCGTCGCGGACTACCTGACCCAGGAGCTCGTCTTCTACGAGAGGGAACCGGCCGGGGCAGCCTGCCTGCCCGCACAGGGGCCCAGTCTGGCTCCCCTCACCGCCGGCGGCGAGGGGACCCGAATCCCCGTCGAGAAGAAGGAGCCCTTGCGGGCGGAGCTGGAGGCCTTCGTGGCGTCGGTGGCCCGGGGGTCGCCCTCGCCGGTGCCGGCGGAGGAGGCGCTGGCCGCCCTGGAGGTGGCGACCTGCCTGGTGGAGTCGGGCCGGACGGGGCGCGTGGTGCAGGTGGGCACCCAGCCCGCCGGTCAGAGCGAGGTTTGAGAGCCTTGAGGGTGTGCGTCGTCGGTCTGGGCAAGATTGGGCTGCCCCTGGCGGCCCAGTACGCCTCTAAGGGGCTCTCGGTCATCGGCTGCGATCCGGACGCCGAGCTGGTATCGGACGTGAGCCGGGGGCGCTGCCCGCTGGCCGGCGAGAGAGGGCTGGCGCGCTCGATCCGTACGTCGGTAGCCGCCGGGCTCCTCGACGCGACCACCGACACGGCGGCGGCCGCGCGGGAGGCGCAGGTGGTGGTGGTCATCGTCCCCGTGGGCCTGACGGCGGAGCGGCAGCCGGACTTCTCGCGCCTCGACGAGGCGGCGGCGGCCGTGGCCCGCGGCCTGCGGCCCGGCGCGCTGGTCATCCTGGAGACGACGGTGCCCGTGGGCACCACGCGCGGCCGCCTGGGGCCGGCGCTGGAGGCCTCGGGGCTGCGCATGGGCGTGGACTTCCGCCTCGCCTACAGCCCGGAGCGCGTGTCGGTGGGGCGCATCTTCGCCGACCTAAAGCGTTACCCGAAGATCGTGGGCGGCATCGACGAGGCAAGCCGGGACGCCGCCGTCGCCTTCTACCGCCGGGCGCTGGATGCCAGCGTGATGACCGTGCGAGACACGGAGACGGCCGAGTTCGTCAAGCTGGCGGAGACCACCTATCGCGACGTGAACATCGCCCTGGCCAGCGAGCTGGCCGTCTACGCCGACCAGCGCGGCCTTGACGCCGTCGAGGCCTTCGCCGCCGCCAACACCCAGCCCTACTCGCACCTGCACCAGCCCGGCGTCGGCGTCGGCGGCCACTGCATCCCCGTCAACCCGCACCTGCTGATGGGCGGGGCTTCCTCCCTGGGCCTGCCGGCGATGGCCCGCCGGGTGAACGACGGCATGGCGGCCTACGGCGTCGGCAAGCTGGAGGAGGCGCTGGGGGGCCTGCGAGGGCGCACCGTGCTCATCCTCGGGCCTGGCCTACCGGCCCAACGTGAAGGAGGCCGCCGGCTCCAGCGCCTTCGCCCTGGCCCGCGAGCTGGAGGCGCGCGGCGCTCGGGCGCTGGTGCACGACCCGCTCTTCAGCGCCGGTGAGGTGGAGGCGGCGGGCCTGCGACCGGCGTACCCCTTCCCGCCGCGTCGGGTGGACGCCGTGGTGATCCAGGCCCTGCACGACCAGTACCGTGACCTGGACCTGGGCGGCTTCGCGGGCTGCCGCGCGGTGCTGGACGGACGCAACGTCCTTTCGCGGGCCGAGGTGGAGGCGAAGGGGATGCTCTACCTGGGGATCGGCAGGTAGGCGCAGGCGGACCGCGAGCGCCTCGAGGGCTGGGTCAAGCAGAGTGCCGACAAGCCAGAGTAGGCCGCTCGTGGTTCGACCGGCTCACCACGAGCGGAATCTACGAACCGCTCACCCTGAGCCTGTCGAAGGGCGAGCGGCGACTTTCTCAGCCGTCCGAGGACAAAGCAACCGCCCAGGCGGGCGGTTGTCTTGTTGTCTGGCGGGGAACTCTACCGCTCTAGCGGTAGCGGGGGCTGTGCAGGGCCCCACTCGTGATGGGCTCGTCGATGTAGAGGTCGCCGTTGCGGATCTTGATGTTAAAACCGCATTCGGGATTGGTGCAGGCCCAGGCCTTGAAGTGAATCGCGGCCCCCTGGCTCCCGAAGTCTGAGAGGGGGACCAGGTCGCCTAGCTTGCACTTCTGACACTTAGGAAAGTTTCCGATCTCCACTAGCCACCTCCCCGTCCATCAGTCGGCAGGAGTATAGCAGAGGCTTCCCGTACTGACAACACGACTAGTCCGCTTCTGCTGGTCGATTGTTAAGGTTTGCCTCGCCCAGTATGCGGCTAGTGGGGGCGAGGGATCGCCTGAGTCGAAGTCGACGGCCCGCCGTAGAGGGCCCGATAGGCGGCGAGGTTCTCTGTTACCCTCTCCACGTAGGTTCGCGTCTGATCAAAAGAGATCTCCTCGACGAAGAGGTCTTCGTCATCTGCCGCTGCCTTGAGCCAGCGGCTGGCGTTGCCGGGGCCACCGTTGTAGGCGGCCAGGGCCGGCGCCACACGCCCGTCGAAGGCCTCTAGCTGCTTCGAGAGGTAGTGAGCGCCGAAGAGGATGCTGACGGAGGGTCGCATGAGGTCATCCGTTGAGAAGTTGCCAGCAAGGTCAAGGTCGGCCGCGATCTCCTGGGCGGTGGAAGGGATGACCTGGGTTAGGCCCAGCGCGCCGGCCGACGAGCCGGCCCGCGGGTCGAAGAAGCTCTCCTGTCGAATGAGCGCCGCCAGGAGCAGTGGCGAGGTGTGGGTTTGCCCGGCGGCGGATTGGAGAAGAGGGGCGTAATCAACGGGATAGGCCAGCCGCAGCAAGTCGGCGGGTGCGGCATCAACTGCTGGTTGCGACAGAGCAGCCAGCAGCCGGCTGGCCGCTCGAGCCGAAACGTGCGTGATGCCCAGAGGATAGGTGGCCTTGGTCAGGGCGTAGAGGGCGGCAGAAGTTGTCCCATAGGCCTCCAGCAGACTGTCATACTCCGCCGAGGCTTCGTCGAGGAGCTGGAGGTCCAGCAGCTCGCCGGCCCGCGCCCACCGCGGGTCGCTGAGGAAAGCCTGCGGCGAGGCGGAGGACGATGAAGGCAGCCAGGCGCCGGCCCAGGCGTCTAGGGCTGCCCAGTCGATCCCTGGGGCCTTTGTGAGATCGACTGTACCCAGGTTGCCCGAGGGCAAGGGCTGGCCCAGCAAGGCGGCGGCGCGCAGGCTGTAGTAGTCGGGCGGTTCAGCGTCCGCCAACTCCTTCAGGATGGTGGAGGCCTCGCCGGCGTGGCCGGCAGCCTTCTCCGCCTTGCCCAGCCAGAGACGCGCGCGGTCGACATCATCGGGGGCGGTGGTCAGCGAGCGGGCCTCGTCGAAGGCGGAGACAGCGTCGTCGTACTTCTTCTGCTTGTAGAGTAGCAGGCCGCTGCGGAAGAGGGCCTCTGGGGCCCAGGTCGAGTTCGGATACCGGCCGGGAAAGTCGCGGTAGGCGCTGACGGCGGAGTCATAGCGAGCGAGGTCTTCCAGGAGGCGAGCCCTCCACCAGGCGGCGTCGTCGGCGAGGGGCCCGCTCGGGTCACGGCGGAGGGAGTCGTCATAGGAGTCGAGGGCCGCATCCTCATCGCCGCGCTCCTCGTGGACGGCGGCCAGGTAGTAGGCAGCCTCGGCGTCGTGAGGTCCCGGCGGCTCATCCTGAAGATATGACTCGAAGGCATCCTGCGCCTCCTTGTCCTTGTGGTGGCGGTAGTAGACGAGCCCTTCAAGGTAGCCGTCAACCTTCACGCCCGCCTCTTGCAGCTCGGCGAGGGCGTCGAGCGCGGCGGGTGCCGCCGGGTAGTCCTGGATGACGGCAAGGTGGTTCTCGGCCCAGTTGGCGTCTCCGCGAAGGCGGCTCAGGGCGCCGACCCGCCAGCGGGCCAGCGCTTGGTCGGCCGAGGACTGGCTTTCTGAGAAGAGGCGCTCGTACCAGACGATGGCGTCGTCCAGGGAACCGGCGTTTTCGAAAGCGCGGGCGATGTCGAGCAAGGCGCCGGCGGCGACAGTGGGCGGGAGGCCGGCGCCGAGGGCCAGCTCCGCCTCGGCGGCCGCCTCCTGGGAGCGCCCGAGGGAGGCCAGCAGCCGGGCGCTGGCGAGGTGAGCGTAGGGCGCGGCAGGGCTGCCTTCCTCGGCGAACTGCTGGTAGAGATTCAGGGCCTCCTCCTTCTGACCGAGACTCTCCAGAGCCTCCGCCAGTAGGAAACGACCAAGGTGTCGCTCGCTGTCAGACACAGCCTGCGACAGCAACGACTCCAGTTCGCGGCGAGCCTCCAGGTCGCGGCCGTCGTCCAGGTAGGTGCGCGCCAGGGACAGTTGGGCCAAGGGGCGTTCGGACTCAGGCGAGTGCGTGATCACCTGCTGGTAGACGGCGATAGCCTCCTCGTACTGCCCGTTGCGCTGGAGTTCGTGGCCGAGGACGGGGTCCGCGGGCACAGGAGTTGGGCTGACGGCTGCCGCCGTCGGCGATTCGATGGCGGGTTGAGGCGTGGCGGGCGCGCTTCCGCGACAGGCCGCCAACAGGAGAGCAGCGCCGAAGGTGAGGACGGCGCATGTTGGGAGGCCGGCGCGAAGGGCGCGGTGGGACCGGGGGTTTGTGGCGGGCATCGCGATGAGTCCGTCGTCGTTGACGCGCAGTTGAACCAATGTTACACTCTCGCGATGATCGCGGTAAAGGCGACGCTGTGAACCTGCTTCGGTGCACTATCCTCGATGCCCAAGGGGGCGTTAGCTTCGTAGCTCATGCGGATATCTTGCCCGCTCTCGCCAGGGCGTGCGCGGATGACCCGCGAACACTGGAGCAATTGCTGGACGCCGCAACGCCCTACTACACAGGCCTGCGGGAGCAGGTCCTGAACGGCCTGGCCATGTTCGACGAGAGGAACGTGGCGGGTCACTACGAGTCCATCCACCAGGCGCTGGACCTCTGCGCCCCTTTCGAGCAGCCGGTGTTCCGGGTGGTGGATGAACGCACCCGCGAGGCGAGCCTGTCGCCCGTGAAAGCGGGGGCTGTGGTCTTCAATCTCCGCGCTAAGCGCATCATCCAGATCGAGAACACCTACCAGGAGATCACGCGCCGCGGCGCCGGCCGCGTCTTCGACGGGACGGGCATGACGAGCCGGGTCTTCAGCTACCAACTTCCCAACGAGTGGACTCTGGTCCCGTAAGGCCGCCCTTCGAACTCACTGGTGCTCCGCCGGCTCCAGAGCGCAACGTAGGGGTCGAGCATGCTCAACCCCTACAGGCCCAGACGAAGACCGGGACCGCCGGGCGGCGGCGCCAAGCCTCGAGCCTACCAGTCCTCCCCCTCTTCTTCCTCTTCGCCTTCTTCGGGGGCGGCGGCAACCGCCTCGACTACGCGGGGAAGGATGACGTCGCCGCGTTCCTCCTTGCGTCGCCGGCGCGGCGGCAATTCGTCGATAACCTTGCGGAGCGAGGCGAGGGCATCGAAGCCGGCCTTGCTGTCCGCTTCCACCGCCACGGCGATGACGGCGGCCTCGCGCAGAACCTGTAGTTCCCCGCTGGTGACCTGGGGCGACACGGGTAGGATCAGGGGTTTGTGGGCGAGGCCCGTGATGCGCTGGAGCTCCATCTGCTGGCGGACCGTCAGGGGTCCCTTCCAGTGCCGGAGGAGGATGGCGTCCAGGGGCAGGGCCTCCAGGGTGCGAAGGTAGATGTCAGGCAGGTCGCTCTCCAGGGAGAGGACGAGGCCCAGGTTCGACTCAAGGAGCGTCGTGGCCAGGGCCGTGTCCGCCTCAAAGGCGGCGTAGTCAATGCCCAGCTCAGCCAGGTGCGCGGCGGTCTCGCCGTCCAACCGGCGCAGATAGAGGCCACCGCACGCGTCACCGAGAGCCTCGACTACCCCCTTCACCTCCCGGTCCTTGACCTCGGAAGCAGTGAGAAGACAGGTGTCGGCGCCGCGGGCGACGGCCTCCTTAGCGGCCTCGGGCGCGAGGGAGGGCAGGAAAGCAGCCAGCAGGAGGGTGGGGTTGGAGACCCGGGCGGCGGCGCCGAATCCCATAGGTGGTGAGTCGAAGCGCATGGCCCTGCGTATACGTTCAGCCAGTTTGCTCATGAAGAGGAGTCCTCCAAGGGGTGAGAATGGGGTCGCTCTCGATGATAGGTTGGCCCGATGGCGCTGTCAATTCGAAGGGGCGCCGGGTGCTGATCGCTCGAGGCGCAAAGCCGGCCCGGCGGACCTGGCCCTGGTTGCAGGGCCTCCCTGGGTTCGGTAACATAATACTTCCGAAATCGTGCTTGCCGGGGGAGTGCGGCGCAGTGGAGATAGAGGCGATCCTGCGACAGGTGAGCAAGCCCGCCCGGTACACGGGCGGCGAGTGGAACGCCGTCGTCAAGGACTGGGACGCCCAGGCGGTCCGCATGGCCCTGGCCTATCCCGACGTCTACGACATCGGCATGTCCAACCTGGGGCTCGCCATCCTCTACGACATCCTCAATCGCCAGCCCGACGTGGTGGCGGAGCGCGTCTACGCCCCCTGGCTCGACATGGAGGCGCAGATGCGGGCGGCCGGCATCCCGCTCTTCAGCCTGGAGACCCGCCACCCCCTGGCCCAGTTCGACGTCATCGGCTTCTCGCTGAGCTACGAGCTCACCTACACCAACGTCCTCAACATGCTGGACCTGGCCGGCCTCCCGGTCCTGGCCGGCGAACGCGACGAAAGCTCTCCCCTGGTGGTCGCCGGCGGCAGCGGCGCCCTCAATCCCGAGCCCCTGGCCGACTTCATCGACGTCTTCGCGCTGGGCGACGGCGAGGAGCTGGCGCTGGAACTGGTGGAGGCGCTCCTAGAGTGGAAGCGCCAGGGCGGAGGCCCGCGCAAGGAGCTGCTGCGGCGACTGGCCGGAATACCTGGCCTCTACGTGCCCGAGCTTCTATGAGGTCGCCTACAACGACGACGGCACGATTCAGGAGATCCGGCCCAGCGAACCCGACGCGCCGGCCCGGCCGCGCAAGCGCTTCCTCGCAATCGCTGCCGCCGGCCCCAACGCGGCCCATCGTCCCCTTTCTCCAGATCGTCCACGACCGCGCCGCCATCGAGATACAGCGCGGCTGCACCCAGGGCTGCCGCTTCTGCCAGGCGGGCATGATCTACCGTCCGCGGCTGGAGCGCACGCCGGAGGAAGTGGTGGAGACGGCCCGCGAGCTGCTGGCCAGCACCGGCTACGACGAGCTGTCCCTGGTCTCGCTGAGCAGCACCGACCACCCGCGCATCCTGCCCATGGTGCAGGCCCTGCGCCGCGAGTTCGGCGACCGCCTGAAGCTCTCCCTGCCCAGCCTGCGGGTCGACAGCTTCTCGGTGGAGGTCGCGGACGGCGTGTCGGGGCGCGGCAAGCACTCCATCACCTTCGCGCCCGAGGCCGGCAGCCAGCGACTGCGCAACGCCATCAACAAGCGGGTGACGGAGGAGGACGCGCTGCGGGCCGTCGAGGCCGCCTTCGCCCACGGCTGGACCAGCGTCAAGATGTACTTCATGTTGGGCCTGCCCACCGAGACCCTGGAGGACGTGCAGGGCATCGTGGAGCTGGCGCGGCAGGTGAAAGAGAGGGGCCGTCGCTACCACGGCGGCAGAGCGCGGGTGCGGGTGAGCACCTCGAACTTCATTCCCAAGGCCCACACGCCCTTCCAGTGGGCGTGCCAGATGGCGGCGGAGGAGCTGCGACCCCGCCACGAGCTGCTGCGGAGCCAGCTCAAGCGCTTCGGCGTCGCCTTCTCGTGGGAGGAGCCGGAGCAGAGCGCGCTGGAGGCGATCCTCTCCGGCGGCGACCGTCGCCTCGGGCGGGCGATCCACCGCGCCTGGCAACTGGGCGCCAGGTTCGACGCCTGGAGCGAAGGCTATGACTGGTCGCGCTGGCAGCAGGCGCTGGAGGAGTCAGGCCTGAGCCCTGCCTTCTACGCCTACCGGGAGAGAGGCCTCTTCGAGGTGCTCCCCTGGTCCCACATCGACGTGGGCGTGACGGACGCCTACCTGCGCGGCGAGTGGCTGAAGGCGCAGCGCGGGGAGACCACGAGCGACTGCGCCCCTGGGAAGGGGACCTGCAACGTCTGCGGCGTCCAGAACCTGGGAGCGGAGGCCTGCCTCGCCAGGATCGCCGAGCTCATCGAGATAAGTAGGGGCGCACGGCCGTGCGCCCCTACGTTGGCCTCCCGTGCCGTTGCCCGCGGGCCAGGCCGCGCCTTAGAATAGATCATAGCTAAGGAATCCAGCGAAGGAGCGGGCGCCCGTACGGGCGCTTCGAGCACTTGAGGGGGAGAGATGGAAAGAACGTCAAGCCTGGAGGGTCTCGCCGTGCCTGACACGAGCACCGAGGCGACCGAGGAACAAGAGCATGAGGTGAAGCGCGCCCTGGTCATCGCCGCGCACCCGGACGACGCCGAGTTCGGCTGCGGCGGCACCGCCGCCCTCTGGTCGCGCATCGGGTGGGAGTTCTACTACCTGGTCTGCACCAACGGCAGCAAGGGCAGCGCTGACCCGGCGATGACGCCGGAGCGCCTGACGGTCCTGCGCCGCGAAGAGCAGCGGGCGGCGGCCCGCAGGCTGGGCGTGAAGGACGTCTTCTTCCTCGACTACGTGGACGGCGAGCTGACGTACACGCGGAAGCTGCTGGGCGACGTCGTGCGCCACATCCGTCTCGTCCGACCCCACGCCGTCTTCACCAGCGACCCCGAGTCGATCATCGTCCGCGACAGCTTCATAAACCATTCCGACCACCGCTGCGCCGGGCTGGTGGCCATCGACGCCGTCTATCCCGCCGCCCGCGACCGCTGGAACTTCCCGGAGCACCTGGAGGAAGGCCTGGAGCCCCACAACGTCAAAGAGATCTACATCTGGAGCATGGACCAGGGCAACTTCAGTGTTGACATAACTGAGATTGTCGATCTGAAGATCCAGGCGCTTCTGGAGCACAAGAGCCAGTTCGGCGAGGGCACCGAGTTCCTCCAGTTCGTCAAGGAGCGCTGGCGGGACGAGTCCGGCCGCTACCTGGAGCGCTTCCGCCGCGTCGTGATGTTCCGGTAGCGGCACACTATGAAGTACGTCCGCTTTCGCCACAAGGGACGCGAGTCCTACGGCCTGCTAGAGGGCGAATGCCGTCCTCCCCTTCGCGGGGGACCTCCTCGGGAAGCGACGGCTCATGGGCGTCAGGCTGCCCCTGGCGGAGGTGAGCTGCTGGCGCCCGTCCGGCCTTCGAAGATCATCGCCGTGGCCTTGAACTACATGGACCACCTGGCCACCGGCAGCGGGTTCATCTCGGGCAAGCGGGACAGGGAGCCGCCTCGCGCTCCGGAGCTGTTCCTGAAGGCCGCCTCGGCCGTCATCGGGCCGGAGGAGGCCATTGTCATCCCCGCCGGCGCCGGACGCGTCGACGCCGAGGGCGAGCTGGTGGCCGTCATCGGCCGCCGGGTGCGCAACGTCCCGCCCGCGGAGGCGCTGGGCTGCGTCCTGGGCTACACCTGCGGCAACGACGTCAGCGCCCGCGAGTGGCAGAAGGGCGACATCCAGTGGTGGCGCGCCAAGTCCAGCGACACCTTCGCTCCCGTCGGGCCCTGCATCGTCGATGAGCTGGACGCATCGAACCTGAAGCTCCAGACCCGCGTCAACGGCGAGGTGAAGCAGAGCGGCAACAGCGGCCTTCTGATCCACGACGTGGCCCACCTCATCAGCTTCGCCAGCCGGGTGATGACCCTGGAGCCCGGCGACCTCGTCTTCAGCGGCACGCCCGGCACCGCCCCCGCGATAAGCCCCGGCGACGTGGTGGAGGTGGAGATCGAGGGCATCGGCGTGCTGCGGAACCCGGTGCGAACCGAGGAGTAGGGGGAACAGACCCTTCCCTTGGTCGCGGGCGTTAAGAAAGGGCCGCGCTGCCCCCAATTCGCAAGTAAATTGCTGGTGGGTTGAGGTGCGCTGGCCCTACACAGATAACGACGAGGCGAGGGAACCCGTTACAGCGCGGGAGCACAACGGCCCGGCCATCTGTCGAGGGCTGGCTATCGCCACGATGCGGCGAAGAGGGGAGGCCTCGGGACCTTGCTCCGCGTAGCCCTTGTCCAGCTCCGCGCCTTTGACCTCGAGGAGGCGGACGAAGGCCTCCGCCACACCCTGGAGATGGTCGACCGGGCGGCGGCGGAGCGACCCAACCTCATCGTCCTGCCCGAGGTCACCTACCCCGCCTACTTCCTGCGCTCGCGGGAGGAGTACCGCCGCGCCGAGCCTCTCGACGCCGGCGCGCTGCTCCGCACCTTCGGGGGCAAGGCCGCACAGCACGGCGCCTACCTGGCGGTGGGCGTCGCCTTCCCCTCAGATGAGGGGGAGGTGACCAACTCCGCCCTTCTCTTCGCGCCCGACGGCAGCCTGGCCGGCCGCTACGACAAGAGCTTCCTCTGGCACTTCGACCGCCGCTGGTTCACGGGCGGCGCCCACTACCCGGTGTTCGAGACGCCGCTGGGGCGGCTGGGCCTCCTCATCTGCGCCGACGGCCGCCTGCCCGAGATAGCCCGCTGCCTGGCCCTGGGCGGTGCCCAGGTCATCGTCGACCCGACGGCCTGGGTGAGCTGGGGCCGCGCGCCCAGCGAGCTCTCCAACCCCCAAGCCGAGTACATGATGCCGGCCCGCGCCCTGGAGAACGGCGTCTGGGTGGTGGCGGCGGGCAAGGTGGGTGTCGAGGCGGGCAGCATCGTCTACTGCGGCCGCTCCTGCGTCATCGACCCGCAGGGGCGGATGCGTGCCTCGGCCGGAACGGAGGAGGAGACCGTCCTCGTCTTCGACCTGGACCCTGCGGAGGCGACGGGCCCGCCCTTCGCCCGCCGACCTGCCCTCTACTCAGCCCTGACCGCTCCCACCGAGGAGCTGCCGGCGGCCCGACTCCTGGACGAGCCGCTGTCCGTGGGACCCGGCAGCCGGCGCCTGGCGGTCCTCCAGGCGAGCCTGCCGCCGTCGGGCGGCGCCTTCCTCGAGGACGCCCGGCGCTGGGTGGAGACGCTGCGCCGCCAGGACGCCGACCTGCTCCTCTTCCCGGCGACGCCGGTCGGACGGCTGGACGCCTATCCGGCGGGGGACCTGCTGCCGCCGTTGCAGGCGCTGTCGGGCGAGTCCGGGGTCATGCTGGGCGTAACGCTGCTGGAAGAAGCCGGGGGAAGCCGCTACCGGACCTTCTACCTGCTGGACGGCGGCGAGGTGCTCCTGGCCCACCGGCAGACCCATCATGGCGTCTTGACCGCGTCGGCAGGCCTGACGCTCGGCGGCGAGCCCTGCCCGGTGGCGCCCACTCGGGTGGGCAACGTCGGCGTCATGCTGTGCGCCGAGGGCGTCGTGCCGGAGGTGGCGCGCTCGCTCATGCTGCGTGGCGCCGAGGTGCTGCTCTGGGCGGCAGACGCCCCTCCATTCGACATAATGCCCGTGGCGCGCTGCCGCGCCGACGAGAACCGCCTCTACGTGGCCGTCGCCACGCCCCCTACGGCCGAGGGCGGCGCCTGCGTGGTGGACCCGACAGGGCGGGTGGTGGCATCGGCGCTGGCCGGCGAGGAGATGGCCTGCTCGGCGCAGGTGAACCGGGCGCTCTCCCGTTGGAAGGACATGGCCCCGGCCACAAACGTCGTGCTGGGCCGCCGGCCCGAGACTTACGGCGCGCTGGTGAGCGAGTAGAGCAGGGCTAGTTCGCCACTCGGGCGCGATACGCGGCTGCCAGGAGAGGAGCAGGCAGCCAGCCGCCGTACGATTCCATGACCTCCAGCACCCCGTTGACCTCGCTGTCGCGCAGCGGGGCGTGAATCACGAACTCGGCCGTCGACCGTGCCTCAATCTCGGACTCACTCCAGTACGGAAGGACCACGGCGATAGGCACAGCGGGCGCCTGGGCTCGCAGGCGGCGGGCCAGCACCAGGGCGCCCCCGCCCCGATCAGCCTCGACGATGAGAAGCTCCGATTCAGAGAGGGCGGCTTCGTCGGCTGAGGAGAGATCGTAACGGAGGCAGACAACGCGGCAGCCGTGGCGGGCGCATGCCCCTTCGATAAGGAGGCGGCTCTCGGGCCGGACCTCCGCCAGCGCAACCAGAGGCGCCGGTGGAGTCTCGTGGACCCTTCGCGAATCCGGAGGAACAGCTCGTTTCGTGGAGCGCCTGGGGTGACCTCTAACCGGCCTGGGCGGCGGCTCGTGGTGGCCGCACTTCAGGCATGCCAGCGCTATGTCGGCGTAATCGGCGTAGAGGTCGCCGCCACACTGAGGGCAAACCTTGTCGCCCCACCTCATCTCGGGATTCCTTTCCTGGATGGCGCGACTGATGGTTTACAGGGCCCAGTACCAGTTTTCAGTGACGGGCTACCGGCCCGGCGGCCACCCGCGCCGTTGCCGAGCCGGAAATCGCCGTTGACAACTGAAGTCTAGCACCGGCGTCAAGTCGCATACAACCAGTGTGTCTACGACTGGCTTAGCTGGCGCTCCACTATCTCTCTGATCTCCTCCACTTTAAAGGGTTTGACCAGGCACGGATTGCTTATCCGCTGGAGGAACTGGCGCGTCGCCACGTTCACAGTGTCACCGGTGATGAATACCATGCGTTCCGCCTGCTCCCGGTCTATCTCCCGCACCCGGCGGTAGAACTCCTGGCCGCTCATCTCCGGCATCTTAATATCGGTGATGATGAGGTCATACTGGCGGTCAAACATGCGTTGGAGCGCCTCGGCGCCGCTGCCGGCGACATCCACCTGGTGCCCGTCCATGTTGAGCACGTCATGGAGGAGCGTCTGGATGCTGCTCTCGTCGTCAACCACCAGGATGCTGCGGGCGCCGACCTCGAAGCGCGCCTCCTCCTCCTTCTCTTCGACGGCGGGCTGCTGCTCCGGCCCCTGCACGATAGGCAGGTCGACGATGAAGGTGGCGCCCTTGCCGGCCCGGCTCTCGGCGCGGATGCGGCCCCCGTGGTCCTCGATGATGCCGTAGGCGATGGTGAGGCCCAAGCCGGTGCCCTCGCCGACCCTCTTGGTGGTGAAGAACGGATCAAACACGCGGCGGAGGTTCTCCGGAGGCAGGCCGGGGCCGTCGTCGGCGAAGGAGAGGCGGATGTAGCCCCCTGCTGCGCCGGAATGCACGATGAGGCGGCCCTGGCCGTTAGCCTCCAGCATGGCGTGCTCGGCGTTGGTGATGATATTGAAAAAGACCTGCTGGATCTGGTCGGGGTCGGCCATCGTGCGCGGCAACTGGGGGTCCAGCTCCAGTTCCAGGGTGATGTTCTTCAGGCGCAGGTCGTAGTTGCGCAGCTCCAGTACCCTCTCCAGGAGCGTGTTCAGGTTCACCAGCTCCTTCTCGGCCTTGTGGCGTCGGGCGAACGACAGCAGGTTCTGCACGATCTTGGCCGCCCGCTCTGCCTCGCCCTGTATGGTCTCCAACTCGTGGCGGGAGCGTTCGTCCATCTCTCGCGTGAGGAGGAGCTGCGCGAATCCCATGATGCCGGTCAGCGGGTTGTTCAGCTCGTGCGCGACGCCGGAGACCAACTGGCCCACGCTGGCCATCTTCTCCGACTGCATCAGGCGCTCCTGGAGAAGCCGCTCTTCCGTCACCTCGCGCATGACAACGACGACGCCGCGCTCGAAGCCGCCCAGGGGAAGCGCCTTCACCGAGAGGTGACGGCGCCGGCCGTCCTCCAGGGCGTAGTCTACCTGGCGGCGCTGTCCGGAGCTCCACACCTCTTCCACCAGCGAGGCGATCGGCGTCTCCTCCAGGGCAATCTCCTGATCCTCGGGACGGCGGCACAGCGCGGCCAGGAGGAGGCGGGCCGTCTCGTTCACAAGCGTATTGCCGCTATCCCGCACCAGCACGATGCCGTCGTCCAGGCTTGCGATGAGACCCCGCAGGCCGCCCTCGTCCGACGGGCGGACCTCCTCGACGCGCTCCAGCGCTGTCGACGCCAGGCTGGCCGCCGAGTAGAGGAGCCGCGTCTCGTCTGGAGCGAAGGCGCTGTCGCGCTCCGCCAGCACGCGGAGAAGCCCGACCGCCCGCCCCGAGACGATGAGAGGGGCGTCGGCGGCAATGCGTGGGGGCGCCGCTACGGGGGCTGCTCGTTCGCTACCCCGCAGTTCCTCGAGCTGGAAGGGCGGACGCTGGCAGTCACGGTGGACGCCGCCGGAGAAGCGCAGGAAGGTGTCCATGAGGCCGGACGCCAGCCCGGAGGCCATCGCCTTCGGCAGAGGGGCAGCCGCATAGACCGTGGTCAGGTCGCGGCCATCGAGGCAGAGGACAGAGACAGCGACATCGAAGTGCAGATGAGGCTGGAGGGAGGTAAAGACACGGCGCAACACATCCTCAGGCGCCAGGCTGCGGGTCAGGCCTTGGATCAGGTCGTGAAGAGCGTTGACCTGGCTCCCTTGCTGTCCCGCCTCCCCTTCTGCCGCGGCCATGCCGGTGCCCGCGCCGTCGCCGCGCATCGCGCCCTCGGCCGCCGGTTGAGTCATGGCAGGGCTCCTCAGCCACCTACGCAATTATGCACCAACACATTTGTTTGTCAAGGCAGGCGTTTGGGGGACCAAGACATCCTGTGCGCTCGGTGCGGGACGCTCGATCCATTAGAGTGGAGGCCGTGGTGGCCGTGATGAGGGGGCTATCCCCCCGAAAATGGGGCTTGCAGCGGGCTCATGCTAGGGGGATTCACCGATAGGTCTGTGGAGGTCAAAAGGCCGATACTGAGCAAGACCACTCAGCCTGTGGCGGGCAAGACCACCCTCGGATTCGGATATCGAGGTGAAACGTGTCCTCCTCCGAGCCTAGGGAGTCGGTTACCGGTCTGCGTCTCATCGTTCCACTGCCTTCAGAAGAGCGACACCTGGCCCAGGTCGTCCACGACTACATGCCTTTGGTGCGTCACGCCGTAAACCGTGTTGCGGTAGGCTCTTGCGGCGCCAGCATCCTCCAGTACGAAGACATGGTAAGTTGCGGTATTCAGGGGCTCATCGAAGCCTACCACTCGTTCGACCCGAACAAGGGCGCCAAGTTCTCCACCTACGCCCTGCCTCGCATTCGAGGGGCCATCCTCGATGCGCTGCGCGCCGCCCATCCGCTGCCCCGCTCACTGCAGAAGTTCTCCTCGGATGCGGAGAAAGCCACCTCCGCCCTCCACGCGCGCTTGCGACGCGCCCCGAGCCACGAGGAGATAGCTCAGGAGATGGGTCTGACCCAGAAGGACTATCTTACCTCTCTCAGTTCTGCCAGCGTACGCACCGTCTCACTGGAGAACCTGGCCGACACGGCCGTCGATGGCAACACAGAGAAGCTGTGGGAGATGGCCGATGACGACCCCACCGTGGACCCGGACGCGATGGTGGAGAAGACAGTCGTGAAGAGCAAGCTCCGGGAGGCCATGGAGGCGCTCCCCGATCGCGAGCGGAAGATCGTTCGCCTGTACTACCTGGAGTCCAAGTCTCTGAAGAGCATCGGCCAGAGTCTGGGCATCTCGGAGTCGAGGGCCTCGCAGCTCCGGCACCGGGCCATCCGGCGCCTGCGGACGGCCCTGATGAGGGAGCTGGAGGACGCCGCTTGAGGCGTCATCGATGCTGCGCCTGGGGCTAGTAGCGAGCGGTCCTTCGGGTGAGGCCTACGCCCGCGCCTTGACTCAGCTTCCCGAGGCAGAGCTGGCATGCGTGGCAGCAGTGCCTCCCGGCCGCAGGCTGGCGGTCCGAGCCAGCGCGCACGCCAGCCCGGCAGCCCTGACCGCCCTTCCATCATTGCAGGCTGTCGTACTGGCCAGCAGCCTGGTGGAGCCTTACCCTCTCATCCGGCGCGCTCTCGTCCATGGCAAGCACGTTCTTGCCGCCGGCCCGTTTACGCTTACGGCCGCCCAGGTTCATCGTCTGTCCGCTCTGGCCAGGCGGCGGGGGAAGCTCCTCATGTTCGCCGAGGAGCGTATGCTGTCGCCCAGCTTCGCTCTGCTGGCGGACATGACGAAGGGCGCCACCCGGGCCAGCCTCCGCTACCTGCGGCTCCTGGACGTCCGCCCCCGCCATCGCGAGTCCGCCCGGCGTTTGGGCGCCGTCGCCGCCGAGGCGCTGGCTCTCTGCACACGGCTGGTCGAGCGGGCGCCCCATTCAGTCAGCGCCGTGGCCACCGGCCCAAGCGGAGGACCCGCGGAGGCGGCGTTCATCACCCTGGTCTATCCCGGAGGTCTGCTGGCCAGCCTGCAACTGAGCTTGAGTGAGGACTGGGAGGCCCGCCAGACGGTGGCCTCCATGGAGGGTCGCACCCTCATGCTGGACGAGCTCGACTACCGGACGCCTCTGCGCATCGTATCCACCAGCCACCGGACACGGCGAGAGGCCGCCGGCGCGGAGAGCTCAGATGGCGGGGCTTGGGAGACGGGCTCCCTCGCCCTGGCAGCCCTGCCGGGCGACCCTACGCTGGAGCAGTGCCGGGGCTTCCTGGAGGCCGTCGCCGGTAGGCGGGAAGGGCCGGTGAATGCGGAGTGGTGGGAACGGGTAGCGCAGTTATGGGAGGCAGCGGAGAGGTCGATGGCCCTGGCCGGCGCCCCGGCTTTGCTTGAGGCCGCGCCTCAGCGGTCTAGGGCTGACGACAGGACACCACAGCTTCACGTCATTCGCGGTCGGGGGCAGACGGCGCCCTCGGCTTCGGCGAAGCCCGCGCTGACGCTAGTTACCGTTTGAGGGCTTGGGGGAGGGGGCGCCGCCCGAGCGTCCACCGCCGGGCTTATCGAAGAAGCGGAAGTGCGTTGCCGGCGGGGCATCCTTCCCGCCGCTGTTCGGCGGGTCTTCCTCTCTGCGGGCGCCGGCGTCACGCAGTAAGAGCTCCTCGCGAAGCACCGTGATCTCCTCGGGGGCCGATATACCTAGCTTCACCCGGTCTCTTTCCACTCGCAGGACGGTGACCACGATGTTGCCCTGGATGATGATGCCCTGATCAACTTTGCGTGTGAGAATCAGCATATTCCCTGCTCGCGGGCTATTCGATGTTAGCTGGCCTATACCGGGCCATGGATAATTATCGGCATTGGACAGCCGTAATTAGAGGGCTAGATGCCTCCTTCGTGTGAGCTCAGGAAAAACGCAGGAAGTTCGCCGCGCCGCCACGAAAATTCCTCCTTCTTGTTGGCCCGCTCCGCTTGACTCCGGCGCCGGAAATGTGAAGAATATTGCCGGACGCCTGAGGCCGGACAATAGCTGCGAGAAAGGAGTAACAAGAAAGATATAACCAGTTAAACGTTACTGGTATTCTACTTCCTTTGGTGTCATTGTCAAGCCGGGTGGAGGGGGAAAATGGCTCATTGGGATTTCCTTACCAATCACGCCCTCGTACTCATCCACGTCATCGACCACCCACGCTCAACCCTACGCGACATCGCTAGCGCCGTCGGCATAACGGAGAGAGCCACCCTCTCAATCCTTCGCGCCCTGGAAGAGGATGGTATCATCTCGCGCCAGAAGGAGGGACGGCGCAACCGCTACTGGGTGAACATCGGAGCCCTGCTGCAACACCGCCGGCAAGGCCCCTACAGCGTGGAGGAGATCGCTAACGCCCTTCTGCGGCTCGCTCAGAGGGTCGCCGAAAGCGTAGGTGCTCGGACGGGCGAGGACTGAAAGGTCTGTTGGGGCTCAGGCGCTCTTGGCGCTGCCGAGGATGCTTTCCACTGTCGCTCGCAATGCGGCGGGACTGAACGGCTTCTGAACGATGCCGTCGGCTCCGACGCGCCGGGCATCCGACTCCTGCGCCAGCGCCGTCAGAAGAAGGATGGGCATGCTGGCCATCGACGCCTCTGCCTTCAGCCTCTGGCAAACGGCGAAGCCGTTCAAACGTGGCATCGCCACGTCCAACAGCACCAGATCAGGCTGATGCTGGCGGGCCATCTCTATGGCCTCGGGCCCATCGGCTGCCTCCAGGGTGCGTATGCCCGGGCCATCCAGGATGGCATTCACCAGGGTCCGGATGGCGGGCTCGTCATCTGCGACCAGGACCGTTTTCATGCTATCGCTCCTGAGGTGAGAGCAGCTCCCGAGGTGGAGCAGGAGGGAGGCTCCAGGGGCAGACAGAAGCCGAAGGTGCTTCCCTTCCCCGGACAGCTCTCCACCCACATCAGCCCGCCGTGCCACTCCACCAGCCGGCGCGCGATGGTCAGGCCCAGGCCGGCGCCGCTTGACTTGCCGGACGGGCCGGCGGCGCCTTCTCCGTCCGGCTGGGCGGCTCGATAGAAGGGCTGGAAGATCCTCGCCTGGTCCTCCTGAGAGATGCCCACCCCCCGGTCTCGGACGGCGATGCTCGCCCCGGCCGGGCAGGGAGCACCCTCTGGCCCCGGCCGGCCGAGATGCAGCGTGGAGGGCCGGGCCAGACAACCGGGCGCCACCTCGATGCGGATCGGCGCGCCAGGTGGGGAGTAGTTGACGGCATTGCTCACCAGGTTGGCCAGCACCTGGGTTAGCTTGTACAGGTCTGCTATCGGGCGAGGCACGCCGGCTTGAAAGCGGATGGAGAAGCGTGAACGCCTGTGCTCATTGCCCCAGAGACTGACGACATACTCCGCTACCAGTCGAAGGTTGACGGGCTCCAGGTTCAGTTTGACGCGGCCCGACTCCAGGCGTGTCAGGTCCAGCAGCTCGCCGATGAGGGAGCCCAGACGCACCGATTCCTGGTTGATTAGGCAGATCCAGCTCTTCTGCACGTCCGCGCTCACCTCCCGCGAGAGGAGGAGCTCGCTGAAGCCCTGTAGGGCGGTGAGGGGCGTCCTTATTTCGTGGGAGGCGACGGAGACGAACTCCTGGGCTCGGCGCCCTTGCTCGGCCGCGGCCTCCATCACCCGCAGCTTCTCGAGGGCCATAGAGGTCTGGTCGGCCAGGCCCTGGAGAAGGTCGGTCTGGTCAGGGGAGAAAGGGAATCCAACCCGCCGGCCGACCACCAGCACGCCCAGGCCCTGGCTCGCCGAGCGGATGGGCGCTGCCAGCAGCGTACCGGCGGTCCGGGCGCCGTTGAAGCAGGAGGGGAGATCATCCAGGAGGGGATGCGGCGCCTCCACCATAAGGGGAGCGGTCGCCTCGAGGGCGGCGTCGGCGAAGGCGATGGTGGGCGACTCTGCGGCGTCGAAGACGGCCGTCGAGCGGCCGACGCGCAGGGCGCGGCAGGCAGGCCGCCCGTCGTCCGTGCGGACCAGGAAGAGGGCCGCCAGGTCCACTCTTACGACCGCACAGACGGCTGATAGTACAGCTTCATAGAGGCTCTCCGGCGTGGTGGCGGCGAAAACCTGAACCGCGCTGCGGTACATCGCCTGGGCGCGGGCGGTCAGCCTGACCAGCTCGATGCGCTCTCGCCAGGGCTGGCTGTCAGCGTCCGGCGAAAGCGGCTCGAGGGGCCGGAGTGCGAGAATGGAGGAGGCCTTCGCACTCAAGTGGATTCACCTTCGGTGGCAGGCCTGACGTCCATGGCCAGGCTGGCAGGTCCGCGTCCTACCGCTCACGCCGGTGGGCGCGTTCGCTGAGATCGCCCGTCGTGCGGTGGGACTGCATTCCGCTCTGAGCGGAGAGGCGACGGATGACGCCCTGGGCCACGAAGCCCACGCCAAGCTCCACGCAGTCGCGGTAGGTGGTGAAGATGGAGCGGTCGAGGAGCCACAAGCCCTGTTCGTTGAGGTCTTCATGATGATCGGTTCGGAGTCGGAGGAGGCGGCGCAAGCGTCCCAGGTACGCGTTCTGCACCGCGGACACGTCATCCTCGTCCCTGAGGTCATCCTGGCAAGCGCTCAGCTCTACAGGATCACGAGCGAACTCGATCACGGTTAGGTCCCTCTTCCCGTCCTGCCTTCCTTGCCGAAAGGCAGTGCTCTGTCTCTCTTAGCCGGCCTGGCGCTCTTCGCCCGGCTCCGGCGCGGGCGCTACATCGATGCCGACCAGCCCCTTCTGAAGGGCATAGCGAATAAGGTCGGTGCGCGTCTGGGCGTGGAGCTTGCTCATGATGTGGGCCTTGTGAGCCTCCACCGTCTTGACGCTGATGTAGAGCTCGTGGGCTATGCGCTGGTTGGAGTAGCCCTCGGCGATTAGCTGGAGGACCTCGCGCTCACGGCTGGTGAGCAGGCCATAACCTGACCTGCCCTCTTCGCTCCTGGCCTGGAGGAGGTACTCGCCGGCTGTGCCTGCATCGGAGATCGACGCGCTAAAGTAGGTGTTTCCCCGGTGGACGGCTTGGATGCCGAGGATAAGCTCGGCGGCGTCGGACTTCTTGACTATGTACCCGCAGGCGCCGGCGCGGAGGGCAGCCACTATTTGCTCGTCCTCCATGTAGCCGGTCAGGATGAGCACCTTGGTCTTGGGGAGGCGCCGGCGAATCTGGCGTGTGGCCTCCAGTCCGTTGAGGCCGGGCATCACCATGTCCATCAGGACAACATCGGGGAGCAGCTTCTCGGCTGTTTCCATGGCTTCGCGGCCGTTGCTGGCGTCGCCCACCACCTCGATCTCCTGGTGCACTTCCAGGAGAAGGCGGAGGGCCTGACGGAGAACGGCGTGGTCGTCGACGATGAGGACGCGGATCTTGCCGCTGGAGCCGCGGCTCCAGCCGCCGGCCTCGCTGGGTCGACGATTACGGTCCGCCATCTCCTCTGAGGATGCAGGCTCCTTCATAAGGGGCGCTCCTTGCCTTCCGCTCTCAGGGGCAGGGCCCTCAAGCCTAGAAGCCGGTCGCCAACCCACTGTGGCGACTCTTCGCCTGGAAGTTTCCCCACGCCATTGCTAGCCAGCAGTCCGCCCGGCGTTGCGTGATCCGCTCTTCCCAGCCAAGAGCGGCCCAAAGCCTACCATAACCTTCCAATTACCGGCAAGGATGTTCGCAACTCCGGGGCCAGGATGCCAGGAATTATCACTACTCCTCCTGAACCTGCCGCTCTAGGAGATCCAGGGGGTGTCTTTCGCTTGCCGACAGGTCTTGGTGATCCAGGAAGCCGTCCATGCCCTCCAGCCCAGCCGGATACTCCCTTGTAGCGCGGCAGTTCTTGCAGATGCCATGAATGACACCGCGCTTCGGCCCGCTGAGGAGCCAGTGATGACGGCAACTTACGGCGCTGGTCTGAATCACCACGGAACCTCCTTGCTCCGGACCTGTCGGCACCTATCTCGGCTGCCACCGTGACAGGCGGGTGCATTCTAGTGCCGTTGGAGAACCCTGTTGTATTGGGGAAAACCCTTATGCGGGGCTGGGGATACCCCTAATTCGCAAGGCAGATAGGGCCATCTTGCTTAGGGAGAATCACGGCTTGTGGGGGTATAGCCCGCATGCTCTCTCTGAAGGGCGATGGAAGGTGGACCCTAGCCAGATGGCCGCAGGCTTTGCTCTGCCGCCGCTCGCTGCAGACAGAAACGCGTGTAGGAGTCGTAGGCGTTGCTGACAGCGGTCATGATGGCCCGCTGAGGCGGCCCCACGTAGCGCCTTTGGAGGGCGTCCAAGAGGACCCCCACGCTGGCATCGAGGTCGCCGTTCATCAGGATGTCGCGTACCAGGACCTCGGCACGGGGCAGGACGCCGCGTGTAGCGACCTCCACCGCCTGGTGGCGGCGCACGTCGACCTCGATCTCCACGGACACAACGGAGGGGGCGCCCACAGGCGCCAAGCTTTGGGGAAGGCGGGCATGGCCTACGAATATTACCGTGCCCTCTTCTTTGTCCTGTAATCCGTCGCCGCCATGTTGCCTCATGTCTGACCTCCCTGTACTGCTGCGGGCGGAATGCGTCAGGCGGGGGAAGAGCCTCAGCCAGAGCCAAACGACACCGGCCGCCCACGCTGCCCGCGGCGGCTACTGGCATGGTAGCCACGACTGTTACGCTTTCTCAAGACAAGATCGTGAAAGATTCCGTGAAAGGTAAGATTACGTGAAAGGTGAGTAGCGAACGCTATTCACGGGGTGGGGTGGGGTGGGGCGGGCCTTGTTGCTTCCTGCCTGTTGCATGTTCCAAGCAACAAGGAACAGGCTAACAAACGCCTACCAGCGCCATATGGGCTGGTCCTGCGTCAGGCCGTTGAGTCGATTCCTACAGGCGGAGCTTGCCGTGTGAAGGCTGGCGCCTGCGCTGACGGGTGTGGCCGTCTTCCTGGTCAAGGAGTTCGATGGCCGGGGGCGATACTGCCTCATGTACGTAGCCACAGCAAAGACACGTGCTGTAGACGCCGTACCAGTCTCTCTCCATGATCATGGACCCCCGACAGCGGGGGCAGTTACGTGGCAGGGTGCCCTGCATGTTTGACCTCCTGTTAAGGCGCAGAAACCCCCCGTCCAGATACATGCTGGCCAGATGCCTGTTCGCTGCCTCCGGGATTGACTGAGGGGTTCGGGCAGAAACCTCGCCCTACTCAATCGGGAGATTCACCCTAGCCGGGTGGTTCCCCGTCCCCAACAGGGTTCCGGCAGAGCAGCTCTGGCCCCCCTCCCATCCGCCAAAACGCCTGTGCCAGCGCTGTCCTTTGTGATTTCGCCAACAGGTTAGAATACTGCTCGGAGCTTGTCAACCCCCACTGTAAAGGAATATCCAGAAAATGATGCAGGCCCATCAGGGGCGCCCGCGGAGAAGTTGCCTAGCCAGCGCTTATCTTGTCAATGGCCCGGCGCAGCCGCGCCTCCGCCTCCTGCGCCACTTCGCGCAGGGCAGGGTTATCCAGCACGCCCAACAGGCCCAGTGGGTCGACAGCGGCCACCACGCTGCCGTCGCCCTCCTCGTAGACTATGACGTTGCAGGGCAGGAGCAGCCCTACGGAGGGGTCTGCCTCCAGAGCGCGGTGCGCCAGGGGAGGGTTGCAGGCCCCCAGAATAACGTAGCGCCGGAAGTCCTTGTCCAGCTTCGCCTTCAGCGTGGCCCTAACGTCGATCTCGGTGAGAACTCCGAAGCCTTCCTCCTGGAGAGCGGCTCGGGCCGCCTGCACCGCCTGCTCGTAGTCAAGCTTGAGCCTTGTCCGAAAGCCGATCTCCTTGGTCACTCCTCACCTCCCGCCGCTGCGTCGCCGGCCCCAGGCGAACCGGATGCAGAACGCTCCGGCCGTCGCCGCTGCCCCGCCGCCGACCAGCAGCCAAACCACCGGCATCCAGTGGAAAGCGCTATCCTCTGGCCCACTGCCCGTGCTCGGCAGCGCCGCGACCTCCGGTGCGGTCGACGATGGCAAAGGTAGCTGCGCCACCTCGCCGATAACCGGCAACTCTATGTAGGATGCGTGCTCGCTGTCCCTGTACATGCGTACGCCGTCGCGCATAGTGACGTACTGGGAGGTGACGGCGAAGCTCTTGTATTCGGGAGAGGTGTAGCCGGAGTACTGACCGGGGGCGCTGATCTTCTGGTCGGTCTGGGGCTGGGCGTGACCGGTGGTCACGGTAAGGCCGAGAAGGACCATGAGGAGGCCAAAGAGCAGGTAGAATCGACGTGTAGGCCCCTTCATGGCGTGTCCTCCTCAATCGCTGGTGCAATCGCGCGGGGAAACCGGCGACATGCTAGGCGGCTGGTCGTGCGACTGTCAAGCGCGAGCGCTTTCCTCAAGGGCCGCTGGGGCTGGCGCAAGCTGGGGCAGGCCCATCATGCCCTGCCCTTGCCACCGGCGGCCCATTCCGCACACTGGGCTTGTCGGACGGGCGGCGAGTGGCCCTCTGGGCGCAAAGGGGTTCATTTGGCTGTTGCGCCATCGGTCTTGATTGACTAGATTAGAGTCTTGTGGGTGTCTGTGACCGCAATACAGATCGCAGTACAGATCAAAGAGAAGGAGGTCTCTTACCATGGGAGATAGGCTCAAGGGTCGCGTGGCGATCGTTACCGGCGCCGGCCGCGGCATCGGACGCGGCGAAGCTCTGGCCCTCGCCTCCGAGGGCGCCATCGTCATCATCAACGACATTGGTGGTGCGGTCGACGGTTCCGGGCAGGCTCGTGGCCCTGCCGACGAGGTGGTGGACGAGATCAAGAAGAAGGGCGGGCAGGCGGCGTCTAACTACGACAACATCGTCGATCACGCCACCGGCGAGAAGCTTGTCAAGCAGGCTCTTGACACCTTCGGCAGGCTGGACATCGTCGTCAACAACGCCGGCATCCTCCGCGACCGCATGATCTTCAACATGGCCGAGGAGGAGTTCGACGCCGTCATCGCCGTGCACGTCAAGGGCCACTTCAACCTGATGCAGGCCGCCTGCGTGTACTTCCGCCAGGCCCGCCACCCCGGGGTCATCATCAACACCTCCTCGACGTCCGGGTTGGGGAACCCCGGCCAGACCAACTACGCGGCGGCGAAGGAGGGCATCATCGGCATGACGCGGACGATTGCCCGGGAGATGGGCCGCTACGGCGTCCGCTGCAACGCCATCCGCCCCATGGCCGCCACGCGCATGACGCTGAGCGACGACATGAAGCAGCGCTACGCGCGGGCCGGCGAGGCGGGCCTGAAGATGCTCGCCGAGATGGAGAAGCAGGTGCCGGAGGAGATCGGTCCTTTCGTGGCCTGGCTCTGCACCGATGAGGCCGCCAACATCAACGGCCGCAACTTCCTGATTCGCGCCGGCTACGTCGGCCTCTACTCCGAGCCGGAGATCGTAGCGTCCGTGGAGACGGACAAGCCGTGGTCAGTGGACCTGGTCTCCCAGCTCGTGCCCAAGCCGATGACGGCCAACCTGGTCAACGAGTGGCCGCTCCAGCCCCCGAAGGAGTAAGGCGACGTCGAACACCGAGCATCGAACACAGTGCAGAGAGCGGAGGCCGGGCGCCGCGCGCCCGGCCTCCGTTTCGTGCTCCGTGCGAGCTGCTGCTGTGTCTAGTTGAGCTTGATCTGGACGCTCTTGGTCTCCAGGAAGTTCTCCATCCCCTCCTGGCCCAGTTCCCTGCCGATGCCGCTCTGCTTGTAGCCGCCGTAGGGCATGTGGGGAATGCCGGCCGTGTGGTAGGAGTTCACCCACACGCTGCCCGCCTTGACTCCCTTGGCGAACTTCAGGGCGCGGTTCAAATCGTTGGTCCAGATGGCAGCGGCCAGTCCGTACATCGTCTCATTGGCGATGCGCAGGGCCTCCTCGGGCTCGCGGAAGGTGATGACCGAGAGCACGGGCCCAAAGATCTCCTCCTGGGCGATCCTCATCCTGTTTTCCACCTGGTCGAAGAGAGTGGGCTCGTAGAAGAGGCCGCGGTCGAAGCCCTCGCCGGTGATGCGCCGGCCGCCCCTCAAAAGCTTCGCCTTCTCCTGTCGACCGGCCTCCACGTAGCCCTCCACCTTGTGCAACTGCTCTTCGGAGACCAGGGGCCCCAGGGTGGTCGACGGGTCCAGCGGGTCGCCGGCCTTCAGGGTTCCAGTGAAGGCTATGAACCTGTCGATGAAGGCGTCGTGGACCTCCTGCTGAACCAGCAGTCGAGAGCCCGCCTGACAGACCTGGCCGGCGTTCAGGTAGATGCCCAGGATGGCGCTCCCGGCGGCGGCGTCCAGGTTCGCGTCGGCGAAGACGATGTTCGGCGACTTGCCCCCCAGCTCCAGCGATATCTTCTTCACGTTGCTGGATGCCAGTTGCATGATGCGCCGTCCGGTCTCCGTGGAGCCGGTGAAGGCCACCTTGTCGACGGCCGCGCTGGCGGCGATCTTCTCGCCGACGACGCCGGCGGGGCCCGTCACCACGTTCACCACGCCCGGCGGCGCTCCCGCCTCCGTCACGATGCGCCCCAGCTCGTAGGTGCTGCAGGGCGTGAAGGTGGAGGGCTTGAGGACGTTCGTGCAGCCCACAGCCAGCGAGGGCGCCAGCTTCCAGGTGCAGAGCAGCAAGGGGAAGTTCCAGGGGGTGATGATACCCACCACTCCCACGGGCTCCTTCAGCACCAGGCCTATCGCGTCCGGCACGTAGCCGGTGATGGCCTGCCCCTTCACGTCCAGGGCGAGACCGGCATAGTAGTCGAACACGTCGGCTGCCATCATCACCTCGGCGGCGGACTCGCGAAGGGGCTTGCCCACCTCCAGGGAGAGAAGACGGGACAGCGACGGCCTCTCTTCGCGGAGCTTGTCGGCAATCTTGCGGAGGACGGCGGCGCGTTCCTTGGCGGGCGCCTCGCTCCACTTGCCGCTGTCGAAGGCGCGACGTGCCGCCTGGATGGCGGCCTCGGTGTCTTGCTCGTCGGCGCTGGGGCAGACGGCGACGAGCTCCCCCGATGCCGGGCTGCGCCGTTCGAAGGTGCGGCCGCTGCCGGCGTCGCGCCAGTCGCCGTCGATGAGGAGCCGGTAAGTCTGAGCGGTGGCAGGTTCTGTGGCCGCGGTCATCCTTTTCTCCCTTGATCCGCCTGTGGTGGCTTTGCGAAACTCAGCAGGGTCCGTTCTGCTGGACCTGTCATTTCTAGGATAACACTGTTTGCCGCGCGTCCGCGCTCGACGGTCTGTTCTCCTGAGACCGGCGGCGGCAGTGAGGCACCCTGCGACAGATGACCAATAGAGATTATAGAAATAGGTAATTGGCTTAAGGCAGGTGGGTGTTGTACACTGCGCCTGCATTCTGGAGGCCACGGCTTCTAGGAGCAGTTCTCCCGACGCCGGTGGACCCGGCGGTCGCCCATATCTGGCCAAGACGGCTGGTCATGGAGTTCTGTCAGGCGCGGACGTTGTGACGCGCTGGGTTCCGTGTGCAGTGAGCGACTGCAGGCGGCGGAAACAAGGGGGTATGTCCAATGTTAGCAAGATCCCGACGTGGATTCCTCATCGCGGCCATTCTGGTGGGCAGCCTTCTCCTAGTGAGCTGCGGTGGGGGAAATGGTGGGGGGAACAATAACGGGGCCGAAAAGACGGCCACCCCTCCCGACACTACCGGCGTCACCGCCACCGAGGTCAAGTGGGGTACCCACTACCCTCTGAGCCAGAACCCAGCTTCCGCCTACGCGCCCATCGCCTACGGCATGAAGGCCTTCTACGACTATATCAGCGCCCAGGGTGGCGTGTATGGGCGGAAGCTCACGCTGATCATCGGTGACGACCACTACAACCCCGCGGACACGGTGGAGGTCATCCGGCAGCTCGTGGAGCAAGAGAAGGTGTTTGGGATCCTCAGCGGCCTCGGTGAGTCGACTCACCTCGCTGTCTATAAGTACCTTGAGGACCAAGGCATCCCCGACATGTATCTCTCCACCGGTCTCGACCTGTGGACCAACCCCGTGGCCAAGAACCGGTTTGCCGGCAACCCCGACTACGTCACCGAGGGCAAGTTCCTCGCGGAGTACCTAGTCAAGAACTTCAGCGGCAAGAAGGTGGGCTTCCTCCTCCAGAACGACCAGTTGGGAGTTGACGGCGAGAAGGGTCTGAGGGAGGGTCTGGCGGGCAGCGACGTCCAGATCGTCGCAAGGAGACGTACGAGTCAGCCAACTGGGACGCCTCGGCGCAGACGCAGCGGCTGAAGAACGCCGGCGCGGAGGTCCTCGTCGCCTTTGCCATCCCACCCCAGGCCGCCAGCATGGTCAAGACGGCCCGCGAGACCCTCGCCTGGGATGTCCCCATCTTCGTCAGCGGCATCAATTGCAGCGATATCTTCATCGCCCTGGCTACGGCGAAGGACGCCGAGGGAGTGCTTAGCTTCACCTTTGGCCTCCAGGCGTACGCAACCGACGATCCGGGCGTCCAGAAATACGAGAAGATCTGGGCGAAGTACGGCAACGGTGGCCCGATGAGCAGCTTTGAGCTCTACGGCATGTTTGTCGCCGAGCTAGCCGTGTACAACATGGAAGTGGCCGGGCCGGACCTCAGCCGTCAGTCGTTCCTCGACGCCGCTGAGAATACGTGCAAGTTCGATTGCACGACCTGTTTCCGCGGCGGGCCCGTCATGACGAGCCCGACCGACCACAAGATATCGGAGAACCTTGTCTACAATAAGGTTGTGAACGGCACCTGGCAGCAGATCAGCGATATGGTCAGCTTCGAATCGACCAAGGACTGCACGCCGCCGACGATGCCTGCTGACTTCGACAAGCAACCCAAGGTTGGGCGTGCCGCGGAGTTCGTGGAGGTTCCCTAGCGCGCAGAACGCGGGGGTTGTGGTCAGCCGGGGGCGCCGCGAACGATTTCGAGTCCGCGCCGAGCATCGCCGTCGGCTGCAAGAACGGGGGCGAGACGGTCTCTAAGCAGTAATCAGGGCAGCGAGCCTCTCATCTGCCGGAATCCGCCCCGGCGGCCAAGGTTGAGTCCGGGCCTCCGGGAATCTGCGCCTGCAGGCGCCGGTGGTGGCGCCGCGCCGAGGGTCATTACGACTGTCGGAGCGGCGAAAGGGGGGTGTGTGTCAGTGGTGGCAAGGTTCCGGCCTCCTTTCCTTCTCGCGGTCATACTCTTCGGTGGCCTGCTCCTCGTGAGTTGCGGCGGAGGCACCGCGGACGAGGGCGGCAAGACGCCTGAGGCGACCCAGCCGGCAGGTGCCGAGGCGCCGGATTCGGCGACGGTCCCCGGGGTAACCGACACCGAGATCCTGCTGGGGACCCACTTCCCCCTGAGTCAGAACCCGGCGGCGGCCTACGCGCCCATCGCTGACGGCATGCGGGCCTACTTCGCGTACGTCAACTCCCAGGGAGGTGTCTACGGCCGCCAGATCAAATTGCTGGTAGGGGATGACCACTTCAACCCGGCGGATACCGTGGAGGTGGTACGCAAGCTGGTCGAGCAGGACAACGTCCTGGCCATCGTGGGCGGCCTCGGTGACGCGCCCCACAGCGCGGTCTGGAAGTACTTGGAGGAGCGCGGCGTCCCTGACATGTTCATATCCGGCGGTCTCGACAAGTGGACGGACCCGCTTGTGAGGACTCGCTTCCAGGGTAACCCCAACTACGGAACCGAGGGCGCCATGCTCGCCAAGTATCTCATCGAGAACTATGACGGGAAGAAGCTGGCCCTGCTGCTGGAGAATGATGAGTTCGGCGAGAACGGCAAGAAAGCGATTCTCGACGGTATAAAGGGCAGTGACATCAAGGTTGTCGCGGAGGAAAAGTACGAGACCACCTCGTGGGACGTGACTGCCCAGACACAGCGGTTGAAGGCGGCTAACCCCGACGTCATCGTCGCTTACGCGGTGCCGCCACCGGCAGCCAGTCTCGTCAAGGCAGCCCGCGAGATCTTGAATTGGGATGTCCCGATCGTGGTCACAGGCGTAGTCCTCACCGACATATTCATCCAGTTGGCCGGGGCGCAGAACGCCGAGGGTGTGGTCAGCGTGGTCTTCGGCAAGCAGATCTACCAGACGGATGACCCCGGGGTCCAGAGGCACATCCAGATCATGAAAGACTTCGGCCAGGGCGTGGAGGCGAGCAACTTCACCCTCTACGGGGCCTTCGTAGCCGAGATTATGGTGAAGTCGCTTCAGAACGCGGGACCGGACCTCACCCGCGACAGCCTGATATCAGGCGCCGAGGCCATCCACGACTGGTGCTGCTCGACCTGCCCGATGCCCATCAACATGAGCCCCACTGACCACCGGCCCGCCGAAATGGAAATGTATGCCAGAGTCGAGAACGGCAAGTGGGTGACGTTCGGCGAGCCGGTCTTCTCCGAATCGACGCCCGGAAAAGCCGTGGGCTGCAAGGGTTTGGACGAGCCCATCTATCCCTGACGAAACGAAGTGACGAAAGACGTTGATCTGCAACCAGGGTCCGGCCCCAGCGCTCAGGGGCCTCCGCCCACGAGCGCTGGGTGGTAGTGTCCCGCAGAGGGAGAGGATGGCGGTCAAAGCGGCGTGAGCAAGGGGGTGCATGAAAATGCTAGCAAAATCCCGACATGGATTCCTCATCGCGGCCATTCTGGTGGGCAGCCTTCTCCTGGTGAGCTGCGGTGGGGGAAATGGTGGGGGGAACAATAACGGGGCCGAAAAGACGACCACGCCTCCCGATACCACCGGCGTCACCGCCACCGAGGTCAAGTGGGGTACCCACTTCCCCTTGAGCCAGAACCCCGCCTCCGCCTACGCGCCCATCGCCTACGGCATGAAGGCGATGTTCGACTACGTCAGCGCCCAGGGGGGCGTCTATGGGCGGAAGATCACGCTGATCATCGGTGACGACCACTACAACCCCGCCGACACGGTGGAGGTCATCCGGCAGCTAGTGGAGCAGGATAAGGTCTTCGGGATAGTCGGCGGCCTTGGTGAGTCGACACACCTCGCCGTCTACAAGTACCTTGAGGACCAAGGCATCCCCGACATGTATGTGTCCACCGGTCTCGAGATGTGGACCGACCCGGTGGTCAAGAGCCGGTTTGCCGGCAACCCCGACTACGTCACCGAGGGCAAGTTCCTCGGGCAGTACATAGCCAAGAACTTCAACGGCAAGAAGGTGGGCTTTCTCCTCCAGAACGACCAGTTGGGAGTTGACGGCGAGAAGGGTCTGAGGCAAGGCCTGGAGGGCAGCGACGTCCAGATCGTCGACGAGGAGAGGTACGAGTCGGCCAACTGGGACGCCTCGGCGCAGACGCAGCGGCTGAAGAACTCCGGTGCGGAGGTGCTCGTCGCCTTTGCCATCCCACCCCAGGCGGCCAGCATGGTCAAGACAGCCCGCGAGACCCTTGCCTGGGATGTCCCCATCCTCGTTAGCGGCATCAATTGCAGCGATATCTTCATCTCCCTTGCTACGGCGAAGGACGCCGAGGGAGTGATCAGCTTCACCTTTGGCCGCCAGGCTTATGCAACCGACCTTCCGCAGGTCCAGAAGTACGAGAAGATCTGGGCGAAGTACGGCAACGGCGGCGATCTGAACAACTTCGAGCTCTATGGCATGTTCGTCGCCGAGCTGACAGCGTACAACATGGAAGAGGCCGGGCCGGACCTCAGCCGGCAGTCCTTCCTCGATGCCGCTGAGAACACGTGCAAGTTCGATTGCTCGACCTGTTTCGACACCGGGCCTGTTTCGACGAGCCCCACCGACCACAAGATATCGAAGCACCTTGTCTACAATAAGGTTGTGAACGGCACCTGGCAGCAGATCAGCGATGTGGTCAGCTTCGAAACGACCAACGACTGCACGCCGCGGCAGATGCCTGCTGACTTCGACAAGCAACCCAAGCTCGGACGCCTCATCCCGTACGTCGAGGTGCCGTAGCGAGCAGAACGCGAAGGTTGTGGCCAGAGGGGTCTTGGGCCGCCAGAGTGGTAGTGTCAGCACGATTTCGAAGCGGATTGCTCCTGGCAACGATGTTGCTCGCCGGGCTCTTCCTGATGAGCTGCGGCGGAGAAAAGGAGGGCGTCGGTAAGACGCCCACGGCGGCAACGCCAATAGCCGGCGAGACGCCGGGCGCCGATAAGGTGCCCGGCGTCTCGGACACGGAGGTGGTACTTGGGGCCCACCTTCCCCTGAGTCAGTCGCCGGCCTCCTCCTACGCTGTCGTAGCCGATGGGATGCGGGCCTACTTCGACTACGTCAACTCCTTGGGGGGCGTCTACGGCCGGAAGATCACCTTTCTAATAGGCGATGACCACTTCAACCCTGCGGATGCGGTCGAGGTGGTGCGAAAGCTCGTCGAGCAAGACCAGGTCTTCGCTATCGTCGGCGGCGTCGGCGACCCGACCCAACTCGCGGTCATGCAATACCTGGAAGACAAGGGTGTCCCCGATCTCTTCCTGGGCGGCGGCGTCGTTGAATTCACCGAGCCCGTGGTGAAGTCGCGCATCGGCATGACCTGTGACTATAAGACCGAAGCGGAGGTAATGGCCGACTACATCAAGAAGAATTACAGCGGGAAGAGGATGGGGATCGTCTATCAGAGCGATACCGCCGGCACCACTGGTCTGGAGATGATGACCGAGGCACTCAAGGACAGCGACATCCAGATCGTCTCCACGCAATCGTACGATTGGGGCCAGTTCGACCTCACCGCGCAGATGCAGCGGCTGAAGAAAGACAATCCCGACTTCGTGGATCTGATGGCCAATGCGGGCGCGGCCGCCAGCGCCATCAAGGTGGCGCGAGAGCTTCTCGATTGGGACGTGCCCTTCATTACGAGCGCTGTTTCCGCCGTCGAGTTCACGATAGACCTGGCAGGCGCTAAGAACGCTGAGGGCACGGTCAGCGTGACCACCGGCAAGATGATATCGGAGAAGGATGACCCCGGCGTACAGCGCCATATCGAGTTGATGAAGCAGTTCGCCCCCACCGTAGCGCCGAGCTCTCTGACCGAGTACGGTATGACGGTCGCCGAGCTCATGGTTCAGGCGCTGAAGAACGCCGGCCCGAACCTGACCCGTGAAAGCATCGTGGAGGGTGCCGAAGCTATCCGCGACTACTGCTGCCTCGCCTGCCTGCTGCCCGCAAACCTCAGCCCAACCGATCATCGGGTGTCGGAGGCTCTGTGGTTCGAGAGGGTCGAGAACGGCCAGTGGGTGCGGTTCGGCGAGCCGGTGGTCCGTGAGTCGACGCCCGGCAAAGTCGTCGCCTGCAAGGGCACGGGAGAACCCGTTTACGCGAGCGGCGAGTGAGGGCGGCGAGGGAACAAGCAACAAACAACAAGCAACAAGGAACAAGGGAGGGCGCATGGATCCGAAGGGGAAGGTTGCAATAGTCTCGGGAGGCGCCTCAGGCATAGGGCTGGCGACTGCCAAGCTGCTGGCGTCAAACGGCGCTCGGCTGGTAATCGCTGACCTGCAATCCGAAGCCGGCGCGGCCGCGGCGCGCGACATCGAAGCGAGCGGCGGCGAGGCGCGCTTCATCCGTACGGACGTGACGAGGCGCGAGGACCTCCAGGGTATGCTGGACTACGCCGTGCAGCAGTTTGGGCGCGTCGACATCGTCGACAACAACGCGGGCATCTCCGAGATCGGCGAGGAGCTGTTCGGGCCCAGCTCAGACTTGTGGGAGAAGACGCTGGCGATTGACCTGGAGGCCGTCATTCGCGCCACCAAGCTCGAGGTCCAGCAGCTACGCCGTCAGGGCGGCGGAGGCGTGATCGTCAACATCGGCTCCATGGGCGGCCTGATACCGATGCCGATCAGCCCCGTCTACGCCGCAGCCAAGGCCGGCGTCATCCACTTCAGCCGTTCGCTCGCCTACCTGGCGAGCGAGGGCATCCGCGTCAACGTGATCTGCCCGACGTACACCGACACGCCGTTCGTGCACACCCACGGAGAAGAGGTCGTCGAAGCGATGAGGGCCGAGGTCGGCGGCCTGCTCAAGCCCGAGCAGGTGGCCGAAGGGAAGCTGGAGCTGATCCGCGATGACTCACGCGCCGGGGCGGTGATGCGCGTCACGGTTAGGAAGGGTATCGACTACATCTTCGAGCGGTGACCCGCCGGCGTAGGCGGGCTCACGTGCCAGGATAAGGCCCGCTATCGCCCCACAGCCCGGCTGTTGTAACATGCGCTCGCCGCTGGCGGATCGTCACTGGCCGCGACGACATGCGTGGGGGAGTGTGACCCCGCGAGAGGGAGTGACGCGTTGGTCGAGGAGGCCTCCATGGCGGAAGAACCTTACACGATGACCATCTCGCGAACGACGATCAACAACCTTGGGATAAAGTTGTACGACAAGGTTTCGGCTGTCGTCGCAGAGCTGGTAGCCAACGCCTACGATGCCGACGCTGAAGAAGTAATAGTTGAGGCGCCCCTGGGACAGTATCTCGCGTCGATGTCCGGGGGGCACGTAACGGACAAAGGATACAAGATACGCGTCGTGGACAACGGCCACGGCATGTCGCCGAGCGAGATAAATCCCCATTACCTGCCGGTCGGAAGAGACCGGAGGGCTGATGAGGGGCGGGGGGGCGCTTCACGAGAAAAAGGGCGGCCGGTGATGGGCCGGAAGGGAATCGGAAAGCTAGCGCCGTTCGGTATCTGCAAAACCATCCGGCTGATCACAGCGGGGGGGCCGAGGACCTCCGATGGCTATCTCGCCGCGGACCTTACCTTGAGATTCGACGACATTCTGCAAGAGACGGACGAGCCGTATCGTCCCGAGCCGGGGCCCCTTGATTGCACATACAGGGAGCAGCGGGGAACCGAAGTGATCCTCGAGGACTTCTTCTTCCGCCGCATACCGGATGCCTCTGTGTTCCACCGCCAACTGGCGGGTCGGTTCGGGATCGCGCGTTCGGACTGGACAATTAGTGTTCGGGACTCCGCCGCGGGAGACGAGTTCACGGTCGGGGAGCTGGAGATCCCACTTTTGGAAGGGACTCGGATCTCGGTCGATGAGCGCCCCGTGAGAGTGAACGGCGAGCAGTTTCCGGTTCGAGGTTGGGTGGCCGTTTCGGACCAGTCGTACAAAGACGAGGTCATGGCGGGCGTAAGGATATACGCACGTGGGAAGATTGTCTGCCAAACCAGGGACTTCGATATCCCAGCGGGCTTCACCGGGGAGCACACGATGCGCTCCTACTTAGTGGGCCAGATACACGCAAACTGGCTGGACGACGACCAAGAGGATCTAGTCCGGTCGGATAGGCAGGATATCCTTTGGAACACCGACCGAGGCCAGGCGTTGAAGGAGTGGGGCCAGGCTCTAATACGGCAACTAGGCAGGGCGTCGGAAGGCGTGCGCCGCGAACAGACGTGGGGGCTGTTCGCGGCGAAATCGCGCATTCAAGAGCTGGTTGAGGCCACGTTCCCTGCTGGGGAGCTCCAAGATGGGGTACTCGCCGTAGCCAAGGCAATCGCGAGGACCTTCTCCAGAGACGAGCTGGAGAACAAGGAACAGGTCGACGCCGTGGTCAACCTGGCTCTGGCTGTGGGTCCCCACCGTGTCCTGGTGCAGAAACTGCAGGAGGCCTCCACTGAGGTGGACAGCCCCTTCAGCGCCCTGGTGTCACTGTTCACCGAGGCGAGAATTGCTGAGATGTATTCGCTTGGCCAGATCGCGGATGAGCGGGTGCGAATCATCGAGAAGCTGGAGCGCACACTCTCCGCGGCTCAGAATGAGGGGGAGCTTCAGAAGCTGATCGAAGAGGCACCTTGGCTTATCGATCCTCAGTGGACCCTTCTCACCAGGAACCAGAACCTGGAAACGTTCAGGGCTGCATTCGAAAGGTGGTACGAGCAACGGTACGGGGAGCGCGTCGTCACGTCCGCCATAGACTACCCTAGCCGCAGGCCTGACTTCGTCTTGATGGATTTCGGCAGAGCGCTTCAAGTGGTCGAGATCAAGCGGCCGGGCCATCGGCTGTCGGACGCCGACTTCCAACGACTCCACAAGTACTACGAGGCGATCAGGCAGTTCCTGGGCGACCACCCTCAGTTCAACGAGGATTTCCCCAATCAGTTCCGCATCACCCTCGTCTGCGACGAAGTAGAGCTGACCCCAATCAACCGAACCGCGTACGCAAAGCTTGAGGACGATGTCCTACGGCGGGTTTCGTGGGAGGTGTTCCTGCGCAAAACGAAGAAGATGCACGAAGCCTTCCTCTTCGTGGCGAGAATCAGGCCCGACGAACGCTCGGGCGCGGACGAGCCGGCTGCAGCGGGCACCGAAGCAGGCTAGGCCTGGCTCCGCCCGTGCCATGGCCACAGAGCGCTCCTCCGACAGCACGTCCCGCCGGATGGCGGCGGTCCGCCATGAAGACACGTCGGCGGAAATGGTCCTGCGAAGAGCCGTGAGGCAAGCGGGGATTCTCGGCTATCGTGCGAACCTCCGCACGCTCCCAGGCACCCCGGACATGGCCTTTACAAGATGGCGGGTGGCCGTCTTCGTTGACGGTGCGTTCTGGCATGGCCATCCACGGAAGTTCCCCGAGGAGAAGATGAGCCAGTACTGGCGGGACAAGATCGCGCGCAACCAGTGTCGCGACAGGCGCGTGACTCGCGCCCTCAGGAGGATGGGGTGGCGAGTACTTCGCTTCTGGGACTTTGACGTAGAGAGGAATCCACGGCAAGCGGTGCGACGGATTGACGCCGCCCTTCGGCGAGCTCAATCAGCTTGCGCGCGTGCTCAACAAGCAGGTGAACTAGCCGGGCGGGGACGGCGTTCCCGATCTGACGCGCTATCGACTGCACGCCCCCTCTCCACCGGTAGCCCAGCGAAAACGTCTGAAAAGCGGCGGCCTCGCGCAGTGTGATGGGGCGGTCTTCTTCCGGATGCAGAAACCGGCCACAAGCTGGCGTGGTGCAACGTGTGGTGATGGTGGGGGCGGGTTGGTCCCACGCCATCCGCCCGTAGACGCTTCCGGCGCCAGAGGCCTTCAGCCGCTTGTGGCATTCTAGTTGGAGATTGGGCGGCAAATCCCGCCGGCTTCCGCCGTCGCGGGGGATTGCCCGCACTCGGGCCAAGATGTTTGGTGGAAGCTTGCGGCCGTCGTGGAGGCGATCTTGCGGATTGAGAGGACCCACGAGACGCAGCACGTCTCTAACCGTGTGCGGGTGCGAGCCCCAAGCCGCGCAGGCGTACGCCAGCCGGGGGTCTCGTATGGCAGAGTCAGGGAGCCCCCGCGGCGCGAACATCACCAGCCTTTTCCGTCGCTGGGGAACGCAAAAGTCCGCCGCGTCCAGAATCCACTCGCCAAGTCCGTATCCCAGCGCTGACAGCAACGCCTTCAGCTCCGCATACCTACCGTCGCCGATAACACCCGGAACGTTCTCCAGCAGCACCGCTTTGGGCCGCAGGCAGTCCACAAGCTCCCCAACGGTCTTCACGTAGTCGTTTCGCTCGTCATCCCTGTCGCCTTTCCCAAGACTCGAAAACCCCTGGCAGGGGGGGCAAGCTGCCAGGATGGCAAGCTCCCCACGCTGAACGCCAGCTTCGCGCAGGATGCCAGACGGCGTGTACTCTTCGATTCTCTTGGCGACGACCGGCACGGACGGGAAGTTGGCCCTGTACGTGGCTACCGCATCTTCGTCGCTTTCAATGGCGAGCCGGACATCGCACCCGGCCAGGACAAGCCCAGCCGTGGCGCCACCGGCGCCAGCAAACACGTCGATTGCACTCAAGCGGCTCATCGTCCCCAGTCTACCGTCCCTCTACCCGGGCGTCGAGCGCCCACGTGGAGCCGGGTCAACCTGCCCCACTACTGCGGCAGCTTGAGGACGGCGCCCGTGCTATGGTCCCTAGCCAGGAAGATACTGAGCGACGGGCGGCTCCACGTCGACCTGCAACGCCAGCAGCAGCCGCGCCACCATGCCCCAGTAGCCGGCCACGAGCGTCAGCTCAACCACCTCGGCCTCGCTGAATTGCCCGCGGGCTTCGGCGAACACCTCATCGGATACCGCCAGCGACGCTACGCTCTCCACGTAGCGAAGGGCGGCGCGTTCTCGCTCGTCGAAGTGCGGGGACGTGGGCCAGCTCTTCAAGGCGGCGATCTGCTCCTCGCTGACGCCCGCCTCGCGGGCGATGGGGACGTGGTGGGCCCACTCGTAGCCGGCCCCCGTCATCTGGGCGACGCGCAGGATCGCCAGCTCGCGCAGGGCCGGCGGAAGCAGCCCGTACATGAGCAGCGAGTTGCCCAGGCGCAGGAAGTTCCGGATCACGTTCGGGTCGTTGGCCAGGGTGCGGTGGAGGTTCAGGACCTCTGAACCCCTCGCCTCCATTCCGGCCAACACCTCACGGGCGTCTCCCTGCGCCTTCGCCGTCGTGACGTAGCCTACGCGCGCCATCGTGTCCTCCTTGTCTCATTCATGGGGTTTGTTGAGAAACGGCCTTCCGGCAGACCCGTCATTCTGAGCGCAGCGAAGAATCTGATTCGGCGAGACCCTTCGCTTCGCTCAGGGTGACAAGACAGAGGGTTCGGCGACAGACCCGTCTAGCCTTGTCCGGACGGAGCGAAATGGGCGTTCGGTTGCTTGGCTTCATCCCTGAGGGTTGAAACCCTCAGCTTCGGCGAAGCTGCGCATTTCAATGCGCAGGGCGGGTTGGCTCACTCCGGCAGCCGCAGCACGGCGCCGGTGCTCGCTGAGGTCACCAGGGCCGAGTACCGCTTCAAATACGACGCGACCTCCCGCTTCAGGGGAGGCGCCGACCACCGCGCCAGCCGCCTGTCGATCTCCGCCTGCGGCAGATCGACGTTGAGCGTCCGCTGCGGGATGTCGATCTCGATCATGTCGCCCTCCGCCACGATGGCCAGCGGCCCGCCCTCCATAGCCTCCGGCGAGATGTGGCCGATGGCGGCACCCTTCGTCGCGCCCGGAGAAGCGGCCGTCGGTGATGAGCGCCACCTCCCCATCCAGTTGCCTGGCGGCGATCGCCATGGTGGCGATGAACATCTCCCGCATGCCGGGCCCGCCCCTGGGCCCTTCGTAGCGAATGACCACCACGTCACCGCTCTTGATGGCGCCGCCGAAGATGGCCTGCACGGCCTCCTCCTCGATGTCGAAGACGCGGGCCGGGCCGCGATGCCTCAGCATCTCAGGCAGCACCGCCGACTGCTTGACCACCGCGCCCTCCGGCGCCAGGTTGCCGTAGAGGATGGCCAGCCCGCCCTCGGCGTCGTAGGGGTTGGCGATCTCCCTAATCACGTCGCGTCTCTTGATGCGGGCGGCCTCGACCAACTGGCCCGCGGTCTGGCCGCTTAGCGTCATGGCGTCCAGGTGTATGAGGCCCTTCGAGGCGAGCTCCTTCATGACGGCCTGGATCCCGCCGGCCTGGTAGAGGTCCTCCTCGTGGTGGCGGCCCCCGGGGCTGAGATCGCACAGGCGCGGCGTGCGCCTCCCGATGCGGTCGAAGGTGTCGAGGTCGAGGTCCACTCCGGCCTCGGCGGCGATGGCCATGAGATGGAGGATGGTGTTCGAGGAGCCGCCGATCGCCATGTCCACGGTGATGGCGTTCTCGAAGGCTTCCTTGGTCAGGATGCTCCTGGGGGTCGTCTCTTCGTTGAATAGGTCCATCACCCTGATGCCCGTGTGCCTGGCCAGCTCCCGCCTCTTGCCGTAGACGGCGGGGATGGTGCCGTTGCCGGGCAGGGCGAGCCCCAGGGCCTCGGCCATGCAGTTCATGCTGTTGGCGGTGAAGAGGCCGGCGCAGGCGCCGCAGGTGGGCGCGGCCGCCTCGATGAAGTCCTCGCGGTCCTCCTCCGATACCTCTCCCCGCTGCACCATGCCGACCAGGTCGCCGAGGCTGCTCACGTCGATGGCCTGGCCCTGGAAGCAGCCCGCCAGCATGGGACCGCCGCTGATGAGAATCGCGGGGACGTTCAGCCGGGCCATCGCCATCATCATGCCAGGGGTGATCTTGTCGCAGTTGGTGACCAGCACCATGGCGTCGAGGGCGTGCGCCAGCATCATCGCCTCGATGGAATCGGCGATGAGCTCCCGGCTGGCCAGCGGGTAGCACATGCCGGCGTGACCCATGGCGAGGCCGTCGCAGATGGCGATGCTGGGGAACTCGAATGGGGTCCCGCCGGCGGCGATGATCCCCTCCCTGGCGGCGGCGGCGATCTCGTTCAGGTGGATGTGGCCCGCGACGAGCTCATTCTGGGAGTTGACCACGCCCACCAGGGGCCTGGCCATCTCCTCCCGCGTCCTGCCCATGCCCAGGAAGAAGGACATGCGGCTCTTCACGACGTCGCTACGCATCGTGCTTGCCTCCTTTCGAGGGGCGGCCCGGCCGGCTGCCGTGAGGGAAGCTCTCAGAGGGGGCAGAGGGAGGCTTCCTCTGCCTCGGCTTGGCGCTGTCCTTCCTGGCTCCTTCAGGGCCTGCCTCGGGGATCTCCTTCAGGTACTCCGCGAAGTCGCGGAGGCGCCGGTCGACGCGATAACCCACGCTGCCTTCCGGGAACTGGCCATTGGGGCCGCGCTTCCCCGCCGGCACGCCGGTGAGAATCTCGATGCCCTCATCGATGGTTCCGGCCGGCCAGACGTGGAACCTCTTCGCTTTCACGGCCTTCACCACGTCCTCGCGTAGCATGAGGGTTTGAACGTTGCTTCGGGGGATAATGACGCCTTGTTTGCCGGTCAGCCCCTTCGCCTGGCACACGTCGAAGAAGCCCTCGATCTTCTGGTTTACGCCGCCGACGGCCTGGAGCTCGCCGGGCTGGTTCACCGAGCCCGTTACGGCGATTCCCTGCTTGACCGGCAGGCCCGACAGCGCCGAGAGCAGGGCGAAGAGCTCCGCCGACGAAGCGCTATCGCCCTCGATCCCCTCGTAGTTCTGCTCGAAGACGAGCCGCGCGGCTAGCGTCAGCGGCTTGTTCTGCGCGTACTCCTGGGCAAGGTAGCCGCCCAAGATGAGGATGCCTTTGCTGTGGAGTGGCCCGCCCAGCTCGACCTCCCGCTCGATGTCGAGCACGCCCTCTCGGCCCGGCCCGACGCTGGCCGTGATCCGGCTGGGCTTGCCGAAGAGGTAGTCGCCCAGGCTGAGCACCGAGAGCCCGTTCACCTGTCCCACCGCCTGGCCGGCCGTGTCGATGAGCAGCGTCCCGCGCGCGATCATCTCCTGGATGCGCTCCTGGATGAGATTCGAGCGGTGGACTTTCTCATCGAGGGCCTTGCGCACGTGCGCCGCGCTGACGTGGGAGGCGCCCTGCTGAAGCGCCCAGAAGTGGGCCTCGCGGATGACGTCGGCCAGGGCGCCGAAATGAGTCGACAGCTTCTCCTGGTCCTCCGCCAGGCGCGAGGCGTGCTCCAGCAGCTTCGCCACCGCGCTGGCGTCCAGGTGCTTGAGCTTCTCCTTGTGGCAAAAGGTGGACAAGACGGCCAGGAAGTCCTGGACGTTCTCCCCGTCGCGCGCCATGCTCGTATCGAAGTCCGCCTTCACCTTGAAGAGCTCCGAGAACTCATCGTCGGCGCCGTGCAGGAGGTAGTAGAGCATCGGGCTGCCGATAAGGACAACCTTCACGTCGAGCGGGATCGGTTGCGGGCGCACGCTCTTTGTGGCCATGAACCCGAAGCGCTCCCCCGGCTCCTCGATCTCTATCAGCCGGCTGCGCAGCGCCCTCTTCAGTCCGTCCCAGCTAAACGGATTCCGCAGGACGTCCTCGACGCGCAGCACGAGATAGCCGCCGTTGGCCTGGTGGAGCGAGCCGGCCTTGATCATCGTGAAGTCCGTGTAGAGGGCCCCGAAGTGAGCCTCCTTCTCGACCCGTCCGAAGAGGTTGCCGTAGCTCGGGTTGAGCTCCACGACCACGGGCGCGCCCTCCGCCTTGCTGTTGTCCACGAGCACGTTCACCTGGTACTTCCTGAAAGGCAGCTCCGGCGACGAGGGGACCGGCGTGGGCGTGGAGGCGTCCTGAGGCGCAGGCGCCGCGGACGGGTGAGGCGACGGGCTGCCCTTGAACGCCTCGATGTTCTCGAAGATGTCTCTCTGAGCGGCCTTGAGATACTCTGCGACCTGAGGCAGGTCACGATACTTCTCGCTGAGGTCATCGAACAGGCCGCCGACGACGTAGAGCGCGACCTGCTTGTCGAGCTCCTCGAGCTTTCCTTTCACGACGCGTTCCAGCTCCCTGACCTGCTTCATGGTGGCCTTCAGCTCTTCCTCCAGCGTGTCGCGGCGCTTCTGGAGGTCCTTGCGCGCCGGAGCGGGCAGAGCCTGGAACTCCGTATCGCTGAGGGGCCGGCCCTCCACTATGGCGACAATCATGACGCCGAAGGGCGACGCCTGGAGCGCGAAGCCTGCTTCAGCCGCCCGTTCGCTGAGCCGCTCCTGCATCTGAGACCTTTGCGTCTCCAGCGTCTTGACGATCTCGTCCCGCTTGCTGCTGTACTCCTCGCTCTCGAAGGCCTTTGGGATCTCGCGGCGGGCGTGATCGATAAGGCCCTTCGTCTCTTGCTGGAGCTGATGCCCGCGTTTAGCGGGCAATCGACACACGCTGGGCACATATGGGTCGTCGAAGCTGTTTACATAACACCAGTCGGCGGGGGTCTCTTTGCGGCGGGCCAGCTCCTCGAGGAAGGCATGGACGGCGGTCATCTTGCCGATACCGGATGGCCCGGCGACGTAGATGTTGAAGCCGGCCTCCTGGATGCCCAGCCCAAACTGAAGGGCGGAGACCGCCCGCTTCTGTCCGATGATGGCTTGAGAGGGCTTGACGTGTTCTGTGGTCCGGATGCCGAGGGCCTTGGGGTCAAACGTTCGTCGCAGTTGCTCCGCGGGCAACTCGTCGGTCATGCTGGTGAATCCTCTCTTTCTGAGCCTTGCACAATGTTCGGCTTCCGGCAACGGCCAGTCAAGCTCGAACGCCGCTGGGCGCGCGTTTGAGGCTCTTTGTGCTGATTCATGCAGCGTCGAGGTCGTGGGCAAGGGTGGTCAGGCCCTAGCGGCAGGTCGATAATCACGCTGAGGCGTGCGAGATGCAAAACCCAGAGGCCCCCTCACCTATCCTGCCGAGGCTGACCGGCGTTCTTACGTTTGTCACAGCGGCCGTCGCTACCGTGCTGTTCGTGGCGGTTGACAACCGCACATACGGCGCCACCGGTCTGGCCCTGTTTGCGTGCCTCGCCGGCGTATTCTTCATACTGGAGCTGCGCTTCGCTCGTGACCTTGGTCGCTACCAGGCACTGACCAGCGTTAGCGGGCTCGTGGGGCCAGCGGAGCAGTTTTTTGGATCGCTGGTGGATCCCGAGACGATGTTGCCCCGCTTCTGGCTGTTCTCAGCCCGACTGACGGAGGAGATCCAGCGGGCGGAGAGGCACAAGCGAACGTTGGCCCTGTGTGCGCTGGAGCCTGATGACCTCACAATCTACCTGGATCAGACATTCCGGTGCAAAGTCGGACCCGCCGTGCATGGCCATCTTCGCACGGCTGACTCTGCGACCGTGGACCACTCGGGCAGGCTGCTGGTGCTCTTCGCCGAGACGTCGGGGCCGGAGGGAGAGGTGGCGGCCAGACGGTTGGTGACGACGCTTAACTCACTTCTGTTTGAAAACGAACCGCGCCGGTGGCGGGCCGCCATGGTCTTCTACCCCGAGGACGGGACGAACACCGAGGAGCTGCTGAAGAGGGCGGACGCCCTGCTGGCCAAGAGATACGCGGCCTAGGTCCCCTCACTGCCCATCGAAATCGAGGTTACCGCTCTTCCGGGTGTAGACGTGGAGGCCGTCCATCCGGTGGCTGACTCTGTTCAGCCTGCTAGACTTTTCGGTCGGCGACCTGGGCCCTCATCTGCTGCCAGGCCTCGTGCGCCTCTCCCACTGAGCCCTCATCCTCGATGGTGGAGATGTCCCCTGGGTCCTTGCCCAAGACCACGGCCTTCAGGACCCGACGCATGATCTTGCCGCTGCGTGTCTTGGGAAGAACTTCGACGAAGTTCATATCGCCGATAACCGCCACCGGGCCGAGCTCCTTCCTTACCGTCTGCAGCAGCTCTTGCCTCAGTTGTTCGGACGGCTCGCGCCCCTGCTTGAGAACCACGAAGGCTGAGATGACCTCGCCCCGGAGCTCATCCGGCCGTCCGGTGACGCCGACCTCGGCCACGGCCGGGTGCTGAAGGAAGGCGGTCTCCACCTCGATCGTGCCGATGCGATGGGCGGCTATCTTGATCACCTCGTCGGCGCGGCCGCTGAACCAGACATAGCCATCCCCGTCAATCGAGGCGGCGTCGCCGGTGGAGCAGACGCTGGTGTTGGGGATGCGCTGCCAGTAGTCGGGCCCGTAGCGCTCCGGCTCGCCCCACAGCGTTGGCGTTAGGCCGGGGAACGGTCGCTTGATGACGAACAAGCCTTTTTCGTCGGGCCCGCACAACTGCCCTTCTGGCGTCATGACGGCCGCCTCGATGCCCGGCAGAGGGATGCCCGCAGCGCCAGGCTTGATCGGCAGAAGCCCAAGCCCGTAGGGATTCCCGACCACCGGGCCACCCGTCTCCGTGGTCCACATGTGGTCGACGACGGGTATCCGGTCTTCGAAGACCTCCTTTTGCAGCCACTCCCAGACGGGCGCGTTCAGCACCTCGCCGGCGCAGACCGTGCGCTCCACCGAGCTCAGATCGAAGCGGCGAGCAACGTCCGCCCCGTAGCGCATCATGAGCCGCACCAGCGTGGGCGACGTGAAGATGCCGCTGATCCGGTTCTGTTCGATGATGCGGTAGAAGGTCTCCGGACCTGGGTGGTCGGGAGCCCCCTCGTAGGCGATGGTTGTGCAGCCGAAGAGCAGCGGCGCGTAGACAATATAGCTGTGCCCGACAATCCAGCCTATGTCCGACGTAGCCCACCAGATGTCGCTCGGCTTGAGGCCAAAGACCCAGTCTCCCATGCTCCGGATGTGCACCTGGTAGCCGCCGTGGGTGTGCACAGCCAGCTTGGGCTTGGCTGTCGTCCCTGAGGTTGGCAGGATAAAGGCAGGCTCATTGGCCTCCATGGCCACGTAGCCGGTATCCTGGTCCCCGGCCAGGGCAAGGAAGTCCTCCCACCACATGTCCCGTCCTGCCTGCATCGGCGCCTCGGCGCTCGTGCGGCGCAGGATAACCACGCGCTCGACGGTCTCGCTGGCGCCCTCTTTGAGAGAGGCGTCGACGATCTCTTTGAGCGGCGTCTCGCGCCCCTTGCGCCACGTGGCATCGGCCGCAAAGAGCAGCCGGGCTCCCGTGCGCACGACCCGGTCGGCGAGCGCGTTGGCCCCAAAACCAGCAAAGATGGCCACATGGATCGCGCCGATGCGGACGCTGGCGAGCATTATTGTGAGCGCCTCGGGGCAGGTGGGCATGTAGATGGCGATGCGATCGCCCTTCTTGATGCCCAGGGCGCGCAGGGCCGCACTGGCCCGCTTGACCTCGTGAAGCAGTCGAGCATAGGTGTAGACCCGCCACTCGCCCCGCTCGTCTTCGAAGATGAGCGCCGCCTGTCCGCCTCGTCCGCGCTCCACGTGATAGTCGAGGCAGTTGTAGCACAGGTTGGTCTGGGCGCCGATGAACCACCGAAAGGTCGGCGGCGTCCACTCAAACACGCGGTCCCACTTCCGGAACCACGGGAGCTCCTCTGCCGCCCGAGCCCAGAACCCTTCTGGGTCCTCGGTCGCCTCACGCGTGAACCGACGGATGGCTGGGTTGATCACTTCCACGGCATGTACCTCCGGCTAGTCAGCACGTACTCTCCTGCGTTTGCCCGACCCCAACAGCATCTTCGTTCTGAAGGGCGTTCACTACCAGTCGGGGGGGCCTGGCTATTCTGCTGGCATCTTCCTGCATTATCGCCCCTGCCACGAACTGGTCAACAGCCATCTATCTGGGGAACAACGCCCCTGCCAGGCCGCGTTCGACGGCTTGGAGCTTGGGCCCGCGAAACCGCCACCTGTCAGCTCCCGCAAGCCCTTCTAACTATGGGGCCGTTTTCCTGCAGCCGTAGCCTTGACGTCGTCTGTTCTGTAGCTATACTGACCGCAGCCTCCATACGCTTGGCGGGGAGGTGTCGTGTGTCCTTGAGGCAGGTTCCGACCATGCACGTCGACGAAGGAGGTGATGCCATGGAACCGCTACCGCCAGAGCTGCTGCGGACTGTTCCTCACGTCGTCTTTTGGGTCTTCAACCTCGCTATTCCCAACATTGTCGTGTGGGGACTGCTGATCGTGGGCTTTGTCCTCGCGTGCTGGGCGCGCCTGCCCAAGATATTGGAGGGCTGATCATGAGCCGGGACGGGGGTGCGCCATGAATCTGACTCGACGAACCCAAAGCCTGCTGACCGACAATCTGTCCCTGGAGGACGCGCTGCCCACGCAGATGCCGGTGTACGTCAACTCAATCGTGTATCTGTTCGGCGTCACGGCTCTATCAGCCCTGGGATCCCTCGTCGCAACGGGAGTGGTGATGTGCCTTTTCGGCCCGGGCTGGTACCACGACTCACGGGTGGGTCACTTCGTGAACTCTCTGCATTTCTGGAGTGTCCAGGTTTTCTTCGCTGCGCTGGTCCTGCACATGGTCAGCAAGTACTTCATGGCTGCCTGGCGAGACGGACGCTGGAAGACGTGGATGGTCGGCGTGCTGGCCCTGGGGGCCGCGATCTTCACAGGCTTGACCGGCTTCCTATCGCAGACCAACTGGGACTCACAGTGGATCGCCGTGCAGGCCAAGGACGCCATGAACGCCGTGGGCGTGGGCGGCTTCTTCAACACGATGAACACCGGACAGATCCTCACCTTGCACATCATCGTCCTGCCCCTGTTGCTCGTGCTGCTGGTTGGGGTCCACCTCCTCTTCATTCGCAGCGAGGGCCCGGTGAAGCCGCTGGAGAGGTTGGGGCGACATGAGTAAGCGAACTGAAGCCTACTTCCAGAACACCCCCATGAAGCCCTATGACCTTCTGAGGGAAGGGCTCATCGTTCTCCTGGTGGTGGCGGTCGTTGTTGTCGTGGTGGCCGCGATCCTCAGCTCGCCGGACTACCCAACCGTACGCAGCGAGGACGTTGCCAATCGCCAGCCCGTTGCCTTCGTGGAAACCAGCGCCAACATCCTCGCCGGCAACAGCGGCATTCAGGACTACGGGCCGCCGTACACCCCGGACAGGGACAACGCCCAAAGCCTCTTTGGCATCGCCCCCGCCAACTGGTTCGGGGTTAGGAACCGGATCGATCCTTCCCAAGACTTCGTCATCAAGCCTTTGACCCGGCTGGCCGTCATCGACGAGGGTGTGGGCACGGCACTTCAAACCTACCAGGCCGCCAGCGACGACGAGCAACAGGCCTGGCTTACCGCCTACATCTCTGCCCTCGACGATGCGACTGTGGTGAATGGGGACGTGCAGGTTCCCTCCGGTGATTACGGCCCTGTTCCCACCCTGATGAGCGGCATGCTGGCTCTGGGACGCTCTGGCCTGCTGGAAGGCGCGCTGGAAAGCGGGGACAGGCTGCCGTTCACCACCGACTTCACCCGATCGCTGCTCTTCTTCCAGGACGACGTGGACGCCGGGGTGGCAGACACGCTGGACTTGTCGGGCGATCAATGGGGAATCATCAACGAGACCGGCCGCTATCCAGGGGCGTGGTGGCTTGGGCCGTACTCATTCCTTTACCAGGTGCGCCCCATGTCGTCGTCCGATAACGCCGACCTCCAGGTAGGCGCGATCATGGTTGGCTTCTTCCTTGTGCTGCTCTTGACTCCCTTCATACCCGTCGTTAACCGGTTGCCCCGCTGGCTGGGTGTCTACAGAGTCATCTGGCGGGACTGGTACGCCCGCGGTGGCGGCAATCGGCCGCGATGAAGGAGCTAGGCAGGATCGAATAGGATTCTGGAGGGCCGCGGGAAAGGCTCAGCGCAGCGTGCCGGCCCCTGGGCCGATGAGATTGACCAGGCTGCCGTCCTGGACCTGACAGGGAACGAGGCCCAGCTCCAGGAAGACGTTGACGTCGCCTGAGCTGATAGCCTTGTCGACGAATCCCGAAAGGTCACTGACGCCTGGAGGCACCCGGTCGCCGTTCTGGTCGAAGGCGACCGAGCCGGATACGCCGTCTACCAAGCGGGCCGCGCGCACTGCGTCGCGGAGCGCGGCAGGGTCGACGGTCAGCGAACCGCCGGCATCCTCGACGGCGACCTGAGCCACGGCGTCGAGCAGGATGGTGGCGGCGTCCGCGTACTGCGCGACAAAGGCCGAATCCGCGGGCGCATGGCCGTGCAGGTCCTGGAAGTCGGCCACGAAGTCTGCGGGCAGCGGCAGCGAGCACCCGGCGAAGACAACGCCTTCGGCCTGCTTCGCGCCCACCGGCTCGATGAACGGCGGGCCCCACGCCGCGTCGCCGGCGCCGAACAGTCCCTTGTAACCTGCATCGCGAAGCTGCCGGAAGAGGAGCGCCGCCTCCGGGTTGAAACCGGCGAAGCCCACCAGGTCCGGGCTCTCCGCGACGATCTTTCTGACCAGTTCGCTGAAATTGACCGTCCCACGCTGCACGCTGTCCCGAGTCACCGCCACGCCGTTCTTCTCCATCGCAGTTTGGGCGGCGTCGGCCAGGTCCCGGCCGTAGGACTCGCCGTCGTCGACCAGGTAGACTCTTTGGGCCTTGAGCTGGGAGCTGGCGAAGAGGCCGGCGAGCGTGCCTTCCAGGTCGTTGCGGTAGGCGGTGCGGAAGAAGAAGCCTCCCTGCGGTTGGTTCGCCGTGAGGCCGGTCGCGGTGGCTGAGCCGGAGATGGCGACGACTCCGGCCTTCTCATAGACCGGCCGGGCCGCCTCGGCTCCGCTGCTACAGTCGGGCCCGAGGACCCCGACGAGGCCTTGCTGGCTCAGCAGGCGCTGCGCCGCCTGAACCGTTATCTCGGCCTCAGTGCAGCCGTCGTCCTCCACCTGAATCTCTATCTCGTGGCCCTTGATCTGGCTGCCGTTCACTTTCCTCCACCGGTCGACGCCGACGATGGCCGCATCGCTGTCTTCGGTTCCCGCCGCCGCGTCGGGCCCGGTTAGAGGCGCCGAAACGCCAACAACGATGGCCTCGCCGGCGGGAATGACGATTGGCGTTTGGGGGTCGCGGGTGACCGTTCCGGTTGGCTTGGGGTTCTTTGCTTCGTTGCCACCGCAGGCCCCGACAAACAGAGCCACGCCCAACACGAGCGCCATCAACAGCGCCGCGCGCCAGTGGCTGGAACGCCCGAAGTGTAAACGCATCAGTCACCATCCTGCGAATGACGGGAGCGGCTGCCTTGCGCCAAGAAGAGTGGCGCTGGTATCTTATGATACCGCCCGGCACGGCGAGTTCAAGGGGTAGACAGCGTGAGCGAGAGCGATTTCCCTCCCGGCGGTTCGCTGACGGCGCGACTGGCGATGTGGAGCGCCCGACACCGGAAGGCCGTCGTCTTCGCCTGGGTGCTGATCGTAGTAGTCGCCCTGGGGAGCTGCTCCCTGGTCCCGGCCAACACGGACATCAAGTTGCAGGGGCCGGGCGAAGCGTTCGAAGGGCTCAGGCTGTTCCAGGACCGGTTCGGCACGCAGCAAGAGACGGTCCGGGAGATAGTCGTCTTCTCTCACCCGTCCCTCAAGGTGACCGATCCGGCTTACCAGGAGACGGTTGAAGGCCTCATGGCGAAGCTTCTCGACCTGCGGGCCGAGAAGACGGACACCGTGGGCGGCTCCACCGTCGTCCGCAGCACCAGGATCGTCTCCAAAACGCTGACCCACTACGATATCGGAGCGCCGCGCGAGAGCTCACCTTTCGTGGCGCAGAATAGCGCCGGCGGCGACGTCACCTTCGCCCTGGTCGACCTGGTCGGCGAACTCACCGAGGCACAGAAGAACGTCGGCCCGGTCGTCGATACCGTCTCCGAAGCGAACGCGGCGTCCGGCGGGTTCACGATCCTCGATGGGGGCGCGGCTTCAATCAACAAACAGACGCTCGACGTCGTAAACAAGGACTTCGGGCGCGCCCTGTTTCTGAACCTGCCGCTCACCTTCGTCATCCTCATCCTGGTCTTCGGCGCGCTGATGGCGGCGCTGGTTCCCCTGGCCCTGGCGCTGGCCGCGACGACGACCGCGCTGGGTATTCTGGCCCTGGTCAGCCAGCCGTACGCCCTCAGCGACACCTTCAAAGAGGTGGTGATCATGATGGGGCTCGCCACGGGCGTGGACTATGCCCTGTTCGTCATCACCCGCTTTCGCAGCGAGCGAGCAGCGGGCCGCTCCAAGGAGGAGGCCCTGAAGGTGGCCAGCGGCACGTCGGGGAAGGCGGTATTCTTCGCCGGCATAACCGTGCTGGTAGCGATCAGCGGCATGTTCCTGGTTGACTTCGTCGCCTTCTCCACCATAGCAGTGGCAGCCATGGTTGTCGTAGCGCTGGCCGTGCTGATGTCGCTGAGCTTCCTGCCCGCGCTGCTGGCCATGCTCGGCGACAACGTCAACCGCCTGCGCATCCCCTTCCGCGGGCTTGGCACGGGCGAGGGAAGCGGCGTCTGGGGATACATCACCGACCGCGTGCTGGCGCGGCCGGTCATCCTGGCCACCGTCACAGCCATAGCCCTCGTGGCGCTGTCAGCGCCGCTTGTCACCCTCAACCTTGGGTTCAACGGCGCCAAGAGCCTCCCGGATGCCGTCGAAGCCAAGAAGGCCGTCCTCGCCCTACAGGACAACTTCACCATTGGCCTGTTCTCCCCTGCCGTGGTGGTGGTCGACGCCGGCCTCGGCCGGAACGTGTTCGCGGAGGATGTCCAGTCCTCGGTCAGCCAGGTACTTGCCCGTGTCCAAGCAGAGACGGCCTCAGCTCAAAACCCTGACGCCCCATACGGCGCGCCGGTCCAGGTGCAGACCAACAGCGCCGGCGACACCCAGACGATCCAGATCCCGGTCAACGCCGACACCGGTGAACAGAAGGCCCTCGACGCCGTGAAGCACCTGCGCAAGGACATCGTGCGGCCCGCGTTTGCCGGTAGCTCGGCCCGCGCCTTGGTTACCGGAGATACGGCAGGAAACATAGACTTCAAGGCGCTTATCAACTTCAAGACCCCCATCGTTTTCGCCTTCGTGCTGGGGCTGGCCTTTATCGTCCTGCTGCTCATGTTCCGCTCCATCGTCATCGCCATCAAGGCGGTCATCCTCAATCTCCTATCAGTGGGTGCCTCCTACGGCGTGATGGTGCTCGTGTTTCAAAAGGGCTGGCTGCTGGAGCAGGTTCTCGGCTTCAAAGCCACCGGCATCATCGAGTCGTGGATTCCCCTCTTCATATTCGCCATCCTGTTCGGCCTGTCGATGGACTACCACATGTTCATCCTCAGCCGGATCAAGGAGCTGCACGAGAAGGGGTTGAGCAACGAGGAAGCGGTCTCCCTGGGTATCAAGCAGACCGCCGGTACGATCACCAGCGCGGCAGCGATCATGGTGGCGGTCTTCGCCGTATTCGCTTTCACACGCCTGATCGCTATCAAGGAGCTCGGCGTGGGGCTGGGCGTCGCCATCCTCCTCGACGCTACGGTGATCCGCTCGATCCTCCTGCCCGCCACCATGAAGCTCCTCGGCGAGTGGAACTGGTACCTGCCGTCCTGGCTGGAGTGGCTGCCCAGGATCAACATGGGCGAGGGCGCCGCCGGCGAGCCGCTCGACCTCAAGCCATCCCCAGGCGAAGGCCAGTAGCGTAGACCTGCTCAGAAGGCCAGGCTTAAGCCTGGCAGGGGGACCGAGCGAGCACGTCCATGTAGCGGAAGGCTTCAGCCTTCCACAAAGGTGGTGGAGGGCTGAAGCCCTCCGCTACTCCTACTTGAGGACGGAGCTAAAGCTCCGTCCCTACGTTTGGGGGCACCCCGCCGGCCGCGGGTGCCTCCGCGAACAGATCGCAGTAAACTAGATCAGATGAGGGAGTGGGGTGCGAGCAGCGCCGTCGCCTCCCTCGCGATCGGCGTCCTGTCTTCGACGCCCGCGCTGGAATGCAGGGAAGCACAATGGCCGCAAACAGCCGCATCGACGACCTTTGCATCAACACCATCCGCACGCTGGCCATCGATGCCGTCCAGAAAGCGAATTCGGGCCATCCCGGCACGCCGATGGGCGCTGCGGCGATGGTCTACGCCCTCTGGACGCGCTTCCTTCGCCACAACCCCGCCGATCCCAAGTGGCCTGATCGCGACCGCTTCGTCCTGTCGCCGGGGCACGCGTCGCTGCTTCTCTACTCGCTCCTGCACCTCACGGGGTACGACCTGCCCTGGAGGAGATCCAGCGCTTCCGCCAGTGGGGGAGCAGGACGCCCGGGCATCCCGAGTATGGATTGACGCCCGGCGTGGAGATGACCACCGGCCCTCTGGGCCAGGGCTTCGCTATGGGCGTGGGCATGGCGATCGCCGAGCGGTTTATGGCCGAGAGCTTCAACCGTCCGAACCATACCATCGTCGACCACTACGTCTACGGCGTGGCGAGCGACGGCGACCTGATGGAGGGCGTGTCGTCGGAGGCGGCGTCGCTGGCCGGGACGCTAGGCCTCGGCAAGATCATCTACCTCTACGACGACAACGAGATCTCCATCGAGGGCAGCACAGAGATGACCTTCACGGAGCAGGTTGGAGAACGCTTCGACGCCTACGGGTGGCACGTGCAGCGCGTCGATGGCAACGACGTCGAGGCGGTCGCCGCGGCCATCGAAGCGGCGCGCGCGGAGGACACGCGGCCGTCGCTCATCATCGCGCGCACCGTGATCGGCTTCGGCAGTCCGCACAAGGCGGGCACCGCCGAGGTCCACGGCGCCCCGCTGGGCGAGGAGGAGGTGCGGCTGACGAAGCGCGCGCTCGGCTGGCCCGAGGAGCCGCCCTTCTACGTCCCCGAAGAGGCGCTGGCGGAGTTCCGCAAGGCGCTGGGCCGCGGCCGCGCCTGGGAGGAGGAGTGGAGCGCCCGCTTCGCCGCCTACGAGCGCGATTACCCGGCGGAGGCCCGGCTCTGGCGCACTGTCATGGCCGGCGAGCTGCCCGAGGGCTGGGACGCCGCCCTGCCCGTCTTCTCGCCTCAGGACGGCGAGATGGCGACGCGCGTGGCTTCGGGGAAGGTGCTGAACGCCGCTGCAAAGGGCCTGCCCACCCTCGTCGGCGGTTCGGCTGACCTCGCCCCTTCGACCGATACCTACCTCAAAGGCTACGGCGACCTCGGCTTCCACGAGTGGTGCGGGCGCAACATGCACCTGGGCGTGCGGGAGCACGCCATGGGCGCCGTCGTCAACGGCATGGCGCTGCACGGCGGAGTGATCCCCTATGGCGGCACCTTCCTCATCTTCTCCGACTACATGCGTCCCGCCATCCGGCTGGCCGCCCTCATGAAGACGCACGTCATCTTCATCTTCACGCACGACAGCATCGGCCTCGGCGAAGACGGGCCGACGCACCAGCCCGTCGAGCACCTCGCGTCGCTGCGGGCGATGCCCGTCCTGACCGTGCTGCGTCCGGCCGACGCGAACGAGACCGTCGCCTGCTGGCGACTGGCACTGGAGCGCAAAGGCCCCGCCGCCCTGGTCCTCACGCGGCAGAGCCTGCCGATCATCGGCGACGTGGAGCGGGTGCTCGCCGGCGTGCCGCGCGGCGCCTACGTGCTGGCCGGCGCTGGCTCGGGCCGGCCCGACGTCCTGTTGCTCGCCACCGGCTCCGAGGTCTCGCTGGCGCTCAAGGCGCGGGAGCTGCTGGCCCAGCGCGGGTCTGAAGGCGCGCGTCGTGAGCATGACGAGCTGGGAGATATTCGAGGAGCAGCCGCAGGCCTACAGGGACGAGGTGTTGCCGCCCGCGGTGCGGGCCCGTATCGCCGTGGAGGCGGCGGCCACCTTTGGCTGGCGCAAGTACGTCGGTGACCAGGGCGACATCATCGGTCTCGACCACTTCGGCGCCTCTGCGCCCGGCAAGGTGCTGTTCGAGAAGTTCGGCTTCACGCCCGAGCACGTCGCCGAGCGGGCGGCGGCGCTGGTGGAGCGGCTGGCACGAATCCGGAGGTAAGGATGCGCATCGCGGTCGGAGCGGATCACGCGGGGTTCGCGCTTAAGGGGCCGGCCATCGCGGAGCTGGAGCGTCTCGGCCACACTGTGCTCGACCTCGGCACGAACAGCGATGAGCCGGTCGACTACCCCGACTTCGCCCAGGCGGTGGGCGAGGCGGTGATGCGCGGCGAGGCCGACCGGGGCCTTCTCATGTGTGGAAGCGGCGTGGGCGCGTCGGTGGCGGCGAACAAGGTCCCCGGCGTGCGCGCCGCAGTCTGCCACGACACGTTCTCCGCCCACCAGGGCGTCGAGGACGATGACATGAACGTGCTCTGCCTGGGCACCCGTGTCATCGGGACGCAGTTGGCGCTGGAGGTCATCCGCGCTTGGGAGAGGGCCGTCTTCTCGAACGCCGAGCGCCACGTGCGGCGCCTGGGCAAGGTCCGCGCCATCGAGGAGCGCTACCAGCGAGCAGGGAGGTAGAGTTTGGCTGATTCGATTGCGGAGCTGCGCCGCCAGGGAGTGAGCGTCTGGCTGGACTACATCCGTCGCAGCCTGATCACGTCCGGCGAGCTGGAGCGGATGGTGCGCGACGGCTGGATCACCGGCATGACGTCGAACCCGACCATCTTCCAGAAGGCGATGTCGGGCTCAAACGACTACGACGAGGCCCTTCAGAGCATCGCCCGGCGCGGCGAGATCAGCCCCTACGAGGCGTTCCTGGTGCTGGGCGGCGATGACATCCGCATGGCCGCCGACGTTCTCCGGCCCGTCTATGAGGAGACACAGGCCGCCGATGGCTACATCTCCTTCGAGGCGCAGGAGGGGGATGTGGACCAGATCGTCGCCGAGGCCCGGCGCCTGTTCAGCCTCGTGGGTCGGCCCAACGTGATGATCAAGGTGCCCGGTACGGCGCCAGGCGTCCAGGCCGTCGAGCCGCTCATCGCCGAGGGCATCAACGTCAACATCACGCTCCTCTTTGACATCGATGTCTACAAGCAGGTGGCGGAGGCTTACGTCGCGGGTCTGGAGCGGCGGCTCGATCAAGGTCTGCCGGTGAGCAGCATCGCCAGCGTCGCCTCCTTCTTCGTGTCCAGAGTGGACACCAAGGTGGACGCGCGGTTGCCGGAGGACTCGCCGCTGCGGGGCAAGGTGGCCATCGCCAACGCCCGGATGGCGTACAAGATGTTCAAGGAGATATTCTCCGGTCCTCGCTGGGAGCGGCTCGCCGCCGCCGGAGCGCGGGTGCAGCGTCCCCTCTGGGCCTCGACCGGCACCAAGAACCCGGCCTACTCCGACGTGCTCTACGTGGAGGAGCTCGTCGCGCCTCACACCGTCAACACCATGCCGGAGGCGACGCTGCAGGCCTTCCTGGATCACGGTCGAGTCCGTCCGACTGTCGAACCGGGCTTCGCGGAGGCGGAGGAGACGCTGCGGCAGGCCGCCACCGCAGGGCATCGACCTGAAGAGCGGTGACTTCGGAGCTCCTCGAGGAGGGGCTGGCGTCCTTCGCGAAGGACTTCGCGAGGCTGATGGAGGAGATCGAGAAGCGGCTGGGTGCCGCCCAGCCCGCTCGCGCCCGCCACGGCGGCCGCCTGGACGGGCTGAGCGACGCGGTGAAGGAGCGGCTGGAGACCTTCCGAGAGGAGGCGGTGGTGCGCCGCGTCTGGTCCCACGATCACACGCTGTGGAAGCCGCAACCCGACGGGATCACGGACCGGCTGGGCTGGCTCGCCGTCATCGACCCCATGATGGAGCAGGCGGACCGGCTGCGCCGCTTCGCCCTCGAGGTGGCCGAGGAGGGCTACGAGACGGCGGTCCTGCTCGGCATGGGCGGGTCGAGCCTGGCGCCGGAGGTGCTCTTCAGCACGTTCGGCGCTGCGCCGGGCGCGCTGACGCTGAAGGTCCTCGACACCACGGACCCCGCGAGCATCCGCGCCGTCGAGGAGAGCATCGATCTGCAAAGGACGCTCTTCATCGTCGCCAGCAAGTCGGGCACGACCATCGAGACGATGTCCCACCTCGCCTACTTCTGGGAGAAGGCTCCCGATGGGCGGCACTTTATCGCCATCACCGACGCGGGGACGCCCCTCGAGAGGCTGGCGCGGGAACGGGGCTTTCGCCAGGCGTTCCTCAACCCGCCGGACATCGGCGGCCGGTACTCAGCCCTGTCGTACTTCGGGCTGGTGCCCGCCGCCCTCATCGGCGCCGACATCGACCAGCTCCTCGACCGGGCGCACGAGATGCTGCACGCTTGCCATCACTCCGTGTCGTGCGAGGAGAACCCGGGCGCCTGGCTGGGCGCCGTGGTCGGAGAGGGCGCCCTCAACGGCCGCGACAAGCTGACACTGGTCCTGCCCGCCGCCATCTCGACCTTCGGCTACTGGGTCGAGCAACTGGTCGCGGAGTCTACAGGCAAGGAGGGCAAGGGCATCGTGCCGGTGGAGGGCGAGCCGCTGGGTGGGCCGGAGGTATACGGTGACGACCGCCTCTTCGTCGCCATCGGGGACGGGGAGGGGCTGTCGGCGCTCGAGCAGGCGGGACATCCGGTCGTGCGGCTGCCGTACAGCGACCCGCTGCAGCTCGGCGGCGAGCTCTTCCGCTGGGAGTTCGCGACGGCCGTCGCGGGCCACGTGCTCGGCGTGAACCCCTTCGACCAGCCCAACGTCCAGGAGGCCAAGGAGGCGACAGGCCGCATCCTACAGGAGGGCGCCGCGCCGGAACCGGAGATGGGCAGCCTGTCCGCGCTTCTCGAGCAGGTGCGGCCCGGCGACTACATCGCCATCCAGGCCTACCTGCCGCGGACCGCGGAGGTCGAAGTGCAGCTCCAGGCCGCCCGCCGCCGGCTGCGCGACCGCTTTCGAGTGGCGACTACCGTCGGCTACGGGCCGCGCTTCCTCCACTCCACCGGCCAGCTCCACAAAGGCGGGCCGAATACCGGCGTCTTCATCCAGGTAGTTGGCAGCGACCCGGCGGACGTGCAGATCCCGGGTAAGCCGTACACGTTCGGCGCGTTGAAGCGGGCGCAGGCGCTGGGCGACCTCGCGTCCCTGCGGGCGCACGGACGTCGCGCCGCCCGTGTGACCCTGGACGAGCTGAGGGGGGTGTGACCATGAAGATCGGTTTGGTGGGACTCGGCCGTATGGGTGCCGGGCTGGCGGAGCGGCTGCGTCGCAACGGCCACGAGGTCGTGGGCTACGACCAGAACCCGGAGGTGAGCCAGGTGCCCTCGCTGGAGGAGCTCGTCGCCGCTCTCTCGCCGCCGCGGGTCGTCTGGGTGATGGTGCCCGCCGGCGAGCCAACGGAGTCGACGCTGAAGGAGCTCGCGGACCTCGTTTCGCAGGGCGACATCCTCGTCGACGGCGGCAACAGCTACTACAAGGACTCAGTGCGCCGGGCGAAGGAGCTGGGCGCGCGCGGCGTCATGTTCCTGGACGCCGGCACCTCCGGCGGCATCTGGGGCCTGGAGGTTGGCTTCTGCCTGATGGTCGGCGGCCCGCCCGACGCCTTCAAGACCGTGGAGCCGATCCTGAAGGCGCTGGCGCCTGAGAACGGCTACGCCCACGTCGGCCCGTCCGGCGCCGGCCACTTCACGAAGATGGTGCACAACGGCGTCGAGTACGGCATGCTTCAGGCCTACGCCGAGGGCTTCGAGCTGCTGCACGCGTCGGAGTTCGACCTCGACCTGCGGCAGATAGCGGTCCTCTGGAACCAGGGAAGCGTGGTGCGGTCCTGGCTGCTCGAGCTGGCCGAGCGCGCCTTCGCCAAGAGTCCCGGGCTGGAGTCGCTGCGGGGCTACGTCGACGACTCGGGCGAGGGCCGCTGGACGGTGCTGGAGGCGGTCGAGCGCGGCGTTCCGGCGGGCGTCATCACCCAGTCGCTGTTCAACCGCTTCGCCTCTCGCGATGAGAACTCCTTCGCGATGCGTGTCATCGCCGCCCTGCGCAACGAGTTCGGCGGCCACCCGGTGAAGCAGCCGTGAGCCTGAAGCCACCCGAGGACCAGGACATCATCATCGTCGGCGCGACGGGCGATCTGGCGCGCCGGAAGCTGCTGCCGGCGCTCTACAACCTGTTCGCCGCCGACCTGCTGCCGGCGCGCGGCCGCATTATCGGCCACGCACGGACAAGCTGGAGCGATGACCAGTTTCGAGAGGTAGGCGCCGCCGCCGTGCGGGAGTTCTCCCACACCGGCTTCGACGCAAAGGTCTGGTCGTCCTTCGCCGCAGCGCCTCGCCTACGTTCCCGCCGCGTCGGGAGGCCTGGCGGAGGTGAAGCGCCGCTGCACCGAACCGGCGAGGCTGGTGTACCTGGCGGTGGCGCCGTCGGTCTTCTCCTCGGCCATCCGCGACCTGAGCGAACAAGAGATGGTCCAGGGCACGCGGCTGATAGTGGAGAAGCCTTTCGGCCATGACCTGAACTCCTCGCGAGAGCTGGAGCGCACCCTGCACGAGGTCTTCGACGAGTCGCAGGTCTTCCGGATCGACCACTACCTCGGCAAGGAGACGGTGCAGAACATCCTTATCTTCCGCTTTGGGAACGCCGCCTTCGAACGGCTCTGGAACCGCGACGCCGTAGAGCACGTGCAGGTCACGGTTGCCGAGTCCATCGGCATCGAAGGGCGCGGTGCCTTCTACGAGGAGACCGGGGCCCTGCGGGACATAATCCAGAACCACGTCTTCCAGGTCCTGTCCTTGCTGGCAATGGAGCCGCCCGATTCCTTCAAGCCGGAGGCGATCCGCGACGAGAAGGCGAAGCTCTTGTCTGCCATGCAGCCGATTCACCCGGCGAAGGTGGTCCGCGGCCAGTACACGCGCGGCCGCATCGATGGCGAGGAGGTGCCGGGCTACCGGGAGGAGGAAGGCGTCAACCCCGACTCATCGACCGAGACCTTTGCGGCGCTCCAGCTCCATATCGACAACTGGCGCTGGGCGGGCGTGCCCTTCTTCCTGCGCACGGGGAAGCGCCTGCCGCGCCGGGCGACGGAGATCGAGATCGCTTTCCGCGATGTCCCCGTTCGCTTCTTCCATGGCACGGGAGTCGCGAGCCTGCCGGCGAACCACCTCACGCTGTCAATCCAGCCCGATGAGACGATCACGTTCGCCTTCCTCGCCAAGGTCCCGGGGCCGGAGATCAGCGTGCGGACCGTGCACATGCAGTTCTCCTACGGCGAGTCGTTCATGGTCAAGCCGGCCGAGGCCTACGAGCGACTCCTCCACGACGCGCTGGACGGCGACCACACCCTCTTCGCCCGGGCGGACGCCGTCGATGTCTCTTGGGCCGTCGTGCAGCCGGTGCTCGACGCGACACTGCCCGTGCATCTCTACCCCGCGGGCACGTGGGGGCCGCCGGAGGCTGACGCGCTCATTGCGCCCCACAAGTGGCACGTGAGGTGAAGCCCGAGCTCGTCGTCGCGCGTGACGTCGGCGGCGCCGCGGCTGAGCGCTTCATCGCGCTGGGGCCGCGCACCGTCGCTCTGGCCGGCGGCTCAACGCCGCGACGCCTCTACGAGCGCCTGGCGGCCTGTGACTTCCCCTGGCCGGAGACAGAGCTGTTTTTCGGCGACGAGCGCTGCGTCCCGCCGGACCACCCGGACTCCAACTACCGGATGGTCTACGAGGCGCTCCTCTCGCGGGTGCAGGCCAGGGTGCACCGCATGCCCGGCGAGACCTGCGACGCCGCCGCCTACGAGGAGGAGCTCACCCAGGTGTTCGGGCCGGGGCTGCCGGAGTTCGACCTGGTGCTGCTGGGGCTGGGCGAGGACGGCCACACGGCGTCGCTCTTTCCGGGCGATCCTGCGCTCGACATAACGGATCGGCGCGTGGTGCGCGTCGTGCGGCCGGACCACCCGCGCCTGACCCTGACGCTGCCCGTGCTGTCGGCGGCGAAGGTCGTCATGTTCGTGGTCTCAGGGGAGTCGAAGCGCGAGGCGCTGGGCTGGCTGCTGGCGGGCGCGGACATCCCCGCGGCGCGCGTGAGGGCGCGGCGGGTCATCGTCATCGCCGACGAGGGCGGCGGGAAGGCCGCGTAGGCCGCAGGTGGGCGACGGTACGTGCTGACCCGGAGCTGACCTCCATCCTCTCGCCACGCGCGGCATCGGCTACCTTCGTCTCGATCAGTGAACCTTCCGAAGAGGTGCTGAACGTGGTCGCCAAGCAGAAGCTGGCCGAAGAACCGCCACTTACGGCTTGCGGGAGATGCAACCGCTCACGTCGGTCTGGAACGTGGGGCTGATATCGCCGCAGCCGTCATTAACCGGCATGCAATCGTCCAGCGCATAGCAATTGTGCTGATTCGTCCCACGTCCACGAGCCAACCCGAGTGATCGGTGTGCTGTCCGCCGGTTCATTCAACGTGACCTCTTGCAGAAAAGTCCCGTCCGCGTTGAGAGTGAGCGTCCGCCGCCGGAACTCGTCCGGCTCGTCCAGTTGCATACTTGGCGACGTACACCCCGACCAGGTCCGAGCGATCAAAATGGGGCGAACACCATGCAAAAAGAGCCGCCAGAGCGAGCCCTGCAGCCACTAGGACAAGAATCCCCGCTGCTGCACACCGACGGGATTACGCCGGCAAGCAGGAGGGAGACTGGATACGGCAAGTCGTTCAGGACTGAGATCCTGTTCCTGTCGAAGCCCGTTGTCAGCAGCAGTAATGCCCCAACGCATAGATAAAGACCCCGGTGCATCCTACGTCAACCCCACAACATTGCCAGGCGAGCACGCTTGATCAGCTCATAGTTCGACAGGCTCACTATGAGTCGAGCACCCGGTCTGTCGAACAGGCCCTTAGGGGATGTTCAGCACGCGCTTGGGCTTGTTGTATCGGGGGCTCCCAATTCGGCGTCCTGCTTCAGGCGATCCTGTTCGGCCGCCCGCGCTTATTGGATCGGGGGCTCCCTACCGCCCAGGCCGGTAACGGCGGCCAGATCGTCCCAGACGGCATCGCGCTCTTCCCGCGTGATGGCGGCCCAGGCTGCCTGTAGGAAGATCGCCCGGTGCGCAAAGATGGGTTGCGACCTCCGTGCGCCGGAGCGCTCTGTTTGCCTTGGCCCGCTCCTCACAGTACTCGATCGCTACTAGGATGGCCCGGCCGAATATCGGGTGCGGCGCATGATTCAGGTCCCCATCGAAGGAATCTTCCAGGTCCTTGTGCCATTCGCTCGACCAGCGTACCTCCAGGGCCTCCAGGCGCTTTACCAGGGCCTCCTGGTCCGGCTCCCCGTCTAGGGCAAAGAGGACCTCATCGACGAGGCAGCCTATGTATTGCTCGATCTTGGCGAGCATGCTTTACTCCTTCCGAATGCGAAGCCCCTGACCAGGCAGTCGGGGGCCTGCCAGCCCGCCGGGTCCGCCAGGCGTTAGGACCGTCAAGACAGCATCAACGGGCAAGGCCCGATCTTCGTTACAGTCCCCTCCTCTACGTGATCATCGGTCGCGACCGGCCGCCGGACTAGGGGCAAATTCCGCTCACGTGCCATTTCTGGCGGTCCTAGCGCCAGGGTCCGTGGATGGGCAACGCGATCGCCCCGGCGGGGATGCCGGGGCGATCAAGGGCCGGTGCGTTCGGCCGCTACGCCGGAACAGCTAGGGTAAAGGGGATCGCCAGTGGAGCGCTAGATAGAAAGGACGCGCTTGGCGAGGCTGATCTTGCCCTCGAGGTTCGCCTGACGGCCGATCATGATCCGCTGGGCGGTCGGTGGGCCGGCCCCGTGCATCGATTCGATCAGGTAGGCCACGGAGCCGGCGCCGGCGACCAGGTTCTCGATCAGGCGCAAGACCTTCATCCGGTCGGTGACCTCGACGCCTTCCGCGGCGGCCAGGTACTTCCGTGATGTACGGCCCGGCCACCGGGTCGTTCAGGTCCTTGGCTGAGGGCATCGTGCCCAGGAGCCCGCCCGCGATGTCGGTCGCGAGGCGCGCCAGCTCATAGGGGAAGCGGGTCACGTTGAGCTTGCAGACGTTGGCGAGCAGCATGTCGATCTCGTAGTTGCCCGCGAGGGTCTGGTGCCCGAGGGCGGAGCAGGCGATCCCGGCCGAGAACATGGTCTCGTTGAGGTGGACCATCTCGACGAGCTTGTCGCGGACGTGAGAGGCGCCCTCGACTCCGTTCATGCGGGCGATGAGGGCCGTCGCGCCGATCAGGACGTCGCCGACGCCGACCTTGCAGCCGCCGTAGCTCTGCCGGTGATAGGCGGCGAAGCGCTCCACCAGCTTCCCCGACTGGTCCACCTCGCCGTCCATGAAGATCCGCTCCGTCGGCACGAACACGTCCTCGAAGACGGTCATCACCTCCTGGCCGCCGAAGCGGACGTTGCCGACGTCCAGGTTGGGGTCCTCCAGCTTTCGGGTGTCGCTGGTCTGCCGGCCGTAGATGTAGCGGATGCCCGTGGTGTTCGTGGGGAGGGCGAAGGAGATCGCCCAGTCTTCCTCTCCCTGCCTCATGCCTATCGTTGGCATGACGATGATCTCGTGGGAGTTCAGCATGCCGGTCTGGTGCAGCTTGGCGCCCCGCACCACGACGCCGTCGCTCTTTCGCGCCACGACACGCAGGTAGAGGTCAGGGTCCGCCTGGTCCCGAGGCCGCTTGCCGCGGTCGCCCTTGGGGTCGGTCATGGCGCCGTCCACCACCAGGTCCTCCGACTGGACACGCGCCCAGTAGTCCTTGAAGCGGCGGTGGTAGTCGGTGCCATGCTCCTGGTCGCATTCGTAGGTCACGCTGAACATCGCGTTGGCCGCGTCCATCCCGACGCAGCGCTGGAAGCAGCAGGAGGTCACGTTCCCGCAGTAGCGCTGCATCCGCACCTTGTTGATGAGGTCCTCCGTGCTCTGATGGAGGTGGGTGAAGCGGTTTATCTCCTCGCCCGTGATTGACGACCGTGCCCGGAAAAGGGGCTGGCTTTCCTTGTCATGCGCGCAGTCGAAGGTCGCCGCGACGGCACGAACGGAGGGCGTCACAAGAGGATGGTCCGGCAGCGCCCCCACCTCTTCGCCCATGACGTGGGCTTCGAGATGGAGCTCCTTCAGGGAAGCGACGTACTCGGCTCCTGTTCTCACGGCCATCTCCTTGTCCTCCTCTTCCCAACAAGTCCGGTGCCGTCGGCGACGCCGCCTGGTCCGATCTACGTACATTCTATCACTATTGCCAGTCAATTGTGACGATTTTGGCAAGCGGCCGGCGATGGGGATGCGCCCTGGAGGGGCGCAGCATGCTGCGCCCCTGCGCGGTCGGCGACTTCTGATGCCCCAGCCTTCAGGTTGGGAGTGGCATCCCGAAGCCCTCAGACGTAGCTTCCGATGAGTGCCTGGGCGCCGGTTAGAGCCAGCACGTCGTTGGCGCCGTCCTCGATCATCGAGGCGCGGGCATCCCTGAACAGCTTCTCGACCAGGAAGTCCTTCGATAGGCCGTAGCCGCCGAAGAGCTGGATCGCGTCGCTGGCGACCTGAAACGCGACCTCGGTGCAGTAGACCTTGGAGGCGATGCCGTACCTCGACACCGGCGGCATCGCCACGCCGTTGTGGATCGCCACCGCCCGCGACAACTGCCTGGCCGACTCCACCTTGATGAACATGTCGAACAGCTTCCGCTGCACCAGTTGGTGCTCGCAGATTGGCTTGCCTCCCTGCACCCGCTGCTTGCAGTAGGTCATCGCTTCCTCGAAGGCGGCGCGGGCGACGCCGGTGAAAGCCGCGCCCATCCCGCCGTTGGCGATGGCGAGGATCAGGTCCCCTGCCCAGGCGTACATCGCCGGCTCCACCAGCACGTAGTCCTTCGGGATGCGCACCTCGTCGAAGAAGACCTCTCCCTGGTTGAGGGCGCGCTGCCCCAGCTTGTTGAGCGGCTTTCCCCTCGAGACGCCGGGAAGGTTGAGGGGAACGATGGCTATGCCGCTCGAGGCCATCCCCTTCGACCGGTCGACGGCGAAGTGGACCATGGCGTGGCTGGCGATGGTGCCGTTGGACACCCAGGCGGACTTCCCGCCGCTCATCACCCAGTCGTCTCCGTCGGCCTTCGCCCAAGTGTCGAAGGAGACGCTGGGGTCGCCGGCCAGCTCCGCCAGGCTCGCCCCCGCCGCGTCCGAGCCGTGCTGCGGCTCTGTGATCGCCCAGCAGCCGATGTACTTCGCCTCCCTGTCCTTGATGTAGGGCGTCACTATGTCGTCCATGAGGCGCTTGTTGCCGGTGAGCTGGACGGACAGCAACGCCGTGGAGAAGGGCATCGCTGACGCGCCCAGCCCGATGGCGAAGTCCACCGCTCCCCAGCCCATCTCCTCGGAGACGACGTGGGCGTCGAGGCCGCGCACGTTGGCGCCGCCGAGCTCCTCGGGCATCCCGGCGAGGTGACGCTCCAGCTCGTAGAACTTGCGGAACACGTCCCAGAACGGTGAGCCGTCCTTGATCACGTCCTGCGGGTCGGCGAGCTTGTCCAGCTCGACGCTGGCCGGCCGGGCCACCTCGGCGGCGAATCTGTGGGTTTCGTCCCTGAGAGCGATCTGCGTGGCGGTCAATTCGGGGTTCAGCTCCAGATAGGTGCTCATCTCGGCTCCTCTTTCGTCGGGCGGGCCCGTTGGGCTCCGTGGTCGCCTCTGCTGAATGGAGTTTGGCGCGCCGCGAGCGATGCCGCAAGCCCCCTTCGCTTTGCCCTGTCCTCTGCCTCGATGTAGAATCTAGCCCGCGGCCACGCCGCGCGCGCCAACCGAACCACGTCTTGAAAGGGCAAGGAACGGAGATTCTGACGATGTCTACCAGAGATGCCTACGACGCACTAACAGAGAGGCTGGGCTTCCCCGGCTCGGCCCGCTTGCGCGCCACGCTCGAGATGCTGATGACGCCCGAGCAGGCGAGGCTGGCCGAGGCCCTCCCCGGCAGCATCTCCGAGGTCGCCGCGAAGACCGGCGTCCCCGAGGACGACGTGCGGAAGAGCCTCGACGAGCTCTACCGCAAGGGCGTGGTGTTCCCCAAGGACTTCGCCAACCGCGATTACTATCGCTTCGCTCGCAACATCGTCCAGTGCCACGACGCCACGCAGGCCAGCCGGGACCTGGACCCCGAGAAGGACCGCGCCTTCTACCAGCAGTGGCATGACTTCTGCAACGAAGAGATGTATCCGCGACTGGCGATCATCTTCAAAGTCCTTGGCCTCACCCCTGTCCCGTGTCGTTCCCGCCTACAACGCCATCAAGGACCTGCCGCGGCGTCCTGCCCGCTGAGAACTTCCACGAGCTTCTGAAGGCCCAGGAGCTCATCGCCCTCGTGCCCTGCTCGTGCAGGATGCGGACCACCTCCATCGGCGAGCAGTGCGAGCACACCGCTGAGGCAGAGGCCTGGCACTGCCTTCAGTTCGGGCGCGGCGCCGAGTACGTGATAAGCCGCGGCTCCGGCAAGAAGCTCAGCACGGCGGAGGCCCTGGCGCTCTGCGATGCCATAGAGGAGGACGGGCTCCTCCACATGTGGCCCAACAACGCCGAGATGACCGGCGTCAACACCAGTTGCCAGTGCTGCCGCGACTGCTGCGAGAACTACGTGTCTGTGGACCAGGCGGCGATCTCTATCGGCACGACGTGGCAGAAGAGCCGCTACGAAGCCTACGTCGCCGACCTCGACTCCTGCACCGGCTGCCAGGACTGCGTCGACCGCTGCCAGTTCGACGCCATCGAGATGGTGAAGGCCGCGGGGAGCAAGAGGCTGAAGGCCGCCATCGACGCCGAGAAGTGCTTCGGCTGCGGCGCCTGCGTGGTCGGCTGCTCGCCGGAGTCCCTGAAGATGCGGGTGGTGCGCCCGCCGGAGTTCATCCCGGGCGCCGTCGCCTAGCTCACTTGGCGTTGACAGTCCGACCGAAGCGGCGTTACAGTTTCCTCGTTTGGTGGACAGGTGAGCACGCAGGCGGGGCGGTGCATCAGCCGGGCGGATCTCTGACCTCTGATCAAGGCGAAGCCGCCAGCGGCGGCGGGCGCCGCCTCCCCCACCAGCCGGCGCTCGACGGCATCCGCGGTCTGGCCGTCGCCGCCGTTCTCGCCTACCACGCCGGCCTTCCCTGGGCACGCGGCGGCTTCCTCGGCGTCGACGCCTTCTTCGTCCTCAGCGGCTACCTGATCACCAGCCTCCTCCTCCTGGAGTGGCGTGCCCGCGGCGCCATCGCCCTCTCCGCGTTCTGGGCGCGCCGTGCCCGCCGGCTCCTTCCGGCGCTGTTCCTCATGCTCATCGGTGTCGGCGGCTATGCTCTCGTCTTCGCCGCGCCCGAGGAGATTGGGAAGCTGCGCGGCGACGCGCTCGCCACCCTCGGCTACGTGGCCAACTGGCGGCCCCTGTTCACCGGGCAGTCCTACTTCGATCAGTTCTCCATCCCCTCTCCTCTCCGCCACACCTGGTCGCTTGCCATCGAGGAGCAGTGGTACGCGTTCTGGCCGCTGCTGCTCCTGGTCCTTCTGCGCCTGCGCCGCGCCTCGCTGCGGACGCTGCTCGGGGTATCGCTGGTCATGATCGCGGCCTCCGCCCTCCTTATGGGCTGGCTGTACGACCCCGGCTCCGACCCGTCCCGCGTCTACTACGGCACCGACACTCGAGCGCAGTCCCTGCTCATGGGAGCGGCGCTGGCGATGCTGCTCATGCAGCGCGGCCCCCTGCGCTCCCGCCTTGCGGGACACACGCTTCAGATCGCCGCGCTCGCCTGTGCCGTGGGGCTCGGCTGGGTCTGGGCCACGGCTTCCGGCGACAGCGTCTTCCTCTATCGCGGCGGCTTTCTCCTCCTCGCCGCCGCCGTCGCCGTCGTGATCGCCGCTTCCGTGCAGCCGAAGGCCGGCCCCATCGGCAGGGTGCTCTCCCTGCCGCCGTTGCGCGGCCTCGGCCTCATCTCCTACGGCGTCTACCTGTGGCACTGGCCCATCTACCTCGTCCTGACCCCTGATCGAACCGGCTGGGACGGCTACGGGCTGTTCGCGGCGCGTGTCCTGGTGACTCTGGCGATCTCGGTGACCTCATATCGGCTCCTCGAGATGCCGGTCCGGCGTGGCGCCCTCCGGCGGTGGCGGGCCTCCTGGACGCTTGCGCCGGCGACCGCTGCCGGGCTTGCCGTTGCGCTCGTCCTCGTCACCCGCGGCGGAGCGCCCGCCTTCTCTTTGTCATCTACGTCACCCTTCGGCGCGATGCCCTCGGCCGGCTTGATCTCCGAGGTGGCCGGCACGGAAGTGGCTGCTTCGGGGCCCGTACGGGTCATGGCGCTGGGCGACTCGGTCGCGCTTTCGATGGCGTGGGGGCTGGAGCGGCAGGGACCGGGCTGCGGTCTTACCGTGCTGAACAGGGGCGGCCTTGGCTGCGGCTTCCTGCCGGGCGAGGAGGAGCTCGACTCCCACGGCAAGTGGTCAACGGTGAAGGCGGATACGTGTAAGGAATGGCGGGATACGTGGTTGCCGGACATGGATACGTTCCGGCCCGACGTCGTCGTGATGCTCTTCGGCCCCTGGGACACCCTCGACTTGAAGGTGGGAGGCCGAGTGCTGGAGGTCGGCAGCCCGGAGTGGCAGGCCTATGCGCTGGAGGAGCTAAGCCACACCGTCGATGTGCTCTCGGCGCGCGGCGCCAAAGTCATGCTCCTCACGTCCCCCTGTTTCAAGCCACGCGATCTGGGGCTCGATGCGGAGGCGCGTGTCCAGCTCAATCCCGAGCGTGTCGGCGAGCTCAACGACCTCTACCGTGAGTTCGCGCGGCAGCACGCCGACCAGGTTGCCATCACCGACCTGAACGGCTTTGTGTGCCCGGAAGGCGAGTACACTGACCTCACCATCGACGGCGTCCGTCTGCGTGAAGACGGCGCCCACTTCACACCTGAGGGCGCCGATCTCGTGGCGCGCTGGCTGGCGCCCCAGATCATCGCGGCTGTGCCGGAAGCACGCCGGCCGGCCTTGGGCGTCGACGCGTCTACGTCCGAATGCCGCAGGTGAGCAAACCGTCCCACTCGCTCAGGGGCTTGCTCGAGGTCACCACGAAGACTATTCTTCGTGCTTCCTCCTTGTGAGAGATCGTGCACTTCGCCCACAACCTCGTGTGTCTCGGGGCTGATGACGAACGTCAGGCCGTCTATCTCCTGAACCAGGTCGGATTCGCGGATCGTATCCACGCTCAACCCCAGCGAGGGGTCGCAACACCCTGTGAACTGGAGTTCGAGGCGAACGGGCCCCTGCACGCCCATGCTCGGCGAGGGCTGATTTGACGGCTTCGCCTGCGCCTGGCTCCAACGTGACCAAAGACATCGCTTCTCTCTCTTTCCCTGGGATGCAGGGGAAAGGCTAAGGGGCAGAACACATCACGTTCTGCCCCTCTATTATAGCCCTTTGAACGTGGCTAGTAGGCTTGCTGGAAGACTGCCAGAACTTCGGCCGGGTCACCCGTAGGACGCGCATTGAACATGATGTTCGAGTCAGCCAGCGCGTGGAATGCGCACAGTCCAAGGCCGTCTTCCGGCACGCCAACGTCGCGCAGCCTCAGGGGATGGCCAACCTTCTTCATCAGGGCTTCTATTGCGTCCGCGCCAGCCAGGGCCTGGTCGCGCTCTTTGGTGCCGTTCGCCTGGACTCCCAGCGCCTGCGCGACCATCGCCAGCTTGGCGGTGGCGTGGTCGACGTTGAAACGCATCACCTTGGGCAAGACGATGCCGCAGGCCGCTCCGTGGGGAACGTGGTGCAGCGTCCCCACCGTGTGCGCCATGGCATGGGCCAGACCGACCTGGGCGATGGTGAACGCCCATCCCGCCATGGTGGCTGCTATCTGCATGTTGAGCCGGGCCTTCTCGTTCTTGCCGTCGGCCACGACGAGCGGCAGGTTCTCACTGATCAGCCGAATGGCGTGCAGCGCCTGACCGTCGCAGACCTGGTTCGACATGATGCTCGTCATAGCCTCAACGGCATGGGTCATCGCGTCCATGGCAGAGGCTGACCGTCATATTCTTGGGCAGGGTCATGGTGAAACTGCGGGTCGAGAATGGCCGCGTTCGGTACGATCCTCGGGTCTGCTATGAAGAGTTTACGCCCCGCGGTCTTGTCTGTTATGACAGCCGACGTTCGTCACTTCGCTGCCGGTTCCCGCCGTCGTTGGAACGACAATGTGCGGGGTCTGCGGCTCAGAAAGCGCATACCAACGATTGAGGTAGTCGTTGGCCTTGCCGCCGCTCTTCAAGGCAATGCAGACCGTTTTGCCTGCATCGATGACGCTGCCGCCTCCGACACTGACGATGCAGTCCGCCTTCAGTTCGCGGGCCGCTTCAGTGGCGCCGTCGACGGATTCCAGGTCCGGGTCCTGCGGTATCTTGTCATAGATGCCCACACAGAAATCCGCGAGCGCGTTCTTGACAAGGTCCGCAAGTCCGGCCTTCCTGACGCCGGGATCGGTGAGTATCAGCGCCCTGCGGCAGCCCAGGTCGACGACCAGCTTGCCAATTGATGACAGGCAGCCATGACCGGCGACCACGTTGGTCGGGCAATTGTAGTTGAAGCCCTCGATCTTCTTGTTGTCCCTCAGGAGAGTGAGGGGGAAGTTGGTGTTGGAGTCAGAGTAGTAGGGGACGTGGATGCGCTTGATCTGCGTGTACTCCTCCAGCCCCCATTTGCCCAACTCGCGTCCCACGCCGGACTGCTTGTACCCGCCGAAGGGGCAGTACTCCGCAAAGATGTGGAAGTTGTTGATCCACATGGTGCCGGTGCGGACCCCGCGGGCCACGCGCTCGGCTCTGGCGATGTTGGTGGAGAACACGCCGCCAGCGAGGCCGTAGATGGAATCGTTGGCGATGGCGACCGCCTCTTCGTCGCTGTCGTACTTGATGACGCAGACGACAGGGCCGAAGATCTCTTCCTGCGCGATGCGCATCTTGTTGTCGACGTTTGCGAAGATGGTTGGGGCGTAGTAGTATCCGCCCTCCATTCCCTTGACCTCGACACGCTTCCCGCCGGTGATCACCTCCGCGCCCTCTTCCTTGCCCAGCTTGACGTAATACTCAATCGTGGCCAGTTGCTCCTTGCTGACGACGGGACCCATGTGGGAGGTTCGGGTCAAGCTGGTAGCCTATGCGGAGGGCTTCCGCCCGCTTCTTCATCCTGTCGACGAACTCATCGTAGATCTTCGAGGGGACGAGAACCCGCGTGCCTGATTCGCATATCTGGCCCTGGTGAAGGAACGTGCCGTAGCAGGCGCCTTCCACGGCCAGTTCCATGTCCGCGTCGTCAAGGATGATGTTGGCGGACTTGCCGCCGAGCTCAAGCGTCACCTTCTTCACCGTGTCGGCCGCCATCCGCATGATCTCGCGGCCCACTTCGGTGCTGCCGGTGAAGGCTATCTTGTCCACGTCCGGGTGGGTGCAGAGGGTCTTGCCCAGGGCCCCTCCCGGTCCCGGGATCACGTTGAGTACGCCCTTGGGGATGCCTGCCGCCTTCGCAGCCTCAGCCAAAATGACGGCTGTGAGAGGGGTATTCGAGGCCGGCTTCACGACGATGGTATTGCCCATGATGAGGGCCGGTGCGATCTTCCACATGGCCAGAGCTGTAGGGAAGTTCCAGGGAACAATTCCCACGCATACCCCGACCGGCTCCCTCCGGACGTACTCGCGGCCCGGCGAGAAGGCATTGCCAGAGGCGACGATCTCCTCCTCGAAGGGGAACTGCCTGGCGGCATAGGTGGCCAGGTTGCGGATTAGCAGGCTGGCCCACATGACGATGATCTTGGCGTAGCCAACAATCTGGCCCGCGTCCATGCATTCGGTCAACACCATGCGCACGCCCTGCTGCGAGATCTGGTCTGCGAAGTCCTGGAGTATCGCTATGCGGGTGGAGATGTCAAGGCCGCTCCAGACCCCGCTGTCAAAGGCGCGGCGTGCGGCCGCTATGGCCGCCTCTGCATCAGCCGTCCCGGCTTGCGCCACTGTGGCAAAGGGGAGCCCGGTCCCCGGGTCGATCGTTTCGAACGTCTTTCCATCCTTGGCGTCGACAAACTCACCGTCTATAAAGAGCTTGTACTGGTCCATTGAGAATCCTCCTTAGGTGTGAGCGAGGGGTGCGGCAGGGCGGTCGAGGATTGTGGAGTGTGCTTCGTTCCTTCAGCCTCGTCTATGGCCAGGATTCACGTTTTGGATTCCGGATGGTCTGATCGTACATAGGGGGAGCAGCCAGTGTCAACGCAACAGGGCGTAGTTGGATGACGGGTGCAGACGCTGCTATCGATCTTTCGAGAAGTCCGCCTTGAGGGGGCGCGTCCGGCAGTGTTATGTTAGAAGTAGAGATGGTTCCAGATACGGAAACGAGGCTTGCGCGGGATGCGGGGCCCGCGGCGGCTCAGGTTCTTGAGACTGCCGGAAGGCCGCGCCAGCGGAAGCACCAAGAGATCCCCCGAAGTCGAGACGTGCTTCCGTTCCACCGGCTGGGTTGGGGTGTGGAGGAGGGGAGCGATGCGTTGGGCGTTCGGGGTTTGTTCTCGGTGTGGCGGCGAGCTGCATGCCAAATTGGGCCAGGTGGCCTTGGTTTGTCTTGCATGCGGTTTGAGGGAGCCCCTGCCAAGGTTGCCGAAGATTCGCGGAGCGGCGGACAGAGCAAACGGAACGCCGGGCCTGTCGCTCTTGGATGGCGCAGTCGGCCTGGTGGAAGTGGAGGCCAGGAGTCGCCGTATCATCAGGGAAGCGGCCAGCGCAAAAGGGTACCAGTTGATCCCGATGGACCGGCCTTCGGCACTGGCGCGTTCAGGGCAGAGCGAGCGTGGGCCTTTTGACCTACTGATGGTAGAGGCTGATCGTGGGAGTCTGGCCGTGAAGCTGGCGGAGCATCTGCGACCCGCCTTCCCAGCGGCCCCGGTCGCCATCATTCTGAACCACTGGTCCGAGGCTGAGACGGAAGCCCACAGGGCGGCGGAGTTCGTGTTGCACGCACCCCTCCGCGAGGTGGAAGTATCACGCGTGTTGCAGATTATCGAGGACTACGGCGGCTGGCTTCCCGCCCCGCTTCTGGCCTCCGCGCAGCGAGAGGGTCTCGTAGGCTGAGACCGCAGATAGACTCTACGACCGCCTGAATGAGCTGACGCTGGCGCGAGAGGATCTTAGAACTCGAGTGTCGCCAGGAACTCGATGAGCTCCCCGTTGACCTCGGAGGGGCGCTCCTGCTGCGTCCAGTGACCGCAACCCGGGAGCGTCACTACCTTACGCAGATTTGGCACGTGCGTCTTCATCGCGTCTGTTCGCGTGAAGCCGAGCACCGGGTCGCGGTCGCCACCGATGAAGAGAGCGGGTTGCCGCACCTCGGCGTCCGCCAGATGCGCCAGCTGCTCCCAGTCCCGATCCATGTTGCGATAGCGGTTGAGGCCGCCGCGAAAGCCGGTTCGCTCGAATTCGCCGACGTAGTAGTCAAGGTCCGCCTCTGTAAGCCAGGGCGGCAACCGCATCGGGTTCCGGCATGCCCGCCAGCAGTCCGGCGCTCTTCGGCTTGGGCGTGCCTGCTGTGCCCTTCGGTGCCTCGCCGGACCAGGCGTACAGCGCCATGCGCATCGATTTGCGGACGTCCGCCTCGAGCTCAGCCTCCGCGACTCCGGGCTCCTGGAAGTGGAGGATGTAGAAGAAGTTGTCGCCGAAGGCCTGCTTGAACGCCTGAACGGGCGGCGTCCGCGGGCGCGGCGTATACGGCACGCTGAGCGCGATCACAGCCGAGAAACGATCCGGATGCAGCAATGCGCAATGCCAGGCAATCGGCGCGCCCCAGTCGTGGCCGACGACGACTGCCTTCTCGACGCCTAGTGCGTCCAGCACTCCAACGGCGTCGCCCACAAGGTTGAGCATCGTGTAGCTCTCGATCGCCTGGGGAGCATCGGTGCGGCCGTAGCCGCGCACGTCGGGCGCGACGGCGTGATAGCCCGCACCGGCGAGCGCGGGAAGCTGGTGCCGCCACGAGTACCACAGCTCCGGGAAGCCGTGCAGCAGCAGCACCAGCGGCCCCTGGCCCTGCTCGGCGATGTGGATGGTGATGCCGTTCGCCGTGATCATTCGGTGAGCGATGTCAGGCATGATAGCGCGTTATGCTCGCTGCTGCTCGGCCGTTGCCGACCTGACGTGTTTGGCCGCGGCCAGGAACTTGCCGATGTCCTGGTTGATCGCCAGCTTATTGAACTTGCCCACGCTGGTCTTGGGAATATCGTTGGTGATGAGGACGTAGTCAGGCAACATCCACCTCGTGATCTTCCCCTTGTCGACGCCCTCCTGTTGAAGATGCCTGATCACGTCCTCCTCGGTCTCGGTAGCTCCCGGCGCGAGGGTGACGAGGGCCATCGGCCTCTGGCCCCATATGTTATCGGGGACGCCGACGACCGCGGCCTCGAGTATGAAGTCGGCGGATGCGGCTATGTTCTCCAGCAGAACCGTCGGCACCATCTCGGACCCGCTCCTGATCATGTCCGATATGCGGTCGGCGATCGTGATGTAGCCATCCTTGTCGACCTTGGCCACGTCCCCGGTATGGAACCAGCCGTCGCGCCAGACCTCGGCTGTCTTCTCGGGGTCTTTGTAGTACTCGTCCATGACCCAGGGTCCGCGGATCACGATCTCGCCGATGGCCGAATCGTCATGGGCCACAGGCTTCATGTTCTCGTCGACCACCTCCACCTCAATGCCGGGCACGGGTAGTCCCGTCTTGACGTAGAGCTTCTCCAGCTCCTCCTTCGGCAGGTCGGCGTCGGTCTTCTTGATGAAGGCGCGAATCGTGACGGGAGCGGTCTCCGTCATGCCATAGCCCGAAATGGCTCGGAAGCCGGGAATCAGCTTCTCGGCCTTGGTCTTGAGCCCGAGGGAGAGGGCGGCGCCACCCACCGAGCACGCCTCTATGCTGCTCAAGTCATACTTGTGCAGGTCCGGATACTCAATGATCATGGCCAGCATGGTGGGAACCAACGCGGTAGAGGTGACCTTCTCGTTCTGCACGAGCTCGCAGAAACCGTCAACGGTGAAGGTGCCGGGCAGAATCAGCCTGGTGCTTGTGAACACGGCCAGGTAGGGAGCACCCCAACCGTGGATGTGGAATAGGGGGATGTTGAGAAGAGCCACGCCGGACTCGCCGAGCCGCTGCTCTTGCGGGTCGTTGCTGAGAACTCCAAGCGTCATCAGGTGCAAGGTCATGAGATAGAGTGCCCTGTGGGTGAACATGACCCCCTTGGGGCGTCCCGTTGTGCCCGTCGTGTAGCAGAGGGTGGCGTAGGTGTCTTCGTGCAGCATCGGCCACTCGAACTGAGGAGGCTGCTGCCCGATCAGCTCCTCGTACGTGTACAGGTTCTCGATCTTGGTGTCCGGCCTCCCGGGCTGATCCGAGATGTAGACGAACTTCTTCACCGTACCCTTGATGCGGTCGTATATCTGCTCCACTAGAGGCAGGAACAGGTCGTCGAAGAATATGACCTTGTCTTCGGCGTGCGTGATCGTGTAGACGATATGGTCCGGCGAGAGCCTCATGTTGATCGCGTGCAGCACCGCCCCCGAACAGGAGACCCCGTAGTAGAGTTCGAGATGGCAGTGGTGATTGAGCGATATGGTGGCGACTCTGTCCCCTGGTTCGCCCGGCTTCCCCGGCCGGACTCCCAGCGCCGTCAGGGCGTTGGCAAGACGGCAGGTACGCTCGTACCACTCGGCCCAGGTGAAGCGGAAGTACTGGCCGGTCCTGAAGTTTCGATATACGATTCCGATTTCGTCCGGGTACAGGTTTACCGGCCTCTTCATGAATGTTGTCAGGAGGAGTGGGTAGTTCTTGCTGTATTCTGGGTAGGTCCTGGCTGTCATCTCCGCTCTTCCCTCTTGCAGCTCATCAACTAAGTTCGGCAGTCATCAGGATACGCCTGCCGTTGGCTTCGGAAAAGGGACGTGGAAATCGAGGGCCAGGTATGCGGGCTACGGGATCAGCAGCACACGCCCGAAAGCCTGCCTGCTCTCGATGTAGGCGTGGGCTGCCGCCGCCTCGGACAGCGGGTAGGTGCGGTCGATGACGACGCGAAGCGAGGCGCTGGCAACTTCATCCAGAAGCCGCGCTACCAGCCGGCGCACGCGCTCGGTATTCTTCACCATCTCCAAACCGAAGAAAAGGCCTGTGAGCGACCGGTTCCCCTGTAACAGAAAGCCGAGTTCCGGAGCTTCATTGCTCCGGCCGGCCCGGCCTACGGTGATCGCCCTGCCTCTGTAGGCCAGGCTCTTGAGGCTTCCCTCAAGCACCTTGCCGCCCACCGTATCGACAACCAGGTCGACCCCCTTGCCGTCTGTGAGCTTCTGAACCACGGCCACGAAGTCGTCGGTCACGTAGTTGATCCCATGATCCAGGCCGAACTCCTTGAGCCGCTCCAGCTTCTCGTTGCTGGAAGCGGTCGCCAGGACAGTTGCCCCAGCCCGTTTCGCCAGTTGGATGGCCGCCAGCCCGACGCCACTGGAGCCGGCCTGAATCAGCACCGTCTCGCCCGCCTTCAGATGTCCGAACTCGAACAGAGAGTCATCGGCAGTGCCGAACGCGATCGGCACGCAGGCGGCCCGCTCCAGGTCGAGCTCTTCGGGGATCAGCCACGTGGCGATCGCCGGCACCGAGATGATCGAAGCGTGCGAGCCGTGGGCCGTGAAAGTGACGACACGCTGGCCGACCGAGCGGTCTTTGACGTTGGCGCCCAGCTCTCGGATGGTGCCCGCGCACTGGTAGCCCACGATATGGGGTCGCGATGCCATCGGGCCGCCGGCACGATTGAGGAGATCGCCGCCCTCGATGCTCACTGCCTTGACATCGATGAGTACGCCGTCTGGATGGCACTGGGGATCGGGCACGTCCTCGTACCGGAGAACGCTCGATGGGCCCGTCTCGTAGTAGACAGCCGCTTTCATAGCCTGCTCACCTCCCAATTCCAGTATAGCAAGTTGGGCAGCGCCCAGGGGTGGCGGCACGAGGTCAAGGCGGCGCCCGCGCGCTGTCCAACGGCTTTGCTAGAATGGAATAAGGAACAGAAACAAGCGAGAGGTATCGACGCAAGCGCCGATGGGAGGGACGAGCGATGTCGGCTGGCATGCCGAATGAGGAGAAGCTGCCGGCGGCCGGACTCGAGACGGCCACAATGGCGGGAGGATGCTTCTGGTGTACGGAGGCGGTGTTCCGGAGGATCAGGGGTGTCCACGAAGTGATCTCGGGCTACGCCGGCGGGGACGTGGAAGACCCCTCCTACGGGCAGGTCTCCACCGGCCGGACCGGCCATGCCGAAAGCGTGCAGATCACGTTCGACCCGCGGGTCGTCTCGTATGACAGCCTACTGGACGTGTTCTGGGCGACCCACGATCCGACCACCCGAGACCGGCAGGGTGCGGATGTCGGATCCCAGTATCGCTCGGCCATCTTCTACCACAGCGAAGAGCAGAGGCGGGCGGCCGAGGCTTCCAAGAGCAAATGGGAGGCATCCGGCAAACTGAAGGGGAAGATCGTGACGGGCATCGAGCCGTTCAAGAGCTTCTACCCGGCCGAGAACCATCACCAAGACTACTACGCCGCTAACGCGGGCGCCCCATATTGCTCAATAGTGATCGATCCCAAGATCCGGAAGCTGATGCGCGATTTCGCGGACGACGTAAAGGAGGAATACCAATGACGCGAGGCAAGGAGGACACCCTCGACGCGCTGAAGAAGAAGCTTACGCCGGAGCAGTACAACATCTGCTTTCTAAAGGGGACGGAGCCTCCATTCTCCGGCAAGTACACTCACAACAAGGAACCTGGGACCTATGCTTGTGTCGTCTGCGGGGCCGAGCTCTTCTCTTCGGACTCTAAGTTCGATTCGAAGACGGGCTGGCCGTCCTTCGACCGGCCTGTGGCCGGCGAGGGCATTGCATACGCCGACGATCGCTCCCTTGGGATGCACAGGATCGAGGTGACGTGCAAGAACTGCGGCGCTCACCTGGGGCACATCTTCGATGACGGCCCCACTGAGACCGGCAAGCGGTATTGCATCAACTCCCTCGCCATGGAGTTCATGCCGAGAGCGAAGGCCGGTCCCGAATAGAAGGCTCGGCCGTTCGACCGAGCCCTGCGCATTCAAGAAACCTCGAGCGGGAAACCCGGCGGATCCGCGAGTTCGCGCTTCCTAGCCCCGCCCCGCGCCCCGCGCCCGCTCGTTTGCCGTGAGCAGCCGCTTTCGCAGTCGCAGGCTCTTCGGCGTCACCTCCAGCATCTCGTCCTCGGCGATCCACTCCAGCGCCTGCTCCAGCGACATCCGCCGCACCGGCAGCAGTTGCACCGCGATGTCCGACGTCGACGAGCGGATGTTGGTGAGCTTCTTTTCCTTCGTGATGTTGACGTTGATGTCACCCTCGCGCGCGTTCTCACCGACGATCATCCCCTCGTACACACGTTCCGCCGGCTCGACGAACATCTCCCCTCGCTCCTGCGCCTGCTCCATCGCGTACGCCACCACCGTGCCCGCGCGGTCCGCCACCAAAGCGCCGTTCGTGCGATGCTCAATCTCGCCCTGCCACGGCCCATACCCATCAAACAGGTGGTTCAGCAGCCCCGTGCCGCGGGTGTCCGTCAGGAACTGGCTGCGGAAGCCGATGAGCCCCCGCGATGGGATGCGGAACTCCAGCCGCACCCGGCCCGTGCCGTGGTTCACGATGTTCGTCATGCGCCCCTTGCGGCTGGCGATCTTCTGCGTCACGACGCCCACGTAGTCCTCCGGGCAGTCGATCACCAGGTGCTCCATGGGCTCGTGCACTACGCCATCGATTTCGCGGGTTATCACCTGCGGCTTGCTCACCGACAGCTCGAATCCCTCGCGCCGCATCATCTCGATCAAGATCGCCATCTGCAGCTCGCCTCGGCCCGACACCTTGAAGCTGTCCGCCGAGTCGCCCGGCTCAACGCGCAGCGCCACGTTCGTCAGCACTTCCCGTTCCAGCCGGTCCTTCAGGTTGCGCGATGTTACGAACCGTCCCTCTTGGCCAGCAACGGGAGAGGTGTTGATCGAAAACATCATCCTCACGGTCGGCTCGTCGACGGTCACGCGCGGAAGCGGCCGCGGGTCATCCACGTCGGTGATAGTGTCCCCGATGTTCACCTCGTCGAACCCCGCGAGTTGTACGATGTCCCCCGGCCCCGCCTTGGCCACCTCGACGCGCTCCAGCCCCTCAAATGTGTACAGATAGCTTATCCGGGCGCGATCGATGCTGCCGTCTTCGCGCACCAGTCCCACGTCCTGCTTCGCGCGCAGGCGCCCATTGACGATACGCCCCACCGCCAGCCGTCCAACAAAGTCCGAGTAGTCGAGGTTCAGCACCAGCATCTGCAGGGGCGTTGACGGCTGATAGCGCGGTGCCGGGATTGAGCGGACGATCGCGTCGAACAGCGGCTTCAGGCGATGGTCCTCGCCTTCGGGCGTCAGCCGGCAGACGCCGTCGCGCGCGATCGTGTAGAGCACAGGAAAATCGAGCTGGTCCTCGTGCGCGTCGAGGTCGATGAAAAGGTCGTAGATCTCGTCCAGCACCTCCTGCGGCCGCGCGTCCTTCCGGTCGATCTTGTTGATCACCACGATCGGCGGCAGTCCCAGTTCGAGTGCCTTCTTCAGCACGAAGCGCGTCTGCGGCAGCGGCCCTTCGCTGGCGTCGACCAGTAGCAGCACGCCGTCGACCATCTTCAGCGTGCGCTCCACCTCGCCCCCGAAGTCGGCATGTCCGGGCGTGTCGACGATGTTGATCTTGTACCGGCCATACCGCACCGCTGCGTTCTTGGCCAGAATCGTGATCCCCTTCTCGCGCTCCAGGTCGTTCGAGTCCATCACACGCTCGACGACCTCTTGGTTCTCGCGGAAGACGCCGGTCTGCCACAGCATTGCGTCGATCAGCGTCGTCTTGCCGTGGTCGACGTGGGAGATGATTGCGATGTTGCGGATGCCGTTACGGACGGCGTTGCCCTCCAGGGCAGTGGTTTGGGCTGTGATCATGATGCTCCATCAAGAAAGCCGGGCGAAGTGTCCGGCTTCGTCAACGATTTCGGGGAAAAGACCTGGAGCGGGAAACGGGACTCGAACCTGCCTGCCGGCAGCCGCGAGTTCGTCTTGCCACCCCACACCCGCCCCGCGCCCCGCGCCCGCTCGTTTGCCGTGAGCAGCCGCTTTCGCAGTCGCAGGCTCTTCGGCGTCACCTCCAGCATCTCGTCCTCGGCGATCCACTCCAGCGCCTGCTCCAGCGACATCCGCCGCACCGGCAGCAGTTGCACCGCGATGTCCGACGTCGACGAGCGGATGTTGGTGAGCTTCTTTTCCTTCGTGATGTTGACGTTGATGTCACCCTCGCGCGCGTTCTCGCCGACGATCATCCCCTCGTACACACGTTCCGCCGGCTCGACGAACATCTCCCCTCGCTCCTGCGCCTGCTCGATGGCGTACGCCACCACCGTGCCCGCGCGGTCCGCCACCAGAGCGCCGTTCGTGCGATGCTCGATCTCGCCCCGCCACGGCTCATACCCATCGAATAGGTGGTTCAGCAGCCCCGTGCCGCGGGTGTCCGTCAGGAACTGGCTGCGGAAGCCGATGAGCCCCCGCGATGGGATGCGGAACTCCAGCCGCACCCGGCCCGTGCCGTGGTTCACGATGTTCGTCATGCGCCCCTTGCGGCTGGCGATCTTCTGCGTCACGACGCCCACGTAGTCCTCCGGGCAGTCGATCACCAGGTGCTCCATGGGCTCGTGCACTACGCCATCGATTTCGCGGGTTATCACCTGCGGCTTGCTCACCGACAGCTCGAATCCCTCGCGCCGCATCATCTCGATCAAGATCGCCATCTGCAGTTCGCCTCGGCCCGACACCTTGAAGCTGTCCGCCGAGTCGCCCGGCTCAACGCGCAGCGCCACGTTCGTCAGCACTTCCCGTTCCAGCCGGTCCTTCAGGTTGCGCGATGTTACGAACCGTCCCTCTTGGCCAGCGAAGGGAGAGGTGTTGATCGAAAACATCATGCTCACGGTCGGCTCGTCGACGGTCACGCGCGGAAGCGGCCGCGGGTCATCCGCGTCGGTGATAGTGTCCCCGATGTTCACCTCGTCGAACCCCGCGAGTTGTACGATGTCCCCCGGCCCCGCCTTGGCCACCTCGACGCGCTCCAGCCCCTCAAATGTGTACAGATAGCTTATCCGGGCGCGATCGATGCTGCCGTCCTCGCGCACCAGTCCCACGTCCTGCTTCGCGCGCAGGCGCCCGTTGACGATACGCCCTACCGCCAGCCGTCCGACAAAGTCCGAGTAGTCGAGGTTCAGCACCAGCATCTGCAGGGGCGTTGACGGCTGATAGCGCGGTGCCGGGATTGCCCGGACGATCTCCTCGAACAGCGGCTTCAGGCGATGGTCCTCGCCTTCGGGCGTCAGCCGGCAGACGCCGTCGCGCGCGATCGTGTAGAGCACAGGAAAATCGAGCTGGTCCTCGTGCGCGTCGAGGTCGATGAAAAGGTCGTAGATCTCGTCCAGCACCTCCTGCGGCCGCGCGTCCTTCCGGTCGATCTTGTTGATCACCACGATCGGCGGCAGTCCCAGTTCGAGTGCCTTCTTCAGCACGAAGCGCGTCTGCGGCAGCGGCCCTTCGCTGGCGTCGACCAGTAGCAGCACGCCGTCGACCATCTTCAGCGTGCGCTCCACCTCGCCCCCGAAGTCGGCATGTCCGGGCGTGTCGACGATGTTGATCTTGTACCGGCCAAACCGCACCGCTGCGTTCTTGGCCAGAATCGTGATCCCCTTCTCGCGCTCCAGGTCGTTCGAGTCCATCACACGCTCGACGACCTCTTGGTTCTCGCGGAAGACGCCGGTCTGCCACAGCATTGCGTCGATCAGCGTCGTCTTGCCGTGGTCGACGTGGGAGATGATTGCGATGTTGCGGATGCCGTTTCGGACGGCGTTGCCCTCGATGGCAGTGATTTGGGCTGCGGTCATGATGCTCCATCAAGAAAGCCGGGCGAAGTGCCCGGCTTCGTCAACGATTTCGGGGAAAAGACCTGGAGCGGGAAACGGGACTCGAACCCGCGACCCTCTGCTTGGGAAGCAGATGCTCTACCAACTGAGCTATTCCCGCAGGGTTCGGGCCAATAGGCCCACTGACAATATACACTGGCGGCCCTGAACCGTCCAGCGGCCTGGTCGCCAACTGCTGGCCCGGCCCGATGGCTCTACGGGGTCCGGTGTGCCGTCGCCGTCGCGTCGCCAGCCATGCTCCCCGCCCCGGCGACCGGGGTTGCGTCGGGCGGACCGGCGGGTGGCGCCTTCGGCTTCGCTAGGCGTGAGGTGCCTTTCGGTCGTCTTGCAGTTGGTGCAACTCGTAGAGGTTCGAACTCTGTCCGCGCCGGCTTACGCGCTGATGGTGCGTCACGAGCCCGTAGTCCTCTAGTTCTCGGAGCGCACGGACGACGGTGGATTCGGCGAGCCGCGTGCGCTGCGCGATCGTCCGGTGAAACGGGAAGCAATAGCCTTCGTCGTCAGCGACGCGCGAGAGGTAGGCGTAGACGCGCTTGGCGCTCGGCGTCAGGTCAGCGAGTTGTTGAACACGCGGATCGGTGGCGCGCCGCTTCGTGGCAAAGTCGATGGAGCCGGCGCGACTGTGCAGCTTTCCGGCTGGCGTGCGTCGTTCGCTGATATATTGCGTGCCGCCGGTCGGCCGCGGCCGCGCGGCGAACATCCGCCGGATCGTATGAAGAAGCGACACTGGGGGCCCCCGTGTTGCCGTTGTCGTCGCAGGACCAAGAAGCTACCCGGCGTTCTGATCCGAACTACGACCGGGTGTCCTTGGCCACCGTTCCATTCGCTGACCGCGTGGGCTTCAGATTACCACGCGTAGCGCACAGCGTTACAGGGGGATGATTGGGAAGCACGGGTCCGGGAGCCGGAGCGTCGCCGGGGAGGGGCGCGCCAGGGGCGCGCCGACTCGCCTTGGCCCTTGTAGGCCCGTGCTAGAATTGCCGGCCCGACGCGATGGCCGGGCCGGGGTCCGGTGTGCCGTCGCCGTCGCGTGGCCTGAAGCGGGACAGCACGGGCCGGAAAGGGCTGGGCGCGGGGGAGGGGGCTGCGCGCTTGTTGCTGGCTGGCTACGCTGGCAGGTGGGGGTCAACGCGTTCTGCCTGGGTCCGACGGACGAGTATCGGCGGTTTCGGGCGGGAGACGAGGCTGCGGATGCGCGTGGGGGGCGCCGGAGCACCCCGGGCAGGTATGAGGAACTGCAGTCAGTGTTCTTAGGGTGGTTCGTAGGGTTGAATCCAGTCGGCTGGAATTGTGACCTCGTCTACGCCGTTGATGTTGGCTATCCCTTGGACTTGATAAGTGCCATCTTGGTTCGTGTTGACGATAGTGACGCCACGGTACAGGCAGCCGGATAGAGTCAGCCCGCCGACCTCGAGGTGGCCGGTCGCCACGGTGACCAGGTCGCCGGGGGAGTAGATGTGGGGTGGTCGCGGCGGGTGAGCTACCGTCTGCGCTGGGAGTGGTGCGGAAGAGACGTAGTCCTCCACTGTGGAGTGCCAGGAGGGAGCGGCCTCCACGTGAGTGAGTTTCAACACTTCGTTGACGACCGTGGTGTCGGGATTTACAATGACGACTTCCTGTGGCGGGTGGCTGCGAAATGCTTGGCGCAGGAGATGTCTGGCGTGGAAGTCAGTTGGCGGGAAAGAATAGCCGATTACGATCAGTTTCTTGCAGTTCGATAGCGCGGTTTTTGCACGAGTCCACAGCGGCTGGAAGGGTGGCTCGGCGAGAAAGGGATCTTTGTTGAGGATCGGGGTGATCAATACTGGGTCAATTAGCCAACCGTCGAAATCTGGTGGTTGCCCTAGCCACCAGTGGGCGCGGATCAGGATGATGGCATCGCGTCTGGAATCGGGAAGGGGAGGTGGGGTGTCGCCGAACAATTCGGGATGAAGTGCAGCCAAGTCTCGGTGTTCGGGAGGAGGGGGACCCAACCAGAGCCTGGGGATGGAAGAAATCTAAACCAATTGAGTGAGCCGTGTAGCTTGATCAAAGGCGCTTCATAGAGAGCGTTGGATGGGTGCCCATAAAAGCGGTCACCTTTGACGTACTTGGGCAAACCCGCCTGCTGCAACTGAATCTCCGAGAAGGTAAAGCCGTAGGCTAAGGGGCGGTTCCAGTTACAGTGGCTATAGACTAGCTCGTCATCAGTTACCTCTCGATTGACTGCGTGGGGGTTTGGGAACGTGCGGGGGATATTCGTTCGTACGCCCGAGGCCAGCTCGAGAACCGGCTCGAGAATGCAGTCGTAGTTGAAGGTAAGGACAGTCGCACGTTGAGCGTGCATGATTCGCCCTAGGTCGCGCATCGTACTGCTACTTGTCGCGTAGATTCCGAATTCGCTGAGGTATTCCGCAAGGAATGACTTCAACAGGAAGTCGACTTGTAGTAGTTCGATGAGTCGCTGTTGTTCTTTGGCGCGATAGGCCGTATTCCGCTCGAACTCTAAGGTGGTAAAGAGTTCCTCCAAATCGAAGGGCTCGGCCCTCAGTTGCTCCGTGGTTGTCTTGAACCATGCTGCCACAAAGTCGTAGACCGGCTGCATTCGCTGTGTGTAATAAGGATCTGCAAACTTGGTGGATTGTAAGGCAAGTTGAAAGAAGTTCTTGGCTAGCGGTGGTCGCAGCCCCCCAAGCCTGGACCGGCTGGTTGACCCCTGCGCCGAGGATGTAGACGGTTTCGTCAACGCTCATGAGGAGTCTTATCGGTTGAGTTGGGGAGAGCCGATAACTGTGGCACTTTTGGCTAGCTGAGTAGAAGTGGTCGCACAGCGCTGGGGCCGGGATGTTTGGGAAGCAGATGCTCTACCAACTGAGCTATTCCCGCAGAGTCCGGGCCAACAGGCCCAACGACAATATAACAGCGGCGGCCCCGGACCGTCCACCACTCTAGTCTCGCTGCTGGCTCAGCCGCGACCCCAGCACGCCCAGCGCCAGTAGCGCCAGCCCCAGCCCGCTGAAGGCGAGGCCGTTGCGGATCGGCAACCACGCCGCCCCCTTCGCCAGGTCCAGAAGCTGGACAGTGATGTAGTCGTCCGTTCCCCAGCCAGCGAGACCAAGGGCGACGCGCACAGCCGCCGCCAGCAGCCGCCCGGATCGGCTCTGAGGTACCCGTTCTGCCTGAACCAATCTATGGCGCTCGTGATGCTCTGGCGAACGGGTGTCTGGGGCATGCCCAGCTCGTTCACCGCCTTGGATGAGTCCCAGAACGAGTAGTGACTGCCGACGCGCACCCAGGCGGCAGTTGTGATTGGAGGCTTGCGGGTGATCTCTGCCCCCGCTTGATAGAGATAGCCGAAAAGAACGGCGGCGAACCTGGGTATGCGTAGCGCGGGCGGCTTTACACAGGCGATCTCGGCGATGAGGGTGAAGTATTCCTTAACGGAAAGATTAGCATTGCCCAGGACGTACTTCTCTCCGGGCCTTCCCTTCTCCATCGCCCTGAGGTGAGCGATGGCCGTATCGGTGACATCCGAAACGTTGATGCCGCCGTCCACGTACCCCAGGAGCTTTCTCCTGATGACGTTGATCATCAGTTGGCCATTGGGTGTTGGGCCGATGTCGCGTGGGCCACAGGGGTTAGTGGGGTTAACGATGACCACAGGAAGGCCCCTGCGAGAGTAGTCCAAAGCTACCTGCTCGGCGCGGAACTTGGAGAAGTAGTAGGCGTCCCTGGTGTGGGCGAGGTTGAAGCTTGCGCTTTCGTCGGCCGGCTGCTCCCGTCCGTGGGCACCCAAGGCCGCTACGGAGCTTGTATAGACCACCTTCTCAATTCCCCTCGTCAGGCTCGCCTCAAGACGTTTTTCGAGCCCTGGACGTTCACGGCATCCATGATGCTGGGGTTGGGCAGCCAGATGGCGTAGATGGCGGCGAGATGGAACACCCTGTCGCAACCGTCCAGTGCCCGACCGAGCGAGTGGTATTCCCTCACATCGCCGTAGGCGTACTCTACCTTCAGGTCTGCCAGGTTCCTCAGGTCATCGGTCTCACGTACCAAGACCTTGACCTCCTGGTTGTCTTCGAGCAACTGACGCACCACCGCCGAACCGATGTAGCCGCTGCCACCTGTCACTAGGGCTTTCATGTTCACTCTCTTTCCCGATATCGGCCTTAGATTGGGGCACAGCGGCAATAGTTTAAAGCCGGTCCAGGGCCTGGTCAA
>CAVSBT010000039.1:0-83839 GCA_963726245.1 uncultured Chloroflexia bacterium
CGGAGCTTCAGCTCCGTCCGCCGGGTCTGGTGGTTACCGAGCGGATTAACGGATAGGTCTGCGTGCGCCATCCGTTAATCCGTTCCCCATCCGTTGCCAGGCCTCCCTCCCGTTGTAGCGGAGGGCTTCAGCCCTCCCACGGCGCCCGTGGCGACCTATAGGTCGCCGCTACATTGGTGGTTGTTCCACCCTGCCGGTTGAAACCGGCGGCTTCTCGATTCCCGAAGCTGCGGGATTCATCCCGCAGGTGTGTGACTCGTGTCATCTCCCACTCCGTCCGCCGGCCGCGTTGTGTCACCCTGAGCGAAGCCAAGGGGCCGGCCGGATTCTTCGCCCCGCCTCTGGCGGACTCAGAATGACAAGTCAGCGCAAGACCGTTCATTTGGACCGTAGGGGCGTAGCTTTAGCTGCGCCCTCGGCGGGGCGGGGTCTTCTCTGTCAACGGATACCGAGCGGATTAACGGATACGTCTCGATTCGCCATCCGTTAATCCGTTCCCCATCTGTTGACAGGCCTCCCTGCCGTCGTAGCGGAGGGCTTCAGCCCTCCACACCACTCGTGGCGACCTAAAGGTCGCCGCTACATTGTGTCTGCGCTCAGTCCGCCATCCTCCCGCACCGCCAGGACGTGGTACTTGACGCCGGGACGCGGGTCTTCGGCCTGGGTTAGCAACTGGCCCTCCACCTCCGTCAGCGAGACGATGCGGAAGCCATCCATGATCTGTTCGCGTATCTCCCGCTCTGTCGTGTAGTGGTGCGGCACCGACTTGTCGAACGAGTCGCCCGGCACCACGAAGGTGTCCGCCTCGATCTCCTCCGCCTCGCCGCGTGCCACCGCCTCGCGGGCCCGCAGGCAGTTCCCGCTCTCCACCGAGTTGAACGTCACCAGCAAGTACCCGCCCGGCGCCAGCTTGCGCCGCACTCCCGATACCGTGCGCCGGACGGTGTCCAGCGTGCCGTGGTAAACGACGTCCCAGGCCACGACGGCGTCCAGCGATTCGTCTTCCGCCGGCAGAGTCGTCATGTCGGCCCGCGTCACCCGCGCCGACAGCCCAGCCTCCGCCAGCTGCCTGCGACACGTCTCGACCGCGGCCGGCGAGTGGTCGGAGCCTGAGGCCTCGAGCCCCTCGGCGGCCAGGAACAGCAGGTGGCGGCCGGGGCCGCAGCCCAGGTCGTGGACGCGGCGCCGCCCCTCGGCCTTGAGGCGACCCGCCAGGTCGCGGACGGCCAGCTCCGGCACGCGGCCCTCCCAGAAGCAGCCCCAGCGCCCCCAGATCTCGTCCCAGCTCTGCCCCTCGCTCCGGCTCACGATGTCTCCGTCTCTTTCCGAGGCGCCGGCAGGCGGCGGTCGCGGAGCCGCTGCAGCTCCCGTCGCAGGTCGTCCATCTCCACCTGCAACTGCTCGATGCGCTCGCCCATGCGCAGTATCACTTCCGCGCCGGCCAGGTTGACGCCCAGGTCGTTGATCAGGCGCTGTATCTGGCGCAGCCGGTTGATGTCAGCCACCGAGTAGAGGCGTATCCTCCCCCGAGAGCGCGAGGGCCTGAGGAGGCCGGCGCGCTCGTAGTAGCGCAGCGTCTGGGCGTGCATGCCCACCATGCGCGCCGCCACGCTGATCACGTAGCAGGGCTCGTCGTCCGGCAGCTCAAATTCGTTAGTCATCGTCCTACAGCACCACCGTCGTCTTGCCCCGACGCCCCTCACGCAGGAAGCTCACCTCCACCGTCCGGCCGGAGGCGATCGCGCTGAGCGTCTCGGCTATCTCACCGGCGTTCGCCACCCGACGGCCGTCCAGGGCCACGATCACGTCTTGGGCCCGTAGGCTGGCGCGGGCCGCCGCCGAGTCCGGCTCCACCTCCAGCACCAGCACGCCGCCCTCGACCGGCGCGGCGACGATGCCCAGCCTGGCGCCGTCCCGGTGGCGTATCTCGTCGAAGCGGGCCAGGGCGGCCAGGACGCTGCTCACCGGCACCGCAAAGCCGACGCCACGGGCGAAGGGTATGATGGCCGTCGTGATGCCGATGACCCGCCCCTGACCGTCTACCAGCGGCCCGCCGGAGTTGCCGGGGTTGATGGGCACGTCGGTCTGGATGAGGTCGCGGAGAGCGGGACCGTTTCCGGTGGGCAGCTCCCGCCCCAGGGCGCTCACTACGCCCGCCGTGACCGTCCAGCTCAAGCCATAGGGGTTGCCGATGGCCACCACGAGCTGGCCCACCTTCAGCGAGCCGCTGTACAGCTCGGCGACGGGCAGGCCCTTGGCAGCAACCTTCAACACCGCGATGTCCAGCCGCGGGTCGGCGCCCACCACGGCCGCCCGAAGACTACGGCCGTCCGCCAGCGTCACCTGCACCTGGACGCGGCCCCGGACCACGTGCTCGTTCGTCAGGATGCGGCCGCTGGAGTCGAAGATGACGCCGCTGCCGCCGCCGCGTCCCGACTCCACCTTGACCACCGCCGGGCCAGCGCGCTCGGCGGCGCTGCTCACCGCCTGCGAGTAGGCGTCCAGCGCCTTGTTCTCGTTCACTCGCCCCGTCACGACTTCTGGCCCACCTTCTGCACGGCCTTCAGCTTCTCGAACAACTCCCGTTCCTCGGGCGACAGCTCCTGAGGGAGCGCCACCCTCACCCGCGCATAGAGGTCGCCCTTGCCGTTTCCGCCCAGGCGGGGCATGCCCAGGCCGCTGAGACGGATGCTGCGGCCGTTCTGGGTTAGGGGCGGCACCTTCAGCATGACCCGCGAGGTCATCGTCGGCACCTGGACCTCTCCGCCCAGGACGGCGTCGGTCAGGGGGACGTCCACGTCGGTGTACAGGTCGTCGTTGCGACGCTCGAAGCGCTCATGCGGCCGCACCGACACCACCAAGTAGAGGTCGCCGGCGCCGGCGGGCCCAACACCGCCCTCGCCGGCCACGCGCACGCGGGAGCCGTCGCGGACGCCGGGCGGGATCTTCACCTCCAGGCGCCGCGCCTTGGCGATGGCGCCGGCACCGCGACAGACGTGGCAGACAGCACCCGCCACCTGGCCCTGGCCGCCGCAGGTCGCGCAGGGCTCCTCGCGCTCCATCTGGAGGACGCGGGCGGTGCCGTGGTAGGCCTCGTCCAGAGTCACCTCCACCGGCTGCTGCACGTCGCCGCCGCGCTGGCGACCGGGTCGACGGCCGAAGCCGCGGAATATGCCCTGGAAGAGGTCTCCCAGGTCGCCGCCCAGGTTGACGTCGCCCGGGTCGAAGCCGCCGCCCCGCCGGAATGACCGGCGGCCGGCCGACTGGCGCTGCGCCTGCTCGATCTGGTCGGCGTACTGCCACTGGTCGCCGTAGCGGTCGTACTTGCGGCGCTTCTCCGGATCGGAGATGACCTCGTAAGCGGCGTTGATCTCCTTGAAGCGCGCCTCGGCGCCCTTGTCGCCCGGGTTGACGTCGGGGTGGTGCTGGCGCGCCAGCCGCCGGTACGCCTTGCGAATGTCCTTATCGCCGGCGCTGCGGGGTACGCCGAGAACGTCGTAGTAGTTGCGTGCCATGGCTGTTCTTTCAACAGGATAGCCTGGCTAGCACCGAAAGTCAAGAATATCCGAGCAGGAAGCTTGATAAGACTACTATCAATAGTCTTGACAACCTCGGCATGGGCCGCTGTTATGTAATCGAACCGCGGGGAGCCAATCGGCGCCCCTACTCGCGTCCCCGGCCAGCGCGCCCCCGGCGAGCGAGTTGATCCCCTGCCTTCGGGATGGCAAACTGCCCTTGTGAGAGGGATCTGTTCGAACGGCGGCATCGATGGGCGAGCCTGGTAGGGGGATGGGGTTGCTGCGCCGGACGTGGCCTCTCCTGGGGTCGATTAGCCGTTCTGGCCGGCCTGCTGGGCGGCCTTCTTCGGCACCCACTACGGCCGCCTCGCCTTCACCTCCGCCGCCTTCCTCCCCGACCTGATGGTCGACCTGCCCGTCCGTCCCGTCACCTGGTTCACGTCGGACCCCATCCGCGAGCGCATCACCCTTCACTACGCCGACGGCAAGACGATGCCCGCCGACCTCTACCGGCCTCCGCACGGTAGCCACGGGGCCATCATCTTCGTCATGGGGGCGCCGCCCCTGGAGCCCGACGACTCTCGTCTCATACGGCTGGCCGATTCCACGGCCCGCGCCGGCTATGCCATGCTAATACCCTTTTCGCCCGACCTTGAGAGCGAGTTCATCGCCCGCGAGGAGCCGGAGGCCTACGTCGCCGGCTTCGAGTACCTGCGCCAGCAGAGCTTCGTCGATCCGGACCGCATCGGCTTCATCGGCGTCAGCGTAGGGGGCTCGCTCGCCCTCATCGCCGCCTCCGATCCCCGCATCAGCGCCGACGTCGACTTCCTGGTCGCCTTCGGCGCCTACTATGACGCCCTGGACACCCTGGCGGCGGTCACCACCCACACCATCTCCTACGGCGGCCGAACGGAATCCTGGGACCCGCAGCCCCACACGCAGCGCGTCATGGCCGAGCAGCTCATCGACCGCCTGGCGGACAGCGGCGACCGCGACGTGCTCTGGAGGGCGTTCGTGGACCAGGAGACCCTCACCAGCGCCGACCTGGCCTCGCTCACCCCGGCCGGCCGCGACGCTTACGATTTCCTGGCCAACCGCGACCCGGCCCGGGTGCCGGAGCTGATCCAGAAGCTCCCTCCCGCATTCCTGGACGACATGCGCGCCCTCTCGCCCAGTCTGCGTCTGGACGGCCTCACCGCCGAGGTCTTCATCCTCCACGACCGGACGGACCGCTACATACCTTACGTGGAGTCGCGTCGCCTGCGCGACCGCCTGGCGGGGCATGCCAACCTCCACTACACCGAGCTCACCATCTTCCAGCACGTCGAACCCAGCAGCCAGAAGGGGGCCCTGGCCCTCTTCCTCGACGGCTCTCGTCTCTACTTCCGGCTGTACCAGCTCCTCCTCCGCCTCAGCTAGACGCGCAAACTTCCCCAGAAATCGGCGAAATTTCGGGCTAGACAAGGGTAATGCGTCCGCCCTATAATATAGATTAGACGGCTCTATGCTGAGGGCCGCCTTCGTGTGTGTAGCCGAACCAGTCAATCACTAGAGTTGTCGCGACGTGAGCCAGGCACGGGCCCCTTCGGCCCAACGCCAACAGCAGGAAGGGAGCGCCCGCCCCCGCAGAATGTCGTTCTGAGCGAACCGTATAACGGGCATGCGGGGGATACTTGACACAGACGGTCCAGAATGTCACAATAGGCCTGCGGCGACCTGACCGCCCTCATCTGGATGAGTTAGGCGGGAGGTCAGGGCCAGGAACGGCAAGAAGAATCCATAGAAGGAGGAATGCATGAGCAAAGGTTTGGCACTGGCGGGCGGGGTCGCCGCCTGGGCCGCTGTCGCCGTGGTGGCGGTCCTCATAGTCTTCAACATGGGTGGGAGGAACCAGGTCCTCATGTTCCTCCCGATCCTCGCGGCCGTCGCGGCCGCCTGGGTTATCGGAGAGCTGGTGACCGGGGCCGTGTTCACTGAGCACGAGAAAGGGGCGTGATGGCCGTCCTGCAGAGGAGCTTCGAACAGAAACGCGAACTGCGCGACCCGAGCCTCATCCGGGCGATCTTCAGCAGCACGTGGCTCGCCCCGTTGTGGGTGGTGGCGCGACTATACCTGGGCTACCAGTGGCTGATGGCCGGCTCCCACAAGGTGTGGGGCGAAGGCCGCTGGATCGCGGTGAGCGGCCCCGACGGCCTGCCGCTGCAGAGCTTCTGGCAGCGCGCCATCGCCATCCCGGAGACGGGCAGCGCTGCCATTAAGTACGACTGGTATCGCAAGTTCCTGACCTTCATGCTCGATCACGGCTGGTATCATTGGTTCTCGTGGGTCATCGCCCTCGGCGAGGTCACGGTCGGGATCCTGCTCATCATCGGCGCGTTCGCGGGGCTTGCCGCCCTGGCCGGCGCCTTCTTTAACTTCAACTTCATGCTCGCCGGCTCCGCGAGCATCAACCCAGTGCTGTTCATCATCGCCCTGCTGATCGTCTTCGGCTGGAAGGTGGCGGGCTGGATCGGCGTGGACCGATGGCTCCTGCCGGCACTGGGGACGCCGTGGCAGCCCGGGCCTGTTTTCCGGCGCGTCCTTAAAGGGCGGGTCGCCAACGAAGAGTGCCCAGTTTGTCAGATGCCCGTCGATCCGGCAAGATCGCCCGCGTCCGCGTACAACGGCTTGATCTACCTAACATGCTGCCCGGTCTGCAAGGAACACCTGGACTCGCAGCCGGCGCGCTACATCCCGGGCTTTGGCACCGCCGCCATGCCCGCGCCCGCTGAAGGTTAGCGAGGGGCGCGGCCTTACCCGCCGTCAGTCAAAACCGGCGAAGGGGGATAGCTAGAAGCTATCCCCCTTCTATGTGTGCCCGAAGGTTGACAGCGGATAGAGCCCGAAGGAAGATGATCGCGCTGGGACCGGCGCTTCTCCTTGTGGGAGACCAATCTGCGCGCCAGAAGGAGGATGTCCGTGCCGCGCTCGTATCGTGAGGTCGGCGGACACGTTTGGAAGAGGTCCGGCTACTTAGCGTTGGCAGTGAACTTGTCAAGCACTTTGTCTTGCTCTTGCAGGTGGCGCTGGATCTCGAGGCACTCGTGCAAGACAGCCTCGGCATCGTTGTAAGTCTGCTCGGCGCGCTTATCCGCAGCGCTGCCCTGCACCCCTTGACCGACCATGATCACCGACAGCATCACCAGCTGAATGAACGTCTGGCTGATCCATTGAATCCACTGGAGCGTCGTATGGACGTATGGCAACGCGATCAGCGCCAGGATGGCGAACACGTAGGCACACCACATGGTGCCCACTCCATTCGTGAGCGCGACGGCGACCTTCCCATTGAGCCCGATGTGCTCGTCCCTCACCTTTGGGGGTCGCACTTCGCCGCGCTGTCTGCGCACCAGATATGGATGCGGTACATGCTGAAACGTCACGTCACACCCTCCTTGGCCGTGTCGTGATGTGGACACGACCGCTGCCACCATGATATCGGCTCTGGCCATACTACCGATAGCGCCACTCGCTGCAAACGCTAGGCTGTAGACCCCCTCGAAGGGAGCATGCCGAGTAGGCAGGACCATGTTTAGCCTCGAGGTAAGCGGCTGGAGCATCGTGCTGCGGACGCTTATCGTCTACGCCGCGCTGCTGATCGGCCTGCGGCTCGCCGGCAAGCGGGAGCTGGGGCAGATGACCCCGTTCGACCTGGTGGTCATCCTGCTCATCGCCAACGCCGTGCAGAACGCCATGGTCGGGCCGGACACGTCGGTGACAGGAGGGCTGATCGCGGCGGCGGTCCTCATCGTCGCCAACTACGGCGTGGCGCAGGCTCGAGAGCGGCTCCCCTGGCTGCGGCGGGCGGTCGAGGGAACGCCGACGCTGCTGATCAACGACGGCAAGTTCGTGCCGGAGCACCTGCGCCGGGAGGGGCTGGAAGAGGATGAGGTGCTGATGGCGATCCGCGAGCACGGCGTCGCAGACTTGAAGGACGTGCGCATGGCGGTGCTGGAGGTGGACGGCTCGATAAGCATCGTGCCGGCGGATGCTCAAGCGCTGCGAACGCGGAGGCACGTGCGGTTCTTGAGGAAAGGGTGATCGGGGGTGCCGGCCTTCTACCCGCTCCTCCCCCGCAGAAGGGCCAACTGCGCCTCCAGGAGGTCGATCTGCTGCTTCTGGATAGCCAGCAGTTCGTTCCACTGCTTCTCCCGCAACTCGTCCAGCTTCTGATGTAGCTCCTGTATCTCCATCTCGGCTTTCAGATTCACCTCGTAGTCATGCTCGCCGCGGATGCGATCGCGGTCCTCCTGGCGGTTCTGGCTCATCATGATGACGGGCGCCTGGATGGCGGCCAGCATGGAGAGAAACAGGTTGAGCAAGATGTAGGGATACTTGTCCCAGTGGTGAATGAAGGCGACGGTGTTCAGGAAGACCCAAACTACCAGGGTAAGGCCGAAAGCAAAGATGAAGTGCCAGCTCCCGGCGACGTCAGCCAGCTTGTCCGAGACCCGCTGTCCGAAGGTCAACTGCTCTTGGTGAATGACGTGGACGTTCTTGCTGACGCGCTCGCGGCGGCGGATCTTCTCCTGCAGATCCTTCTCTATCTGTGCAGCCCGTTTCTCCCAGGCGCGGACCTCATCAAGGTCCTTGTTGAGCACGCGTGACATGGCCCTCCTCCTTCAAGTGAAGATTCGCCTAGTCGGAGACTATTGGATCGTACCAGGACGTGGGCGCCCCGCCGGTCTCAGAACCACTTCCGCCAGCGGAAGAAGGCGATGAGCCCCAGGGCGACGATCGCCATGGCCCCCAGCATGCCGAAGTAGCCCCACTGCCAGCGCAGCTCGGGGAGGTTCTCGAAGTTGGTGCCGTAGATGCCGGAGATGAGGGTCAGGGGCAAGATGATGGTGGCGACTATAGAGAGGACCTTCATCACCTCGTTCATACGGTTGTTGATGGCCGAGAGGTAGGTGCCGAGGACGCTCTCGGTCAAATCGCGCAGGCTTTCCACCATGTCCTCCACCCGCACCACGTGGTCGTAGATGTCACGGAAATACATGTGCGTCTCTTCGCTCACCAGGCGGGGGAACTCGCCGCGGGCGAAGCGGTTCACCGCGTCGCGCTGGGGGAGCAAAGTGCGGCGCAGGCGCTGGGAGTTGCGTTTGAGGAGCAGCATGTCGTGGAGCAAGCGCTGCTGGGGGTTGGCCAGCACCGCCTCCTCCAGGGCGTCGACCGCCTGGTCCATCTCCGCGACCACCGGCTGAAACTGGTCCACCAGCGCGTCCAAAAGGGCGTGGGTCAGGAAGTCGGGCCCGCGGGCGGCCAGCGGGGCGTCCTCAGTGACCCGCCGCCGCACGTCGTCTACGGCGGCCAGGGGATGGCTGTGGAAGCTGACCACATAGTTTGGGCCGAGGAAGAGGTCCAGCTCCGTGGTCTCCAGTCGCTCCGCGCGGGCGTGGAAACGGATGCCCTGGCTGATGACGAAGAGATACTGGCCGTAGTCGTCGATCTTGGGAGGGTCGATGTGCGGGTTCAGGCAGTCGTCTACGGCCAGACGGTGGAAGTGGAAGACGCCCTCCAGGATAGAGCGCGTCTCGGCTTCGCCGGCGCCCTCCAAGTCGACCCAGAGGAGGCCGCCCGACCGCTCGATAGCCTTCGCCATCTCCTCGGCCGAGAGGTCGCGGGCGACACTGCCGTCGGGGCCACGGTAGAAGCTGGTGATCACGCCGTCCTCTCGCGAATTGTACACCCTCCTCTGAATCGCACAACGCTTGGAGGTCGCGTCGGCAGGGCAGGTGTGCTATAAATTAAGTGTCTACCAGACAAGCGCCGGGCGTGGGCGGGGGCCGGGACGGGACCTTAAGTTCCGGTCCGGCCCTTGCGACATCTGGCGCAGGAAGGCCCAGAGCTTGCAGCAGGGATGCCCTCAGGAGGTCGAAGGTGTACCAAGACCTTAGCGTATTCACGGGCAACGCCCACCCGGACCTGGCGCTCTCCATCACCCGCTATCTGGACGTGCCTCTGGGCCAGTGTGAGGTCTTCCAGTTCAGCAACGAGAACATCTTCGTCCGTATCTGCGAGAATGTGAGGCAGCGCGACGTCTTCCTCGTGCAGCCCATCGTCTCGCCGGTGAACACGCGGCTCATGGAGCTGCTGATCATGATCGACGCCTTCAAGAGGGCGTCCGCCGGCCGCATCACCGCCGTCGTCCCCTACTACGCCTATGGACGCAGCGACAAGAAAGACCAGCCGCGCGTCCCCATCACGGGGCGGCTGGTGGCGAATCTCATCGAGACGGCCGGCGCCGACCGCCTGGTCACCGTTGACCTCCACGCCGGGCAGATCCAGGGCTTCTTCAACATCCCGGTCGACGAGCTTACCGCCCTCTACAACATTGCCGGCTACTTCAAGCGGAAGAACCTGGAAAACCTGGTGGTGGTGGCCACCGACATCGGCGCCTCCAAGCGGGCCCGCAACGTGGCCCAGAGCCTCAATGCCCCTCTGGCCATCATCGAGAAGCGCCGCGTCGGCAACGACGACCGCGGCCAGGTGCTGAACGTCATCGGCGAGGTGGAGGGCAAGCGCGCCCTCATCGTCGATGACGAGATCGACACCGCCACCACCACCGTCGCCTCGGCGCAGGCCCTCGAGGAGCGCGGCGTCGTCGAGGTCTACGCGGCCTGCACCCACGCTATCCTTTCGGGCCCGGCCATCGAGCGACTACAGGAGAGCAACATCCGTGAACTCGTGGTGACCGACACCGTGCCCCTACCAGCCGAGAAGCAGATACCGATGGTTACTGTGCTTTCTCTCTCGCCCCTTATCGGCGAGGCTATCCGGCGCATTCACACCGGCCATTCGGTGGGCGATCTATTCCACGAAGTGGAGAACGAGGTAGGCAACTTTGTTCAAGTGGGTCGGCAAAGTCCTGGGCGGTGACGACAACGAGCGAGAGCTGAGAAAGCTCTGGCCGCTGGTCGAGGAGATCGTCGCCCTCGAGCCCGAAGTCCAGGCCCTCAGCGACGACGAGCTGCGGGGCAGGACAGATGAGTTCCGCCAGCGCCTGGCCGACGGCGAGACACTGGACGATATTCTGGTCGAAGCCTTCGCCGTCGCCCGCGAGGCGATCTGCCGCGCGCGTCGGCGAGCGGGCCTTCGACGAGCAGCTCCTCGGCGGCATCGTCCTCCACCAGGGCAAGATCGCCGAGATGAAGACCGGCGAGGGCAAGACCCTGGTCGCCACCCTGCCCCTTTACCTCAACGCCCTGGGGGGCAAGGGCGCCCACCTGGTCACCGTCAACGACTACCTGGCCAAGCGCGACGCCCAGTGGTACGGACGCGCCCTCTACAACCTCGGCCTCAGCATCGGCGTGCTCCAGCACGACACCGCCTACCTCTACACGCCGGAGACGGTTAGCGAGGTGGCGAACATGGAGCACCTGATGCCGGGCCCCCGTCGCCAGGCCTACCAGTCTGACGTCACCTACGGCACGAACAACGAGTTCGGCTTCGACTACCTGCGCGACAACATGGCCGTGGACCTCGCCCACTGCGTGCAGCGCGAGCTCAGCTACGCCATCGTCGACGAGGTGGACAACATCCTCATCGACGAGGCGCGCACGCCTCTCATCATCAGCGGGCCCGCCGCCGAGAGCACTCAGATCTACTACACCTTCGCCCGCCTGGTGCCTCGCCTGACCCGCGAGGTCGACTACACGGTGGACGAGAGACAGCGGGCCGTCAGCCTCACCGAATCCGGCATGTTCAAGATCGAGCAGGGGCTGGGCGTCAAGAACATCTATGACCCGGAGAACTACCGCCTCACGCGCTACATGGAGGCGGCCCTGAAGGCGAACATCCTCTACCAACGCGACCACGACTACGTGATCAAGGATGGCGAGGTGGTCATCGTCGACGACTTCACCGGGCGGCTCATGCTCGGCCGGCGCTGGTCCGACGGCCTCCATCAGGCGGTGGAGGCCAAGGAAGGCGTGAAGATCCAGCAGGAGACGGTCACCTACGCCACCATCACCCTCCAGAACTACTTCCGCCTCTACGACAAGCTGGCCGGCATGACCGGTACCGCCTGGACCGAGCGCGAGGAGATCTTCACTATCTACGGCCTCGACGTGATGGTGATCCCCACCCACATGCCCATGATCCGCGAGGATTCCACGGACCTCGTCTTCCGGACGGAGGAGGGCAAGTTCCAGGCCGTGGTGGATGAGATCGAGGAGCTGCACCGACAGGGGCGGCCGGCGCTGGTGGGCACCGTCTCCATCGAAAGGTCCGAGTACCTGGCGGAGATGCTGCGCCGCAAGGGCATCCCCCACCAGGTGCTGAACGCTAAGCACCACGAGAAGGAGGCGGGCATCATCGCCCAGGCAGGCCACAAGGGCGCCGTCACCATCGCCACCAACATGGCCGGTCGCGGTACGGACATCATCCTCGGCGGCAAGCCCGACGGCCGCCCCCACGAAGAGTGGGAGCAGGAGCACAACGAGGTAGTCGAGGCCGGCGGCCTTCAAGTCATCGGAACCGAGCGCCACGAGGCCCGCCGCATCGATAATCAGCTCCGCGGTCGCTCCGGCCGCCAGGGCGACCCCGGCAGCTCCCGCTTCTACGCCTCCTTCGAGGATGAGCTCATGCGTCGCTTCGCCCCCGAGTGGCTCCCCGGCATGATGGAGCGCCTGGGCATGGAGGAGAACACCCCCATAGAACACTCCTGGGTCTCCAGGGCCATCGAGACCGCCCAGACCAAGGTCGAGGGGTACAACTTCGACATCCGCAAGCACGTCGTCGAGTACGACGATGTCATGAACAAGCACCGCGAGGTCATCTACACCGAGCGCCGCAAGATCCTGGAGGGCGCCGACCTCAAGTCCAACATCATGGACATGGTCCGAGAGGAGATCACTGCCCTCTGGGAGGCCCACCTGCCTGAGCGCCAGGAGGAGCAGTGGGACCACGAGGGCCTCTCCAACGAGGTGAACACCGTCGTCCGCCTGCCCTCCAACCTGGCGCCTCAGTTCCTCGCCCGCCTCTCCCGGGAAGAGGTGCTCAAGGCGCTCCTCTCGTACGCGGAAGAGGCCTACGAGCGCAAGGAAAGCGAGATGGGCACGCAGACCATGCGTACCGTCGAGCGCCTGGTCATGCTTCGCACCATCGATTCCCTCTGGGTAGAGCACCTGACGGCCATAGAGGAGATGCGCCAGGGCATCGGCCTGCACGCCTATGGGCAGAGCGACCCGCGGGTCGTCTACAAGCGAGAGGCCCGCGACATGTGGGACCAGTTCCTGGCCAACATCCGCCACCAGATAACCCACGGCATCTACCACGTGGAGCTGGCGCCCTCGGCGCCGGTGCCGGCGCCCCAGCCGGTCGGCGTTGGGGCCGGGCGCGGCGCGGAAGGAGCAGCGTCCGAGGCGGGCGCGGCGTCATCGAGGGCCCGCGACCGGCGGCCGGTAACCCGCAAGGTGGGCCGCAACGACCCCTGCCCCTGCGGCAGCGGCAAGAAGTACAAGAAGTGCCACGGCATGGCGGCCTGAGTCTCCACCCATGGCGCGCCCCCTCCACATCTCCGCAGGCATCATCCTCGTCAACCCTCAGGGCCAGATCCTGCTCGAGCTGCGTCACAACGACCCCGCCATCCCGTACCCCGGATACTGGGGCCTCACCGGCGGCGGCGGCTTGCCCAGCGAGACCCCCGAGGCCACGGCCCTCCGGGAGGTAGAGGAGGAGACCGGCTGGCGGGCGCCATCTATGACCTTCTTCCGTACCTACCATTTCGAGGGGACGCCGCCCGGACCCCGCTACGAGGTGCACATCTTCCACACTCTCGCGCCCAACGGCGACCTGCGCCCCGGCGAGGGCTGCGCCCTTCGCTTCTTCGCGCCGCAGGAGCTGGCCGGCCTCGACCTCGCCTACAACCACGCCGAGGTCCTCGCCGACTTCGTCGCCTCGCCCGACTACCAGACCTACCCGGCGGAGGCGCGAGATGACTAGCGACACCAGCCCCGTCCGGTCGTCTGCCCCAGCCGCGGACCGCGAGGCCGTCGAGCACCTTCAGCGGGCGCTGAGCGAGGGCCGTCACTGGTTCCTCGCCGTGCTGGAGGCGATCGCCCTCTGGCGACCGGCGGACGAGCAGGTGGGTGAACGCCACTACCGCTATCTGATCGACGGGGAGGCCTTCGACTGGCTGCTCCTGGCCGAGCGCCTCTTGGAGTGCGTCGACGGCCGTGTACCGGAGGCGGAGCGCGACGCCCTCATCCTCTTCGGCGAGAAGCCCCTGCACCTGGACGAGACCTGCTTCAAAGAGATCATCGGCGAGGCCAAGCACAGGGCCAACCTCAACTATCTGTATGGCGTCACGGTCGAAGAGGCCCTGCAACTGGCCGTGGAGGAGGAGGTCCTCAAGGATCGCCGCTCCCGCGTCTGGGGCGGCCGCGAACCCCTGGACGAGGCCGTCTTCCAGCGCATCTACGGCCGGGGCCAGCGAGACCTCCTGGCCGAGTTCCGGAGCCAGCGCGGCCTACCCGATGGCGACTCCATCTCCTTCGAAGAGGTGAAGGATCTCACCTACTGGCTCTTCAAGTACCGCATGCACCAGTGCGACCCGGCCCGCGTCGCCTCCGACACCCGCAAGGCCATCGTCCAGCTCTCACGCCTGGAGCTGGCCGCGCGGCCCGAGCGCCGGGCGCGCCGCCGCCTCGCCACGACGCCCGCCGAGGACGACCAGCGGGTCATCGACGCGGGGTAGCGCCGCATGATTGGCCATCTGTAGGGACAGAGCTTTAGCTCTGTCCGAGACCTTGCGGACGGAGCTGAAGCTCCGTCCCTACGGCAACAGCCCGAGGCCATCTTGTTGATGGTCGCAAATCGCCAGGCGGCGCCGTACTGTGCGGCAGGGAGGACACCATGACCACCATCCCCCTCGAGCCCGTCGACTCCGTCACCATCACCACCCTCATCGACAACGTGACCGACGCGCTTCTCCAGGACCAGGGGCCAGCGAAGCGACTCGGCCTCGGCGGCCGTGGGGCTCCCGCAGAAGCGCCCCGCCTGCCGGCGGCGTTCCTGGAGGGCGGCCAGACGTTCGATGCCCCTCTAGCGGAGCACGGCTTCTCTCTGCTCATCACCATCAAGAAGGGCGACAGCGAGCGCCGCGTCCTCTATGACGCCGGCGTCACGCCGGATGGACTCGTCGAGAACATGCGGCGGATGGGCGTCTCTCCGAAAGACCCGGAGGCCATCGTCCTCAGCCACGGCCACTTCGACCACACCACCGGCCTCGACGGCCTGGTCCGCGTCCTCGGCCGCCCCAACCTGCCGGTGATCATCCACCCCGAGTTCTGGAGCCGCCGCCGCATCGCCATCCCCGGCCGCGAGCCCTTCGAGCTGCCCTCAACCAGCAAGTCTGCGCTCCGAGGCGCCGGGTTCGAGGTCATCGAGGAGAAGAGGCCCTCGTTCCTCCTCGACGGCTCCCTGCTTGTCACGGGGGAAGTGGACCGGACGACCGAGTTCGAGCGGGGATTCGCAATTCACCAGGCGTTCCGAGACGGCGGCTGGCAGCCGGACCCCCTCATCCTGGACGATCAGGCCGCTGTGCTGAACGTCCGCGACAAGGGATTGGTGATACTGACGGGCTGCGGCCACTCCGGCATCGTCAACATCGTGCGCTATGCCAGGAAGCTCACCGGCGTCGACCGCGTGTACGCGGTCATCGGCGGCTTTCACCTCAACGGCCCGCTCTTCGAGCCCATCATCCCGAACACGTGTGAGGCGCTGGCCGAGCTGGCGCCCGAGGTCATCGTGCCCGCCCACTGCACCGGCTGGCGCGCCACTCACGCCCTGGCGGCGAGCTTCCCGGACGCCTTCATCCAGAACGCCGTCGGCACCCGCTTCGAGCTGTAGCGGCGCCTGGAACCCGGAGCGCTCGGACGCTCGAACCTTGGGGCTGGGTTGTAGGGGCGCAGCAGCGGCGACCTTACGGTCGGATGCACAAGCGCCGTGGAGGGCTACATCCGGCTGAGGGGACATAGAGCCTGCGGCCGAATGGCCTACGATCTGTGAACCGGGGACCGGCGACGCCTCCGCCAAATTGACTTGGTTCGAGCCCCAATGCTAGCATTTGGGTAGAAGCGAATCAGATTCTGAACAAGGTCACGCTGTGCAGGAGCTTCTCGACAATTACGCCGCTGTTTTCCTGGCCGTGGTCATGGGCGCCTCGCTCGTCGTGGTGGCCCTGTTGACGACACGCTTCCTGGCGCCCTTCTCGCGTTCATCCGCCAAGGCCACCCCTTACGAGTGCGGCATGCTCCCTATCGGACGCATCCGCGGCCAGGTGCAGGTGCGCTACTACCTTTTCGCTATCCTGTTCCTCATCTTCGATGTGGAGGCGGTGTTCATTTTCCCCTGGGCCGTGACCTTCGTTGGCGTGGGCAAGGCCGCTTTCTACGAGATGGTGCTCTTCATCGGCATCCTCTTCGCCGGGCTGGTCTACGCCTGGAAGAAGGGGGTCCTGCAATGGAGGTGAAGCAAACGGTGGTCAAGGCGACTACCAAGACCGAGACGGAGGCCCCAGCAGCGCCTGAGGTTGAGGCTACTCCCCAGGTTCTGCCTAGTCGGGGCGTCGAGATCGAGGCAGAGCGGCTGCGGCCCGTGCAGACAGAGCCCGGGAAGGCGCTCTACCGCCAGGTGCTGCCCGGCGTCCTTCAAGTGCCCGCCGACCTGGTGATCGCGGCGGCGCGCAAGTCTTCCCTCTGGCCCATGACCTTCGGGCTGGCCTGCTGCGCCATCGAGATGATGGCCAGTTACATGTCCCACTATGACCTGGACCGCTTTGGCATCGTGCCCTGGGCATCGCCGCGGCAGGCCGACGTCATGATCGTGGCCGGGACGGTGACCAAGAAGATGGCCCCTGCCGTCAAGCTGCTGTACGAGCAGATGCCCAACCCCAAGTGGGTCATCGCCATGGGAGCCTGCGCCACCAACGGCGGCCCCTACACTCGCTACGACCGGGTGCTGCAGGGGGTGGACAAGATCATCCCGGTGGACGTCTACGTGCCGGGCTGCCCGCCCAGGCCGGAGGCCCTGATAGACGGCCTGGTCGCTCTTCAGAACAAGATCATGGAGGAGCGCAAGAGGATCGGATGAGCCCAGAGGAGCTGAAGGAAGCGCCCATCGTCCCTCCTCCTCCCGGCAGCGTCGCCGACCTCTTCGTCGCGGTTCTCCCCGACGTGACGTTTGAGGCCACCCAGGGCGCGCTGGACGTCATCCTGACCATCGACCGCGGGGATGTCCCGACTGTCCTGCGCGCCGCCAAGGACGACCCGCGGCTCGACTTCAAGTACCTGCGCTGCCTCTCCGGCGTCGACCACATGGAGGCCGGGCTGGAGGTCGTCTACCATCTCTACTCCTACAGCCACAAGCACAACGTCACCATCAAGACGCGCCTCCCCCAGGACGACCCCCGCGTCCCCTCCGTCACGTCCATCTGGAGAGGCGCCGACTGGCACGAGCGGGAGGCGGCGGAGATGTTCGGCATCTTCTTCGAAGGACACCCCAACCTGGTGCCTCTCCTCTTGCCCGAGGACATGACCGACCACCACCCGCTGCGCAAAGACAACCCCCTGGCGGAGATCGAGGTGTGGCAGGGCGAACGCGCGCGGCCTCGCCGCCGGCGAGGCGGCCGAGGTGGAGGAGTAGCCTTTCGTGACGGTGGAACAGGAACGCGAGCTGGAGACCCTGGCGATCGACGTCAACGTCGGTCCCCAGCACCCGGCCACGCACGGCGTGTTCCGCATGGTGCTCGCCATCGACGGCGAGAAGGTGGTCGATCTGGTGCCGCACATCGGCTACCTGCACCGCGGCGCCGAGAAGCTCTCCGAGAACCTCGACTACCGCCAGGCCATCGGCCTCCAGGACCGCACCGAGTACCTGGCCGCCTTCAACGCCGAGCTCTGCTACGTGATGGCGGTCGAGAAGCTGGCCGGCCTGGAAGTTCCGGAGCGGTCGGAGTACATCCGCGTCATCCTGGCGGAGCTGAACCGCATCACCAGCCACTACATGTTCATGGGCGCCTTCGGCACCGACATCGGCGTCTACGGCACCGCCTTCACCTACGGCTTCCGCGAGCGGGAGTACATCCAGGACCTCTTCGAGGAGGTCTCCGGCGACCGCATGATGTACGGCTACTTCCGGCCCGGCGGCGTCGCCTGGGACGTGCCCGACAACTTCAAGGAGCGGGTGCGCTGGTTGTGCCAGCAGACCCGCGTCGGCATCGGCGACATCGACGGCCTGCTGACCAAGAATGAGGTCTTCGTCTCCCGTACGCGCGGAATCGGCGCCATTTCGCTGGAGAAGGCCATCGACTACGGCCTGTCGGGGCCCGTCCTGCGTGCCTGCGGCCTGAAGGTGGACCTGCGGCGTGAGGAGCCCTACTCCATATACGACCGCTTCGATTTCGACATCCCCACCGGCGAGCGGGGCGACTGCTTCGACCGCTACGCGGTGCGCCTGGAGGAGATGCGGCAGTCGGTGCGCATCGTCGAGCAGGCCATCGAGCAGATGCCGGAAGGGCCCATCCTGCCGGAGAAGCTGCCGCGGCGCCTGCGCTGCCCGCCCGGCGAGGTCTACATGCGGGCCGAGAACCCCCGCGGCGAGTACGGCATCTACCTGGTCTCCAAGGGCGGCGATAAGCCCTACCGGCTCAAGATCCGCTCGCCCTCTTACTGCCATCTCATGGCCCTGAAGGAGATGACGGTCGGCCACTACCTGGCCGACGCCGTGGTCGTCCTGGGCTCTATCGACATCGTTCTGGGTGAGGTGGACCGGTGATCGCTGATAACGTGTGGCTGGATGCCTTGGTCCGTCTCCTGGCCGTGCTCGGCCTCGCCATCCTTGTCGTGCTGGTCCTCACCTACGTCGAGCGCAAGTTCATAGGGCGCGTCCAGATGCGCCTGGGCCCCATGCGCACCGGGCCCTACGGCATCCTCCAGAGCCTGGCCGACACCATCAAGCTCGTGGTGAAGGAGGACCTGCGCCCCGCCAGCGCCGACCGCTGGCTCTTCGAGCTGGCGCCCATCGCCGCCTTCGTGCCTGCCTTCGCGGTACTTGTCGCCCTCCCCTTCACCGATAGCTGGGGCGTGAGGGTGCTGAACCTGGGCCTCTTCTACGTCGTGGCCGTCTCCGGCCTGTCCGTCCTGGGCTACATCATGGCCGGTTGGGCCTCCGACAATAAGTACGCCCTTCTGGGCGCCATGCGCTCGGCGGCCCAGCTCATCAGCTACGAGATACCGATGGTGGTGACCATCCTGGCCCTCGCCATGGTTGCCCGCTCCCTCAACCTCGTGCAGATTGTGGAAGCGCAGGGGCGCGTTCCCTTCATCGTCTGGCAGCCGCTGGGCTTCTTCATCTTCATGGCCGGGATGCTGGCCGAGACGTCGCGCCGCCCCTTCGACATCCCCTCCGCCGAGTCGGAGATCGTGGGCGGCCCCTGGATCGAGTACAGCGGCATCCGCTGGAGCATCCTCTTCGCCTTCACGGAGTACAGCACCATGTTCGGCCTCTCCGTGTTCGGGGCGCTCATCTTCCTGGGCGGCTGGAACTGGCCGCTGGGCCTGGATCTCGGCTGGTGGTGGCAGTTGCTTCTCATCTTCGTCAAGACCACCTTCTTGATCATGGTCACGCTCTGGATGAGCGCCACCTTCCCCCGCCTGCGCATCGACCAGCTCATGAGCTTCTGCTGGAAGCTCCTGTTGCCCATGGCCTTTGTTCAGATCTTCTTCAACGGACTAATCCTTGTGTACAAGTGGCCCGACTGGGTCCTGTTTCTCACGTCGGGTGGCGCCCTGGTCTTAATGGCCTTCTTAATCTATGATGCCACCCGTGTGAGGGCTCCGGCGCGGGCCGCGCCTAGAGAGGCGACCCCATGATCGGCGTTATGAAGGCGATGGTCGACCACCATGCGGACCATGCTCCGCAAGCCGGTGACCATCCAGTACCCGACGGTGCACCGGGAGATCCCGGAGCGCAACAAAGGCTTCCCCCTCCTCCTCTGGGACTTCGAGACCGACGAGCCCTTCTGCACCGGCTGCCACGCCTGCGAGCGGGCCTGCCCGGTGGAGTGCATGACGGTCATCATGAAGGACAATCCCAAGTTCGCGGAGGGAACGAGCAAGCGGCGCAAGATCGTCGACGACTTCTGGATCGACAACGGCCGCTGCATGCGCTGCGGCATCTGCGTCGAGGTCTGCAACTTCGAGGCGATCGCCATGAACAACACGTGGACCGCCCAGGAGCAGTCGCGCTTCGACCGGGGTGACCTGGTGCTGGACCTGAGCCAACTGCTCGCTCAGTCGAAGGCCAAGAAGATTGACCCCTGGGTAGCTCCGTGACGGGCACGGAGTTCATCTTCTACCTGATGGCCGCGGCCGCCGTCGGGGGCGGCCTGGGCGTCGTCCTGGCTCCGAACGTCGTCTACGCCGCCCTTTTCCTGCTCCTCAGCCTCCTGGCGGTGGCCGCCTTCTACATCCTCCTGGCCACGGAGTTCCTGGCGCTGGTGCAGATCCTCATCTACGCCGGGGCCGTCACCATCCTGCTGCTCTTCGTGCTCATGCTGACGCGGGCGCACGACGTGACCGTGGCCCTCGACGGGCCTCAGAAGCCCTTCGCCGCCCTTGCCGGCCTGGCGCTTTTCGGGCTGCTGGCGACGGCGGTGGCGAAGACCACCTGGCCCCGCGACGCGGGCACGATCACGCGCGTCCCCTTCGAGAGCATAGGCGACGCCCTCTTCCGCAGATGGGCCGTCCCTTTTGAAGTGGCCTCACTGGTACTGCTGGTGGCCCTGGTGGGCGCCATAGTCCTCGCTCGTCCCGAGGAGGGCGAATAGACCTTGGAGAGCGTTGCTCAGGAGATCCCGCTGGAGCACTTCCTCATCGTCAGCGGGATTCTCTTCTCCCTGGGCGTCTACGGCGTCCTGGCACGCCGCAACGCCGTCCTCATCCTCATGTCGGTTGAGTTGATGCTGAACGCTGTCAGCATCAACATGGTAGCCTTCGCCGTCTACACCGCCCCGGACCTGTTTGTCGGCATCATCTTCGCCGTGTTCGTTATCACGGTCGCCGCCGCGGAGGTGGGACTGGCGCTGGGCATCATCCTGCGCATCTATCGCAACCGGGCCACGGCCAACGTGGACGAGGTGGACCAGCTCAAGTGGTGAGGGCTGCCCTCGCCGCCTGCTGATCGCCACCGACTCTGATCACCGCTCAAGGAGGTAGCGTCCCCAACGATGATCGGGATGTCGGACGCCTGGCTGATTCCTGTGCTGCCGGCCGCGGCCTTTGTCGTCCTGGTGCTGTTCGGCAACTACCTCCCCCGGAAGGGCGACTGGCTCGCCATCCTCGCCATCTCCGGTTCCTTCGTCCTCTTCTTCTTCGTCGCGGCTGACCTCACCGACGCTCTGGCCAAGACCGGCCGGGAGTTCGCCGGCGTCTCCAACAGCCACACCTGGTTCCGGGTGGGCGACGTCTTCGAGGTGCGACTGGGCGTCTTCGTCGACCAGATCGCCGTCGTGATGCTGGCGGTGGTGACCTTCGTGTCGCTGATGGTGCAGGTCTACTCCCTGAGCTACATGAAGGGGGACGCGCGCTACGGCTGGTACTACGCCGTCATGTCCCTCTTCGCCGCCGCCATGCTTACCCTGGTCCTGGCCGACAACTTCCTTCTCCTCTACTTCGTCTGGGAGATCGTGGGCATCTGCTCCTACCTGCTCATCGGCCACTACCACGAGCGGCGCTCGGCGGCGGAGGCGGCGAAGAAGGCCTTCATCACCACCCGCATCGGCGACCTGGGCTTCCTCATCGGGATCATCCTCCTCTGGCGCTCCGTGGGCACCTTCAACATCTCGGAGACCTTTCGGGCCGCCGGCGCCGGCGAGATCCCTACCAACTACCTGACGGTGTCGGTGCTTCTCCTCTTCCTGGGGGCGATGGGCAAGTCGGCCCAGTTCCCCCTGCACGTCTGGCTGCCCGACGCCATGGAGGGCCCGACGCCGGTCAGCGCCCTCATCCACGCCGCCACGATGGTGGTAGCCGGAGTCTACTTGGTGGCCCGCACCTTGCCCCTCTTTCAGGCCGCCGCCGGGTTCACGCTGCCCCTGGTGACGGGCATCGGCCTCATCACCGTCCTCATGTCGGCCACGATGGGGCTGGTGATGTCCGACATCAAACGCGTCGTCGCCTACTCCACCCTCAACAGCCTGGGGCTGATGATGGTGGCCCTGGGGGCCGGCTTCACCACGGCCGCCATGTTCTATCTCTTCGTGCACGCCTTCTTCAAGGCCCTGCTCTTCCTCGCCGCCGGCTCCGTCTACCACGCCACCGACGAGCTGGAGGTGGAGCAGATGGGCGGCCTGGCGCGGAAGATGCCGCTGACGGCCATCACCTTCGCCATCGGCGCCCTCTCCATGGCCGGCATCGTGCCGCTGGCCGGCTTCTGGGCCAAGGACGACATCCTGCGCGCCAGCTTCGATAACCAGAACATCGCCGTCTTCCTGCTGATCGCGGCCAGCGTCGTGCTGACGGCGCTCTACATGACCCGCCTGGTGCTCCTCGTCTTCACGGGCGAGCCGCGCAACCGCCGCGTCCAGGAGCACGCCCACGACGGCCCGCCCGCCATGTCGCTGCCCCTGGTGGCCCTGGCTGTGCTCACGGTCGTGGGCGGCTTCGTCGCCTTCGACGCCGTGGGGAAGGTTCTGGGCTTCCCGGGCGGCATCGGGAAGTTCGTCTTCGTCGGCGGCGAACCGGAGAGCTTCGCCGTCAACGCCGGCGTGATGGCGCTGTCCATCGTCCTGGCGGTGGCGGGCGTCATCGGCGGCCTCTACATCTGGCGAGGGCAGGCTTTGCCCGCCCGTCGCGCCGCCGAGGCTTTCCCCTGGGCCTACCGCATCCTGCGCAACAAGTACTACATGGACGACATCTACCAGACCCTAATCAACCGCGTCGTGCTGACCTTCTCCGCCGTGGTGGCCTTGTTCGACCGCGTCGTGGTGAACGACACGGGCGTCAACGGCACCGGCGCCGTGCCGCGCATCACGGGCTACGTGCTCAAGTTCCACGAAACGGGCAAGCTGCCCAACTACGCGTTGGGCATGGCCGTAGGCGTCATCGTGCTGGCCGTGGTGGCCTTCTCGCTGGCCGCATAGGGTAAGGGAAAGATGGCCCAAGGCTACATTCTCTTCACGCTCATCGCCCTGCCCCTGGCGACGGCCTTCGTCCTGGCCGCTGTCCCCTCGAAGTACGGCAATGTGGTCCGTGGCATCGCCGCGTTCACGGGCCTGGCGCTCTTCAGCCTCGCCCTCTACTCCTTCCTCAACTACAGCTTCCAGGACGGCGAGGCCTTCCGCTTCCAGCTCCGCTGGGTCTGGCTGGAGAACGTCGCCTTCCTGGGCGAGAACGGCATCTCCCTCCACCTGGGCCTCGACGGCATATCGGCGCCGATGGTGCTGCTGAACGGCATCGTCGGCTTCGGCGGCGTCATCGTCTCCTGGAAGGTCGACTTCCGGAACAAGGACTTCTACATACTCTTCTTCACTCTGCTGACCGGCGTCTTCGGGACCTTCCTGTCCCTGGACCTCTTCTTCTTCTTCTTCTTCTACGAGCTGGCGGTGCTGCCCATGTACCTCCTCATCGGCGTGTGGGGCTCGAGCAGCGTCTTCCCCACCTTCGCGCGCACGAAGGAGTATGGGGCGATGAAGCTGACCATCTACCTGGTGGCGGCCAGCATACTCATCTTCGTGGGCATCCTGGCCGTGTTCGTCAGGGCCGGCCTCGGCACCTTCGACCTGCCCGCGCTCTACGCGCACGGCTTCGATGAGAACTTCCAGAAGGTCGTCTTCCCGGTGTTCCTGATAGGCTGCGGCGTCCTCGCGGGCCTCTGGCCCTTCCACACCTGGTCGCCCGACGGCCATGTGGCGGCGCCGACGGCCGTGAGCATGGTCCACGCCGGCGTGCTGATGAAGCTGGGGGCGTTCGGTATCATCCGGCTGGGCATCCAGCTCCTGCCGGAAGGCGCCCAGTTCTGGATGCCCGGCCTCATGGTCCTGCGGCACCATCAACGTCCTCTACGGGGCCGTCTCGGCCCTGTCGCAGACGGACTTCAAGTACATGGTGGGCTACTCGAGCGTCAGCCACATGGGCTACGTGCTCATGGGACTGGCCACCCTCAACCCAATCGGGGTGAACGGCGCGGTGCTCCAGATGTTCTCGCACGGCGTCATGACGGCTCTCATGTTCGCCATGGTGGGCGCCATCTACGACCAGGCCCACGTGCGGGACATGGGCATCTTCGGCGGCCTGGCAAACAAGATGCCACGCTTCGCGGCCTTCTGGGCGATAGCCTGCCTGGCCTCTCTGGGGTTGCCGGGGCTCTCCGGCTTCGTCGCCGAGTTCAACGTCTTCGTGGGCGCCTTCAGGACCTATCCCGCCTTCGGAGCGCTGGGCATCCTGGGGGCCACGATCACCGCCGTCTACATCCTGCGCATGCTGGCCCTTGCCTTCTTCGGACCCTTCAATGAACGCTGGGCCAATCTGCGCGAGATGCAACGCACCGAGCAGTTTGTGGGGGCTTTGCTGATCGCTTTCCTGCTTCTCATGGGCGTCTTCCCGTCTCTCTTCATCGACCGCATCTCGGAGACGGTGCTGCGACTGCCGGGGGTGTCGTGACGAGGGAACAGGGAACAAGGAACAAGGAGCCAGCAGGTAGGAACCGGAACCGTGAACCTCGATTACTCGCTGCTGATCCCGGAGTTCATGCTGGCGGGGCTGGCCGTCCTGGTGGTGGCGGTCGACCTCTTCCTGGGCGAGAGGCTGCGGCGCGACTACATCCCCTACCTGTCGGCGGCGGGCCTGGCCGTCATCCTGGGCGTCTCCCTGGCCTGGATGAACAAGGAGAGCAACTTCGCCGGCCTCATCCAGATCGACAACTTCACCACCTTCTTCCGCGTCTTCTTCATCGGCATCACCTTCTTCGTCACCCTGGCCTCGGCGCACTTCGTGCGGGGTCGCCTGCGCCACGCCGGCGAGTACTACGGGCTGCTCATCCTCTCCACCATCGGCGCCATCTACATGGCGGCGGCGCGCGAGCTCCTGACGGCCTACATCTCGCTGGAGCTCCTGAGCTTCAGCCTCTACATCCTGGTCTCCTTCGCCAAGTTCGACCCTAAGTCCAACGAGGGCGGGCTGAAGTACATGCTCCTGGGGGCTTTCGCCTCGGCCATGCTGCTCTACGGCATCAGCTTCATCTACGGCGTCGCCGGCTCGACAACCTACAGCGAGATCGCCACCGCCGTGGCCGGGAGCACCAAGAATTTCGACTTCGCGCTGCTGATGGGGCTGGTGCTGATCCTCGCCGGGCTGGGCTTCAAGGTGGCGGCCGTGCCCTTCCACATGTGGACGCCGGACGCCTACGAGGGGGCGCCGCTGCCCATCACCGCCTACCTCTCGGCCAGCTCCAAGGCGGCGGGCTTCGCCCTTCTCCTGCGCCTCTTCTCCGGGGCCTTCCTGCCTGTCCTGGATAGCTGGCAGTGGATGGTGGCCGCCCTCTCCGCCGTCACGATGACGGTGGGGAACGTCATCGCCATCCAGCAGCACAACATCAAGCGGCTGCTGGCCTACTCCAGCATCGGCCAGGTGGGCTTCATGCTCATCGGCATCGCCGCCCTCTCCGACGTCACGGCCAGCGCGCTGGTCCTGCACATGACGGGCTACGTCGTCACCAACCTGGCGGCCTTCGTCGTAGTCATCGGCTACTACAACCTGTCGGGCAAGGACGAGATCGCCGACTACCGCGGCCTGGCGGAGCGGGCCCCCTTCCTGGCGGCCGGCCTGACCATCGCCCTCTTCTCCCTGGCCGGTCTGCCCTTCTTCGCCGGCTTCCTCACCAAGTTCATCCTCTTCCAGGCGGCGGCCGAGGAGGGCTTCCTCTGGCTGTCGGCGCTGGCGATGGTGAACAGCGTCATCTCCCTCTACTACTACCTGAACGTCATCAAGCAGATGTACATGGTGGAGCCGGAGGAGATGACGCGCTTCCGCGTGCCACTCACCGTGACCGGCTCCCTGGCCGTCCTCACCGCCGGCGTCCTCTTCATCGGCGTCTACCCCGGCCCTCTCTTCAAGATCGTCGATAACGCGACGGCCTTCCTTTTCCGATAGAACAACGCGCACGCAAGTCCTGAGCTGGTTTACCGCCGCATGACCTGACGGCCTAGCAACCGCCTTCGGCCTAGCCGTCAACAACCGACTATGTATACGGAAGGCCGCTGAACGCGTCGAACCGGGGCGGGGGTGGTTTGGGGCGACGTGGGGTGGCGGCGTGTGGCGAAGGAGACGCGGATGAGGTACAGACTAGCGGCTTTGGGCCTCGTGGCGGCGGCGGGAGGACTCTTCCTCTGGCTAGCGCTGCTCCATTTCGACTCCGGGCAGGCGCCCGTCGCCCAGTCAGCTCAGGTGGACACACAGTCCGCTCCGGATGCAGTCAGCGGAGCAGCCGGACTCGCGGCTGACGCCCAGGCGCCCGAAGCCAAGCTCGCCTCCGGAGGTGCTGGACCAAGTTGCGGCGGGAACGCTCCGGGAATGGCAGACCCGGCCGCCGTCTATTGCAGCAACCTGGGATACTCGTACCAGACCGTCACCAATAATGAGGGACAGAACGGCGCGTGCGTATTCCCGGACGGCAGCAGTTGCGACGCCTGGAACTTCCTGGAAGGCAAGTGCGGGCAGAGCTACTCGTATTGCGCGAAGCAAGGCTATGGCGTGACAACGAAGGCAGACGGCAAGGACGCTCTTTCAAGGGAGTACGGCGTCTGCGTCCAGGGCCAGCAGGAGATTGGCCCGGTGACGGAGTTGATGGGCCTGAGTGAGAAGGCCACCAAGGGGACTTTCTCCACGGACCAGAGCCCACTCGCTGGGGCGGAAGCGCCCTCGGCGCCTCCCACGGCTTCGTCTGCGCCTTCCTCCTTCGACTGGAGGAACTACAACGGGCAGAACTGGATGACTTCCGTGAAGGACCAGGGCGGATGCGGCTCGTGCTGGGCGTTTTCGGCCGTTGGCGCGGCTGAGCCCGCCTTCAACATAGCCGCGAACAACCCCAACCTGGACCTGAACTTGTCCGAAGAGTACCTGGTGTCCGATTGCCACAGCTACTGGGGTGCACAGACTTGCTGCGGCGGATGGAACGACGTGGCTCTCAGCTTCATGACGGACAACGGCATTCCCGATGAGGCATGCATGCCATACGTGGACGCGTCGAGTTGCTCATGCAACAACGGCTGCGACTCCAATTGCACGTACAGAACCGGCGCTAGCTGCAGCGACGCCACCTGCTCAAACAGGTGTTCCGACTGGTCGTCAAGGTTGACGCGACTAAGCGCGACTGGTCCCGTGTCTGCGGGGTCGATCAAGGACACGCTGGTGCAGAAGGGACCTCTCTCGGTCTGCTTTGGATACGGCTCCGAATTTGGCGGCAACTTCGACGCGAACGGCGTCTACAGGTGCAGCAGCGACACCGGCACGAATCACTGCGTGGTCCTTGTTGGATATGATGACCCCGGCGGCTACTGGATCCTCAAGAATAGCTGGGGCTCCTCCTGGAACGGCAACGGCTACTTCAAGCTGGGTTACGGGGAGTGCACCGTAGAGAACTACGTGTACTATGCAGAGGCGCCCGGCACAGCGCCCACCAGCACGCCGACCCCCGCGGCGACGCCCACGGCCACGAGAACGGCCACGCGCACGGCTACCAGGACCGCCACGCGCACAGCCACAGCGACGCCCACTAGCGCGGCGACGGCAACGCCCACGCCTGTCAGGACTGCGACGCCCACCGGCACGCCCACAGCCACGGCAACGCGTACCCCAACCAGGACCGCTACGCCGACCGCCGCGGCGACGCGCACGGCTACCAGGACGGCCACGCCCACGCGCACCGGCGACGCCGACACGGACAGCGACGGCCACCGCGCCCACGCGCACCAGAACGCCGACTCGGACAGCTACGGCCACTCGCTCGCCCACGCCCACTGGAACGCCGCCAGCCGCCGACTGCCGGTTTGAAGACTCGGCGCGCGGCACGGCCCTCTCGCTCGCGGGCACCCACTTCGTTTTCACGGGGCCCGGCGGATTCGAGGTTCAAGGCACGGCGCGGCGCACCGGGAACAGGGTCTCGATCAGCACCCGGGTGGGAAGCGTGACGGTATCCGGCTCAGGCACTTGCCCGCTGGGGCCGGGCCGCTTCAGTGCCACAAGGCTGGGCTTCCCGTTCGTCAGATTCCAGCTGATCGACACGAGCCCCACGCGGCCGGCGTGGCTGGGAGGCTAAGGCGGGAGAGAGGCGAAGTCAGAGGGACGAAGTCAGAGGCCCGACTGCGCGGGGGCAAACAGTGTAAGGGGCCCTGGTTTCCGGACGATCACGCACGTATCTCATGAAGGAGCGTACGAGGCACATTAGGAGTGTCGCGTATTCTTCAGAGCGAAGGCCAGGCTAATGCCTGGCCCTCCGTTTGTGGCCGTCGAGGGATACTAGAGAATCGGCAGGTAGCGGTCCAGCTCGAAGTCCGTCACGTGCGTTCGATAGCGATCCCACTCGATCTTCTTGTTGGCGATCAGGCTTTCGAAGACGTGGTCGCCCAGCGCACGTCGCAGCAGGTCGCTCTTCTCAGCCTCCTCAATGGCCTCGAATAGGCTGCCCGGCAGCGTGCCGATGCCCCGCCGCTGCCGGTCGGCCTCCCCCATCTCGAAGACGTTCTCCTCCACCGGCTCCGGGCAGGGGTACTCCTTCTCGATGCCCTCCAGGCCGGCGGCCAGCATGGCCGCGAAGACCAGGTAGGGGTTGCAGGCCGGATCGGGGGACCTGTACTCGACACGGGTGGCGATCTCCTTGCCGGGCTTGTACTCGGGCACCCGCAGAAGGTCGGACCGATTACGACGGGCCCAGGTGATATAGACGGGGGCCTCGAAGCCGGGCATCAGCCGCTTATAGGAGTTCACCCACTGGTTGGTGACCAGAGTGATCTCGCGGGCGTGGCGAAGGAGGCCGGTGATGTACGCCTTGGCGAGGGCCGAGAGGTGGTAGGGGTCCTTGGCGTCGAAGAAGGCATTGCGCTCCCCCTTGAAGAGGGACTGGTGCACGTGCAGGCCGCTCCCGTTCTGGCTCATCTTGGGCTTGGGCATGAAGGTAGCATAGACACCCTGGCTCAGGGCCACCTCCTTGACCACCAGCCGGGCGGTCATGGTGTTGTCGGCCATAGTAAGGGCGTCGGTGTAGCGGAGGTCTATCTCGTGCTGGCTAGGGGCCACCTCATGGTGGCTCGTCTCGACGCCAACGCCCATGTCCTCCAGGGTGAGCACCGTCTCCCGGCGAAGGTCGGTGGCCATGTCCAGCGGCGTCAGGTCGAAGTAGCCGCCCGCGTCCAGCCCTTCGGTGGAACCGGAGGCCTTGAAGTAGAAGTACTCCAGCTCCGGCCCGACATAGAAGGTGAACCCGAGGTCGCTGGCCCGCTTCAGGTTGCGCTTGAGGACATAGCGGGGGTCTCCCTCGAAGGGGCTCCCGTCGGGATGGAGGACGTCGCAGAACATGCGGGCCACACCCCGTTCACGAGGGCGCCACGGCACGAGCTGGAACGTGGTGGGATCGGGCATGGCCACCATGTCGCTTTCATCGATGCGCGCGAAGCCCTCGATGGAAGAGCCGTCGAAGCCCATCCCCTCCTCAAGAGCGCCCTCCAGCTCCTCCACGGTGATGGAGAAGCTCTTCAGGAAGCCCAGGATGTCAGTGAACCAGAGGCGTATGAACTTGACGTCATGCTGACGACACGACTGGATCACGAACTCGCGGTTCTCTTCGGCGCTCATGCTGATTCTCCCTCCACTGTGGGGTTATCCTCAGCTTAAATGAAAGGGCCCGGTAAGCCAAGCCCTCGACGGACTCGCTCCCGGGCCCCGGACGTGCGCGCCGTGCCCTACACGTCGAAGTACAAGTGGAACTCGTAAGGGTGCGGCCGCAGGCGAACGGCGTCGATCTCCGTTCGCTTATACGCCACCCAGGTTTCCAACACGTCCTTGGTGAAGACGTTCCCCTTGAGCAAGAACTCGTGGTCCTCCTCCAGGGCGTTCAGGGACTCGTCGAGGGAGCCCGGCACCGTCCTGATGCAGGCCGCCTCCTCCGGCGACAGCTCGTAGGTGTTCTTGTCCAGCGGCGCCCCCGGATCGATCTGATTCTCGACCCCGTCCAGGCCGGCCATGAGCATGGCGGCGAAGCCCAGGTAGGGGTTGCAGGCGTTGTCCGGAGGGCGGAACTCCACGCGCTTGGTCTTCGGATTGTCGGTGTAGACCGGGATGCGCACGGCCGCACTGCGGTTGCGCGCCGAGTACACGAGGTTGACCGGCGCCTCGTAGCCGGGCACCAGCCGCTTGTAGGAGTTGGTGGTGGGCGCGCAGAAAGCCATCAGGGCCGGCGCGTGCTTGAGTAGGCCGCCGATGTAGTACTTGGCGGTCTCGCTGATCAATGCGTAGCCCTTGGGGTCGTAGAAGACGTTCGCGCCGCCCTTCCACAGGCTCTGGTGGCAGTGCATGCCGGAGCCGTTGTCCCCAAAGAGAGGCTTGGGCATGAAAGTGGCCACCTTGTTGTGCTTCCGGGCGATGTTCTTGACGACGTACCTGTACCACATCATCCTGTCGCCCATTTCGACCAGGGTGTCGAACTTCATGTCGATCTCGCCCTGGCCGGCGGTGGCCACCTCGTGGTGGTGCACCTCGATGGGGATGCCCACGCCGATCAGGGTGAGGATGATCTCGCTGCGGATGTCCTGAAACGAGTCGTGGGGTGGTACCGGGAAGTAGCCCTCCTTGAACCGTGGCTTGTAGCCCAGGTTGGGCTTCTCATCACGGCCGCTGTTCCACTCGCCCTCGACGGAATCGATGAAGTAGAAGCCGCAGCTCTCCGTCTGGTCGAAGCGAATGTCGTCGAAGATGAAGAACTCGCCCTCCGGGCCCCAGAAGCTCGTGTCGGCGACGCCGGTGGACTTCAGGTACTGCTCCGCCTTCTTGGCGATGTAGCGCGGATCTCGGTTGTAGGGCTGGCGGGTCAGCGGGTCGTAGATGTCGCAGATGATGCTGACCGTCGGTATGGTGCAGACGGGATCCAGGCGGGCCGTGTTGGGATCCGGTATGAGGATCATGTCGCTCTCCTGGATCGCCTGGAAGCCCCGGATGCTGGAACCGTCGAAGCCCACGCCCTCCACCCATATGCTCTTCGTCAGGTCGTCCATCTCCGTCAACTCAGAGACGGGCATGGAGAAGTGCTGCCACAGCCCAGGCAGGTCGTTGAACTTGAGGTCCACGATCTTGATGTCGTTCGCCTGGATGTACTTCTGGACGTCTTGCGGGCTCAAGTGGAACTCTCCTTTCGTGTTTTCCGATTGAGGGATGACGGCCGGGTCGATGCCCGGCTGCCCGGTTCAAGCTTCACAGGGCCACGTCGCCGCGTTCGCCCGTCCGGACGCGGACGACGTCCTCCACCGGCAAGATGAAGATCTTGCCGTCGCCGATGTTGCCGGTCCAGGCCGCCTTCATGATGGCCTGGACCACCCGTTCCGCGGCATTGTCGTGCACCACCACCTCCACCTTCACCTTGGGGAGCATGTCGACTCTGAAGGACTCACCGCCGCGGCCGACGTGGACGATGCCCTTCTGAGCGCCGCGACCGGTCACGTGCACGATGTTCAGGCCCAGACAACCCTGGCTGGCGAGGGCCTCCTTGATCTCGTCGAGCTTCTCAGGTCGTACGATGGCCTCTATCTTCTTCACGGATAGTCCCCCTTAAGCGCTACCCTGGCTAGGGGCCGCCTTCTTGCCCGCGGCCTGCTTGCCGAGCCTGGCGATGGCGTCCACCTGCTCCTCCAGCCGCAGCCCCTCGAAGGAGAATACCGGCTGTGGTATGGCGAGGGCACCGGAGCCGAGCTCGAACACATAGGCCCGCTCGCCGTGCTGGGCGATGTCCAGCCCCAGCGCCTCCTCCTCCGGCGAGACCCGCAGGCCGAGGGTCACGTCCAGAACCTTGAGAATGAGGAGCGTCATCAGGAAAGAGTAGCCCATCGTCGCGCCTACGGCGATGGCCTGGGTGCCCAACTGGCCGACGTTGCCGTGAAGGGCGCCGTTGGCGCCGCCGACCGCGGCCACGGCAAAGATGCCGGTAGCGATGGCGCCCCAGGCGCCGCCGACGCCGTGCACGCCCACCACGTCCAGCGAGTCGTCCAGGCCCAGCCGGGCCCGCAGACGCACGGCAAAGAAGCAGAGACCGCCGGCGCCAGCGCCGATGGCCAGGGCCGGCATGGCGTCCACAAAGCCGGAGGCGGGGGTGATGGCGACCAGTCCGGCCACCGCTCCGGCCGCGGCGCCCACTACACTGGGCTTGCCCAGGAACCTCCAGCTCAGCAGCGTCCACGTGATGGCGCCGGCCGCCGTCGCGACGTGCGTGACAACGAAGGCGTTCGCGGCCAGGCCGTTGGAGGCCACGGCGCTGCCCGCGTTGAAGCCGAACCAGCCGAACCAGAGCAGGGATGCCCCCAGCACCACCATGGTTATGTCATGGGGCTCCATGGGCTCCCGCCCGTGGCCGACCCGCTTGCCGTAGAGGAGGGCGGCCGCCAGGGCGGCCACGCCGGCGTTGACGTGCACGACGGTGCCGCCGGCGAAGTCCAGGGCCCCCCGGTCGTGCAGCCAGCCCCCAGGCGCCCACACCCAGTGGGCGACCGGCGAGTATACGAACAGCGACCAGACGGCCATGAAGACCAGGAAGGTGCTGAACTTGGCCCTCTCGGCGAAGGCGCCCGTGATGAGGGCCGGGGTGATGACGGCGAACATCATCTGGAAGATCATGAACGCCTCGTGAGGGATGGTGGTGGCGTAGGTGCTGCTGGGCTGCTGGCCCACTCCCCTCAGTCCGAACCAGTCCAAGCCGCCGATGAGGTGCCCGTGGTCCGGCCCGAAGGCCAGGCTGTAGCCCGCTATGACCCAGATCACGCTGACCAGGCCGATGACGATGAAGCTCTGCATGATGGTGCCGAGGACGTTCTTGTTGCGAACCAGCCCTCCATAGAAGAAGGCCAGCCCCGGCGTCATGAGCATGACGAGCGCCGACGAAATCAGTACCCAGGCCGTATCGCCACTGTTGATCGCAGGCATGGTGCACCCCTTCCCAGACCCCAGACTCTTGTCCTGCTCCCAAGAGTACAGAGGTCTTGTTACGGGGACGTTACGGCGCCTTTACGCCGTCATTAAGACTGTGAACGAGATGTTAGGAGCGCTTGCGGCGGCGAGCTCAGGGAGAGGGCTCAAGGCGGTCGCCCGTGTGCCGTCCCCTTGCCCACCGCCTGCCGGCCGAGCTGGGCTATGGCTTCCACCTGCTCGTCCAGCCGGGGCCCTATGGGTGAAATCACCGGCTGGGGGATGGCGACACCGCCGCCACCCATCTCAAAGACGTAGGCCCGCTCGCCGTGCTGGGCGATGTCCAGCCCCAAGACCTCCTCCTCCGGAGACACGCGCAAGCCGAGGGTCACGTCCAGGACCTTCAAGATGACAAGCGTCACGACGAAGGAGTAGCCCATTATGGCCCCGACGGCGATGGCCTGATCGCCCAACTGGCCAACGTTGCCGTGGAGGGCGCCGTCGACCCCGCCGACGGTGGCGACGGCGAAGACGCCCGTGGCGATCGTGCCCCAGGCGCCGCCCACGCCGTGCACGCCCACCACGTCCAGCGAGTCGTCGAGGCTGAGCCGGGCCCGCAGCCGCACGGCGAGGTAGCAGAGGGCGCCCGCGCCAACGCCGATGACCAGGGCCGGCATGGTGTCCACGAAGCCGGAGGCGGGTGTGACGGCAGCCAGGCCGGCCACCGCGCCCGCTGCGGCGCCCACCACACTCGGCCTACCCTGGAAGAGCCAGCTCAGCAGCGTCCAGGTGATGGCGCCGGCAGCGCCCGCCACGTGCGTGGCTAAGAAGGCGTTGCCGGCCTGGCCGTTGGAGGCCACGGCGCTGCCCGCGTTGAAGCCGAACCAGCCGAACCAGAGCAGACCTGTCCCCAGCACCACCATGGTGATGTCATGGGGCTCCATGGGCTCCCGTCCGTAGCCGAGCCGCTTGCCGTAGAGGAGGGCGGCGGCCAGGGCGGCGACGCCGGCGTTGACGTGCACGACCGTGCCGCCGGCGAAGTCCTTCGCCCCGAGTTCTGCGAGCCAGCCCCCCGACGCCCAGACCCAGTGGGCGACGGGCGAGTACACAACCAGCGACCAGACGCCCATGAAGACCAGGAACGTGCTGAACTTGGCTCTCTCGGCGAAGGCGCCCGTGATGAGGGCCGGGGTGATCACGGCGAACATCATCTGGAAGATCATGAATACCTGGTGAGGGATCGTGGTCGCGTAGGTATCACTGGGCTGCTGGCCCACTCCCCTAAGTCCGAACCAGTCCAGGCCCCCGATGACGTGTCCGTGGTCGGGCCCAAAGGCCAGGCTGTAGCCCGCTACAACCCAGATCAGGCTGACGAGGCCGATGACGATGAAGCTGTGCATGAAGGTGCCCAGGACGTTCTTGTTTCGCACCAGCCCTCCGTAGAAAAGGGCGAGTCCCACAGTCATCAGCATGACGAGAGCCGATGAAATGAGCACCCACGCCGTGTCGCCGCTGTTAATGGCAGGCATGAGGCGTACCCCTTCCTACAGCCTTGGCTTGGTGGACAGATGTCCCGCTTCGCAATCTACAAGGGTGTTGTTACGGGGACGTTACGGGGATGTTACGGGGACGTTACGGGAATCCTGGCGCCGCCTTCACGGCAGCGCCTCAAGGAGAGGGCTTGAAGCGGTAGCCGACGTTGCGCACGGTCTCGATGAAGCTGTGGGCAGCGTCCTCCAGCTTGCTCCGCAGCCGGCGGATGTGGACGTCGACGGTACGGGCGCCGCCGAAGAAGTCATAGCCCCAGACACTGTTGAGGAGGGCCTCCCGTGTGAAGACGCGGTCCGGGTGGCTGGCCAGGAAACGGAGTAGCTCGTACTCCTTGTAGGTGAGATTGAGTGGACGGCCGCTCAGAAAGACGCGGTAGCTACTGAGGTCCATGACCAGGTCACCGCAGCGAACGGCGTTGTTGGAGTCGACGCCGCTGCGCCGCCAGAGGACGCGGCGGAGGCGGGCCACCAGCTCGGCGACCGGCGCGGGCCAGACCAGGAAATCGTCAACCGCCAGCGTCGAGTCAAAGCTCTCAACCTGTCCGGGGGTCAGGAGCGCGATGGCGGCGGTCCGGGCGAGCCACTCCCCGGCCGCCGGCGGCTCTCTGACTGGGGCGTCGCCGGGCTGCTGGGTCAGGTTGACGAGGACAGCATCGGGGAGCGCCCCGCTCTCCAAGTAAACGGCGACTTCGCTCGAAGGGCAGGTGGCCACGGCGTAGCCCGCGGCCTGGAGCCCGCTGGCCAGAGGCTGAAGGTCTTCGCTGGCGTCGACGAGCAGGATGCGATTCATAGCTTCTGTCGCAGTCCAGTATAGCAGAAGCGTTCGAGGGGCTCAGGCCAGGGGTTCAGCAGGCGCTATCGCTACCGAGCATGGATATGAGGGCTCCCCGGCCACTCGTTTTTTTAGCCCATAACTTTTAGGGGCGCCTGGGTCGCGCGGGGTGGCCCTCTTGTCGTTCATGACCCTGCGCCAAGCAGTGGCCTTGGTGGGGCGCCGGCCGCCGGGGTGCAGGATTGCAACCAACGGTGGATTGGTCACGCCCATGCGCGGGGCGCTGTCGCCGCAAATCGGCCTGTGCTAGAATCTTTCACTGGGCCAGCGTAGCTCAGGGGTAGAGCAGCGGTTTCGTAAACCGCGGGTCGAGGGTTCGAATCCCCCCGCTGGCTCCAGAACAAGTTCGCGGGTCAAGACAGATTCAGAAGCGGGCAGTGGAGCCCGCTTCCGTCTTAGTTGGCGGGAGATTGCAGGTCGCCGGCCCACAGGCGAGCTAGGCTGCTTCGCGAGAGGAAGTTCGCGGCGTCGGCAAGACCCCGGTAGGTTGGCTGTCGGTGAGCAATTGTTCCATGGCCTGCGCCGGCACCGCCTCGCTAAACAGGTACCCCTGGGCCTCATAGCATTCTCGCTCCTTCACGACAGCCAGTTGCTCGGCGGTCTCAATGCCCTCAGCGATAACCCTCAAGTTCAGAGTCCGTGCTAGGGCAACGATGGCTGCGAGAATGGCGGCATCGTGCGGGTTCGCCGGGGCGTCGCTTACAAAGGAGCGGTCGATCTTCACCGAATCGACGGGGAGGATTCTCATATAGGCCAGGGATGAGTACCCGGTCCCAAAGTCGTCTATCGATACGTGCACTCCCATTCCTCTCAGCTCGCTCAGCATCTTGACGGTAAACTCAATGTCCCGCATGGCGGTGCCTTCGGTGATCTCCAGGTCCAGGTACTGAGCGTCCAGGCCTGTCTCCTTCAGTACCTGGGCGACCATGTCAACGAGGCGAGAGTCCTGGAACTGGCGGCTGGAAAGGTTGACCGCGACCCGCACAGGCGGTAGGCCCGCTTCTTGGAAGGCTTTGTTCTGGGCACAGGCGGTACGTAGGACCCACTCGCCAAGGGGCACAATCAACCCAGTCTCTTCAGCCAGAGGAATGAACTCTGCGGCGAAGAGGAGACCGCGCTCCGGATGTTGCCAACGCGCCAGCGCTTCTATCCCAACGATCTCGCGGGTGTCGGTGTTCACCTGAGGCTGGTAGAACACCGCCAGTTCCCCGTGGCTCAACGCATGACGCAGCTCGGATTCCAAGGTCACCCGGCGTCGGACGTCGACATTCATTTCCGAGAGGAACAGTTGGAAGTTGTCCCGTCCAAGGTCCTTAGCACGATACATGGCCGTGTCGGCGTTTCTAAGGAGAGTTTCAGCGTCTTCGCCGTCTTGAGGGTACATGGCGAGCCCGATGCTGGCGGTAGAGTGGAATTCTTGCCCCGCCAGAACCCAGGGCAGCCTGAATCGATTAAGGATTCTATTGGCGAGCTCACACGCGTCGTTCACTCCGGGGACTTCCGGCAGGAGTACCGTGAATTCATCGCCCCCCAACCGGGCGACGGTGTCGCCTTCGCGGATTATGCTGGTCAGCCGTTCCGCAACACTCTGCAACATCTGGTCTCCCACAGCGTGGCCCGCCGTGTCATTCACCAGCTTGAAGTGGTCCAGGTCGAGGAACATGATCGCCAGCGGCCGGTTGTCGCGGCGCCTCTGGGCCAGGGCCATGGTGAGGCGGTCCCCGAGCAGTCTCCGATTGGGCAGGCCGGTGAGTCCGTCATGGTAAGCCACATACTTGACTTGATTCTCCGCCTGCTTGCGGTCCGTGATATCTACCAGGACCGCTCGGAGGCCAACGACACGGTCGTCGTCAAGAATCGGGCGGCTGGAGGTGCGTACCCACCTTGTCTCACCAGACTTGGTGAAGATCCGAAACTCGCTTGGCTCAAGAACCCCAGAGACCATCGCCTGCAAGCTCTGAATGGAGGGTAAGTCATCCGAGTGGATGAAACGAGCGATCGATTGGCCGACAAGTTCTGCCGGACTATACCCGACGATCTGTTCCACGACTGGGCTGACGTAGGTCACCCGTCCTTCATTGTCCAGAGTGAAGATGACTTCACTTATGTTTTCGACCAGGTCCCGGAACTGCTCCTCCGAGCTGCGCAGCGCCTGCTCCGCCCGCTGACGCTCGGAGATCTCATTGAGGAGGTCCTGATTTCTCGACTGGAGCTTGGCAGCGTATCGCTCGGTCTTCTTCCGCGAGCGCTGCAATTCCATCCATAGCTGAACGCCCTTCACGACAACCGCCGCCTGGAGCGCGAGGTTTCGCAGGAGATCGACAGTGGGAGGGTCGAAGGATACTGGCTTGAGGCTCGCCGCCCTAAGCAGGCCTAATACCTCGTCCTGGAAGAGGAGCGGGACCGTAGTGGCGGAGACGAGTCCCGCTCGTCGGTAGAACTCCCGGGCCGGCTCCGAGATGCGGGGATCGTTCTGGAGGTCCGGAAGTACAACCGGTTGTTGATTCTCGACAATCATCTTCCGGACCGGGTCGGGAGCTCTGACCAAGGCGGTCCACGCCTCGTACAGCGGCGTCCCCGTAAAACGGCTGGCGGAAGTGCTGCGCATGTTTATCCGCCCGCGCCTGTCCATAAGGTCGAGACTGCATAGAAAGCCCGTCGCGCTGTTGATGGCGCTGACAATCTTCTCAACCACTTCGCGCATGCTCTCGGCTCGCGTGAATACCCGTGAGACATCAGCCAGGGCATTCATCTGCCGCTGCAGGCGTTCGGTCCTGTCGGCGTCCGCGACGAGCCCGAGCATGATAGCCAGCGCGGGGCCCGCCGACTCCAAGAATCGGCCGGCGCGACGCGCAGCGCCGCCGTCCAGGGACCGCGAGCGACAACACAGCCGGCGTACGTCGGTCCTGTCCAAAGGCCGAAGGCCACGTACGTGCTGGCCTGCCCCGTGTCAGCTGGAGCGAAGTGGTGTGGCCGTCCATCCCGACCGACCGTGAAGACTGCTGCGCGGCCGCGTGTCCTCAGCTCGCGTTCCGTGGATAGCACGCCCTCAGGCGATAGCCCGAAGAAGTCCTCTCCGTCCCTCCGGGGATAGCCCGTGTAGTTGACGCCGTCGCCAGTGAACAGGCGCACATCGTCCGAACCGATGACCGCCCCAACGATACCAGTGGCCTCGAGGAGTGCTCCATCCCCGTCCGTCGCGCCAGCGACGGCGAGCCGAGCAAGCTCTTCTAGTGCATGTAGCCTGCGCATCGGTGGATAATCTGTTCTCCACCGGTAGGATCGGCGCTGCGTGGGGCTATCTGAAGGTGGCTAGGTTTGCGGCGCGCCAGGATCGGCGCCCCTGACCAGTTGACGGGCACAACATGGCGCCAGGCGGCGTGGCCGCCAGAAGCATTGAGGGTGGAGTCGGCTGTCGGCAGCTTGGCGCGAGGCGCCCTCGCCCTACAGCCGGATGAGAACGCCCCCGTCCGCCACCAGGGTCTGGCCGGTTACGAAGTCCGCCCTCTCGACCAGGCTGAGCACGGCTTGGGCGATGTCCTCAGGGGTGCCGACCCGAGCCAGGGGTATCCTTTGTGCGACGCGCCCCTTGAACTCCTCGTAGGCGGCGGCTTCCTGGCGGGCGGAGTGCCAGCGCGTGTCGATGAAGCCCGGCGCGACGCAGTTCACGCGCACTTCGGGCGCAAACGTCCGCGCAAAGGACATTGTGAGGTTGATCACGGCAGCCTTGGAGGCGCAATAGGCGATGGAGCTGCCTATAGCCTGGATGCCCGCCACCGAAGAGATGTTGACGATGCAGCCTTTACCCTGCTGCTTCATGTGAGGGACCACGGCCCGCGAGCAGTAGAACAGGCCCTTCACGTTTACCGCCAGGATGCGGTCCCATACCTCCTCGGTCAAACCCTCGAGATCATTGAAATCGACGAAGTAGGTGATGCCCGCGTTGTTGACCAGCACGTCTATCGCGCCGAAGCGATCGAGAGTCTGTCTCACCATGTCGCGCACCTGATCGTCGTGGGAGACGTCCGCCCGCATCAGTAGCGCCTTTGCCCCCAGCGCCTCGACGTCGGCGGCAGTCTGTCGCGCCTCCGCCTCCGAGCGCGAGTAGTTGACTACTACATTGGCCCCTCGCTTGGCCAGCTCAAGAGCGGTGGCACGTCCCACTCCCACCGCCGACCCTGTGACAATCGCTGTCTTGCCCGAAATGTCCACGTGGCGCCTCCCTTCTTCGAAGCAACAGGGAACAAGGAGAAACGGCCTTGTTGCTTGTTGCCTGCCCTTATACCTATCTTACACATGACCACATGGAACGCGAAGGGTCCAAGGTGTATCCGGTTCTGGCCATCGGGGTGGCGGCTGTCTCCTGCGCGGCCGTCTTGATCCGAGAGGCGGATGCGCCGGCGCTGGTCATCGCCGCCTATCGCCTGGGGCTGGCCGCGGCGCCTGCCGGAGCCCTGGCCCTGACAACGGGCCGAGGTAGGGCGTCAGAGGATGGCTCGCCGGCATGGCCGGTCCTGGCGGGCGCGTTCCTCGCCCTGCACTTCGGCTTCTGGATCGCATCGCTTCAGCACACGTCGGTGACCACGTCGGTGGTGCTTGTGACGACGAATCCGCTCTTCATCGGGCTGGCGTCGCCCATCCTCCTGCACGAGCGCGTGGCGCCGGCGACCTGGACGGGCATCGGCATAGCGACGGTTGGCGCGGCCTTGATGGCCGCCTCGGACCTGGGCGAGGGCATGGGGACCCTAGTGGGTGACCTGTATGCGCTGGTGGGAGCGGTCTTTGCGGCGGGCTACCTGATGGTGGGACGGCGGGCCCGACCGCAGATGTCCTGGTCGAGGTACGTGGGCGTCGTCTATTCGGTAGCGGCCGCGCTGCTGGTCGTCTCTGTGCTGGTGGCGAGGGAGCCGTTCACAGGCTACAGCGCGAAGACGTTTGTGATGCTTGGCCTGCTGGCGCTGGTGCCCCAGCTCATCGGCCACTCTGCCATTAACTGGTCCCTGGCCTACGTACCCGCGGCCGTGGCGGCGGTGGCTATCTTGGGGGAGCCGGTCGGCGCGACGCTTCTCGCCACATTCGTCCTGAAGGAGATGCCGAGCGGGCTCGAAATCGCTGGGGCGTTGCTGGTCCTGGCAGGCGTCTACAGGGCGCTCCGCCCGGGATGGCTGCCCACGGCGGCGTTTGGCTGAGTGGGCTATCATGATCGTGGGCGCCCTCAACCTAGTGTGCAGAGTTCTTGGGGGAGCGAAATGTCTTCTCAATCAGCATCGCCGCTGGAGCTCGAATTCCGGCCCGTAACCCCTGAACGCTGGCCGGACCTCGAATCGCTGTTCGGAGAACACGGCGCCTGTGACGGCTGCTGGTGTATGTGGTGGAGGTTGACGCGATCCGAGTTCGCCGAGCGGAAGGGCCGGGACAACAAAGGGGCCCTGAAGCGGATAGTCGAAGCAGGCGAGGTCCCGGGGCTCCTTGCCTACGCTGATGGCCAGCCCGTCGCTTGGTGTTCGGTCGCCCCGAGAGAGACGTTCGCGGCTCTGGAGCGATTCTCGCACACTGGCGAGGATTGACCAAGAGCCCGTCTGGTCCGTCGTCTGCTTCTTCGTTGCCAGACCCTTCAGAGGCAAGGGGGTGACGCCGAAGTTGCTGGGGGCCGCCGTAGAACACGCCCAGGCCCGCGGCGCGAAGATTGTCGAAGGGTACCCCGTCGAGCCGGTCAGGAGGCTGTCCAGCGCCTCTGTCTACACGGGCTTGGCATCCACTTTTCGCCAGGCGGGGTTCGTGGAAATGCTCCGGAGATCAGAGACCCGACCGATCATGAGGCGCGTGGTAGCGGGGCAGTAGCAGGTCGGGGCGTTTTCCGCGCGGCCGGCGGCGGGCGAGGGGATAGGACGCCGTCTCCGTCATCTCGGCCGCTCTCCTCCCGCTCCATAGTCGGCCGCCTTCGTGCGCGCGTTCAGAAGGGCGCCGGTGGTGGCGACGCAGTACGGCACGGCGTAGGTGAGCGGTACCTTCCACGCCAGCGCCATCGGGAATTCGCCGCCCACGATAAGCTGGCCCTGGTTGATGGCGGTCAGGATTGTCCCCACTATGAGAGCGATTGCCAGGGACGTGGCCATCACCGGCCGGTAGGTGACGGCGCAGCGGAGGCAGCGCGCCCGGCGCCCCTCCTGCGACCGCACCTCATACATCACTTCGTTGAGCCTGCGCCGACAGCGGGTGCAGACCACCGGCGTGGCTGGCAGCTCATTGCCCGCCAAGTAGTCGACTCGCCCCTTTCTCTCGCCAGTGGCGGCGCGGGCAGCCATCCGACCAAGGCGGCTGGCTCACCCTGTCCAATCGACGCCCGGCCTCCGCTCTGCCAGCGAGCAGATCATCATGCTGCTCCATCCGAGCGTCAACAGAGCGTAATGCCCCGCCCCGGCGGGCGCAAGCGATGGGGCGGAGCTGGCAGCTCCGCCCCATTTGCGTTAAGGCGAATCATCCCCACTCGGTGCTAGGCTGCGACGCCGGCGGGCTCCAGCCCAGCCATCATAGCCAGCATCTCCTCATGATCCGGTCCCACGAAAGGCTCCAGGGCCGGTGCGGCCGAAAGCGCCTTGAGCAAGGGAATCGGTGCGGCCGTGTGCCACCGGGCCGTGCGAGCTGAGGATCGTCCTTGGCTCCAGCCTCCTGATGGTCTCGAGCTGACCGTCGAACTTGCTCTGGTCCACGAGATGAATCCAGGGGCTGAGTGCGCTGGCGAACATGTGGAAGCCTTTGAGGAAGGCCGCCTCTGGGACGTCAGTCACCACCTCCGCCGGTCCCGGAATGAGAGCACCGAGGGAGTCGGCCGTGAAGAGGACGCTGTTCTTCGGGTCATAGAATCCCTGCGTCGCCGGGGAATCCCAGGTGGGTGGCCGCACGACGGTGAACTCGCGGTCGCCGGCGCTGAATCGCTGACCTGGGTTAATCAGGAGCACCCTCTCCATCGGCAGCTCGTGCGAATCAGCCAGCCTCGCAAAGCCGAGGAAGGGCATGAGCACCCGCGCGTTCGGGGCCACCTTCATGGCCTGCGCGAGGTTGCCGGCGTGGTCATTGTCGTCGTGGGTCAGGAAGATCCACTTGATCTCCGCGGGATCGATCAGCGATCCCAGGGTTGTCAGGAACTGTTCCCGCTCGATCGGCATGCCGGTGTCAACGAGGACGGGCTCCTGCGCCTCAATGAGGTACCAGTTGATGGGCAGGATGCCCAACGGCCCGGCGGGGAAGTTCGTCGTGACGATATAGGTGTCGGCGTTTACGCGCCGAGGCTTCTCCATTGGTTTCTCCCTCCTTGGATCTTCAGGCAGGGCTTCCAGCCCTGCGTATTTACTGCTTACGACAACTACTTCGCTGCCGGCTTGATGTTCTGGTTCACGCGAAACAGGTTGGTCGGGTCATACTTGGCCTTTATCTGGGCCAGCCGCCGGTAATTGTCCCGATAGGTGGCCTCGACGCCCTCCTGTCCCTCCTCCATCATGAAGTTCACGTAGGCGCCGCCCGCCGAGTAGGGATGCAACGCCTTCCAATACTCCTTCGCCCACGAGATGATGGCGTCGTTATTCGCCGGGTCCGAGTCGATGCCCCCATAGACCGTCGACCAGGTGACGTCGCGGTAGCTGAAGGCCGTATCATTGCGCCCGACACGGTGCACCGCGCCATCGACGGGGTACAGGTGCATGGTGGAGAGCGCGGAGGGGAGTCGCGAGCCGTACTTCACGTGCAGCGCGATGGCCTCATCGCTCAGCTCCCTGACGAAGTCGCCCTTCCAGTACCACTGCAGGCCCGGCGGGAGCAGCGGGTCGAAAAGGCTCTGGAGCGCGGGGTAGGGCATGGGCGCCAAATGCGTGAACGCCGGCGGGCCAAACTCGGCCGCAGGCCTGAGCGCTTGCTCGCCCTTGTCCGCGGGCCCTGTGTAGCACCAGACGACCCCGCACATGTTCTTGTTGTGGATCTTGTCAGGGAACGGCGGGACGGGAGGCACCCTCATGAAGGCGAAGAACCCGAATATGTCTTCCGGCGCGTTCGTGATGAAATCGCGGTACCACGTCATCGCCTCCGCGCCTTTCTCAATGGGCCAGAGAGTGATCCCCGAGTACACCGTGTGCACGGGGTGCAGCCTAAAGAGAAACGAGGTCACCACGCCGAAGTTGCCGCCGCCGCCGCGTATTGCCCAGAAGAGGTCCTTATTCTCCTCAGCGCTGGCGGTGACGAAGCTTCCATCAGCCAGGACCAGGTCGGCGGCCAGCAAGTTGTCGATGGTCAGGCCGTACTTGCGTGTCAGGTAGCCGTGACCGCCGCCCAGCGTCAGCCCGGCAACGCCGGTCCCCGCGAACACCCCGGCGGGTACCGCGAGGCCGAAAGCATGGGTCGCGTGGTCCAGGTCCCCCAGCGTACAGCCCCCCTGGACCAGCGCCGTGCGGGATTTCGGGTCGACCCATACGCCGTTCATCGGCGCGAGGTCTATGACCAGGCCATCGTCACACACGCCCAGGCCGGCCCCGTTGTGGCCGCCGCCACGGATGGCCAGGGGCAGCCCGTTCTCGCGGGCGAAGCCTACGGCCGAGGCCACATCCGCCACGTCCGCACAGCGCGCAATGAGAGCGGGGTGCTTGTCAATCATCCCATTGTAGACCTTGCGGGCGGCGTCGTAGCCTTTATCGCCGCGCCGGATGAGATCGCCGCGGAAGCCGGCCCGCAGTTCTTCGATCGCCTTCTCCTCGAGAGGCGGAACCTTCGCAACCATGATCTGAATAGACTCCTTTCTCTCAGGTCTGAGATCTCACCTGACCGCGGATGCCTGGTAGAACGACGTCAGGACTTCGCCGTCGTTCCACTCCGGGTCCGCTTCCAGGAGCTCACGCAGCCTCCGGTACCAGCGGTCCTGCTCTGGGTCGTCGGCGTTCTTGAGGTAGCTGGCCTCCGAATCGAAGACGGCAACGCCCATCAGCTCTCCGGGTCGTGACCTAGAGCGGAACAGGTAGCCGGCAACGAATCCGGCCGGCGCGCTCCGCTCCAGTTCTTCGCGGCTCATCAGGTCTTGGATCGCCGCTTCCGCCCCCGGCTTGGGCCGCATGAAATAGATAGTGCCGAACATGTTCTCCCTCCTTTGATGACTTGATGAGTGGGGCGGATTCGCGTTCTTCTCCGCCCTAATGGCTGCCGGCGTGCAAGCCAGCAGATTCTACCTAGGCGCGGCCGGCTTGGCTTCCAGGGCGCCCTCGGGAGCGCAGCCTGAGCGGCGCTAGGTGGAAGGCCAGAGAGACGAATTGGCGGGCCTGCTGGCGGCGCAGGCGCCCAGATCGTGACGGCGAAGGGCCCGTCCCTCTTTGGGCGCGTTCAGCCTCCTCGTCGAGCTCTCTCATTCTCTCAGCCGCCGCATATTCCAGATATAGCGGTGAGTCCCACATGTCCAAGTCCTTTCCGGTGCTACTGCCGACCGGCTTCTCGCGGCCTCAGGCGGTGCGCGCCGCCGCTCGCTCGGTTTTGGCGTCTGCCTCACGCTCCAGCGTGCCGTCGAACCACTCGGGGTCGCTCTCCAAGTACGACCGCAACTCGCGGAACCAGGCATCCTGCTCGGGCCGGTTCGCGTTCCTGACGTAGTTCACGGTGTTGTCCCAGCGCGCCGCCCCCATGAACTCGTTAGGGTCGGTGTTGCTCGCCACCAGAATCGTCCGCTCATACCCGATGGCGTCTGCTTTCTGCTCGCGCACCCACTTGTCGAAGTGGTCGAAGAGCGCCTGCCGCTTGCCGGGCAGGACCTTGAAGCGGAAAAACGTCACGTGTGCCATGGTGATCTCCCTCCTCTTGAGTAAGACCGGCCGGGGCCGACGGCTCGGCCCCGGCAGCAAGATGATCTATTACTTCGCGTAGTTGCTCGCGCCTGCCCAGTCTATGAGCACCACGGGCTCATTGCCGACGACCCAGCCATCGTGTCCGGATGGAAGAGCCGACACCTCTCCGGGGCCGACCTCGAACTCGGTGCCGTCCGCCATCAGAACGTGGAGGCGTCCGGACAGGTGGTACTGGAAATGAGGCGCCTCACACCATTCGGTGCCGGCGATGGGCTTAACGTGCGTGGACCACCTCCAGCCCGGCTGCAAGGTGAGCCGCCCCACAGTCCCTCCCCCAATGTTTACGAGGTCGACCTTTCCCTTCTCGAAGGTCCTCGTCTCGTCGGGTGACCTCAGGTCCTTCCGCTCGTAGAGTTTGGTCGTTGATTGTGTCACGGTGTCTCCCTCCTGTTTGCTCTGCCGCCCCTGATGGTGCGGCAATATCATCCCTGGACATGGGCGGCGGCCTCCTTGCCTCCGCTGTCCGCGACTCCAGCGTTAGGCCGGAGTAGCCAAGGGTATCCTCGTTACGCCGAGCTGGGTCAGCACGTGCGCCATGTCGATGTACTCCCGCTCGCGGTAGATTTTCCCGTCCCGCACTTCGAGGACATCGCAGACCGGTATGGTAACCGACCGTCCTGTAGGAGCGATGCCCATCATGTCGCCCTTGTGCGTGCCGCGGCCGATGAACTCGACCAGGACCGTATCGCCGGACTCCTTGATGTTGACGACGTCGATGCGGCCGTCGGGAAAGGCGGTGGCGAACATTCGGGCAACGGCCAGACCGGCCTCAGGTCCCTTCTGTTCCCTGCCATCACCCCCGGTGTAGGTGTAGTCCGGGTGCATCAGATCGCGCATGCGATCGAAGTTCCGGCTGTTCCAGGCATCCAAAGACTCTTTTACAACGTCCTTCGCAGACATGTTCCTCCGTCCTTTCGTCTTGAGCACAGCGAGACCCCCGGACCGCTGTCCGGGGGCCGTCGATTACATCTGATGGAATGACCTGATCTGCTCCGGAGTGAACTTGGTCACCTCGGTGACGCGCGCCTTGTTGCGCACGATGGCGGGGGCCATGTTTCGGGCGGCGGCCTCGCTTCCCGCCTCTACTACACCCCAGGCGGTGTGGTTCCCCGCCATGCACCCCCAGTCGAACTTGGACAAGAAGCCCTGACCTCGCGCCAGGACGTCATCCAGGGCCTGGAGGCACTCCTCCTTGGTGTGCGGCGACTCGATCAAGTAAGTCATTGTCTGCTCCCTCCGTGGATCTCTTGAACCTTGGGACCTTAGAAGCTTGGAACCTTGGGGCCGTGGCGCCCTGGTTCGAAGGTTCTACCGTTCCAAGATTCCGTCCCTATGTCCCATTGTTCTTCTGTGCCAATGCTCTTTGTCCGACCACCTCCCCCCCCGCCCGCCAATCCATCCAATCGCCCGACGCCGGGCGCGCACGGTCCTACTTAGGGCACACGACACAAGTAGTATATCAAATGCCTCACTCTTTTCGCTAGTGCTGACCTGCGACCTTTGTATAAGCTATCCCCAAGATTCAGCCTGCACTCATAGCCAGCAGGCGCGGGCAGATCGCCGCCTTGACCACCGTCGGCGGCGGCCCTAGAGTGGATATGTTCCGCCGAGGAACAGGCAGCTCGATTCCCCGGGAAGGCCAGCAGGAACCGCCCCTCATGACCACAGGCTCCCGCAGCAGCTCCTCCGACATCTCGACGCGCCCCTCGACCTGGACGCGCCTGCTCAGCGGGCCAGCCCGCCTGGTACTTTTCCTCGAGACCGTCAAGTTCGAGCACACCGTCTTCGCCCTCCCCTTCGCCTACGTCGCCCTCTTCCTGGCCGCCGGCGGCCTCCCGTCGGCGGCTGACTTCGCCTGGATCACCGTGGCCATGGTCTCGGCGCGCACGTTTGCCATGGCCGCCAACCGCCTCATCGACGCCGAGATCGACGCCCGCAACCCGCGCACCGCCTCGCGGCCCCTGCCGGCGGGCCGCACGTCCCGCGCCGAGGTGTCGCTCTTCGTCGCGGCCTCGGCGGTTGTCTTCGTGGTGTCGGCCTTTCAGTTCGGCTCCCTGGCGCGCTTGCTGTGGCCTATCGTGCTGGTGGGCATGGCCGCCTATCCCTACGCCAAGCGCTTCACCTGGGCCAGCCACCTGGCCCTGGGCCTGGTCTACGTCATGGTCCCGACCGGCGTCTGGGTGGCCCTCCACAACCAGCTCTCCGGCGCCTCGCTGGCCCTGGGCCTGGCGGCCGGCTGCTGGGTGGCCGGCTTCGACGTCATCTACGCTTGCCAGGACATCGACGTCGACCGCCGCGACGGCCTGCACTCGCTGCCGGCGGACGTCGGGCGTGGCCCCGGCCCTGGCGGTGGCCCGCGTTCTGCACGCCCTCATGCTGGCCGCCCTGATCGCGGCCGGCTGGTCGCTGGAGCGGGGGTCTGGTACTACGTCGGGGTTGCCGTCACCGGCCTGCTCCTGGCCTACGAGCACCGGCTGGTGTCGCCCCGCGACCTGTCGCGCGTGGACGCCGCCTTCTTCACGACGAATGGCGTCATCAGCCTCCTCCTGCTGGGAGCGGTGGTGGCGGACACCGTCATCTAAAGGGGACGAGCGATGGCTCTCTACGTAGTCGGCATCACAGGAGGCAGCGGCGCGCCTTACGCCCGGCGGCTGCTCCAGGTACTGCTGGAGGCAGGCCACCAGGTCAAGCTGGTCGTCACGGAGTCCGGCGAGCGGGTGCTGGCCATCGAGCTGGGCCTGCGGCTGGAGGGGACGCTCGACGAGCGCGCCGAGCGGTGGCGCTCGTTCCTCGGGCGGCCAGCCCGGCGACCCGGCGCTGGAGCTCTTCCACTCCGCGCGACATGGCCGCCTCCATATCGAGCGGCTCGTTCCCCACCTCGGGGATGGTGGTCATACCGTGCAGCATGGGCGCCCTGGCCCGCATCGCCGCCGGCGTGTCGACCAACCTGGTCGAGCGGGCGGCGGACGTGACCATGAAGGAGCGGCGCCCGCTGGTGCTGGTGCCCCGCGAGACGCCGCTGAACGACATCCACCTGGAGAACATGCTCCGCCTGCGCCGCGCCGGCGTCGACATCCTGCCCGCCGCGCCCGGCTTCTACCACCAGCCGCGCACTATCGACGACCTGGTGGACTTCATCGTGGCGCGGGTGCTGGACCGCCTCGGCATCGAGCACCAACTCCTGCGGCGCTGGACGGGGGACGCGCCGGAACTGGTCGAGGAGCCGTAGGTGGCGAAGTGGCCGGACCTCCAGTCCTTCCTCTGGCACCTGGAGCGCCAGGGCGAGCTGCGCCGGGTGCGCGTCGAGGTTGACCCCGCCCTCGAGATCACGGAGATCGCCACCCGGACGGTGCGCGAGGAGGGCCCGGCCCTCCTCTTCGAGCGGGTGCGGGGCTCGCCCTACCCGCTGGCGATCAACATCTTCGGCAGCCGCCGTCGCATCCGGATGGCGCTGGGCCGCGAGCCGGGCGCTATCGGCGAGGAGCTGGCCGGCCTGGTGGAGCGCCTGAACCCGCCCTCGGCGCGCGCGCTCTGGTCGGCGAAAGGGAGCCTGCGCCGGATGCTGTCGATGCGCACGGCGGGGAGCCGCAAGGCCCTCTGCCAGGAGGTGGAGGAGGCGCCGGACCTGGACGCGCTGCCGGCGCTCACCTGCTGGCCCGGCGACGGCGGGCGCTTCATCACCTTCCCTCTGGTGCTGACGCAGGACCCACAGACGCAGCGGCGGAACATGGGCATCTATCGCATGCAGGTCTTCGCGCGCGACCGGACGGGGATGCACTGGCAGGTCCAGAAGGGCGGCGGCTTCCACTACTACCGCGCGGAGCAGCAAGGCCAGCCCCTCGAGGTCGCGGTGGTGCTGGGGGGCGACCCGGCCCTCATGCTGGGAGCCGTCCTCCCCCTGCCGGAGGACCTCGACGAGGTGGCGTTCAGCGGCCTCCTGAGGGGGCAGCCGACGGGCATGGTGCCCGCCCGCAGCCTCTCGCTGCGCGTGCCCGCCAGCGCCGAGTTCGTCCTCGAGGGCGTCGTGCCACCCGGCGAGCGGGAGATCGAGGGGCCCTTCGGCGACCACTTCGGCCACTACTCGGGGGCGGCGCCCTTCCCCGTCTTCCACGTGCGACGGGTGACGCGGCGGCGAAACCCCATCTACCCGGCGGCGGTGGTCGGCAAGCCTCCCATGGAGGACCGCTACCTGGGGGACGCCGCCCAGGAGATGCTGACGCCCCTCATCAAGGTGCTTCACCCGGAGCTGCGCGACCTCTGGGCCTACTACGAGGCCGGCTTCCACAACCTGCTGGTGGCCTCGGTGGAGGTGCGCTTCACCAAGGAGGCCATGAAGACGGCCCTGGGCCTGCTCGGGCAGGGCCAGCTCGCCCTGACGAAGGTGGTCGTCCTGGTGGGGCCGGACGTCAACGTGCACGACTTCAACGACGTGCTGCGGGCCATCCAGCGGCACTTCAACCCCGGCGAGGACTTCGCGCTCATCCCGCGGGCGCCCCTCGACAGCCTGGACTTCACCGGCGTCCGCATGCACTACGGGAGTAAAATGATCCTGGACGCCACCCCCAAGGCCGACCAGCCGCCGGCGGGCGAACCCGCGCCCATGAGCCTCGACCCGTCGGCCGCCTGCCGGCAGGTCCGCTCCTGGCGCCTGCTGGCCGGCACCCTCCTCGCCGTCCAGGTGGAGGGCGACGGCAGGGCGGCGCTCCAGGCGCTCCTCGGGCTGGAGGGCCTGGGTGGGGTGCGCATGGTGGCCGCCGTGAGCCCGGACGTAAGTCTCGAAAACGACGCCGAGCTCCTCTGGGGCATCTTCACCCGCTTCGACCCCGCCCGCGACGTGCTCTTCCAGGAGGTCGAGCTGCGGGGTGCCTGGCCGGTGTGCCGGGGCCGCCTGGGCATCGACTCCACGTTCAAGGAGGGCTACCCGGAGCCCCTGACCATGACCGACGAGATACGGAGGAAGGTAGACCAGCGATGGGCGGAGTACTGGCGGTAGCCAGCGCGCCGGAGATCGACTTCTCCGACCCGGCGCTGGCGCCAATCTGGGAGAAGGTCCGGGCAGGCCAGCGTCTGGACGCCGCCGACGGCCTGCGCCTCTTCGAGACGGACGATCTTCTCGGTCTGGGGCGCATGGCCGGCTTCGCGAAGCGACAGCGCTGCGGCGACCGGGTCTACTTCGTCGTCAACCGGCAGGTGAACCCCACCAACCTCTGCGTCCTCTCCTGTCGCTTCTGCGACTTCGCCCGCAAGCGGGGCCAGGAGGGCGCCTACGAGATGACCCTCGACGAGGTGCTGGGCCACATCGACGACGAGATACGGGAGGTGCACATCGTCGGCGGCCACCACCCGGACTGGCCCTTCCAGTACTACGAGGACATGTTGCGGGCCATCCACGACCGCTTCCCAGCCGTGCAGCTCAAGGCCTTCACCGCCGCCGAGATAGACTACTTCAGCAAGCGCTTCAAGCTGCCGCTGGAGACGGTCCTGGCACGCCTCAAGGCCGCCGGCCTACAGTCGATGCCCGGCGGCGGCGCCGAGGTCTTCTCCGAGCGCGTGCGCAAGCTGCTCTTCCCGGGCAAGGCGGGCGCCCGCCGCTGGCTGGATATCCACCGCCTGGCCCACGGAATGGGCATCAAGTCCAACTGTACGCTGCTCTACGGCCACATCGAGACCTACGAGGAGCGCGTGCGCCACCTGCTGCTCCTGCGCGAGCTCCAGGACGAGACGGGCGGCTTCCTGGCCTTTATCCCCCTGGCCTACCTGCCCGGCGACACCGGACTGGTGCCCCGCCAGGCCTCCGCCATCGAGGACCTGAAGATGGTGGCCGTCTCCCGCCTCCTGCTCGACAACGTGCCCCACGTCAAGGCCTACTGGGTGATGATCGGGGAGGAGACGGCATCGATGGCCCTCCACTTCGGGGCCAGCGACCTGGACGGCACCATCGGCGAGGAGCGCATCGCCCACGCGGCGCACGCCGAGGGCCCCGCCGGGCTGGCCCGAGAGCGCATCATTCGCCTCATCCGCGACGCCGGCAAGACTCCCGTCGAGCGAGACGCCCTCTACAACGAGGTGCGCGTGTACGATGCTTAGGGTCGGGCAGATACCCTACCTCAACCTGGAGCCCTTCTTCTTCGGCCTGTCCGCCTCGGTCGCCCTTCGACAGGCTCAGGGTGCGCCGGAAGTGGAGCTTCATCCGCTGCCGCCGCGGGCCATGGGCCAACTAGCCGCCGAGGGCGGCCTCGACGCCGGCGCCTTCTCGCTCATGGACTCCGTCCGGCTGGAGGACCGCTTCGAGCCCCTGGGCGACTTCTGCCTCGCCTGCGGCGGCGAGGTGCGCAGCGTCCTCTTCTTCGCCCGCCGCCCCATCGAGGAGCTGGCGGGCGCCACCGTGGCCGTCACCGGCGAGACCGCCACCTCGGTGGTGCTTCTGAAGGTCTTGCTGACGCTTCGCCACGGCCTCAGAGACGTCCGTTATGTCGACCTGGACGCCGGCGAGGCTGCCGACGGCTGCCTGCTCATCGGCGACGGGGCATTGCGGCGCCGCCACGGCATCGATGGCCTCCCCCACCGCTACGACCTGGCCGAGGAGTGGGCTGCCTGGCAGGGCCTGCCCTTCGTCTTCGCCCGCTGGATGGTGCGGGCGGCGGCGGACGTGGAAGAGAAGGCAGCCCTGCGCGATGCGCTGGCCGAGCGGCTGCGGGCCAACCTCGCCTCCCTCGACGCCATCGGCCGCGTGCGTCGGGACCTGGGCATGACCGTCTCCGAGATCAAGACTTACCTGGAGGGGTTCACCTATGAGCTGGGCGAACGGGAGCGCCGAGGGATGGAGACCTTCCTCCGGCTGTCGCGCTCCCTCGCCGCGGAGGGGGGACGGCCCATGCCGCCGGCGGCTAGCACCATGGAGGACATCCGGTCGAAGGTCCGGGCGGGCGGGCGCCTGACGCGGGATGAGGGCCTCGAGCTGCTCCAGCGGGCCGATCTGCTGGAGTTGGGCGCGCTGGCCCAAGAAGCCCGGTTTCGCCACAACCCGGAACGGGCGGTCACCTTCGTCGTCGACACGAACCTCAACTACAGCAACGTCTGCGACGCCCACTGCGCCTTCTGCGCCTTCTACCGCCCCCTCGGCCACGCCGAGGCCTACACCCTAACGCCGGAGGAGGTAGTCGAGACGATCGGCCGCGCCGCGGCGGCGGGGGTGAACACCGTCCTCCTCCAGGGCGGCCTCCACCCGGAGCTGCCGCTCGAGTACTACGAAGAACTGGTTCGCCTCACCTGTCAGCGCTACCCGCAGGTGCTGCCCCACTTCTTCTCCGCTCCCGAGGTCATGAAGATGAGCGATGTCTCCGGCCTCAGCGTGCACGAGGTGCTGGCTCGCCTGCGGACCGCCGGCCAGCGCACCCTGCCCGGCGGCGGCGCGGAGATCCTGTCCGACCGCGTGAAGCGCCGGGTCAGCCGCGTCCACCCCAAGAACCGCACGAGGACTGGCTGGCCGTCCACCGCGAGGCCCACCGCCTCGGCTACCGCACTACGGCCACGATGCTCTACGGCCACGTAGAGGATGACGAGGACATCGTCGAGCACTTGGAGGTGGTGCGCGCCCTCCAGGACGAGACGGGCGGCTTCACGGCCTTCATCCCCTGGAGCTACAAGCGCGAGAACACCGCCCTGGGCAAGAAGGTGAAGGAGGAGGCGGGCCCCAACCGCTACCTGCGCATCATTGCCCTATCGCGGCTCTACTTGGACAACGTGCCCCACATCCAGGCGTCGTGGTTCTCGGAGGGGAAGAAGACGGGGCAGGTGGCGCTCCACTTCGGAGCGGACGACTTCGGCGGCACGCTGTTCGAGGAGAGCGTGATGCTGGCCGCCGGCTTCTACAACCGCACCACGGTCGAAGAGGTGATGACCCTCATCCGCGAGGCCGGCTTCCAGCCCGCCCAGCGCACCACGCTGTACGAGATAACCCAGCGGTTCTGAGAGCCTGCTGCCCGGCCCGGAGCGGGATAGGCTGGGTCTACACGATGTCCAGCGGCGGCACGGCTTCGATGATGCCACGCTGCACCGCCCTCGCGTAGAGCGACTCCAGGGCGGCGCGACCCTCCTCTCCCAGGTCCAGGGTGTCGTCGTTGACGTACATGCGCACGAAGCGGCGGCCCGTCTCCCTGTCGACGCCCCGACCGAACCCGAGGGCATAGTCCAGCGCCTCGTCCTCGTGGGCCTGAGCCTCGCGGATGCTGGCCAGGAGGGCGTCGCGCACCCGTTCGGCCACCTGCGGGCCCAGATCGCGGCGCACGGCGTTCAGGCCGAGGGGAACCGGCAGGCCCGTGGCCCGATCCCAGGCCTCGCCCAGGTCCAGCACCTTGACGAACCCCTCTCGCTCATACGTGACCTGCCCCTCGTGGATGATGAGGCCGGCGTCCACCTCGCCTGCCGCGACGACCTGGAGGATGCGGTCGAAGGGGGTGAAGACGGGCTCGAAGCCGGCGGCGAAGAGGCGCAGGAGGAGGTAGGCGGTGGTGTACCGGCCGGGCACGGCCACCCGCCGGCCCGTCAGGTCCGGGTCGATGGCCTTCCGGGCCACCACCACGGGCCCATACGCCCGCCCGATGGAGGCGCCCACGCGCAGCAGGCGATAGGTTCCGGCCAGCATGGGGTAGGCCGCCGCCGAGATGGCCGTCACCTCCAGCTCCCCCTTGCGCGCGCGGAGGTTCAGGGACTCGATGTCCTCCATCACGTGCTCAACTCTGTAGCCCGGGACCACAACCCGTCCGCCGGCGAGCGCCCAGAACATGAAGGCGTCGTCGGCGTCGGGGCTGTGGCCGATGCGCAGGATGGGCCGGCCGGCCGGACTAACCGTGTCGAGTTCGGTCATGGTTTCACCCCCAGGTGCAGGGCGACGGCGCCCAGGGCCAGCAGACGGTATTGCACCTCAACCAGCCCGGCCTCTCGCATCAGGCCGGCGAGCACGTCGGCGGTCGGGAAGGCGCGCACGGAATCGGGGAGATACGTGTAGGCGGCGCGGTCGCCGGCCACCAGGCCGCCCACCAGCGGCACCACGCCCCGGAAGTAGGTACGGAAGATCGGCCCGAAAAGCCGCGAGCGCACCGGGGTGAGCTCCAGGACGGCGACCCGCCCGCCGGGCGCCACCACCCGCGCCATCTCCTGCAGCGCCTGTCCCACGTTGTCCACGTTGCGGAGGCCGAAGCCGGAGGTGGCGCAAAGGAAGGCGCCGTCGGGAAAAGGCAGCCCCAGGGCATCGACCAGTTGCCACTGCACACGGCCGCTCAGCCCGGCCGCCTGCGCCTTGCGGGCCGCCAGCGCCAGCATCTCGCGGCTGAAGTCCACCGCCACCACCGTGGAAGCGCCCTGGCGCGCCAGCTCCAGAGCGAAGTCGCCGGTGCCGCAGCAGACGTCCAGGGCCGGGCCGCCGGCGGGCCGTGCCTGCCTGACAGCCAGTCGACGCCAGGCGTGGTGCCGGCCGCCAGTCATTAGTGTGTTCATGAAGTCGTAGCGACCGGCGATGCGGCCGAACATGGCCCGCACGAAGGGAGCGCGCGACGGCGCTCGGGCGTCGGTCTTCATCGGATGAGGCGGGCAGGCCAGTTTGCTCAGTCCTTCTTGGCGCGCTCCCGCTCGATGAGCTCACGGCGGAGGATCTTGCCGGCGGCCGACTTGGGGATCTCCGTCAGGTACTCCACCTCGCGGATCTTCTTGTACGGCGCCACCCTCTCCGCCACGAAGGCCATCAGCTCTTCGGGGCTGGCCTGGAAGCCCTCCCTGAGCACGACGTAGGCCTTGGGTATCTCGCCGCCCTCCAGGTGGGGCTTGGGGACGACGGCGGCGTCGAGGACGGCCGGGTGTTCGTGGAGAAGGGCCTCCAGCTCCGCCGGGGCCACCTGGTAGCCCTTGTACTTGATCATCTCCTTCTTGCGCTCGAGGAGGTGCAGGTAGCCGTCCCCGTCCAGGTGGCCGATGTCTCCGGTGCGCAACCAGCCGTCGGGAGTGAGACACTCGGCGGTCTCCTTGGGGTTGTTCCAGTAGCCCTTCATGACCTGTGGACCCTTGACCATCAGCTCTCCGACCTCGCCAGCTGGTAGCTCCTCGCCGGTTTCCAAATCCACGATCTTCTCGAACGTGTCGGCCACCGGCGGGCCGGAGGACTCCAGCTTGATGCGGTCCAGAGGGGTCATGTTGGTGGCGGGGCTGGTCTCGGTCATCCCGTAGCTCTGGACCACCAGGCAGCCGTAGATGGACCTCGCTCGCGCCGCCACCTCGACGGGCAGCGGTGCGGCCCCCGAAGCTATCAGCCGGAGAGAGGAGGTGTCGAAGCTGGAGGGGTCGGGAACGTTGGCCATGGCCAGGATGGCGGGGGGAGCCAGGTAGAGGGTGGTTGTGTGGTGCTTGTCGATCAGGTGCAGCGCCTGCTCCACGTCGAACCGCATCATGACGATATTCGTGAGGCCCAGGGAGATGCCTGAGCTCAAGAATGCCGTCATCCCGTAGATGTGGAAGAAGGGCAGCACGCTGAGGCCGACGTCGTCCGGCGCTACCTGCCCGGTCGCCTGGGTCTGCTTCACGTTGCTGGTGATGTTATGGTGAGTGAGCATGACGCCCTTGGGAAGGCCCGTTGTGCCGCTGGAGTAGGGCAGCACGGCCACGTCCTCGCGGGCGTTGATAGCCACCGGCCGGTACTCCTCCGAGACGCCGCCCAGCAGCTCCGGCAGGTTGTCCATGGGCCAGACATGGCGCAGACGGGGCAGATGTTGCCGGGCCGCCTCCACCGGGGCGGCCATGGGGCTGAAGACGAAGAGGGCGACGGCCTCGGCGTCGTCCAACTGGTGCTCGATCTCACGCTCACGGTAGAGGGGGTTGAGAGTGCTGACCGTGGCGCCAGCCAGGAGGGCACCGTAGAGGACGGAGGCGTAGTCGACGTGGTTCGGCGAGTAGATGCCTACCTTGTCGCCCTTCTCGATGCCGTGGTCCTGGAGGAATCGCGCCACCTTCCGGGCGGAGCTCCAGAGCTCGCGGTAGGTGCGCGTGGTGCCATCAGCAGAGATGAGGGCCGGCTTGTCGCCGAAGCGTTCCGCCGACCGGCGCAGCAGTTCCGGGAGAGGAAACTCCTCATAGGGCGCCTGGCTGGGCCAGTATCCCGAGACAATCATAACGCACCCCCCGACTCGGCTGAGATGATGGCTGAAGCGAGGGTCTGGTGGGCCTCGCACCGGCCACCTCAGTCCTGCCCCGCCGCTGCTTGTCGCGGGTGCGGCCGGTCTTCGGTGTAGTGCGACCGGCCGGCTCGCTCAGTCCTTCTTGGCCTTGGCGCGCTCCCGCTCGATGAGCTCGCGGCGGAGGATCTTGCCAGAGGCCGTCTTGGGGACCTCCGTGAGGTACTCCACCTCGCGGATCTTCTTATAGGGCGCCACCCTCTCGGCGACGAAGGCCATCAGCTCTTCGGGGCTGGCCTGAAAGCCCTCCCTCAGCACGACGTAGGCCTTGGGTATCTCGCCGCCCTCCAGGTGGGGCTTGGGGACGACGGCGGCGTCGAGGACGGCCGGGTGTTCGTGGAGGACAGCCTCAAGCTCGGCCGGGGCCACCTGGTAGCCCTTGTACTTGATGAACTCCTTCTTGCGCTCCAAGAGGTAGAGGTAGCCGTCCTCGTCTATGTGGCCGACATCGCCGGTAAGCAGCCAGCCGTCCTCGCTGAGGCACTCGCTGGTCTCCTGGGGCCGCTTCCAGTAGCCCTTCATCACTTGCGGCCCCTTCACCACCAGTTCGCCCACCTCGCCGAGCCCAAGCTCCGCGCCGGATTCCATGCTGACGATCTTCTCGAAGGTATCGGCGAAGGGCGGGCCGCAGGACTCCAGCTTGATGCGGTCCAGCGGGTTGCTGTTCGTGGTGGGGCTGGCCTCGGTGAGACCGTAGCCCTGCGACACGAGGCAGTTGTACTTCGCCTGCGCTCGCTCCGCCACCTCCGGCGGCAGGGGCGCCGCCCCGGAGACGATTACCCGCAGCGAGGAGGTATCGTAAAGCGAGGGGTCGGGAACGTTTGCCATGGCCAGGATCGCCGGCGGCACCAGGTAGAGGTTGGTCATCTTGTACTTGCCCACCAGGTGCATCATCTGCTCGAAGTCGAACCGCATCATGACGACGCCGGTGGTGCCCAGGGCGATGCCCGTGCTCAAGAGCACCGTCATCCCATAGATGTGGAAGAAGGGCAATACGCATAGGCTCACGGCATCCGACGTCAACTGCTCGACCGCGATGCCCTGCTTGACGTTGCTAGTGATGTTGTAGTGAGTGAGCATGACCCCCTTAGGCAGGCCCGTCGTGCCGCTGGAGTAGGGCAGCACAGCCACGTCCTCGCGGGCGTTGATGGGTACCGGCCGGTACTCCTCCGACACGCCGCCCAGCAGTTCCGACAGGTTTTCCATGGGCCAGACATGACGCAATCGGGGCAGATGCGCACGGGCCGCCTCCACGGCGGCGCCCAAAGGGCTAAAGATGAAGAGGGCGACAGCCTCGGCGTCGTCCAACTGGTGCGCGATCTCACGCTCGCGATAGAGGGGGTTAAGAGTGGTCGCCGTGGCCCCAGCCAGCATTATCCCGTAGAGGAGGGAGGCGTAGTCCGCGTGGTTCGGCGAGTAGATGCCTACCTTGTCACCCTTCTGGATGCCGTTATCCTGGAGGAATCGCGCCACCTTGCGGGTGAGGCTCCACGCGTCTCGGTAGGTGCGGATGGCGCCGTCGTAGCCGATAAGGGCCGGCTTGTCGCCGAAGCGCTCCGCCGAGCGACGCATGAGCTCCGGGACCGGAATCTCCTCATAAGGGGCCTGGCTTGGCCAGTATCCTGACACAATCATAGCGTATTCTCCTCCACACTCAGGTAAACGGATGATGTATGGAGCGACTCCTTCGCCTCCGCGTCACCATTTCGCGGATACGAGCGGGCATCCTGCCACTCGATAAGTCGGGAAACGGCGTGCAGGGCCCGGTGCACCCCCCAGAAGACGGGCAGCCCGGCCCGAGCACAGCGGTCCTGAAAGGCCAGCACCCTGGCCATGGTCTCGACGGAAGTGGGCGGCCAGATGACGGCGACCACGGGCTTGCCGGCGACCTTCGCCGCCTCCACCAGGGCCTCGACGCCCTGCGCCACGAACTCCATCGAGTCCCGATCCCTGCCCGGCGACCAGTCGATGCGGGACTGGATGAGGAGCAGGTGAATGTCCGGCGAGCTGGCAACGATGCGAACCGCCTCCTGAAACTGCTCCCCGGCGCTGATGCCAACGGTGTCCAGCGGGTTACGCACGCTGGTGCCCGCCACGGGCGTGAACTGCCGTAGCTTCGCCTGCAACTCCTCCGAGAGGGCGGGCACCCTCAGCCCCTCCCGCTCGGCGGCGTCGGCGGACAGCACGCTGCTTCCGCCGCCGATGCCCATGATGGCGACTCCCCGGCCGGCGGGCCTCTTCAAGAAAGAGAAGGCAACGGCCATGTCCTCGAGCTCGGCAAGCGTCTGCACGGTCAGCGCCCCGGCCTGACGGCAGGCCGACTCCCACACCGCGGCCGACCCGGCCAGACTGCCCGTGTGGGAGTCGGCGGCGCGGCTGCCCGCGCCGGTGACGCCCCCCTTGAGGACGATGGTCGGTTTGGCCGCGGAAGCCGCTGAAAGCGCCTTCAGAAAACGCCGGCCGTCCTCCACCCCCTCGATATAGGTTGTGATGACCGACGTTTCCGGGTCTAGAGCACAGTACTCCAGAAAGTCGCTCTCGTCTAGGTCGACTGCGTTGCCGTAGCTCACGACCTTGCTGAAGCGGATGCCGCGCAAGGAGGAATAGGTGATCATCTCCTCCGCGTTGAGCCCGCTCTGCGAGATGAAAGCGACGTTGCCGCTCTCCTTCGGCGAGTCGCGGCTGAAGGCGACCTTCGCCGCCGGGCAGTAGAGCCCCATGCAGTTGGGCCCGATGATGCGCACACCCGCTGCTCGCGCCCGGCGCAGCATCTCCTGCTCCAGAGCGGCGCGCTCCTCGTCGCCGGTCTCGCGGAAACCGGCCGTGAAGAAGTGGACCGAGTGCACGCCTTTGGCCGCGGCGTGGTCCATCAGCTCCAGGACGCCCGACGCCGGGATGCTCGAGATGACGTGGTCAACCGGCCCCGGCACGTCGAGCAGCGACGGATAGCAGGGCAGGCCCAGGACCTCCTGCAACCGGGGGTTGATGGCATAGATGGGCCCGGGGAAGCCCATGTGCTGGAGGGCGTGCACGAACATCCGCCCGCCGCCCCACTCCCGCCCCGTTCCGGAAACCCCTACTACTGCAATAGACCGAGGGTGGAAGATGTAGTCCAGGGGATGAGAAGAACCTGCCATATTCACAGCCAATATAGCACCACCGACGGTTACAAGGGAGTAGAATCTTTGGGCAAGCCGAACGATACATGGGGAACCAGCGTGCCCTACGAGCTCCCACCCATGAGGCCGCCCAGCGAAGCCCGCTCCCTGCTGATCAGGGTCATGCGCGGCTGCCCCTGGAACTACTGCACCTTCTGCTCGGCCTACAAGGACCTGCCCCGGAAGGCGGCGATGCGCTCGGTGGACGAGGTGAAGGGCGACATCGACGAGCTGAAGGCGGCCTGCGACGAGATGCGCCGCCAGGGCTACGTCGTGGAGCCGGAGACCGCCTTCCTCGCCGACTCCAACGCCATCATCATCAAGACCGCCGACCTGGTCGAGATCATCGCCCACCTGCTCGAAGCCTTCCCTTCGCTGGAGCGGGTGACCTCCTACGGCCGGGCGAAGACGGTTCTGGCCAAGAGCCCGGAGGAGCTGCGCGAGCTGAGACGGGTTGGCCTGAGCCGCCTTCACCTGGGCCTGGAGAGCGGCGATGACGCCGTCCTGCAGCGGGTCAAGAAAGGCGCCACCTCCCAGGAGATGATCGCCGCCGGCATCAAGGTCAAGGAGGCCGGCTTCGAGCTCTCCGAGTACGTGATGCCGGGCCTGGGCGGCCGGGACGCCTCGGAGCGCCACGTCGAGGGCACCGCCCGCGTCCTCAACGCCATCGACCCCCACTACACCAGGGTCAGGTCCCTCACCCTCGTCCCCGGCACGCCCCTCTTCGCCGAGTACGAGGCCGGTGAGTTCGAGGCGCTGTCGAGGCTAGAGGTGGCGCGCGAGATCACGGCCCTGGTCGAGCGCCTGGAGATCAGCGGTCGCCTCTGCTTCGACCACTTCTCCAATCCGCCCTGCCTGCGACAGGACTGGGAAGGCTACAAGCTCCCGGAGGAGAAAGAGGCGGTCCTCTCCGCCCTTGACGGCGCCCTGGAGCGGTGGTCAGTTCGCCTATCTGTCGGCCAAGGCCTCGGGCCCGCCATCGCCACCCAGCTCTGATGGTCCCGCCGGACGGCTACGTTCCCTATCGCCGCCTGCGCCGCTGGCAGACGGTGGACCTGAGCCTGCTGGGCGTGCAGGAGGGTTTCTCGGTCCTCGACGTCGGCTGCGGGGAGGGCTATCTGCTCAGGAAGGCCGCCGGGAGGGCCTCGCTGATCTTCGGCGCGGACCTGGACGGGAACCGCCTCCGGGGGACACGAGACCGCTCCGGCCGGTCGCCTGTCGGGTTCGCGGTCGCCGACGCGCAGCGCCTGCCGTTCGCGGACGCTTCCTTCGACCGCATCATCTGCACCGAGACGCTGGAACACGTGGTCGACACGCAACGAGCGCTGCGCGAGCTGGCCCGCGTCCTCAGGCCGGGCGGGCGACTGGCCATCAGCGTGCCCCACTTCCTCTGCGAGGCGATCCTTCTCCGGCTGATCCGGGGGTATCTGGAGTTCCCGAACGGGCACCGACGCATATTCACACCCCGGACGCTTACCAGGGCGCTGGCGCGTGCGGGCCTCGAACCGTACGCGACGTATCGGCGGGACTCCCTGGAGGCGGCCTACTGGGTCCTGCTGTCTCTGCTCAGCCGCCCACCCCGGCGCTTCGACGCGGCGCTGGCGGCCCTCGAACGGTGGCGGGCCCGGACGCGCGCCGAGCCGTATTCGCGCTTCTATCACGCCGCAGACCAGGTCGGCAACCGCCTCCTGCCCAAGAGCGTGGTGGTCTACGCCTTCAAGCCCGCCAGCCCAAGCTCGGCAACCTGCGTCGCACCCCTCTCCGAGTAGGGCTATACTGAAGCCAGCGGCGCTCCGATGCCGCAATCGGCCATTGGCCCGAAGCCGCATAGACTCCACGACGAAAGGTCGGTTCGATGGCAGACGTTACAATTACGCCTCGCGACAACGGGCCCTACCTGGTGCGCGGCCCCGTCAAGCTGGTGGACGTCGAGGGGAATGAGTTCGAGGTCCAGGGGGAGGCCATAGCCCTCTGTCGTTGCGGCCACTCCTCCAACAAGCCCTTCTGCGACGGCACGCACCGAAAGGTGGACTTCCAGGCCGTCAACCGCGCGAAGGCCTAGCAGGTCACAACCGCCGGATCTTCTGCGAGGCGATGCCTGTGACGGCGGCCAGCATCAGCCCCGTGGCGGCGAAAACGGCCACCGTGTGCGGCACCCCGAACCCCTGAGCGGCCGCGCCCATGGTCAGGCTGCCGAAGGGGGTAAGGCCCGCGGCCATGCTGAAGAGCGCCATCCCCCGTCCCTGAAAGGCGTCGTCCAGGTTGAGCTGGAGGAGCGTCTGGTTGAGGGTCACGAACAGCGCCCAGCCGACTCCGCCCACCACGAGTATCGCGAACGAGAGGCCGAAGAGCCGCGAGAAGGAGAAGGTGACCACCATCCCCATGTAGAGGAGCGCCGCCAGCGCCATCGTCTTCCCTCGGCGGCCCGAGCCGTGCATGCTCGCCGCCACCAGGCCGCCGGGGATCGCCCCGAAGCCGACACCGGTCAGCAGGAGCCCATAGCCCGCCGAACCCGAATGAAGCAGGTCCTTGGCGAAGACGGGCATCATGGCCACGTAAGGGTAGATGAGAACGTTCGCGACGACGTTCATCAGCACCAGCCGCGAGAGCACCTCGTCGCGGCGGACGTAGTCGAAGCCTTCCCGAATGCCACGCAGCACCGGCACGCGAACAGGCTCGATGTGGGTCATGGGGCGCAACATCAGCGTGACGACGACGGCCAGCCAGTAGAACGCTGCCTGCCCAAAGAAGGCGGGCGCCAGTCCGACGGTGCCGATGATCAGGCCGGCCAGGCTCGGCGCGGCAATGCGAGACACGTTGCCCGTCACCGAGCTGAGGGCGATAGCGCTGGGCAGGTGCTCCGAGCCCACCACGTCGTAGATCAGCACCTGGCGGGCCGGGATGTTGACGGCCGCGCTCGCGCCCACGACAACGGCCATGATGTAAAGGTGCCAGATCTGCACCCAGCCGCCGCCCACCAGGATTCCCACCGCCAGCGACACCGCGCCGGGCACCGCCTGCGAGAACGCGGCCATCCGGCGCCGGTCTAGCCGGTCCACCACCACGCCCGCCGCGGGCGAGAATACAAGCGTGCTGATGCCCCGGATGAAGGCGACGAGGCCCAGTTGAAAAGCGGAATTGGTGAGCTGGAAGACCAGCCATCCCCGCGCCACCTCCTCCATCCAGGTGCCGAGCTGGCTGGCGGAGGTGCCGGCGAGCAGGAAGCGGAACTGGCCCAGCGCCAGAGGGGAGAACGCGGGCCCCCGCACCAAACGGTGAGGCAAGGCGGCGCGGCCGGCGGCCGCCTCTTCGAGTTCGTCCATCCGTCCTTGCGCTCCGCGGGTGGAAGGCGAGGAGACGCCGTGGGGCAAGCCGCTCACGGCCACCGAGGGCTTATGCGCTATTCTAGCCGCTGCGCGCAGGCAGCGGAAGGCCGGCGGGCCGGTAGCCAGGACGCGGTGTATAATGGCGGCGGCGCGAGGGATAACCGCTAACCACCCGTAGGGACAGAGCTAAAGCTCTGTCTCTACGGGATGACCCACTCGCCGCCTTGTGAAGAAGCAACCCAACGGAGGCTCAACTATGTCCAACGTCCCACTAACGCCAGACCAGCAGAAGCTCCGAGATGAGGCGGCGGCCTTCGTCCGCGACGACGTGCCCCGCCAGCTCATCCTCGACATGGACGCCGAGAAGGTCACCTATCCCCGCGAGTTCCTGGAGGCCGCCGCCAAGCGCCGCTTGCTCGGCCTCCGCTTCCCCAAGGAGTACGGCGGCCGCGGCCTCGGCTGGTCCGAGGAGGTCGTCGCCCTGGAGGAGGTCGGCGTGCTGGGCGGCTCCCTGCCCTGCCTCTACTCCCTGGTCAGCATCGTCGGCGAGGCGCTGAACGTCTTCGGCACGCCCGAGCAGAAGGAGCGCTGGCTGCGCCCCGCCCTCGAGGCGAAGATGACGGTGGCCGAGGCTCTCACCGAGCCCCGCGGCGGCTCCGACTTCTTCGGCGCGACGACAACCGCCCGCCGCGACGGCGACTCCTACATCCTCAACGGCCAGAAGCGCTTCATCGTCGGCGCCGAGGGGGCCGACTTCTTCTTCGTCTACGCCAAGAGCAACCCTGACGCCCCCTCGCACGAGTCGCTCAGCGCCTTCATCGTCGAGCGCGGCCCCGGCGTCGACGTGCAGCACGTCTACGGCCTCATGGGCACCCGCGGCGGCGGCACCGGCCGCGTCTACTTCCGCGACGTCCGCGTGCCAAAGGAGAACCTCATCGGCCGCGAGCACGGCGCCGCCGACATCTTCTACCAGATGATGATCCCGGAGCGCATGACCACCGCCTCCGGCTCCCTGGGGGCGGCGCGCAGCGCCCTGGAGATCGCCGCCCGCTACAGCAACCAGCGCAAGGCCTTCGGCAAGAAGATCCGCGCCTTCGAGGGCGTCAGCTTCCGGGTGGCCGATAGCATCACGCTCCTCGACGCCGCCCGCGCCCTCGTGCACACCACCGCCCGCGCCATCGACGCGCGGCGACGAGGCCGGGCGGGTGCGACGCCTCGTGTCGGAGTGCAAGAAGTTCTCCACCGAGTCGGGCTGGCAGATCATCAACCACGCCATGCAGGTCATGGGCGGCATCGCCTACACCCGCGTCTACCCCATCGAGCGGATTCTGCGCGACGCGCGCCTGAGCCTCATCTGGACGGGCAGCAGCGAGATCATGAACCTGATCATCCAGCACGAGTACTACACCGAGCTGGCGGCCAGCCGCTACGGTCGCGACGTGGAAGCCGACGCCCAGAACGCCGAGGAGCCCGGCGAGAAGGTCTACGAGTAGGCTAGGGAAGGGTCTAGGGACCGGCGGAGGCCGACGCCTCGGCCGGGTAGAGGACGCAGTTTGCTCCCGGACGACGGGTCGGGGCCTATCTCGGTCATGGTTCTTGTCACGGCTTCTTGCGTCCCCAGCTTGTCGACGGCCAGGTGCTGGAGCAAGCGCTCCGTCGCCGCGTCCGTGTGGTCGCCGGAGACGGACCCGTCCCAACCTATGACCGCTTTCGCGCCCTTGTCGACGAAGGCCTTGGCGATGGCGTCGGACCGGAGCGCGTCGCAGCCCATGAGGATCACCGTCGCCCCGTCGAACCCGCCTTCGACATCGGACTCGATGAACGACGGGGGCACCCCGAAGTACTTCTCTCCCCCGTCGTAGTAGAAGGCGGGGCCCAGGCGCCCCGCCTTCTGATCACTGATGTACTTGGTCTCTACGAACGGCTCCGTGGTAAAGAGGACGGCGACGTCGCTCAGCTCCTTGGTGACGCGGTCGCGCAGGCGCGCCGAGTGGCTCCTCAAGACGATGATGTCGTAGTCGTGGCCGCCCAGCTTGCGGTAGAAGTCAACAGTGACCCTTTCGCCGGGCGTGTAGCGGACGTCGTATCCGGCCCCTTCCAGCAGAGTGCCCGCCTCCTTGAGGAAGTCCGGGGCGGGCATGGTCTGGTCTAGCTGGTCGACGATGAGCGCTCTCGGTGGTGATGCGGGCGACGGCGCCAGGAGCACGAAGCCAATGACCGCCGCCGCGACGATGACAACGGCCATCGTCGCCAGCAGGGCAAGGTCTTCAGGCTACGCCCGCCCGCGCGCGGGGTGACCCGCCTCGCCCTCCAGGAGGCGCCGGCTCTTGAGCAGCCGTTTCGCTGCGTGGCTTTGCCCACTTTCGGCGGCGACTCACCGGCTCTTCCGACGCAACAAGCTGCGCCTAACAGAGCCATTATACCCGCTCTCGCAGAGCATGGCGCACAGACAAGAATACCATCTGCCCGCAGGCCGCGAGGCAGGCCCAGCGGTCTTTGAGGCAGGGGGCTCCGCCCTGGGTGCGACGAAGCCCCCTGCCGGCGTTTCTACATCAGACCTCCGCTAGGGAGGCGTCTCAGCTCTTCGTGAAGCGCCTCCTGGCGTACCAGCCGCCGCCGGCGATAACGAGGGCCGCGGCCGCCAGGCCGCCCGCCAGCGCAGCGTAAGCCCCGGCCGACCAGCCGGAGCCGCCGGTGGTCGCAGCCAGCGCTCCTCAGAGGCGCCGGCGCCCGGCGCAAGGTCCGCCATGCCGCCGACCGATCCGCTTCGAAGGCGGGAGTACGCAGAGCGTATGGCCGGGCCGAACGACCACGCCGCGTCTCGACCCCGAACTACGGTCTGTCAGATTGACCGTTGCGCGCCGGGCGAGAGGGTCGGCAATGTTGTAGCACTTGAGAGGCGGTCAGCGACTCCGCTCGCTGTCCCACCGGGCAGCCCGTCATGCCGGCCGGCATGCACAGGCGCGCCGGCGTCCCAACGGCTACGCCCTGGCTCGTCCCGAACTGCGTCGTAGCCAAGGCCACGGGCGTTACACCTCGAGCTGATCCGGTGATACTCGTAACAGTCTGTAGTACTGGCCGTCGCCGGCGGCCCTGGAGGCGGTGACGTCTTGAGCGCGGGCACGCACAGCTCTTGGCGCTCGCCAACCACCACCGTTCCTCGGCGCCAAACTGGGTACGCCAGGTTGACGCTACGGGGCGCGCGGGAGATGGCTTGTCACACTGTAGCACTTGAGGTGCGCCGCAACCGGGATTGTCGGGTCGTTCTTGCCGGCCGGCAAGCACAGCTTCGTAGGCGGGGCCAACCGGCACGTTGTTGTCAACCCCGAATTGCGTCTCGAGCTTGACCAGCACCGACGGGACCGGAGGGTTCCCGTGAATGCGTAGCACTCGTAGTGCGGCTCTGCCGGCTGTGCGGCGGCGGGCCTCGCGCCGCCCTGCCCCAAGGCAAGCACAACGACAGCCACCGCCAGCCCAACCAAGAACAGTCCACCCAGTGGGGTCCGTAGGAGTCCTCATGAGAATGACACCCCCTTTTCGTACAATCGCGGCGGGCCCCGCATCCGGGCGGAGCCCCACCGTCATCGCTTATCGCGGCAGAGCGTGGCCAGCAGCGGTCGCTTTGGAAAGACGTATGACCGGCCCCACAAGGCCGGTCATCATCGCCCTCCCCGGTGACAGCCCACTGCGGCAGCCCGCTTCTGCCTTCGGGCCATCACTGTCTTCACGGGCGCGCAAGCCGCGCCCGCCACGAGCCTTTCCCTGCCGACGTTGAGGAGACATCCGTGTTCCCCAGGAACGCCAAATAGCCAGGCGGGGTAAACCCTGGATGAGAGGTGCTGTGCCACCAGCACGGACTATTTACATCGCTTCCTGGCGCTTGTCAAGCCCTTTTGGAAGGAAACTTCTCGGCAAGGCCGTGGTCGGCTTCGCCTTGCCTGACCTGGCGATGGTCTGCGCTGCGACGTGCAGGGGAGCTTATGTCACGTAGGCGGCAGAACGGGGTACTCTCGGGGTTATTTCGGAGGGGGGCTTGCGCCGGCTAGGTCAGCACGCCGTCGCGGACCAGCGCCTCGATCTCCGCTTCGGGCATGCCCAGGAGCTGGCCAAAAACGTAGCTGTTGTGCTCACCCAGGCAGGGCGACGGCCCGCGGACGGCGGCCGGCGTGTCGGAGAGGCGCCAGGGCGGCCCCAGCGACAGACGGGAGCCTATGAGTGGGTGTTCGACGGAACTGAAGGAGTCCCTGGCCTGCAGGTGGGGATCCTGGGCCAGCGTGGCGCCGTCGAGCACCGGCATGGCGGCGACGCCCGCCCTCTGCAGCGTGTCCGCCGCTTCCTCGGGCGTATGGCCGCTGGTCCAGGCCAAGATGATCTCGTCGAGCTCTTCCTGGTGGTGCCAGCGACTCACGACGTCAGCGAAACGGGGGTCTATCTCCAGGCCGTCCTCGCCCAGCACGCCGCAGAGAGCGTGCCACTCCTCGTCGGAGCCCACGGCGATGGTCACCCATCGCTGGTCTCCTTCGCCGCGGATCGAGCCCCCTTCGCCGGGTAGGCAAGGGTAGCAGTTGTGCGGCGCCATGGCGTGGTCGCGATTGCCGTCGTGGCCGGGCGCCCGGCCGTTCATGGCGTACTCCATGAAGGCGCTGCCGATGAGGGCGCTCACCGCCTCCGTCGAGGATAGGTCGATGAACTGCCCTTCGCCGGTGCTCCGGCGGTGATAGAGCGCGGCCAGCACCGCCAGGGCGCAGGTAGTACCCACCCGCAGGTCCACCGCACCGCTGAGGGGGCTGGGCGGGCCGTCCCGGTGGCCGGTGATGGAGGAGAGGCCGCCGAGGGCGGCGAAGGTGGGCGCGTAGCCCGCGTAGGTTCGCTCCGGCCCCGTGTTTCCGACGGCGGAGGAGCAGAGCATGATGATGTCCGGCTTCACGGCCCGCATGTCTTCGTAGCCCAGGCCAAGTCGTTCGAGCGTTCCCGGCCGCATGTTCGCCGTCACCACATCGCAGACGCCGGCCACTCGACGGGCGATCTCCACCGCCCGTGGCTCCCTGAGGTTCAGGGTGATGCCGAGCTTACCGGCGTTGAGATCCATGAAGATGCTGGAGTGGTCAGGGCTCGTCAGCACGGGGCCGGTCATCAGAGAGCGCAGTCGCGTGTGGTCGAGGCGTTGTTGGCTCTCGACTTTGATCACCTCCGCTCCCAGCAGAGACAGCAGGAGGGTCCCGTGGGGGCCCGCCCAGGCCCAGGTGAAGTCCAGAATGCGGGTCCCCGCCAGGGGTCCTTCTTTCACGCCTATTCTCCTCTAGATCACGCCCGCAGCGGAGAGGCGGACCAGGTCCCGCCGCGAGTAGCCCAGCCGCCCGCAGTAGACCTCCTCGTTGTGCTCGCCGAGGAGAGGCGCCGGCCGTTCCGCCCGCCAGGGCGTCTCCGAGAACCCATAAGCGGCGGTTGGATACTCCATTCGACCGGCCTCCGGGTGCTCAATCTCGGCGAAAAAGCCGCGCTGGCGGGCCTGCTCCCAGGCCATCACGTCGGCGACGGAGCGCACCGGACCCACGGGCACTCCCGCCTCCTGAGCGCGACGGTATAGCTCCTCGGCGCTCTGGCCAGCCGCCCACTCCTCGACGTGGGGCTGGATCTCGTCGCGATACCGTGAACGGTTGATCTCGTCGCTGCACTTCTCTTCCTGGGACCAGGGTGGGCTGCCCATCAGCTTCACCAGCCCTTTCCACTGGCTGTCCAGGGCGGCGGTGATGATCAAATAGCCGTCTCGGCAGTGCACCAGGCCGCCGACCATGCCCGGGCGTCGCAAGGGCGCTGGGTTATTGGCGAAGCGGGTGATCTCGACCCTCTCCAGGGCGACCAGAGCCTCCAGCTTGGAGACCTCGACATGCTGGCCGCGGCCGGTCTGCGAGCGACCCAACACCGCAGCCAGGGTCGCCACCGCCGCCGACAGGCCGGCATCGTATTCGCCGATGTAGGCGCCTCCTACCGCCGGTCCTCTCGCCGCCTCCCGCCGGTCTTGATAGATGAACGACGCGTGGCCGCTACCCTGGTAGAGGTTGAGGTGATAGGCCCGCCGGTCGCGGTAGGGGCCTGACAATCCAAAGGGGGTGATGGAGGTGACAACGAGCTCTGGGTACACCTGCGCCAGCGTCTCGCAGCCCAGGCCGAGGGTCTCGGCGTGGCCCGCCGGCAGGTCCTCGACCAGGATGTCGGCGTCTCGCAGCAGCTCACGCATGAGACGCTGGCCGCTGGCCGTGGCCACGTTCGAGGTGACGCCCAGCTTGTTAGTGTTGAGATAGAGGAAGAGGCCGCTACGCTCCCGGTGAGGGATGTCCTGGGGAAAGGGGCCAGCTCCTCGAGCCGGGTCGCCCCGAGCTGGCGCCTCCACCTTCACCACCTCGGCCCCCAGGTCGGCCAGGAGCTTGGTGCAGTAGGGGCCGGGGATCATCCCACACAGCTCGACGACCCGCAGGCCTGCCAGCGCCGTTTTGGCCATAGCTGTACGTCTTCGATGCCCCCCCGGTTCGGCTCCACACCATGCTAGGGAAGGCCGGCGCAGGGAGCAAGGGCCTTCCGTCCCGATATGGCGAGCGCAGCGCGGGCCGGAAGGCCCGCACACGGCTGGAAGACGGCACAGGGACGCTGCAGCCACGTGTTGATGTCGCCGATTATCCCGTTGCGGGTAACCCACACTTGACGCCGTCTCCCGATCATCCGAAGATGCTTACCGAGCGCGGAATCAAGCCGTCATTTCGCCCGCCCGAGAAGGGACGCTAAGAGCAGGTAATGGTGCGCTGGTTCCTTTTCTTCTCCCTGGTAGTCCTCGCGGCCACGTTTCACCCTCTGCCCTCGGCCCCGGTCTCCGCCGAGCCCCTGGTAGCATCCCAGATTGCCGTATCGACCCAGAAGTGTGGGGTCGCCTCGCCGGGGAGCGTGAGCGCCGCCCTCTCCTGGACTCCGACGCGACGCGGCCAGCAATGGCTGGACATCAGCCTCTTCAACAACGGATTCGCCCCCGGCACCTTCGTCGGCGTCGGGCCGTTCCCGCCCGGGACCAATGCCTTCGTCTGGAGCGGTCTGCGGCCGGACTCCACGCACTTCCTGCGCATCAACACTCGCAGCCCCTTCGGTTGGGAGCCCAGCCAGACCGTCGCCTTCGCCACCCAGCCCTGCGGCGGCGACCCGGCGGGGTCACAGCCCAACGAAGAACTCCTGGGCTTGCGAGAAAGCCTGAGGGCGGAGATCGAAGCCTCCGGCATCAATGCCGCCGTGGCCGTCACCGACCTCCAGACCGGCGAGTCCATCGACGTGAGCGGCGACGAGCCGCGGCTGCCAGGATGCACCATCAACTTCTTCGTCCTTCTCTCCGTGGTCATGGACCTCCAGCAAGGCCTCTACGGCGAGGACGAGGTGGGCGACCTCATCGCCCGCACGGTGTGGAGCAGCAACCCCGTCACCGCGCACGACCTCCTGTACAAGACGGGGATGGGCGACCTTGGGGCAGGCCTGGCGAGAATAGGTCAGCTTCTCGACCTGCTGGGCCTCTCGGTGTCGACCTACGACCATCCACCTGCCTACCCGGAGGAGTCGCTGCAGGGAAGCGCCAACCTTCTGACGGCGAACGAGATGAACCGCGCCCTAACCGCCCTCTACGAGGCGACGATAGTTGAGCCGGCCTGGCGCGATTACCTGTTGGAGAAGATGACCGGTGTCAAGCCTGGGCTCCAGTACCTCATCCCGGCGGGCGTGGGCGACGGCGTGGTGTCCCACAAGAACGGCTTCTTCGCCGACGCTTCGGGCTGGGTCGACAACGACGCCGGCATCGTCGTCTTCGACCGCGGCGGCAACCGCTACGCCTACGCCGTCTCCTTCTTCACCGAGAACGTGTCCTCCAAGTACGCGGACATACCCCTTGGCCAGACCGTCTCGCGGCTCGTCTGGCAGTACTTCAGCAGCCGGTACTACTAGAGGGGATGGCCGCCCTGGGCGACTTCCCAGAGCCCGCGCTTGCGTGCCGCTGTACCATGCTGTCCGGCTCCGGTGGGTGATATACTGGATATCGAGACCGCGTTGACACGAGGGCCGTCACGGGGCGAGCGAGGCGGCCCCGCCCGCGAGAGCGGTCACCCCCTTGCCAGGACCCCCGTGACGGCCTCATAAACATTATCGGCGTGCCTCCGCAACGGCCTTAGAGGCATTACTTCACAGCCTCGGCGCTCTGCTTGTCTATACCCATCAGTGCCTGATAGCCTGTCTCGTTGAAGGGGGCCGTGCATGGAGATGGACGATGTCCTGGAGATGGGCCGGCGGCTGCGCAACTGGGGCCGCTGGGGTCCGGAGGACGAACTCGGCACTCTCAACTTCATCACGCCGGAGAAGATCGCCCGGGCCTGCAGCCTGGTGAAGCGAGGCAAAGCCTTCGCTCTGGCTATCCCCTTCGATAGCCAGGGCCCTCAGACCGGTTTCGGTGGCCGCATCAATCCCATGCGCGTCATGCTGGCCACCGGCGCCGACGCCGCCGCCGGCGCCCAGGACTTCATCCCCGGCGGCTTCCGCTACGCCGACGACCTGGTGATCATGCCCCTCCAGTGCGCCACACAGTGGGACTCCCTGGCCCACGTCTTCTACGACGACCAGATGTACAACGGCTACGACGCCCGCATGGTGACCGCCCACGGCGCCGCCCGCAACAGCATCGACAAGATGAAGGACCGCATCGTCTCCCGTGGCGTACTGCTGGACATCCCCCGCCACAAGGGCCTCGACTGGCTGGAGCCGGGCTACCCTATCACTCCGGAGGACCTGGAAGGCGCCGCCGCCCGCCAGGGGGTGGCAGTCGAGGCCGGCGACATCCTGCTGGTTCGCACCGGACACATGGCCCTCTGCCACTCGCGGGGGAGCTGGGAGGGCTTCGCCGGCGGCGATGCCCCCGGCCTCGCCCTGAGCACGGCCCCCTGGCTGCACGAGAAGCAGGTGGCCGGGGTCGCCACCGACACCTGGGGCGTCGAGGTGCGCCCCAACGAGCCGCCCAACAGCTTCCAGCCTCTGCACATGGTCCTCATCCGGGACATGGGGCTGCTGCTGGGGGAGATCTTCCACCTCGATGAGCTGGCCGAGGACTGCGCCGCCGACGGCGCCTACGAGTTCCTGCTGGTCGCGCCGCCCATCCCCTTCACGGGCGCCGTGGGCTCGCCGGTGAACCCCATCGCTTTGAAGTAGCTAGCGCATGGGACGTGCCATCTCTACCCAGCCTGACCCTGAGGTCGTGCAGACCTCCTTTCGAGGGATCCGGCCCGCTCTCTTCGACTTCTTCACAGCCGCGCCGAGCCGCCAGTTCCGCGCGGTGGCCGTGAAGCGCCTCGCCCTGCAGCCGGGGGACGCCGTCATCGACCTGGGGTGCGGCACCGGCCTCAGCCTGCCGCTGCTGGTGGATGCCGTTGGGCCCGGAGGACAGGTCATCGGCGTCGACGCCAGCCCGCACATGCTGGCCCGCGCCCGCCGGCGAGTCGAGGCGGCCGGCTGGCGAGGCGTAGAGCTGGTGGAGGCCTTCGCCCAGGACTTTCAGCCGCCGTCGCCCGTCGACGGCGTGCTGGCCGGCAACGTCAACCAGCTCATCTGCTCGCCGGAGGTGGTGCGCAACGCCGTCGACCTGGCTGAAGCCGGGGGGACGCTTCGTGGCGACGGGCAGCCGCCAGGGCCCCGGGTTCGGAGGCTTCCTGCGAGCCCTCCTCCTGCGGGTCACGGTCCCGCTTATGCAGCGGGAGCGGTCGGCCGTGCGCTGGATCCTGCAGGAGCGGCCCTGGCAGGAGCTGGAGCGGGCGCTGGGGCCGCTTGAAATCGAGTATTACCTGGCGGGCGCCGCCTTCGTGGCCTGGGCGGTCAAGTCGCCCGCTTCTGACCCTGCGCCTCCCGGCTGCGGATGAGGAGGACGGGCGTCCCTGCCTGGCGGAGGACCTGGTCGGCGACGCTGCCGTAGACGACCCGGCTTAGCCCGCTGCGGCCGTGCGTCGACATGGCGATGAGGTCCATCCCGTGTTGGTGGGCGAAGTCCACAATGGCGTCGCCTGCCGTGCCCTCCACGATCTCCGTCCGCACCTCGGTCTTCTCGGCCTTCAGGCGCTCGGCGACCGCCGCCAGGTAGGAGCGCGCGTCCTCGCGCTCCGCCCTCAGCGCCTCGGAAGCAGCCTCCAGGCCGACGGCGGCGGCTGCGCCGCTGGGCTCCATGCCGACAGGCATGGCCTCGGTCACCAGCTTGGAGAGGGGCGCTATGACCTGGATCAGGGTCACCTCCGACTCGAACCGCCGCGCCAGCTCCTGCACGTAGGGCAGGACCACCTCCGCCGGCTTCGAGCCGTCCAGGGGCACCAGTATCTTGCCGTACACGAAGCCCCCCTTGCTGAGTTCCGGGCGCCCGCGAGGGGGCGCCGCTACGATGCCGCCGGGCCGACTCATCTCCCACGCCGAGGGCATTGTAGGGGCATCTCGCGCGCGCCGCTCGCAACAGGGCGATATCTACAGCCGGCGCTTGCCGAATCTTCCCCCCTTGCCGTAGGATTTCAGGTACACGTTATTTCAAGCTGGAAGGTGCGATTCGCCATGGCCATGCGATCCGACATCATCAAGAAGGGCTTCGAGCGGGCGCCGCACCGCAGCCTGCTGCGCGCTACCGGCGTGGTCCGCCGCCCCGCGGACTTCGACAAGCCGTTCATCGCCATCGTCAACTCCTACGTCGACATCATCCCCGGCCACGCCCACCTGCAGGAGGTGGGACGGGTGGTGAAGCAGGCCGTGCGCGAGGCCGGCGGCGTGCCCTTCGAGTTCAACACCATCGGCGTGGACGACGGCATCGCCATGGGCCACTTCGGCATGAAGTACTCCCTCCCCAGCCGCGAGCTGATCGCCGACAGCGTGGAGACGATGGTCGCCGCCCACTGCTTCGACGGCATGATCTGCATCCCCAACTGCGACAAGATCGTGCCCGGCATGCTCATGGCCGCCATGCGGCTGAACATCCCCACGATCTTCGTCAGCGGCGGGCCGATGACGGCCGGCCGCCTGAGCGACGGCCGCGTCGTGGACCTGATCTCCGTCTTCGAGGGCGTGGGCGCCTACCGGGCGGGCCGCATCGCCGACAGCGAGCTGCAAGAGCTGGAGGAGTAGGGCTGCCCCAGCTGCGGCTCCTGCTCCGGCATGTTCACCGCCAACTCCATGAACTGCCTCTGCGAGGCGCTGGGCATGGCCCTGCCCGGCAACGGCACCATCCTGGCCCAGACCGAGGAGCGGCTGGAGCTCTACCGGCAGGCGGCGCGGCAGATAATGCGCCTGCTGGAGGCGGACCTCACCACGCGCGACATCGTCACGCCGGAGGCGATCGACAACGCCTTCGCGCTGGACATGGCCATGGGCGGCTCGACCAACACCGTCCTCCACACCCTGGCCCTGGCCCACGAGGGCGGCGTCGAGTACCCGCTGGCCCGCCTCAACGAGGTGGCCGCCCGCGTGCCCAACATCTGCAAGGTCTCGCCCGCCTCGAACGTCCACATCGAGGACGTGGACCGCGCCGGCGGCGTCAGCGCCATCCTCCACGAGCTCACCCGCAAGCCGGGCGTGCTCGACGAGAGCCAGCGCACGGTCACCCTCAAGACCCTGGGCGAGAACGTGGCCCAGGCGCAGGTGCGCGACCCCGAGGTCATCCGGCCCATCGAGAACCCCTACAGCCCGACGGGCGGCCTGGCCATCCTCTTCGGCAACCTGGCGCCGGAAGGGGCGGTGGTCAAGGCCGGCGCCGTCGACCCGGCGATGCTGGTCTTCGAGGGCCGGGCCCGCGTCTTCGACTCGGAGGAGGAGGCGAACGAGGCCATCATGGGCAAGCAGATCAGGCCCGGCGACGTGGTGGTCATCCGCTACGAGGGGCCGAAGGGCGGGCCGGGCATGCAGGAGATGCTCGCCCACCTCCGCCATCGTCGGGATGGGCCTGGGCGACCAGGTGGCCCTCATCACCGACGGCCGCTTCTCCGGCGGCACCCGCGGCGCCTGCATCGGCCACGTCTCGCCCGAGGCGGCGGCGGGCGGGCCCATCGCCGCCCTCCGCGACGGCGACGCCGTCCACATCGACATCCCCAACCACCGGCTGGAGGTGGACCTCTCGGACGCCGAGATCGAGCAGCGCCTGGCGGAGGCGAAGCCGCCCCGGCGCGAGATACCCAGTCGCTGGCTGCGCCGCTACGCCAGCCTGGTCACCAGCGCCAACACGGGCGCCGTGATGCGCGAGCCGGGGGAGTAGGGGAGCCGGCAGGCTATCCGTCGACTTCGCTGCAGTACAGCAGGAAGAAGCGCTAGTCGCCTGAGAAGCGATAGCGCGCCTCTGCCCGCCCTCGCCCTCACGCGCCCACGACCGCGCCGCCGCCGCCAGAGTCACCAGGCCGTACGCCGCCAGCACGGTGAAGACCGGGATGAGGGGCAGGTGGTAGCGGGAGTCGGCGATCATCAGCGTCTCGTTGAGGGTCCAGAGCGCCACCGTCCAAGCCAGCAGCACCACCGCCGGACGCCTCCGCGACCAGCCGGCTACGGCGCCGACGCCCGCCAGCCCCAGCACGGCGAAGTAGTAGCCGTTCGCCACCCACTGGAGGATGGTGCGCAGAGGCTCGTCGAGGCGCCGGCCGCTCAAGAACCCTTCGACGTGGGTCAGGAAGTCATCGTCGCGGTCATAGAGGGCCTTGAGATTGGATCCCGCCACCAGCACCTCGCGCCAGGGCTTGGTCAGCGCCAGCTTCAGCCCCTCTCGCCAGCCGAGGCTGTTGGTCTTCACCTCAATCTCTTTGGGGGAGAGGCCCAGGTAGGGCGCCTGGAGCTTGTCGATGGCCGCCGCGCGCTCCATCGTGCCGGCGTAGCGGCCCATGAGGAAGTTGCCGCCGATGTTGGAGCTGAGAAGGATGGGGCTGTCCATGACCAGGTAGTTTCGCACCGACCAGGGCAGCACTATCGCCGCCATCCCCACTACGACGAGGGCGCCGTTCCTGAGGGCTGCCCGCCAGTCGGCCCAGGCGAGCGCCCAGAAGGGCAGGATCATGAGTGGGACGAAGAGCGCCTCGCCCCGCACCAGGGTCGCCAGTCCGGCCGTTAGGCCGGTCGCCGCCACCAGCAGGGCACGGCGTCGCGCTCGGAGGCGTGCTGCCAGGACGGCCAGGAGCAGAGCCGCTACGAAGAGGAAGGTGAACAGCACCTCGGACATGAGCGCGGGGACGAAGAGCGCCTGCCCCGGAAAGAGGGCCAGGATGAGGCCCGCCGCCAGTCCTACCCTCCAGCCTAGTAGAAGGCCGCCCAGAGCGAAGGCCAGCACGCAGGTCGCTGCGCCCAGGATCACGTTGGCCGTCTCGCCCGCCTGCGGGTCGGGGCCGAAGGCCTTGTAGAGGCCGCCCAGGAAGAAGGGGTAGCCGGGCGGAAATAGCGCCGTGCTGTCCCCCGACATGAAGCTGACGTAGCCTCTGCCCTCGGCCACGGAGCGCGCGGCGTAGTGGTAGAAGAGCGAATCGTCGAAGCGGCCGTCGGTGGGGTCGGCGTCCGCGTAGCCCGCCCAGAGGGCCCGCGCGCCGAGAGCGAGGGCGAACACGGCCAGGCCGGCGGCGGCCCACAACAGGTAGCGGCGGCGCGGCGATTCCTCCGCGAGACCGGGGCTTGCTGCCGGAGCCGTCAAGGTATTCAGGTCGCTCCTCCTGCCGCGCAGCCGCGCGCCCTTCGACAAGCTCAGGGTGCGCGGTTCTCAGATTCCGCTCATGGTGAGCGTGTCGAACCATGAGCGGCCCGCTTGGGTCGGTCAACGGGGCGCATCAGACCGGCCGGGCGACGCCAACCAGAAGAGGTATGCCGGGCCCCATGACGTGTCGCTGGAGCTCCACGAACTGAAAGCCCGCCTCGACGATGGCCTCTCCCGTGCGCCGGTTGACGTGACAGCCGTTGCCGAAGTAACCCCAGAAGGGCGCGATGGCGTCCTGCACCAGCCCACGCAGGCCTCCATCGAAGCGAACGTGCTCGATAAGCCGCAGGCTGCCGCCGGGCCTGAGCACCCGCCTCGCCTCGAGGAGGGCGCGCCGCAAGTCCTGCACGGTGCAGAGTACCAGGACGCTCACCACGTGGTCGAAACCGCCGTCCTCGAAGGGCAGCTCCTCCGCCGCGTGCTGGCGGAGCTCAACGTGGCCCAGGCCCAGCTCTTCCAGGCGCTTGCCGGCCCGCGCCAGCATGAACGGGTCGGGCTCCGTGGCCACCACTTCGGCTGCCTTCTGATAGTAGGGGAAGCTGTGGCCGGTGCCGGCGCCTATCTCCAGCACGCGCCCCTCCGCCTCTCCCACAATGTAGGAGAGGTGGCCGTCGCATCCACTTGTCGTTCCTCCGGTCGAGGAGGCCATACACGGCGGCGTGCCACCGACGCCCCTTGAACTCGTGACTGGCACCGCCGGTCATGGTTGCGGCCCCTAGCGGAAGAGGTCTTTATCGGGGTCGCGCACCAGGTCGCGGCCGAGGCCCGAGCCGGCCTCGAAGCGATAGCCGCGGATGAGAGCGGCAGGGATGCGCTCCAGCTTGCCGGTCACCAGCTCGGCGGCCGACGCCAGCTCGTCGGCCACAGCCACCTGCGTGACCCGCAGCTCGTAGCCGTAGGGGTCTCGCTGGCCGGCGTAGTCTTTGAGGGCCACCAGGCCCGCCACGCCGATGGCCACCTCGTCGGTGCCCTCGCGCCAGGGCCGGCCGAAGGTATCGGAGATGACGACGGCCACTCGGGCGCCGGCGCGCTCCTCGATCGCCCGGCGCAGGGCCTCGGCCGAGCGGTCCGGGTCCTCCGGCAGCAGGATGAGGAGACCGGGGCCGCCGGCGTTGGAGGCGTCGACGCCGGCGTTAGCGCAGATGAAGCCGTGGTGGGTCTCGGTAATGATGACGCCGCGGTCCATGCGCACTATGCGGCGGCTCTCGCGCAGCACCACCTCAACGTGGCGGGCGCTCTTCCCCGTCTCCTCCGCTACCTTTCGGGCGAAGCTCGACGGCTCGACGGTGTGCAGGGCGACCACGCGGCCCTCTGCCTTGGACACCACCTTCTGAGTCACCACCAGCACGTCGCCATCGATGGGCGGCGTCTCCTGGCGACGGGCGGCGTCCAGGATGAGCGCCGCCAGGTCGTCGCCCTCGCACACCTCAGGGATGCCGGCGATGCCGATGACGCGGACTTCAGCGGTCAAGAGGAGCTCCGGGAGGCCCGCCGCCCCTCCAGCCCGACGATGCGGATGCCGGTCTCCGCCTTGTGGACGCGGTTCAGGTTCAGGAGGAGGACGGTGATCTGCTCCACGTAGCGGGCGTTGGCCAGCCCCCCGCCGTCGACGGCGCGGAGGCCGGGGATCTTCTCAGCCAGGGCCATGGCGGTCGCCTTGGCCTCCGGGTCGTCGCCGCAGACCAGGATATCGCCCTCGATGACGGTGTCGCCCTCCTGGAGCTTGCGGGCGCTCAGGGTGTGGAAGGCGGCCACCAGCCGGGAGCGCGGCAGGAGCCCTTGCGCCTCCTGGGCGGCGGAGCCGTCCTCCACCGAGACGGCGCGGGCCTGTCCCTTCTCGAAGGTGACGGGCACCACCGCATCCACCACCACCTTCCCCTCCAGGGCACCGGCCAGCTCAGACAGGACGGAGCGATGGCCATCGTAGGGCACGGTGACGAAGACAACGCCGGCTTCGGCGACAGCCTCGCGGTTGAGGGCGCCGCGGACGCGGGCCGAAGGCCGGCGTTCCCGCACCCAGGCGGCGGCGGCTTCGGCGCGCTCCAGCTTACGGGAGCCGATGACCACCTCTTCGCCGGCCACCGCCAGGCGAAGAGCCAGCCCCAGCCCCTCGGGCCCAGTGCCCCCAATGAAGGCAATCATAGGTGAGAGAACCTGTCCTGCTCGGAAGTGGCCTAAGCCTAGCAAGCGCGCCCGAAGAGGTCAAGGAGAGCGGTAATCGCACAACTCCAGATTGACTTGGCTTGGGGGCTCCATCTATAATGAGGGCCGCCGAGAAGCGAGAGCGAGCCCGGCCCCCGCTACCGGGGAAAACAGCCGGGCGCGTTTTTCTGTCGCCCTTTGAGAGCGAATGTCTGGGGGTGGTCGATTGCGCGACTACGAGCTAGTGGTCATCCTGAGCCCGGAACTGGACGAGGAGGACCTCCCTGCTGCCATCGATAGGTTTAGCCAGTTGATAGCAGACCGTGGTGGTGAGGTGAAGGAGATCAATCGCTGGGGCCGCAGGAAGCTGGCCTACCCCATAAAGAGATTCGTAGAGGGGAACTACTTGGTCACCCAGGTGAGACTGGACCCAAACCGCACCTCGGATGTGGAAGCGGGGCTGCGTATCTCGGAAGAGGTGCTGCGTCACCTGTTGGTACGCGTGGGCGACTAGGTCCGGCCGGCCGCTGCGCTCCGTGGAAGGAGTTTGACGAGATGGCGGGCCTCAACAAGGTAATGCTCATCGGTAACGTAGGCACCGACCCGGAGATGCGCTACACGGCCAACGGCAACGCCGTGACCACCTTCCGACTTGCCTGCAGCCGCAACTACACCACCCCCGATGGCGAGCGCAAGGAAGAGACCGAGTGGTTCAGCGTCGTCACCTGGAGCAAGCTGGCCGAGACCTGCAGCCAGTTCCTCCAGAAGGGGCGTCGCGCTTACGTGGAGGGGCGTCTGCAGACCCGTAGCTGGGAGGGCGCCGACGGCCAGCGCCGTTTTCGCACCGAGGTGATAGCCAACAGCGTCCTCTTCCTCGATCGGGTGCAGGCGGCGCCTCTGCAAGAGGAGACCGCAGCCGCTCCGGTGAGCGTGAGCGAGGCCGCGGAACAGGTGGACCCCGATGACCTCCCCTTCGAGTGAGTTGTCTGACCGAGGAGATGTGTTCGCATGAACGAGGCGACCGAGAATCCCGAGGCGGCCGAGAGCCCGCCTGCCGAGGAGCAACCCCAGAGCGCGCCGAAGCGGAGGGCCTCGGCAGCCGCTGAGGGGAGGGCGACCAGACGGCCGCCCGTCGCGGCGGACGCGGCCGAGACCCAGACGGAAGCGACGGTCGAAGACGAGCCGCCCGTGGCGGACCTGCCTCCTGTCGCTCGCGAAGAGGCTGCTCCCTTTGTCGAGGCGGGCCGGCCTGCCGGGCCGCCGGGTCCCGCCGGTGCGGGCAGGCCCGATAAGCGGAGACACGGTCGCTATCCCCCCAGGCGTAAGGTCTGCGCCTTCTGCGTCGACCACGTCGCCACGATCGACTACAAGGACGTCGGCAAGCTCCGTCGGTACCTGTCGGACCGGGGTAAGATCGAGCCGCGGCGCAAGACAGGCACCTGCGCCAAGCATCAGCGCCGTCTCACCATGGCCCTCAAGCGGGCCCGGCACATAGCCCTCCTGCCCTACACCGCGGAACACATCCGCCTCACGGGAGCGTTCGTGCCCCGTAGTTGATCGTTCGACGGGGGGCGGGGAGAATGATCTTGATTCCCGCCCCTTCGCCATCTCTCTGGCCCCGGCCCGGGGGCGGGCTTGTTGCCCGGACCGAGAGGCCCATGGAGTGAATCTTGCCAAAGAGAAGCCGTGTTCCCCCTGTCATCCGCCCCGGTTCCCGCAAGCCCACGACGCGCTGGGATGAGGAACGGCGCGGCCAGCTCCTCGTCATAGCCCTGGGCGCTTCGGTTGTCATCGTCGTGGCGCTCATCGCCCTCTTCGGCTACTACCAGACCAAGGTGCGACCGAAGGGAGAGACAGTCCTCGCGGTCGGGACGCGCTCCTTCAGTCTCGACTACGTGGAGCGACGCCTTCGCTACGACTTCAGCCAGGGAATCGGCGCCCTCTTCCAGTCGGACCCCACGAGCGCTGCCACCAACCTCCTGAATGAGATCGAAAACGAGGAGCTACTGCGACAGGGAGCGCCCGCAAAGGGGGTTGACCTCAGCGATGCGGCCATCGACGCCCAGATCCGGACCCGGCAGAACGTGCCCGCCACCGCCGATCTCAATACCTTTGCCGCAGCATACCGGCAGGCGGTCCTCGACAGCGGCCTCTCCACGCAGGGATACCGGGACGTCGTCGCCGCCGACATCGCGAGCAAGGCCATTCAGGCCATGTTCCTGGCGGATGCTCCCAAGACCGCGGACCAGGTTCGTTTCCGCATCATCGTTTCAAGCACAGAGGACAAGGCGAAGGCAGCTCTGCAGCGGCTGCAGAACGGGGAGGACTTCGCTGCGGTGGCCACCGCTGTCTCCGAGCACGCCGCCTCCGCAAAACAGGGGGGCGAGCAGGACTGGACTCCCCGCGGCATCCTGGAACCGGCCCTGGACCAGGCCCTCTTCTCGCTCGACATCGGAAAATTCAGCGACATCATCGCGGGCAACAGCGCGTACTTCATCGTCCAGGTGGAGGAGCGACAGGACCAGCGGGATACGACGGACACCCAGCGGTCCGCGCTGGCCAGCCAGGCGCAACAGCAATGGATCAAGGGGCTCGCGGACCGCCTGGGGGTGGCCACCACCTTGAGCGACTCGCAGCGCGCCAGCATCCTGAGTTTGGTCCAGAGCGAAATCCAGAAGGGGCAGTAGCGTGGCAGGAAGCCGTTCACAGGTAGGCGTGGGGCTTATGGGCCTGGGCGTCGTCGGCAGCGGCGTGGCCCGCGCTCTCCTAGAGCGGGGCGAGGCCTACGGACGCCGGGTGGGATGTCCCCTTCGCCTGGTCCGCATCCTGGAGCAGGACCCCGATAGGGAGAGGCCTGTGCGGGTCGATCACGCCCTGTTCACCCAGGACGTGCGGGACATCGTCGACAACGCCGGCATTGACATCGTCATCGAGGTGCTGGGCGGCGAGCACCCCGCATTCGAGTACCAGCGACGGGCCTTGGAAGCCGGCAAGTACGTCGTCACGGCCAACAAAGAGGTCATCGCCAAGCACGGGGCGGAGCTGAGCGCACTGGCCCTTCAACACGGCATCGACATCCTCTACGAGGCCAGCGTGGGCGGCGGCATTCCCATCATCGCGCCGCTCAAGCGCGACCTTCTGTCCAACGAGATCACGGCGATCAGCGCCATCATCAACGGCACCACCAACTACATTCTCACCAGCATGAGCCGCGAGGGGAGCGACTTCGAGCCGGCGTTGCGCCGCGCCCAGGAGCTTGGCTACGCCGAGGCGAACCCCGCCAACGACATCGAGGGGATGGATGCCGTCTACAAGCTGGCCATCCTCGCCAGCCTGGCCTTCCATGCCGACATCCGCCCCGAGGACGTCTACCGCGAGGGCATCACCCGCCTCAGCGCTCACGACTTTCGCTATGCCCGCGAGTTGGGCTATGCCATCAAGCTGCTGGCCCTGGCCCGCCGGCACGATTCCCAGATACAGGTCCGCGTTCACCCCGCCCTCTTGCACGAGGATGAGCTCCTGGCCAAGGTCGACGGCGTCCTCAACGCCGTTCAGGTGGAGGGCGACCTGGTGGGTCGCGTACTGTTCCAGGGGCAAGGCGCCGGCTCCCTCCCGACCTCCAGCGCCATTGTCGCCGATGTCCTTGACGCCGCCCGCAGCATCGTCAGCGGCTCCCCGGAGAGGCCGTCGCCGCCGCCGCTACAGACCGCGTCCCTGCGGCCGATGAGCGAGCTCAGCACCCGCTACTACATGCGAATGATAGTGGTCGACAGTCCCGGCGTGCTGGCCAGGATCGCCGACGTCCTCGGCGTCCATCAGATCAGCATCGCGTCCGTCATCCAGAAAGAGGCCGATCCGAAGGCAAAGACGGCCGAGATCGTGATCATGACACACGAGGCCGAGGAGGCGGCTGTGCAGAGCGCACTTCGGGAGGTGGAGCAGCTCCCGGTGGTAGTGGAGATCGGCAACTTCCTGCGCGTGGAAGGGTAAGGAGGTCACTGGTGGCCCCCCCCAGGGAAGACCCCTCCCAGAGCATCAGCACCATGGCCTGGCTCCAGGACCAGTTCCACCTGCTAAAGGCCCAGGTGGGCAAGGCCCAGCACCAGACGGACCAGACCCTGGCCATGGCGCTGGACGTCGCGGAGAAGATGCGCCAGCAGGAGGCGACCATCGCCGACCTCGCCGGCCAGGCGAGCGCCATCGTGCCCCTCCAGGAGGAGATGCGTCAGCTCAAGGAGCTGCTGACCCGCCTCCAGGACCAGCAGGTGCAGTCCCGCGGCCAGCTGGAGGAAACAGTCCGTCAACGGCTGGCGGAGGCGGAGCGAGGACGCGTAGAGGTGACGGACGTGCGCCGTCGACTCGAGGACTTGGAGCGTCAGGTGGAGGCGTGGTTGGATTGCCAGAGCGGCATCGAGGACGCTGCCCGGCGCTACCAGGAGGGCATAGCGCTGGCCAACGCACGCTCCGAGACCATGGACCAGCGCTTGGAGGCCCTGGAGGGCCGCGCATCCCGCAACCTCGAGGCCACCAACCGCATAGACCAGGATATCTCCCGTATCGACGCCGCTATCCAGGGCCTGGAACGCGAGGACGACCTTCAGGCGGAAAGGGCCCGCGTGGCCCTGGAGGCGGCGCGCCGCGTCGAGGCAGAGGTGGAGTCGGAGAGGCGGGACTTCCGGGCCCTTACCGAGCTTACGGAGAGGATCGAGCTGCTGAAGGTGGAGCGGCAGCGCCTGGAGGATCGTCTAGCGCAGGTGGAGGAAGACTTTAACGAGTTTCGAGGCCTCCTGGCTCATCAAGAGCAGCTCCTAAGCGTCCTGGACGGCCGCACCCAGGGCTACCTGAGCCGGCTGGAGGTCTTGCGTGAGGAGATCCTGCGCCACCGCCAGCAATTCGTCGAGCATCTTCTCAAGCTCAGCAGCGGCCAGGAACGCCTCAAGCGGCGCCAAATCGAAGAGTTGCAGCGCGAAATCAAGGAGCTAAAGCAGCATGCTGTCGGCCTCACAGAGGAGTGAGCCCACCCTCGATAGCCCCAGACCCGGCGTCCTGCGGCGCTACCGACGGCACCTGCCGGTGACCGAAGCTACGCCGCTGCTGAACCTCGGTGAGGGCGACACGCCGCTCGTGCGCTCACGCCACCTGGAGGCTGAGGTCGGCTGCGAGGCCCTCTACTTCAAGCTGGAATCCTGCAACCCGACCGGCTCCTTCAAGGACCGGGGCATGGTGGTGGCGGTCGCCAAGGCGCTCGAAGAAGGCATGCAGGCCGTT
>CAVSBT010000040.1:0-15626 GCA_963726245.1 uncultured Chloroflexia bacterium
ACTGGAAGTTGACCTCCACGAAGTACTCCTCCAGGGCGGGCAGGTTCAGCGGCCGCAGCCCCGTCTCCCGCTCGATGGTCTGGAGGGTGCGCTCCACCTCGGCCTCATCGTCGGAGGAGACGACGAACCACATGTTGTAGTGGTGGTCGCGTTCGTAGTTGTGGGAGATGGTGGGCAGGCGGCTGACGAGGGCCGCCACCTCGTCGAAGCGCTCCGGCGGCACGTGGAGGGCGGCCAGGGTGCGTTCGCCGCCCATCTGGCGGGCGTTGAGGATGGGCCCGAAGCGGCTGAGGGCGCCCGCCTTCACCAGATGTCGCAGCCGGAACAGCACCTCTTCCTCGCTCATGCCCAGGGCCTCGCCCAGGGCGGCGAAGGGCCGCGAGACGACGGGGAACCCGCCCTGCGCGTGGTTCAGCAGGATGCGGTCGCGGCGGTCGAGCTGGACGGGAGCACCGGTCGCGGGGCGAGGGCGGCGTCGCCGGGGGTCCGGGCTGCCAGCGCGGGCCATGCCCTAGCTCCTGCCGCCGGAGGGGACGGAGGTCCCGGTCGAGGGCGAAGGCGCCATCTCTTTCCAGGCGGGCGGCGCGTAGATGCAGTAGGGCTCCGTCTCCATGTAATCGCCGGTGACGGCGAAGGCGCGGGCGCGGGAGCCTCCGCACACGTCCCGGAAGTCGCAGACGCCGCAGCGGCCCTTCAGCTTCGTGTAGTCGCGAAGCTCCCGGAAGAGGGGCGAGTGGCGGTAGATCTCGACGAAGCTCTGGCGGCGGACGCTGCCGGCGGGGATCTGGAGGAAGCCGCTGGGGCAGACCTCGCCGATGTGGCTGATGAAGGCGAAGCCGTTGCCGTCGTTGACCCCCTTCATGGTGGACTGGCCCAACCCTCCGGCGAAGCTGTAGCCGGCGCCGGTGAGGTGCATGCTGCCGCCGGGGCCGGCCGCTACCTTCTCGCCGCGGGCCGCCGCCTCCGCCATCTCCTGGCGCCGGCGCTGGATGACCACCCGTCGGTAGTGCTGGGCGGCGGTGGTGCGCACGTCGAAGGGGGCGGTCTTCGCCAGGTCGTACATCCAGTTGAAGACACGCTCATGCTCCTCGGGCGAGATCATGTCCTCGGCGGTGCCGCGGCCGGTGGGCACCAGGAAGAAGAAGTTGAGCATCACGGCGCCGTAGCGGGCGGCAATCTCGGCGATGGCGTCCAGCTCATGGAGGCTGTAGCGGCTGACCGTGGTGCCGATCTGGAGGGACATGCCCAGGTCTCGCAGGTCGTCCATGATCTCCAGGGTGCGCTGGAAGGAGCCGGGGCTCTGGCGGAAGGCGTCGTGGCTATCCTGGGTGGCGCCGTCCAGGCTGATGTGAGTGCGGGTGACGCCGGCGTCGCGGGCCTTGCGCAGCCGCTCGCGGGTGACGAGGGCCGTGGCGCTGGGCGCGAGCGCTACCCGCAGGCCGCGGTCTTTGGCGGCGTAGCTGACGAAGTCGAAGATGTCGCGTCGCATCATGGGGTCGCCGCCGGTGAGTACCAGGATGGGCCCACCGATCTCGGCAATCTGGTCGATGAGGCGGAAGCCCTCCTCGGTGGTCAGCTCACGCGGGTCGCGCTTGGGCTGGGCCTCGGCGCGGCAGTGGACGCACCGGAGGGCGCAGGCGCGGGTTATCTCCCAGGCGACGGTGAAGGGGGTGAGGTTGAAGTCGACATCGGCGACGGGCGGCTTCGGCGTGGTGCCGCGGTCGGCCGCGTCGGAGTGGCGCATGGTGGATTCGGCGGGTCGCGTCGTTTGGTGAGTCATTTCCTCTTAATTATCAGGGGCGTCAACGTCAGCAAGGCAAGCCGGAGGGGAGAGGGAACACGGGAACTGGGAACTGGGAACTGGAACTGGGGGAGGGGTCCTGTTTCGTGTTCCTGATTCCTGTTCCTGGGGTGGGGTTGGGGCGGTGGGGTCGCTGGTGCCGGGGGCGGGGCTCGAACCCGCATGTCCCTCTCGGGACGGCGGATTTTAAGTCCGCTGCGTATGCCAGATTTCGCCACCCCGGCACTCAAACCCGCCGTCGTAGCGGAGGGCTTCAGCCCTCCACCGCGAGGCACCCCTCTGGAGGCCCTAGGGCCACACCACCTGGCGGCCAACCCCACAGAAAGAACGGGCTCAGAACCGGAGGCGGTCCTGAGCCGGTAAGGTCGGGTGGAGGCGACGGCCGGATTCGAACCGGCGATAGGGGTTTTGCAGACCCCCGCCTTAACCACTTGGCCACGTCGCCCTGGAGCGGAAGACGAGGTTCGAACTCGCGACCCCCTCCTTGGCAATTAGCCCCCACCGCTGCAGGCTGCTTCCGAACCTGGGAAGACGGCCCGGCCTGTGCAAGCTGCTGGCAATTAGGGGGTCACGAGCCTCGCCAATTAGGTGGTCGGCTCTAGCCCACTCCGATGCCATCATAGCAAGCGAAGAACCGCCCCGCAAGCTGGGGCTGCTTCAGGACTGAGCGCCCGTAACGCTTGTAGAGGCCGTGGGGTCGCAAAACCCCATCCGTATCTGGAGCATTGACGCCCCTGAGGCATCTGGCCCAGCCTTGAGGCACCGTGTCGTTATAGGGATGCAACGCAACGAGCTCGGGTGGGTGACTTCTTGACCTGCCCAGAGACGGATGGAATATTGGCGCCCCACAGGGGCTGTAGCGCCCCTGTAGGCAGAGCGCTTCCGCTAGACGAACCCCTTCTCGGCGAGGAAGGAGAGCAGGTGATCGGCCAACACCGCGGGCGGCCCTTCGACCCGCGGTGAGGCGGTGCCGCTGAGGCCCCCCAAGACGACCGCCTCCCAGCGCTCCATCCCCGACAGTTCGCTATCGGGGACGAACAGGCCCCGCATGTCCGGCTTCGGTGGGCCGACGTCCAGTACTTGTACGCACGAGCCCCTATCTCCCACCTCCTCCGGCGATAGTCCCAGCCGTTCGCAGTCCCAGCGCTGAATGTGCGCCCCCTGGGCTCGGAAGCGCTGGCGCAGCTGCGGATAGCGGAGGCGATCCACGCCCGGCTCCAGCGCCAAGACGGCAGGAAGAGGGCAGCGAATGACGGCGCGATAGCCCCGCTCCAGCTTCTGCTGCACCAAGAGGTCAGACGCGCTGTCGGACTGCTCGAGATGCACGACGCCCGAGACCGTCGGCACGCCCATCAGCTCGCCGAGCTGGAGGGGCGTCTGGCCGGTGGCGCCGTCTGTCGCCTGGCGACCGCAAAGCACGAGGTCAGCGCCTAGCTCCTGTACGGCCCGCGAGAGGACACGCGCGGTCGCCAGGGTGTCGCCACCCTCGAAGGCGCGATCCTCAAGGAGCACGGCCTCGTCGGCGCCCGCGGACAGGCAGTCGCGCAGGAACGGCTCGCACTCGGGCGAGCCCAGGCTCAGGGCGGTGACCCGCGTCCCGGGCAGGCGATCCCTGATCCGCAATGCCTCCTCCAGGGCACCCTGGTCGGCCGCATTCAGGCAGTAGCTCCGAGGCTGGTCATGGGGGTCCACCCTGCCAGATCGAATAACGGGGGCCAGGGCCAGATCGACCACCCTTGTCACGCAGACCGCGATCTTCACCGCCGCCCCCTCACAACTGGGTGAGCATGTCGAGGGCCTCGCCGGGCGGGGGAGCCTTCGCCCTGGTCTCCCGCAGGCGGTCCACCACCGGACGCAGCACTTCGTGCACGTCGCCGACGATGGCTAGGTCAGCCAGGTCGAAGATGGGAGCGGTGCGGTCCGTATTGATGGCCACGATAGTCTTGGCGTCCCGCATACCCACAGTGTGGTGCGACGCGCCGGAGATGCCGCAGGCGACGTACAAGCTGGGCGCCACGGTGCGTCCCGACTGACCCACCTGTCGATCATGGGGCACCCAGCCGGCGTCCACGGCCACCCGCGAGGCAGCCACGGCGCCCCCGAGAAGCGATGCCAACTCCACCAGCAGCTCGAAGCCCTCCCGGCCGCCGACGCCGCGGCCGCCCGCCACGACAACGTCGGCCTCCGCCAGGTCCATCGTGCGGGCGTCGCCCTGGATTACCCCCTGGACCGTGAAGCGCGGAGCGACGGCGCTGCACGGGGCCTCCACCCGGATCACCTGCGGCTGCCGGCCAGCCGCGCTGCGACCGGCGGCCGAAGGACGGGGCGCAAGGGTGGCCATCTGGGGCCGCGCTTCCGGGCAGACCACGGTACAGGAGGCCCGCCCCCCGTAGGCGGCACGCGACATGCGCAGGAGCCCGTCGGGGCCGACGTTCAGTCCGGTGCAGTCGGATGCGAGGCCCGTCCCCAGGCGCGCCGCCACTCGCGACGCCAGGTCGCGGGCGAGGGCCGTCGTGCCGCAGAGGACGACGCTCGGCTCGTGCCTGCGAACAAGGTCGGTCAGGACGGCAACGCGGGTGTCGGTGTCGTGAAGAGGCGCACCGCCAGCAGAGGCCACGAAGATGCGGGCCGCCCCCTGGGAGCCCAGGGCCCGGACCAGCTCGTCGTCACAGTCCCCGAGGACGACGGCGGCCGCCTCCATGCCGAGCTGGCCGGCCAGCCGGGCTGCCTCGGCCATCAGGGAGACGACCGCTTCGGAGGACCTCCCCGAATGACCTTCGGCAACCGCCCAGACGGCCCCCTGGATACCCATGACCACTCCGGCCCCGCGCGTACCTGGTCGGGGCCCGTCCCGTGTTCTCCGGACGGGGACAGGTAGCGATCGCGGCCCCTGCTAGACCATCCTGCCCACGCGGAGTCCATCGAGTGCCGAATCCAGCATCTTGCGGGGCGCCACGCACTGGCCGGCCGAGTACAGCTCGCGGACCTTGCCCTTGAGCGCCCGGTAGAGGCCGTCGTCGGCAACGCTGCCCCGCGCCACCACCACTGTGTCAACCTCCTCGATGGTCCTTCGCTGGCGCCCGTAGACACTGGAGACCGTCACTGTGCTGCCTTGGACGGACCTAATGTCCACGGCCGGGGTCACGACCACTCCCTTCGCCTGGAGCCGCATCAGGACCAGGGTGAGGGTGATGGGCTCGGTGGGAAACCCCATAAAGGCCTCGGGGACAAGGACCTCCACCTGGCTGCCACGTTCGGCCAGGAACTCGGCTGTGGTGAGGCTCTCCATGCCCCTGTCGGTGGCCAGCACGATGACCTTCCTGCCAGCCTCGGCCGTTCCTGAGAGCACGTCGCGGGCCGTTACGACGTTGGCCTGGTCGGCTCCCGGAAACGTCGGCCTAGCCGGAAGCCCGCCCGTTGCCACGATGACGGCGTCGGGGTTGTTGGCCAGGACGGTGCTTTCGTCGACCGGCGAGCCCAGGTTCACGTTGACGCCCAGGATTCTGAACTGCGTCTCGTAGTAGCGCACCGGCTCCGCCATGTCCTGCCGGCCCGGGGCCTTGGCCGCAATCTGAAGCTGTCCTCCCAGCACTTGCTCCCTTTCGTAGAGAGAGACAGTGTGGCCGCGGAGGGCCGCCACGCGCGCCGCCTCCATGCCGGCAATGCCCCCACCGATGACCATGACCTTCTTCTTCACCGGCGCGGGGACTATCTCCATCTCCTTCTCCCGGCCGGCGCTGGGGTTGATGGCGCAGGTGATGGGCAGCGTGTGGTGGATGCGTCCCCAGCATCCCTCGTTACAGCCGATGCAGTAGCGGATCTCGTCCAGGCGTCCCTCGCGGGCTTTGTTCGGTAGCTCCGGGTCACAGAGGTTGGCGCGGGTCATGCCCACCATGTCCGCCTGGTTGTTGGCCAGGATGCGCTCCGCCGCCACGGGGTCGTTGACACGGCCGACGCAGAACACCGGGACACCCGCCACTTCCTTGATCCCGGCGGCCAGGTAGACGAAGGCGCCAGGGGGCAGGTACATGGGCGGTATGGGAGCACCACCGGCCCCGACCGTCACGCTCACGTAGTCCACCTTGCCGGAGCCGGTTAGCTGCGGCACGATGCGCTTCATGTCCTCCAGACCCAGGCCTCCGTCTTGGTACTGGTCGCCGCTGATACGCAGGCCAAGCGTGAAGTCGGAGCCGACCGCCGCCCGCACGGCGTCGATGACCTCCCGCACGAAGCGAGTCCGGTTCTCTTCGCTGCCCCCGTACTCGTCCTGGCGGTGGTTGGTGCGGGGCGACATGAACTGCTCGATGAGAAAGCCGTGGGTGCCCATGATCTCAACGCCGTCCAGCCCCGCCTCCCGCATCCGTCGCGCCGCCTCGCCGAACGACTGTACCAGCTCCCTGATCTCTTCCGGTTCCACGGCGTGGGAGGTCTCGACGTGGAAGGAACCCGGCAGCGCCGAACAGGACCAGAGGGGCAGGCTGCCCTCCCGCGCCTCGTAGAAGATGCTGCCCGGGTGCCAGAGCTGGGCCACGATCTTCGCTCCGTGCTCGTGGACGGCCGCTGTGATGCGCCGGAAGGGATCGATGCACTCGTCTCGGTAGGCCTGGATGACGAAGTGATCGGTGGCCGCCGACGGGTGAACAGCCTGGTCCTCGGTGACGATGAGGCCGATGCCACCCTTCGCTTTCGACACCCAGTAGTTCAGGTGCCGCTCGGAGGGAAGACCCCGGTCGGCGAAGCCGGTAAGGTGGGCCGTGCTGACGATCCGGTTTCGGACAGTGAACGAGCCGATCTTGAGGGGAGTGAAGAGGTGCTCGAACTGCGCATCTGTCGCCCCCGCTTCAGTGGTCATGATTCTGCTCCTTCGGAGATGCACACGAAGGGCGTCGTAACGAAGCGGTGATCCGCGGCGCGCTCAGTCGTCACGAGGGACAAGACGCGCCCCGCGATTCACGACGAGGTCCTCCATCGCCTTCTCCAGCGGCACGTCCAGTGCGACGGCCACCGTGCTCGTGTACCGCATCAGCGCTACCGATGCCACGATCTCGACGATCTCGGCGTCAGTCCAACCCACGGCCCGAAGCTCGTCGACCATCTCGTCGGTGACCGCTGCCGGCCGCCGCCCCACGACGCGGGCGAAATTCGCGGCTGCGTTCTCCTTGTCCGAGAGCCGCGGCGAGGGTTTGCCGTCGATAATCTCCAGACACTCATCCGTGCTCCAGTGCTTGCCGCGCAGGGCAATCATGTGGGCGGCGGTGCAGTACTGACACTCGACCTCGCAGGCCGTCACGACGAAAAACACGCGCTTCAGCTCTTCGCGGATGCTGCCCTCCCGGACGGTAGCCTGGCTCAGCGTCCACAAGGCGTCCGTAGTCTCGGGAAGGTAGGCCAGCCCCTTTTGGAGACCGGGGACCATCCGGTAGTAGCCCTCGACTCTATCGAACACCTCCTTGGCCCTGCCTGTGGCCTTGTCTGGATCCAACAATGCTACGCGAGCCATTGGTGCCTCCTTGGCTAATTCGAATCGAGACTCCTGTTGTCTGGACCCATTTCGACGGGCAATTCCGGGTTTGCTCCCCATTCCATCCACGAGCCGTCATACAGGCTGACGTTCTCGTAGCCCATGACGTACAGCACGAACAGATCGAAGGCGCCGTAGACACCTGCCCCGCAGTACGTGATCACTCTTTGATCGGGTTTGATGCCCACCTTTCGCCAGAGCGACGCCAGCTCGTCGGCCGCTAGCAGGGTCTGAGTGGTCTGGTCAACGTTGGCCGGCGCAGGCAGGTTCCGGGCCGTTGCGATGTGGCCTGTTCTGTGACTCGGGTAGAGCCGCGCCCTGCCGGCGTAGAAGGCTTTTGGCAGCGCATCGACGATGCACGTGTCGCGGCTTCCTATTGCCCGCAGCACCTCGTCGCAGGTAGCTCTGAGCGCGTGCCTGTTCCGCGCCCGGAAGGTCGCGGCGGCAGGGGCGGGCGTCCGCGTCTCCAGGGGACGGCCTTCAGCGATCCACTTGGTCAGGCCCCCATTCAGAACCCTCGCCGCGTCGTGCCCGTAGTAACGCAGGGCCCACCAGAGCCGGGCGGCCCAGGTCCCACCGCTGTCGTCATACACCACGGCCGTGCTGCCGCTTCCGATCCCCAGACGCCCCATCAGCGCCTCGAAACGGCCGGGCGACAGAATGCTGAGGGGGTCCTCCGGGTCCTCGAGATCGGATGTCGGATCCACGAACACCGCTCCCGGGATGTGGCCCTGCTGATACTCCTTCTTCCCCGGCACGCCCTGGAACGACCCGCCCGAGGCCGCCCGGACGTGATAGCGCATGTCCACCACGCGGACCGACGGATCGTCGAGGTGCGCGGCCAGCCACTCCGTCGTGGCTAGCGCTTCCGGGTGTTTGTACTCCGCCACGCTCAGCGCCCCCTGCTTCGTTCGGATCTCGCCTCGCTGGCCCCCTGGTTTTCGGCCGTCAAGTAACCCGTGATCATGTCGACCATGGGGCCGAGGAACTCCTCGGGGTCCACTTTTTCCGGCTGCGTCTGTCGCTGAAGAACGAGGCCGTCGTTCACGGCGAGCAGGAGACGAGCGGCGCGATCCACGTCCACGTCAGCGCGGACGAGGCCCGCGCGCTTCGCGCGGGAGAAGAACCGAGCGAGGGCGGCGGAACAGTGGTCGAAGAGCGCGGCAACCGCCTCGCGCGCCCACTCGTTGCGGCCTGCCAGCGCCCAGCACTCCATCAACAAGGGCGACCAGATGGGGTCCGTCCGGCACGTTGCCCAGGAGGCCTCCATGATGCGGAGGATGCTCTCGCGAAGTGGCAGATCGGGCTCGAGCCGGGCGGCGGTCTCTGCGGCCCGGCGGCGCACGTGCTCGAGGAGGATGGTGCGAAAGAGATCCTCCTTGCTGGCAAAGTGGCTATAGAGCGCTCCTTTGGCGATACCGCACTCGGCCGTGATCTCCTCCACGGTCGCTGCCTCGTAGCCCCGACGGCCGAAAACGCGGTAGGCCGCCTCCAGGATGCGGGCTCGTGTCTCCTCCTTGCGTTGCTGCGGTAGTGTCAGCACTCCTGCCACTGGCCATCCTCCTCTAGGTACATGACTGACCGGACGGTCATCGACTAGTCAGTCATTCTAGGCGGGCCCGAGCGCACCGTCAAGACGCAGGCGGCCCGGCCACCGACCACTTCCAGGGCTGGTGCCGTCGTGGTATAGTCTGCAGCGCCAGGCCCAAAGGATTGACCTTGGAAAGGAGGAGCGCCATGGCGGAACCGCAGCTTCTGGCAAGCATGTACCACGCGATCATCAGCGGCATGGTTCGCGACGGCCGGGCTCCCCACTACGCGGAGCTGGCCACCGAGGTAGGCCTCTCCCCAGACGAGGCCCGCCAGGCGCTCCATGACCTCGACGGAAGAGGCGTGCCGGGCTTCTGGGTTCGCTCGGGTACCGATCTCGTGGAGTCCTGCGCGCCCTTTTCGAACATTCCCACCCAGTACCGTATCACCGTCGAGGGGCAGCAGAAATGGCACGGGCAGTGAGGGTTTGAGTCGCTAGCGGTCAGCTGGCTCTACCCCGGCAAGCAAGTACAGATAGACTGCCCCTGCCTCGACTGCAACGAGCCGATACGGGTGCGGATGCGGGACGGCGAGATCCTGGAAGCGTCCCCGGGCACCATCGTGGGCCACGTCAACGTGCCGTTCTCGCGCTGGCGCGAGGACATGGCCCGCGCCTGAAGCCTCATGAACCTCTTCCGGTCGGAAGAGCACGTGCGGAACTGGTCGCTGTACGACTCAGGGAGCAGCGACGGGACTATGCCCCTTCGGGACTATGCCACCCTGTTTGGGACTGGGATGTTCCGCCAGCGGCTGGAGCCGGACTACGTGCTCCGGCTGCCGCAGCTCGCTGTCGAGTGGATGACCGCCCTGGCGAAGCTAGGGAAGACAGGGCCCTTCTGGCGGCTGGGTGGAACCTAACCGGACAGGAGCGGAGCCGCCGAAGACACCAAGGACGAGGGCCAGCCTCCGCGACCGTCCCCTTCGTGGTGTTAACCCGGCGTCCGCGTCTGCGCTATCCCGCAAGACTACCGAACCCGCGGGCCATGGCCGCAGGCATTAGTGGTGAAAGGCCGCGCTGACAGTCGTCAAAGCCGCTGGTGAACGCTGGTGGTCGGGCCGTGGACGGTCCGGGTCATGGAAGCGGGGTATCCCCTCAGCGCGGCCGAGGGCCCATAGCTGCTCGCCGCGTCGCCCCAGCCAACGCCTGCCAGCGTTGAGGCGTCATGTCCTCTTGGGGTGCGACGCTACGAACTCGGGTGGGTGGCTGCTCGAGGCGCGAAGACACGGGAACAGATGGCTGCAGTATTGGTACTCCCAATAGTCGTCATTTATAACTCTGGACTCAGCGCTCAGAGGCCTGTGGGGCACGCACAGGGTATCTCTGGCGATGGCCTGTGGCCTTCAGCACTGGCATGGCTGGCTCAGCGAGTTAAGGCCACAGGTGCGGATGAGGTTTACTCACCCCTAGCCCTTGCAGAAGTTGAACTTGGGCTTTGGCCTCATCGGGCTCACGCATCATCCGTTGTGCCCTGTCCGGCATCTTGTTCAGCCGGAGGTTCGCCGCCGGGCCGTATGTCAGTCGCGCCCCGTCGGTCTCGATCGGCGGCCAACTCTGCCTCAATGTGCTGGCGTGTTGCTTGTTGCTCTGCCTGCGTTTGCGGCGTCAAGCCAAGCGTCGGCTCGGCGGCCGGCTTCTTTCTGTGACCAAACAGACGCTTGAAGAACATCATCTGAACCCTCCGATCTCCTGTCGTCATATCCTGACTCCGCTCGTAACCCGCACCGCCGCAGCAGGGCGTAGACCTGCGGTTAAGAATTGTGGCATCAGTGTCAACGTCTTGTCTGAGCTGTGGTAGGCCAAGCAGCGGCCAGCTCTTCCTCGCTGCCGGCGGCCACCTCGCTTATTTGTATCGCGGGCAACTCGCGGCCGTGGCCAGCAAGTCTATTGGGGCGGCAGGCTGCCCGTGGGCGGAGGCTCGGCTATGGAAGGCCTGCTGTCGTCCGCCCAGCCGGTCACGACCTCGACCGTGTGCGCCTGGCGGTCGTCGACGAGCCGGATCGACCTCTCGTTCTGCGCAATGCCGTCAACGACGAGGCGCACTCCATCACCCGCGCTCGCTCGTCGAACGGTGATCGCGTAGGTCGTCTCCCGGTAGCGGTAGCTAAGGGTGAACGACTGCCAGTCGGGCGGCAGGCAGGGCGTGAAAGAGAGCCGGTCCACCTCCAAGCGAAGGCCGAGCAGCGACTCGACGATCAGCCGGTACATCCAGCCGGCGGCACCCGTGTACCAAGTCCAGCCGCCTGCGCCCGTATGCGGCGGCAGCGCGTAGACATCGGCCGCGACGATGTACGGCTCCACGCGATAGGTCGCCGCCTTCTCCGCGCTCGACGCGTGGTTGAGTGGGCTGATCAGCGAGAGCAGTTCCCAGGCGCGGCGGCTGTCGCCCAGCGCCGCGAAGGCCATGACCACCCAGATCGCGGCGTGCGTGTACTGGCCGCCATTCTCCCTCACGCCCGGCGGATACCCCTTGATGTATCCGGGGTTCAGGTCGGACTTGTCAAACGGCGGGTCGAGGAGCTGGATGAGGGCCTGATCGCGCCGGACGAGCAGCCGGTCGACCGACTCCATCGCGATGCGTGCGCGGCGCAGGTCGCCGGCGCCGGAGATCACAGACCAGCTCTGGGGTATCGAGTCGATCCGGCACTCCGGGCTGCTGGCAGAGCCGAGGGGCTTGCCGCTGTCGAAGTAGGCGCGGAGGTACCGGTCGCCGTCCCAGGCACGCATCTCGGCGGCGCGGCAGAGCGCAGCGGCCTCCGACTCTGACCGCTCGGCTAGGGCAGCGTCACCGTGGAGCCGCGCGACCTCGGCAAACTGTGCGAGCACGTGGTGGAGGAAGAACGCCAGCCAGACACTCTCGCCCTGGCCGCCCCGGCCGACCAAGTTCATACCGTCGTTCCAATCGCCGGAGCCGATCAGCGGCAGCCCGTGCCGGCCGAGCCGCGTCCCCCGCTCGATCGCCCGGACGCAGTGCTCGTAGAGCGTGCCCGCCTCCTCGGACGATGCGGGCAGGTCGTAGTAGGAGTCCTCGTCCGGGTTGAGCGGCCGCCCCTCGATGTAGGCGACGCGCTCGTCGAGGACGCCGGTGTCGCCCGTGGCGAGGACATAGCGGGCCGTCGCCAGGGGCAGCCAGAGCAAGTCATCGGAGCAGCGAGTCCGCACGCCGCGCCCGGTCGGCGGGTGCCACCAGTGCTGGACGTCCCCCTCGCGGAACTGGCGGGCCGCGCAGCGCAGCAGATGCTCGCGGATGAGCAGCGGTTGGGCGTGGAGAAGCGCCATCACGTCCTGGAGTTGGTCGCGGAAGCCGAAGGCGCCGCCCGACTGGTAGAAGCCGGTCCGCGCCCAGAGGCGGCAAGCGATCGCCTGATAGAGGAGCCAGCCATTGGCGAGGATGTTGACAGTCGGCTCCGGCGTCTCGACGCGGACGGCGCCGAGGATGCGTTCCCAGTGCGCCTCGACCGCCTCCAGCGCCGCGTGCGCGGGGCCGGGGCCGCGGAAGCGCCGCACCAGGTCGCGCGCCTCCTCCTCGTCGCGCCCGACGCCGAGGACGAAGACGATCTCCCGCTCCTCGCCGTCGGCCAGGTCGACCTGGACCTGCAGCGCGGCGCAGGGGTCCAGCCCGGCGCCAACACGGCCCGATAGGCGGGCGCGCGTCATCGCGGCGGGTTGGCCGGGCAGGCCGTTGCGGCCGAGGAACTCGGTGCGGTCGCAGGTAACGGTGCGGGTCGCCTCGTCCACGTCGAAGAAGGCGACGCGGCCGGGGAAGTCGCCGTTGTAGGGGTTGCGGGCGAAGACGGCGCCGCTGTTCGGGTCGATCTCGGTGACGACGTGGAGGAGCGACTTTGCCCGCTGCTCGCCGAGCACCCACTCAACGTAGCCCGTCGCCGAGAGGCGGCGCGCCCGGCCCGACTCGTTGCGAAGCGTAAGCGCCATCAGCTTCACCGACGCGTCGAGCGCGACGTACTCGGCCAACTCGGAGGTCACGCCGGCCTCCGCGTGCTCGAACACCGTGTAGCCGAAGCCGTGGCGGCAGGTGTAGGTGGTGGCGCCGCGGGCCGGTAGCGGCGTTGGCGACCAGTAGCGACCGGTCTCCTCGTCGCGAATGTAGAAGGCCTCGCCGCTGGCGTCGGTCACCGGGTCGTTGTACCAGGGCGTGAGACGCTGCTCGTGGGCGTTCTCGCCCCAGGTGTAGGCACCGCCGCTCTCCGTGATCACGGTGCCGAACTGTGGGTTCGCCAGCACGTTCGCCCAGGGCGCGGGCGTCGTCTCGCCGGGCCGCAGGGTGACGACGTACTCGCGCCCGTCAAGCGTGAAGCCGCCGAGGCCGTTCGAAAGCACGAGGTCGCGGCTAGGGAGCTCGACGGCGCGCTCGGGCTCTGGCACGACGTCCTCCGCTGGCGCGAGCGCTGGCACCGCTTGCTCGACGCGGCGTCCCCGCTCGATCTGCTCGGCGAGCGTCCCGGCGCTGTCGATGATCACAACGCGGGCGACGGTCTGCTGAAGGATCCTGTCCTCCTCCGACATCTGGTCGGCGTGCCGGACGAAGATGCCGCCCGGCCGGTCGATGACGTGCGACTCCGGTTCCGGCGGCGACGAGCCCCAGGATCTCCTCGTGCAGCTCCTGGCGGTAGCCGGACGGCTCCTCGTTCCAGATGACGAGGTCGACTGCGAGCCCGGTGAGACGCCAGTACGCATGCGCCTGGACGAGCTGCCGCACGAGCTCGATCTTCGTTCGGTCGCTGATGCGCAGGAGGACGATGGGCAAGTCGCCGGAGATGCCGAAGCCCCAGAGGCCTGACTGCGCGCGCCGGTTGCGGGCGAGGACGTTCGCCGGGGCACGGCGGCCCGCGTTGGCGTAGACGATCGAGCTGGCGAGACGGCCGTAGAGCTGGGCGTCGGACTCGGTCGCGCCGAGCTGGCGGAGGACCACCTGCCGATGGGTCGTCGCCAAATCGAAGACGCGGTTGGCCAGGCGCCGGTCGTGGTACTTGCCGGCGAGCGCCATCGCCGCCTCGCGTGTCTCGCCGACGCCGGTCACCACATTCACCCAGACCGTCTCATCCGGACCTACCGTAACCTGGCGGCGAACCGAGACGATAGGATCAAGCACGGGCCCCTGGCTGTCGGAAAGGCCGGCGCCGTCCGCCATCGCCTTCGGGTCGGCGAGCGACCGGCCGCGCCCGATGAAGCGCAGCCGGTCCGTCTCGAACGACGCCTCCCCGATGGAGGTCGTCTCGCCGGCGTCCATCAAATGGACCATCCAGGGGGTCGACTCGCTGGGTGAGCGCGGCCGCCGCGAGCAGAGGATCGCGTCGTGCGAAGGGACGATCTCCGTCTGGACGAAGAGGTTGCTGAGGGCCGGGTGGGTGGCGTCGGCGGGCGGCGGCGCCATCACCACCTCCGCATAGCTCGTCACCTCAATCGTCCGCCGCGTGCGCGAGCGGTTCGTTATCCTGATGCGCCTGATCTCGACGTCGTCCTGTGGCGAGACGGCGATCTCGGTGTGCGTGTCGATGTCGCCATCGCGGCGCCGGTACTCGGCGCGCGCTTGGGAGAAGATCGCGTTGTAGGTCTTCGGCTGCTTGAGCATCGGCTGGTAGGCCGCGGACCAGACCTCGCCGGTCGTCAGGTCGCGGAGGTAGCAGAACGTGCCGTAGCAGTCGCGTGTCGCGTCCTCCTGCCAGCGTGTGACCGCGAGGTCGCGCCAACGGCTATAGCCGCCCCCGGCGTTGGTCACCATAATGCTGTAGCTGCCGTTGGAGAGCAGGTGCACCTCCGGCGAGCCGGAGTTGGGGTTGTTGAAGATGCGGAGGAGCGCCTGGTACTCGCCGGCGCGCTGCTGCAGGCCGGACGTCTCGGCGGCGTTTGGATAGAAGGGAGCGACCTTCGGCACGCGCTCCTGTAGCAGCATCTCTGTCGCCCGGAAGAGCGGCTCGGAGAGGAAGCGGCGCTGCATCGGCCTGCCGAGGAGCGTGTAGGCGAGGGAGAGGAAGCTCATACCCTCGTGATGTGGCATGAACGACCGCACGAGCGCGAACGCCGCGCCTCGCGGCTGCCGCGAGGGCGTGTAGTCGATCGCCTCGTAGAGGCCGTACCGGCCCTCCGCGCCGAGGTCGACGAGCCGCTTAAGGTTCGCGCACGCCTGTTCCGGCGCGACCATCAGCGCCATCGCCGTCGCGTAGGGTGCCACGACCAGGTCCTCGGCGAGGCCACGCTTGAAGCCGAGGCCCGGCACGCCGAAGGCGCGGTACTGGTACCTGAGGTAGGCGTCCGTCGTATTGTAGCCGGACTCGGAGATACCCCAGGGGACACCCCGCTGGGCGCCGTACTGGATTTGGCGCCGGACGACGGCCTTGTAGGTTCGGTCAAGCACGGTGTCCTCGTAGGTCGGCATGACGATGAGCGGCATCAGGTACTCGAACATGGAGCCGCCCCAGGAGAGGAGGGCAGGATCGGCGCCGGAGGTCGTACGAGGCGACCGAGGGCGAACCAGTACTCCTGCGACAGTTGGTGTTGCGCGATGGCGACGAAGGTGGCGAGGCGCGCCTCTGAGGCCAGCAGGTCGTAATAGCTCGGGTCGCGCCGCCGCTCGGCGATGTCGTAGCCGATGACGAACAGGTGACGCGACTGGTCCGTCAGGAAGTCGTAGTCCATGTCGGCCAGTTCGTTGCAGAGCTGGCCGAGCCGTCGATCGCCTCCAACCGGTCAGCCGCGCG
>CAVSBT010000041.1:0-28334 GCA_963726245.1 uncultured Chloroflexia bacterium
ACCAAAAGGTTCGGAGGCTGTCTGTTCTCCCGTTGTTACCTCTCCTCCTAAATCTCCTTCCTTACTTGATCACACCCTGCTTGATAAGGTTCTCCGCCACACTTGCAAGTCCCAAATCCGTGAGCTTCTCTTTGGTCGGAATTCCCCTCTCAACATCCCAACCACGCTCGTCATAGTAGTCATCAAGTAATCTCTCCAAGCCCTCAGCAGAAAGAGGTCTACCCAGACAGTCCCTTAAGATGATCTCTTCCCCGGTCGGAGGCCTGAGAGGCTCCAGCCATCTTGGCGGGAACCGGTCATCCTTGCGGCCAAACCCCTCCCTGACATTCAATGCCTTGTAAAGGTTCCAGATCCTCTCCCCGGCTCTTAACATCTCACCTGGGGTTGTCTCGATACCGCTCGCCGCTGAATAAAATTCCGCAAGTTTATCTATATCAAGAGAATGATGCCGGTACTCACATATCCCGAGGCTGGTGAGCAATGTGAAAAAATTCTCGGCATGAGGAGAAATTCGACCGATATTATAGCCTGCTGGCTCATACAGGCATCTATCTATAGCCTCCCTCGACATACCCACATTCTTACAATAGGTCCTTACCTCATCCTGGGGGAAGCGTGACATCATACCACCTTTTTCCGGTCGTGCCCTAAAAGTTACCGCATAGGCTGGCTCAGGGTGCCCACCTTCAGGATTAACAACGGCCGCCCATCCACCCATGGTGGTCTGTGACATCCTTGGATCAAGATGAAATGTAATGCCCTTGATCTGGCCGGAGTATCTCTCACATTCACTGCCAAAAGCATTGATTACTCCTAATGGCCCATCTGCGAGTATGCTCCCTATACCCTGCTTCCGTGTAACCATCTCAATCAGCTTGGCAGTAGTTTCAAAGTCCCGCTTTAGAATGAACCCTTGGGCATCTTTTGCAGTAATGAGCCCTCTTTCCTGCAACTCCACAGCGAAGTCCATAGTGGAGATGAAAATGATTCTATTGATGCCGTTCCGGTTGAAAAGGTCAGATAACTTTGCCATCCTCTGGATGTTACCGGCACCGCAGCGGATACCCATCTGCCACGTAGTGCCGATCAGGCTGGAAATGTTCGTCTCCATGCCCTCGTACTCGCCTTTCTTAACCTTCACCCGGTCTTTACATGGGTATAGGCAGCCCGGGCAGCCGGTCACCCTCCATTGGATCTTATCAACGTATTCTTCGATACCGTATAGCCTCTTAGCTTCTTCGACAGGGAATAGATCCGTCCAGTTTTTATAAATAATACCCGCTTTGGGGAAGTAACTCTCACTCAGAGCCATGACATTTTGCCAAACTTTACGTGTTTTTCGTGAGAGGGGTCGGCCCGGTAAGCCTTTAGGATGGGAGAAACAGCTTTTTCGAACCTCTCTGGACAGGCAACTTCTACCCTTCCAGTTCCCCCCACAGCGATGGCCTTGAGGTTCTTGGAACCCATAACCGCCGCGAGTCCCCCCATGCCCAGAGATGCCATTTTATCCACCAAGGCAATGCTGATCCTGACCAGATTTTCACCAGCCGGGCCGATGGCGGCTATGCTATAGGTCCTGCCCAGCTCCTGCCAAAGGTGTTCCGTAGTCTGGTAAATGTCCTTCCCCCATAGGTTACGAGCATCACATATCTCGATGTCATCGTTCCAGATCCTGAGGATTACTGGCCGGTCAGCCCGTCCAGTAATGATTACATTGTCGTAACCGGCATGTTTGAGCCGTCTGCCCAGACTCATGCCCGTGTTTCCGAAGGATAGGGTGCCATTGACCGGGTTTTTGGTAACAACGCTGCATCTCACTGCAGATGGGGCTTTCGTCCCGACCAGAGGGCCGGCACCCAGTATAATGACGTTAGACGGGGAAAGAGGCTCTATGCCCGGTTTTATCAGATCATAAGCAAGTTTCAGGCTGATGCCTATATCTCCTATGAAATCATGGGCTAATTCAGGTTCAAGCTGCACCCGCCCGGTCTTTCCAGTGGTTAAATCCACTTGCAGTATCCTGCCACAATAACTTCCGATCGACATAGTAAGCCTCCTGTATCTGGATTTTGGGTTCCTATTTCTCAGAGGACCCCTTTAACCGGAGGAAGGTCCTTTTTCCTCTTTTCCAGGGATCGCAGGAAACCTTCATTTGCATGAAGGTTTTTCCAGTCAGGTTCGTTCAATGATGGAATGTAATATACCCGTGTGTTCTTCACCCCGCCAGATAGCAAAGGTTTTGCTCTATCGGAACCCACGAGTTGGTAAATCCTACTCTCAGGGTCATCCAGCCGGCCGAATAGAATCGCTTTGGCCGGACATTCTTCAACGCATCTTGGCAGCGAGCCGATATCGATCCTATCTAAACAGAAGTCGCACCCGTCGGCTTTCCCACTGGGACCGATGTACAAAGCACCGTAGGGGCAGACAGAAGCACAAACTCCGCATCCATTGCAGCGCTCCTTATCTATCCTAACCACCCCGTCAACCCTCTTGCTTATGGCATCCACAGAGCAAAAATTGACGCATATTGGCTCTTCACATTGCATACAATGAACCGGTATAAAGCCTCTCCTGACTACGGGGTACCTTCCATTCTCCCACTCGATATATCTGAGCCTGTAATATTCATAGGGATGCGTCTCATCTCTCGGGTGAGCCAGTATTTTGTGCTCTTTCTTACAGGCAACGTAGCAGGTCCGGCACCTGAAGCATTTATCCAGGTCGATGATCATGCCATAGGAACTCATTTTTGCACCCCTTGATCTATTTTGCGTATCCTGACGATGGAGTAGTTCTTACCCATTCCGCCAGCGTAGGGTGACACGCTGGAGGGCACAAACCAGTTATAGGTAATTCCTTTTCTGGCCTTCGATAGCATCAAATTTGACCGATGACCAGCAGCAAAATATACCCATGCCGCCCGGGGATGAAGCCCCTCGGTTACCTTCACTCTGGCTCTTTCCTTAACGCCGATAGCGGCTTCATTGCAAACGCACGGGTCGTCCTTTTTCCTTGGACCGATACACTCTACCTCCACTAAATCACCATCTTGCGTACCCAGTTTTTTTGCCCTCTCTGCACTGATGTAGATGGCGGTATAGTCGCAGTCCCCTTCGATGGCGTCTTCCATCAAATAGCGGTCATGCTGGGTAGCGCTTTTCTGATGCCAGGCTGCTTTTCCGCATATGAGGGTAAACTCATCCTCACCTTTAGGTTCTGCTATCGGAACATGAATTGGCAGCGGGTGTACATGGGAGTTTTTGTACCATCTCGATTTAAGATTGTGATAGCACTCCTCAGATAACTCATTCGAATAAATTTCAAAGCGGCCGCTTCGGGTTGCGATAGGCCTGAACAGAATATTATACTCCAGCGGGTATTCTTCCAAATAAGGCCCTTCTTCAATGAGTTTCATGGCCGTAACCTTAGGGTAAAGGCCAGATGCGGTAAGGGCCCTATCCCACCAAGCATAGTCCAGATCCAGCCTTTCGAAATACCTGCCGAGTCCCAGCCTCTTGGCCACTTCAACAAGGAACCAACTCAGCGGCTTTGAATCCCCTTGGGGTGGTATGGCTTTCGACCTCATATAGGCCACCAGATGTTCCTTGTCATCGGCGCCAATATAGGTAGCGCCGTATAAATGGTTTCTCTCCAGATAGGACGCTTCGGGGAGTACATAGTCTGCCAAATCAACAAGTTCTTTGGGCAATTGTTCGCCGACAATGATTAAGTCCAGTTTACTGAGAGCATCCCAGACCCATTTTGAGTCGGGCTGGGTGACCGCGGCGTTTTCCGCTGTTGATAACACCGCTCTCACCTTCTTCTGGTCGATGGCTTCAAAATGAAGCCAGGGAAGGGCTACTGTAGCCGGGTGAAAGTCTCTGGGTTCCTTATAGCATGGCTCCCGATCGATGGTCTTAGCTGACATCACATTCCCCTGGGGTCCACTAACCAATTCCAGCCCCTCGGGATACTCCGGCACCTCAGGAGGTAATGGCCAGCCAACTCCCACCTTCAGGAGCCTTTCAGCAAAAGGAAACCGGTGCTTTGTGATATAAAGCCCGCCCGGCTTTTCCAGATTCCCCAACAACAAATTTACCACGCTATAAGCCCTCATCGTCTGAAACCAGTTCGGATATCTTCCGGAGGTAAAGCCAGGATAAAAAACAACGGACGGTTTGTAAGCTCCTAAGTTCCTTGCTATCTCGACCGTTTTCTCCGGAAATTCCGTCACTTCGGGAGGATATGCCCCTACTTCTTCAGCGAGCATCTGAAAAGCTGTTTTGCACCCCACAACCTTTCCATCTACTGATATGGCCAACGCCTCATTCAAGCCCAGCGTTAGCCCCGCATCTTTACCGGCTCCGGGCACGGGTTTCGCTGAACCCGTGACCGAATCCCAGACCAGGTAACGCCCTTCCTTATCCTTCAGTGCCTTACCGTCATCTTCTCTAATGAGTTGAGGGGCGTTGGTATATTTGAGCAGGAAATCCTCATCGTAAAGCTTCTCTTTAAGCAGTACATGGGCCACGCTCAGAGCAAGAATGTCATCACCCCCTGGTCTGATGGGAATCCATTCATGGCACCAAGGCGCTGAATCCGCCAATTTGGGATCGATGACTACAAACCTGCACCCATTCTGTTTGGCCTTGCTCAGTAGAGCTTGAGAGTTTATTCGGCAGCCGCCACCACCTTCTGTGGCTGTTCCAGGGATGTTTTGACCGGCGATAACCGCGTATCTGGTACGAGTCCAATCCGCTTCTCCTAAGAGCAGAAAGGGGCCGTGATTACTCCCAAAGGTCAACATCTTCTCAACGCGGTGGTCTCCCATGCAAACCTGACCATGAAGATACGATATGTTAGACCCGACGATCGCTGCCCAGTAGTGCAAAAAGAAAATATTATCCGCCTGTACCGGGCACCCCCACCAGATGTCAAAGTACTCGGGATGTCCCATCTCGATATACTCTTTGAGCTTTGCTGATAGGGCGCTAACGACTTCCTCCCAGGTGCATCTAATAAATTTTCCTTCCCCTCTCTCGCCCACTCGCTTGAGGGGATAAAGAATTCTATCCGGCGCGTAGATCCTGCCTCCGATCCCGGCAATGGCCTTGCCGCACAGCTTGCCTTCCCAGCCAGGAATGTCCTCTCCCTTAATCTCAACTATTTTGCCCTCCCTGACCTTGACTTTCATCGGGCCAGCGGTGCACATAGCGCAGGCGCTATGGACCCATTTCCCCTCGTCCTTTGCTTCTTTTACTGGTTCCACTTCCATTTCCTCCTACCGGTTTACAAAGCAGGGAGTGAATACGTCAAGAACCCGGCCTCCACACCTCCCGCCTTTGTGTCATCTGCCTCGACTTCTTTACACCGCGTGGAATACGTCCCGAAGCGTGTGAGAAGAAAACCACAGGTGAAAACCCTATTTTTCTTTCAATATACCGGCCTTGTCCATCATCCTTCGTAACAATACTCTTTGCTCATTCATGTAACTCAGGGCTCGGTCAGGAAGCAAATGAAAAGGCACGTTAAATCGCTCGATAAGAAATTTGTGATATTCTGGATCATTTGCGGCTATTCTAAAGACATCGACTAATTTGTCAGTAACATCCTTAGGCATTTTGGGAGGACCGATAATACTCCCAAAAGAACCAATACTGAGATCGAATCCAAGCTCTTTTATCGTAGGAACATGATCGAATGGTGCGGGAGGTCGTTTATCACCAAATGTCGCTAAGTAACGTACATTGCCTGCATCAATTTGAGGCTTTGCCGAAGCAAAATCAATGATACCTATATCTGCGTGCCCTCCTGCAACCTGAGAAATAATAAAACCACCCACGCCCGGCTGAGGAATGATATTAAATTTAAGTCCCGAAACCTCCTCAAAAGCTACCGCAGTAATCCAGAATCCATGTCCAACCCCTGCGCTAGATAGTAATATTTCTCCAGGATGAGACTTAGCAAACGAAATAACCTCTTCCATCGTTTTAAAAGATCGTTGAGATTTGGTCGCCCCAATAACGTTATAGGGGTGAGAATAATAGGTGGCCATAACGGTGTAATCTGAATGATCATACGGCATTAATCCTTGCATTTTACAAGTAAGTAGAGTTACTGTTGCACTACCGATGGTATAACCATCCGGCTTAGCGTCATGAGTTTCTCGGTAGCCTAAGGAACTACCGGCCCCGGGTTTATTAACGATTATGAGCGGTTGACGTAATATCTCTGAAGCTTTTTTGCATAACGGTCGGACTAAGACATCCCCGCCTGAGCCTGGTTCGAGGGGAACTATAAAAGTGATAGGTTTTACAGGATACTTCTCTGCTGCTTGTGCCTTATAGCCCAAACTAAAGATACTCAATAATAAAATTGTACTCAGACCCGTGATAAATGACCTTCTCATCTTTAACCCCCTTTCTTCGGTGGAGTTCCCTTTGACATTGCCACCTGGTTAGACCATCGAGTGATCCAAATCCTTCTCCATTTGCCAATTCCTTTAAAGGATTTCACCTCCTTCCCCATAAATCATTTCGTAAATCTTCTTTTAATCATGGTTGTATGCGAATCTGCGAACAGTTATTCCATTCCACGATATCAACCGGTACCGCGACATATTCGAGCAGCGGGCCCAGAGCATCAAAGGCTGCAGCGACGAAGCCTGAATGCGACAATTCAGAAAGAGTCCGCTTGCCGTTTCGCAAAGCTGGTCGCCACTCCTGGACACCCGGCTTTACTCTGATTGAATTGCTGGTTGTGATTGCGATCATTGCCATTCTTGTGGCGTTGCTTCTTCCGGCCGTCCAGCAGGCACGCGAAGCCGCGCGGCGCACGCAGTGTCGCAACAATCTGAAGCAGATGGGAATTGCACTCGCGAACTATCATGATGTCTACGGTGTTCATCCTCCGGCACTGATTAACTCCGGACGATACGAAGACCTGCCGTTCTACAGTGGTGGAAATCGAGTTCTGAATACGACAGGCTGGACTCTGTTACTCCCGTATCTGGAACAAGCCAATGCCTGGCAAAGATACGACTTCAATCAATGTTCGTCGGGGTCATCGCCTGTCTTGATGCCAGTGGCTGGACACGACACAGCCAATCTGAGTGTGACTCAACTGAAGATTCCGATTCTTGGATGTCCATCAGATCCCGGTGCTGGCGAACAATCGACACATTTTCCCGGCACCGACGACATCTATTCCCGCAACGCGCGCGGCGCACGAGTTATCTGTTTGCCACCGGGCGATTCACTGACTGGGATTCCACATGGCGTGAAACGTCCTATGACATTCGCCGGGGCATGTTCGGAAATAATGGAGCTGCTCGGATGGCAGATCTGAGTGATGGTTCATCAAATACAGTCGCTGTCGGCGAATCGCATGGTGGAACAACGCAAAAGATCAGTGTCAATTTCGGACCATGGGGCCTGACAGGAACACATACCTGCTGCCATGGTCGCGTCTTCAGCGACAGCGACAGATCTGTTGATTCCACGCATTTCTTTGACACACGCTGGGCACTGAACGCTGACTGGGACCAGACGGGACGCAGCTATGCCTGGGTCTTTAACAGCAGTCACACGAGCGGTGGACATTTTCTGCTGGGCGATGGTTCGGTCCGCTTCCTGAGTGATGCAATCGACTATCGCGTCTATTGTCTGTTGAACTACATCCAGGACGGAGAGGTGACCGGTGAATTCTGATTCAAACGGCACTCAGACTTAGCGTGGAGCAATTGAGGAATCGCTTCGGCGAGCGGGGGATGTTAATCCCCTGATTGAACAGTGCGCGTCTCAAACAACTTGTCACAAGCGTCTGCCATTCCAGTCGCAAAATCCTTTTCAAGAAGACTTGATCGATGCCAAAACAGAATATTTCGCTTCTGGTCGCCGCATGTGTCGTTTTTGTGATCGCGATCGGAATCCAGATTCGTGAACCCGAATGCGTCAGCGGCGTCGTTTTTCTGGATGGTCGGCCGTTGACTCAAGCAGACGTTTTTCTTGTCGGCAATGAATCATCGAACAGTGTCGCTCGAAGCTTCGCACGCACTGACAATTCAGGTCATTTTGAAGTGACGAAGCCACTACCACCGGGAGAATACAAAGTCATCGTTCGCCGCCTGATCGGTGATTCAGTGGAATCGGTCCTGTTGCTCACAGCCGACGAATTCGTGATTGATCCAACTCAGGAAGAGACCAGGACCAATGCACTCAGCGGCAAACATCGCGCTGCAAACCAAACGGCATCCATCCTGACGCCACTGCAACAATTGCCGGAGATCTACAGCTCTCCGGAACGCACAATCATCCGCATGCGTGTGCCTCACACTGGCGCTGATACAGCAAACATCCATCTGTCACTCGCCAACTCAAACCACATCGCCACGAATCAGAACACAATTTTAGCGACACGATAAATTCTTCTGACGTTCGACAGGTCTTATAGCCGCTGTGCCAATATAAAGTATGTCAGTCGCGCCACGATTGAACTGAGCTGTTTCCGATTCTGACATCACCACGTCACGCAAGATGCTCGCGGACTAACGAAGTGTTTGGCGAATGAACAATCCCGCGTTCCGTGATGATCGCCGTGATAAGTTCCGCAGGGGTCACATCGAAGGCAGGATTGTAGACGCTGGTATCGTCGGGGGCTGTTTGAGTTCCAAAACCGCAGGTGATTTCTGCTGTGGCTCGCTGTTCAATCGGAATGCCGCTGCCATCAGGGAGGCTCAGGTCAAACGTACTTGACGGTGCTGCCACGCAAAACGGTATTCCATGATATTTCGCGAGCACGGCCACCCCGTACGTTCCGATCTTATTCGCCGCATCGCCATTGGCCGCAATTCGATCGGCACCGGTGATCACCATCTGAATGCGGCCTTCTTTCATCACCTGAGCTGCCATGTTGTCGCAGATGAGTGTGACAGGAATATTGCGTTGCTGCAGTTCCCAGGTTGTCAGGCGAGCTCCCTGCAGCAGCGGGCGAGTTTCGTCGGCAAAGACGTGAATGTTCTTTCCGTCCGCGGCGGCCTGAAACATCACCGCCAGAGCGGTCCCGTCGCCTGCAGTTGCAAGTCCGCCTGCATTGCAGTGTGTCAGGATTGACATGCCCGATGTGATTAACGTGCTTCCATGCCGGCCTATTAACGAGCACATTGCCTGATCTTCCGTTTCAATGAGTCGCGCTTCTGTCAGCAGCCGATCATGGATTGCAGCAGCTGTGGATGCGTCACAGCTGGCAGCAACCGACTTCATGCGATTCAGCGCCCAGAAAAGATTCACCGCGGTGGGACGACTGCCTGCGAGATACGCGGCTACTCGTTCCACTTCTGACAGGAATATTCCAAGGGCAGAATTTCGAAACGGCTGCAGTCCCGTCACCAGGCCATAGGCCGCAGCGACGCCAATCGCCGGCGCTCCACGAACTTTCAACACCTTAATCGCGTTCCAGACATCTTCCACAGAATCACAGATCATATTTTCGACATGCAGTGGAAGCCGAGTCTGATCAAGCAGATTGAGTTTGCCATCGGCGTCGCCCGTCCAGAATAGCGTCTTGTACAAGTTGTCGCCCCTTGAACTATGTCAAAATAAGAAATCAAGCCATTGGATGTGTTTACAGTCTACTGCACACCGCGCGAACGTTGCAGCGACGTTCCCGTTAAACTCAACGGCTTGCAGAGATTCCTGGCAGCGTCATTTGAGACAGAAAACAGTGGCACCGATCCAGGTCTTTCGCCATCACACCGCATCCTCCTGAGCAAGGGTTCAATCATGAAGCAGTGAGGCGAGTGGCGGAAATGAATTTACCGGTACATTCGATGTGCCTGGGCTAATCATCTTTGCGCTCCCACAGCGACTGGTAGCTCTCGCCGCCGCGGATGGCGGTGATAACCTCCGCCTTCTCTTCCTGCACCAGCTCCTGGAAGACGGCCTCCGCCTGCTCCTCGACCCGGAGTGGCCGCTGGCGGCAAGCCGGTCGATGATGCGCTGCCAGAGGCCGGCGACGCGGAAGGTCTCCACGTGGCGTGGCCAGGTGAAGGACATGATCTTTTCGGGCAATGGAAAGTGAGGGCGAAGCTGCTTCAGGCTGCGGAAGCGCTCCTCCACCGAGGAGGCCTTGGGCACCAGCTGAAGCAGGGGGCCTCCACCTCGTTGTGGCGGGCGTCCATCAGCAGGCGCTTCTCCAGGATGGCGAAGCGGATCACCAACACCTCGGCGGTGTCGATGACCTCCCTCACCTCGTCCAAGTCCATCCCGAATTCGTCCATGGCGTATCCGCTGCGGCTCAGCGCGGCGTCTAGTTCATTCTACCTGCGGCGCGAGGGCGGTCAACCAAGCAGCTCGAGTCCGCTCATGGGAGCCTCGCCTGAGGCAGGTCCGCCTCGGAGATGTCGAACCTATTCTACCCGCTCGTCCAGCGCAGGTCAGGTCAACGGCTGGAGCTTGGCACCATGGAGCGTGCCACAGCGTCAGGAGTAGCGCTCCTGCTTCCAGGGGTCGCCGCGCATGTGGTAGCCGTGGGTCTCCCAGAAGCCGGGGCGGTCGCTCGTTCATGAAGTGGAGGCCGCGCACCCACTTGGCGCTCTTCCAGAAGTAGAGCTTGGGCACTACCAGGCGCAGGGGCCAGCCGTGGTCTGGCGTCAGGTCCTCGCCGTTGTGCTTGTAGGCGAAGAGGACGTCGTCGTCATCCGAGGTCGGCCAGGGGGATGTTGGTGGTGTAGCCGCCGTAGGAGTGAACCATCACGTAGCGGGCGTCGGGCTTGAGGCGAACGTGCTTCATCACCTCGCGGAAGGCCACGCCCTCCCAGGTGTTGTCCAGCTTGCTCCACCCGTAACGCAGTGGACATCGGCGGTGACGGTGGTCTTGGGGAGGGCCATGAACTCCTGCCAGGTGAAGGTCACCTCTTCCTCCACCTCGCCCCAGATGCGGAACTCCCACGTCTCGAGGTCGATGCGGGGCACGAGGCCGTAGGTGAGCACCGGCCAGCCGTCCACCACCCTCTGGCCTGGCGGCACGCGGCCGCCGGCTGCTCTGGACGCGATTCCTTCTTGGCACGAAAGACCACGGCCAACCCCCGCCTAGATTCTTGCACACGGTTGTCAAATTTAGGATACAGGGCGGGCTGCGAGGGGTCAAGCGCGATCGTCGTGCATGACCCTCAGACCGCGGCCATCCGCCACTTCCGGGAGCCTGCGGGGGCCAAGTGGATCTGGCGCTGCCACATCGATACGTCCGAACCGAATGAGGCCGTCCTCGAGTTCATGTTGCCGTTCCTGGCCGAGTACGACGCTCTGGTGTTCACCATGGAGAGCTTCGTGCCACGCCGCGCTGAAGCACCGACGCGTGGTCGACGCATGACCCCGGCAATCGACCCCCTGAGCCCGAAGAACATGGGGCTTCCCCACGCTATATGCCAGGAGATCCTGCGCCTGGCGAGGCATAGACCCGCGGCGGCCCCTCGTGAGCCAGGTGTCCCGCTTCGACCCCTGGAAGGACCCTCTGGGCGTGATCGAGGTGTACCGGTTGGTGCGCGCAGGAGGTGCCGGGTCTCCAGCTTGCCCTCATCGCGTCCATGGCCTCCGATGACCCCGAGGTCTCGGAGATGTACGGCAAGATCGTCGCCGAGGCGAGGGGCGACGATGACATCCACGAATCGCCCTGAACCGCGCGACTGCGACCTGCTATCATAGGGCAGGTATGCAGCTCCCACAGACCAAGCCCTCCGGCGGCCGCGTCCTGAGCCTGCGGCGGCGCGACCTGCTGTTCCTCTCGCTGGCGGCGGCGGTCATCGCCCTCGACCAGCTCACCAAGCACCTGGTGCGCGCCTACATCGACCCGGGCGAGACCTTCCCCGAGGGCTGGCCGGTGCGCCTGGTGAACGTCAGCCAACACCGGCGCCGCCTTCGGCATCCTCCAGAACCAGGGCGCCTTCCTGGTCATCACCAGCCTCATCGGCGTCGTGGCCATCCTGCTGTACTACCTCTACCCGCCCTTCGAGCACTGGCCGATGACGGCCGCCCTGGCCCTGATGCTGGGCGGCGCCATCGGCAACCTGTCCGACCGCATTCGCCTGGGCGAGGTCACCGACTTCATCGACTTCCCCCACTACCCGGCCTTCAACGTGGCCGATTCCTCCATCGTGGTGGGAGTGGCCGTGCTGGCCGGCCTGCTGGCGCTCGGTCTGCCGCAGCGGACTCCGCCCGAGGGCAGAGCCGTGAGCGCAGACCGTCGAGCTGTTCGCCGACCACGCCGGCGAGCGCCTGGACGCCTTCCTGGCCCGCCGCCTGGGCGAGCGGCTGTCGCGCTCTCACGCCCACAAGCTCATCGCCGACGGCCTGGTGACCGTCAACGGCGCGCCCGCCAAGGCCTCGCACCGCCTGGCGCGCGGCGACCACGTCGTGGCCATTCGTGCCGCCGCCGGAGGCGCCGGCGCTGGTGGCCGAGGCCATCCCCCTGCGCATCGTCTACCAGGACGAGGACGTGATCGTGGTGGACAAGCCGCCGGGCCTCACGGTCCACCCGGCGGCCGGCCACCCGCGCGGGCACGCTGGTCAACGCCCTGCTCGCCCTCTGCCCGGAGCTGGCGGAGATCAAGGGGACGCTGCGGCCGGGCATCGTCCACCGGCTGGACAAGGACACCTCCGGCCTGCTGGTCGGTGGCCAAGAACGAGGCGGCGCAGGCCAGCCTGGCCCGCCAGCTCAAGGACCGCGAGGTGCACAAGGTCTACCTGGCGCTGGTGCAGGGACGAGTGGAGCCGCCGGAGGGCGTCATCGATGCGCCCATCGGCCGGCACCCGCGCCGGCGCCAGCGGATGGCGGTGGTCGAGGGCGGCCGCGCGGCGCTCACCCGCTATCGGGTGCGCGAGTACCTGCGCGCGACGCCTACTCGCTGGTGGAGGCGGAGCCGCTCACCGGCCGCACGCACCAGATCCGGGTGCACTTCGCCAGCATCGGCCATCCGGTGGTGGGCGACAGGCTGTACGGCAAGGCGTCGGCGCTGGTGGGGCGGCAGTTCCTCCACGCCTGGCGGCTGGGCTTTCGCCTGCCCAAGGGCGGCCGCTACCAGCGAGTTCGAGTCGCCGCTGCCGGCGGACCTGGAGGCGGCGCTGGAGGCGCTGCGGCGGGCGACGGACAGGGGCAAGACGTTCCATTGCTGAGCCGTGCGGCCAGCCCTCATGGTGGCGGCGGCGGGCCTGGCGGCTGACTACGCAACCCCTCTATACCGGCTGATGCCTCAGCTCGCGCCTTCGGGGGCGGAACAGGCTCCCTTTCACCTCCGGTGACCAGCCTGACCTCGCCCTTCGCGGGAGTATGTCGAATTATCCCCTCGAACTCACTATCTGTCGGAAACAGGAAACTAACCCGTCACCCTGCTGGTTCTGACTCCGCTTATCACACTTCCAATTGAACGAGTATGTCCGCTGGCTGACCTGCCCAGACAGTTCCCAGTCCCAAATGCTATCCTTGAACCGCGCGAACAACTTATCCCCCCGCCGCTCGAAGGTCATGTCGCCGACGCTGGTTCTCCAGATGCCCTCGATATCCTCCACCCTGAGGGAACTCAACTGCTGGCGTTCCAACTCGAACCGCTTGAGCACCAGCGAACGTTCAGCCGTGCCCGCCTCGCCTATCTGCTTCAAGCGTTTCTTCTCGTTCTCTTCCCACCTGGCGACGCTCACAAAGACCTGATGGACTCGCTGGTCGACATCCTCCTCCTTGAGGGCTTCGTCGAGGACTCCCTTCGCTTCGTCTACCAGCCCCGCTTGCCCCATTAGTTCGGCCAAGTTCCCTGCGGCAAGCGTCTCCTTCTGTTCCCACGCGCTACGGTAGAATCTGGCCGTTGTGATAGGCATGTCGAGCTCGCTGAGAATAACCGCCAGGATGTTCAGCACTGAAGGGCTGTCCTGCCGTAATATCCTATAGTGGTAAAAGGCCGCAAGTTTGTAGCCCGCCTTGCTGTAGCGATAGGCCAGTTTAAACCGAGCATCCACGTCCCCTGGATTGAGCTCCAGGGCCTTTTCGAGATGCAGCAGCATCTCGTCTTGCTGCCCCAGTCCTCATACAGCGTCGCCAGGAGCTTCTCCACCTCCGCCTTGTCTCCGTCACTGTCGGCCCTCTTGAGACCCTCGGTTAGGCAGTCCTCGGCTTTCTCGAAGAGCTTGTCCTTTCGCAGCGCCTGAGCCCGCCGCGACAGAAGCGTTGCACGTTGCTCTCCGGTGAATGTAGTTACCTCGTAACCTTCGCCATAGACCGCAGCTGCCTTCTCGTACTCACCGGTTGAGTCATAGCAGTCGCCAAGCCGCATCACCGGGTAGTGTGATGTGGGATACTTCTGTCCCGAAGCGCCCGCAGTTCCTCTAGTCTTTGCGTTTGGCCAGCGGCGTATAGCTCTTGCAGGCGATCGGAGTCGAAGGCGGCCTTCCTATCATCGTCTGTCTCAGCCTCAACGGCCTCTTGCATCTTAGAGTCGAATGTAGAGTAGTCCTTCGCGTCCGAAGCTGTGAACGCCTCGCGGAGTGGGTCCCGCTTCTCTACTTGTGCCGTGTCGACGCCCACCCCGTGGTCTGAGAGTTCTATCTGCGCTCCACTTAGGTCGGGCTCCTCCGGCGCGCCGGGTGGCGGCGCCGACTGGTCTAGCGGCGGCTCCTTCGGAACGGAGGTCGCGTAATCAGGTTCATACGACACTCTTCCTCCGGTAGATGTCTGGTAAGTGAAGCGGCCAAGCCGACCGAGCAGCCCAGCCGCGAACAGGACGAACCCGAGCACCAAGGCGATGCCCGCGACGAAGTTTGGCTCGTCCCAAACGCCGAGAAGCATCCAAAAACTATCAGCGCGACACCGAGGGATAGAACACACGATCCTCTGCCGTTGGCCCAGCGCGAAACCTATAGCGGTAGCGCTCGGCTCCGGCTGCTGAGAGCCCTTGGGGGGTTGTGTCGTCGCCACTGGAAGTCGCCCTTCCGCTGAATAATATCACAAGAGAAGGAAACCGTCGCCCCGTCGCAGCTGTCGCGATAGCCACCGGATGGGCAGCGCGGATGGCGCCGCAAGACGCCTCTCTCGCCAAAATGGGCGAGCGGCGGCCCGCCGACAAGCCTGGCCGCGCCCGCCTCGCGATGCTAGAATTGCGGGGCGATGACCGTCCGCGTCCGCTATGCGCCCAGCCCCACCGGCGAGCCCCACGTCGGGCAACATCCGCACCGCCCTCTTCAACTGGCTCTTCGCCCGCCACAACGGCGGCACGTTCATCCTGCGCATCGAGGACACCGACCAGGCCCGCATCGTGCCCGGCGCCCTGGAGGCGATCCTCGACGAGCCTGCGCTGGCTGGGCCTGGACTGGGACGAGGGGCCGGAGGTCGGCGGCGCCTACGGCCCCTACTTCCAGTCGCAGCGGCTCGACCACTACCACCAGGCCGCCGAGCCGCCTCATCGACGCGGGCCACGCCTACCGCTGCTACTGCTCGCCGGAGCGCCTGGAGGCCGATGCGGGCCGAGCAGACGCGCCTGCAAGCAGCCGCCCGGTACGACCGGCGCTGCCGCGACCTCTCGCCGGAGCGAGCGGCAGGAGCGGAGGCGGAGGGCATCACGCCGGTGGTGCGCTTCAAGACGCCGCTGACCGGCCGCACCGCCTTCGACGACCTCGTCCGCGGGCGACGTGGTCTTCGAGAACGACACGCTGGACGACTTCGTCCTGCTGAAGTCGGACGGCTTCCCCACCTACCACCTGGCCAACGTGGTCGACGACCACCTGATGGGGATCACCCACGTCCTGCGCGGCGACGAGTGGATCTCCAGCACGCCCCGCCACGTCCTGCTCTACGAGGCCTTCGGCTGGGAGCCGCCCATCTTCGCCCACCTGCCGATGATCCTGGGGCCCGACCGCAGCAAGCTGAGCAAGCGCCACGGCGCCGGCCCGTCCTCGAGTACCGCGAGCAGGGCTACCTGCCCGAGGCGCTGTTCAACTTCCTCGGCCTGCTGGGCTGGTCGCTGGACGACAAGACGGAGATCATCTCCCGCGAGGAGTTCGTCCGCCACTTCACCCTGGAGCGCATCGTCAAGAGCCCGGCCATCTTCAACATGGAGAAGCTCGACCTGGATGAACGGCGTCTACATCCGCGACCTGCCGCTGGAGACGCTCGCCGAGCACCTGGCCTCCTTCCTGGAGGCGCACCTGCCCGCCGGGGTGCCGCGCCCCCTCGACCGCTCGTACCTGTTGCGCATCGTGCCGCTGGTCCAGGAGCGCATCAAGCGCCTGGACGAGGCGGCGGAGCTGACCGCGTTCTTCTTCGTCGAAGGCGAGCTGCAGTACCCGCTGGCCGACCTGCTGGGCAAGCGCTTCGCCGCCGCGCCCGGCGAGGCGGCCGCTGCCCTGCTGGCCGTCCGGGAGCGCGTCGCCGCCCTCGACGGCCTGGGACGAGGCAGCGCTGGAGGCCGCCATCCGCCCCCTGGCCGAGGAGCTGGGCCTGAAGACGGGCGAGCTCTTCGGCGCCATCCGCGTGGCGGTGACCGGCCGGACGGCGGCGCCGCCCCTCTTCCAGACGATGGCCGTCCTGGGCCGCGAGCGCTGCCTGGCGCGGCTGGACACCGCCCTCGCGCGGCTTGGCCGCTCACCCTGAACCTGTCGAAGGGCGAGCGGCCCGGCGCGCCCCTATCCTCGGTTTGCCGCAATCGGCCGCCTTCTGATAGAATCCGTTCGGGCCTGCCGTAAGGCAGGCCAGGTTTTGGGGGATCGTCTAACGGTAGGACAGCGGACTCTGGATCCGTATGTGGGGGTTCGAATCCTCCTCCCCCAGCCAACGGAAGGCGGGGCGCATTCGTCTAGCGGCCTAGGACACCGCCCTCTCAAGGCGGAGATCGAGGGTTCGAATCCCTCATGCGCTACCAATGAAGCCAAGGAGCCCGGCGCTGCCCCCAGGGCCGCCGGGCTCCTCGCTCCCAGCCGGGAGGGCGCCATGATGGAGATGACCGGCAAGCAGGCCCTGCTGGAGCAGCTCGTCGCCGAGGGCGTCCAGTACGTCTTCGGCAACCCCGGCACCACCGAGCAGCCGTTCATGGACCTCCTCCAGGACTACCCCCAGCTTCAGTACGTCCTCGCCCTCCAGGAGGCGGTGGCCCTGGGCATGGCCGACGGCTACGCCTGGGCCTCGGGCCGGCCGGCCTTCGTCCAGCTACACATCGCCCCCGGCCTGGGGAACGCCATGGGCCTGCTCTACAACGCCCGCCGCACCGGCACGCCGCTCGGTCGTCTACGCCGGCCAGCACACGCCCACCGGCGTCGTGCAGGAGGCGATGCTGGCCGCCGATCTGGTGCGCATCGCCGAGCCGCTGACCAAGTGGGCGGTGGAGGTGCACGACGCCGCCGACATCCCGACCGTCCTGCGGCGGGCGTTCAAGGTGGCCGCTGACCCGCCGCGAGGGCCGGTCTTCATCTCCATCCCGACCAACGTCATGGACGAGACGGCGGAGATGGTCATCGCTCCCGCGACGCGCACCTGCTGGCGGGCCCGGCCCGAGCCCGACGCTATCCAGGAGGCGGCGGCCATCCTGGCGGGCGCCCGCTCGCCGCTCATCGTCTGCGGCGACGGCGTGGCCACCTCCGGCGCCGTCCCCGAGGCCGTCCAGCTCGCCGAGATGCTGGGGGCGACGGTGTTCAGCTCCTTCGCCGCGCAGCTCACCTTCCCCTTCGACCACCCGCTCTATCAGGGCCTGCTGAACCTGCTCAGCGCCGGCGGCCTGCGCAGCCAGCTGGCCCAGGCCGACGTCGTTCTCATCGTCGGGAAGCTCGGCCTTCCCCCTTCTCTTCGCCCTACCCGAATCGCCCTTCGCCGCCGAGACCAAAGTCATCCAGATGGACATGAGCCCGTGGGAGCTGGCCAAGAACTGGCCAGCCACCCTGGCCATGGTCGCCGACCCGCAGATGGGCCTGCGCGACCTGCTGGCCCTTCTGCCCGAGAAGCTGTCGCCGGCGGCCCGCCGCGCGGCCGAGGCCCGCCTCCAGGCCGCCGGCGAGCAGCGGGCACGCGTGGACGAGTCTCTGGAATCCCTGGCGAAGCCAAATCGCGATGCCGTGCCCATCGCCGTGCCCTGCCTGATGAAAGTGCTGGCCGATTGCCTGGAGCCCGGACACCATCGTCTACGACGAAGTCGGTCACCGACTCGGCCTACCTTCCCCGCTACCTCAAGCTCCACCAGCCGGGGAACTACTTCCGTGCCGTCGGCGGCGGACTGGGCTCCGGCCTGCCGGGCACCCTGGGCGTCAAGCTCGCGCGACCGGAGAGCCGGGTGGTCGGCGTCATCGGCGACGGCGCTGCCCTGTATACCATCCAGGCCCTGTGGACGGCGGCCCACCACCGCATCCCCGTCACTTATCGTCATCTGCAACAACGCCAGCTATCGAATCCTCAAGATCAACATGCTCCATTACCTGGGCGAGGCCGCCGCCCGCCGCCGGTTCATCGCCATGGACTTGACGAACCCCCTGCTGGACTTCGCCCGCATCGCCGAGGCCTTCGGCGTGCGCGGCCAGCGGGTGGAGCACCCCGACGAGCTCGCGCCCGCGCTGCGCGCCGCCCTCAGCCGCCGACGAGCCCTCGCTGGTGGACGTGGTGGTGGAGGGAGCGATGGGCGGGATATGCGTAGCCACCCGTAGGCCCGCCATGCGCCTCGCAGCGCGCTTAACGGAGGCCTTCAGACCCGCCAATCCGTTGAACACCAGCTGTCTCCATCTTTCAATCGGATGAGGCCGATTCACAGCCCACGTTTTGTCTCGGCCGGCTTCGTACGTCTTATACTTAGAGCGTACCAATGGACGAAGACCAGAAGAGGGAGTATATCGCCGCCTACCAGGCGTGGCAGGAGCAATTGCAGGCCCTCCATCGCGTGGTGCTGGAGGGCCAGCGCATCGACCCGCCCCGCCTGAAAGGCCTGCTCAACCGGGAGATCCGGGCGAAGGAGAAGTACGAGGAGGCGCGACGGCGCTTGCTGGGGCTGGGGACTGACGAAGAGTAGGCCGTTGGAGGCCGCTCGCCCTTCGACAGGCTCAGGGCGAGCGGTCTTCGCCCCGGCGTATCCGAGCGCAACGCCCGCGTTATGGTAGTTGACCGGCTCCCGCCTCAGGCGGGGGCCAGCGCGGGTATGAGTGTGCAAGCGCTGTCGGCACTAGTCCTCGGGGGGAGCATTCGGACGACCGCCGCACGAGCACGCCTACCAGAGCGCCCAGGTCCGGCAGGAGGAGGAGCTGGTCCGCAGGGCCCAGCAGTTCGACCAGGAGGCCCTGAGCTGGCTGTATCAGCTCTTCTACCCGAAGCTCTACAACTACGGCTACCTCCAGCTGGGCGACGCCCAGCTGGCCGAGGACCTGGCCTCGGAGGTGCTCCTGCGCGTCCTGGAGTCCCTCCACGAGTACCGCTTCCGCGGCCTGCCGGTGGCCGCCTGGGTGTTCCGCATCGCCCGCAACTACGTCATCGACCTGCACCGCCGTCGCCAGCGGCGGCCGCAGGTCCCGCTGTTCGACGGCATCCCTGACGCCGACGACAACCCCCACGCCCTCGCCGAGCGGGCCCTCGCCCAGAGGGAGCTCTACCTGGCCATGCGCCACCTCACCGAGGAGCAGCGCCAGGTGATCATCCTCAAGTTCATCGAGGGCATGGACAACGCCTCGGTGGCCCGCGTCCTGGGCCGGAGCGAGGGCGCAGTCAAGTCGCTCCAGCACCGAGCGCTGGTAGCGCTGCGCAAGATGCTTTCGCCGGAGGGGACGGAGGAAAGCTAAGTGAGGCAGCGTCAGTTCGAGTCCATCCTGGACGAATGCCTAAAGGCCGTGGGCCGAGGCGAAAGCCTCGGATGCGGTCCTGGGGCGCCATCCCGCAGTGGGCCGACGAGCTGCGCCCGCTCCTGGCCACCGCCCAGCGGGTGACGCCGGCGCCCGTGGCCAAGCCGCGACTGGTCGCCCAGCAGGCCGGCTGGCAGCGGTTCATGGGCCAGGCCGTCGCCCTGCGGCGGGCCCGCCAGCGCCCGGCTTTCGCCCTTTGGCGGCCGCTGGCGGCCGCCGCGTCTCTCGTGCTTGTCCTCTCCTTCGCCGGCGGCGCCACCGTCTACGCGGCCTCGCGCAGCATGCCCGACGACCGCCTCTACGCCGCTCAAGCTGGCCACGGAAGAGGCGCGCCTCTGGTTCGCCTTTGATGAGGTGACCGGGCGGACGTCCTGCTGAACCAGGCGGACACCCGCCTGACGGAGATCGGCAACCAGGTGGAGGAGGGCCAGCCGGTAGGCGACAACGTCCTGGCCGCCATGCGCCACCGCATGGACCGCGCCGCCGACATCATCGACAAGCCGGACGCTCCCGCCGACCTTGTGGCGCGGGCCAGCGAGCTTTCCGCCCGCCAGGAGGAACTGCTCATCTCCATCCAGGGGCAGGTCTCGTTCAAGGCCGCGCCCGAATACGGCCGGACGCTGGCCGTGGTCCACGACGTGCGCCTCGTCCCTGCGCAGCGAGCCCTCGGCGCCGTCCGATCCGCTGGTGCTGGCGGACGGCGTCGGGCAGGTGATAGGCCGGGTGGAACAGAGCGAAAGCGGCTCCTGGACGGTGGGAGGCGTGCCGGTGCTGGTGGACCGCAGCACTATCGTAGAGGGCGAGGCCGGCAGCCTCGTGGGGAAAGTGGCCAGCGTCGCCGTCGTGCGCGAGGCGCGACGAGGGCCTCCACGCCCTGACGGTATCCCTCCAGAGCCAGGGTGACGTCGCCGGTGGGATGCGCATCAGCGGCGTGGTGGACGAGGTGCAGGGCAACCGCATCCGCGTCGGGAGACCGCATCGTCACCATCGACAAGCACACCATCAAGGACGGCCAGCTTCGCGAGCGGCTCGCAGGTGGAGATCATCGGCGAGAACGCCGGCAAGGTCTTCGCGGCCAGCTTCATCCACGTCGCGAAGCCCAACGACGCCGAGGACAGCTTCGCCTACGAAGGCAAGGTGGAGCAGGTGAACCCCGACGAGCTGGACGGTGGGCGGCCTCACCTTCGAGGTGAGCCCCTCGACGCCCGTGGACGCCGGCGCTCTCTTCATGGAGGCGGGCGCCCGCGCCCGGGTACAGGCGGCCCGCCAGGGCAGCGAGCTTGTGGCCCAGCGCATCACCCTCCTCACCTCCGAGGACGCGAGGACACGGTGGCGGTGGAAGGCGTGTTCCAGGGCGCCTGGCAACGGCCACTGGCTGGTCGGTGGACTGGAGGTGGACGTCAAATCGTCGGCAGTCCAGCTCGGGACCACGGACACGCTGGTGCGCGCGGTGGGCAAGCCGTGCCAGGACGGCACGGTCGTCGCCGTCCGAAGCGTGGAGCCGCTGGTTGCCGGCGGCGAGACCGGCCTGGTGCGGGTGGAGGGCGTGATGACCCGCCTGGGCCAGGATGCCTGGCTCGTCGGGCCGGCGCGCGTCCAGATCACGGACGACACCAAGATCGACGGGAACTTATCGCCGGAGCCCGCGCCCTGGTCTGGGGCCGCCCCGGCCTGAGCGACTCGCTGGAGGCGGTGACGTGGACGTGCTGGACACGCAGTCCCTGTTCGTCCCGCTGGCCGCCCAGCAGAGCGGCTCGCTGGCCTACTAAGGAGCGCAACGGCCGGACCCAGGGTCCGGCCGCCCGCCCTGAGGCTGTCGAACGACGAGCGAGGGGCCGCTCGTGGTGAGCCCGTCGAACCACGAGCGGTTGAAGGCGCTCACCACGAGCGGTTGGATCCCGGCCCTCTGTCATGCTGAGCGGAGCGAAGCATCTCGGGTGGAGACCCTTCGCCTGCCTGCCTCATGTCCTGAAACACTGGTGACCTCCCTCGCCAGTTGCGGTAAAATAAGAAAAGGCAGTACAAATCCGCAAACTCCGGCGCGGGAGGCAAGAACGTGGTCAACGAAGAGATCATCCGCGAGTCGCTTAAGGGTATCCTGGACCCGGAGCTGGGCCTGAACATCGTCGACCTGGGCCTGGTCTACGACATCAACATCCACGACGGCGACGTCCGCGTCGCTTACACGTTGACCGCCATGGGTTGCCCCATCGGGCCCATGATCAGCGAGCAGATCGAAGAGACGGTGATGGCCCTGCCCGGGGTGAAGAACGTGGTCGCCGATTTGACCTTCAGCCCGCCGTGGGACCCCTCGAGGATGAGCGACGAGCTCCGCGAGGAGCTAGGGTTCTAGCAGTCGCTCTCAGCCCCGCGGAGATTCTTCATTCCGTTCAGAGTGACGGGAGCCGTCGGCGTCACCCTGAGCGTAGCGAAGGGTCTGGCGTTCGCCTAGGCCTTCGCCTCTTCCGGCGGAATGGCGATGCCGCAGTGTGGGCAGTAGTGGGCGCCCACCGGCGGCAGCGGACTGCCGCAGCCCGGACAGCGGGTCGCCAGGCGAGCGCCGCACTCGGTGCAGTACTGCCAGTAGGGAGGCACCTCCGCCTGGCAGCTCTGGCATTCCACCACGAACTTGCGGAAGACCTCCAGGCTATGCTGCAGCTGCTCCTCCGACACGGCGCTTCGCGGCCGGCGGCGGCGCCGGGGGCGTTCACGGGCCTCAGCCATGGCTATTCCTCTCCCGTCTCTTCGAAGACGTGGGCCTCCGCTTGGGCTTCGCGGCTGGCCGACAGGTGGCACACGTCATTCAAGGACGCCAGCACCGCCGGAGGGCCACCCGGCCAGCCCTGGCCCAGCGTGTCCACCACTGTGATCGATCCGTTCTCCACCACGAACGGAATCGGCCGCCGGTAGGGCCGGCCCAGGACCTCCAGCAGGAACACAGCGATGACGCCGGCATGGGTTACCACCGCCACCGTCTGGCCGCGGTGGTGCTCGCGCAGGCCCCAGAGGGCATCGCACACCCGGCGGCGGAAGGCGTCGCGGCCTTCCTCGCCCGGGTAGTGCGGGTACTCGCCGCTGCGGGAAACGACCGCCGCAGCCACCGCTGGCGCCCGCTGGTGGATCTCCCCCCAGGTCAGGCCGGAGAGCTCGCCGAAATCGTACTCCTGCGCCGCGGCCAGGGCCTGGGGCGCCAGGCCCAGCGCCTGTGGCGATGACCGCCGCCGTCTCCCAGGCGCGCCGAATGGGGCTGCTGTAGACCGCAGCGATCTGCCAGCCGGCCAGCCGCCGCGCCAGCAGCCTCGGCCTGGCGGCGGCCGCGCTGCTCAGGGGGAACTCGTGCTGACCCTGAAGCCGCCACTCCCGGTTGCCCTCCGACTCGCCATGCCGAATCAGCAGCCAGCGCATCGACATTCCTAGCGCCCCACCGTCGAAAGGTGATCCGAGGAAGCCCTTGAGGATGCGAGCGGTGGCCCCCCAGATGCGATGGTCGCCGTAGTGATAGGTGAGGATGGGCAGCCGGCGGTCGCCGAGCCGGCGCACGGCCAGCTCCAGGTTGCGCTCGTCCATCAGGTGGCTCAAGGGACCTCCACCAGCTCCGCCACCTCGTGGGCATTGGCCGCGAAGGGATAGACGGCGTGGGAAGAGGCCCACGAAGGGGCTCACCACAAAGTCGGTGATGGTCACGATGTCGTCCAGGCGGCCCAGGACCTCCACGTCCTGCTGGCCGCACGCCGATCTCCTCCTCCGTCTCCCGCAGGGCGGTGGTCAGCAGGTCGCCGTCCTCGGGGTCGAAGGCGCCGCCGGGGAAGGAGGTCTCTCCCTTGTGGTGCTCCACGTCGTCGGTGCGCCTGGTGAGGACGATATAGGGCTCGCCCGCCTTCTCGTAGAGGAGGAGAAGGACCGCGGCCGGCGTCGCTCAGGCCTGCGAAAGACGCGCGGCCGGTAGTCGGCAAGAAGTCGCGTATTTGCTTGAAGAAGGCTGGCCTCTCTCACCACCATCGGCATCCCCCAACTGCATGATAGCGTATCCAGGGGCCGGAAGGCCACCCCGAAGGCTCTCTCCTTGTTCTGGACCCACGATGGCCAGATCATTTACGACATAATGATTAGTTTCCAGGTTGATCGATAGGACGGTCGAGTCGAGAATGAGATTAACCGCCGGGGGGTGCGCTCACAGGGCTCCCGACGCGACCGGGGCGGGGAGACAGACTCTCCCCGCCCCTTCTTTTGTCTTTCGTGGTGGTGGGCCCGGCAGGATTCGAACCTACGATCAACCGGTTATGAGCCGGCCGCTCTGCCGCTGAGCTACGGGCCCGCGGGGGATGCGCCAGGCGCGCTCCGCCCATCATCATAGCACCGGCGGAAAGCATCGCAAGCCGGCCGGGGCGGAATGTCAATGCCCTATGGAGTGGGTACGCGCGGTCAGGGGAGCGGGTGCAGCCCGTCCAGCCACCCGAGCAGCGCCCGGTTGAACGCCTCCGGTTGCTCCAGCGGCGGGATGTGGCCGGCGTCGGCGATGACCTGGAGCCGGGCGCCGGCGATGTTCCCCGCCAGCACCTCGGCGATGAGCTGGAAGTCGGGGATGTCCAGCTCCCCCACCAGCACCAGGGTCGACGCCCGGACCTCCGCCAGCCGGTCGATCGCCTGGCGTTCGGGCGGAACGTACGGCGTCTCGTCGAGGTAGTCGGCGGCGGCGTAGGCCAGGGCCATCGTCCGCAGCAGTTCGAAGCGTTTCGGGAAGCGGCGGATGCCATCGAAGAGGGGGTGCGACAGCCACAGCCGCTCGAAGGCGGCGGCCGGCCCCTCGGTGCGCACGGCGGCCACCAGCGCCTCGACGGCGCCGGCGAACTCCGGCGAATAGTCGAAGCCGGGCAGGGCCGAATCGACCAGCGCCAAGGACGCGACGCGCTGCGGGAAGTCCAGCGCGAGCTGGAGGGCGATGCCGCCGCCCATGGACAGCCCCACGACGTGGGCCCGCGCCGCGGCGATGCCGTCCAGCAGGTCGCGCAGGTCGAGGGCGTAGTTCGGCCAGGTGTAGCCGCTGGGCGGGACACTGCTGCGGCCGTGGCCGCGCACGTCGTAACGGATGACGCGATAGCCGGCGGCGACCAGGGCCGGCACCTGGAGGTCCCACAGGCGGCGGTCGGCGCTGTGGCCGTGGATGAGGACGACGGGGCCGAAGGTCGGCCGGCCTGCCGGCCCTCGCCCCTGGCCAGCCTCCTCGTAGTAGGTATCGATGCCGTTGGTGCGGACGTGAGGCAACGGGCTAGCCTACCGCAAAGGTGCGGCGGCTCCCTTCCCTACAGCTTTTCGATGATCGCGCGGCGCTTCTCCTGGTACTCCTCTTCCGAGATCAGGTCCTTCTGTCGGAGGTCGGCGAGGCGAGCGAGCGCCTGCTCCGCCGTCTCGCTGGTCGGCGAGGGCGAAGAGGTGAGCCTGATGGGCGGGGCGAACTGCGGCGGCGGCACGACGCCGGCCGGCAGCGCAGCGAGGCCACCCTTCTCGACAATCTTCTCGGAGCCTTGGGCTCGGACAACGACCGTGTTCACGAGCTTGTCGTGGAGCGTTTGGGCGTCGCGGTCCCACAGCAGCCAGAGCTCGTCCAGGTAGAAGGGGAGAATGCCGGCGAGGATGCCGGCGAGCCCCCGGACGAACATGCCGCCCGTGCGCACGGCGTCGCCGTTGGTACGGATGACGCGGATGCCCACGACGGCCTTGCCGGGATTCTGGCCGCGTGGGGCGACGATGAACCACCAGATGAGCCAGCCGATGCCGAGCGTAAAGAACAAGATGAGGCCGCTGACCAGCCAGGAGATGAGGCGGTCGCCGCGGCCGGCCATAACGACGGTGCCTTCAGGGTCGAGGACGTAGGTGCCGTCGAACTGGCAGAACAGGCCTTCACCGAGCGGTTGGTGGCAGCGGACGCAGAGGCGGGCGGCAGTGGACATGGCATCCCTCCCCAGGTGAGGATGGCGGTATTATATGCCGCCGCCGTTGCGGTTACAACGGGACGCGGGTCATGGGTCAAGGGTGGTTTCTGTCATTCCGAGCCCGCAGGGCGAGGAATCTGGTGTGGGGTGGCTGACCCCGCCCCAGACCCTTCGTCCGCCTCTGGCGGACTCAGGGTGACAGGACGGGTGGGGCGTCAGTGGGAGAGGGGACGTGAGGCCACGGCGGGCCCCTGGCGGTGGCCTACGGCTTGCCGGGTGGCGGCTTCTTGGGGGGGCGCTTCTTGCGGGGCGGCCTTGGCTTGGGCGTGGGCTGAGCCGCGCCGGCGGCGGCGAGTACCTCCAGAGCCCGGGTGACGTTCTGGGGCCCTGGGCCGCCGGAGCCGGTGGATTCGAACAGCCCTTTGGCCTGGTTCAAGAGATCGCGCGCGTTCTCCACCTCGCCGCGTTGTGCAGCTAGGAACCCCAGGTTGCCCAGCTGGTTGGCTTGGCCATGCTTGTGACCCATCTCCATATGGATGGCGAGGGACTTCTGGTAGTGCTCCTCAGCTTTGTGCAGGTCGCCGCGGGCGGCGTAGACGAGCCCCAGGTTGCCGAGGTTCTGGGCCTGACCCAGCTTGTTGCCGATCTCCTCATCGACGGCTAGGGATCTGCGGTGATGCTGTTCGGCTTCGTCCAGCCGGCCGCGCTCGCGGTAGAGGAGGCCGAGGTTGCCGAGCGTGGTGGCCGCGGCGAGCTGGTTGCCAATCTCCTGGCTGATAACCAGTGCCTGCTCGTAGTACCGCTCGGCCTTGTCCAGTTGGCCGCGGTCAGAGAAGATGAGGCCCAGGGCGTCCAGGGCGGTGGCCTCGCCGAGCCGGTTGCCTATTTCCCGGTTGATGACGAGGGCCTGGTTATGGTACTCCTCGGCCTTGTCCAGCTCGCCTCGGCGAAAGTAGATGTCGCCGAGCCTGGATAGTTCCTCTGCCTGCTCGCGCCGGTTCCCGATCCGGACACTGATGCCGAGGGCGTCTCCTATGTGCTTCTCCGCGCCGTCAAGATCGCCACGCAGGAAGTAGACTCTGCCCAGATTGTCGAGATCAGCGGCCTGCCCGAACAGGTTGTTGAGTTCTTGGTGGATGGCAAGCGCACTGTTGAGGTGCTGCTCCGCCTTGTCGGGGTGCCCGCGTTTCAGGTCCAGGACCCCCAGATTGGTGAAGGCGTTCGCCTCGTCCAGTCTATTGCCTATCGCCTCGTTGATGGAAACAGCTCTTTCGTAGTGCTCCTCGGCCTTGTCCAGGTCACCTCGCTCGCTGTACAGAATGCCAAGGTTCCCCAGCGCGCTAGCTTGGCGGAGCTTGCTGCCAACCTCGTAGGCAATCGCGAGGGCCTTCTTGAAATGTCCTTCCGCCGTGTTCAGGTCGCCACGCCGTCGCCGGACTATACCTAGGTTCGTTAGGGTACTAGCTTGGCCGAGCCGGTCACCGAGTTGCTGGTAGATCTCGAGAGCCTTGGCGAAGTACTCTCGGCGCTGCGGAGATCGCCGCGCTGCCCGCAGACAATCCCCAAGTTGCCCAGCTGTGACGCCTGGCCAGGCGGGTCGCCGAGTTGCTTAGCGATGGCGAGCGATCTCTTGAAGAGGTCTTGGGCCTTGTCGGACTCGCCGCGCTGCTGGTAGAGGATGCCCAAGTTGCCCAGGCCCAGGGCCTCCCCGAGCCTGTCGCCAATCCCTTCGTCTATGGCGAGGGCTTTTGACAAGTGGTCCTCGGCCTTGTCGAGCTCCCCACGGCCGAGGTAGACAATCCCCAGGTTGCCGACCGCCGCCGCCCTCGCTCTCTCGTCCGAGGCGTGCTCGGCGATCGCCTGGGCTTGCAGGAAGTGGGCTTCTGCCTCAACAGGGCGGCTGAGCCGGCTGAAACTGTTGCCGATGAGGATGTAGAGAGCGCAGCGCTGGCTGTCATCCTCTGCGGCAGCGAAGGCGCTCTCGAATTCCCGAATGGCCGCGAGGTGCTGCTCCTCGCGCTGGAGCCGTCGGCCCTCGTCGAAGTGATTCCGAACTTGGGGCCTCGCCTGCGGTAGGCCGTCCACGTAGATGTTCAAGTCGCCACCGACCTGAACATTTTGCAGCGTCACAACGCGGTCCGCGGCACGCACCGTCACCGAGTTGCTGCTGCCGGGTTGCGGCGGCGCAGGTGCCCTTGGCGAGCTGGTTCCACGGCGCCAAAGCCAACCAAGGCCAGCCCCAATGACTCCCAGAGCACCAACAAATGTGAGCGCTCCTTGGGCCAGTGGGTCGCGGAAGAAGTCCCCAATCTGCTCCATTCGGCCCCTACCCCGCTGGACACTACCGTCGCCCCTTCGCCGCCTTCCTTGGGCGGGGGTGTCGTAAGCGATTTTACCAGAGGGTGGCGCGATAGCGCCTCGCGGATGGCGCGGCGCAGGGTGCCCGTCCCCTTCCCGTGCACGATGCGTATCTGGGGCAGACCGGCCCCAAAGGCGTCGTCCAGCCGCTGGTCGATGAGGAGCATCACCTCGTCCACCCGCATGCCGCGCACCTCCAGCTCGA
>CAVSBT010000042.1:0-4844 GCA_963726245.1 uncultured Chloroflexia bacterium
TTCCGCGTTTTCGCTAGGGGGTGCTGATTCTGTTGCACAGCGCTCAGGCCCAGATGCTTTACACACAGAAGGGCGGCAGGCGTTCGAGTCCTGCATCGCCCACCAGAAGTCGCTGAACATACGAGATCGACGCGCCACCCGTGTCGGTCTCTCCTCTTGCCTCCACACACTTGTCGCTGACCCGAGCTGACTTCCGACGCCCCACAAGCCCCAACTGGTGCCTAGCACGATCAGAGGCGGTATATTGGTGCCTGGGAAGAACCAGGAAAGGATGTGATAGCCATGGCAGAGGTGCAGGTGCCCCAACTCCCTCCGGAGGTCGCTCACCAGCAGGCGGTGGCGCTCCTGGGCAGGGCGGCAGCGGCGCTGCTGCAAGCCCTGGTGGACAGGTTCGGCTCCGAGGAGGCCCAGAAGATAATCTACCCCTACTTCAAGCAGTTGGGGAAAGAGATGGCCGCGCTGGCGCCGCCGCTCGGCATCACGGGAAACGATGCCCTGGCCCTCTCTGCCATCAGCCACCTGCTGGAGGAGCAGGTGCTGGGCGTCGTGGGCAAGCCCACGGCGGACAGTCCGGACAGGGTGGTGAAGCACGCCACCAGCTGCCCCTTCCAGGACCTCCCGATGGACGTCTGCCGCACGTTCCAGCCCATATGCGACGGCATCGCCGAGGTCATCAACCCGCAATACCGGTGGGTGCTCACCAAGGCGATCCCCAACGGCGACCCCATCTGCGAGTTCATCTGGGAGAAGAAGTAGAGCCGTGATCAAGGAACCCTGGCTGTGGCTGGCGACGGCCGACCTCGCAACCGAGCTCAGGCAGCTCGAGGACGAAGGGCGCGACACGTCGCCCCTCAGGGAGGACTTCGAGAGGCTCATCGCCCTTGGCGACGAGGAGCTCTCGACGCCCTCGAACCAGGAGAAGGCGGGGGCGCTTCTGGACGCCGCGCAGCAGCTCAGGGATGCGCAGGGGCTACGGCTTCAAGGAGCCTTCCGGCCTCGCGGAGATAAGAAAGCTCAGGGAGCGAGGCCCGGACCGAGTCAAGAGACGGCTATCCGAGAAGGCGCTTCAGGACCGGATTCTCGGCGCCTGGCTCGGCAGGTGCGCCGGCTGTCTCCTGGGGAAGCCGGTCGAAGGGCGTGCGCACGGAGGAGCTCTGGGGCTTCCTGAAGATGACGGACCAGTGGCCGCTGAGCGACTACATCAGGTTCGACGCAGGCGGGCAGGCGGCGAAGACGTACCCCCGCTTCGCCGGCATGCGGGCATTCGACGCGATCGATCACATGCCGGCCGATGACGACCTCGACTACACAGTCGCGGGGCTCCTCATCGTGAAAGAGAGCGGCGCCGCCTTCACGCCCGCGGACGTGGCGCGCTTCTGGATGCGCAACATCCCGCTCCTCCGCACCTACACCGCCGAGCGCGTCGCCTACCGCAACCTGGCGATGCAGGTCCAGCCTCCGGCGAGCGCGTCCTACAGGAACCCGTACCGCGAGTGGATAGGGGCGCGCATCCGCGCCGATGCGTTCGGCTACCTCTGCGCGGGCAACCCCGAGCGCGCGGCGGAGTTCGCCTGGCGCGACGCCTCAGTCAGCCACGTCAAGAACGGCATCTACGGCGAGATGCTCGTGGCGGCCATGATCGCCTGGGCGGCCTTCTGCGACGACGTCACGGAGGTTCTGGAGGCGGGGCTTGGCGAGATTCCGGAGACGAGCCGCCTCTATGCGGACGTGAGGGAAGTCATGCGATGGCACGCGGCCGGCCTCGGGTAGGACGAGGCTGTTGCCAGGATACACGAGAGATGGGACGAAGCGGCTGCCGCATCACTGGTGCCACACCAACTCCAACACCATGATCTGCGTCGCGGCCCTGCTGTGGGGCGAAGGCGACTTCGGGAAGTCCATCTGCCGCGCCGTCCAGCCGGGGTTCGACACGGACTGCAACGGCGCCACCGTCGGGCTCGATAATGGGCATGATGCTTGGAGCCGAGGAGAATCCCTTCGAGCTGGACGCGGCGCCTCAACAATACCCTCAAGACGAACCTTATTGGCCATGAGACGGTGGACATCGAAGAGATTGCGCGGGAGACCTTCGCGCTGCACAAGGGGCTGTGAAAGCACCACGCGTGGTAGGAGTGAAGCATGGTACAGGAGATGGAACCACAGCAGTCCAAGGAACTGTGGCGGCTTGTAGACCTCTATCGGGCCGAAGCCGAAAGGTGCCAGCGGATTGGGGCCTACTTGGCGGGATGCGTCATGCTCGGCTCGGCGCTTGAGGCCGGGCTTCTTCTAATGGCGGAATGCCAGGTCAAGAACGTGGGAGCCTCCGCCAGAGTGCCCAGGACCAACAGGGGGGCGCCGAAGCCTCCGCAGAAATGGACATTGGGCGAGCTGCTTGACGTGGGCAAGGACATGACATGGCTTCCTGCCGCCCCAGGAGACGTCGGTGACTACGCGTGGGCGGTTCAGAAGACGAGGAACCTGATACACGCCGGCATGGTACCTCGCCGAGCATGCCGGGGTGGACATAGGGGAAGAGGACTACGAGAGGGCGTACACCGTGGTCCAGGCGCCTTCGACTGGCTCGACAACAGGATATGTGACGAGCTCGCCCGCCACGAGGCGTGAGGCCGGGGAAGGGTAGCAAGTCAGCGCCCTGAGTGCCGAGGAGTAGCCGTATGTCTCCGTTCAAGAAGTGGTGGCTGATTCCCTTCCTGTTGGCCGCATCCCTCCTCCTTCTGACGAGCTGCGGCGGCGGAAGCGAGAGCAAAGCCCCTGGCGAAGAGCAACCCGACGCCGCAGGCCCAGGCCGCCGTCTGGCCGGGCGACGACTGGGAGGTGTCGACGCCGGCGGCGCGAGGGCATGGACGCCGACGCGCCTGGAAGACGTGGGTTCCTACTGCGAGGACGCACAAGTGCGGCGCGGTCGTGGTCACCCGTCACGGCCGCATTGTCTGGGAGCGCTACTGGGGCGGCTGGGACGAGAACTCGACCGACAATAGCTGGTCGATGGCAAAGAGCATGACGGACGCCCTCGTCGGCATCGCCATCAGCGAGGGGAAGATCAAGAGCGTCGATGAGAGCGCGGCCGATTTCATCCCCGAGTGGCGCGGGACCCGCAAGGAAGAGATAACCATGCGCGACCTGCTGTCGATGGACCTCCGGGCTGCTGTGGAACGAGGACTACTACGAAATGGAAGGGAGTGACATCATCTCGATGATCACCTCTGACGACCAGACGGCCTACGCCATCAGCCGGCCTCGCTTCCACGACCCGGGCGATGACTGGTACTACTCCAGCGGCGACACGCAGCTGTTCTCCGCCATCATCAGGGCGGCGACCGGCATGGAGGCCGGCCAGTACGCCCAGGAGAAGCTCTTCGGGCCGATCGGCATGAAGGGGGCCACGTGGGATGACCGACAAGACCGGCCACACGATGACCTACTGCTGCGTGTACACGACAGCCCGCAACTTCGCCCGCTTCGGCTACCTCTTCCTCAGAGACGGTCGCTGGAACGACAAGCAGGTGGTGCCGGAGGAGTGGGTCAAGGAGTCGACCGAACCGTCGCAGTGGGAGAACCCGGGGTACGGCTTCTACTGGTGGCTGCTGCACTTCCCGGACGTGCCCCAGGACATGTTCTTCGCGGACGGCTTCCAGACGAAGCGCATCTACGTCATCCCCAGCCTCGACATCGTTGCCGTGCGCATCGGCCAGGGCGACGACGCGTGGGACGACAACGCCTTCCTCAAGCCGATAGTCGAGGCGGTGATAGACAAGTAGCCACACCGGTTGGGGGCCTCCGTTCCCTAGCCAGGCCTGCCTTTACGGCTTCCGAGCGACAGTCTTGACGCGTATGCTTCTCAGCGCAATACTCGCGGCATCAAAGGTCCGGCGGATCGTGATGTAGACGCGGAGGCGAGCGATGGCTTGGTACGACGATACCAGGAAGAAGAGCACCATACGGGAATACAAGAGCCGAGGAGAGATGGACAGGGACGTGGCCCGCGCTGCCGAACGTGGATGGCGTGTCGTATCCGTTACGGAGATGACTCAGCGATCGGGATGCCTTCGCGGTTGTGCCATCGGCCTCATGGCGCTGGTGTGGAAGCCGAAGGCCCATTTCCTCGTGACGTTCTCAAGAGACCAGGACGCCGGCGACCGGGCCGCAGCCCCACCGGGTGAGGCGCACGGGATGCCACGCAAACCAACATGGAGTTACTATCCGTGGTCGGTGCCTGGCGCGCCACCAGTAACGGCGCCCGTCGCGTTGAACTGGCACGATCTCGTGATTACCCAACCATCGCCCGCCCGCCCTACGCCTACGTTGCAGGGCATGATGCAATATGCGGACATGTCGTACCTCTCCTGCCGCATTCTGATGCTCTCAAGCACAGCCGTCCATCCAGTGGCTCTCTATATGGCTGGCCAGACAATTGAGAAGTACTTGAAGGCCGTTCTACTCACACGTCAGCCGCACGTACCACGGACCCATAAGCTGACTCAACTGGCCGAACAAGCTGGCGAACCATTCGCAGATCAAGAATTCCTCCGGCTGTGCCAGCACCTGCAGATATTCGACATCGCTGGTCGCTACGAAGACCATGCCCTGGCCGGATGGAGGTACTCACTTAGTCTGCTCGCGTTCCTCGACGCATTCGTAGCCCGTTGCCGCGAGATCGTCCAAGTGCCTTCCCACACGCCCAATCTCGTCCATGAGCTACAAACACAACACAGCGGGGACAACCCAGTCATGGCCGCCGCGGTGGTCGCGTTGCGGGGCAACAACCGGCATCTGCATGAACTACTGCGCCGGCCCGACCGATATGCCTGACCTCCCGCGCCGAG
>CAVSBT010000043.1:0-64824 GCA_963726245.1 uncultured Chloroflexia bacterium
TAGCCTATTGCCGCCGAACAAGCCCTGCGCTATACTTCGGCCAAACCGATTAAGTGGGTGGTCGCCATGAAGGTTTCTTGCCTGCAAGAGAACCTGTCCAAGGGTCTCTCCATCGTGGGCCGGGCGGTGGCCGTCCGCAGCACCCTGCCCAGACCTCCCACGTCCTCATCGCCTCCGACGGCGGCCGCCTCAAGCTGGCCGCCACCAACCTGGAGATCGCCATCACCTCCTGGATCGGCGCCAAGGTCGAGGAGGAGGGGGCGATCACCGTGCCCGCCCGCCTGCTGGTCGACTTCGTGAACTCGCTGCCCAACGAGCGCATCGAGATGACGCTGCCGCCCGCGCGCGCCAGCTGCGCATCGTCTGCGCCCGCAACGAGGCCACGCGTGGCCGGCATGGACGCCAACGACTTCCCGCCCATCCCCGCCATCGAGGACGGCGCTCGCTGAAGCTGGACCCGCTGAGCCTGCGCACGGCCATCAATCAGGTGGAGTTCGCCGCCGCCACCGACGACACGCGGCCCGTCCTCACCGGCATCCACCTGCTCATGGAGGAGCTCCGAGCTGACGCTGGCCGCCGCCGACGGCTTCCGCCTGGCGGTGCACAAGCTGCGCTCGGGCGAGAAGGTCGCCCAGCGCACGGAGGTCATCATCCCCGCCCGCGCCATGCGCGAGCTCAACCGCTTCCTGGCCGACGAGGAAGAGCCCGTCGAGATGACCCTGAACGCCGCCCGGAGCCAGGTGCTCTTCCGGCTGAAGAACGTGGAGATGGTGGCCCAGCTCATCCAGGGCACCTTCCCCAACTACAGCCAGCTCATCCCCCAGAGCTGCACCAGCCGCGCGGTGGTCGACGTGGCCGAGTTCCTGCGCGAGACGCGCATCGCCTCCATCTTCGCCCGCGACGGCAGCGGCATCGTCCGCCTCCAGGTCAACCCGGGCGAGGAGCTGGCGCCGGGCAAGCTGATCATCTCCGCCCGCGCCGAGGAGATCGGCGACAACCGGGGCGAGATCGACGCCGCGGTGGAGGGCGAGGCGGCGAAGATCGCCTTCAACAGCAAGTACCTCCAGGACGTGCTCCAGGTGCTGGACGGCGGCCAGGTGGCGCTGGAGACCACCAGCCCCTCCAGCCCCGGCGTCCTGCGAGCCCGTGGGCCGGACAACTACGTCCACGTGGTCATGCCCATGTTCGTCCAGTGGTGACCAAAGCTCCGTCATCAGCGGACTTGAGCGCGGGCACGACGCCTTCTATCAGAACTTGATCGCGTGACGCCTTGATCTGCACTTGCAGCGCTCGCAGTTGACTGGAGAGCGAGACCGTGAGAGTTGTCGCTGTGTCAAGCTACCCGGCTATGCCCGATCCTCTTGGACATCGCGAATCACCTCGTCCGCCTGCGGTGGGCCCAACTTGGCGAAGAAGGGAGAGAAGATAGGCGCAAGCTGAGTTCTGGTTCGCGGATTAACCTCGTAAGCCGGCTTCTGATTGACTTCCATCAGTGGCCGCCGATCCTTCGGAATCATGAAGTCGATTGGGGGGATCATCTGGGTGGCGGAAGACAAAACGGTGACTCGAAGAAGCGATCAGAGAATTGGTGAACGTGACGTTTTCCGCTCCAGGCACGAATGCCTTTTCCGGCATACCAGGAGGGAACATCATAATAATACATGGTGCCGGTCTAATGGAAAGTGGATTTTCCGCTCCCTGCAGGCCAACTCCTTTGAACGGCTCCCGCATCTCGGGTCGAGTGAAGAGGACGGGAAGGTGATCCCCTTGTTGCGAACGCCGGTCCTGGGCTGATACCGAGCCACCACGAACGCTCTCCCAGCAAGCGTGCAACTTCCAGCCCGACGGTCACCATCGACCTTAGGAATTCGTTGGGGTGCAGGACGAATCTAATCGATCAGGGTGTTGCGAGATATCCATGATGAGGGAGATTCTGTCCTCGGTTGGACTTGCACCTATCTCCACCAATCGCTCGCGGGCCCAGTCTGCGGGTCATCCTTTTCGTAGAACGCCTTCTCGATCGGCATCGACCATTTCCTCGTGACTCCGACGTTTCTCCGTTGTCCGCATGTACTGAAGCCCCATATGCGTCGCCAGAACTCCACGATCAGGTTGGGTGGAGGCCATGACCGCGCGGAGCACACCTGTCGAATCACCCTGGCGCTGGCGTCTTCGACTTTATTCAGCTCGTGCTCAGGATCATCGGTATCCGGCTCCAGCGAGATCGAGCTTGTAGAAACCTGTCCGCACGGCGGCATGTTTTGCCGGGGTTATGATCGGCGGCAACTGCGAGTGTGGCCGATATACACGTAGGCGCTCCTGCTCATCAGCGAAGCGGCGAAGGTAGAAACGAGGGACGTAATGGTGGCGTTTGGTCACAGACATTTCAGTAGAGAGGGACATCCTTGCTAGAGTTGGCGTTAGCTTCTCGCCGCAGTCGACTCGTCGGCCGCATCACAGGCCGATCGAGCCAACGTGCTTGCCACCGTGACTTGGCTGCCAACGAGGTGTAGGCCGCCTGCTTCCAGTTGGGGTGTGGCAAGCCGTGACCGACGGGCAGCCTGGTCCCCGGGCCCCAGCCCCTATTGATAGCGCCGGCGACTGAAGGCAACGTCATTCGCACGGCCGGATCGTACCACCGTCGGGTGGCAGTACCTGGGCGGAGGGCAGCGACCTCATGCGGCGCTACCACGACGAAGAGTGGGGCGTGCCGACGCTTCTTCTTGCCGCAATCGTCCTCGGCGTCCTCTTCCTGGCCGGCTGCAGCGGCTCGGCTGGGCCGACCTGCGGCACCGGAGCCTGCACCCGCGTCCTCTTTCTGGGCAATAGCTTCACGTACGTCAACGACCTGCCGTCGACATTCGCCCAGCTAGCCGAGTCGGCCGGGCGTCCGGTCCAGGTGGCGATGGTCGCCGGCGGCGGCGAGACGCTGGCCCAGCACGCGGCCTCGTCCGACTCTCTCGACAAGATCGCGTCGCAGGGCTGGACGTACGTGGTCCTCCAGGAGCAGAGCGCAGACACCCACCACGGCCAGCGGGCGGGACGATTACACGTACCCTGCCGCCAGCGCGCTCGCCGAGCAGAGCCGAGGCGGCCGGGGCGGTGCCGCTGCTCTTCATGACATGGGCCCACAAGGACGGTTTTCCGCCGTCCGGCTTGTCTACGTACGAGGCCATGCAGCAGCAGATTGACGACGCGTACCTACACATCGCCGATGAGCTCATTGTGCCCGTGGCCCCGGTCGGGTTCACCTGGTACCAGGTCCGTCAGGATCACCCTGAGATAGACCTGTGGCAAGACGATGGCAGTCACCCCAGTCGGGCCGGCACGTATCTGGCCGCCTGCGTCCTCTACGCCTCCATCTTCCACGAGAGCCCTGAAGGACTTAGCTTCCACGGCGGCATATCCGACGAGCAGGCGCGTGCCCTCCAGGCGGAGGCTAATGACAACGTCCGGAAGCTACACACGCAGTGGGGCCTGAGATAGCGAGCGGCCGAGAATGACCCCCCAACGCTGTGCCTGGGCAGAGGGCAGCGACCTCATGCGTCGCTACCACGACGAAGAGTGGGGCGTGCCGCTGCATGACGACCGCGCCCTCTTCGAGCTCCTGATCCTGGAAGGCGCGCAGGCCGGCCTCATGTGGGAGATGATCCTCAAGAAGCGGGACGGCTACCGGGCGGCCTTCGACGGCTTCCGGCCCGATCTGGTGGCTGCGCTACGACGAGAGGAAGGTAGAAGCCCTGCTGGCCGACCCGGGCATCGTCCGCAACAGGCTGAAGATAGCGGCTGCCATCGGCAACGCCCGCGCGCTGCCGGCCGTTGTAGAGGAGTTCGGGAGCTTCGACGCCTACGTCTGGGGCTTCGTGGGAGGCAAGCCGAAGAGGAACCAGTGGCGGTCGCTCCAGGAGATCCCGTCCCGCACGGCGGAGTCCGACGCCATGAGCAAGGACATGAAGCGCCGCGGCTTCCGGTTCGTGGGCTCCACGATCTGCTACGCCTTCATGCAGTCGGCAGGGCTGGTCAACGACCACACGGTGGACTGCTTCCGTTACCGCGAGTTAGGCTGACCGGCCTCTGTTGCGAAGAGAGTTGGGACAGGAATCGTCCCCGAAGCGTGCGGGGACGGGGATGATCCGACTGGGCCTGGTCCGTGGGCCAGGCCGAGATGATGAGGCTTGGGTCTGGAGCGCGACCGCTAGGCCGCGCTCTCGTCCCTGAACATCAAGAGGCCGCCCACAGCAAGCGCCGCCGCCGAGAGGATGCCCAGGTACAGGCCATACGTCGTGAAGTCGTGATTGCCCAGGTACTTGATCAACAGAAACACCAGGGCAAGCACGCCGGCGCCCGCGTGAATCTTGGGCCAGGTGATGCCTCCGATGTTGTCCGGAACAGCCACCGTCCCCAGGTTCTTCACGACGATGACGGCCGCCATCGCCAGACCGATGAGAATCGCCAGGATGGACCAGAACGACCCGAAGTCACTCCACGCGTTCCTACTGGCGCTGACGCTGAAGCCCCCATAGCTGGCGCTAGCGCTGTACCAGGGCAGGAACCCGACTATGAACAGCACCACACCCGCTGGAAGGATAATCTTCTCCCCTATGCTCAGGGCGTTGAACTTCTCAATCCATTTCTCCACGCGGACCTCCTCCTGAAGTCAGCAAGATCACCCCGAATCCGGCGTCACCAGTTGACGGCGGCGGGGTACCTCCGGCCATCGCTTGGCTGTGACAAAAGTAGTGATTGCCGGCCAAGATGTCAATTGGCAATTTCCTCAATATTGCGCCGGAGTGACGGTCGGCCTACCGCCGCACCCGCACCGTGTCCGCGTTCACGGTGTCCGGGAGGCGGTAGCCCCGGAAGCTGAGCATGGCTATGAAGACGGCCACGCCGGCCACCGGCCCGACCAGCCGTATACCCCAAGGGTCATCGGCGGTGCCGCCCAGCAGCAGGAGCAGCGCCAGGATGGCCGGGAAAAGCGCCGACGCCAGCTTCTCCAGGGTGGCGTGGATGCCGTAGTACATGGCCTCCCGCCGCATACCCGTGCGCAGCTCGTCGTAGTCGATGATGTCGGCCATGAGGGCGTTGGGGAAGGTGAACACCGCCGCCATGGGCACGCCCAGGAACGGGACGAAAAGGAAGGCCTGCGCCACCTTGGGGATGACCGGGATGAAACCCATGAAGAACATCGTCGGCAGGTAGAGGGCGCCCAGGAGCATGGCCGTCCCGTACACCCACGCCTTCCCCTTCCGAAGCGACAGCCGGTAGACGAAGGGCAGCGCCGCCAGCACCACGACGATGGCCGAGGCGGTGAGGGCTGAGACGTAGAACCCTTCGTGCTGCTGGCCCAGCACCTGCGTCACGTAGAAGGGGAGCGCCGCCAGGAGCAGCGACACCCCCATGTTGAAGAAGACGTGAGTGGGGAGGAAGTAGAGGAACTGGTCGTTGGTGAAGGTGGTGCGGAGGGCCTGTCGCAGGTCCAGGCGGGCGGGCGGTTGCTGCACGCGCACCCGTCGCCAGGCGCCTCCCAGCGCCAGGTAGCGTGAGCCCAGGGCCAGAACCGCCATCATCGCAGCCATCGCCTGAAAGCCCCACAGCTCCTTGATGACGCCGCTGCCTACCAGGGCAATGGCCGCCCCGACGGTGCCGAAGAAGACCTGCCAGGTCACGACGCCCACCCGGTCCTTCGAGGTGACGGCGATCTCAGGCAGGAGCGACTCGAAGGGGCCGCCGGAGAGAGTGCTGAACAGGTAGAAGCCCTGCAGCATCGCGAACAGGTAGACGGCGTTGGCGATGCTCTCGTGACCGTTGGGAGGCGTCCAGAGAAGGGCGAAGAACAGGACCCAGAAAGGCGTGGCGAAGAGGACAAACGGGATGCGCCGGCCCCATCGGCTGGTGGTGCGGTCGCTCCAGTAGCCGATGAGAGGGTCATCGAGCGACTCGAGGATGCGGGTCACGGTGAGGATGACGCCGACGGCGACGACGGAGACGCGTCGGGCGACGTCCGTTTCCCCCTGTGGCGGCGCGAAGAAGAAGATGAGCCAGAGGTCCGTCGTGCGGGAGATGACGTTGCCCGCGAAGGAGCCCGAGGCGTAGAGGAGCATGTTGCGGCGGGGTAGTTCAGCAGCGGCGGCCATGTCGCACTCCCGCGCCAGAGTAGCAAATCGGCGGGTCGCCGACGAGAGGCGCCGGGAAGGCCGCCCGGCGCCGCCGCCAGACCGGGCCGCCCGACCCGGAGCAGGGGCTATGCTTCAGCGGGTGCCGAGTTCATAATGGATAGTGGTAGCCGGTTGACCAGTCATGGTTGGGGAGGAGGAAGGCTATGCCCTGGGAAGACCTAGAGCCGATCTTCCGTCCGAAGACCGTCCACATGGGCGTGATGAGGGTGGACCCGGAGAGGTGCACGCGGCCTCGCGGCTCGAAGTGCCAGTACTGCTGGGACAACTGCCCGTTTCGAGCCTGGGAGCTGCAGGAGGGCGAGGCCCCGAGCCTGAAGGAAGGGTACGAGTGCTTTAGCTGCTACAACTGCATGGTGGCCTGCCCGACGGAAGGCCATCTCCGTCGTCGAGGCCTACCACGTCGATGAGGGCTTCTACAAGACGGAGCCGCATCCTCTGCCGGCCAGGACGCCGCTCGAGCCCATGGACGCCGAGGGCAACCCCGACCGGTGGAACGAGATCGAGAAGGCCGTGCTCTACCGGCGCAGCGTCCGCAACTTCAAGGAGAAGCCGGTGCCCGAGACGCTCATTCGGCGCGTGTTGGAGGCGGGACGCTTCGCGCCCAGCGCCGGCAACTGTCAGCCCTGGCGGTTCATCGTCGTCACCGACCGGGCCCTGATCCACGAGATGGACGAAGCCATCTACGCCGGCCTGTCTATGCTCTACAACCTGTACAAGAACGACGAAATGGTGAAGAACCTTGCCGTCGCCTACGAGGCCGACCCAACGCCGGGGGTCTACGACCCTCGCATCGTCCTGGGAGGGCTGGGCAGCGTCGCCAGGAGGAGCGGGCCCGTGTTCCTCAACTCTTCGGCGGTGATCCTCATCGCCGGCGACGAGCGCGCCATCAGCGGCCCCGAGATCAACATTGGCATCTGCGGACAGAACATGAACCTCGTGGCCAACTCCCTGGGCATAAAGTCCTGCTGGGTCGGCTTCAGCCAGGTGATCAACCTCCTGCCCCCTCTGAAGGAGAAGCTGGGGATAGAGTATCCCTGGAAGGTCGTCAGTTCCCTCGTTCTGGGATACCCCCGGTTCAAGCAGGAGGGCATCGTGCCCCGCGAGTTCCGGCCCGTCGCCTGGTTCCGCGACGGAGCCGGCGGCCCCGAGGTGGAGGAGTAGGCTATCCCCCTTCTATCCGGCCGTCCAGCATCTTGACGAGGCGATCGGCGCTGCCCGCGATACCGAGATCGTGGGTGACCATGATGATGGTGAGGCCATGCTCATGATGGATGCCCTCCAGGGCCTCCATCACGTTACGGCCGGCCTTCGAGTCGAGGTTGCCGGTCGGTTCGTCGGCGAGCAGGATGGGCGGGTCGTTGCTCATAGACCGGGCGATGGCCACGCGCTGGCGCTCGCCGCCCGACAGCTCCGGAGGCCGCCGCCGGGCCTTGTCCGCCAGCCCCACCAGCTCGAGGAGTTGGAGCGCTCTCTGGCGTCGCTCCCGCATGCCCCGGCCCGTCTCGTACATGGGCACCTCCACGTTCTCGACCGCCGTCAGGGTGGGAAGCAGGTTGTGGAGCTGGAAGACCAGCCCCACGGTGCGGGCGCGGTAGCGGCTCAGGTCATGGCGGCTGGTGATCTCCTCGCCCAGGACCACGATGCGGCCGGAGTCGGGTCGCTCCAGGGCGGCGATGAGGTGGAGTAGGGTCGACTTGCCGCATCCCGAGGGACCCGTGACGGCCACGAACTCCCCCTGCGCCACGCTGAGGGTTGCGCCGTCCACAGCCCGAGTCCTCCCATCATCGAAGGTCTTCACCAGGTCGATGACTTCAACCGCGGGCGGCTTCTCACTCATGGCGGATAGCCTCGGCCGGCAAGAGGCGCGCCGCTCGATAAGCGGGGTAGATCGCTCCCAGCACGGCCACGCCCGCGCCGACCAGGATGCCCCGTATGAAGACCCCCGGCGTGTACTCGGGCGAGAGGAAGGCGCGGATTGCGGGCAGGAGGACGATGAAGTGGGTCAGCAAGACCGCCAGCGCTGACCCGAGCACGGCGGCGATCAAGCAGAGCAGAAGCGCCTCCCCCACTATCATCTGCAGGATGCGGCGCGTCCGCCAGCCCACGGCCCGCAGGATGCCGATCTCCCGCGTCCTCTCGAAGACGGCCATGACCATCGTGTTCATGACGGCGATGCCGCCGATGAAGACGGCCAGGAGGGTGATGCCCAGGTTGATGGCATCGAAGATCTTGAGGCCCTGGTCCACGTTTCCGGAGACGTCCGCTCAGGCCGCGCAGCGTGGCCAGGTCCGGGTGGTCGGCCTCGATGCGCGCCGTAAGAGCCGCCACGTCGGTGCCGGGCTTCACCTTCACGTAGAGGAGAGTGTAGAGGCCCTCCTTGCGCTCGGACGCCCACACGGTGGAGATGGGGAGCACGCCGCCGCCGTCCAGGTAGACCGTGCCCGTCCGGTAGATACCGACCACGTTCAGAGTTTGGTCTCGAATCTCCACCTGTTCTCCCACCCGGGCGCTCCAGTTGGCTTGGCCGCCTCGGTGCCGAGCATGATCTCGTCCCGGGTGCCCGGCGCGAGCCGCTGTCCCTCGACGATGGGTAGGTCGAAGAAGGCCAGGTCATTGGGATCGATGCCCACCTGAGCGAAGTAGGGGTTGGAGCCCACCTTGCTGAAGGCCAGGAGAACCCCGCTGGCGTGTGCAACCTCGGGGTAGTTCTCGACCTTCTGCAGGTCGGCGGCCGTAAGGGTGCTGAAGGTGAGGTCGGAGCTACCGTTGCGCCCTATGGCGAAATCGCTACCGCCGGCCCGCAGTAGTTCTAAGGTCGTAGTCTTGGTGCTGCTGGTGATGATGCCCATAGCCACCACGGCCGTGATCCCGATGCTGATGCCCAGGACCGTGAGGCCGGTGCGGATCTTCTGGCGGATCAGGTTTCGGAAGATGAGCAGGGCGAAAGGCATGGCGGCACCCCCGGGGTTAGACATCGGTCGGCGCCCATTCTAGCTCCTGGGGTGCCATGTTCGTCCAGTAGGGATTTCCCTTGCGACGTGGTGTGGCGCTTAACACAAGGCGGCTGTGCCCAGGCGGTTGGCCCTACCCGAGGGCCACGTACAATCACCGTCAGCCGCAGCCTAGAACCAGGAGGAAGTTCTCTAATCCCCAGGTGTGCTCCTCGTTGTCGTCGTATTGGAGGTCCCGCTCAACCGTCAGAGTGAAATAGCCGGGAGCCGAAACCTCGAACGTCACCGGCCCGGGGGCGGGCTGGGGGCTGGTAACGCCGTCGAAGCTGTAGAGGCCGCCCTGTCCAGTGGTCACTGTGCCGGCGTTGCCCACGGAATCGTGAAAGGTGATGGTCGCCCCTTCTATGGGCTGGCCGGTTACGGCGTCGGTGACCTGTCCCGAGATACAGCCTGCCAGCGCCAGAACAAGGGCGCAGTAGGCAAGTGCCGCGATGCTTCTGAGCATTCGCCTTCCCCTCAGCTATTGATGACCTACAGTCTTCCACGTTGGGCTGACTGCAGGCGCCGCGAACACTGATTCAGGTACCGAGAACGTACCGATGCCTGTCTGTAGCGTCAAGCGCAGTCGCACTCCGGCGCCGCTTGACAAGGCTGCGGGCCCAAAGTAGCATATTAATGAAACATGATGCAAGGAGCCCACCCGCCTATGTCTAGTCGTCTCATCGAAGCCAGGCCGGCTTCACGGGTCTCCACCGCGGACTTGGGGGCGCTCCTGCGAGCGCTGGGCGATGAGACCCGCCTCCGCATCTTTGCTCTGCTGACCAAGGCTGAGCTGTGCGTCTGCGAGATCGAGGACATGCTGGACCTCTCCCAGAGTCTGGTTTCCAATCACCTGGCGGTGCTGCGACGCGCTGGCCTGGTCGAGAGGCGGCGGGATGCTGAGGACGGGCGCTGGATCTTCTACCGCGCTAACCCGATGGCGGCCTCTGCGCTCCGCGAACGGCTGGGCGCGCTGCTCGACGTGCAGACGGCGCCGGGCGACCGGCGGCGGGCAGAGCAGGTGTGCCGGATTCGGGGAGGATAGGCTTTTTTCTTGGCGCATTGCATCACCACGAGATGATATGACCGCCGTGCAGCCACGCGATACCGTCGAGCTGGCGCCTGCCTCGGCGCAGCGAACCAGAAACGGGCTGGTGCTGGCCCTGGTCGTGGCCGCCCTCGCCTGGGTGGGAGCTTACCTTGCTCTCCGCCCCGTCGCCGACGCCTTGACGTACGACATGCTGCGTCTGTCGGGTGAGAGCCACCTTGGCAGCGCTGTCAACTTCTTCCTCTACGACACCCCCAAGGTGCTCCTCCTGCTTACGGGCATCGTCTTCCTGATGGGAATCATCCGCACATTCTTCTCCCCAGAGCGGACAAGGGCGATGCTCGGCGGTCGCAGGGAGGGAGTAGGCAACGTCGCCGCGGCGGGCCTCGGGATCGTGACGCCATTCTGCTCCTGTTCGGCCGTGCCGCTGTTCATCGGCTTTGTGGAGGCCGGCGTGCCTCTGGGGGTCACCTTCTCGTTCCTCATCTCAGCGCCGATGGTGAACGAGGTCGCCATCGTGCTCCTGTTCGGGCTCTTCGGGTGGAAGACGGCGGCGCTGTACGTCGGACTCGGGCTGGCGATAGCTATCGGCGCGGGCTGGGTTATTGGACGCCTGCGGATGGAGCGTTACGTTGAGCCCTTCGTGTACGAGATCGCCGTCGGGCGGCTCGACTCCGGGGAGAGCCTGACATGGTCCGACCGGGCCGCGAGGGGCATCCAGGCCATCCGTGACATAGTTGGCCGCGTCTGGCCGTTCGTTGTGGCCGGCATTGCAGTCGGTGCGGCCATCCACGGCTACGTGCCGCAGGACACGATGGCCGGAATCATGGGCAAGGGAGCCTGGTGGAGCGTCCCGGCTGCCGTAGTCATGGGCGTGCCGATGTACTCGAACGCCGCGGGCGTGCTGCCCGTAATCGAGGCCCTGATTGACAAAGGGGCCGCGTTGGGGACGGCGCTCGCTTTCATGATGAGTGTGGTAGCCCTGTCATTCCCGGAGATGATCATCCTTCGCCGGGTCCTGAAGTGGCAACTGATAGCCGTCTTCATCGCTGTGGTCGCGGGCGGCATCACGGCTGTTGGCTTCGTCTTCAATCTGGTCTTCTAGGAGGAACAAGATGCTAAAGATCGAGGTGCTGGGGTCCGGTTGCGCCAACTGCCAGCGACTTGAGATGCTGGCGCGCGAGGCCGTGGCGAAGCTGGGCATCGAGGCGGAGGTAGAGCACGTTACGGACATCAAGCAGATCATGGCACGCGGCGTCATGGCGACGCCCGGGCTCGCCGTGAACGGCAGAGTCGTCTCCAAAGGCCGGCTACCATCCCTCGCCGAGGTCGAGGGCCTGATCAAGGGTGCCGCCCTATAGCAGGCGGTCTCGGAGTACACCCGTGAAGCAGAGGGTCCTCTTCATCTGCACCCACAACTCGGCCCGCAGCCAGATGGCGGAGGCGTACCTGAACCGTCTCGGCGTCGGCCGCTTCGAGGCCCAGAGCGCCGGCACCGAGCCCGGCACCCTCAATTCCCTGGCCGTCCAGGTCATGGCTGAGGAGGGCATCGACATCAGCAGCCAGCGGGCCAAGTCCGTAGACGACTTCGTGCAAGAGGCCTTCGACTACGTCATCACGGTCTGCGACGACGCCAACGAGAGCTGCCCGGTATTCCCAAATGCTCGTAATCGCCTGCACTGGAGCTTCCCCGACCCCTCGCGGGCGGAAGGAACGCGGAAAGAGCGCCTTGCCACTTTCCGGGCCGTGCGGGACGCCATCAGGGCGCGGGTGGAGGAATTCTTAGCGGCGAGTGTGCGCGAAGGAGACCGATCGCCATGACCATCGCTGAGGCCGCGCGACCGCGTGTCGCCGAACGTCTCTCGCTCCTGGACCGCTACCTCGCCTTCTGGATCATTCTCACCATGGCCTTCGGCGTGGCGCTGGGGAAGCTTCTCCCCAGTGTCGCTGACGCCATCAACTCCGCCAGCATCGGCACCACCTCCATCCCCATCGCCGTTGGACTCCTCTGGATGATGTACCCCGTCCTGGCCAAGGTGAGGTATGAGGAGCTGGGCAAGGTGAAAGGCGCCTGGAAGATGTTCAGCCTCTCGCTGGTCCAGAACTGGCTGGTGGGGCCCGTGATCATGTTCGCGCTGGCCTGGCTGCTCCTTCCCGACCAGCCGGAGTACCGCACGGGGCTGATCATCGTCGGGCTGGCCCGCTGCATCGCCATGGTGCTCATCTGGAACATGCTGGCGGAGGGTGACAACGAGTATGCCGCCGTGCTGGTGGCGCTCAACTCTGTCTTCCAGGTGCTCTTCTACTCCCTCTACGCCTACTTCTTCGTCAGCGTCGCCAGCTCCTGGTTCGGCGGCGGCGAGGAGGTCCACATCAGCTTCTGGGAGGTGGCAAGGAGCGTCCTCATCTTCCTGGGCATTCCCCTGGTGGCCGGGATGATCACCCGCTACGTGGGCATCCGGCGCAAGGGGCGCGACTGGTACGAGGGCGTCCTCATGCCCCGCCTGGGCCCGACGGCCATCGTCGGACTGCTCTTCACCATCGTGGTGATGTTCGCCCTGAAGGGCGAGTACATCCTGGACGTGCCGCTAGACGTCCTACGGATAGCGATACCGCTGCTGCTCTACTTCCTCATCATGTTCACTGTCTCGTTCCTCATGTCCTGGCGGCTACGCTTCCGCTACCCGGAGACGGCGACTCTCTCCTTCACAGCGGCCAGCAACAACTTCGAGCTGGCCATCGCCGTGGCCATCGGCGTCTTCGGCATCGAGTCCGGGCAGGCGCTGGCGGCGGTGGTCGGGCCGCTCATCGAGGTGCCGGTGCTCATCTCGCTGGTGTACGTCGCGTTGTGGGCGCGTCGCTTCTTCTTCACCGTCGACGGTGAGGCGAAACCGCTGTCCCTCTCCAAAGCGCCGGTTTCGGTGTCGGAGGGGCCGTGAGCCTCCTCGAAGCGCTTCTCGACTCGCTCGACGGCGACGCGCGCCCGTAGCGGTCGGGAGCAGAGATAGTCACGCGCCGCGACGAGCGGCAAGTCCAGCTTCCAGCGAATACTCACAAGGGCCAGGCGAAAGCGCCCGCGCCCTCTCGGCCGGTTATGACCAAGAAACCGACGTTACTCGACCTGTGCAGGACGACCCTCTATATCGGCGCCGTCGGCTACGGTGGTCCGGCGATCCTGGCGCTGATGAAGAGGACGCTTTCTGACCGGAAAAAGTGGATCTCTGAGAGCGAGTTCATGAACGCCCTGAGCCTGGCGCAGGTCCTGCCCGGCGCGACCGGCGTGGAGGTCATAACCTACATTGGCTTCAAGCTTCACAAGCTTTGGGGTGGAATCCTAGCGCCCTTGTGCTTCATATTGCCTGCCGCTGTCGCCGTGACGACGCTGGCCTGGGCCTACTTCCGCTTTGGCGATGTCGCGTTTGTCAGCGCGCTGTTCGCCGGTCTGGGGGCGCTCGTGGTCGCGCTCCTGGTCAGCGCTACGTGGATGCTCGGACGGTCGGTGTTCAAGAAGTTGGAGACTGCTGACATAAAGGGCCTTGCCATCGGCTCGCTGACGTTTATCAGTGCCTACTTCTTCGATCTGAACATTATTTGGCTGATCCTCGCCGCCGGCTTCCTGGGGTTTGTCCTGTTCTACTTCACCGGCGAGTTCGAGGGCGAAAGAGCGACAAGCGGAGAGGCGCTGCTTTTCGAGCCCGACGTGTTGCAGCGCGAGCAACTTGGCCTGAGGGACTTCATCCCTGTGATCGCGATAGCAGCCCTTCTCGGCATCGGTTTGCTTTTCTCGTCAACCCGCGCCTTGCTGACGACCTTTCTGGGTATCGGCGCCCTTGCCTTCGGCGGAGGCTTCACCAGCATCCCGCTTATTCAGCACCAGGTGGTGGATGCCCAGGGCTGGCTGACGACGAAGCAGTTCCTGGACGGAATCGCCCTGGGACAGATCACCCCCGGCCCGGTCCTGATTACCGCAACGTTTGTCGGCTATCACGTGGCGCTGGTAGCGGGCGCGCTCTTCGCGACTCTGGCGATCTTCACGCCGTCGGTGGCCGCCATGATTGCGCTCGCCGACGTTCACGCCAGGGTGCAGAATCTCAAGATCGTCAAGGTGGTGATCAAGGGATTTCTGTCCGGTTTCATCGGCCTGCTCGTCGCCGTCACGCTGCAGTTCGCCTTCAAGTCGCTTGTGAGCTGGCAGGCGTGGCTGATTTTCCTGGGGGCGATTGTCTGGATAATGGTTTTGAAGAGAGATTCTGTGTGGGCAATCGTCGGAACGATCGCGTTGTCGTTACTGATATTTCAATGGTGGTGAGAATCCGTTGCCAGTCTCTGGCGCTCGCCCCGACACGAGCCTATGATGAGGCCTGATTCGCCGGCCTCATCGAGTCGCGAAAGGCCTCGCTGACGCGCCGGGGCACGGAGGCCACGCCTCATGCCGGAGCTCCTGAAGGCCGTCATCCTGGGCACTGTCCAGGGTCTGACTGAGTTCCTTCCGGTTTCCTCCACCGGCCACCTCATCCTCCTCGAGAAAGCGCTGGACGTTAACCAGGACACCTTCGGCCTCACCTTCGATGCCGCTATCCACCTGGGTACCCTTCTGTCGATACTGTTCGTGCTCCGTCAAGAGATACTGCGGCTGGCCGCGGCCTGGCTACGCAGCCTGCGGCCGGACGCCGAGCAGGCCGGGCGGGCTGGTGCGCCGTCTGGAGGGCAACGCCGATGCCCGTCTCGCCTGGCTCCTCATCCTGGCTACGGTGCCGGCCGCCATCCTGGGCCTCTTGCTGGAGAGCGCCGTCGAGGACGCGTTTCGGAAGCCGGTTCTGGTGGCCTCCATGCTCATTGCCTTTGCCGCCGTCCTCGTCCTGGCCGAGCGGCTGGGCAGCAAACGGAAGTCCATGGCTGAGCTCGGGGTAGCTGGGGGCCCTGTTCATAGGCTTCGCGCAGGCCGTGGCGCTGGTGCCGGGCGTCTCGCGATCAGGGAGCACGATAGCGGCGGGGCTCTTCGCTCGGCCTCGAGCGGCGGCAGGCGGCGGTCTTCGCCTTTCTCCTCTCGGCGCCGGTGATAGCGGGGGCCGGGCTGAAGAAGGTGTACGACGTGTTCGACGAGGTGCGGGCGGGCACGCTCGATGCGGCCGACCTGCGCTTCTTCGCCGTGGGGTTCGTGTTGTCGGCGCTGTGGGGCGCCGTCGCCATCGCCTTCCTGCTGCGATACCTGCAGCGGAACTCCCTCTACGTCTTCGTCTGGTACCGCGTGGCGCTGGGGCTGGCGGTCCTTGGGATCGTTGCCGCCAAGGCCGTGTGAGGCGCGCCGGAGATGAGACGCGACCCCGGTCGTAGGGGCGCCCCTCTGTGGGCGCCCCTGAGGGCAGGGACAGGGCCCTGCCCCTACGCCAGCTTGTGCCAGGGAGCCGGCGCGGCTAGAAGTCGACGCCGGGCTGGGCCTTGATGCCCCGCTGGAAGGGGTGCTTCACCTCCCGCATCTCCGTCACCAGGTCGGCGAAGTCGATGAGCTCCTGGGGCGCGTCGCGGCCGGTGATCACCACGTGCAGGCTGTCGGGCCGGCGGCGGAGCACCTCCAGCACCTCCTCCATGGGCAGCCAGCCGTACTTGAGGGGGTAGGTGAACTCGTCCAGGATGATGATGTCGTACTGGCCGGAGCCTATCTTCTCCTGGGCCATCGCCCAGAGCTCGCGGGCCAGGCCCTTGTCCACCTCGATGTCCTGCGAGAGCCAGGTGTAGCCTCCGCCCAGGGGGATCATCTCGATACCCAGGCGCTTCCCGGCCCGCTCCTCGCCGTAGTTGCTCGTCTTGGTCTTGATGAAGGAGAGCATGGCCACCTTCATGCCCCGTCCCCAGGCGCGAAAGATGATGCCGAGGGCGGCGGTGGTCTTCCCCTTGCCGTGGCCGGTGTAGACCACGACCAGCGCGCCTGCTGCGCGTTCGCGCTCTCTGGGAGCGGTCGCTATCTGCGTTTCCTCGATCGCCGTCCGATTTCTCGGCCGTGTGGCAATCTGTGCCCGGCTCTGGCGACGGCTATCTTGTCGACGACGCCGGCACCACCACCGGCCGGCCGCTGGCCGGGTGTCGCAGCACCGTCACCTCTGCGCCGTAGGCGCTGGCGATGAGCTCCGGCCGCAGCACCGAGTCCGGTGCGCCCTCCGCGACGACGGCGCCCCGGTCGAGGAGCACCAGGCGGTCGCAGTACAGGGCGGCCAGCGTCAGGTCGTGGATCGTGGCCAGCACGGCCAGGCGTCGCTCGCCGGCAGAGGCGTCGCACCAGCTCCATGACGGCCATCTGGTGGCCCACGTCCAGGTGGGAGGTGGGCTCGTCCAGCAGCAGCACGGGCGCCTCCTGGGCCAGGGCGCGGGCGATCACCACCTGCTGTCGCTCGCCGCCCGAGAGCTGGTGGGCGAAGCGGGAGGCGAGCGCATTGGTGCCCGTCTGCTCCAGGGCCCGGCGCGCCGCCGCCAGGTCCGGCGGCCCCTCGGATTGTAGCAGCCGCAGGTGAGGGGTGCGACCCATGAGGACCATCTCCAGACCGTGAAGCCTTCGGGCAGGGCGGGGTTCTGAGGGACCACGGCCACTCGACGGGCCAGCGCCGCCCTCGTCAGCCCCCGGCAGTCCTCGCCCAGTAGGCGCACCTCCCCCGAGCGGAGCGGCATCACGCGCGTGACGGCGCGCACCAGGGTGGTCTTGCCGGAGCCGTTGGGTCCCACCAGGCCCACGACCTCGCCGGCGGCCACGTCCAGGCTCACCCCGCGCAGGACGGGGGCGCCGCCGTAGTCGGCCCAGAGGTCCCGTATCTCCAGCATCACTCCCCTCAGAAGACGGCGCGCCTGTGGCGGCGCAGCAGCCAGAGGAAGAACGGCGCCCCGCAGAGGGCGGTGACGACCCCGACCGGCACCTCCGACGGCGAAAGGACGGAGCGGGCCGCCAGGTCGGCCAGGATGAGGAAGACGGCGCCAGCCGCCATGGACAGGGGCACCAGCCGCCGGTAGTCGGACCCCCAGAGGAGGCGCACGGTGTGAGGCACGATGAGCCCCACGAAGCCGATGATCCCGCTCACCGAGACGGCCGCCGCCGTCGCCAGGGAGGCGGCCAAGATGACCAGCAGCTTCACCCGCTCCACGGGCACGCCCAACTGCTGCGCCTCCTCCTCGTCCAGCTGGAGGACGTTGAGGAGGCGGCTGCTGCGCCAGAACGATGGCACCGCCGACCAGGCTGTAGGGCAGGACCAGCCCACCTTCTGCCAGGTGGCGGTGTTGAAGCCGCCCAGCAGCCAGGAGAGCACTGTCACCGCGCGCTCGTGGTTGGCCATGATGAGGAAGGACATGGCGGCGGTGGCCGCGGCGGAGACGGCGACGCCGGCCAGGATGAGGGTGACGCTGGGTGCCACGCCGCCGCTACGGGCCAGCCCGTAACTGATCGAGACGGCGAGCGCCGCGCCCACGAAGGCGGCCGGCGGCAGCAGGCTCAGGGTGCCGAAGGCGTACGGCACCGGCGAGACGAGGACGATCGTCGCCCCGAGGCCGGCGCCGGCCGCTACTCCGATGAGGTAGGGGTCGGCGAGAGGGTTGCGCAGGACGCCCTGGTAGGCGGCCCCGGAGAAGGCCAGGGTGGCCCCCACCAGCCCGGCCAGGAGCACCCGCGGCAGGCGGATCTGCCAGACGATCTCCTCCCAGGTCTTGGGCCAGGTCACACTTCCCAGCCCCAGCACCTTGGAGGCGAGGATGCGCACGACGGTGGTGAAGGGGATGCCGGCGGCGCCCTGGCTCACCCCCACGAGTACGGCAGCCAGGACAGCCAGCAGTGCCAGAGCCAGCGGTAGGCGCAGCGACCGTGCCCCCGGCAGGGCGAACGCCTCCTCGTCGGCGAAGGCGCCGGCGTGAGGGTCGGGAGCAGGCAGGGCGCGGGCGCGTGTCAAGGGAACTTCTCCGGGTAGAGGAAGCGCGCCAGTTGCTCGAGGCCGTCCACCAGACGGGGGCCCGGCCGGCTGACGAGGTCCGGGTCGATGACGTAGATGCGGTCGTTCTTGACGGCGCTGATGGCGCTCCAGCCCGGCCTCGCCTTCACTGTTTGCGGCGACTCGCCGGCGTCTGCGTCGGCCAGGATGATGACCTCCGGGTCGCGGGCCAGGATCTCCTCCTGGCTGAGCTGGGGATAGGCCGTGGGAGCGCCCTCGGCGATGTTGCGCGCCTTGAGCAGGTTATAGAAGTCGCCGACGAAGGAGTTGGGAGCGACGGTGAAGAACGTGTTGTCCAGCTCGTGGTAAATGCGCGGCCCATTCTCGACGTCGGCCAGCTTGTCGGTGACCGCCGCCATCCGCCCACTCATCTCCTGGGCCAGGCGTTCACCGTCCGCGGCGTGGCCGCTGACGCGCGCCAGGACCTGCACCTGCTGCATGACGCCATCGATGGTGTCCGGCACCTCCAGGAAGAGCACCGTCTCGCCCAGCCGGTCCAGCACCTCGACGATGTCGTCCTGGTTGTGGGCGACGATGATGAGGTCGGCTCGGACCGTCGCGATGGCCTCGGGGTTAGGCTGGAAGGCGTCGAGCCTGGTCGTGTTCTCGGCCTCCGCCGGGTAGTCCGATTGCAGGTCGGTGGCTACTATCTGGGGCCCGGCCCCCACGGCGTACAGGACCTCGGTCGCCGCCGGCGACAGCGAGGCGATGCGCTGGGGCGGCCTGCGCTATCGTCAGGTCGCGGCCGTCGCTGCGGGCGACGGTAACCGGAAAGCCGGCGGCCGCTGTGGTGGGTTCAGGGTTGGCGGCGGACTGGTTGTCCCCGCCGCAGGCGCTTGCTGCCAGCGCCAGCGCGATGAGAAGGGTCAGCACGGTCCCGAACAGGGGAAGGCGTCGCATCGCGTACCTCCATTTCAGCGAGCGGGACGCCGGGCAACAAAATACCCCCGCCTTGAGAAGGTCGGAGGGCCTTTCGGGAAGAAAAGCCCTTGCCTGGGGGCAAGGGCTGGACTACGCCGCAAGGTGTGCCCGCGCCTTTTCCTCGAAGGCTGATGGCATCCTGTGGGGGAAGGTTTTCTGGCTCGGCCCGAGGGGCGGGCCTTACAGTTGCGGGACAGCGCCGGCCTTGCACCGGACTTGCCCTTTTCGCCCCGGAGGGCGCCCCCACAACGACGCGCAATATTCAGTTTTCGCTGTCGCCCGGGCGACGCTGGGACTATAGCAGCGCCGCGCCGGCCTGTCAACGGGAAGGTGGTGGGCCGCTGGGGGTTCGTGACTAGTGAGGGATTCCCAACCCCCGCCTGAAGGCGGGGGCATGGGATCGCCTTTCGATGCCCCAGCGTTCACGCTGGGGTCGTGTCTAGAGGTGCGGCGTCACGCCGAGACCGGCGGACGGCGCCCCGCCCAGGGGCGGGCCTCTTCGAGCTGGGCGGCCAGGCGGAAGAGCGTGGCCTCGTCGCCGAAGCGGCCTATGAACTGGCTGCCGACCGGCAGGCCCTCTGCGTTCCAGTACAGCGGTACCGACATCGCCGGCTGGCCCGTGATGTTGCAGATGGGAGTGAACGGCCGCAAAGGATGCCGCCCGCGCCATACCCTGCAGAGGGTTCTCCGGGGGAGAGTCGAAGCTGCCGAGGGGGAGAGGCGGCTCGCCGAGCGTCGGCGTTAGCACTAGATCATAGTCGACGAAGAAGCGGGCGATGGACCTAGAGACGGCCTGCAAGAGCGTCACCGCGATGAGGTATGTCGATGCGGGCTGAGCGCGCCCCATCTCGGCGAATGCCCAGGTAAGCGGCTCGAACTTGTCAGGCGTGGCCGCGCGCCCCGTGATCAAGGCCAGGCCATCCACGGTGGTGGCGCATGCCGCCGAATACGCAATCATGAAGCAGCGCGTCACCGCGTCGCCATCAACGGCGGGGGCGGCTTCTACCACGTCGTGGCCCAGGCCGGCGCAGAGGGTTGCGGCGTCGCGCACGGCGGCCACACAGTCAGGGTGCACTGCGCTGCCTGTGAAAGACTGGACGCTAAACGCGATGCGAAGCCGTCCAGGGTTGGCGCCCACCTCTTGGAGGAAGGGACGCGCCGGTGGGGGCGCCCAGTAAGGGTCGCCAACGTCGGGCCCTGACGTGGCATCGAGAAGGGCGGCGCTATCCCGTACCGAGCGAGTTAGGGCGTGCTCGACCACCAGGCCGCCGGGTGTGTCGCCGAGGTCAGGTCCCAGAGGGTTGCGCCCGCGTGTCGGCTTGAGGCCGAAGAGCCCGCAGCAGGAAGCCGGGATGCGAATGGAGCCGCCGCCGTCGGCGCCGTGAGCCATGGGGACAACCCCGGCGGCCACCGCCGCTGCCGAGCCGCCACTGGAGCCCCCCGGCGTGCGCCCAACATCCCAGGGATTGTGGGTCGGGCCATACGCCTGGGGTTCGGTTGTGGGGAGGATGCCGAACTCCGGCAGGTTTGTTTTGCCGACGACGATCAGGCCGGCGCGCTTGTGCCTAACGACCAGCTCGCTGTCGTGATCGGGCACGTAGTCGCTGAGAAAGGCCGAGCCTTGGGTGACGCGAACCCCGGCATAGCTTGCCAGGAGGTCCTTGAGGAGAAAGGGAACGCCTGTGAAGGGCCCGTCGGGCAGGGGGCGCGCGGCCGCCTTGCGCGCCAGGTCGTACATCGGCGTGATCACGGCGTTGAGCTTGGGGTTCAGCCGTTCGATGCGATCAATGGAGGCGTCGACGAGTTCGATGGGCTTGACCTCCTTGCGCCGCACGAGTTCGGCCTGGGCGGTGGCGTCGAGGAAGGCCAGGTCGTCCATTGTGTCCTCCTGAAACACCGGCGTTGACCGTAGCGTCCGCTCCGCTACGATCCGCCTGCTGCACATACAATACACTATGGTGGGGAGGACGCACACGATGGAGCTGGGACTGGCAGGCAAGGTGGCGCTGGTCGGAGGGGGCAGCCGCGGCATCGGCAAGGCGGTGGCGATGGGCCTGGCGCGGGAGGGCTGTCGAGTGGCGATTGGCGCTCGCGGCCGCGAGGGCTTGGAGGCGGCAGCGGCCGAGATCGCCGGCGCCACGGGCGGCGAGGTGCTGCCCGTCGTCTGCGACATGTCGAGGCACGACGACATACGGCGCTTCGTGGCGGAGACGGTCGCCCGGTTCGGCGGGCTGGACATCGTCGTGAACAACGCTGGCGGGCCGCCGCTGGGGACCTTTGATGAGCACTCCGACGAGGTCTGGCAGGCTGCCCTGGCGCAGAACTTCCTCAGCGTCGCGCGCACCGTCCGCGAAGCGCTGCCTCACCTGCGGCGGCGCGGCGGCGGCCGCATCATCAACATCACGTCCGTAGCTGTGAAGCAGCCGATCGACGGGCTCATCCTCTCGAACGCCGCCCGCCTTGGTGTGGTGGGCCTGGCCAAGACCCTCTCCCGCGAGCTGGGCCCGGACCAGATCCTGGTCAACAACGTCTGCCCCGGCCTCACCCTCACCGACCGCTTGCGCCATGTGCTCGAGAACCGCGCCACCGCCGAGGGCCGCCCCGTGGAGGAGATCGTCGAGGAGGAGGGCCGGCGCGTGCCTGTGGGGCATCTGGGCCAGCCGGAGGACATCGCGGCCCTGGTGGTCTTTCTGGCCTCGGAGCCGGCCCGCCACATCACCGGCGTCACCATCCAGGTGGACGGCGGCTCCACGACGGCGGTTATGTAGCCTCTCGATTCCTTGACCGGGCCTAAGGCTCCCCTTAGAATGATTAAGCCGCCGGTCTGCAAGCCGGCGTGCTTTTCATCGGCGCCGCGCAGGCCTCCGGCCGGGCGCCGCGCGGCCGGACGGAAGCGAAGCAAGCGACATGATTACGGTGGGCCTCACCGGCGGCATCGCCAACGGCAAGTCAGAGGTAGCGGCCATGCTGGCTGAGAAGGGGGCCGCTGTCATCTACGCCGACCAGGTCGGCCACGAGGCCTACCGCCGCGGCACCGACGAGTACCTTCAGATCGTGGCCGCGTTCGGGGCGGAGGTCATCGGCGACGACGGCGAGATAGACCGGCGCCGGCTGGGCGAGAAGGTCTTCAACGACCCAGAGGCCCGCCAGCGCCTCCAGGCCATCGTCTGGCCCGCCATGCGTCGGATGATGGAGGAGCGGCTGGCCGTCCTCCAGCGCCAGGGCGTGCCCGTGGCCGTCCTCGAGGCCGCTGTCCTTGTCGAGGCCGACTGGCTCCCCCTCGTGGATGAGGTCTGGGTGGTCGAAGCCTCGCCGGAGGTGGCCCGCCAGCGCCTCGCCGCCTACAAGGGTCTCTCTGCGGCCGAGGCCGAGGCCCGCGTGAGTGCGCAGCTCAGCAACGAGGAGCGCCGTCGGCACGCTGACGTGGTGATCGATAACGGCGGCATACTAGAGGAGACGCGACGGCAGGTGGACCGCCTCTGGGTCGGGCTAAAGGAGAGGGCTGTGCCGGCGGCCTCCAGCAGGAGCGAAGGCGACAGTGGGTGACCGGATGGTGGACGAAGAAGATGTCGACGCTGGCTATCGCCAGTATGCTATCGAGGAGTACCGGGCGGTCGAGGAGCCCTTCTATGTGCCCATTCAAGATGAGATAGGGCTCTTCGAGGCCGCCTTCGAGCAGCAGATACCGGTGTTGCTCAAGGGCCCGACGGGATGCGGCAAGACGCGTTTCATCGAGCACATGGCCTGGAAGCTGCGCCGGCCCCTCACTATCATCCGCGATGCTGGCAAGCCTTCGCGCCGGACCTCGGGCCGGCGGGCCGTCGAGGGCGAGCGCGCGAAGGAGGCGCAGGGCCTTCCCCTGGTGACGGTGGCCTGCCACGAAGACCTGACGGCCAGCGACCTTGTGGGCCGCTACCTGCTGGAGGGCGACAGCACGCGCTGGATCGACGGCCCCTTGACCCGCGCCGTCAAGGCCGGCGCCATCTGCTACCTGGATGAGGTGGTGGAGGCCCGCAAGGACACCACCGTGCTCATCCACCCTCTGACCGACCACCGGCGTATCCTTCCCATCGAGAAGCGCGGCCAGATTCTAGAGGCGCGGGACGGCTTCATCCTTGTCATCTCTTACAATCCGGGCTATCAGAGCGCCCTCAAGGACCTGAAGCACAGCACCCGCCAGCGCTTCATCGCCATCGAGTTCGGCTATCCGCCGCGGGACGTCGAGGGGCACATCATCGCCCACGAGAGCGGCGTCTCGGAGGCGGTGGCCCTTCAACTGGCGAAGCTGGGCGAGAAGGTGCGCCACCTTAAGGAGCACGGCCTCGGCGAGGGGGTGAGCACGAGGCTGCTGATCTACGCGGGCAAGCTTATCGAGAAGGGGATAACGGCGCGAAAAGCCTGCCAGGTCGCCGTGGTCTGGGCCCTTACTGACGACCCTGAGGTGCAGCGCAGCATCGAAGAGGTGGTCAGCTCGATATTCGAGTAGGGGGTAGCATCGTGAAAGACCGTGGAAGGGGGCGTTCGTTGGGCGCATTTGTGTTAGCCGGCCTGGCCGGACTCGTCCTGGCCGGCGTTGGCTTGGCAGCCTGCGGCGGCAGCAGCGATGGCGGCAAGTCCACCACTCCGGGTGCATCGGCAACGGGCGCGCTGGCTCAGTGCCAGCGAACCGGCGAGAAGCAGTTCACAACAGCGCCGCCGATGATCATCGACCCACAGAAGAGCTACACCGCCACCATCCAGATCGAGAAGGGCAACATCGTCCTGGAGCTCTTCGCCAAAGACGCGCCCATCACGACCAACAACTTCGTCTTCCTGGCCTGCAAGGGCTACTACGATGGCGTGACCTTCCATCGAGTGATCCCCGGCTTCGTGGCCCAGGGCGGCGACCCGACGGGCACCGGCGCCGGTGGACCGGGCTACAGCATCCCCGACGAGAAGGGCGCCCGCGGTTTCGACGTGGCCGGCTTGCTGAGCATGGCCAAGGCGGGACCGAACACGACCGGAAGCCAGTTCTTCATCACTTATGCGCCAGAGCCAGGCCTCAACGCGGACTTCACGGTCTTCGGACAGGTGACGTCCGGTATGGACGTGCTGCAGAGCATTACGCCCAGGAACCCGCAGTCGACCCCGAACGCGCCGCCGGGCGATAAGATACTGCGGATCGACATCGAGGAGAAGTAGGCGCTACCCCTGCGATGAACCTCTCGGAGCATCTGGCAGAGACCGAGCAGCGCCTGGGGCGCTACGCCTCCACTCTGCCCGCCGAGTTCCGGCGCGCGGCGCGAGAGGTGACCACCCTCCTGCCCGAAGAGCAGGTCCGCCAGTGGGCGGAAGAGGGGCTGACCCTGGCAGCCCACTCCCTGCGCTCCTGGGAGGCAGCCAGCGAGTTCTTCCGCGCCAGCCCCGAGGTGCTACGGGTGCTGGGCTTCCCCCTCTTCCTGCGCTGGGCGAACCAGGGCCGCATCCTCGCCGAGCACTCATCGCTGGTGGCCGCGGCCTACTTCCGAGCCGGCCCGGAGAGCGTGCCCCACCTGTCGGGGCCACATCTGACGCAGTGGGCCGCCCTGGGCCAGCGGCTCTACAAGAGCAACTGGAAGTCCATCTCTCTCACCTCGACCTTCTTCTCCGCCAGCCCCGGTCTCCTGGGCCACCTCAGCTTGCCTGAGATTCGAAAGGCTGGTGTCTGTCGTTGAATCGCTGTCGGAACGCTCCTATGAGCTGGCCGCCTCCTGCCTGGACGCGGCGCCGCGCCTCTTCGGCATGCTGGACAAGAAGGACCGCGCCTCGTTCCTCGACTTCGCGGCGGCGATCGCCCAGGCCAGTTGGGCTGACGCCCGCCTCTACTTCGAGAGGGGCCACTCCTCGCTGGCGCTCATCGAGCCCGAGTGCCGGCCCCGCTTCCTCGAGCTGTCGGCGCGGGTCGCCCGCAGCGCCGGCCGCCAGGCCTACGCCTTCTTCGCCGACGCCGCCACCGCCCTGGGCGGCGTCGACCAGAGGGCGCACTCTCACCTCATCTCGCTGGCCGAAGAGCTGGCCGTGGGATCGCCGCCGGCCGCGATGGAGTTCCTGAAGAGCGCTCCGGAGGTGCTCAGACGCATCCCCCTGGAGGACCTGGCCCGCTGGCACTCGGCCGGGCACCACATCCTGGAGCAGACCCAGGAGGGCGGCGAGGCCTACTTCCGGCTGGAGTCCGGCAAGGGCGAAGAGGTCCTGCAGGCTCTTTCGCCGCGCGTGGACCTCTCGCGGGTGAGCGGGATACTGCATCTCTACTGCCAGGCCCTCACCGGCGTCGACGTGGCCATTCATCCCTCTACGGCGCTGGTGGAGAAGGGCATCGGCTGGGTCTCGGAGGCCAGCCCGTCGACGGAGGGGCGGGCGATCTACCTGCCGGAGGCCGTGGAGGAGCACGCGGAGAAGAGCGAGAACTTCTCGGTCTTCAAGGTCTACGCCACACATCAGGCGGCGCACCTGGAGTTCGGTAGCTTCCTCTTCAGCTTCAAGCGTCGCGGCGAAGTCTATCCGGCGCGCCGCCGGCGTCGCGAGACCGAGCTCCGGCGCCAGGGGCTCCTGCGCCGCGAGGGCAAGCCTCTCACCGACATGCAGCGCTTCTTCGACCTCTTCCCCGACCGGCGCCTCGCCCTCGACATCTTCACCGTCGTCGAGGACGCCCGCGTCGACTTCATGGTGCGCGAGGAGTACGGCGGCATCCGGGCGGCCTGGCGTCGGATGCAGCTCCGTGAGGCGGACGACCGGCCCGAGGTCACGTTCCTGCCCCTGCGTCAGGCCCTCCTCGAGAACCTGGTGCGGGTCAGCCTGGACTCCGGCGATCTCCTGGTCTGGCCGCGGCCGCTCCGCGGGTACCTGGCGACGGCGGTCAGTCTTCTGCGCTCCGTGCAGCGCCCGGAAGCACTGGTGGAGGATGCGGCCGAGGCTACCCTTCTCCTGCACGACCTGGTGATGAGGCTGCCCAACGTGGGGGCGGAGGAGCTGGGCCTCGATTGGGAGGTCATGACCGAGGAGTCGCTGGAGCTGATGCTGGTGCCGCCCGGCGCCACGCCCGGCCGCGCCCCCGACTTCGGCGATCTGCCGGCGCTCCCTCAGGGCGCCGACCAGCCGTACGAGAGCCCCCAGCCTGTGGACTTCCGCGGCGACTTCAAGCCGGAGCTGGTCCAGCTCCTGATGCGCCTCCGCGACGACCAGACGGCGGACACCGGTCCGCTTTCGCCTCTCACGCCCGACCAGCTCAAGGAGCTGCTGGAGAGGAGCGCCGAGCTGAGCATCGGTATCTGGGCCGAGGGTGACCTGGCCTCCACGATCGGTCTCTTCCTCACAAATCTCGAGAAGGAGGCCGGCACGCCCATAAGCGACCAGAAGATCCCTTTGAAGGACGGCCAGCCCGTCTTGGACGCCGGCGAGGAGGAGGAGCTGCCGCAGGACGTGAAGTCCTTCTTCTACGACGAGTGGGACTTCCGCGCCTCTGACTACCGGCCTAACTGGTGCCGCGTCCAGGAGCGCGTCCTGGAGGAGGGTAGCGAAGACTTCTTCGAGGAGACGATGAAGCGGCACGCCGCCCTCGCCGAGGAGACCCGCAAGCAGTTCGAGATGCTGCGCCCCGAGCTCTTCCGCAAGATCAAGCACCTCTACGACGGCGAGGACTTCGACCTGGACCTGGTCATCGAACACCTGGTGGAGAAGCGGGCCGGCCACGCCCTGTCCGACAAGGTGTACTGGCGCCGCAACAAGGTGGAGCGCGACGTAGCCGTGGCCTTCCTCCTGGACATGAGCGCCTCCACCGACGAGGAGATCGAGAAGCGCAAGAAGCAGCGCCCCGACGATGAATTCAACGACGACCCCCGGAACTATTTCTCGTGGCTGGCTCAGCGGCGCGCTCAGGCCGCGCTCGACCCTCCCCAGCGCATCATCGACCTGGAGAAGGAGAGCACCGTCCTCCTCATCCGTGCCCTGGAGACCATCGGCGATAGCTACGGCATCTACGGTTTCTCAGGCTACGGCCGCGACAACGTGGAGTTCTACGTCCTCAAGGACCTGGAGGAGCCGTTCGACGAGCACGTGCGGCGTCGCATCGACAAGGTGAGCCCAATCCGCAGCACGCGCATGGGGCCGGCCATCCGGCACGCCATCGCCAAGCTCGACGCCCACGATGCGAGGGTGAAGATCCTCTTCCTCGTCTCCGACGGCCGGCCCCAGGACCACGGCTACGGCCGCGACCGCACGGAGAAGGAGTACGCCATCCACGACACGCACAAGGCGCTGATAGAGGCGAAGCGCAAGGGCATCGTGCCCTTCTGCCTGACCGTGGACAAGGAGGGCCACGAGTACCTGGGCCAGATGTGCGAGGACGTGGACTACGAAATCCTGGGCGACATCGAGGCCCTCCCCAGCCGCCTCCCCACGCTGTACAGAAGGCTGACGGTGTAGAGGACGGGGCCATCCGGGGTCATCGCCTCTCGGAGGCAAGCGAGTGAACGCCCTGCTCGTGCGTATCGCCGCTGATAGTAGCGAGGTCGGCGGCTTATGGAATGGGCCGGTCGACAGCCGGTCGTGGGAGTTCGTATATCTTCCCATCCCCGAAGGTGAGTGTGTCCACGCTGGTTTGGAGAAGCCATACGCTGCTGTGGCGCCTGCACTCATGAGGCTGGGTGTCAGCCTGCCGGCTCACCTTCGCGACAGGCACATGCACCTGGACCCCGACTTCACTCACCTCACATATGGTGATGTGGGCCAGCGGGGGAAGCAGATACGCGCCAACCTGGGCGCAGGCGACCGGATCGTATTCTACGCTGGACTCGCGGACGTGCGCGGGGCGGCCGAATTAGTTTACGCTATTATCGGTGTGTTTGTGGTCGACGAGATTCGTCCTGCCACAGATATAGCCTTGTTGGACCGGGATATCAATGCCCATTCCCGGCGTATCCTCGCGCCTGGCGCCGAGGACATAGTCGTTTGCGGCCAACCTGGGGTGTCCGGGCGCCTGAAGCGTTGCCTGCCGTTTGGCGAGTACCGTGATGGAGCCTACCGCGTACGGCGAGAATTGCTGGAAGAGTGGGGAGGGCTGTCGGTAAAGGACGGATACGTGCAGAGGAGCGTGAGGCTTCCGCGGTTTCTCGACCCGATCCGCTTTCTGCGCTGGCTGGAGAGGCAGGAGCCGGCCCTGATTCAGTCAAACAACTGAGGGTGCGCAATGCCGAAGATCTACTTCTACAAGCTGACCTGCGACAACAACGGTGCCCCTTGCGTGCACGAGGGTTTGCTTTCGCTGGCCATCTGCAAGCCGATGATTCGCGGGCCCGCCCAGCCGGAGGATCTGATATTCGGGTTTGCCGCCAAGTCGTTGCGTCGGGATAACAGGCTTCTATACGTTGCCCGGATAACGGACAAAGTTCTCGACGGTGGCTACTACGTGCAGAAGCAGTTCGCGGTCCGCGACGACTGTATCTACAGAGCGACGCGAAGGCCAGTTCATGCGGCGGAACGACGCGCGCCCCGGTCTCCACGATCGTCCCGACGAATCTCGTCCGTGACCTGGGCAAGCACCCCCACTACCCGAGGGCAAACGTCCTCTTGAGCAGAGATTTCCGGTATTTCGGCGCCAATGGGAGCGCCGATTACAAGGCTCGATTTCCGCGGCTGAAGAGGGCGGTCGAGGCGCTGGGCCGAGGGCACCGCGTGGTTCGGCCCGATGATGCCCGCTACAACGACCTGATGGCATTGAAGCGGCAGGTCTGGAAGGACATTCATCAGATGGTGGCAGGCCCGCCAACAAGCACGCCGGGTGGTGGTGACATTCGTACACCGCAGCTGAGAATTTGCGCCGTCCTCGATGACCACTAGAAGGTGCCACCGCTGCTGGACGAGCGAGCCGAGGCTCTTGCCCCGGCTCGCTATGCTCTTTGCCTATGCCCTATGTTCTACGGTCGGTTCTCAGTAAACCGGCTGCCCTACGTGGATGTCGCTGGCATTCGCGTCGGTGATCTCGACGTGCATCGTGATGTGCGCGTCTGGGCCGCCGGCCTGCACGGGGAGCCCGAACGTATCGGCCGCAGCCTGCGCGTCGGCCGTGATGTCCATGTCGAGGGCCAGAGGCCAGCCTCCGTCCTGTGCCACCCACACGTCGAAGGTGTCGATCGTCATGCCCTTGAGCTCGGGCGGCAGGAAGCCGACGGACTGGAGAGCCCCGGCGACGTCGGCCAGCGAGTACTTGATCGCGTCCACACCGTTCACCGTGTCGGGCTGGCCGTTGAGCAGGCCGGGATCCTGCAGGAAGTTGAAGTCCTCCCAGAAGGCCGGCGAGCCAGGGCAGAGAGACAGGTCCTGCACCACGTCGGGGTCATCGGCGGTGGTGGCCTGGAATCCCTCGCCCGTATCGAGCCAGGCGTCGTCGCCAATCACCACCAGGTTGTCGCTGCCCACTGCCGCGCCGGCAAGGGAGCCGCTGACCGTGCAGTCGAGCCGGTCCGGCGCCTCGAACTGACCCTCCGATGTGAGAACCAGACTGCTCCCGACTTCCACGGCCATCTCGGCGGTGAACCGGAAGCTGTCCAGAACGTCGGAAGGCGACACGGCGGTGCTCTCCTCCGGCGTTGCTTCGGACGTGCGCGTGGCCTTCGGTTTGGAGGTGGACGCCGGGGTCGCTTTCTTGGAGGCGGGCGCCGCCGTCGCCTCTGGCGCCTTCACCTCGCCTCGCAGCACCGCCAGGATGCGCTCGTCGAGCTTCTGGGCGAGGGCTGTCGCCTCGTCGCGCACGTCTTCGTCGCTGGACGACTGGACGTAGGCGGTGCCAAGCAGACGCCCTTCCCGAAATGCCACGAGCGTCTGGGTAAGGGTCATCTCCTGGTCGCCCTTGACGGTCAGCGGCATGGCCATCCCAACAGCCTCGTCGCCGACGTCTTTGACGTCGAAGGTCGTTCCCGTCCTCAACCGTTACGTTCTCCTTGGTCTGGCCGACTGCTCGTTGCCAATCAGCCACCTTGTCTTTGAGGTCGCCGGAGGCGCCGTCGGCATCTCCGTACAGGTCCAGTGCGGTGCCGACGCCGAAGGTGGCCCCCTCTTCTTTCAGGAGCGCGTCTAGAGCGGTGTAGGACTGGTCGTAGCCTTTGTCCCGACCAAAGCTCCCCACGTCCTGTGCTTCGTCCTCTGTGTCGAAGGCATCGTTAATCGTTTTCTCGTTGCTTTGCATCCCCGACGTGTCGTCCAGTTCGAAGTCGGCGTATTGCGACCCGAACTCCGACTGCGGCAGGACCATGAGGCTCAGTTCGTCATCCGTGATGTCACGTTTCGTCGGATCGGACGAGCCGCCGCCTCCACAGGCGACAGCCAGGGCAAGGGTCAGGGCCACCAGAACCGTGAACGAAAGTCGCATCCTACTCTCCTTAGTCGTGGCCGACGTCTCCTGTGTAATACTCGAACACTACCTGTGATAGTTTAGCAATTGGCTTCGTCTCGTATTCTTTGTCTGAGAGGACGGCGATGACGTAGGTGTCGCCTGGCGCACCTGCCGCCGGCAGGCAGGTACACGATGCCGGCGTCGTGCGTGGCGTTCGTCCAGTTGCCTGTCTTGTGGGCGACCAGCGTCCCTTCCGGAACGCCCTCCCGCAGTCCGTTGTCCAGCTCCTCGCTGGACAGGAGGTTCACCATCTCCTGGCTGGCCCCGGCGTCCACGGCCTGGCCCCGCGCTATCATCTCCATGAGAAGGGCCATGTCGGCGGCGGTGGCGGGAAGGTCGTCGGACAGGAGGCGGGTCGTGGTCAGGCCAAGGGCGGCCATCGAACGGTTGATGTTGGCGGCTCCGACGCGGTCCTGGAGGAGGACGGCGCTCACGTTGTCGCTGATCGACATCATGTAGCCGAGGGCCTCGCCGATGGTCAGCGTCTGGCAAACCCCTACAGGCAGGGTGCCCAGGTCGAAGCCAGCGTAGTAGGGGGTAACCAGCAGCGGCTCGTCGAAGCTGAGGAGGCCCAGGGCTCGCTGGTGGAAGACCTCGTACATAACCGTGACCTTGAAGAGAGAGGCGGCGTAGAAGACCTTGTCCGGGTTGATGAGGGCGCCTCGACCGTCCTTGAGGCTCTTGACGACGACGCCGTAGGAATCCACGTCAGCCCCCAAGGCATCCCGCAGCCGCGCCTCCAGGGTGGTGTCCTCCTGGAGGGGCAGGGGCTCGTATTGGGAGGGCGTTGGTACCGGGCTTGGGCTGACGATGCGCTCGCTGGGCTCGACAGGGGTGCCCTCGAGGGCGGGCCCCTCGGGGGTGGGCTGGTAGCAGGAGGGCATCTCGGCTGGTGAGGGGGCGGGCTTCACGGTGGCGGGGGGCGTGCCTGGGGTCGGCCGCACGACGGTCTGCCCCGCCTGGCCGGTGGTCTGGCCGGTTCCCTCCGCCGCACGCGTGCCCGCCTCCGGCGTGGGTGTGCCCTTCTCTTCGACGGGCACACCGCATGCGGCCAGGAGCAGCGCCAGGCCGAGGGTGGCGACCAGAAAGGGGGCCATTCTCATTGCTTCTGGTCCACCAGCACGCGTCTGCAGCAGGGCAAGCGCCGTCGTCACGGCCCGCCGCTTGACGGCCTCTCGGCCCTGGGGGAAGACGTAGCTCGTGGTCCGGGGCGGCCCTTCGCCCAGGGCCACGGCGATGTGGACGGTGCCGACCGGCTTCTCCTCCTGTGGGTCGGGGCCCGCCACCCCCGTGACGCCGATGCCGACGTCAGCGCCCAGCCGCTCGCGGGCGGCGTTGGCCATCGATTGGGCGCACTCGGCGCTGATGACGCCGTGCTCGGCGATGACCTGCGGGTCCACGCCCCAGGCGATCTTCATCTCCGTGGCGTAGGAGACCAGCCCGCCTTTGTAGTAGTCGGAGCTGCCGGGGGCGTCGGTGATCGTACTGGCCAGGAGGCCGCCGGTGCACGACTCCATGGTGGCCAGCGTGAGGCCGCGTTCGCGCAGCATGGCGCCCGCGGCGCCCTCCAGTGTGTCGCCGTCGGCGCCCCAGACGGCGCGGCCCAGGATGCGCCGGGCCTCCTCTTCGACAGGCTCGATGAGGCGGCGGGCCTCGTCGGCGCTGTCCGCCTTGGCGGCGATGCGCAGTTGGATGCCGTCGGCGCGGGCGTAGACGCCGATCGAGGGGTTGCTGGACTTGAGAAGGGGGCTGACCATCTCGTCGAGCGCGGCTTCGGGCAGGCCGGTGGTCTTCAAGGTGCGGACGACGAGCACAGCGCCGGGGCGGCGCCGCTCCAGCTCGGGGGCCACCTCGGCCTCCCACATGAGGTGCATCTCCGTGGGCGGGCCGGGCATGGCGACGATGATGTGCTTGTCGCGCTCCACCCACCAGCCGGGCGCCGTGCCGCGCGGGTTGGGGATGGCCCGCGCCGAAGGGATGAGGGCCGCCTGCTTGAGGTTGCGATCCGGCATCGGCATGCGACGGCGGGCGAAGAGCTCCCGCAGCCATCGCTCGAGCTCCGGGTCGATGACGAGCTTCTCGCCGAGCACCTGGGCGATGGCCTCCCGCGTCAGGTCGTCTTCCGTGGGGCCGAGGCCGCCGGTGGCGAGGACCAGGTCGGAGCGCTCCCAGGCCCGCCCGATGACCTCCACCAGCCGCCCCAGGTTGTCGCCGACCACCGATGTATAGTAGAGGTCGATGCCCAGCGCGGGCAGGCGGGAGGCGATGTACTGGGTGTTGGTGTCCAGGATCTCGCCCAGCAGGATCTCGGTGCCGATGGAGATGATCTCAGCCCTCATGTCGAAGGGGAGCATAGGGCTGGACAGAGGGGCGAGTCAAGGAAGGGGCATCGTGGGCTCAAGCGTGCCAATGAGAGGAGGCGATTCAAATGACAACAGCGGGTAGCCGAAAGTCGAGCGCCTTTCTGATCGGCGCCGGGGTGGTGGGTGCGGCAGCCTTTGGGATGCCGCTTTTTCTCTCTCCGTTGCGCTGGGCGCGAGCCCTCCGCTGGCGTGTCCCTTCTGACACGGACCTGACCGTATACCTGGGGCGCTCTCTGGGTGCCCTGGCGGTGGCCATCAGTGTCAGCGCGCTGCGGGCCGCCCGCCGGCCGGAGGAGCATCGCGTCATGTTCGAGGTGGGGTTCTTGACGGGGGCCTTGCTGGCCGCCGTGCACGTCTGGGGGGCGCTGCTGCGCCGCCAACCGTGGACGGAAACAGCCGAGATCGCGTTCTGGTCTGCGATGGCTGCCGCCGCTGTGCTCACCTACCCGCGGCAGGACTCGCCCGACTCCACGCCTGCGACCTAACCGCCCACGACGCGCGGCAGCCCGTCCTCACCGCGTCGGACGCGGGGCACGGCGGTCGAGACGTCGGTGCGGGCGCAGAACTCCAGGTCGTGCCCCAGCCCCAGGTCGATCAGGGAGCGACCGTGGTCGGCCTGCCGGAAACAGGCCATGGCCCGGCCGCGATAGGAGCGATAGAGGCGCAGGGCCGCCAGGGCATCGTTCCAGAGGCGGGGCCTCAGCGCCCCCGCTCCGGCCTGCGCCAGCAGAGACTCCACCACAGCGCCGGCGGTGTAGGCGTCCTCCAGGCTGAAGTAGCGGCCGTGGCCGCGGCCGGAGCAGACGATGGCGATGTCGTGGCCGCCGCCCGCCGCTAGGGCGAGCGCGGCCTCGGCGGCGGCCCGGCGGTTCAGGAGTGCTGCCGCCAGCACAGCATGGGCGCCGGCGACCCGCCGCAGAGCGCGGGTGCCGTTGCTGGTGTAGAGCACGGCGCTCCGTCCGGTCATATCGAGGGCGGCGAACTCCGTGGGCGAGTTGCCGTGGTCGAAATCGGGCGGCGGCAGGCTGTCCACCTCGCCGCAGAGGAGGCGGCCCGTGCGGCGGGCGACGCGGCGGGCCTCGACCAGGGTGCCGCAGACCACCACGTCCTCGATGCCCCTCTCGAAGAGCACGACCAGAGTGGAGGTGGCGCGCAGGGCGTCGATGACGACGCAGACCTTGGCCTCCACGCCGGAGGCCAGGCGGGGGACGAAGTTCACCTCGACTCGCACGCTGGTCATGTATGGCTGCAGGGCCGTCTCCGTTCGCTTGACGGCCTGTCGCAGCAAGGATACCATCTCCCTGACGGAAGCGGGTCGCTCCGGCGGCCGCTGGCGAATATCGATCCTTACCTGGGGCGGCGCCTGGAGCCGCCCCTTTCTGGAATCGGGGGATGGGCTTCTTCGAGAAGCTGGCGCGGGCCGTCGAGAGGAACGGAAGCCTCCTTTGTGTGGGGCTGGATCCGGACCCCGACCGGCTCCCGGCAGGCAGGGACGTGGGTGCGTTCCAGCGCGCCATCATCGAAGCCACGTCCGACCTCGTCTGCGCCTACAAGCCCAACCTGGCCTTCTACGAAGCCCTGGGCGACCCCGGTCTGGAGGCGCTGCGCAGCACTCTGGCCGCCATCCCCGACGACGTGCCCGTCATCGGCGACGGCAAGCGCGGCGACGTGGGCCACACCGCCCGCGCTTACGCCCGCGCCCTCTTCGACGGCTGGGGCTTCGATGCCGTGACGGTGAACGCGTACCTGGGCGGCGATTCCCTGGAGCCTTTCCTGGAGAGGGAGGACCGGGGCGTGTTCTTGATCTGCCGCACGTCCAACCCCGGCGCCCGCGACCTCCAAGACCTGCCCGTCGTCCTTGGCGAGGGCCTGCCTGCCCGGCCCCTGTTCGAAGTGGTGGCGGAGCGAGCGAAGGATTGGAACACGCGGGGCAACGTCGGCCTGGTGGTGGGCGCCACCTATCCCCAGGAGCTGGCACGCCTGCGTGAGATCTGCCCGCAGATGACGTTCCTGGTGCCCGGCGTGGGCGCCCAGGGCGGAGACCTGGAGGCGTGCCTGCGTCGAGGGCTGGGCGCTGGGGGTGGCGGGCTTATCATCAACGTATCGCGGCAGGTGCTGTACGCATCTCAGGGGGAGGACTTCGCGGCGGCCGCCCGGCAGGTCGCCCTGGGCCTGCGAGACGAGATCCGCCGGTTGCGGGAGGCGGTGCTATCCGGGCGAGCTTAGCCATGGTAGTGGAGTTTCGCCTCGGCGACGTCGTCAGGCTGCGGAAGGTCCATCCCTGCGGCGGCTACGAGTGGCGGGTGGTACGCCTGGGGGCGGACATCGGGCTGCGCTGCCTCACCTGTGGCCGGAGGGTCCTCCTCGACCGGCGTACCCTCGAGAAGCGGCTCAAGGCCTTTGTAGAGCGGGGCGAGGAGCCCGATCCTCTCCTGGACCGCCTCCTCTGGGAGCAGAAGGAGCAGTCCTAGGAGCGGTGGGGGGACAGGCACTTTGGCACAAGCCTGGGCGTCGAAGCTGAACCTGTGGTCCATGGCCGGGCGGAGCGCTCTCCTCCAGGACCTGGGGTTCCGGCACTACTGGATCTCCCGCGCCCTCTCGGCCACGGCCTACAACGCGATGCTCTACGGGGCCCTGATCCTGGTCGTGCGGGAGACCGGCTCCAGCATCAGCACCAGCCTTCTCATCCTCGCTCTCATCATCCCGTCGGCCACCCTGGCCTCCGTCTCGGGCGTCGTGACGGACCGTCTGCCCAGAGGCCTCATACTGTTCATCGGGCACGTCCTGCGAGCGCTCCTGGCTGTAGCCTTCGTGGCGTCCGGCGGCAGCGTCTGGGTCATCTACGGCATCGCCCTCGGATTTGGCATCGTCGGCCAGTTCTCGGGGCCGGTGGAGTCGGCGCTGCTGCCGCACATCGTGGAGCGCGAGCGGTTGACCGCCGCCAATTCCATGTTCAACCTGGGCGGAGCGGTCGGACAGGCTGTGGGGGTGCTCATCCTGGCGCCCCTCTTTCTGAAAACGGTGGGCGCCGATTCCCTCTTCACTGTCATAGCCATGCTTTACGTGGCGGCGGCGGGTTTGCTGCTGACCGTGCCTCACCTGGGCTTCAGGAAGCTGAGCGAAGCGCAGCGCCATTCGTCACACACCAGCTTTCGCGGCGTTCGAGCCGAGTTCGCCGAAGGGTGGCAGACCTTGCGCCGGGACCGCACGGCCTACATGGGCATGATCCTGCTGGTGCTCGGGAGCACGTCGCTCTTGGTGACGGTATCCCTGGCGCCGCGCTTCGCCGACCAGGTCCTGGGCATCTCCACCGAGAACGCCGTCTACGTCTTTGCTCCCTCGGTCGTCGGCGTAGTGGTGGGGTTACGGGTGGTGGACTGGCTCACGCACCAGGTGAGCAAATCGTCGGTAGTGACGGCGGGCTTTATCCTTGTGGTGCTCTCTATGGTGGCTATGGCGATGGTGCCCCAGAGCGCCCGTCTCCTGGAGAACCAGAATCCTTTGGGGCTGTTCTCCCCAGGGCCGTTCGGCACCACGGCGGCTCGTGTCATGGTAACGCTGGCCTTCGCCGGTATGGTCGGCTTTGCCTACTCAGTGGTCAACGTGGCGGGTCGCTCCCTGCTCAACGAGCGGGTGCCGCTCCCCATGCAGGGGCGCGTGTTCGCCGCTCAGACGGTCCTTTCCAATCTGGCCTCCATCGTCCCGTTAATTCTGGCGGGCGCCCTGGCCGACTGGTTGGGCGTGAGCCCTGTCCTCATCGCCGTAGCGGTTGCCGTCCTGGTGGTAGCTCTGTGGAGCGCCTTCCAGTCCGTGCGCACAGGAGCGCCGGCGTGAGGGGGAGCGTGGAGCGCGTAAAGCGCGTGGGTCCGGGTCTGGCCAAGGGGCTCAAGCGGGCGGATGCCCCCGTCCTCGGCATCCGGAACTTCCGGCTTCTCTGGCTGGCCCAGATCTTCGCTCACACCGCTCAGAATGCCACCCTGTTTACCCTGCTGGTGCTGGTGGTGGCTAAGACGGGGTCCAGCATCCAAGGCTCTCTCCTGGTGCTCTCCTACGTCTTCCCCTCGCTGGTCTTCGGATTGGTCGCGGGGTTGCTGGTGGACCGCTGGCGTAAGCGAACAGTGCTCCTGGCCACCAGCGTGCTGCGCATGGTGGCCTGCCTCGCCTTCATTCTCGTAAGCCCGCACGTGTGGCTCATCTACGGCATCAACCTGGGTTTCTCCACGCTGGGCCAGTTCTTCACAACCGCCGAAGCCGCCAGCATACCGGCCCTGGTGCCCCGGAACCAGCTAATGTCGGCCAACAGCCTCTTCAATCTGGCCCTCACCGGCTCCCAGTTCGGCGGCATGGTGATGCTGGCGCCGCTGTTGATCAAGAGCTTTGGCAGCGATGCCCTCTTCGTCATGGCTGCCCTTTTCTTCCTGGTAGCGACCGGTCTTGCCTACAGGCTGCCGGAGATCGAAGCCGAAGAGGGGATGGAGACGGACAATGGCGCGCAGCCTCTCTTCCGGGGCGCAGTGTCAGAGATGTGGCGCACCCTCCGCCTCCTCCGCCACGATAGGGCTTCCAACATAGCGCTTCTCCAGATGACGGTTAGCGGCTCGCTGGTGCTCTTCTTCGCTGTCCTGGTGCCGCGATACATGCAGTCTGTGCTCCAGATCGCCCCGGCCGACGCCGTCTTCATCTTCGCGCCCACCGGCGTGGGGGCGCTTCTGGGTCTGCGCATGCTGTCCTGGATAGTCCCGCGGCTGGGGAAGGGACGAGTGGCGGTGGTGGGACTGGTGGGCATTGCTATCTGCCTAACGGCATTGGGCTTCGTGGAGCGGATCGCCGACTTGATGGAGCACACGAAGACCTTCAATCCCTTCGCCCACAACGGGCGGGTTGCCGGCCTCTCTCTCTTGGTGGCGCTGACGATGATGCTCACCGGCCCTTTGGGCTTCGCCTACGCCCTCGTGAACGCCCCCGCCCAGACCGTCCTCCACGAGCGGGCGCCGGCAGAGATGCGGGGTCGCGTTTTCGCATCGCAACTGGTGCTCGCCAACCTGGTCTCCATTGGTCCCCTTATCCTAGTGGGCGGTGTAGCCGATCTATATGGTGTGAGCCCCGTGTTGTTGAGCATCGCCGTCGTGATTCTGCTCGTGGCCGCGATCAGTGCGCACCAGGAGGGCCGTGAGCGGATGGCTAGCCGTCTGGCCGAGGAGTCGACAGGAGTCGGCGGCAGCGAGCCGCTTTCATTCGGAACAGCACTTCACCAACCCTTGGCTGATGGCCGTTCCGTTGACACCACCAGGGGCCTAGGTTAGACTTGAGTTGCCTTCCCTGGGCCAGTGAGGAGGTGGCGGCGTGATTGAGATGAACATCGAGAGCATCCGGGTAAGCCTGATGAACTATCAGCGCGTGGTCATTCTGAAGGAGAAGGCGGCCGAACGCTATCTGCCCATCTGGATTGGGCCGGCGGAGGCCGACGCCATCGCTGTACGGCTCCAGGATGTCTCGGTGGCCCGTCCCCTCACGCACGACTTGCTGCGCTCGATAATCGATGCCTTGGGGGCGCGCGTAAACTGCATAATCGTCAACGACCTCTCCAACGACACCTTCTACGCGCGCATAGTCCTCGACGTGGACGGCAAGTCGCTCGAGATCGACTCTCGCCCGAGCGACGCCATCGCTCTGGCGGTCAGGGTGCAGGTTCCCATCTACGCCGAGGAGTCGGTGTCTGGAGAAGGCGGGGGTCATGCTGGACAAGGAGGGAGAGGCCAACCCCGCGGGTGACGTGACGAGCGAGCCTCTGACGAAGCCCGACGCCGAGGAGTTGGAGAAGCTTTCCCCGTTCCGTGACTTCATCGAGAGCCTGGACCTGGAGGACTTCGACAAGCGCAAGTCCTAGAATAGCGTCGCTATTGCATTTCGGGGGGCATCTTGTGATGTCCCCCGCTTTTTTCTCGCGAGGGGCGGCGGCACAAGGCGGCGAGTGCGAAAACAGGGTTGATTGTAAATTCGGCTTGATCCTAAATTCTAACCTGTGCTAGGGTTCTCAAGGTTGAAGGCCAGGCGCTGCGAGGTGACGAATGGGACGCTTGTCACCGGCCGTCAGGCTTTTGGGCATCGGCTGGTATTTCGCCTTCTGCATCGCCCTGGGCATTGGCGGAGGCGTCTTGCTGGATGACCGACTTGGTGTCTCACCCTTATTCACGCTGTTGGGCCTCGCCGTAGGCCTGGTGGCCGCCTTCTATGGCGGTTACCGAATGCTAATGGAAGCCCTGTATGGCGACAGGGACCGGGGGGGTGGAGGACACTAGTTGCGCAGATTCAGGGGACTTGCTATCGGCCTGGGCTTGGTGATCCTCGTCCTGGCCGGCTTTCTCTTCCTGCGTTCCCCCAAGCCCATCATCGAACTCAAGGCCGAGACCGTCTTCTCTATCGGCCCCTTTAACGTCACTAACACCTACATCACTTCCTGGATCGTTGTTATCTTCATAGCGGCTTTCGCCTACGCGGCAACGCGGCGTATGAGCCTGGTGCCTCGCGGCATCCAGAACCTGTTTGAGGCGATCCTCGAAGCTCTTTACAACCTGGTCGTAGGCACCGCCGGCGAGAAACATGGGCGGCGTTTCTTCCCCGTAATCGCCTCCATCTTCCTCTATGTGGCCATCTGCAACTGGTTTGGCCTTCTGCCCCTCTTTGCCACCGTCGGCAAGGTCGAAGAGATCAGCGCCCAGGATCCGGCTTTCCACGAGAAGGGTGTGGTGATCGAGCAGAAGGCGGGGCTGAACGTCATCATGCCCGCCGCCGCCGACGTGGAGCTGCCGAAGACGGTGACTCTGCCCGACGGCAAGGTGGAGGTGGTGAACGCTGACTCGCCGGTCGAGGTGAAGCAGCTCGCTATTGACGAGGCGAAAGACGAAGCAGGTCTGAGCGAGGATGCGAAGATAGGCGTACTGATCCCCTTCTTCCGCAGCGTCAACACCGACCTGAACTCACCGCTGTCCCTGGCTATTTGGTCGGCCATCTTCGTCGAGTTCTGGGGCATCAGCACCTACGGTTTCTTCCGCTACGGCAGCAAGTTCTTCAACTTCGGCCGCCTGCTGCACGGGAAGCTGTTGGATGGCTTCATCGACGTCTTCGTGGGCATTCTTGAGTTGGTAGCGGAGCTGGTGCGTCTTGTCAGCTTCACCTTTCGTCTCTTCGGCAACATCTTCGCCGGCGAGATCCTGTTCCTGGTGGTGATATTCTTGCTGCCCCTGCTGTTTCTTGATTTCGTCTACGCCCTGGAGCTCTTCGTGGGGGCGATCCAGGCGTTTATCTTCGCGATGCTCACCCTGGTCTTCGGCGTCATAGCTGTGTCCGCGCCCCACGGCGAGGCCGAGGGGCACTAGCACGGAGAGGGCGGAAGCAGGGTTGGCTCCGGCAGGACTTAGATAAGGAACATCCTTTAGGGAGGAGCGATGGAACTAATTCACCTGTTTCCGCTTTTGGCGATCACCGACGCCTGCAATGCGTTTCATTGGCGCCGGCTTTGCGATGGCGGTCGGCGGCGTGGCGCCGTCCCTGGCCATCGGCATGCTGGTGGGCAAGGCTATGGAGGCTCTGGGCCGCAACCCGGAGGCTCAGCCCGTCATCCAGACCAACATGATCCTGGGCATCGCCTTCGCCGAGGCCATCGCCATCTACGCGCTGGTGGTGGCCGTGATGATCGGCTTCGTTTTCTGAGAGACGTGCCCGGCGTCTGGCTCTTGGGGGCCTAGATGAATGGTATAACCCTGCTTGGTATCGGGGCGCTGGGGATCAACCTCCCCGGAGTGCTGGCCCAGATCATCAACTTCGGCATCTTGCTCGTCTTCCTGCGCCTGGTGCTATACAAGCCCATCATGCGCATGCTGGACGAGCGCGCCGGCCGCATTCGGGAGAGCCTGGAGACGGCGGAGCGCATCAAGGAGCAGAGGCCGAGACGGCCCAGAAGGCGGAGGAGCGGCTGGAGGAGGCGCGCAAAGAGGGTCAAACCCTCATCGTGCAGGCGCAGCAGATCTCGGGGCGCATCCAGGAAGAGGCGCGTCAGCAGGCCCACAGCGAGGGCGAAGCCCTGCTGGCCCGGGCCCGCACCGAGATCCAGCTCGAGCGCGACGGCGCCATCGCGCGCCTGCGCGCTGAGTTCGCCGACATCACGATCAGCGCCGCCGAACGGGTCATTGGCCAGTCGCTGGACCGGCGTGCCCACCAGCGCCTTATCGATGAAGTGCTGGCCGAGTCCAGCTTCAAAGGGGACGACGGGGCCTGAGTAACCCCGCAGCGCCATGAGGATTGAGGTAGCGGCCAAGCGTTACGCTCAGGCTGCCTTCGACATCGCTCGCGAGAGGGATGAGCTCGACCGCTGGGTCGAGGACCTCGGAGCCATTGTCGACTCTGGCGGCCCAACCCGGCGTGGTGGACGTGCTCGCCAGCTCGCGCGTTCCCTTCGAGCGGCAAGGAGCGCTTGCTGAGCTCGGGGCTGGTCGGCATCAGCCCCCTCGCCCTGAACCTGGCGCGTCTGCTGGTGAAGAAGGGCCGCATCGCCATGGCCGGGCAGGTGCGGGACGAGTACCTGGGCCTGCTGGACGAGCACCGCGGGATGGCAAAGGCCGTCGTGCTCACCGCTGTGCCCCTCTCTGACGATGAGGAGAGGGCCGTGGCCAAGCGTCTGCGGGAGATGACCGGCAAGGAGGTCACGCTGGAGGGCCGAGGTCGACCCGGAGATCCTGGGCGGGCTGATCGCCCGTGTCGGCGACCGCCTCATCGACGGCAGCACCCGCACGCGACTGCTGGAGCTGCGTCGCCGGTTGGCCGGCGAGACGGCGTCATAGGGGGCGGCGCGCAACAGCGGATGAGCCAGCGCATCGACATCCCGGCGCGGCGAAGCGCCTGGGGAACACGTAACGGGGAGATGACATGGCAGTAAGACCGGAAGAGATAGCCTCCATCCTCAAGCAGCAGATCGAGCAGTTCGGCGCCGAGGTCACCGCCGTCGACGTGGGCACCGTGGTCGAGGCCGGCGACGGCATCGCCCGCGTCCACGGCCTCAGCAACTGCATGGCCTGCGAGCTGGTGGAGTTCCCCAACGGCGCCATGGGTCTGGCCCTCAACCTGGAGGAGGAGACCGTCGGCGTCATGGTCCTGGGCGAGTTCGCCGACATCAAGGAGGGCGACGAGGTCCGCTCCACCGGCCGCATCGTGGAGGTGCCCGTGGGCGACGCCCTCATCGGCCGCGTGGTCGACCCCCTGGGCAAGCCCCTCGACGGCAAGGGGCCCGTCAAGACGACCAAGACCCGCCCCGTGGAGCGCATCGCCCCCAACGTGGTGGTCCGGACAGGCGGTCGACACCCCCGTCCAGACCGGCATCAAGGCCATCGACGCCATGATCCCCATCGGCCGCGGGCAGCGCGAGCTGATCATCGGCGACCGCATCCACCGGCAAGAGCGCCATCGCCATCGACACCATCATCAACCAGAAGGGCGGCGACCTCACCTGCATCTACGTCGCCATCGGCCAGAAGGCGTCGAAGGTGGCGCAGACGGTGGCCGTCCTCGAGCAGTACGGGGCCATGGACCACACGATCGTGGTCTGTCGCCAACGCCTCCGACCCGGCGCCCTTGCAGTACCTGGCGCCCTACTCCGGCTGCGCCATGGGCGAGGAGTTCATGGAGCAGGGGCGAGACGCCCTCATCATCTACGACGACCTGTCCAAGCACGCCTGGGCCTACCGCCAGGTGTCGCTGCTGCTCCGCCGGCCCCCCGGGTCGCGAGGCCTACCCGGGCGACGTCTTCTACCTGCACAGCCGGCTGCTGGAGCGGGCGGCGAAGCTGGCCCCGGAGCTCGGCGGCGGCTCCCTGACCGCCCTGCCGATCATCGAGACCCAGGCCGGTGACATCTCCGCCTACATCCCGACCAACGTCATCTCCATCACCGACGGCCAGATCTACCTGGAGACCGACCTGTTCAACGCCGGCATCCGGCCCGCCATCAACGTCGGCCTCTCGGTGTCGCGTGTCGGCGGCTCGGCGCAGCGCCGGGCGATGCGCCAGGTGGCGGGCCGGCTGCGCCTTGACCTGGCGCAGTACCGCGAGCTGCAGGCCTTCGCCCAGTTCGGCACCGCCGAGCTGGACGCGGCTACCCGGCACCAGCTGGAGCGCGGCCAGCGCATCACGGAGGTCCTCAAGCAGCCTCAGTACGAGCCGATGCCCCTGTGCCAGCAGGTGGAGATCCTCTACGCCGTGGTCAACGGCTACCTGGACGACGTTGCCAGTGGCCAAGGTGCGCGGACTTCGAGGCGGCGTTCCACAAGTTCATGGCCAGCAACCACCCGGAGATCGGGCAGCGCCATCGACGAGAAGCGGGAGATAGACCCGGAGACGGAGGAGGCCCTCAAGGCCGCCGTCAGCGAGTTCAAAGAGAACGTGCCGTACTAGGATCGAGGAGTCGGGGAGTGACTGAACCCCACGGTGTGACGACGGACGTGCGCGCAGGGCTCTGGAGGGCAGGCTAATGGCCACCATTCGCCAGATCCGGCGTCGCATCCGCTCTGTCACCAGCACCGCCAAGATCACCAAGGCCATGGAGATGGTCGCGGCATCGAAGATGCGGCGTGTCCAGATGCGCGCCCTGGCCGCCCGCCCTTACGCCGAGAAGCTGCGCGAGATGCTGGCCGACCTGGCGGAGAGCCTGGAGGGCCTGCGCGCCGAGGCACTGCACCCCCTGCTTCAGCGGCGCGATGTGCGGGAGGCCGCCATCATCCTCATCACACCGGACAGCGGCCTGTGCGGTGGGCTCAACGCCAACCTGAACCGTCGTGCCGCCGCATTCGCACTTGAGCAGGGGAGGCCCATGTGCGCGTGATCTGCGTCGGACGGAAGGGTCGCGACTTCTTCGGCCGTGCGGGCTATTCGATCGCCGGCGAGTTCACGAAATTGGGAGACTACCCGTCGTACGACGACAGCGGCCCATCGCCCGCCTGGTCATGGACGACTACGTGGCGGGGGTGGTGGACAAGGTGTTCCTGATCTACCCGCTGTTCGTCAACACGGTCACGCAGCGGCCCGAGGTGCGGCAGCTCCTGCCTGTGGAGTTCCCGCCCCGAGAGGCCTCCAGGCTGGTCGAGTACATATACGAGCCGTCGCCGGCGGAGGTGCTTGCCGCAGCTGCTGCCGCGCTACGTCGAGACGGAGGTCTACGAGGCGGTGTTGGAGCTCGCGGCCAGCGAGCAGTCGGCGCGCATGGTAGCCATGCGCAACGCCACCGATGCCGCCTACGATATGATCCAGGACCTCACTCTGACCTATAACAAGGTCCGCCAGGAGCAGATCACCAAGGAGCTCCTGGACATCGTCGGCGGGTCCGTGGGGCTGGGGACGTAAGAATCGGAACTGGGAACCAGGAACCAGGAACCGTGGGAGGTTCTCATGGCTAAGGGTAAGGTAGCGCAGGTCATCGGCACCGTGGTGGACGCGGAGTTCCCCCCGAGGAGCTGCCGACCATCTACAACGGCGTCGAAATCAGCATGGACGGCAGCACCTTCGTGGCCGAGGTGCAGCAGCACCTGGGCAACAACTGGGTGCGGTGCCTGGCTATGATGAGCACCGACGGCCTCCGCCGCGGCGCCCAAGTCGTGGACACGGGGCGGGGCATCGCTGTGCCCGTGGGTCCCGGTACTCTGGGCCGCCTCTTCAACGTGCTGGGGGAGCCCCTGGACCTGTTGGGTGAGGTCAAGGCGACGGATCAGCTGGCCCATCCACCGGCCCGCTCCCACGTTGGAGGAGCAGGAGACCCAGGCCCAGGTGCTGGAGACCGGCCTCAAGGTCATCGACCTCGTCGCCCCCTTCACCCGCGGCGGCAAGGTGGGGGCCTACGGCGGCGCCGGCGTCGGCAAGACCGTCATCATCCAGGAGCTCATCCGCAACATCGCCACCGAGCACGGCGGCACCTCCGTCTTCGCCGGCGTGGGCGAGCGCTCCCGTGAGGGCAACGACCTCTGGTACGAGATGAAGGCCTCCGGCGTCATCGAGAAGACGGTGATGGTCTTCGGCCAGATGAACGAGCCGCCGGGAGTGCGCCTGCGCGTCGGCCTCACCGGCCTCACCATGGCCGAGTACTTCCGCGACGTGGAGGGCCAGGACGTCCTCCTCTTCATCGACAACATCTACCGCTACACCCTGGCGGGCATGGAGGTCTCCGCTCTGCTGGGCCGGATGCCCTCGGCGGTGGGCTACCAGCCCACCCTGGCCACGGAGATGGGCGAGCTGGAGGAGCGCATCACGTCCACCAAGAAGGGCTCCATCACCTCCTTCCAGGCGATCTACGTCCCCGCCGACGACTACACCGACCCGGGCGTGGCCACCACCTTCGGCCACCTGGACGCCGTCATCGCCCTGGACCGCGCCATCTCCGAGCTGGGCATCTACCCGGCCATGGACCCCCTCACGTCCTTCTCCCGCATCCTGGACCCGCGCATCGTGGGGGAGGAGCACTACCAGGTGGCCCGAGGCGTGCAGGCCGTCCTCCAGCGCTACAAGGACCTCCAGGACATCATCGCCATCCTGGGCGTGGAGGAGCTGTCCGAGGAGGACAAGCTGACCGTGGCGCGGGCGCGCCGCATCCAGCGCTTCCTCTCCCAGCCCATGTTCGTGGCCGAGGCCTTTACGGGCATCGCGGGCCGCTACGTCTCCAGTCGCGAGACCGTGCGCGGCTTCAAGGAGATCCTGGAGGGCAAGCACGACGACCTGCCGGAGCAGGCCTTCTACATGGTGGGCACCATCGAGGAGGCCAGGGAGCAGGCCGAGAAGATGGAGGCGGAGGCCAAGGCGTAAACGATGCCCAAGCTAGAGATAGACATCGTAACGGCCGAACGGGTCGTCTACTCCGAAAAGGAGGTGGACGAGATCATCGCCCCCGGCGTCGAGGGCGAGTTCGCCGTCCTCCCTCGCCACGCTGCCTTCCTGACCATGCTCGTCCCCGGCGTCGTCGTCATCAAGAAGTCGGGCGAGGAGGTCGAGATGGCCATCTCCGGCGGCTTCGTTGAGGTGAGGGACAACCGCGTGGTGGTCCTGGCCGACACCGCCGAGCGCGCCGAGGAGGTCGACGCGGAGCGGGCGGAGCGCGCCCGCCGCCAGGCCTCGGAGCGGCTGGCGGCCCGTGGTACGGATGTCGACCTGGCGCGGGCCGCCATGGAGCGCGCCCTGGCCCGCCTGAAGGTGGTCGAGCGCCGGCGTCGACGCCCCGGCGGGGCGCCGCGCCCCGGTGCGCCGCGTCCCGGTCCCGGCCAGCCCGCCGGAGGCTAGCGTCTCCTTTCGGTGCCGGCGCTTCGAGGAAGCGCCGGCCGTATTCGAAATCCGCGGCGCTACTCCTGACGCCTTGCGTGGCGACTCGCCCCCCTGTATCCTCCACGTGACAATAACTAAGGTCGTGACGTGACGAGCGAGCGCTTTCGCATCGAGGGCGGCCACCGGCTGAATGGCGCCGTGCGGGTCAGCGGTAACAAGAACGCCGCTGTCCACACGCTGGCCGCTACCCTCCTGACGAGCGACGACTGCTACCTGGAGAACGTGCCCGATATCGGCGATGTGCGCCACATGCTGGACATAATGCAGGCGCTGGGCACGAAGGTGGAGCGCGTCTCGTCGGGGGCCCTGCGCGTTAACTCCGGCCAACTTCAGACCTTTGCTGCCCCGAGCGAGCTGGCTACCAGCCTGCGAGCCAGCTTCCTGGTTATGGGGCCGCTCCTGGCCCGTTTTGGAGAAGCGGCCTGCTGTCCGCCCGGCGGCGACATCATTGGGCTGCGGCCCCTGGACGTGCACCTCTCGGGGTTCGCTATGCTGGGCGCCGACGTGCGCCGTGAGGGCGACAAGTTCGTGGCTGTCGCCCGGCGTCTGCGTGGGGCGCGTGTCTTCTTGGACTACCCCAGCGTCCTCGGCACGCAGAACCTGGTGATGGCGGCCACGCTCGCCGAGGGCGCCACCACTATCGTCAATGCCGCCGCGGAACCGGAGGTGGCCAGCCTGGCCGAGATGTTGAACGCGATGGGCGCCCGCATCTGCGGCGCGGGCAGCCACACAATCACGATAGAGGGCGTGCAGGGGCTGCACGGGACGAGCCATCGCGTCATCCCGGATCGCATCGAGGCCGGCACCTTCGCCATAGCCGCCGCCATCACCAAGGGCGAGGTCGAGATAGTGGATGGCCTGGCGTCACACCTGGATGCTCTCATCTGGAAGCTGCGCGAGTCCGGTGTTGAGGTGGAAGAGACGGAGGCCGGGCTCAGGGTGCGGCGCAGCGGGCCCCTGCACGCCGTCAATGTTCAGGCGGTCCCTTACCCGGGGCTGGCCACCGATCTGCAGGCCCCCATGTCGGTCCTCCTCACGCAGGCTCAGGGAGTCAGCTTCATCTATGAGCGCGTCTTCGACAACCGCTTGCTATATGTGGGTGAGCTGCGCAAGATGGGTGCCGAGGTGGTTAGTTCCGGCACCACCGCTATCGTCAACGGCCCCACGCCTCTCACCGGCGTTGGTGTGCGTGCCCTGGACATACGGGCCGGAGCCGCCCTCGTTCTCGCCGGGTTGGCAGCGCAGGGTTGGACGGAGATCTCGGACATCTACCACCTGGACCGAGGCTACGAGGCCCTGGATCAAAAGCTACGGTCCCTGGGGGCCGTCATAGAGCGCGTCTAGCAGGGTCGGGGCCGGAGAAGGGTCTGGTCCATTGGGAGGGAACATGTTCGCAAAGAGGCTGGGCGTCGACCTGGGAACAGCCAACGTGCTCGTATACGTCAAAGGGCGGGGCATCGTGATCAGCGAGCCGGCCGTGGTGGCCCTGGCTGTTCGTGACAACACGGTGGTGGCGGTGGGTGAAGAGGCCCGCAGCATGATCGGCCGGACGCCGAGCAGCATCTCCGTCATCAGGCCCATGCGCGACGGCGTCATAGCCGACTACCTGATCACCGAGGCTATGCTGCGCTACTTCATCAGCAAGACAGTTGGGCGCTTCAACCTCATCAAGCCGGAGGTCATGATCTGCATCCCGGCCGGTGTCACCAGCGTCGAGCAGCGGGCGGTCCGGGACGCGGCAGAGCAGGCGGGGGCGCGGCGGCCGGCCCACCTCATACCGGAGCCGCTGGCCGCTGCCATCGGCGCGCGCATACCCGTGGGTTCGCCCAGCGGCAACATGATCATCGATATCGGCGGCGGCCGCACCGAAGCCGCCGTCATCTCCATGTACGGCATCGTGGTCAGCGAGTCGGTGAGAGTGGCCGGCGACCGAATGGACGATGCCATCACCGCCCACATCAAGCGCCGCCACAACCTCATCATCGGCGACCGCACAGCCGAGGAGGTGAAGATGACCATCGGCAGCGCCCTGCCCCTGGAGGAGGAGCTGACGATGGAGGTTCGCGGCCGCGACCAGATTCTCAGGCCTGCCGAAGACGGTGGTGGTCTCCTCTCAGGAGGTGACGCAGGCGGTGCAGGACTGTCTCGCCAGCATCGTCCAGACGGCGCGCTCTGTCCTTGAGCGCACTCCTCCCGAGCTGGCCTCAGACGTTATCGACCGGGGTATCGTGCTCACTGGGGGCGGCTCGCTGCTGCGGCACCTGGACCTGCTTCTCACTCAGGAGACGGGAGTGCCTTGTCAGGCGGCGGAGAACCCGATGGACTGCGTGGCCATAGGCGCCGGCGCCGCCTTGGAGCACCTGGAGGTGATCAAGCGCAGCCTTCCGACTGAGGAGGAGTCCCTGGTCGCCAGCTACTAGGCGAGCAGGAAGAGGAAGGCCGGGGTTTAGCCGGGACTTCATCCATCACGAACGGCCGCCCCCTTTACGTGGCCCGCTTCTTTTGGTCCTTCAGGTAGAAGGTCATGCTCTGAAGCGCCAGTACCGGGTCGATGTAGCGCATCCGGATGTCGCCGCGCGCCCGCGCCGCGATGGGCGCGTAGTTGAGGACGGCCTTCGTGCCGCTGGAGACGAGCGTATCGATGACTTCTTGTGCCGCGGTCGCAGGCACGGCGACGATGCCGATGTCGATCGGCGAGCGCCGGAGGAACTCCGGCAGGTCCTTCACGTCGCGGACCACGACCTGGCCTACGCGCTGCCCCACGATCTCCGGGCTGGCGTCGAACGCCTCCACAATGTAGAAACCTTCTGGAGCAAAGCCGCCGTAAGTGAGTATGGCCCGTCCCAGGTTTCCGACGCCTATGAGCGCCACTGTCCACTGCTGTTCCAGTCCCAGGATCTGCCGCAACTCGCTGAGGAGCCGGTGCACGTTGTAACCGCGTCCCTGCTTGCCGAAGCGGCCAAAGTAGCTCAGGTCCTTCCGGATCTGGGCGGGCGTAACCCCCAACTGCTCCCCTAGCTCGTAAGAGCTGACCACCTCGCAGCCGTCCCGTTCCAGCAGCTTCAAGGCGCGTGCGTAGACGGGAAGCCTGTCGATGACGACCTCCGGGATGTCGATAGGCATTGGGCCCCTCCTAGACACTATCCTCGGTGGTCCTCCGGGGTCCCGGGAATCCCCCGGTTGGATTGCGCATTTCGGCACAATGCTATTCGCTTTGGCGGCCCGCGTCAACAATGGGAAGGAACACCGCCATGCCGGTCGAAGGGTTGCAGGCGCGCCTCAAGAAGTAGGAGGCGGGCTCAGTTCCAGATACCCGGGATGACCGCCGAGCAAGACGGGCAGCGGCCGCCGGGCTCCAACCTGTACTGGGCGATGTGGTAGCCGTAGCGCTCCACCAGGAGCGTTCCGCAGTGCGGGCAGTACGTGCTCTCGTAAGGGCCGACGCGCCCTGGCAGGTTGCCGACGTAGACGAAGCGCAGACCCTCCTCGCGGCCGATGGCTGCTGCCCGCAGCAGGGCGGCCGGCGACGTGTTGGCGGCGTCGGTCATCTTGTAGTCCCGGTGGAAGGCGGTAACGTGCCACGGGATGTCCGGCGACACCGAGGCCAGAAAGCGCGCCGCCTCCCGCAGCTCACCTTCCGAGTCGTTCCAGCCAGGGACCACCAGGGTCACGATCTCGGTCCAGAACCCCATCTCCCAGACCATCCTGATCGTCTCCAGGACGTGCTGCAGCCGTCCCCCCAGTTGCCGGTAGTTCTTCGCCGACATGGACTTGAGGTCGATCTTGTAGCAATCGAGCCACGGGCGCAGGTACTCCAGGACCTCGCGGGTGGCGTTGCCGTTGGAGACGAAGAGGGTGCGGAACCCCTCGAGGCGGGCGAGGCGGAAGATCTCCACCGCCCACTCGGCGGTGATGAGGGGCTCGTTATAGGAGCTGCCGATGAGCTGGGTGCCCTGGCGCCGGGCCACGGCCACCGTCTCCTCGGCGCTGATGCGCATCGCGCCCGTCCCTGCCGCCGGGTCGCGCAGAACCTGGGAGCTGAGCCAGTTCTGGCAGTAGGGGCAGTGGAAGTCGCAGCCCAGCATGCCGAAGGTCAGCGTCTGCGACCCGGGCAGCACATGGAAGAAGGGCTTCTTCTCGGTTGGGTCGCAGTTCAGGGCGGCCACATAGCCCGCCGGCACCCGGAGGACGCCGCCCTGATTGAAGCGCACTTTGCAGATGCCGCGCAGCCCCTCCGGGATCAGGCAGCGGTGTCCGCAGGCATAGCAGCGCACGCGGCCGCCCTCCAGCTTCTCGTAGAGGACACCCTCGCTCGTGCTAGAATCCAGGACATCGGCTAGAGATGTTGGGGTCTCGGAGGACATGATTCTTCCGTCCCTCTGCTCTATATTATAGCCATGTTGTCCAAGCGAGGGGACAGGGCGTGAGAGGCGTTCTCGTCATCGCGGTCCTGACGGCGGCTGTCCTCTTCGGCGCCGCCTGTGGTGGGTCCTCGAAAGACGCCGTCGCCACCCGCGAGCCGGGACTCGCCTTGGTACGCATCGGGGCGCTGGTGGTGCAGGCCGACGCGCCGGCGACGGGGAGCGACGCCTTCTACCGCGGTCTGGGAGGCCACGGGTTGCTGCCCGACGACCGCGGCATGCTCTTCGTCTTCCCGGAGCCCGGCCATCACGGGTTCTGGATGAAGGACATGCTCATCTCTATCGACCTCATCTGGATCTCAGCCGGGGGCCGCGTCGTGGACATCCAGACCGCCCAACCCGAGCCGGGTGTCGCCGACCCACAGTTGAAGCGTTACAATCCCAGCGGCGAGGCGACGTACGTCCTGGAGGTGCGGGCCGGGCTGGCCGCCGACAAAGGCGTGCGGACGGGCGATGAGGCGCAGATAGAGCTGCCCTGATCGCAGGTCGTCTAAGGTGCGGTATAATTCAAGCGCAGGGCCCCTCTGGGGGCCGTGCTCGGCGAGAGAAGGTCCATGGTACGCTCCAGGGAGGCCCCCTCTCGAGCCAGAGGCGTCGGTGAACCGCTGGGGCTGAGCGATGACCAGCTCCGCGACATCTACTACAAGATGCTGGTCGCCCGAATCCTGGGCGACCGCATGTTTATCCTGAACCGCCAGGGCCGCGCCACCTTCGCCATCACCGGCCAGGGCCACGAGGCCTGCCAGGTGGGCAGCGCTTTCGCCCTCCGGGCCGGCCGCGACTGGGTTCTCCCCTATTACCGTGACATGGGCGTCGTGCTCGCCCTGGGGATGACCAGCCGCGAGATCATGCTCCACTTCCTGGCGCGGGCCGCCGACCCCTGTAGCGGCGGTCGCCAGATGCCCAACCACTGGGGCTATCCTTCCTTGCGCATCGTCACCGGCTCCAGCGTCGTCGCCACCCAGATCCCTCACGCTGTCGGGGTCGCGCTCGCCAGCAAGCTACGGGGCGAGGATGACGTCACCATCGTCTACTTCGGCGAGGGTGCCACGAGCCAGGGGGACTTCCACGAAGGCCTCAACTTCGCCTCCGTCCACCGGCTGCCGGTCGTCTTCTTCTGCGAGAACAATGGCTATGCCATCTCCGAGCCGCAGTGGAAGGAGATGTCGGTCCCCAACGTGTCCGACCGGGCCCGCGGCTACGGCTTTCGCGGCTCCACCGTCGATGGCAACGACGTGCCGGCCGTCTACCAGACGACTCGCTGGGCGGTGGACGAGTGCCGTCATGGCCGCGGCCCGAAGCTTGTCGAGGCCAAGACCTATCGCCTGGTGCCCCACTCCAGCTCCGACGACGATCGCCGCTACCGAAGCCGCGCCGAGCTGGAGGAGTGGGCGAAGAACGACCCCCTGGACCGCTATCGCAAGTACCTGGAGGAGCACGGCCTTGTGGACGAAGAGAGCGCCCAGGCCTTGCGCGCCCGAGCCGAGGCCGAGGTCCAGGACGCCGTGGATTACGCCGAGAGCCAGCCCTTCCCGGAAGCCGAGGAGGCGCTGACCCACGTCTTCCACGAGTAGGGCATAGTGCGGAGAACAGAGGGAATGGAAAGCGAGCATGGCAGTTAAGCAGTACATCGAGGCCATCCGCGACGCGCTCGACGAGGAGATGGCTGCCGACCCCAGGGTCATGGTCCTGGGCGAGGACGTGGAGGAGGGAGGCGTCTTTCGCGCCACTGAAGGTCTGCTGGAGAAGTACGGCCCCGGGCGCGTCCTCGACACGCCCCTTGCCGAGTCCTGCATCGTGGGCGTGGCCATCGGCGCCGCCTTCAACGGCATGCGCCCCGTGGCCGAGATCCAGTTCGCCGACTTCATCCATCCGGCCATGAACCAGATCATCAGTGAGGCCGCCCGCATTCGCTATCGCTCGAACGGCGCCTTCGGCTGCCCGATCGTCGTGCGGGCGCCCTTCGGCGGCGGCATCCATGGCGCCCTCCATCATTCTCAGTCGGTGGAGGCGCTCTTCTTCCACGTGCCCGGCCTCAAGATCGTCGTCCCTTCGACCCCCGCCGACGCCAAGGGCCTGCTGCGGGCCGCTATCCGCGATGACGACCCTGTCCTCTACTTCGAGCACAAGCGCGCCTACCGCCTTTTGAAGGATGAGGTGCCCGAAGGCGACTATGAGGTGCCCATCGGCCGCGCCCAGGTGCGCCGGGAGGGTGACGACGTCACCGTCTTCACCTACGGCTTGATGGTGCAGGAGACGCTGGACGCAGCCCGGCGTGTGAGCGAGGAGGACGGCATCGAGGCCTGCGTGGTGGACCTGCGTAGCCTCTCGCCCCTGGACCGGGACGCCGTCCTCGAGGGGGCCCGTCGCACGGGGAAGGTGCTTATTGTGCACGAGGACAACCTCACAGGCGGCGTCGGCGCTGAAGTGGCGGCCATCATCGCCCAGGATGCCTTCGAGAGCCTGGACGGCCCTATCATGCGCCTGGCCGCCCCCGACGTGCCCTCCTTCCCGTACGCAGCGCCCCTGGAGGAGTTCTGCCTCCCCAACGCGGAGAAGATCGGCGCCGCCATCCGGCGACTGGCCGTCTACTAGGGGGTCGCCTTGGCTCGAACGTCCGGCGAAGCCCGCGTCGAGGCCCTGGTAATGCCGATGGTGGGCGAAAGCGTCACGGAAGGCACCGTCGTCCGCTGGCTCAAGGCCGAGGGCGACCGCATCGCCCGCGACGAGCCCCTGGTGGAGGTCGAAACGGAGAAGGTGGACGTGGAGATACCCTCGCCCTGGGCGGGCGTCCTTCAGCGCGTGGTGGCGCGGGAGGGCGACACCGTGCCCGTAGGCGAGCCGCTGGCCTACATAGAGGTGGAGGTCGCTGTAGGCACGCCACAGGCTGCAGACAGCCGCGTAGGGGCGCAGCATGCTGCGCCCCTACATGAGGCGGTCACCCCAGCGGGCGGGCGCCCCGCCGGTCGCTATTCGCCCGCCGTGCTGGCTCTGGCCCGCGAGCACGGGATAGACCTGTCGCAGGTGAAGGGTACCGGCATCGAGGGCCGCATCACCCGCAAGGACGTGCTGGCCTACGTGGCCGCCGCGCCGCCCTCTCGGGCCGGTGCCCCTCGTCCGGCGGCCTCCGGCGCCCCGGTGGGCGCGCGCCCCGGCGAGGTGCTGCCCCTGACGCCTACCCGGCGCACCATCGCGGAGCGCATGTCGCGCAGCGCCCAGACGGTGCCCCACGCCTGGATGGCCGTCGAGGCGGACGTCACGCCCCTGGCTCGCTGGCGACAGCAGATCAAGGAGGACTTCCGTCAGCGAGAGGGCGCTGACCTGACCTTCCTGGTGTTCGCTGTCAACGCCGTCGTGGGGGCGCTGAAGGAGTACCCCATCCTCAACTCCGCCTGGAGCGACGGTGGCATCGTCCTCAAGCCGGAGATCAACGTTGGCGTGGCTGTGGCCACCGCGGAAGGACTCATCGTGCCCGTCATCCACGGCGCCGATGGGCTGAGCATCGCCGCCCTGGCGAAGAAGCTCTCCGACCTGGGGGAGCGGGCGCGCGCCCGCAAGCTCGCTATCGAGGACGTCCAGGGCGGGACCTTCACCGTCGACAACACTGGCGCCTTCGGCTCCATCATGAGCGTGCCCATCATCAACCACCCTCAGGCGGCGATCCTCACCCTCGAGGCCGTTGTGCCACGTCCCGTCGCCATCGACGACGCCCCCGACGGGCAGGCTATCGCTATCCGGAACCTGGTCAACCTGTGCATATCGTTCGACCATCGTATACTGGACGGGGCGCAGGCCGGGGCGTTCATGGCCTCGGTGAAGTTGAAGATGGAGGCCTTCGGGCCGGGCACCGAACTGTACTAGGGAGACAGAGCTGAAGGCAGAACCACCCACCGGGTACGACCTTCTCTACACTCCAGGCATTGCCATCGATGGCTGGCCGCGAGACTATGTGTGGCAGGCCGCCGCCGCTCGCCTGGCGGTGGCGTCCATCCCGGGGCTGTTCGTGGGTGCTTTCCTCGGCTCTTTCTCCATGGTCGTCATCGGGATCGCGATCATCGTGGGAGTCATGCTGATGCTCTTTGCGCTGGATGCGGCGGCCCGTCCGCCGTAGGGGTGATAAACATGTGCGGATTGGACAAGTCTGACGAACTGAGAGAGCCGCGCCGGCAGTGGGAGGAGCGCACGGAGGGCAAGGGCCAGGAGCGGGACGCCTTCTTCACCACCGCCTCCGGCCGGCCCATCCGGCGACTCTACGACCCTACAGACGTTGCTGATATCGACTACCTGCGCGATGTCGGCTTCCCGGGCGAGCCTCCCTTCACGCGCGGCATCCACCCCAACGGCTACCGGGGCCGGCTCTGGACCATACGCATGTTCGCCGGCTTCGGCACCGTCGAGGAGACCAACCAGCGCTACCACTACCTGCTCGAACACGGCGATACCGGCCTCTCGGTGGCCTTCGACCTGCCCACTCTCATGGGCTACGACAGCGATGACCCACAGGCGGCGGGCGAGTTCGGCCGCTGCGGCGTCGGCGTCTCCTCCCTGGCCGACATGGAGATCCTCTTCCAGGGCATACCCCTGGGCGAGATCACCACCTCGATGACCATCAACTCGCCGGCGGCCGTTATCTGGGCCATGTACATCGCCGCCGCTGAGAAGCAGGGCTATCCCCGCGCTCAGTTGGGCGGCACCACCCAGAACGACATCCTCAAAGAGTACATGGCCCAGAACGAGTTCATCTTCCCGCCGCAGCCGGCCATGCGGCTGGTCACGGATACCATCGAGTTCGGCACCCGAGAAATGCCGCTGTGGAATACGATCAGCGTCTCCGGCTACCACATCCGGGAAGCGGGCTCGACGGCGGCTCAGGAGCTGGCCTTCACTCTGGCCGATGGCATGGCCTACGTGGAGGCGGCGCTGGAACGCGGGCTGGACATCGACGACTTCGCTCCCCGCCTGTCCTTTTTCTTCAACTGCCACAATGATTTCTTCGAGGAGGTGGCCAAGTTCCGGGCTGCCCGCCGTATCTGGGCCCGGGAGATGCGGGAGCGCTACGCGGCCAAGAGCCCGCGCTCCTGGTGGATGCGCTTCCACACTCAGACGGCCGGCTGCTCCCTCTACCCACAGCAGCCGGAGGTGAACCTCATCCGAACCGCTATCCAGGCGCTGGCGGCCGTCATGGGCGGCACTCAGTCGCTGCACACGAACTCCCTGGACGAGGCCATAGCCCTGCCCAGCGAGAGGGCGGCCCTCCTTGCCCTGCGAACTCAGCAGATCATCGCCCACGAGTCCGGCGTCACCGACACCGTGGACCCTTTGGGCGGCAGCTACTTCCTGGAGCGGCTAACCTCGGACCTGGAGCGCGACTGCTACGCCTACTTCGACCGCATCCGGGCGCAGGGCGGCGTCATACCCGCCCTGGAATCGGGTTTCTTCCAGCGTGAGATCGCGGAGGCCTCCTCTCGCTACCAGCGTGAGATCGAGACCGGCAAGCGCATCATCGTCGGCGTCAACGAGTACGTGATCGAGCAACCACTCGACATCGCCATCCTGGAAATGGACCCGGAGGGGGAGAAGCGGCAAAAGGATCGGCTCTGCCGCGTGCGGGCGGAGCGCGACGGCGCCCAGGCCAAGGCAGCCCTGGGCCGCTTGGGGGACGCCTGTAGTGGCTCCGAGAACGTCATGCCCCATCTGCTGGAGGCGGTCAACGCCTACTGCACCCTGGGAGAGATCTGCGGCGTCATGCGCCGCGTCTTCGGCGAGTACCCGGCGTCCGTGCTGGTCTAGAGTCAGTCAACCGGCGACTCCCGAAAGGAGAGGGACATGGCTTCGTACGGAGCAACCTTCGACATCGCCTCACCGCAGAAGTTCGACCGTGTCCACATTGGCATCCGCGTCCTGATCGCGATTGTCCTCGCGATACTGGGCGGCTCCATCGGCTGGCTCTACGGTGCCGTCTACCTGGCGATCCCCGTCGCGGCGGCGATCCTGATCTCTCAGCGTGGCGCCCAACGCTATCTGGCCGAAGCCGACCAGAACATGACGAAATGGGTCCGCTACCTCCTGGCGTTCTACGCCTACATGGGCCTCCTGACCGACCGGCTTCCGAATGAGGAGCCGAAGGAGACGCTCCACTTCGAGGTCGCGACCAGCGGCACACCCACCGCCGGGTCGACCCTCTTGCGGATCATCCTCGCCATCCCGTCCGCCCTCGTCCTCGGGCTGCTGGGGATCGTGGCGTTCTTCGTCATGCTCTTCGCGGCGGTGATGATCTTGATCCAGGAGACGTATCCGGAAGGCGCTTACGGCTACCTGCGCGGCGTCATGCGCTGGGAGGCCCGACTGCTCGCCTACATAGCGTCGCTGGTCGACGAGTACCCGCCCTTCGCGCTCGATACAGGGCAGGGGTGAACCAGGCAAACCACGCTGCGCATTGAAATGCGCAGCTTCCTCGAAGCTGAGGGCTTCACCCTCAGGGATGGCGGAGGCAGCCGTGAAGCCGTTTCGACGACCCGGACAGTTGCCCTTTAAGATGCCCTTCGCGAAAGCCGTGGCCAACCTGCGCCAGCAGGCGCTGAGCCGCGACGACTACGACCCGGCGACCCTCTTCGTCTGGGGCCAGATGAACGCCGTCGCCGTCATCGAGATGCTGAAGGAGGTGGAGGCCCGCTGCGGCGACGAGGGGCAGCGCGCCTGCATCGACGCCCTGGAGCGTGTCGGCCGGCGTATGGCCAGGGAGAGCGTGGAGGGGGTGGAGGTCCCACCCGAGCTGAGCGCCGTGGAGGTGGGCTCACTCTGGTGCTCCTGGATCAACGAGATCTGCTACGCCTCCATCGAGGAGCCTCACGTGGAGGGGCCCGACGCCTTCTCCTTCGACATACACTATTGCCCGCACCAGGACATCTACAGCGCTGACGACTGCCGAGTGCAGCGATACCTGGTGCAGGGCATGACCCGCGGATTCGCCGAAGCGTTTCCCCAGGAGCAGGGCGGCGCTGCCGGCCTGCAGGACTTCAACGCCGCCTTCGAGATGACCATCCCCGCCGGTGCCCCTATTTGCCGCTTCCGTATCTGGCGGCGCCAGCCCGAAGAGGGTGAGGATGCCTGGCGCTCCTACTCCGACAAGCTGGCACAACGCGCGCTCGGTCGCCTGAGTGAGGGGAAGCAGCAGCGCGCAGGGTCCTAGTGCTTCACGCCCCCGGTAGCTCCCCGAACTTGTCATAACCAACGTCCACCTGGCCACGGGTTGCCGCTTCTTCTCAGCGGCATACTCCTTTCGTCGCAGCCAGTCACCCCGGCATCTACAGATCGGCGGAAAGCTGCCGATATAGAAGTCGGGTGCCGCCCCCGCAGCGGGCGGGGGCTGCGCTCGCCATCCGATACGAGGACTGAGTCTGCGCCAAGGAGTCGGCGATCCCCTTTCTCTTCCCCTCGTCGATGACGCTGGCGCCTGGAGTGCTTCTGTGGCTTCGGCGATGTCCTCAGGAATAAGGGTTGTGCCTTACCAAGCGTTCGGCGGCCCTGCCGATAATCCCTCAGAACTAGGCGGCAGGCCATCCCTGCTACCAGAGGAGTAGGCGCGGGTCAAGGCTACTGGGAGTACCGGCAGTTCATCCAGAAGCAGCCGGGAGCGGCGCCCGTTCCGCTCCAAGTCGCCTTCTCGCTGCCTCCTGGCGGTCAGGCGCTGTCGCTCCAAGTGGACGGCGAGAAGCGGGACCCGGCATCGGAGCTGACGATCGATCTCCGGCGGGACACGGAGCTTGTATATCGGTTCGAGGTAGAGCACATGGGGTGAAGGCGGTTCTCCTGGATCGTGACGGCGTAATCAACGCTGATCAGGACGGCTATGTGACCTCTTGGAGCCAGTTCACGTTCCTGCCGGGCACCCTGGATGGGCTCCGTCAGTTGACTGCGGCGGGATTCCGGCTGGGCGTGGTCACCAACCAGGCCGCCATCGGCCGCGGGCTGGCCTCTGCCGACGAGGTGGAGCAGCTCAACGCCCGCATGGTGTCGACGCTGGCCGAAGGCGACATCCGCATCGATACCGTTCTCTACTGCCCCCACGCTCCGGAAGAGGGCTGCGCCTGTCGCAAGCCGCAACCCGGCCTGCTTGTCGAGGCCGCCCGCCGCCTGGGTGTCGCCCCGGCCGATACCTGTGTCATCGGCGACTGGGTGGACGACATCGCGGCGGCGCGTGCTGCCGGCTGCGCTGTCCCCATCTTGGTAATGACTGGCCGCGGCCGCCGCGCTCTGCCCCTCGCAAGGGCGGCCGGCCTGGGACCCTTCCTGGTAGCGCGCGACCTGCTGGTGGCGGCGCAGGCCATCGTCTCCTGGGGCGGCGACGATGGCGTGGGCACGCAAGCGCGCACGGAAGTACTCGAAGCTTCACGGAGGTATGCGCCATGAAGGCGATGATCCTGGCTGCCGGCGAAGGAACCCGGCTACGGCCCCTGACAGAGCACTGCCCGAAGCCCATGCTCCCGATAGGTGGGAGGCCGCTCCTGGAGTATCTCCTGAAGCTGTTACGCAGCCACGGCGTCAAAGAGGTGGCCATCAATCTCCACCACCGCCCTGAGACCGTGACCAGCCACTTCGGGGATGGCTCTACCCTGGGGATGAGGATCGTCTACTCGCATGAGGAGGAGCTTCTGGGGACGGCCGGCGCCCTGAGAAGGATGGCCTCGTTCTTGGATGACACCTTCCTTGTTCTTTTCGGCGACGTGCTCACCAACGCCGACTTCACGTCGCTGGCCGAGTTCCACCGCTGGCGCAGCGCTGTGGCTACCACTGCCCTCCACCGGGTGGAAGACCCGAGTCGCGCGGGCCTGGTCGACGCCTCCCCCGACGGACGGATCTTCCGCTTTGGGGAGAAGCCGCCCCGGAGCCGTCGTTTCACGAATCTGGCCTGCGCCGGCCTCTACGTCTTCGAGCCCTCGATCCTGAATGAGATCCCTGAAGATCGCCCCAGCGATCTGGGCCGCGACCTGATCCCACGCTTGATCGACAAGGGCCTGCCCGTCTACGGCCTGGAGGGTGTGGGCCACGTGCTCGACATCGGCTCGCCCGAGCGCTATGCCCTGGCTCAGCTCATGTTGCCCTCCCTGTCCCTGAACGGCGGCAACGGCCACAGCCAGGGAACCGTCATCCCCTTCCCAACGCGGCAGAAGGCGCTGCCCGCACCGAAAGCTCTGGAGACCGGCGCAGGACGCGACGGAGCGAAGGGCGTCGCCAGCGGATTCCTGGCGGAGGCGCGCGCCGTCCTGGATCGCATCGATCCCTCGGACGTGGAGCTGGTGGTGTCCTTGCTGGTGGCGGCGCACCGGCGTGAGGGGACCGTTTTCGCCGTGGGGAACGGCGGCAGCGCGGCTACCGCCAGTCACCTGGCCAGCGAGCTGACGAGGAGCACGCAGCAGCAGAACGGCGGCCCTCCCCTGCGCGCCTTCTGCCTGAGTGATAACGTGCCCCAACTAACGGCCTGGGCCAACGACACCTGCTACCAGGAGTCCTTCGCCGCCCAGTTGCGCGCCTATGCCCGCCCCGGCGATGTCCTGGTGGCTATTTCTGCCAGCGGCAACTCGGCCAACATCCTGGCGGCCGTGAAGAAAGCCCGAAACATGGGCCTGGCCGTCATCGCTCTCACGGGGTTCGGCGGTGGGCGGCTCAGCGCCATGGCTGACGCTGCCCTGGTCATCGACAGCTATGAGTACGGGCAGGTGGAGGGCGCTCATTCGGTGCTGACCCATCTTCTGTCCAAGATGGTGGTTCGGGCGGCGGCCCAAGGTTCCCAGGAGGCGGAAGCGCCAGTTGCAGCGATCGAGCGCACCTGTCCGGGAAGTCGGCCGGCGGCGGTCGTGGCGGCGATGGAAGCGGCGGGCTAGACGATCCTCATTGCGCGGGCGCCGGTACGGATCAGCTTTGCCGGCGGCGGCACTGACCTGGAGGCCTACTACACCGAATACGGCGGCATGGTGGTTGGCGCCACCATCGACAAGTACTTCTATGTCTTCCTTACTCCCGACCAGGGGGGCAGTCTGCAAGTCACCTCCTCCGACTACCGGGCCTTCTACCGTCACGACAACGGCGACCAACATAATCGCGCCGTCTAGCCACCGCTGAACAGGCAACAAGCAACAAGGCCCCGGTTCCTAGTCCCCAGTTCCCGGATCTCCGGCTTCTCGGCTGATGTCATCCCGGGGCTCCACGTCCAAGCTGTCGAGGAGTCTCCGGTGGCGGACGGTCCAGTAGCTCACACAGGCTCCAGAGGCCACGTGAGCTCGCCTGGGGCCAAGACTCTCTGTGTGCTAAGATGGCTCTTGGCGCTCGAAGGCTGGAGTGGCGGCGACAATGTCGAGGGGTGGAGGAATGGGCTTCGGGGACATCCCTGGCATCCCCTCTTCCTATGGCTTCGGAGGCAGGCATTGACTGACGGTCTCAACTCCAAGGACGGTCAGCGGGAGCCGGCGGTTGACGACTCCCTGATTGTCCAGGCTGAAGAAGTAGTCAAGACCTATGACACGGGGAAGGTGAAGGTGCGCGCCCTACGCGGCGTGTCGCTGGCCGTCCGGCGGGGAGAGATGGTTGCCATTATGGGCCCGTCCGGCTGCGGCAAGACCACCCTCCTTAACTGCCTCAGCGGCCTGGACACAATCGACGGGGGGCGCATCCTCGTCGACGGCACTGACATCAACCGGCTCTCGGACAACCAGAAGACGGAGTATCGCGCCCGCAGCATGGGCTTCGTCTTCCAGTTCTACAACCTCCTGCCCGTCCTCTCCTCGGTGGAGAACGTGGAGCTGCCGCTGATCGTGGGAGGGGTGAGTGCGCGCCAGGCGCGGGAGCGGGCCATTCAGGCCCTGGAGCAGGTCCACCTGACCGAATGGGCAAAGCACCGTCCGCTGGAGCTCTCAGGCGGACAGCGGCAGCGCGTCACCATCGCCCGCGCTCTGGTCAACGAGCCGGCCATCGTCTGGGGCGACGAGCCCACGGGCGACCTCGACTCGGCCAACGCCAACGAGATCATGGAGCTGATGGTGGACCTGAACGAGCGCAACCAGCAGACCTTCGTCATCGTCACTCACGATTCGCGCATCGCCGCCCTCACGCACCGCATCGTCTACATGGTGGACGGCCTCATCGTGGACGAGAAGATAATCGAGCGGGCTCCCGCCCGCTGAGACAGGTAGCCACCCGCCGCCATGCATAGCCTCTTCGGCATCCCGATGAACTCCATCATGGTGGCCCTGCTGATCCTTCTGGGGATCAGTCTGGCCACCGTGGGCGTGACGGCGCTCCGGAACCGTGTCATGTTCCTCGTCGGCCTGCGCAACATCCCGCGGCGGCGGGCCCAGACCACCCTCATCATCATCGGGCTCATGCTCAGCACCCTCATCATCTCCGCCGCCTTCACCATCGGCGACACCGTGGACTACAGCATCACCAACACGGTGTATGACGTGCTGGGCCACGTGGACGAGATTGTCCAGTTCCAGAACAAGGAGGGTGCCGCCGGGGGGCGCAGTGTCAGCATCCCGTCCAGCACGGTCCAGCAGTTGGAGGCCGCCGTCGGCAGCGACCCAGACATCGACGGCATCGCGCCGATCCTGATGGAGACGGTGCCCGCCGTCAACGAGAGGGCGCGGCTGAGCACACCGGCCGTGAACATCGTGGGCATCGACCCGGAGCGCATGGGGGCGTTTCCGGACGTAGTCGATTTGAAGGGGCAGCCTCTGGACTTCGGTTCCCTGGGCGAGAATCAGGTCTACCTGAACAAGAGCGCGGCCGATGAGCTGGGGGCGCAGGCCGGAGACACCGTCATCATCTACTACCAGAACCAACCTCTTCGCTTTCAGGTGGCAGAGATAGTGAAGGACCGAGTGATGACGGGCGATTGGAATCTGGAGGCGCCCAAGGGCATGGCGGCTCGCCTGGACACTCTTCAGCGTGCCTTCGGCCGGGAGGGACAGGTGGATGTCATCGCCATCTCCAACAGGGGCGGCGTCCGCGACTCCCTGCCCTTGAGTGGCACCGTCACGAAGAAGCTGGAGGCGGCCATAGAGAGCCAGGGGCTCCGGCTGAGCGTGGAGGAGACGAAGCAGGACAATGTCAATTTCGCCGAGCTGTTCGGCAACGGCATGATGACGTTCTTCCTGGTCCTGGGGCTCTTCTCCATCGCCGCCGGCGTCCTGCTCATCATCATGATCTTCGTGATGCTGGCGGCGGAGCGGAAGACCGAGATGGGCATCGCCCGAGCGGTGGGCACGAAGAGGCGCCACCTCGTCCAGATGTTCATGTCCGAGGGGATGGGTTACAACCTCGTCTCCGCCCTGGTGGGCGTCTCTCTGGGCGTGCTGGTGGCACTGGCCCTCACAGGGATCATGGCCGCCCTCTTCTCCGAGTTCGATATCTCCATCCGTACGCACATCACGGCGCGCAGCCTCATCATCTCCTATTGTCTGGGCGTCGTCTTGACCTTCCTGAGCGTGGTCTTCTCTTCCTGGCGGGTGAGCGTTCTCAACATCGTGCGCGCCATCCGCGACCTGCCGGAGCCGGAAGGCCGACCGCGGCGGCGCTCCTTGTTCTGGGGAGCGGCGCTGGCTGTATTCGGAGCGCTCTTGATGCTGTTGGGGCTGGCTTCACGGCAGGGCTTTCCTTACGCCCTCGGCTTCTCCCTTATCTTCTTCGGCCTGGCGATGGCGGGGCGCTACCTGCGCATCCCGGAGCGGCCGCTGTTCACGGTCGTGGGGCTGTTTACGCTCGCCTACTGGGCGCTCGCGGCCGGCGACCGCATCCCTGCCCAAGCTGGAGGGAGGCATCGAGCTGTTCTTCCTGAGCGGCATCGTGATGGTGGCCGCCGCCACCTTCGTTGTCGTCTACAACGGCGACCTGCTGCTGGCGGTGGTGAGCCGGGTCGGCGGGCGCTTCGGGCGTATCCTGCCGGCGGTGAAGACCGCTGTGGCCTATCCCCTGGCCAGCAAGTTCCGGACCGGGATGACCATGGCCATGATCTCCCTCGTCGTCTTCGCTCTGGTGATGATGTCCACAATGAACGCCAACTACAGCCGCCTCTTCTTGAGCGGAGATTCGCGCGGCAACTGGGACATCCAGGTAGACGAGAACCCCAACAACCCGATCAGCGACCTGCCGCAGACGCTGAACCAGGAGGGCTCCGGCGTCGACACGAGCAAGTTCACCTCCCTTGGGAAGCTGGGGGTAGCCCAACCTGTAGCCTCAGAGCTTCGCCAGGAGGGCCAGACAGACTTCAAGTCCTACCTGGTTAAGGGCGCCGACGACGGATTCCTTGGTGCGGCGAAACTTCCCCTCCAGGCCCGCGCCACCGGCTATAAGGACGACCAGGCGGTGTGGGAGGCCATCCGTACCCAGCCCAACCTGGCCGTCATCGACCTGAATGCCGTGCAACAGCAGTTCGCATTCCAAGGGATGGATAGCTTTACCCTGAGTGGCATCAAGGCAGACACCACCACGTTCGATCCCATCAAGATCCAGGTCCGTGACCGCGCTACAGGGGCGGTTGGCGAGGTGCAACTCATCGGCCTTCTGAACGCCGGGGTGAGCGGCGGCGGCGGCTCCTCCAGCTTCTCCGGCCTCATAACCTCGGACCGCTCGTTGCGGGAGGTCTTCGGGCACCCGGACTACTCGGTGTACTTCATCCGGCTGCAAAACCCGGGGGAAGCCAAGGCCACCGCCGACGCCATCGAGGCCGCTCTCTTCACCAAGGGGGCGCAGGCCGTGTCTATCAAGGCTCAGCGTGAGGAGGATACCCGTCTGTCCAACGGCTTCTTCTACCTGATGCAGGCCTTCATGGGTCTGGGGCTCGTGGTGGGAGTCGCCGCCGTGGGCGTCATCGCCTTCCGCACCGTTGTGGAGCGGCGGCAGCAGATCGGCATGCTGCGGGCCATAGGCTACACCCGGGGCGCCGTGGCGCTGAGCTTCCTGATGGAGTCTTCCTTCGTGACGCTCATGGGCATCGCGTCCGGCCTGGGCCTGGCCATCCTGCTCGCCTACTTCCTCCTCACCAGCGACGCGCTCAGCGCGACCGGCATGAGGGGGTTCTACATCCCCTGGCTGGAGATCCTGCTGATCTGCGCCTTCGCCTACGTGGCCTCGCTGCTGATGACCTTCGTCCCCGCTCGACAGGCCTCCAGCATTCCCATCGCGGAAGCCCTGCG
>CAVSBT010000044.1:0-92176 GCA_963726245.1 uncultured Chloroflexia bacterium
AGCACCCCTTCCCCGCCAATGACGGCGCGGCGTTGGACCGGCCCTCCCGGCTAGGGCAAAGCCCTACAATAAGAGGGGAAGTTCGACGGGGACGTACGCCGCCGACGGCCTGGATGGGCGGGAGCGGCGCTGGCTGCGGCCGGCTTGAAGCAAGTGCCGCCCTCTTGCGGCTGTTTATGGGCTGCCCAGCCGATTACAGTCTCAAGCGAACCTTTGGCTCGCTAGGAAGGATGGGTTCTGAGGCAACCCAGCATGTGAGCAACGACACCGGATTGCACCTGAAATCCGACCTACCCTACACAAAAAACTCTGGCCGTCGCTGATCCCTCTGCTTGGCAACGCGTGAAACGATGGCGGCTGGCAATTCCATCCAGTCCTTCGCGTACAGCGCCACCAAATAGAAGCTGAGAGCTGCCGAAACGGCTCGCTGCATTTCGACGACGGATTGCATGACCGCCTCGTCCTTCACCATAGACGGCAGGTCCGTTGGTCTTGGGATGGTGTACGGCGACTGACCGTGGATGTGCGCCGAGAGTATGCGATAGAGCTTCGGCAGGGTGAGAGGCAGACGTCATCTATGAAATGGATTCTGCTCGCCAAATCTCGGCTCTGTTCACTGTGATACTTGCGCACTTCAGCCGGAAGCCTGAAGCCGTCGCCAGTATTCCTAACACGCTCCCACTCTACCGGGTGATCCTTGAAGAACGTGTACGCCAGCGTTAGCTCGATTTCCTGCCGAATAGCGGCAAGAGATGATCGGGCTAGTCCCATTGCGGAATAGGCGACAGCTTCCAGCACAGATGCTTGGATTCCGTCCAGCAGTTCATTGGCGGTTCCGTTACGTGTTGTCCGGAAGTGCTGAAGCCAGTCGGTAACGTCCTGGACAGCAACGACCATCTGGTCGAGCTGAGTATGCCCCCGGTTTGCCCCGAACTGCGCTACTTCAACGATTAGCTGGTCAAGTTCGGCATGTGGGTCAGACGCCATGTTTCAGGGACCAACTGGCATCGGGGCCGTGATGTGCCATCTGACTCCTAATCTGGTGCGCCGCAGTGAGGACATTGGCCGCGCCGTACTCGGCAAACAGCCGTCTCACACCTGCTAGGAAGGCGGTTTTGTCCGGCAGCATCTTATCCCGCCCGAGTGCGTCTGATAGCAGTTCCAGAGCTTGTCTGACGGTCAACCCGGATTCGTGACGCAGCAATCGAGCCACTTCAGCCACGGGCGCGTCATCTTCTGTCGCATCGACTGCTGCCCTTGGTGAGGTCTTGGCGGTCCGCGACTCCATCAGAAGAGACCGAATCTTCTCGACATTCGCCTGGCTGTCTCTCCACCCGCCAGTCGAAAGCCAATGCTCGAACTCCTGGCGTTCCCTTGGCGAAACGTCGGGATCCGCGAGCAGGAGCAGAAAGCGCTGCTTGAGATTCATGGGACTCCCATCATAGTAGCGAGTTCATTCATGACTAGACGGATCTGTCCTCGAAGAATATCGCTATATGGCCCGCTCCTGTCGGTAGGAAAGCCACCTCCTAGGATATGTGCTGTAAGGTGCTTCGATTCTCGAACTACATTCGCCAAAGTCCGAGGGCCGTAGAAGCTGTTTGATCGCAACTGAGCGACCACATCTAGCGACTGGCCGTGTGTCGCGATTTCATTGACAACGATGGATAGCTCCGGCTGTTTGCCGAGGGTGGCCAGCCCATGCATGAAATCGACAATCATGTCGAGCCCGAGAATTGAGTATCGATCCGGCCGAACAGGGATCAGCAGATTCGTAGCAACCTCGACCGCGGTTCTTGTCATGAAGGAACTTGCGGGATTGCAGTCGAGGACAACGATGTCGTAGGCCTCGCGTGCAGATTGGATAAAAGCGCGAAAGCGCGCCGCTCGCACGTTAAGACTACTTGCGGAAGTAAGGAGATTGATGGCAGCGGTCTGGAAGTTCCCAGCCAGGAGGTCTATGTCCACTCTTCCTGCGCCTGTCCTCGTCGACCGAAGGGGATGTACGTAGGATTCGACCGGGCCTGGGGACGTTACGTCCTCGTCGGAGACTTGAAAGACTGTGGTGGGAGCCGGCGGGGTCAGCACATGCCACGAGGTCTTCCCTGAAGCCTGCAGATCGTCGTAGTCAGATTCGCTGACCAAGAGTTGCGTGAGGTTGTACTGCGGGTCGAAGTCGATGAGAAGGACCCGACGCCCCTTAACCTTGTGCATTTCCCGAAAGATCGCAGCCGTCAACGTGGTCTTGCCAACACCGCCCTTCATGTTTAGAACGGCCACAACCGGACTTGGACGCCCTGCAGGTGCCATTAGCTAGACCGGCGGAATGAAGAGATGTGTCGCCACAATGCAGAAGCCTCTTCTCTCGGTGCGGCGAACCTATTCATGGTTGGACGGCCAATAAAGGCCGCAACGGGGTGCCCTTACCTCACCACTGCACGAACATCGGCATGGCGCTTCGACGGTGATAAACCTGGTGTGCCAGGGGTCCCGCTCCGTGCCACTGTTGCTCTTCGATGAACGTGGACGAGAGAGAAGCCGAAACTGAGGGCCGCAGCCCCTGGCGGGACTCGAACCGCCGATCTGCGGTTTGCGAATCCTCAACCTGCCTTCGGGACGGCCAACGAAGAATGTACGAATCAGACGGACAAAGTCACCTAGCTAGGCCTGCTGATCCAGTGTTCACACTGCACGCCATTGGATGCCCCTTCGCCCTCTGCTAATCCCTGTTTCGCCCAGATGTAGAGTCAAGTGGCGGCCGATCCAGCAGAAGAAACCGGTAGTCGTTCTGAAGCACGCTCTCTAGCTTCAACGCCTCGGCTTCATCTGTGGTCTCGACATAGTCGAAGTAGAGTCTAGAGATTGGGACCACACGCTCGAAACGCCACTTTGCGAACTCCACACCAGCCTTATGCCGTGAGCGTCGTCCGCGTGCTGCGCGGCGGAAATCGTTGAGTCGCCGCTCGAGGTCCACCGACTTCCCAATGTGCAGTATCCCAAGGGGATCGACGCCGCCAAGCCGGCAGATGGGCATGGGCAGACCTTCTTCGCCGAAAGCACGCACCCGGTAGACGCCGGGCTTTCGGCCCACAAATGGTCCCCTGGGCGTCCCAAACACGGGATAGGTTCGAGACCAGCTCAGGCCTTCGTCCTTCATCTAGTCATCATGAGTAAGGCTACTCCAAGCTGACAGACAGGGGGGATGTGTCTCGGGAGACCTTCAGCCCCTGGGTACGCCTCACTCCTCCTCAAACCCGGCGCTGTCGAACTTGAGGGTGCGGGCGTTCTCAGTCACGGTTCTCACGACATCGTCCGGCACGCCCTCGTCAACCCGAGCGCGGATATCAAGGGTGACTTCGACATCAGAACCGACCAGCCCGTCCAGGTGAGCCACCACCTCCTCGCCGATTCGGCCGGCACCGGAGCTCAGCTTCAGCGGATCCAGGTGAACGGTACCATAGAAGCGCTTGGGCCTCGAGGGAGCCTTGGGTTCACCGGGTTCCTCGGGCGGGCGTTTTGGCTCTCCCGCCTTGTCGGGGGGCTTCTCCACTTTGGCTACCTGCTCGGCGGCCACCTCCGGTCTCACCACTACGCTCGTGTCGTCGAAGTACACGCTCGGCGCGGGCTCACCAAATGATAGGCCCTCGTACCTGCCATCGGGCGCGACGCTGGTTGCGTATCCAAAGAAGTCCTTGGTTCGCACTCCAGCCTTGATGGTCTCCAGGAGAACCCCATGGTCACGAAGGCGGGGGAGGTAGCAGTAGGTGGCGAAGTACTCCCAGAGCTGCTTAACCCCAACGTGGGGCTGGCCCTCCTTCCACAGGTACTTGTCGAGCTCGCGGCGCAGGTGGGTGGGCGACCAGCTGGTGATCAGGTGCTCGTCGGCCTGGAGGCGGTGGCTTGCCCTTTGCGCGATGGAGCCAATCGACGCCAGGCCCGTGTCCAAGGGCAGAGCCTCCCAATGAAGAGGGTTGGTCCCTTCTTGCGTGGGGACCAGGGCCCACTTGTAGGCGCCGTCAACCTGGGCGGCTACTGTCCTGTCGGCCGCGTCTTCAGAGTCCTTGGCTTGCTTCTCTTGGGGCTTGTCCAGGTTCAGGACCGCAGCATCGGCGACGATGGACTTCCAAGCCAAGTAGCGCCGGACCTCGGCGAGCAGGTTGGTGACGGCGTCGTCATCGGCGGCGGCGAAGACGAGCATGTTCCTGTACCTTCGTGGCACGGTGCCCCGCGCGTCGAGTATGTCCTGCGCCGCTTTGACGGCGTCGCTGGCCTCGTCGTTGGTGCCGCGCTTGTGGGCGTTCCGGGGCGAGAGGATCACAAGCCGCGCTTCCGGCTCGTCCGGAACGTCGGCGCCGCTGGGAGGGCAGACGTGGGCGCCCGCGAACTCGCCGCGCTCGCGCTTCTGGGCAAGGCGCCGCTCCACCTCGGCATACACCTCATCGTCGCTGATCTTCGAAGAGCGGTCGCGGACGGTAAAGACCAGGTTGGGCGGCACATCGAGCCAGAAGCGGCCCTGTCCGGTGGTGTACAGGTGACTCAGCCGCTGCTGAAGCCGTCCCAGCGCGTCAGCATAGGTGGAGATAGACTCTCCTGGCTGGACCACTCCCAGCTTGATGCGAACGTCCTCGATTCCCTTGGTCGTCTTGGCGGGCACGCTGCCCAAAAAGACGGTGCGCGTCACCCGTTGGGCCGCCTGCACCCGCCCGAAGCGCTCGTTCTCCTGGTCAACCCGCACGGGCTCCGAATCCTCTCCGTCCACGTCAGTGTCGATCACCGAGTTCCACTGCTCACCTAGATAGCGCGTGAGCTCGTCACGCACAGGCGAGGCATAGATGGGAACCGACCCAGGCATGATCAGGGGCGCCTCGTCCCCCTTACTCCACAGCTCATGGATGACAGCCGCCATGAGCCGGAGAACTCCCCTCGTGCGCTGGAACCGCTCCAGAGTGCTCCAGTCCTCGTAGAGGCGGTCGAAGACCTCGGGATGGATGGGGTAGCTGGCCTTCATCCGCTCCACATACCGCGGCTCACGAGCCTCGGTGGGGAAGTCGTTCGGGTTCAGGCGGCAGAGGCGCCCGAACTCTTCACACGTCTCGTCGCGCGCGGCCTCATCGCGCAGATCCTGGAAGAGGCGCCGACGCACGACTTCGAAGGCCTCCAGGGCCCCCACCGGCTGCCAGGGACGGCTGAGCCGACCAATAATGTGCTCCACCTGCTCGGCTATCCTGGCGCCGCTCTCGTCTCCATACTCCATGCGAGACTCAGGGATCGCGACCACGAGCAGGGCCGTCGGGACCTGCTTGACGGCCTCGGTGAGGTTCTGGAGGAATGTGATGTTCTTGTTGTAGTCCCCGGCCGGCAGGTTTGATACGCCCTTGATGTTGCGGAGGAAGGCGACCAGCTCATCGATGAGAATGACGCAGGGCCCGACCTGCTTGAACAGGCGTGCCAGGTCGCCGCTGCCCGGGGCGGTGCCTTTGGCGTCGTCCTCCTGCACGATGCGGAAGGCATCAAAGGGCTTGGGCTCGCCGAGCTGACAGGCCATCTCGCCCCAGAGCGTCCTGACCTCTATCCCCAGTCCGGCCAGCTCACGCATGGGTTTGGCTGGGCTCATGGCCGTGCCCACCAGGGCGGCGACGCGAGCAGCGGGCATCGATTTCAGCCGAGCGTCGTCCAGCAGCCGACTAATGTCAGGCATGTCCGACAAGCTGTCGCCAGCTTGAACGAGGTGGTAGAGGGCGAGGAGTGTGTGGGTCTTGCCGCCGCCGAACGCAGTCTTGAGGTCGATGACGGGCTCGCCGCCCTTGGCGTCCAGCCGCTCCAGGGCGTTGCACAAAAGGTGCGCCATGTCAGGTGTGACGTAAGTGCGGCGGAAGAACTCCCTGGAGTCCTGGTACTCGGGCTCCGCCGTACCCGCCACCACCTGGGCCAGGTCGGCGGCGAACTCGGCCTGGACGTAGCGACCGCTCTGCACGTCCGGGTGCGGAGCGATCACGTCCCGCCAGGGGGCAAGGCCCCTCGGCGAGCGCCCTGGCGGGACAGCCTGCCGCTCCTTCGGCCGGGTAACAGGCCTCGGCTCCCGCCCCTCGTCGATAGCGCGCCAGATCTCTTGGATTTGTGCCGCGGCCTCCCCATCGAAGGACTGGACCACCAGTCGGCAGGTGTCCACGAAGCGGCCAGCTGGCTGGCGCTCGACATCCCCGCTGGCCCAGTGAGCGAGGTCATTGCGGGCGTTGGTGACCTCCCCAATCCAGCCGTCGAGCACGGCCTTGTCCCCCAGGGCGGCCTTGAACACGCGGCTCCAGTTGCCCTCGATGATGGTGCGGAAGTGGGCGATGTCCAGCATGTCGGCCATCTCCCGGACGTTGGTGGGGACAGCGCTCTTCTTCGTCTGGCGCTGGTTGAAGAGCTCGTCCAGCCGGATGAGCTCCTCCCCCTTGAAATGTTTGGCTACCCCCTGGGGCCACCAGAGCGCCTCGCCGTACGCCTCCTCGAGCTTTGTCTTGACGAACTTCCGCATCGCCTCCCGGTAGATGCGCAGGGCGTCCATCATGAGGGCATAGTTGCTGGCCATGGCATGTCTCTCCAGTTGAGGTTACGCGAGGGGGGCCTGGGTCTCCTGCGCCAGCCGCGCCGCCTGCTTTACGATCTCCGGCCAGCTAGCGACGAGGGCATTGTACCCCAGCGCGGGCTCAGCCCAGCCCTTACGGTCGCAGATGTCATAGAGGCGGTAGGCCAGGTCCCGCGCCTGGTCCGCCAGGCCGCCGAGCCGACGGGCCAGCCGGGCGGCACCCTGCTCACCGCTCTGGTCCAGGGCGGCGATGAGGTAGTGGCAGGCCTCCCACACCGTCGGGCGGCGGTCCGTTACCGGATCGTAGGCCTCCACAGTCTCTTCATAGTAGGCTAAGGGCTTGAGCTTCATTTTGCCGCCCTTGGCCTCGAGGATGCCATCTCGAGCCATAGCGTCAACGCCGATGCCCTTCGCGCGGGCGAGCACGTCCGCCTCCCCGTAGGGGCCCTCGCTGAAGCCGTGCTGCTCGACCCATCGGGCGCAGAACTGGGTGTCCGGGTCCAGGTCCCCTTCCTGCTCCGTGAGGTAGTCCTCGATGGCGCGATTGATGAGCTGGAGGGCGGCGCGAACGGACATGGCCTCGCCACTGGCTTCCAGCACCTTGCTGTAGCTGGAGAAGACGGCCATGCCGGGCCCGATGGCGGCCTGAGCCAGGTCCACGGGGGCGATATGGCCACCCATGAGGTGCCGGAGCGCCTTGGGCAGCTCCTCCCGCAGCCCTTGCACGAACTCTTTCCGCGTGGCAATGGGAGCGTCCTCCCGCCGCGGCCGGCATGCCAGGACGACGGCTGACGCCAGGGCGTTGGTTGCGCGCGCGACGTTCCTAGTACCCATCTCGGTTCGCACGGGCCAGGTGCCCGTGACCCGAAATCCAGCTCCTAGCAGGCCGCGCAGCATCGTCTCCCAGGCGCTAGAGGTGGCCAGGACACCACCGTCGCCGCCGTCCTCCTCCTCGCGCTGCTTGAAGGCGTAAATGACGGAGACCGGGTACTCGCGATGGGCCCGCTCGCGGAGCAGTGTGAAGGCCTTGTGGAGCCCTTCCTCGAAGTGGCGCTCCGCCGCCTTCTTGTCGCCGCCGAACCGGTAGGGGGTGGCCACCAGCTCCGGCCCCTTGGGCGTGAGGACCGTGGCGAAGAGGTCGGGGTAGAGCCGGCCCAGCGTGCAGCGGAGCCAGACGTAGAAGAAGTCGGACAGATCAGCATAGCCAATGTTGTCATAGTATGGAGGGTCCGTGGCCACGAGGCAGCCAGGAACATCGTGCATGTGCGACGCGGCATCGAATTGGCCGATGATCGCCTGGAGGCCGTCTGGTGGCAGGTACTCAAGTGTAGCCGCTAGTGTGTTACAGACTGTTTCTATGCTACCGACTGACTCGCTGAATGGATTCACTTCAGCATAGTCCCACGTCATTGGGAGAGCTTGCCTGGCGAATGTAACCCGGACAGTTGCCACCCTCGCCGATCTCCCGCTTGCGGTGCGGTTCGAAGTCGGGCAGACGTCCCAGGTAGCGATGGTTGAACCTTTGTCGGCTAGCTTGCTAAGGGTGAAGGCCAGGTATGTAGCGACGGCGTCTGCGTAGGCCGTGGCGCCGGTGCCGCCCTCGGCGATGCCTACACCATCGTCGGGAAAACCAGCCTGGCAGGCGTGCTCCAGGGCCAGGGCCCGCGCCTCGCCGACAAGGTCGCTGAACTTGGTGAGCACCACTAGCTGCCGGGGGGTGAAGAGGTCCGCGAAGGTGGTGAGGCCGTAGTTAGGAGTCTTGAAGTCCCGCGGATTATGAGGGAGCTGGACTTCGTCCAGGAACGATGGCGTGCTCTGGACCCATTCCTGGTCAACACGGCCGAAGGAACGGTACCCTCGTGCCCGTTCTCCTTCGGTAACGACGGCCATCGGCCCTACGCCCAGACCGTGGCGTCTGCCCCAAGATCGCACGTGGTCGAAAGCAACCGGACTTCCGCACACTACACACCTAGCGCCCTTGCGATTGACCGTCCCCTCAATACTTGGTTTGCCGCCCGTTCGTACTTCGAATCGCACCGTCTTTGCTTCCCGGTCCACGACCGGGTCCACCCAGGCCTCTTTGCCCTTCATTCTCGAGAGCCAGAAGGAGCGCACCAGGGGCATCTGGGCGCCGCAGGCCGGGTTGGGGCACTTCACGGTTCTCGCCCACAGCCAGGCGATGACGGTCTCGCCGTTGGGCCCCTTCGGGTACAGGTGGCCTATCCGCTCCCAGGCGCGGTCGCGCATCCACTTGCCGTACCAGCGTACGTCGGCGGCCAGGCCGGCGGCGCCCTTCCAGGCCGTGCCCTGCCCCATCTGCTTGCGGGCGTCTGGGTTCACCGGCGGCCGCCCCGCGAACTTAGGCGGGATCTCTACCAGGGCCTTGGTGATGAGGACGGCCACGGGGTTCAGCTCGCTGGCGTAGACATCCAGCCCCAGGCGCTGACCCTCGAGAGGGATGGAGCCGCCTCCGCAGAAGGGGTCGAGCAGCGGCGGCGGATTGCCGTCGGTGGCGGCCCGGATCAGCTCCCGGGCGGTGCCGATCACGGTCTCGTTGGTCGTGTTCTCCCACTTCACCAGCTTGCCGATGAACTCGAATAGCCGGCCCCGGCGCTGCTCGCCCGTGGACAGGGCATCCCAGTCGATAGGCAGCGGGTCAGGCGCCGGCAGCCGGTCGATGGCCTCCAGCAGCTCCTTTGGGCAGCCCTCGCTCTCGGGGTCGTCCACCAGTGAGGCGAAGATGACGGCTCGACAGGTGGCCAGGGGCCGGCGGGCCCACCACAGGTGCATGGTGGACGGGTGCCCATGGCGTATCGACTTCTCGCGGGCGCTCTCGGCGTTGATGGCGTCCAGCGGCAGGGCAACCTCGATGAGCTTCTTGCGAGTGGTCATGGCAGATCCTGCACAGTCTCCCTCAGTCGCACGAGGCAACGCTGCAGACTATCCGACGATTGAGCGGCTATCTCCGGCCGCCACAGCTCGACAAATTCGATCATGCGCGAAGTGTAGGCCGGCCCGACTGCCCGGCCGCTTTCAGGGCGTGGCACCATGTCGTCACGGATTCTCTCTCCTTCGGGAATGTCTGGCAAGCTCGACCAGCCGTTGTTTCGGGTTGTCCAGGGTCTCAGGACTTTGGGGAACCCGGGAGCGCGCGATGCTAAGGAAGCGGGCAATCTGCTCGCGGTCCGCCAGCAACCAGGCCTCGACCTCTCGTACCGCCACTCGGAAGCACATGTAGGGCGCGGGGTCGGGCATCCATGCCGCCCTCATTAGAGAGGCACATGCAGCATCATTGTTCAGGTCTACCAGGATTACCCACGGCCTGAGCCGCGCTGCCTGGTTGTAGCTCCCTAACCGCCTGTGAAGATCTCCCTTCCCGGTCTTGCCGTAAACCGACCCAGAGGTGGCCCCAACGCGTCGCACGAGGCCCGCCGCCACGCCCAAGAGGAGTGCCAGCTTGCGCCGCTGAGCCTGGTCCTAGACCTGCCCCGCCGGAAGGCCCGCCGTCCTCGGACGGGTTCGCCCCGGGGGGAGGAGATTGCCGAGGCAGTGGGGACACGTCTCCGAGAAGGCATCCAACTGCGGTGGCGGGAGCTGCGATCTGTAGAACTCGTCCTGGAGGAGGTCGCAGGAGAGTTCGACGGGGAGGCCCCCACCCGGCCATGGGAACGGGAGGCCCTCGACGACGGCAAGACCAGGCTCGAGGAACTGCACCGCGCGGCCCAAGCCTACGTTGGGCCGTTCAAGCTGCCGGGGCCCGACGAGGAAGAGATGGAGCAAGTCAGGGAGGTCATACGGCGGGAGGGAGAGCCTTGGAGGTGAGCTCAGTCGGACTCCCAAAGGCAGCACACTATGAGCCCATGGTGTCGGCGGCCAGGAGACCAGATGACGCTTCTGGCGACTTGCTTCTCTACTATGATGGCCGGCTCTGTCCCCTGATGGGCATCTACTCGCTGCTGCCCCACGTTTTGGGGACGTGAGCGGCCCGGTCTAATGCGAGCGTTGACAAGGCTGGCATTGCGCGTATGATGGGCCTGTCCCGGCTGGGATCCTTGAAGCGAGAATGACCAGGCTAGGCGGGGGCCATGGTCACGGGGAGCGTCCACTTCGTTTGCGTGAACAGCCACTGCGCCGCTGACGCGGCGGCTGAGGTATAGCTACGGCGTGACCGGCCCATGGCGGGCCGGCCTTGCTTTGTGCCGGCCGCGGGCGGCGGCAGCGCGCTTCCGGCGGGAGGTACTACGATGCTGCGAAGGTTGTCAGGGGCAGAATGGCTACTCGGCGCAGCCCTGGGCGTCGTCGTGATTCTTGCGGCGGCGCTCGGCAGACCGCCACATCCGGCGCTAGCCCAGGACAGCGACGGCGACGGCTGCAGCGACGCCGAAGAACTGGCCATGGGCTTCAACCCGCTCAGCTTCTGGGACTTCTTCGACGTGCCGCGTGACCATCAGGACCCCACGCCTAATGGTCCCAAGAACGGCAACATCGATGTAGGCGATGTGCTGTCGGTGCTGGCCTACCTAGGAACCTACCACAACGGCCCCCCGAACGCCCAGGGCCACGTCTACGACAGTGACAAGAACGGCGACACCGTAGCGGATGGGGCGGAGTATGACCGTACGCCGGGCGCGGCTCCCAACCCGCCGTGGGATGCCGGCCCGCCCAGCGGCGCTGTGACCTATCAAGACCTGATGGTCGTGTTGCAGCAGTCGGGCCTCGCCTGCTGGCCAGGGGTTGGTGGGTCACCACCTGTCCCGCCACCTCCATCTCAGCCGCCAACTCTGACGCCGGCCAACGCCATGGCCGTGGACGTGGACCCCAGCACGCCGTTCCCGGCCGTCGAGGCAGGCCCTCGCGTCGTCGCGGTGGGGGCCACGTTCACCGTCGACATTGACGTGACAGCGGTCGCCACGCCGTATGAGGGGTACCAGTACGCGGCGGCGTGGGACGCGGCTGTGCTGTCCCTAGTGGGTCCGACAGGTTCCGACTATATCAGGGACGTCCCGGTGCCTGCCCCCAACGTCTATTCCGGCAATCTGAATGGCGGGGGTACCGGGCGGAAAGACACCCTCACCTTCCAGTGCTTGGCTCCCGGCACCAGCGCCATTCACCTGGTGACGGCTCTGGAGGAACCTCTCAACTGGCGAACCGCCACCATGGTCAGTGGAGGGCAGTTCATCGAAACCACCACGACTGACGCCGCAGCGACCTGCGTTTTCGACACCGACGGCGATGGAATGCCGGACGCATACGAAGACGCGCACGCCTGCCTGAACAAGGACGTGCCAGACGCCAGCGCCGATCCGGACCGTGATGGTCTCACTAGCCTGCAGGAGTACAACGGCGCTGACGGAACTCCTGGCACAGGTGACGAGACCGACCCGTGTGCATACGACACGGACGGCGGCGGCGCTCCTGACGGTCTAGAGGTGGGAACAGCCCGTAACCCTCTCGACCCAGCCGACGATGCTGGCCTCCTGACCCAGGACTCGGACCTCGACGGTTGCGTGAACGCCGAAGAGGTGCTTGGTGCCCCTGCCCCCAAGCCGGGCTCCACGGGCCCGTACAACCCCCTCGCCTGGTACGACTTCTACGACGTGCCCGTGCCCGCCAACCCGGACATGACCGCCAACGGCCCCAGGAATAAGGTCGTGGACATCTCCGACGTGCTGGCCGTCCTCTACTACTCGGGCGCCAACGCCGGCGGGCCGCCCAACGGCAACGGCGTGGCCTACGACAGCGTCAAGGGCTCCTGTGACTGGAACGCAGACACCGTCCCGGACAAGGAGGGTCTGTGCTACGACCGGACGCCCGGACCGCTGCCGAACCCGCCCTTGGACGCGGGGCCGCCCAACGGCGCCATCGACATCAGCGACGTGCTGGCGGTGCTGGCGCAGTCGGTCCTGAGCTGCGCCGGGCCGCCGTAGGACACCGATAGCTTGCACTCTCGCCAAGGGGGGCGGCCGTGATGACCGCCCCTCGCTTTCGCTTGCGAATGGAGGGAGGGGCAAGAGGCAGCACACTATGAGCGGATGGTGGACGATAGCAGGGATGGTTGGGGCAGAGATCAGTCCCCGAAGCGAAGCGACGCAATCCGACGAGTGGGGCCGAGGCTCCGATAAAGGCCGGAGGCTCTGGCGGGCCTGGCGGCCTCTTCCTATCCCGCAGGCACGGCTTGTAGCGTTCTGCCCGCCTGCACTAACTCAAACCGCGCCCCAACCCTCAGGTCACTGCCTGGCGGCAGTTTTCGACTTAGCCAACCGCAACAACGCCTGGCACCCCTCTTGACAAGTTGCCCATGTGGGAGTAGTTTACGCTCGCATAAGGAACCGCCGGCGTTGGTGGCACCGGCGGCCCCGGTTAGCGAGCCCTGGCGCGGCCAGGGTCGGTCTATCCAGTTGGAGGCGATAGGCCCCGACCGCGCAAGGTCTGGGGCTTGTGTATCTGGCTTCCCCGCCGGGGTGCGACTACAGCGGGCGTCCCTTTGCTCCCACCAGGTGGCCGGTGGAGCCCCGCGAAAGGCGACGCCCCGCCTATCAGTAGCCGGTCAGTTCGTCCAGTAGATTCAGAGTCTGCAGACAACTGCCGCAATGACTTTGACGAAGAACGCCCTGGTACCGAGGTTGCCGCCGACCCTCGACGGCGCGGCGGCGGCGACCGACGCGCTGTGCAAGCGGTTCGGACGGATCGATGCGCTCACCGACGTGTGCCTGGCGGCCCCCTGCGGCATCACCTTCGGCCTTCTCGGCCCCAACGGCAGCGGCAAGACAACGCTGCTCCGCCTGCTGGCCGGCGTGCTGAAGCCCACCTCCGGCGAGGTCCGCATTCTCGGCGGGCGGCCCCAGGGAGACCTGCTCAACGAGGTGGGCTATATGCCTCAGGGCCTCGGCCTGGATGACAGGCTGACCGTCTGGGAGAACATGCGCTGGTTCGCCGGGGTGCAGGGCGTGCGTTCGAAGGTGCAGATGGAGGAGGCGCTCGACCTCGTGCACATACGGGACAGGATGCACAGCCGGGTGCGCGACCTCAGCACCGGCACGGCGCGACGAGTTTCCCTTGCCTGCGCGCTGGCTCACCGGCCGCGACTGCTCCTTCTGGACGAGCCAACCGTGGGCGTTGACCCCTACCTGCGACGCCAGTTCTGGGAGTACTTCCACCGCCTCAACACCGAAGGCGTCACCATTATGCTGACGACGCATATCCTCGACGAGGCGGAACGCTGCCATCGAGTGGGGATACTCCGCTCTGGTCGTCTCCTCGCGCAAGGCAGCCCGCGGGAGGCCTCGACAGCACTGGGCGCTTCGACGCTCGAAGGCGCCTTCCTGAAGCTTGCGGAGGAGTCTGTTGGCACCGCGTAGGGTCTGGCGTATCGCCCAGAGCGTCGCAACCGGGCATTATAGGGACATCCGTGCGCTGTGGGCCATCCTTCTGGTCCCCGTCGGCACCATGCTGCTCCTGGGCTTGGTGATGAGGCACACCAGCCATCCGCTCACCATCGCGCTTGCCGTTACGGACGACAAGTGGAGCACTACCACCACCGCCTCACAGATCGAGGAGGCGCTGCACACGGACGACATCTTGACGTTCCGGACCGACAGCCGGTACGCGGCTGAACAGGCGCTCCGGGATGGAAAGGCGGACGGCTTCGTGGTCATCGACAGCGCCCTCGCCGCAGACGTGCTGGGAGGCAAGACGCGGGAGGTGACCGTCGGCGTCGCAGGCGAGAGCCTGTTCCTCAGCCAGCGGACGCTCGCGGGCGTTGGGCATGCGCTCGTCACCGCTTCCCTGAGGGTGTTCCAGGACGCGAGCGGGGTTGAGCGCAACGCCGACGAAAAGGTCGAGTTCAACACGACCTACCTCCACGGGGGCAAGGATTACGACGCCTGGGACCACCTGGCCCCCGCCCTTCTCGCCTTTCTCCCCTTCGTCTCCATGCTCACCGTCACCGTAGTGACATTCACGGCCGGCCGGGCCCAGCGCACCACGGAGCGGCTCATGGCGACGGCGCTGCGCCGGGGAGAGCTCATGCTGGGCAAGATGCTGGGCTATGGCACGATAACTCCCATCCAGGTAGGTGCGCTGCTGCTGATAATCACGCTGGTCCTGCGGGTCCACTTCGCTGGGAACCTGGGCGCCATATTCATCCTCACCGCCGTCGCTTCACTGGGAGCGCTGAACCTGGGCATGTTCCTGTCGTCCTTCGCCCGCTCCGAGGCGCAAGCGATGCAGACGCTGCCTCTCGTCGTGGTGCCTCAGGCTGTCCTCAGCGGCGTCCTCTTCCCCCTGGACACGTTGCCCGACGCCCTGCAGGCCATCGCCCGCTTTCTCCCCCTCACTTACGCCGTCAGCGCCCTGCGCGACGTGATGATCAGGGGTGACGGCCTGCTGGACCCCGGAGTTGCGGTCAACCTGGCGGTCCTGCTGGCCTTTGCAGTCTTCTTCCTGTTCCTGGCGGCGCGAACGCTGGAGCAGGAAGCCAGTTGAAGCGAAAGCCGCCCGCGGATAGGGCGTGTCAAGAAAGGGGACCGGCAATGTCTGGCAAAGCAATCGCGACCTTAGCTTTCCACCTGCTGAAACGAGGGGCGGGAACCGGCCGCCCGGGGGGCAGAAGCCGGCTCTTCCGGCTCTGGCCCGTCGGGGGTGGCGTGCTGCTGGCCCTGGCCGCGGCCGTGGCCGCGCTGGCCCTGTTCAATGGGGACGGCCCGCGGCCCGTCCTGAGCGCCGCGGGCAACAACGCCATGGCCGTGGTGGGGCCGTCCGGAGCCCAGCCCATCGGCGGCCAGTTCGACGCCAGCGTGAGCATAACGGCGGCGCCGACCCCGTACTGGATGTATTGGGCCAATGTCAAGTTCGACGACACTATCCTGACGTGGGTCCCCGTCTTCGATTCCGACGCTAACACGACCGCGGACTCCACCGTGTACAGTAGCCTTGGGGGCGCGACCCTACACCTGTATCCCAACCCCCAGTTCGACTACAACGCCAACGGGTGGAAGGACTCGACGTTCGCTGCTTCCCTCCGCCCATCCGGGACCACCACAGCCACGGGCCTGGCGGTGACCATGCGGTTCCAGTGCCTCCAGGCGGGCACCAGCCCCCTACACCTGGTGACGCCGCAGGAGGATACGCTAAACAGCACGACCACTTTGGCCGACGGCGGCTCCCGTATCGTCACGGACCTGACGGACGGGTCAGTCGAGTGCGGGATCTTGGAGGTCAACTCCACCGGCGACTTGCCCGACTTCTCGCTGGGCGACCCCATTTGCGATGATGGCACGGGCCACTGCACCCTGCGCGCCGCCATAATGCAGGCCAACGCCGACGCGGGGCCGGACACCATCACCTTCAACATTCCCGCCGGGGCTCAAGGCGATCCCGGGTGCAATCATGACACCGGCGTCTGCACGATCACTCCCGGAACGACCCTGCCCTGGATCGCCTACCCCGTGACCATCGACGGCACCACCCAGCCCGGCTACGCCGGCAGCCCCATCATCGACCTGAGCGGCGCTGCCGGGGTGTACTATGGCCTCGACATCCAGGCCCCCGACAGCACAGTGCGCGGGCTGGTGATCAATGGTTTTGCGGGGGGGCCCGGCATCGCACTCGCCGGGGCCGGGGCTACCGGCGACCACATCGAGGGCAACTACATCGGCACGGACGTCAGCGGGATGGAGCCGCAACCCAACCAGTATGGGGTTCTTTTTTACGGTGGCAACGACGACACCGTCGGCGGCACGGGCACCGGCGAGCGGAACGTCATCTCGGGGAACACCATCGGCGTCGCGGTGGGGGGCTCTGGCAATTCCATACTGGGGAACTACATCGGCACCAACGCGGCCGGCGACGGAGCGCTGGCCAACGTCTCGGGGGTTTGGTTGCCCGGGCCCGGCAACACGGTCGGCGGGACGGCGGCGGGCGCGGAGAACACCATCGCCTACAACACCGGCGACGGCGTTAAGGTTGATGGTGCCACCGCCACCGGTAACACCATACGGCGCAACCACATCTACGCCAACGGCGGCCTCGGCATCGACAACACTAACGGCGGCAACCTGGTGCTGCCGCCCCCCGCAATAGACAGCGCGCCGGCGGTGCAGGGCGGGCCCATAACCGGCACCGCCTGCGAGGGCTGCTACGTAGAGGTCTTCTCAGACGATGGAAACCAGGGCAAACGGATCATCGGCCATACCATCGCGGGCACCGGGGGGGCCTTCGCGGACGACGGGCAGGGAAACGGCTACGGCTGGAGCCTGGCGCAGCGCGCCGTCGGGCCCTACGTCACGGCCACCGCGACGGACCCCGGCGGCAACACCTCGAAGTTCTCCGACGCCTCGCCGGTGGAGGGCGCCGGGCTGCTCGGCTACTTCCCCCAAATCGACCTGCGCCTCTCGTCGGAAGAGCCCTCAGCGCCCGCCGGCGTCAATCTGGACATCCAAGTGCCGCCCTCCACCCTCAACACCGAGTGGCTGCGCCTGCTGATGAGCGGCTCCGACTGGTTCCCGGGCAATCCTCGCCGCCCCGCTACTGAGATACCCGTGGGCGGCTTGACCGTCGAGATCGATGCCGGAGGCGGGCTGATTCTTACGGCGGCCGGCGCCGGCGGGCCGACCGTTCCCATCCCTCTCTACGCCGTCGCGGATCCCGACTTCGCCGCGACCCTCGACTACCTGCCGGCCGACATCAACCAGGACGACGTCATCGGCGCCTTCAAGGCGAACGGGGCCGACGCCCACATCTGGTTCCAGGACCTAGACATCACCAGTTCCTACGAGTTCGACGGCACGGGCTACGCCTTCATCGTCGACCGGGACGACGGCAAGCCGGAGATGGTCTTCGGCACGGCCGGCTACGCTTCGATTGTCAAATCCGCGAGGGTCACGCGGGTCCATCTCAACCTGGACGGCCAGGTGGGCAGCTTCGTCGTGAGACAGAACAGCGGCACCGACGGGTACTTCCCCGTCGTGGCCAGGGCGGACACCGCCGACAGCCAGTATTCGGGCATCAATCAGCTCGCCCTCGGCATGGCGTGTTTCTACATAGGGACGGGCACGCCTCCCACCGACAGCGACGGCGACTGCCTGGTGGCCGGGGCCCTCGGGGAGGACGACGGCAACCAGGACCAGGATAATGACGGCCTGCCCGACGGGTTCGACCTCCTTTGCGGCAGCCAGAACACCATCACCAGCCCCAACTACGACGGGGACAGCTACGGCGACTGGGAAGAGTGCGCTCGCGGCACCGACCCCGACCCCTGGGACACCGACGTGGATGGCTTCAGCGACGCGGTGGACAACTGCCCCTTGGCGAAGAACCCGTCGCAGGCCGACTTTGACAGGGACGGGCAAGGCGACGCCTGCGACCTGGACGACGACGGCGACTACCTCACCGACAGGCAGGAGCAGTCCGCCGTCGTCACTCTGGTGGGCGACGACTCAAGCACTCTCGATATGAAAGAGAACACTTTCCGCTGTGACTTCGGCGGCGGGCTGTCAACGCAACTGAACCCGAGGGAGCGTGACACGGACCACGACGGCTTCCTCGACGGCGCCGAGTGCGCCCTCGGCTCCGACCCGACCAACAATCCCGGCGGAGTCGGATACGTATGCCCGCCGGGGGTACCGTACAGCACGCCGGAGATAGTCGGCAACCTCAAAGACGACGACTGCGACGGGCTGGTGGACGAGAAGCCCGTGAAGCTGCTGGTCGGGTTCCAGGAGGGCGGCACCAGCGCGGATGACCCGGACAGCGACGGCCTCATGAACGCCGGCTCCGACACCGGCATCTCCTGGGAGACCGTTGCCGGCACCTGCAGGCAGGTGCGGGGCGACGCGTCGCATCCCCCGGTAGACCTCGCCACCTGCACCGACCCCGACTACTGGGCTGTCCCCGCGCCCCCCGAGGCAGCGTACGGTGGCAACGGGGCCCATACTGCCCAGGACGACGCCGGGCCCCCGCAAATTGCGGACGTTGACGGCGACGGCCTCACCGACGGGGACGAGTTCATGCGCTACGGCACGTCGCTCGTCAACCTGGACACCGACAACGACGGCTGCGCGGACAGCGAGGAGGTGGCGGGCGCGCCTGCTTCCAAGCCCGGCTCCACCGGCGCCTATCGACCCCCTGGTCTGGTACGACTTCTTCGACGTGCCGGTGCCCGCCAACGCGGACATGACTCGCAACGGCCCTCGCAACAAGGAGGTTGACATCGCCGACGTGCTAGCCGTCCTCTACTACTCCGGCGCCAACGCGGGCGGGCCGCCCAACGGTAGCGGCGTGGCCTACGACACCATCAAGGGCTCGTGTGACTGGAACGCGGACACGGTGCCGGACAAGGAGGGCCTGTGCTACGACCGAACGCCCGGCCCCCTGCCGAACCCACCCAATGACGCGGGGCCGCCCAACGGTGCCATCGACATCAGCGACGTGCTGGTGGTCCTGGCGCAGAGCGGCCTGAGTTGCGCCGGGCCGCCGTAGGCAGCACTGGCCTACGCTCTAAGCACTAAGGGGCGGTCGCGAAGGCCGCCCCCAGTGTTCGCGAGCTGGTGCGCAGGAACCCCGCGGACAGCAGACTGCCTCGAAAATGCGGTCATACGGCGGGCCGCAGCGAGACGCTGTATCCGAGCGCTTCCAATCGGTGGGTGCGGCGGCTACAAACTCAATCACGGTGGAGTTGATCGAAGTAGTTGTCTCCCAGGTCAACGTAGATCTGTCCGCGAGCCAGGATATGGTAGACGATTGTGAGAATGCTGTGGGCCACGGCCACGGCAGCCCGGTTCGCCCCGCGACGCGCCGCAATACGGTGGTACTGGGCGCCCAGATACGTGCGACTGCGGGCAGCAGCGCGAGCAGCCTCCACGAGGGCACTACGTAGCCAAGGACTGCCTTTGCGGGTGCGTCCGCTGTGAGATTTCCCGGCGCTTTGGTGCTGGCCAGGACAGAGGCCGGTCCACGAGGCCAGGTGGCGAGCGGAAGGGAAGCGTCCCATCTCGGCTCCTAGTTCACTGAGCAGCGTCTCAGCGATGCGGCGACCGACGCCGGGGATGGTCGTGAGCCGCTCCAGGTCCGGTTGAAAAGGACGGAGCCGTTCCTCTATCTCGCCGCTGACTTCCTCGATCAGGGCGCCCAGGTTGTCGATGTGCCGCAGGTGGGCCGCCAGCAGGAACCGCTGATGGGCCTCCAGCCGGCCGTGGAGCGCCTCCTCCAAGGCCGCTTTCTTGTTCCGGAGCTTGCCGAGGGCCAGGCCTGCCATCATCTGGGCCTCTTCTTCTCCTGCCACTAGCGCTGCCAGCATTGCGCGCCCTGAGACTCCAACCACGTTGCTGGCCACAGAGGCCAGCTTGATGTTGGCGCCTTCCAGTACCTTCTGGATTCGGTTCACCTCTGATGCGCGTTCTCGGACTAGGGTAGTACGGTAGCGGGAGAGTTCTCGCAACTCGCGCTCCGGGCGGGAGGGGATGAAGCTGGGGCGGAGCAGGCTATGGCGCAGCAGGTCGGCAATCCACTCGGCGTCTCGCACGTCCGTCTTGCGCCCAGGCACGGCTTTCAGGTGCTGGGCATTCACCACCAACAGCTCGAAGGTTCCCTCCAAGATGTTGTACACGGGCTTCCAATACGACCCGGTGCTCTCCATGGCCACGTGGGTGCATCCCGCTGCACTCAACCAGTCCGTGAGCGCGAGCAGCTCTCGCGTCGTGGCCCCGAACGTTCGGACTTCGCGTATGGCCCCCCCCACGCAGCCCCGGTGTCAGCAGACATGCCACCACCGTCTTCTTGTGCACGTCCAGCCCACAGCAGCGCTCGTGCACGACATCCATAGCCTTCACCTCTCTCTGTAGTGTGACGGCCGGGAGGGTGCCCTTGTCTTCAGATACTGCCTCGCGTGCTCCCGCTAGGGGCAACAGACGGCCATGCCCGCGAGCACCCAGGTCCAAACTAAGAGGCGGGCTTCTGGCACCATAGTGTGCGCGACCTCCGCTCTGCCGGCGCGTCCGTCACCATTTTCATCCGCGGCCGTGTCGCAAAGCGACATCAGTAACTAAGAGTACATCGTGCCTCAAGGCTGGTCCATATGCCCTACAGAGTCAACCGCTTTCAGATACGCATGGAGTTTTGGCACCCCACAGCTTGGACCGACCACTAGTATAGCATTAAGTATTGACAAGTTGTGCCATATTGACGTACGCTACCGCTAGAGATGAGCGACGAATGGGTAACAGTCGCGGAGGTGGCTGACCTCCTGCGACTTCATCCGGAAACGATCCGGCGCCTTCTCCGCAGGGGGGAGTTGGTCGGGCACGATTTCGGGGGGCGAGGCGGGTACCGGATAAGCAGGCAAGATCTGGACCGATATCTGCAGAGCCTGGGAAAGCAGCCTTCTCCGAGGAGGCGCAAGCGAGGATCGCAATGAAAGCAGTCATCTACTCACGAGTCTCCACTGATGCCCAGGAGCGCGATGGGTCCTCCCTGGATACCCAGGAGCGAGCCTGCCTCGAGCACGCCGAGGCCAACGGCTGGCCGATTGCAGAGTGCGTCCGTGATATGGCCAGCGGCTTCACCCTCGACAGGCCGGGCATCGAGCGGGTGCGCCAGCTGCTTCGGCAGGGCACGGTGGACGTTGTCGTCGCCTACGCGGTCGACCGGCTCTCCCGGAACCAGAACCACATCGGCGTCCTCTTCGACGAGGTCGAGCAGGCCGGGGCTCGGCTGGACTTCGTGACGGAGCGCTTTGAGGACACCGCCATCGGGCGGTTCATCCTGGCGGCCCGCGCCTTCATTGCCGAGGTTGAGCGGGAGAAGATCGCTGAGCGCACCACGCGGGGCAAGATCGAGCGGGCGCGGTCCGGCCGGCTGCCCCAGGCCACCGGGAAGGGGATTACGGCTACCGCTACAATCGCGAGACAGGCAAGCGGGAGATAGACTCCTTCCAGGCGACCGTCGTGAGGCGCATCTTTCAGCGCTACACCGAGACCCGCAGCTTCTCGGCCGTCTCCAACGAACTGAGCGCCGCTGGCGTCCCCTCCTTCTCTGGCGGCCGGTGGTACCCGCTCACGGTCCGGTCGGTACTGACCAACGAGACGTACACCGGGCGGACCGTGTTTCGCCGGACGAAGAGGGTTAGGTCCCGGAACGGAACAACGGGGAGGCGCCGTAGCCAGGTGGTCGAGCGGCCCGTGGAGGAGTGGATCGAGGTTGTGGGTGCTACCCCTCGCATTGTCGATCAGGCATTGTGGGGTCGTGTGCAGGAGATTATTCGCGACCCCGAGCGCATCAGACGACGACCGGCTGGGCGATTCTATGCCTTGAGCACACGGGCCAGATGCGGGCTATGCGGCTCGGCCATGGTGGGCCAAACGCTGACGGTCAAGGGGCAGTCGTACCGCTACTACCGCTGCCGCCACGCATACGACCGGAACACCGGCCGGGACTGCTCGGCGCGGTACGTGCCCGCAGACGCGCTTGAGGCCGCCGTCTGGCGCGAGGTGAAGCAGGTGCTGGCAGACCCCGCCGTCGTGCTTCGCGAGCTGCAGAGAGACGCAGAGCTCAACACGGACACTGAAGAGGTGTCTCGTCTTGTGCAGGAGATCGAATCCCTTAGGGACCGCGAGAAGCGCCTGGTGCGACTCTACACCTATGGGGAGGTCGACGAAGAGGTCATCCGCGAGGAAGGTGCAAACCTCCGGCGTCAGCTAGGTGTGCTAGAGGAACGACGAAGGTCTCTGGACCAGCGGCCGGTCGACTACGGCGAGCGCCTCAACCCTGAGGTACTGGAACGTGTGTGCGCCGCCGTCGCCGAGTGGCTCGACCGCGCCGGCGAGGAGGACCGGACCCTGGTCTTGGAAGCGCTGCAGCTATCGGTGGGGGCGACCAAGGATACTGCGAGGGTGACCGGGGTGCTGCCGGTCGAGCCGCCTCAGTTTATCACCATTGAACGAACATGGGCATCACCACGTGGACGTAGTTCTCGACGCCCACGGGCTTGATGACGCCGGGGCTGGAGGGGCTGGTGGTCTCGAGCGCCACCTGGCCGCCGTCCAGGACCTGGAGGACCTCCTGGAGGTACTTGCCGTTGAAGGCGATCTTGGCCGCCTCGCCCTCCACGGCGGCGTCGAGCTCGCCCCGGTTGTCGCCCACCTCTTCGGCGCGGGCGGTGATGGTCAGGCGGCCGGGCGCCGACCCCTCGCCGGGGGCGAACTGGAGGCGGATGATGCCGCTGCCGTCGCGGGCGAAGATGGAGGCGATGCGCGCCTCGCGCAGGAACTCGCTCACGTCGACCACCGCCCGGCTGGCGTAGCTCTGGGGTATGAGCTGGCTGTAGTTGGGGAAGGTCCCCTGGATGAGCTGCGCCACCAGCTCTATGGTCTTGAGGCGGAAGAGGACCTGGGTCTTGGTGGTGTTGAGGGTCATCTCCACCGGGTCCTCCTCCTCAGCGAGGAGGCGGTCGAGTTCCCCCAGGGCGCGGGCCGGGATGATGATCTCCGTGCGCTCCGCCACCTTCTCCTTGACCGCCGTGTGGTGCACCGCCAGCCGGAAGCCGTCGGCGGCGGCCAGGGTGAGCAGGTTCTCCTCCAAGACGGCGTCGACGCCCGTGAGGACGGGCCGCGAGTCGTCGGTGGCGGCGGCGAAGACCACCTGCCGGATGGCTCGGTGCAGCGTCTGCGGGTCGAGCTTGACGCTGGGGCCGCCTTCCACCTTGGGGATGGGCGGGAAGTCGTCGGCGTCCATCCCGCCGATGGTGGCCTCGTTGCGGGCGCAGACGAGCTTGAGCTGTCGCGAGCGGGCGGGCAGCGTCATGTCGATGCGTTCGCTAGGGAGGGAGCTGACGAAGTCGACCAGCAGGCGCGCGGGCGTGGTGATGGCCCCGTCCTCTTCCACCTGGGCCCCGATCCAACAGCTCAGGGCGATCTCCAGGTTGGTGGCCGCCAGCTTCAGGCGGCCTTCGTCGGTGGCCATGAGGATGTGGGACGTGATGGGTAAGGTTGTGCGCGCGGCCACCGCCCTGCCGACGATGCCGAGTCCCTTGGTCAGGTTCTCCTGGAGGCAAGAAACCTTCATAGCGATCACCCACTTAATCGGTTTGGCCGAAGTATAGCGCAGGGCTGGGCGGGCGGCAATAGGCTAAGGTTTCCGAAGGCCAGCCTTATGGCGTCGAAGGAATCGTCCTTGGGCTCTCCTGGGCGCCGCCTCGTAGCTGCAGGGCTTTAGCCCTGCAGCTACGATGGTGGATTGCCAGAGTAGCGGAAGGCTTTAGCCTTCCACGGGAGGTTGTGGAGGGCCGTGTAGCGGAGGGCTTCAGCCTTCCACGGGAGGTTATGGAGGGCTAAAGCCCTCCGCTACGAACTCGCCCCGATCGCCCGGAAGGCCTCCTCCGCGGCGGCGACGGTGGCCTCCAGGTCGGCCGGGGTGTGGGCGAGGGAGACGAACAGCGCCTCGAACTGCGAGGGCGGCAGGTAGACGCCGCGCTCCAGCATCTCCTGGTGGAAGCGGGCGAAGCGGGCCGTATCGGAGCGCTTCGCGCTGTCGTAGTCGGTCACCGGCTCGGCGGCGAAGAAGGGCGTCATCATCGAGCCGACGCGGTTGACGCGCAGGTCGACCCCGGCGCGACGCGCGGCGCTCTCCAGCCCTCCGGCCAGGGTTGCCCCCAGGTCCTCCAGGGCGTCGTAGGTGCCGGGGCCGGCCAGGATGCGCAGGGTGGCGATGCCGGCGGCCATGCCCAGCGGGTTGCCGGAGAGCGTGCCCGCCTGGTAGACGGGGCCCAGGGGCGCCACCATCTCCATGATGTCGCGCCGGCCGCCGTAGGCGCCCACCGGCAGGCCGCCGCCGATGATCTTGCCCAGGCAGGTCAGGTCGGGCTGCACGCCGAAGAGGGCCTGCGCGCCGCCGAAGCCGACGCGGAAGCCGGTGATCACCTCGTCGAAGATGAGGAGGCTGCCGGCCTGCCGCGTTATGTCGCGCAGGCGCTCGAGGAAGCCGGAGGCGGGCGGCACCACGCCCATGTTGCCGGCCACCGGCTCGACGATGACGGCGGCGATCTCCTTCCCCCACTGCTCGAAGAGCCGCTGGACGGCCGCGACGCTGTTGTAGGGGGCGAGCAGGGTGTGCTGGCGTAGGAGGCGGGCACGCCGGGGCTGTCCGGCAGGCCGAGGGTGGCGACGCCGGAGCCCGCCTGCGCCAGGAGGCCGTCGGCGTGGCCGTGGTAGCAGCCCTCGAACTTGACGATCTTGTCGCGGCCGGTGAAGGCGCGGGCCAGGCGGAGGGCGCACATCGCCGCCTCGGTGCCCGAGTTGACGAAGCGCACCATCTCCAGCGACGGGATGGCCTCGTGGATGAGGCGGGCCAGCTCGGTCTCCAGCTCGGTGGGGGCGCCGAAGCTGGTGCCGCGCTCGGCGGCCCGCTGGAGCGCCTCGACCACCTCCGGGTGGGCGTGCCCCAGGATGAGCGGTCCCCACGAGCAGACGTAGTCGATGTACTCGTTGCCGTCCACGTCCACCAGGTGCGAGCCGTGGCCGCGGGCGATGAACACCGGCTCGCCGCCGACGGCCTTGAAGGCGCGCACGGGGCTGTAGACGCCGCCGGGCATGAGCTGCTGCGCCTGGGCGAAGAGCTCGCGAGAGCGGTCGCGGGGAGAAGCCTGTCCCGAATGCGGGTGCCTCATGACTCCTTTCTCGGGGCTAGGAGATGGTAGATCTGGCCGATGACCGGGGGTGAATCGGCAAGACCCAGGACGAGCTTCCGTATCTCCTCAAGCTCCCATTCCTCTTTGTCGATGCGGGTTTCAGCCTCCTGGTAATGTGCGCTGCCCGCCTCGCAACTCCTGAACCCTTCTCAAGCATTGGGCCAGGGGCCCAAAGTCAGGCCGGCGCGGGCCAATATGCTGGTCCATGAAGCGGCCTAGGTCCTGCGCTGCCAGGGCAGATAGGCGCCTCCCGGAAGGCGTGACAAGTTTGTCAAACACGTCGGCCCAGTCGCAAAAGCGACAGCTTGCGAAGCCCCGCAGCCCCCATCCGGTTACGCGGAGGCTGCAATGGGAGATCGATTTGTTGCCGGCCGTGTTGCTGCATGAAGTCGATGAGTGGGCTAATGAGGCAGTCGTCCAGAGCTGCCTCTACGGCTTTAACGAATGAGACCTTGGCCCCGTCGTCATCGACCTTGCTGTCGTAGTACTTTTCGGCCTTCATCAAGGCGTTGATCACCTTCGCGGGGAGCCGGTCCCACACGCCAGCGAGGCACTGCGCCAGGAAACCGTAGATCTGCCGCTTCGCGGGCGGGAGTCGCTCCTCGAGTTCCCGCTGTTGCTTGAGCTGGCGCACTGCTATCGTGCTGGCGATGTCCTCAATTCTCTGCATTTGGCCAATGAGGTCGGGGACCGCTGCGGGAGGTGCGGCTACCTCCAAAGCGCGCGTGCTCTCCAGCATCTTGTCGGCGAAGCCGATGCGCATGGCCCAGTACAAGTCCATGTGGGGCCCAATTTGGTCGGGGGATGCGCCTTCGTAGCAGGCGGTGCTCTGCCAACGCTGCACATAGCGATCTCGCGCCTTCCGCCAATCACGCTGTGGCTCATAGTCACACACAAGGGAGTCTAGCAAAAAGCCGAGGGCCAAAACCGGCCCAAAATCCTCATCTACCAGCAATCGCTCCCACACGTCGGCCTTGGTCATAGCGAAAGCGGCTGCCAACTGGCCGAACTTGTAGGCGAGGAACTGGGCCGAACCGGTGTCGCAATCGCCGGGGACGGCGCCCGAAGTGTCTGCATGGTGGCACACCGACAGCAGGTCCGCGGCGCGGCAGAGCAGCTTGTACCATGCGTTAAACGCGGCATCATCGTAGGAGTAGCCCGGCACCCCCTCCCCCGCTCCTGTTCAGTCCATTCTCTGGCATCACAGGTGGCCGCTGCGCGCTCCAGCAGCTCGCAACCACGTGAGATCAGCCCGACGCCCCCACCCGCGCAGTCCGCTGCCTCCTTGATGATGTGGAGCGCGTCATCGTACTCATCCCCTTCGAGGTCAATCGAATGACATGACTATCGCCACAAGGGTCTTGCCTACAACCAAATCGCTCCGCCAGGTGACGAGGCCAGGGTCCGCGCGAACGTGTCCGGCAGACAAAGTAAGTGGGGTGGCAGCCATTTCGTTCAGCAACCAGATACCCCGCTGCCGCTCGCCCTTTGCCAGGAAGAGGAATCCCAGAGCAAAGCGGACGTGGAACAGCATGCGGGCCTGCTTGTCTGTCAGGGGCTTTTGGCTTGGCCGCTGCGTCGAGGGACTCATGCAACGCCTCCAAGGGCTCGAGGGCATGCCCAACTAGGTTCTCCGCCAGGACCTTTTCCTCGTCAGTCTCGCCCAGGATCCCAAGCACAAGCGCGTGCACACCGATGGAAACCGGCGGCTTGCCAACATAGCTGGCCCTTCTTCACGATCTCTATCGCGTGGGATAGGTCCGAGTAGCGCGCTACATCTTCGTCACTCATGAACCAGAGACAGGAAAGACTTGATAGGATCCTGCCGTTCTGGCAGCGTTTCCATCCGCCCCTCACCCCCCTTCCAGAATCCTCACCAACTCCGCCAGGGAGCGCACCTCCAGGTCGGGCTGGGGGACGCCCTCGGGCAGCGGCGCGCCCTTCGCGGTTGAGCCAGGCGACCCGCAGGCCGGCGTGCTTCGCCCCCAGCACGTCGGCGAAGTGGCTGTCGCCCACGTACATTATGTCCACTGTCTTGAGTCCTAGCTCGGCGGCCAGGCCGTGGAAGATGGCCTCGTGGGGCTTGTAGACGCGGGCCGACTCGGAAGAGACCACCGTCTCGAAGGCGATGCCGTTGCGCTCCAGGCAGGGCAGCAGGAAGTCGTCGTCGGCGTTGGAGAGGAGGGCCACCTGGTAGCGGGCGCGCAGCCCTTCGACGGCGGCGCGGGCGTCGGGGAAGGCCTCGGCCTCGGCGAGGCGAAGGCGCACGTGGTGGTAGGCGGCCTCGGCGTCGCCCTTCAGGCCCAGCTCGCTGAAGGCCTGGGCGAAGTGCGACGGCCACTCCTCTCGATAGGGATGGAACGCGGGTGGCGGGGCCGTTGAGGGGCCTGCCCTCCACCACCAGCATGGGGCCGTTCGGCGGGCTCTCGCCGCCGCCGGGCTGACGCGACAAACGCTCCCAGATGGCCATCCACTTGTCCCAGAGGGCGTCGCCGTCGCAGGGGAGGCCCTGGAGGCGGCAGACCTCGTCGTAGACGCGCCGGAAGCCGTGGTCGCCGAAGTCGACCAGCGTCCCGTAGCAGTCGAAGGCGATGGCGCGTGGGGCTGGCTTCACCGGCGTCCCTCCAATTGTGTCACCCTGAGTCCGCCACGAGCGGACGAAGGGTCTCGCCGAACGAGATTCTTCGTCCGCGGCCGCGGACTCAGAATGACAGCACCCACGCGAGGGACTCCTGGAGACATCACTTGCCTTCTTCCTGCCGCAATTGCTCGATGACCAGGCGGTCGCCCTCGAAGGCCAGGTCGGGCGGCGGCTCATCGATCGGGAAGAAGCGCAGCTCCTCGAGGTCGTCGTCGGCCCGCATCTCGCCGCCGGCGACCTTCGCCAGGAACCAGAGGCCTATCACCGGCCGGCCGGCCACCTGGAAGTTCGAGTGGACGGCGTAGAGTCGCCCCAGTTCCACCTCCAGGCCGGTCTCCTCTCGAAACTCGCGCCGCGCCGCATCGCGCACGTCCTCGTCGGCCTCAACGTAGCCGCAGGGGATGCACCACCGCCCCTCGAATGGGGAGGTGCGACGCCGCCCCAGGAGCAGGCGCCCGTCCTGCACGACGACCACGGCCACGCCGGGCAGAGGGTTGGCGTGGAGGACGTAGTCGCAGCGGGGGCAGGCCGGCCGCTCCCGGCCGCCGACGGCCCGCCGCTCGAGGCCGGCGCCGCAGCGGGGGCAGAAGCGATGCGTCTCCACCTCGAAGGCGGCGCGGCAGTCGGGACAAACGACCCTGTTGCCGACGGGGTGTCGGTAGAGGTCATGCTGGGCCCCACAGCGCGGGCAGGTGACGGAGGAGGACTTGTCCGTGTTGGTCTGTGTCAATCTGTGGCTGATCCCGGCTGCGCCAGCCAGGCGGCGGCCTCCTTGGCGTGGTAGGTGATGATGATGTCGGCGCCGGCCCGCTTGATGGCCGTGAGCACCTCCAGCGCCGCGCGCCGGCCGTCGAGCCAGCCCAGGCGGTCGGCCGCCTTCACCATAGCGTACTCGCCGCTGACGTTGTAGGCCGCCAGGGGCAGGTCGAAGCGCCGGCGAGCGCGGGCTATCACGTCCAGATAGGCGAGGGCCGGCTTCACCATCACGATGTCCGCCCCCTCGGCGATGTCGGCCTCGATCTCGCGGAGGGCCTCGCGGACGTTGGGCGGGTCCATCTGATAGCCGCGGCGGTCGCCGAACTGCGGCGCCGAGTCGGCGGCGACGCGGAAGGGGCCGTAGAAGGCGGAGGCGTACTTGGCGGCGTAGGCCATGATCGGCAGGTGGGCGAAGCCGCCGTCGTCCAGGGCGCGGCGGATGGCCGCCACGCGGCCGTCCATCATGTCCGAGGGCGCCACCATGTCGGCGCCGGCGCGGGCGTGCGAGAGGGCCGTGCGGGCCAGCAGCTCCAGCGTGCGGTCATTGTCCACCTCGCCATCCTCCACAACCCCGCAGTGGCCGTGGCTGGTGTACTCGCAGAGGCAGACATCGGTGATGACGACCAGCTCCGGCGCGGTCCGCTTGAGGATGCGCACCGCCTCCTGGACGATGCCGTCGTCGGCGTAGGCCTCGCTGCCCTCGTCGTCCTTGGCGGCGGGCAGGCCGAAGAGGAGGACGGCGGGGATGCCGAGGGCGCGCAGCTCCTCGGCCTCGCGGGCCAGCCCGTCGGGCGAGAGGTGGTACTGGCCGGGCATGGACTCGATCTCCCGTCGCAGGCCGTGGCCGTGGGCGACGAAGAGGGGGTAGACGAAGTCGGCGGGCGAGAGGCGGGTCTCCCGCACGAGGCCGCGCAGCCCCTCGCTGCGCCGTAGGCGGCGGAAGCGCGCGAAAGTGGGGTGAAGGACGGTGCGGGTGGTCATGCCGCCCTAATTATACGCCGGTTCCAATCGGGCTGCCGGGGCAGGGAGAAGCCCCTCTACGGCTTGAGCACTATCTTCCCGAAGTGGCTCCCCGTCTCGAGCATCTGCTGCGCCTTCGCCGCGTCGCGCAGCGGCAGCACGGTGTCCACCACGCACTTGATCTTGCCCGCCTCGACGGCCTTTAGCCCCTCCAGCAGCTCGCCCTTGTTCCCCTGGTGAGAGCCCAGCAACGAGAGCTGCTTCTGGAAGAGGAAGCGGAGGTCGGTCCGGCCCTCGAAGCCGGTGGTGACGCCGCAGATCACAAGCCGCCCGCCCCAGGACATGGCCTGGATGCTGCGCTCCCAGGTGGCCTCGCCGGTGTGCTCGAAGACCACCTCCACCCCTTTCCGGCCGGCGATGCGTTTGACCTCGGCCACCACGTCCTGCGTGTTATAGTTGACAGCCGCATCGGCACCGAGGGCCTTCGCCTTGGCGCACTTCTCGTCCGTCCCGCCGACGGCGATGACGCGGGCGCCCGTCAACTTCGCCACCTGAATGGCCACGTGGCCGATGCCGCTGCTGGCGCCCCAGACGAGCACGTCCTCGCCCGGCTTGAGCTGCGCCCTCCCGATCAGCATGTGCCAGACCGTCAGCAGCACCAGGCCGATGCCCGCCCCTTCCTCCCAACTCAGGTTGGCGGGCATGGGTACCACGTTGGCCTCGGGTATGCGGGCGTACTCGCCGTAGGCGCCGTCCAGGGGCCCCGTCTGGAAGCCGTATATCTTGAAATGGCGGCAGAAGTACTCGTTGCCCGAGGTACAGGCGGCGCAAATCCGGCAGCTCACGCCGGGGTGGATCATGACCTTGTCGCCTACCTTGACAGTGGTGACGGCGCCGCCCACTTCCGCAACCTCGCCGGCGATGTCGCTGCCCGAGATATGCGGCAGGTCGAACTTCATGCCAGGCAGCCCCCGCCGGGCCCACACGTCGTTGAAGTTGCAGCCGATGGCGTGGATCTTGATGATGACGTCTGTCGGGCCCGGCTTGGGGTCCGGCACGTCCTCGTACTTCAAGACCTCTGGTCCGCCGTGCTCGTGGAACACAACCGCTTTCATGTCTTGCTCTCCTCTGATTGGCAGCCGGCGCTACTCCAGCCCAACGGCCCGCATACGATGGGTCGCGAAGGCCCTCCCCCGTGCGCAGCCACCTCTCGGCGCCGCTGACGGGCAGGCCCGCGCGACCAGATGAAGTCCGCAGCCAATGATCGCCTCTGTGAGACAGTAGCGCAAGGGCCCGGCGGACGGACGAAGCGCCGCTACAAGCCGGCGGGCCAAGCGATGGCCGGCACGCTTGAGAGCACGCTGCGACGGTGATATGATACATGGCGCAGGAAACGGGCGATGAAGCTCGCCCGCCCGGATCATCCGGGGTACCGCCCAAACAGGGCTGATAGCTTCTACGGACTCACAGCCGTAGGAGCTTTCTTGATGACGGGTTATGCCAGGCTCAAGCGTTCTGCAACCTTTCCCTTAGAGCCGACCAATCCATAGCTCTAGTATCGCTTGCTCCAATGCCTACACGAACACCCTTCGACGTCCTTGGAGTCCCTCCTCATGCTAAGCTTGCCGTCATCCGTGCTGCATACCGCGCCCTCGCTCGGAAATACCACCCAGACACCGGTCGCATCCCCAGTGACAGATCGCACAAGCTCATGGTCGAGCTCAACTGGGCAATGGAGGAGCTGCAACGCGATCTTGCCGGCTGGCGAACACGGGCTGGCGTCCAGCAGCCCGCCGACGCGAAGACCGACTCTTCCGTCAGAGTCCAGAACAATGAAGCCCCTGACTCCTCCACGCCCCACGCCAAGGCCTTTGACGAACGATGGAGGCGATTCATGGAGAAGTACTCGAGGAGCTGCTCCACGGACTCCTCCGACGAGACGCCGCTCTCAAAGAGCTGGTGAAAGCCAGTGCCACCCCACAGTCGAAGAGGCGAGCGCTTGAGGCCGGGTGTCGGAGGTGCTAGCATATAGACACGGAAAACGGGGCGATGAAGCTCGCCCGCCCGGACCATCTGGGGTACCGCCCAAACAGGGCTGATAGCTTCTACGGATTCACAGCCGTAGGAGCTTTTTTCATGGGGTTTGGGGAACGCGCTGTGGTCAGCACAGAGGTGGCGCCGCTCGCGCTGGACCTTTCTCGGGTCGCGGGCTACGTGGCATCGTGCCGCGTACCCGATGGAGGGTACTTCTTCGCCCAGATCTCGCCTGCCAGCGCCCAAGACACCTACTTCGCCCTTGCCTCTCTGCGACTCCTTGGGCAAGAGCCCCAAGACGTGACGGGTGTGAAACGATGGGTAGAGGAATGGCGCCGGACACCCAGTAACGTGGCCAGCGTCCACGGCGCGTACCTTCTCTGCGGCCTGCTTGAAGAGCTAGGCGAAGGCCTCGATCCGGCGCGTCCCTACGCCAGGCTGATCGCCGACAGCGAGAATAGCCTGGGGGGCTTCGGTACCTACGAGAACGTGTACGTGGAATCGGCATCAGAGCTTCAGGTGACCTGCGAGGTCGTGTCGGTGCTGACAAGATTGGGATGCCCGCCCAACCATGAGCGTGTTGAGAGTTTCTTGCGTCGGTTCCGTCAGCCAGACGGCGGATTCGGCCTCTACCGCTCGACGCTGCCCTCAACCTACCACGCGTGCGCCGCGCTTGCCCAACTGCCGGAGTCAGGGCCCCTCGTGGACGGCGCGCGGCTCTACCTCCAACGAGAGGCGCAGCGGTGGGCGGCTTATTTCCTAGACGATGTCTTCTACCTGATCCAAGGACTCAGCTTGACCGGCAGCGCGGCGGCATCTGCCGCCAATGCTGCCACCCACGTGCTGGCCTGCCAGCGGCCGCGGGGTGGCTTTGCCCGCGCTCCCGTCATCGGCATTCCCACGCTGGAGCACACCTACTACGCCCTTCAGGTGCTCGATTCGGTGGGTCTCCTCAGCGGGCAGCGATGAGAAATGACGAGGGGATGCAAGCATTGAACCAGGTCCCCAAGAGTGAGGCCCCCAAAGACACCGCCGAAGCGGTCGTGCTGCGACCGAGGGGCACGTACAACGACTTCGTGTTTGATGAGCGATACCGTATGGTACGCCTGAAGGGGGTGGTCCGCCGGGCCGGCTCGGTGGCCGAGGTGGGAGAGGTGCGCGGGGCATGGGACTCCGACGGCGAGCCCTTCCAGGCTCTGGTATTCACCGCTTTGCCCACATTGCCCGGCTGTATAGTCCGCGGCCACGTCGAGGGCGCGCTGGAGGGTCGAACTGCGGAGGGCGCCAGGCATGCGCTCGTGCTGAGCACAGCCGGTCAGGGCGATGCTCTGTCTCAGAAAACGCTGGCTGGGCAGGTCCTACCAACGGCTGTCGCCCTCCTAGGTTGGAGGCCGTCCACCGAGGTGCGGTGGCTGGAGAAGGACGCAGCGCTCGCCCTGCTGTGGGAGGGACGCCAGAGACTGCTTGCCGATCGCGCCCGGCAGCGGCCGGCGCGGCATGGCGCCGCCTGGAAGGCGCAGCCCGGTGAACGCCCCCGAGAGGGTTCGCCCTACACGGAACCCCACACCTGGGCCGAAAGGATGGTGGGCAGCCTGCCCTTCCGATTCCAGCGTTATGTGCAGGACGAGCTTCTGGAGGAGGAACGCATACTCTTCTTCGTGGAGCGGCCTCCCTTCCGGCCGCCTGGGGCGCGCTGGGGCGTCCTGCGACGGCAGCGGTTGAGCGAAGGGCTTCTCATCGTCACCGACCGGCAGCTCTTGTTCATGGAGGACGCTCTGCCCCCAGACATAACGATGGTTCACTGGGGGTACATCGCCCGTGTGACGGCCGTGGAACGAATCCAGAGCGCAGAGCTGCGCGCGGAACCCGACCGCGCTGTCCTTCACGTCCGGGTGCATGCGCAATCTGGGTCAGAGCACCTCTCTGTGCCCTTTCCCCCGGAATGCAAGGACCCTCTCGCCGAAGTCGAGTCGCTCCTGCGGTCCTTCGCTTCGCCTGAAGGCGGCGCGGTCAGACGCCTCTACGCCGAGGAAGACGGGGCGAAAGACAGGGAGGTCGTGGAGGCGTCCAGCCGGGTAGGGAACTGGGCACGGGTCGAGGGGAAGGATGTGGTGGTTCACGGCCCGCGCGGCGAGGCGCGCCTTGACTCTGCCTGCATCTCGACTGTCGAGTTCATGAACTCACTGGTGGGGTGCCGCTTGAGATTCTTCTCGCCACAAGAGAGGCACCTTACCGAGTCCTCGGTGCCCTTCGAGTACCCTGAGGCTGAGCTGTTCCTGGCGGTCTACAAGAGGGTTCGCTGGCTGCTCGCGAGGCCGCTCGCTGCCCAGCCAGCCGGGCAAGACGCCGCCGCAACCGTGCAGCGATGACGGCGGCCCGGCCACCCGGAAGCCCCTGCGCTCTTGTTCCAAAACGCTCAGCGGCGTGGACCTGGCCCCCCGCCCGGCCGAGGGTGCTGACTCTGCTATACTGGCGCCGCTGCACGGAGCCGATAAGCCATTATGACGGCAAGGTGTCCTATGGCAAGGCTGCTGGCGGCGCTGACCGTCGTCCTCATGCTCACCCTCACTGCCTGCAAGAACGCCACATCTCACCACCACTGGGACGCCCAAAGGGATCGCAGAGCGCATAGACTGCATCGCGGGAACGCCCGAAGCCATCATGGGGTGTGTAGAGCGTGCGGTGGCAGGCTCGGGAGGGTATCGCATTACGATCACCGGTCAGAATCTTGTCCTGCCCGAGTGGGGCGGGATCGACAGCGGAACGATTGATGTCGGCACGGACGGGACTGTGGTCCGAGGTGACGTCGAACGCACCGGTGACGGGCCATACTCCCTCGTCTCACTTGGCGGCGAGACGTTCTTCCAGCGCGGGACTTGTGACCACATGGCCCGTGTTCCTGGTGGCGGAGCGGCCGTGGTCACGCCCTTCCTGCTGGGCACCAGCGGGGCGTTGAGCCGAGCTACGAATGTGCGATTCGGTGGGACCGCCTACAAGGACTTCATAGCGGTCCGGGCGAACGTTGAAGACCTCGGTGACGTGCTCATCCAGCTTGACACGTCGACCTACCTTCCGTTTCGACTGGTCAAAGAGCCTGGCCCCAACGGCGGAAGCCAATTCCAGTGGCTGTTCAGCGATTGGGGACAGGCGCCGTCGGTCTCAAGACCGGCCGGCACACCCCCAGATCAGGGACCGGGCGGCAACCCCTGCTGAAGGGGTCGGGCCCCGCTCAGCCTCCACGTATTGACCCCTGCGCCGACTTCAGAAGTGCGCCTTCCGTCCGATCCTTTATTGGTGGCAGCTTGCCACCTCTCCTGACAAGAGGCTCATGGTCGCCCTACGGGAAGAGTGGTCTAGAGAGCAGCATGCGGACCAGGGGCCGGCCTCCGATGCGGAAGCGGCTCGCTGGATGAGCCTGCGTCACGCTTCCTGCCGCCTCGACGTCTGCCCCAGCACCCTGCGCCGGCGAATCCGAAAGGGCCAGTTGCCCTGGCGCATCGTCAACCACGGCCGCCGCTGGGCCTACGAGGTGCTGGTCCCCAACGGCGCCTCCCCATGCGCCGCGCTCGAACGGGTGGTCAGCGTGGAAGCCCATCTCCCTCACCAGGTGGACGAGAAAGAGAAAGAGATCAACCGCCTGAAGTACGATATCCACCGCCAGGAAGAGCAGATTGAGAATCTGTCCCAGGCCCTGGCTCGGGCGCGGGCCGGAAGCCGCTACACGCCGGAGGACAGCCCCTTCACCAAGTATCGAGATCTGGCGCTCCGGCGCCGCCGCTGGTGGCTCTTCTAGTTCGCCTGTCTTGTGCCGGGCAACCGGCGTCAGATGATCGGGCAGGTTAGCGTATCGGCAACGCCCGGGCAGCCCCGCACTTGCTGCGCCAGGCGGCCCAGGGCCGCGACATCCTGCGCCTCGCAGCGGACGAAGGCGTCCCAAGGCCCCAGGACCATGTCAAGTCCCTTGATACCCGGCTCCTTGAGGGCGTGGGACACCTTGGCGACGTCAGCGGTAGGAGCAAGCTTCACCAAGACGTAAGCAGAGATCATCGCAAACCTCCCGGCACCATTCGAGACTCACGGAACGCGGCGATGATAGCGGAAGGGCCGCCCCATGGCAAGGCGAAGGCTGATAGCCCGTCCGCGTCAGGCGTCAGGCTGGGCGCCTCAGGTAGATCTGCCGGGCGATGGAGAAGTCGATGGCCACCTCTGTCTCGCCCACCTGCACTACGGCGGCGGGCCGCTTCTGGAGGAGCCGCAGCACCGCATCGGGAACGATGCCAAGGCTGCTGAGATGCTCCAGGCGGCGGCCGTCGTCCGTCCCGATGTAGGCCACACGCCCCTCATCGCCCGGCCGCAAATCGGCGAGCGATGTCGCCTGTCCATCCCCCAGCCAGGCCCTCGGGCCACGACGGCGGCGCACGCGGGCCCGTCTGTGTCCGTGCATTCCCCACATCAAGAGGCTTCCTTCCTAGCTTTGGCGCCCGTCTTCAGCACGGCTCCCGCCTTCCTGGCCAGCCGCACGAGGGCGCTTCGAGATTCGTCCACGGTCTGGTAGCCGCAGCGCGGGCAGCAGACGACCGGGCAGCCGCCCGAGAGCGGGCAAGCGGGGCTGCAACGCACGTCGTCTGGTGTGAATTCGTGGCCGCAGAGCGCGCACTTCATGTCATAACCCCACGCCCAGGCCCCGCACCGTAAGGTTCAGGAGGCCGCCCACCAGGAACGCGAAGGGGAAGATGAAAGCAGCCACCGCCAGCGCCGTGCGCAGGCTGAACTCCTTCACAATCATGAAGAAGTTGGCGATGCAGGGCACGAACAGAGTGATGACAACCAGGCTCACCAGGGCCTGCAGAGTGTCAAGCTGGCCGTCGCGGACCAGGTTGAAGAGGCCGGCGGCTCCGTAGTCGCGGCGCAAGAACCCCATGATGAACATCGCAGTGGTCTGGCTTGGCAGGCCCAGCCAGCGTTCCACCAGCGGCGAGGCCAGCTGCTCGATGCGGGTCAGGGCGCCTATCCGGTCAAGAGCGAACAGGAAGGCCGTGCCGGCGATGAAGAGGGGCAGGACCTCCTTCAGGTACCACTCCAGGCGGGCCACGGTCTTCATCACCACGTTGGAGAGCCGGGGCAATCGAAGGGGCGGCAGCTCCTGGATGAAGTCGGAGCCCCGCCCCGGCAGCACACGAGACGCCAGGTAGCCCACGGAGAACAGCGTCGTCGTCAGCACTCCCACCCAGATGAGCACCGCCGTGGGCCCCAGCCCGCCGATGATGCCCAGCACCACGCCCAGTTGCGCCGAGCACGGCACTGCCAGCGCCAGCAGCAGCGTCACCTGGAGCCGCTCCTTGCGCGTGTCCAGGATGCGGGTCGTCATGGTGGCCATAGTGTCGCAGCCCAGGCCCAGCACCATCGGCAGGACAGCCTTGCCGTTGAGGCCCATGGCTTTGAAGGGGCGGTTCACCATCACCGCCAATCGCGGCAGGTAGCCGGAGTCCTCCAAGAGGCTGAAGGCCAGGAAGAAAGTGCTGACGATGGGCAGGATGATGGCGAACCCGTAGGTGAGAGCGACGGTGACGAGTCCATACTTGCCGACGAGGAAGTCCCTGACGATGCCCACGGGGATCCAGGCAGCCGCGTCGGCGGCCCAGGGGTTGATGAAGCGCCCAAAGACCGTCCCTTCCATGAGGCCCACCAGCGTGCCCGCCCCGAGCTGCCCCACGAACTCGTAGAGGAGAAAGAGCACGGCGAGAACGATGGGCAGTCCGAAGATCGGATGGGTGGTGAGACGCCCCAGCCTGGCAGCCAGGGGATCGCGGACGACCGCCCGCCGCGAGTGGACGCCGGCCACGACCCGGCGTACCGCCGCCAGCCGCTGATGGTTGATGACGTAGGCCAGGGGCTGCCGGTAGCGGGCCTGCAATTCGTGCCCGATGACGGCTGCACGGCCCGCCGCCTCTTCCGGGATGCCCTCCAGACCGGCGCCGTCATGGCCGGTGAGGAGCATCACCGCCGTCGAGCGCGGCGCGCGCAGGCCCGGCGGAAGGAGAGCCATCACCCGCTGGATCGCCTCCTCGATTGCGTCGTCGTAAGTAACGGCGAACCGCGAGAGGCGCGGCGGATCCACCAGTGTGCCGGCCAGTTCGTCGACGCCCTGGCCACGGGTGGCCACCGTGCGCACCACCTCGACGCCCAGGATGTCGGAGAGAAGCTCAGCGTCGATATCGATACCGCGGGCGCGCGCCTCGTCGTCCATGTTGAGAGTGAGGACGAACGGCACCTCCATCTCGGCGAGCTGCGCAGCCAGGACCAGGGCCCGCGAGAGGTTCTTGGCGTCCGCCACCAGGACCACGGCGCTGGGGCGCTCGCTCATGAGGATGTCGCGAGTGACGCGCTCGCACTCGCCGGGGGCCAGCAGGCTGTTCACGCCGGGCGTGTCGACGACGACTTCACGCCGCCCGTCGATGCTGGCCATGCCGCGGGTAACCTCAACCGTGGTGCCGGGATAGTTGGAGACCGTGACGTAACGACGAGTTAGAAGGCCGAAGAGCACGGACTTGCCGACGTTGGGGTTTCCCACCAGGACGATGGGGCCGGATTCGGTGGCTGCCTCCAACGTGTCTTTACTACCGTGGCAGTTCATAGTCTCATAGTCTGCAGCAGAAACTCCTCAGCTCTCACTTTCTATCTTCGTTAGTAGATGCTAATCGACACAGGGCCATCCGGCCCTTAATCACCCTGCTAACGGGCCTAATGAAGCCGGCAAACCTGATATTAATGCGTGAAGGGCTGCACAAATCGGTCGATACGCTGTACAATAGGGGCGACGGAATCCTTCTCGCAATCCCCGCCCGCGTAACGGTGAGGTGTTATTATGTCTACCGCCCCTACCTCCAGCAGCGATCCCAGCGAGTCCATCGCGCTCAAAGACCAGCCCACGGCTCAAGTCCACATTCCGGATGAGCTCCGCGTCGGCGTGCTGGCGGGCATGGAACACCACGAGCTGCGTCTGCAGGCCCACTTCCTGAGCTGCGACACCTGTCGCAAGGCTGGGCTGACGCTGGCCGACCTCGCCGATATGCCTGACGCCCGCTGCGCTCCCCAGCAGCCGATCACCTGCTGGCAGGCCCGCAACGCCCTCTTCCGCTTCTTCGACCAGGGGAGGACCCTGGACCCCGACGGCGTCGCCCACCTCAACGCCTGCGAATGCTGCCGGGACCACTTCCTGGAGCCGGCGCGCGCCCTCCGCGCCCTGGACGAAGAGTCCTCCGTCTCCGGACTAGACTAGCGCCGCTCACCCTGTCGACATGAACAGGCCCCGGACCTGAGGTCCGGGGCCGTCGTGTGTGTGCCCGACCGTTAGCTTGCCCGCGCCGCCCTGGCCCTCCGCCGTTCAGTCCCACGAGACCTCGCGACCTGCGCCGCATCCACGGTCAGTCTCGAGGCCTCATCGGCACGCTGAAGACCGATTTCAAGCACAGGTACGATCGCCGCGGGAAGAACGTCCTCGGGACTTTGGCCGATATTGACGGCGCTTATCCCGAATTTCACCACGATCCCCCAGAGCCCCTCCTCCAGGCCCGCCTTCCGAACCATCATTTCGGCAAGCTCTTTGTACGTAAACATGATTTGCTTGGTCTCAGCCATGCTCGACCTCCCCTCGAGCCAGTACGCTTCGCGCTTGACGAGCTGTTGTATACTCCGTGGCGGGCACAACCACGCCAGCACCTAACCGCCCCGTTAAAGGTGCCCCCTCTGTGACGGCCTCCTGGATTACCTCCATTTGCAGGTAAGACCTGCGGCGGGTATAGACGCGAGCGAGGCGATCATCCAGCCGGTCCGCCAAAACCGCCAGCAGATCCTCGGCACCCACTCGGGCCGCGATCGCTGACACGAGGAACTGGTTCAGACTCACTCCGTCGCGATGGGCAAATTCGGCAGCGCGCCTGTGCATGCTCCTGGGCAATCGCAGAGAGACGGTCCCGCTGTAGCCCTGGCTAGCAAAGGGCTCCGGAATCGCCATACCCTGAGAGTCAGCGCTATCCACCCAGTTCTCGGCCGCTTCCTCTAAGTTCTCGTACGCTTCCTCGGGTGTATCACCCTCAGCGAAGCAACCCGCAAACTCCAGAACTTGGGCTGCATAGCGCCCTGAGTCATCCGGCATGATAACCCGCGCGTAGGGCTTTCGCAGGTACTGCACGGCAAGTTGGCTAGGCATCTGCGACTCCTTCCTCGTAGTCCAAGTCTTCTTCAAGCACGTCGAGGATGTTGTCGACAGTAATGGGGCTCATCGCGCCCGGATGGTTTGGGATGGTGAGCGGCGGTCGCCCCTCTTTCACGAATGTCGGCTCCTTTCCCCGCTTGTGAGGCCACCGTCCCACGGAGCGAGCGATGCTCCTGAGTTCCTTGCTCTCAACATTAGCCTTGCGCAAGCGGACTCGCCCGATCCGGAGGCGGAGCCTTCGAATCCTTTGCGGATTCATGGTATCGTATTTAATACCACAAGTCCGCTCGCATGTCAAGTATCGACAGGCCCAAATGGTCGCTTGAGGGGGGCAGTCCAAGGATTGTCGCGCTTGCCTTGCGCGCGACTGACCTGGTAGCTGTAGGCGCTGGGGTCGGCCGCCACGCCGAGAGGCACGAGGCCGTTGCGCGCCTCGCCCTAGTACAGCTTCACCAGCGTCACGGCCTTCACGGGGCAGCGCACGACGCACTGGTCGCAGAGGATGCACTCGTCCTCGTTGTCGGGGATGGAGTGGGCGGTGTCGCCGTCGTTGCGGAAGAAGATGTCGACGGGGCAGGACTGGACGCACTCGCGACATGTGGGCTCGCGGGCGCAGAGGTCGGCGTCTACCTCGAGCCGTACGAACATGGGCACGTCAGCTAACCTCCTAACGCCCCCTTCACCAGGGCCGGTATCTGCGAGAAGTCATCGGCCACGACGATGCCGGCCTCGCGCATGATGCGTGCCTTCTCGGCGGCCGTGTCCGCCTTCCCCTCCACGATCGAGCCGGCGTGGCCGAAGCGCACGCCCGGCATATCGGCCGTGAAGTGGCCGGCGATGAAGGCGACGATGGGCAGCGAGTTGCCCTCCCGCTGCACCCGCTCGGCCAGGGCGGCCTCCAGAGGCCCGCCCGGTTCGCAGAATACGACCAGGGCTTTCGTATCGGGGTCCTTCTCCCACACGGGCAGCAGCTCGGCGAAGGTGCCGCCGATGATGGGGTCGCCGCCCATGCTCATGGCGGTGCTCTGACCGAGCCCGTTCTGCGTGAGCAGGTTCGAAAGCTCCGTGGTCATACCGCCGGAGCGCGACATGATGCCCACGGGGCCGGGCACGAAAGACTTGCGCGCGTCCTCGGCGGGACCGCCGATGGAGCCCACCTTGGTCTTGCCCGGCGAGATGAGCCCCATCGTGTTGGGCCCGATGACGCGGCTGCCCCGCAGCCGGGCCAGCTCCAGCACCTGCACCACGTCGCGCCGGGGTACCCTCTCGGTGACGATGACCAGCAGGGGCACGCCGGCCTCGATGGCCTCGAAGGCGGCATCGCGCACGAAGGGGGGCGGCACCGCCAGCACCGAGGCGTCCACGCGCTCCTTCTCCGTGATCTGGCGAACGCTGTCGTAGACGGGGACGCCCAGGACGTCGCGGCCGCCGCGGCCGGGGGTCACGCCGCCTACCACCTTCGCTCCATAGTCCAGCATGTCGCGGGTGAAGGAGACGGCTTCGCGGCCGGTGATACCCTGGATGATGACGCTGGTATCCTTGTCGACGAGGATCGACAACGCGACCTACCTCTCTTTCGACATCTCCGCTGTGCCAGCCGGCAGACAGGCCCTCCGCGCCGCCTCGTCGATGGAGACGGTGCGGTCGAAGTACTCGACGCCGTAGTGGCGGAGGAGGCGGAAGCCCTCCTCCTCCCAGGCGCCGGGGATGCGGAAGGCGGCGATGGTCTTCGCCGGGTCCCGCCCCGACTCGACGCAGCCCTTGATGACGCCCCGCGCCACCATGTCGACGCGCGTGTTGTTCACCACGTTCATGATCACCGCGATCTTCTCCACCCCAGGCTTGGAGAGGATGAGCTTGGTGAAACCAGCCACCTTGCGCACGCTTGGGTTGCCGCCGATCTCGCAGTAGTTGGCGGGCTGGCCGCCGTGACGACGGACGGCGTCGAAGGCGGTGAGGCTGGCGCCGCCGCCGCCGATGATCAGGCCCAGCGGGCCATCGAACTCCACCAGGCGGCCGGCGACACCCCGGTGGTCGCTGGCGTCCACCTCGACGGCCTGCAGCTCCAGCGGCGTCGGCTGGCGGGCAGTGCGGCCGCCGGCGTCGACGCCCAGCGCCTCGAGCAGCGCCTTCTGCCGTCCTACCGCCTCGTCCTCCACCTCGATATGGCAGTCGAGCGCCGCGTAGGAGCCGTCCGCCAGACGGGCCAGCGGGTTGATCTCGGCCAGGGTCAGGTCGTGCTCCAGGAAGGCGCGGGCCAGGCGGAAGAGCACGCCCGTGAGGGCGGTGAGCTCGCCGCCGGAGATGCCCAGGGCTGCCACGCAGTCCTTGAACGGGAACTCGGTGAGAGGCAGGAGCGAGGAGAAGGTGCGGCGCGAGATGTGCTCCGGCTCCTTCTCGGCCACCTCCTCGATGTCGATGCCGCCGCGGTCGGAGACGATGGCCACGGGCAGCTTGGCCAGCGTGTCGTAGGTGACGCCCAGGTAGTACTCCTGGGCGACGGCGGCCCTCGGCTCGATGAGGACGCCCACGGGCTGCCGGCCCCTGATCTCCAGCCCAAGGATGGCCTCTGCCGCCTGGCGAGCCTCGGCCGCGCTCTCGGCGAAGCGAATGCCGCCCGCCTTCATGCGGCCGCCCGAGAGGACCTGCGACTTCAGGACGGCCGGGAATCCGACCGAAGGCGCCGCGCCCGCCGCCTCATCGGCCGTGTGGGCGAGGCGGCCGGCGGGGATAGCTATCCCCTGGCGGGCCAGGAAGGCCTTGGCTTCGAACTCATAGAACCGCACTAGCTGTCTCTCCGTCTAGGCTGATGGTCTGGGACCGTTTTGGGTTGCCACAGATTCACACAGATGAGACACAGATTCCCAGACCGCCGGAACCTGTTGCGGGCAATCTGTGTTTGTCTGTGCCCATCTGTGGCTCATGACTGCTACACGACGGCCAGGGCCCGGTACTCACCGAAGACCTTGCGCATGGCGTCCGACATCTCGCCCAGGGTGGCGTAGGCCTTCACCGCCTCCAGGATTGCCGGCATGAGGTTGTCTTCGCCGCGCGCCGCCTCCTCCAGGCGGGCCAGCGAGGCCGCCACCGCCTGGTCGTCGCGCTCTGCCTTGAGGGCCCGCAGGCGCTCCTGCTGGGACCGCGCCACCTGGCTGTTGACTCGGAAGATGGTCTGCGGCCGCTCGCCCGCCTCGACGAAGCGGTTGACGCCCACCAGCACCCGCCGTCCCTCCTCCAGCTCCCGCTGCTGGGCCATCGCCGCCTCCTGGATCTCGCGCTGCATATAGCCGGACTCGATGGCGGCCACGGCGCCCCCCATGTCATCGATGCGGTCCAGATACCGCTGCGCCGCTCGCTCCATCTCGTTGGTCAGGTGCTCCACGTAGTAGGAGCCGGCCAGGGGATCGACGGTGTCGGCGACGCCCGTCTCGTGGGCGATGATCTGCTGGGTGCGAAGGGCGATCCGCTGCGCCTCCTCGGTGGGGATGGCCAGGGCCTCATCGTAGCAGGAGAGGGCAAGGGACTGGACGCCGCCCAGGACGGAGGCCAGGGCCTGGAGGGCGGCCCGCACGATGTTGTTCTCCGGCTGCTGGGCCGTGAGGGTGGCGCCGCCGGTCTGCACGTGGGTGCGGAGCATCCAGGAACGCGGGTCGCGGGCCCCAAAGCGCTCCTTCATCAGGCGGGCCCACCAGCGGCGCAGAGCCCGGTACTTCGCGATCTCCTCGAAGAAGTTGCTGTGGGTGTTGAAGATCCAGGAGATGCGAGGCGCGAACTCGTCGATGTCCACGCCTGCCTTCGTCACCGCCTCGATGTAGGCGATCGGCGTTCGCGAAGGCGAAAGCCATCTCCTGGACGGCGGTGGCGCCGGCGTCCCGGATGTGGTAGCCGCTGACGCTGATGCTGTTGAACCTGGGCAGCCGGCGAGCGCAGTAGGCGATGAGGTCGGCGGCCAGTCGCAGGGAGGGCCGCGGCGGGTAGATGTAGGTGCCACGGGCCACGTACTCCTTGAGCACGTCGTTCTGGGCGGTGCCCATGAGCTGCTCCGGCGCCACGCCCTGCTTCTCGCCGACGGCCACGTACATCGCGACCAGCACCGCAGCCGGGGCGTTGATGGTCATGGACGTGCTCACCTGGTCCAGGGGGATGCCGTCGAAGAGAAGCTCCATGTCCCGTAGCGAGTCGATGGCCACCCCCACCTGGCCCACCTCGGCCTCCGCCCACGGGTGGTCGGAGTCGTAGCCGCACTGGGTGGGCAGGTCGAAGGCCACCGAAAGGCCCGTCTGGCCCTGGCTGAGCAGGAAGCGAAAGCGCTCGTTAGTCTCTTCGGCGGCGCCGTAGCCGGCGTACTGGCGCATGGTCCAGAGCCGGCCGCGGTACATCGTAGGCTGGACGCCGCGTGTGAAGGGGTACTCCCCGGGATAGCCCAGGTCGCGCTCGTAGTCCAGGTCGGCGATGTCGAGCGGCGTGTAGAGGCGGCCGGTGGGCCCGACGCTGGTCGAGAAGTCGGCGTCGCGCTCGCCGCCGGCGTCCAGCGTCTTCGCCAGCGTCTCGTCCTCCCATCGCCGCAGCTCGCGGGCGACGTCTTTCGGCTTTCCGTTTCTACGCACGCGTCCGCTCCACCAGACTAGACCACGCTTTCGCTTCTTCAGCCGCCCAATCTCCTCTTCGCTGAGACCAACCTCGCGGAGCCACTTGTCGGTGTGCTCCCCCAAGCGAGGCGGCGGCTTCTCGAGGGTTGGCGGCGTCGCCGATAGGTGGAACGGCGGCGCCACCACGTCGATATCCCCGGTGACTGGGTGATGCATGCGACGTCGCAGCCCCAGGTGCTGGACCTGCCGGTCGGCGAAGACGGCGGCTAGGTCGCGCACCTCGGCGCACGGCACGCTCTTCTCATCGAGGCGGCACACCGCCTCCACGGTTGTGAGCAGAGCAAAGCGCTTGTCGGCCAGCTCCTGAAGCTCCTCGCGGTGGGCCACGCGAGAGGCGTTGTCGACGAAGCGCGGATCCTCCAGCAGACCGCCCAGGTCCATGGCCAGGCAGAAACGCTCCCACTGAGGCTGATTCATGATGGAGACCGTAACCCAGCCGTCGGCGGTACGATAGGAGCCGTAGGGAACGACGGACGGATGGGCGTTGCCCAGACGGGCCGGGTTCTGGCCGGTGACAAAGAAGCGACCGGCCTGGTAGGTGAGGAGGGCCACCGAACTCTCGATGAGAGAGGTATCCACCATCTGCCCTTCCCCCGTCCGCTCGCGATGGAGGAGGGCAACCACGATGAGGTAGGCGGCGAACATGCCGGCCGAGATGTCCGACACGGCAGCGCCGGAGCGCATGGGGGCGCCGTCCGGCTCGCCGGTGAGGAACATGATGCCGGAATGAGCCTGGGCCATCAGGTCGAGCGACGGCTTGTCGCGGTCCGGTCCCGACTGGCCGAAGCCGGAGATGGCGCAGTAGATGACGCGGGGGTTAACCTTCCGCACCTCTTCGTAGGAGAGGCCCAGGCCTTCCATGCGTGCGGGCAGCGAGTTGTGCAGGAACACGTCCGACCGCTCGATGAGGCGTCGCAGGACGTCCCGCGCCCTCTCGTCTTTGAGGTTGAGGGTGATGCTCTCTTTGTTGCGGTTCAGGCTGAGGAAGTAGGAGCTTTGGCCATCCACGAACGGAGGGCCGTAGGCGCGGGAGTCGTCGCCGGTGCCGGGCGTCTCCACCTTGATGACCTCGGCGCCCAGGTCGCCGAGCATCTGGGCACAGAAGGGAGCGGCCAGCACCCGCCCCAGCTCGAGCACCCGTATTCCTTCGAGCGCCTGCCTCATGGCTTCGCCCCCAGGCCTGTCTCAACGCCCACCGAGCCCCACAGGGTGAGCCCTCAGAGAAGGATCACCTCTGGCGTCAGTACTCCTTGGTCTCCACCGCCTCGACGATCCGGGCTCGCGGGCTCTCAATGATCTGCCCTGCGACGCGACCCCACAGCTCGCGCAGCGCTGCGCTAAGGGCCTCCGCCTCGCTCAGATTATCGAACTCAAGGTCGATCATGACGTAGTTCGGGTTGTCGGCTGCTCGCATGACCCGGTAACGGCGCACGCCCGACCGCTCCCGGCCGGCAGGATCGCTGTCGAAGGCCCGCTTCCAGGCGTCGAAGTCGGGAACCGGGTGTTCGATCCGTAGGATGTGCATCTCGGCTCCTCACTTGAGGGGAACTTCAGTCTCGTCGAAGGCTGAGTCGGCACGGTCTGTTAGCATGTCAACGGATGCCGAACGGATTAGCGGATACGTCCCGATTGCCCATCCGTTTATCCGTTCCCCATCCGCTGTGAGTCTTTCCTCCGTTCGTGGCGACCTGAAGGTCGCCGCTACGACGGTCCCACCCCTCCGTCATTCGCAGGTTCGGCGCGGGCGCGGCCGCCCGGGCCTTCAGCCCTGGGACCGCCCTAGTGCGACCCGTTGCTATCGGGGACCAGCACTACCTTGCCCAGGATCTCGCTGTTCTCCATGATGAGCTGAGCCTGGCCGGTCTCACGGAGGGGGAACACCTCCGACACCACGGGCTTGATGTCACCCGTCTCCACGAATCGCATGGCCTGGATGAGCTCCGCCTTGCTGCCCAAGGTCGAACCCATGATCGTGAGCTGGCGGAAGAAGATGTGTCGCAGGTCGGTGAGCCCCTCGAAGCCGGAGGTGGCGCCGCTGGTAACGATAATACCGCCCCGACGCGCCGCTTGGACGCTGACGGGCCAGGTGGCTTCGCCGGGGTGCTCGAAGACGATGTCTGCGCCTTTGCGCGCCGTGATGCTCTTCACCTCTTCGAGGACATCCTGTTTCTTGCGGTTGATGAGGAACTCCGCGCCCAGCTTCCGGCAGGCCTCCAGCTTGTCGTCACTGGAGGCGACGGCGATCGGCCGGGCCTTGAAGAGCCGCGCGATCTGAATAGCCATGATGCCCAGGCCGCCGGCCGCGCCCCAGATGAGCACGAAGTCGCCCGGCTTCACCTGGGCGCGCGTCACCAGCTTGCGCCAGGCGGTGACCAGCACCAGCGGCAGCGAGGACGCCTCCTCCCAACTGAGGTTCTTGGGCTTGGGGATGACGTTGTAGGCCGGGACGCGGATCAACTCAGAGTGCGCGCCGTCGAGAGGCCCCGTCTGGAAGCCCCAGATGCGGAACTCCCGGCAGAACACGTCCTGCCCCGCGGCGCAGGCTTCGCACTGACGGCAGGAGAGGCCGCAGTGCACGACGACCTCATCGCCGGTCCGCACGTTGTGGACCTCGCTGCCCACCTGAACGACCTCGCCCGCGGCATCGCTTCCCGAGATGTGGGGAAAGGCGACAGCCAGGCCGGGCATGCCGCGCCGGGCCCAGATATCGTTGTAGTTGCAGGCCGTAGCCTTCAGCCGAACCAGCACATCGTTGGGCGCGACTTCGGGTTCGGGTATCTCCCGGTAGTGGAGGACTTCGATGCCCCCATGTTCGTCAAAGACTACGGCTTTCATGACCCCTCCCTCGCATCATCCCCTCTGTCGCGACCGCCCGCGGAGGCGCGCCCGCAACAGAGGGGAAGATAGCCAGAAAACCGGCCTCCGCCGGGAATGATGCCCCGCCGGAGGCTGACCTAAGCCACTGTTAATATTATGTTACAACGAAAACGATGGAGCGGTCTAGATGCCAGGAGAGAACGTGGCCCCTAATATAAGGCATTTGCCTCAGCCGCGCCGCCAGCGCCCCAGTGCCTGGCTCAGGGCGGCGTAGGGGCCTCCCAGCGCCTGTTCCCAGTCTCCCGGCACCAAGATTGTGGTAGGGGACTCCCGATGGAACTTCATCCGGTAGTAGAGGATGCCGAGAAGGTAGAGCTGGACTCCGCCTACATTGAGGTTGGTGTCGCCGGAGTAGAGAATCGCCTGCGCCCGGCGTACTACCTCGTCGGGAACGGGCGCCGGCGCATAGGAGTCGCCCAGCATCATGGCGGCGCGTGGATCGTCGAGCTGGGCGCCCAGGAGCCACTCGTGGCGGGCGCGCTCCAGGTCGCCGGCCTGGAGGTACCACTGGCCGAGAGCGCGGCGCACGGCGCCGTCGTCCGGGTGCCGGGCTACGGCATCCTCCAGGATCGCGAGAGCCTCCTGCGACTGACCGGTCGCCATCAGGATCGTCGCCAGGTCCACGCGGCCGGCCACGTCCCCGGGCCGGCCCAGGATGAACAGCCGGCAGTCCTGGGCGGCCTTCCCCAGGTCTAGGCTGGAGGCCGCAGGCACCAGAAGCTGCTGGCCCACGAGGCACGGATTCAACGCCACGATTGAGCTGCCCACTATCTCCTCGAAGTTCTGGCGCCGGAAGTCGGTGCCTGACCAGAAGGGCGAGAAGGCCATGCTCGCGTCGAGGCCGATGGCGGTGGCATAGGCCTCCCGCGCCTCTTGGGCCGTACCGGCCTGCTCCACCACGCTCGCCGCGGCGATCGTCACCACCCCGTCATGGCCCGCCCGGCGGATGGCCTCCAGCGCCGAGTCGCGCGCCTCCGGGAGGCGACCGGCAAGAAGATAGGCCCGCGCCAGATTCGCGTGACCGATGGCGCCGCGCGGTTCCAGGTCCACGGCACGCTCCAGATGAGCGATCCCCTGGTCGAGGAGCGGTCGCGGCGCTCCGCCCATGTAGGCCATGGTCTCGCTCAGGCCCAACTCCAACTGGTAGACGGCAAGGTCAGGGTCGCCGTCCACCGCTCGCTGGAAATCAGGGACGGCCTGCAACCAGCGGCCGGCATCGGCGTCCGCGAGGCCCTGAGAGTAGTGGCGATGGGGTCCGTCCAGCTTACCCCAGAAGAAGAGGACCGCCACCAGGGCCACCAGCACTGTGACGGACGGCAGCAGAAGAAGGCGCCGGCGCCACAGTCCGGCCCACCGCGCTCCGGGCGAGTCATCACCTGCGTCTGGGCTGGAGGGCGGCTCCGGGACAGCCCTCGCCATCAGAGCCAGCACCACGGCCAGCGGGATAAGGGCCGTCTTCGAGGCGTTCGGCGCGTCGGCCAGGCTGTGCACCAGGAAGCCGGCGACGGCTGCCCCGCAGGTCAGTAGCAGCAGGCGCGCCTCGGGCGTGGCCCGCCGGTACCCTCGCCACAGCGCACCTGCGGCAGCCGCCACCACGACCACCATCACACCGACGCCGGCTGCGCCCAGGTCATCAGCAGCCTGTAGGAAGCCGTTGTGGGCGTGTACAGCCTGAATTGGGTAGGCGCCGCTGTACTGCGTGTACATCAGGCCGTAGGTGCCGGGGCCCGTGCCCAGGAGCGGCCGGTCGCGGAACATCTCCCCGCCGGCGGCCATGGCATCGAGTCGCGGCGAGAGCGAGCCGCGAAAGAGCCACTCCGGCCGGGATTCCCACCTTGTGGCCACTATCAGCGCCGCGCCCAGCACGCCCGCCAGGACCACGAGCGACGCCGCGTAGAGCGCCAGGCGGACACCGCTCCGCGCCACATGCAGACGCGGCATCCGCAACAGGTCCGGGCGGGACACCGCGACCCACCCCACCACGGCCAGGGTGGCGGCAACTGCCGCCCCGATCCAGCCCGCCCGTGACAGGGTGAAGAAGAGGGCGCCGGCCATGAGCACCAGCGCACCGGCCGACGCAACCCGCAGCAGTACCCTCCGGCCTTCCAGGAGCCCGACGACGCAGAAAGGTACTGCCGGGACAAGGCTCATCGCGAGCATGTTCGGGGTGATCGCCGACGTCGTGAACCCTGGGCACGGTGGGCGGTAACAGGTCGCCAAGACCCCAGGAAGGGTCAACCGCCCGCGAGAGCCGCAGCCAGCCCAGGTAGTCACGCCCCACTTCGAAGAGGGCGTAGGCGGCCGCCGCCGACATCACCAGCAGCAAGGCCCGCCGCACCTGCCGGACGTCCAGCAGGCTGTCGTCGGCGGCCACGTAGAAGACGAGGACTACCGTTATCATCTGGAGGGTCGACTCCAGGCTCACCCGCCAGTTGACGGAGGCAGCCGTGGCGGCCCCGTAGGCGAGCAGAAGGGCAAACACGGGCCAGTCCAGGAAGGTCCGCCCCGGAAGCCGGCGGCGGAATGAGAGGTGGAGCAGGTAGCCAATGATAACCGCCGCGGTGACGGCCTGAAGGGCCACCGTCGGGCGGAACACGCGGACGCTGAGATAGGGCTCGCCGCTGATGACGTAGTAGCCCAGCCAGGCGGCGAAGCCAAGCATGAGCCCGCTTCGGATAATGAACGTGCGGCGGCTGGGCGCGACCTCCGCTGAGACCGAGACACTCACAGCCATCTGGCTCTCGGCACTTTCAGAAGCAGGGACGCAGTGGTCTTCTCGCAAGGGCAACGGGCTCAGCGGTCCCGCCAAGCCAGTGGCCATTCTAGCACAGGCGGGCCGTAGCGCCCGCCCTTCCCCATCGCCGGCGGTGTGGTGTTGTTTTTCGGTGGGGTGCCGAAAATCACAGTAGAAGGTACTGGCGCGCCAGCACTTGTACTTCCTCAACTGCCCGGCCATGGAATTGCGCATGCGTGAGACACCGCCCGAACGAGCGGCTCCCGCCGCAGAGCCCAGCCTTGACACCGAGGGGCTGGCGGCTGCCCTTGCCGCCTGGCGCCGCTCGCTGGAGTCGGTGCGGAAGAGCATTGACGAAGCGACAGCATCGGTCGGCCTCTTGAACGCCACCCTGCGAGAGATGGCGCCCATCTGGCGCAGCGTGGGGCAGTTGCAGAAGGCGCTCACCGAGATAGACTGGGCGGAGGCCATAGACGAGGTCACGGCCACAGCCGAGGAGACGCTGGCGAAGGCGGCCGCCCTCCGGCTCGAGACAGCCGGGGCGCACGGTGAGGAGACCGCCCCGGAGCCGGGAGAGCCGGACATGGAGGCAACGCTGGAAACCGCTCGGGCTTTCAGTGCCCGCAGCCGGCCTCCGGCCATTCTGGAGGTTCCCGTCACCAACGGCGGCGCCCCTTACTCCTATACCTTGACCGTTGAGGAGATGGGATCGAGGGTAAAGCTGGTTCCCCTCCACCAATCGCTCAGCCGGATGGCGGGGGTTCGCGAGCTATCGCTGAAGAGCTACACCAATGGCGTCGCAGTGGTCACCATAGACTCGGAGACCGCGCTGGAGGTCCCTGCCCTGGAAGAGGCCTTCTCGAAGGAGATGCAAAGGGCTTGCCGAGTCATAGCCGGTGAGGGCCCTTCATTCCTCGTACGGATGGGTGGCGACGCCGCATCCGTTGGACAGGACAAACATGGTAGTGCCAAGTAGGAGAAGTTCTCGCCATGGGCATGGCGGAGTGGTGGTCCAAGAACACGCCTCGTCGCGAGGCGGGCGGCGGTCGCAATGCCGGCGACGGCCGCGATGGCGACACACAAGCAGCGCGAGGTGCCAACGTGTCTGAAGAAGAGACGGACGCCAGCCTCCTTCCTAGCGACCACCAGCGCCGGCTGAACGTGCTGGCCCTCCTTCTCCACAGCGCCGGCAGCGTGGAGGAGGTGCTGTGCACCCTGGCCGAGAAGGGTCCCCACGTGACGGGCGCCTCCGTCGTCTGCCCTTTGCTCCTCGACAGGAGGCGTGACGTCCTTCACGCGAAGCGGCTTCAGGGGAATTGCATCCCTTCGCTGGATACGCTCAGCGCCGCCCTGGAGATGGAGGTCACTGAGCTGGAGTTCCCGCTGCCGGTGCAGAGCCTTCGGCGACGAACCCTGGAAAGCGGCGAGATGGAGACGGCCGGCAGTCTCTGTGACCTGTTCGAGGACGTAGTGGGCAAGCCGGCCTGCGAGGCCGCTCAGCGGGCTCTCGAACCCAAGTGCGTGGTGCTGGCGCCCATGGTGATGGACGGTGATCCCATGGGCCTGCTCGTCTTCCTTTTCGACGAGGAGGAGTTGGACCGAGAGCTCCTGGAGCTGCTGACCGGCCATGTCACCCTGGCCCTCAAGAACCTCACAGAGCTGGAGGAGATGGGCCGGTTTGGCGAGATGGACCAGGTGACCTGGCTCTACAACCATCGCTACTTCATGGAGGCGGTGGAGCGCGAGATGCTGAGGTCCAAGCGTTATCGCCGCCCACTCTCCCTCATCTTCCTGGAAATCGACCGCTTCTCAGACTTCAAGGAAAGCTATGGCCCCTCTCTGGGCGACCGGCTTCTGCAATCCGTGGGCATGCTCCTGGCGGAATCGGCGACAGAACCGGAGGTGGTGGCCCACTTCGATGACAGCGACTTCGCCCTGCTACTGCCGGAAGTGAATCGCGCCTCCGCCGTCTCCATCACGACCAGCCTCATGGCCCGACTGGCCCAGGTCGCCGTTTTCGGCGGCTCCGGGACGGCGGAACGCGTCACTGCCAGCGTGGCTATCGTCTGCTACCCGGAGGACGGCACGACTGCGCACGACCTCGTCGCCGCCGCCGCCAACGGCCTGGAGGAGGCAAGGAGGGAGAAGGGGGCGGAAACCCCCAACCCAGAGTCCGCCGAACCAGCCTCGAAGGCCGTAAAACGGGCCAGCTAGCCCGATCCCGCCTCTGCACCGCCGCTGATTGACACCGCCCCCGATCCATGCTAATCGTGAGTCGCTTTGGATAGCGTCCGGATCATAGGCGCTGGCCAGCGGCCCGGCTCATAACAGGCATCGGGAGGTTTCAGTGATGGACCTGGGACTTAGTGACAAAGTGGCCATCGTCACGGGGGCTGGTCGCGGCATCGGCCGTGCAATCGTCCTCACCCTGGCGGAGGAAGGGGCGAGAGTGGCCGTGAACGACGTCTTCCAGGAGCGGGCCCAGGCCGTGGCCGCCGAGGTGAAGGCGAAGGGGGGACAGGCCATCGCCGCCGTCGCCGACGTGACCGACAGGGCGCAGGTAGAGGAGATGGTTTCCCGGGTCGTGAAGGAATGGGGGACCGTCCACATCCTGGTGAACAACGCCGGCATCCCGGCCACAAGCGCCGAGGAGATGCAAGGCGGTTTCGGCGGGCCCTTCTTCAGCCAGCAGGACCAGGCGGACTGGGGCCGCGTGATGGACGTCGTCACCTACGGCGTGCTCAACTGCTCGCGGGCCGTGCTGGACCACATGTCGAACCAGGGCTGGGGGCGCATCGTCAACACCATCTCGGACGCCGGGCGGATCGGAGAGGCCCGGTTGGCCACCTACTCCATGGCCAAGGCCGGCGTCACCGGCTTCACCAAGGCACTGGCGAAGGAGATGGGACGCTACCGCATCACAGTCAACTGCGTCTCGCCCAGCACAACGGAGACAGAGACCACCGCCTCCCTCTTCGAGGCGGCGCGTCAGAGCGAGGAGGGCGCGGCCCGCCTGGAGGCAATCGGACGCCAGTACCCCCTCTACAAGGGATTGGGGCGCCTGGGCCAGCCCCAGGACATCGCCAACGCCGTCGCCTTCCTGGCCTCGGACCGCGCCGAATCGATCACCGGCCAGGTTCTGAGCGTCAACGGCGGCTACGCCATGGTCTAGAGCCGCGGGCCTCCGATGCGACGACGTGTCCGTCCTTCCGAAGGCCATGCGCGTAGCGGAGGGCTTCAGCCCTCCATGGCCTCTGTGGAAGGCTAAAGCCTTCCGCTACAGGGGCAAGCTCCTAACGCCTCTAACTGATCGGCGGCAGGGCCGTCCAGTCGTAGCCGATGGCGGGATCGTCGTGGGGGATGCGGATCTCCTCACCCTCGGGGTCGTAGATGCGCGAGGTGAAGTAGATGAGGTGGGTGGGCCCGCTCAGGGCCTTGCAGCCGTGGGCGACGCCGGGGGGAATCTTGAGAAGCTGCGACTCATAGTGGTCGCCCAGGAAGAGCTCCTGGAGCTGGCCCCGCGTCGGCGAGCCCTCCCGCAGATCGTAGAGCGCCACCTTCAGGTTGCCGGCCGGCACGTACCACCAGTCGATCTGGGTGCGGTGCACGTGCCAGGCCTTGGCAACGCCGGGGTACATCATCGAGTGGCTGGCCTGAGCCCAGCCCTCGCGGATGATCTCCTCCGTGTTGCGGACGATCTCCCGGAAGAAGCCCCGCTCGTCGGGATAGGTGACCAGCCGCTTCAGCTCGACGCCCTCGATCATGGTTCGACCTCGGGTGAAGCATATAGCGGCTCCCCCGTCGACGCAACGCCTGGTGCGTGCTTGCGCTACGACGATCCGCCCGTACCGCTGTGACCTGGAGCTTGTTCCCCCACCGTCCGATAGCAGAGTTAAACAGCCAGACCATCCACCGGTAGATGTGATGGACTCCCGGCCGCGACAGAAGTCGCATCACGCGCCCCGGTTCGTGTTTGTAGTACATGAGATAGCGGCGCGCATAGACCCGGAACCCCGCCGACTGGAGTTCCCTTCGCACGTCCTCCGCATTTAGCCGCGCCACACGATTGCCCGCGCCCTCGTGGTTCAAGGAGATGCCCAGACGCACCGCCACCTGCGTCCCCAGCGCCTCGGCAGGCTCGTTTACACTGACCGCACGGCTGGCCACGCGGGCCAGCTCGCGCACGCCCAGCATTGGCTCGGCCAGGTGGTGGAGGCCATCGTGGACGTAGCCAACGTCCACGGAGCCAGTTCGAACCGGCAGATGTTCCACGTCGCCGACGACCACAAGGTAGTCCAAGTCAAAACGCTCGGCGCGCTGTCGTGCCCGGCGCGCGCACCCCTCCGAGATGTCCAGCGCAATGACCTTGGCGCCCTCGCGCGCCAGAAACTCTGCATCCATCCCACTGCCGCAGCAGGCATCAACGACCGTTGCCCCTCTTACAGGCGATAACAGTGCAACGCTGCGCCGGAACTTTTCGGCCATCAGCCACTGGTAAGCCAACGGGGCGCCGTCGGGGCGCGACGATCTCGAACTCCACTGCCACCTCGCGGTCGAAGTAGTTTGCCTGCTGCCGCTTGTGCTGACAGAGGTGATCCACCTCGTCATGGATGTGCGACGTATCAAGGCCGGATGGGAGCAGGATGGGGATTCCGCCGCGCACTGGGTAGGTCGCTCGGCAGCGGCTGCATTCAAGCATGCCGTCAGCAAGCCCTCCCTCCAGTCCCAGTAGGTCACTGTCGCGGCAGACCGGACAGGTCAGTAGAGTCAGGAGGTCAGAGGCGTTCATGCCTAGTTCCGCAACGAACTCAATGCAGGTCCGGGCAGCGACGCCGGCCCCTGCTCGTGCAGGAGCCCTGGACGTCCCTTCCGACGCAGCGCGTGGTCATAAGCTTGAAGGTGGACCTGCGCACACCGTTCCACCGAAAACCGCTCCACGGCGCGCTGCCGGCCGGCAGAGCCCATGCTCTCGCGCAGGACGGCATCTCGCAACAGACGAAGCGCGGCCTTCGCGATGGCCTGCGGGTCCAACGGCGACACGATGTATCCCGTGACGCCGTCTTCGATCACCTCCGCCACCGCGCCCACGTCCGTCGCGACGACCGGCAGACCCATCATCATCGCCTCCTGTACCACGGTCGGAGCACCCTCTGAACGGGGCACGGACGTGAGGACGAAGACGTCCATGGCGGCCAGCGCCGGCCGCACGTCGGCCCGTGGCCCCGCGAAAACCACGTCGCGACCGACGACAAGCCCCAGCTCGGTCGACAGCCGGTGCAGGCCACATTCATACCCGCCGTGGGTGTAGTAGGACGCGCCCACAATCAGAAGCTTCACGTTTGCCTGCCTGGCCCGCGCGATAGCGGCAGCACGGATCAGGTACTCGTGGCCCTTCTGCGGGTTCAGATTCCCTACGGTCCCCATCACAAGGTCCTCTGGCACGAAACCAAATTCCGTAAGCGCGGCTCCCTGGTCCACATTCTCTACAGCGAAGGCTTCCGGATCGACGGGTGGGAAGAAGACATGAAGCCGATCTCCCAGCGCCTCCGCCCCCGGGTGGACACTCGCCACCGCCCGCCCCGTGCTCATGACCACGTCCCCGAGCCTGGTCACGAGAGGCATCACCGCTCGGCGAAGGAGCATGGGGGGACGCGTATCGAGAAGCTGCCAGATGACGGGGACATTCTCCAGCCGCGCCGCGATGGCGCCGTGCGGGTTGACGAGGCCGTTTATCTGCACAACGTCGATGCTGCGCTCGCGGACTGCGCTGCGGATGGCCCGCACCTCCGGCCAGAAGCGGGCAGCGAATCGGAGTTGCGTGAGCGGATGCGGCGTAGCGCGCAGGCGGTGCAGCGGCATCGTGATCACGTCCACGCCAGCAGCCCGCAGGCGTTCCGCGGCGTCGCCGGGCTCATCGGACAAGAGGACAGAGCTTTCCACACCCGCCCGCCGGAGCGGCGCCGTCAGCCGGAGTGCCTGGTTATGCGGCCCGCCGAAGACGGGGTAGTGAATGACTGAGAGGAGGTTCATCTCTGGCTGGTGGGCCTCACCGCTACAGAATGCAGCCGGTAGGCGAAAAGCGAGGGAATCATCCTTTGGGCCAGTCGGTAGAGGCGTGAACTATTCCCGCGCCACCGTTTCTTGCCTATCCACGGGATGTCTCGAAGAAGGCTCCCGCCGTGCCCGCCAATCTCAACCGGATGGAACCCGACGGAAGTCAGCATCCTTCTCAAAGAGTAAGGATTGAAGAAGCGAAGATGCGGATCCCGCCACGGTTGCTCCACGGCGAGATTGTCCCCTAGCGGATTCCATCGGCCCAGCAATGCAAGATCGATGCGCCTGCGCCAGTATGCCACGTTGGGAACGGTGACGATCAGCACACCCCCCGGTCGGAGGACACGGAAGATTTCGGCCGCCGCCAGGTGAGGTTCGAATAGATGCTCCATCACCTCAATGCAGACCGCAGCATCGAATGTCGCCTCCAAGAACGGCAGCGGGGCCCCGTCATCTATCTTTCTTGCGTCGAGCCCCAACGCCTGCGCGGCCCGAACAGCGTTCTCCGAAACGTCGAGGCCAACGTATTCGCATCCGTGGTCACGCAGATAGAGGCCTGCCGTGCGGCCGTCACCGCATCCCACCTCCAGACATCTCCACCCTGTGCGAATGTGCGCTTGGAAGAGCTGCGCCAGAGTCGGCGTGATAGCGCCGGAGGGGCAGAATCCATCGTCGGACCAGTACGTCTCGTAGTAATCGCTCACCCCCGCTGTGGAATGCTTTCCCACCTTCATCGCCGGCACCTACGCAAGGGTGCGCTCCCCAATCAAATCCAGGACACGGTCAGCATAATCGACCCAGGAGTGTCCGCCTTCCACTCGCCGTCGAGCCGCTGCGCCCATTGCGGCGCGCAGGTGGTTGTCTTGGAACAAGCGCTCGATCGCCTGCACAAGCGCCGTTGCATCCCCAGCCGGGATCACCAGACCATCCTCTCCATGCGTGATTAACTCACTCGTCCCGGCGTGATCGCTCACGATAACCGGCAAGCCGGAGGCCATCGCTTCCAAGGTGACCAACCCATATGAGTCCTCAAGCGACGGTAGCGCGAACAGGTCAGCCTCGTGCATGATCTCGGCGACGCCGCCGTGCGCAGTCGGCCTCCAGTAATGCAGGTTGTCCGGCGGGTTTCGCAGAACTTCGGGACTCACCATGGGCCCGACAAGCACAAACTCGATCGGTCGATCATGAAGCCGCCGTGCGGCCTCGACCAGCACTCGCACGCCTTTGCGGTGTGAAATCTGCCCGACGTACAGACAGCGAATCACCCCACCTCGCCTTCCTTGTTTGTCCCTTCTGGCCGGCGGCGAAAACGCCGACAAGTCAACACCGTACGGCTCAACCGCTACCCGTTCCTTCGGCAGCCCCACCTCTTCCAGTTGCCGGGCGACGAAAAGAGAAGGGACCAGGACGAGACTGGCCGTCTCCAGTTCTCGCTCAACACGTCGTGCGATCTTGGGCGACACCAGTTCGTGATCGCCGTTCCGCAAACCACCCAGTTCCGTCAGAAAGCGGTTGTGGCAGAGCGGATGGCTGTTGACGAAATTGAGTACTCCCAGCCTGTTGGAGGCTCGCGCCTCTCGCAGGGTCAGCTCGGCCGAGGCGAACATCCCTATGACGGCATCCCACTCGCCTCCCATTAGCCGGTGGGCCACGGCCTGGTCGAAGCGTTCTTTCGCTTCGTACATCAGGCGTGCGGCAAGAGGCTCTCCTCGTGGCAGCCGACGTGCGACCACACACCCCAACTCTGGCAGGCGGGCCACCGTCTCCACGCGCCCCGGCGGAACCCCCGCGAACGAGTAGCGGCCAACCCCCCGCGCAAGCCGCCGACGGAGACCGGCGAACGGGACATACCTCGTTGCCGCCAGCAACTTCGCGGCGTAGAGGGTCGCGTAGAAGCGTGCCAACTGGCCGCGGCTTGCCGCTCGCCGGGCGATAGCCAGTACGGATCCCTCGCGGTAGGGCGTGGCCACCACTATCTGGGGGGAGCAGCCGTTCAAACCCACCCCCCGCCCGCTCGGGGCATAGAAAGGATCCTCTCCACGGTTCGCTCGAAGTCCTCTGCCCAGCGCTCCGCCGTATGCCGGGCGATCTTCCGCGCCGACGCCTCGCCCTCGGGGGCCCGTCGCTCCGGCATCTATGCCAGTGCCGTAGTCACGGCGGGCAAGGTCACTTCAGATTGGCAAGGCCGAAGGCCGCGCGCTAAGTGACCCCCGGGAGCACGTGGGTTCCATTTGAGATTCGCCCTTACCGCTCCCCGTACGGTCTCGAGGTCTACGCCCCTGCCCAGAGCCGTGGCCAAGAGAGCCGAGATGTCTTTGGGCAGGCATTCCCCCGAAAACCCTCGTGCAGCAGGGTAGACAAGAGAATGGCTTGTTCCGATTCGGCTATCAAAGAGCAATAGGGAGCGCAGCTCCTCGAAGTCTACCGAGAGAGCCTGCGCCAAGTCGTAGAGCTCGTTGAAGAAGGCAACCTTAAGGCCCAGATACGCATTGTCGGCGTACTTCACCAGTTCAGCCGTTCTTGGTGATGTCTTGAGAATCGTTGTCTTCGGCCCGTAGGCCAGACGGCAGATCTCTTCTGCGCGGCCAACGGCAGGTTCGTAGCCACCCAGTATCAGGAAGGGTAGATTCGACAAGTCCGCGTACAGGTGTCCCGGCGTCGTTCCCACGAACTCGGGAGAGAATACGATGTTGCCCCCTCGTTCCTCGTTCAGAATATCCGTGGTTCCGACAGCGACCGTGCTATGGCAGATCAACAGAACCGATGCTGGTACAACGCTGACAGCCTCTCTGACAATCGATATGTCACATGAACCGTCCGCTGCGGGCGGAGTGGGGACACAGACGAAAGCAGCGTCCCACGCCGACGGATCACAGTCGAGGCCTATCGCCAACGGCGGATCGTACAATTCGACATCGAACTTGGTTCTCAGCAGACTGTGTATCGCCTTTCCGACCATTCCAAAGCCAATGATACCCACACGCATCTTCATCGTCGGTCACCTCCCCGCAGAGATGCATTGCACCATCGCCTCAAACTCTCCGGCCCACCACTCAATTGTCCGCGGCCGGATCCGCTCGTAGCCGCCCTCGCCCATTCGCCGGCGCTGATCGGGGTCGACCGCCAGCCGGCGCATCCGGTCCAGAAGGGCGTCGCTGTCGGCGGCCGGGACGATGAAGCCGGTCTCCCCGTCCAGCACTCGTTCGCGGATCTCACCGGCGTTCTCGGTGGCAATCACCGGCAGGCCGGCGGCCATCGCCTCTTGCACCACGTGGCCGTAGGGGTCGCCCAGGGTCGGGAACACCAGCACGTCCGCAAGGCCGTACCATCGAGGCAGGCCTGGCTTCTGAACGAAGCCGGGGAAGACCACGTTTGGCAGGTCCTCGGCCCGCGCGCGGTAGCGGGCCTCGTCGGCGCCGTCGCCGACCAGCACCAGAGATGCAGGCACGCCTTCGGCCCTCAGCCGAGCGTAGGCGTCCAGCAGATAGTCGATACCTTTGCCGCTCCAGAGGCGGCCGACGTACAGGTAGACGCAGCCCGTCAAGCCAAGCCGGCGGCGGGCCTCGCTGTCCTGCCGGGCCTGACGGGCGCCGAAGGCGAAGTGCTGGACGTCGACCGGTTCCGGAAACGCCCAGATCCGGCCGGGGCGGGCGCCGTAGTGGCTAACGTAGGCGGCGGCGTCGGCACCGGGCACATGGAAGGCGTCCACCCGGGGAAACAGCCAGCGCTTGGCGAGTTCTCGATGCCGGCTAACGGGGCGCCAGGTGTCGAACACCTTCATCGCATGGAGCATCACTTTCACGCGACGCTGCTTTGCCAGCAGGGCTCCCGCGACGAAGGAGAGGTTCTCGTACAGAGTGATCAGCAGGTCCGGCTGCAACTGGCGCAACTGGGGGAGGGGGACCTGCAGGCCGGCCAGCCGCGAGCGTTGCAGGTAGCTGTAGGGGAACATCCAGCGCGATTCGTCCACGTGCCAGCTCCGGTCCGGTTCGAGCCGCTGGTTGAAGCAGACGTGCAGGTCGACGTTGGCCCGCCGGGCGATGACATTGAAGCGCTCCACCATGTAGGGCGCTGGAATGTTGTTCCAGTAAACGACGCGGGGATTCGATGTCGCCGTCATTTGACCGCCACCAGCAGTGTGTTCCCGGACAGGAAGTTCTTGACAGCCGCCGCCGGCGCCCACCGGTCCAGCAGCAACGCGATCGATAATCCCCTTCTCCCAGCGTCGGGGCACCAGGCCGGTGACCGACACATCGAGACAGAGCCGGGTGAGGGCCTCGTACTTCGCCTGAGCAGAGCGGGTCACACATGTGTGGCCGATCACGAGCACGCGCATCGCCGCTAAGCAACCCTCCTAGTAGCGCTCACCCCGCTGCTCGGGCCGCCTTCTTCGGCTTGGATCGGCGGCATGGCCCCAACCTCCTCCACAGCCTGCTTCGGATCCCGCCCCTGCAGTATTGCCTCGTAAGCGCGGCGGACGCGCTCCCCGTAGTGCCCCCACGTGTAGCGTGCCTCAATCAGCGCTCGTCCCCGTGCTCCCATCTCTCTGCCAAGCTCCGGGTGAGCGTGGAGAAACGCAATCTTCTCCTGCAGCGCCTCGATGTCCCGCAGCGGCACAATGAAGCCATCGATACCATCACGCACGACTGAGCCGCTGTTCGTTGTCGTAAGCACCGGCAGGCCGGAGGCCATCGCTTCGTAGGCCACGAGCGCCGAGCCTTCTGCTAGCGATGGGAACACGAAGAGATCGCTCTGGCGGAACCAGTGATCCACCTCATGCTTGGGCACCTGCCCGACCCACTTGTAGAGACCGGCGTATTCGCGCAGGATCTGTCGCCCATCCTCATCCACCCCACCAACCAGGAGAAGTTCAGCGTTCGGCAAAGGCCGCCTGCGCCAGGCCTCCAGCAGGTAACGGACCCCTTTGCGCAGGCCGATCTGCCCTACGTACAGGACGCGGAACATACCGTCCTCGCGGTCGCACACGGGAGAGAACTGGTCCACGTTCACGCCATAGGGGATGAGCACGATCTTCTCCAGGGGGACACCGTGCTCCAGGAGACAACGCACCACGAACTCCGAGGGCGCGAAGAGATAATCGGCAAGCTCACGCTCTGCCCTCAACCGCGAGTTCGACGTGAAGCGACTAATGTCCCCACCTTCCTCCAGTACGACCTGCATGCCGTATTCATGGGCGATGGGTACGTCCAGCACAGTCGTTGCGCCGAGCTCCCTGGCTGCACGCAGAGTGCAAAGGGCTGCGCCCTCGAAGGCATGGACGATAGCCGGCGGCGCGCTGCGTCTCAGCCAGCGGCCGACCGCCGCATCGAACCGTTCATGAGCCCAGTATTCGGCGTTCCACCGTCTGAATACAGGCATGCCCTGCACCGCGCGGTAGGCAAACGCTATCAGGTGGTGCGTCGGGAAGGTCATAACCAAACGAGGGTCAAGTTCCGGATTCCAGCGCCTCCGCAGGTTGCCTTCGATCCACCTTCGCAGGGGTGGCGGAGTCCCGCGCCAGAACCGTTCGCTGAATAGCCCTCTGTTCGTCCGGTAGACACCGACTACAAAGCAGCGGAGGAGACCGGCCTCCTGGAGAGCGATAGCAGTAGCATATGCATGCTGGTGCACGGGCTGACTGAGCACCACCCGTCCGGGGGCGAACTCAACGTTATTCCGGCCCTTGTTCATAAGAGACAAGACTGCACGTCCTGCAACGCCTCCTGGCCTTGCTCCTCGCTGCTGCTGCGGTCGAGGACTGCCACCTTCGCCAGCACCCCCACCAGCAGCCAGAAGTACACGTTGATCGGGTCGAAATCCGAGATATTGTGCCTTCATGTCGTAGACCAGGTTCCAGGCAAGAAATGCCAGGATCGCCGCCGATACGACGCGAAGCTGGGCGTCGCGCAGGCGAAAGTGGTTGTGCAGGCCACGAACCATGATGGACCCCATAAGAAGTGCAACGAGCAAGAGGCCCACAATGCCCAGCTCCAGCACCACCTTAACGTACCAGCTTTCATACCAGGTGCCGCCCACAGCCTGGAACATCTTCGGGTCTGCAAAGGCGTAGCGGCTGGCGCCTGTGTCGATTCCCGTACCGAGGCCGCCCCAGCTGACGCCCAGGGCCTGGCGAAAGCCATCAACAAAACTGCTTAACTCCCCCCTCCCCGTCTCGAACGCGTGTCCGATTACCTCCCCCCCACGGGCGCCGATTACGGCGAAGGTCGCGAAAAGGACCACCCCCATAGCGAGCGCCCTACTCGGAGACATCCCCATCCTGCGACGCTCCAGGAGAAGGATGAGCACAACCATCAACGGGCCGAGCAGGAACGCCCCCCGCGCGCCGCTCAGGAACACCGCCGCCAGCATCACCAACCAGACAAGACAGCCCAGAAAACTGAACGATGTGCCTGCAAGGTAACCACGCCACCAGGCGTAGGTCACAGCTATCATGCTTGAGCCGAAGATGTAGTACTGTGTCACAGACGAGAATGTGCTGGGGATGCGTCGGATGAACCCTCCGCTCTGGAAGTTGAACTCGGCGAAGCCCTGAGTAGCAGACGCAGCCGCTCCCCCATAGTAATGGTATACGAGCGCGGATTGACCACCATGGATGAGCAGCGCCTCGGCGATGCCGATGACGGCAGGGATCAGAGCCACGATGCTCATGAGACCGAGCAGTCGGGACAGATCCTGCTTGTCTCGCACCAGGTGATAGCCGAGGAAACAGAGGGGAATGTACATCAGCCAGACCTTCACGCCGAGCGCCCCCACGAGGCGGTTGGGAAGGGAAGGGTTGAAGGCCTGTACCACCACCAGAAGCGCCAGCATGGCGAACAGAACGATAGGCGCGCCTGCAAAAGAGAAGGGGAGCCGCCGCACACTGTAGTAGGCAGCGAAGCCCACGTACGCCGGAATGACGAACAGGATATCCTTCAACAGCACAGGCAGGGTGGTGTCCGGATACATGGCGAGTACCGGGATGCCTGAGACGGGGAGGTAGATCAGGAGCCCGTAGACCGACCAGCGCCAGTTCAGCATGCCGATCACGAGCGCCACAGCAAACACGAGAAGGCCGACCAGCGGGAACGCATAGCCGCCTCCGGCAGCAAGCCCGACCAGGCCAGAGACGGCGATGGCGACGACCAGCGCCCAGATCTCCCTCGGAACGGATACGACACCAATGCGAAGGGCGGCGCTACGAAGCATCTCATCCTGCTCCGGTTGACACTACGATGAACGCTGACCGTCCCATGCTGTCCTTCCCGCGACTAGCTCTGCCTCGCGCAACCCTCGCCGCCGGGCCCCGGTCGGTAGCAGGCTTGTCAGGAGCACCCACCACTGACGAAGGTCTGACAGGCGGGGAATAAACAGATCAGAAAGCCGAACGCCGGTTCTGAGAGTAAACTGTACAACAACCGCCAGCGCGACAGCATATGACAAGCTAACGCCCAGGGCAGCGCCTGGCAGGCCAAGCAGTGGCACCATAACCCCCAGGGCCGCCAGGCCCACCACCCAACCCACGATTTCTGCGATGGTAGCGCCGACTGGCTTCCCTGCACCGCGAAGACAATCGCCGAGCAATTGGCGTAGCGACGCCGCCACGATCCCCAAGACCAGAATCCGGACGGCCGGCACCGCCGGAGCGAAATCGCCGCCGTAGATGACGGGCACCAGCAGCCCGGCCACCCCAACAATCAAGCCGGCGGTGGCCAGGTTCATCAACAGTGAGAGCCGAAGGATCTGTCCCGTCAGGAGTCGTTGCTCTGTCACTGTTGGAGCGGCTGCCACTTCCGGCAGCGCGACCAACCCTAGGGCTGTCCCCTGGGCCCTCAGTACCAGGGACGCCGATATGGCGATGGAGTAGAGCCCCGCGTCATATGCGCCGAGCAGGGCTGTCACAAGGAGAAGGTCGAGTTGCATGGAATCGACGGGGGTCAGGTTGCCGATGTGCGCCCGCAGCCCGTAACCAAGCGTGCGCCGCAGCAACCTCAAATCAATCTGGGGCAGGCCAAAGGCACGCAGGAAGGACCGCAATGACAGCGAAAGGACCAGCGTGAGCGCGAAAACGTTGGACAGAAGCGTCGCAACAACCATCCAGTGGACGGACCGCAGGCCTATGCCCATGAGCAGCACAAGAACGACTGCATAGGAGAGCGGCACTGATAAGCGAACGGCGTTGAACCAAAGAAACGCCCGTGAGCCCTGATTCAGGGCGTTCACGTACCGTGTCAACAGATTCAGAGGCAGATAGGTGACAAGGAAGATGATGCCGGTGAGCGCGACAGTGGATCCAAATCGGTGGAGCGCCAGTAGTAGAATCACGGAGCCCAACGCTGACAGGGTCAGCCACTGCGCAAGCGAGGCCACCAGGGCATTGCCGATGAGTGCCGGAATCTGGCGGCGGTCTCGGGCCGATTCGTATACGTACGCAAGAGGCAACCCAAGATCGCCAAGATACGCAATGACCGACGGCCAGAGGATGATTGCAGCGAACTGGCCCCGGCCCTCCACACCCAGAACGCGTGCCACCAGTACCCCCGTGATCAGTCCGACGGCGCAGATGCCGAACGTGACCAACAATGTCTCGAGGATGCGAAGCGCGTACCCCCGGGACTTCACCGTTGCTTCGGCAGCCATCACGTCTTCACCTGAGGAGCCAGCAATAGGGCGCCAAGTTTCCGCCCTGTCCGGCGGTATCGGAAGCCCCGTTTCGGCGGTCATCTAGAAGCGCTCACGATCACCTTGCGGGTCGTCGATCGCACTGTGCGCCGTAACCGTCTCTCGCGAGCGGCCGTTGAGGGCCGCGGTTTCGACCTGTCGTTTCAGATCGGGGCGCAGATACCTGGTCGCCGGCTGATAATGCGTGCAATCCTCGCACACATCGGGAATCTGTCTCTCATGGAGCCAGCGGCGCCGGAGATCCGCGAGCTTCGAACCTGACCAGAGTTCGAGGAGGGAAGCTGAGTGCGCGTTACCGAGCAGGAGATCGTCGCCGACATCCAAGTCACGACATCCACAAACGGAGACTCTCCCATCCCAAAGCACGGTGAGACCGAAATAGAGCATCGAGCACGGGTAGGTCTTTCTTGGCGGGCGGCGCAACTGCATCCCTGCTGGCAGCTCCTCACGTGCAATTCGACCGCTCCAGCTATCGAACCGGAGGTTGGCGTCCACGCCGTCTACTAGGGGGGCAATCCTGCGGAAGTCCGGTTTCCTGCGAATAACAGACATCGGCTCATCGGCTCGGATACAGATGCTGACCTTCACCGGATGCCCCATCCCTTCATTTCGCTCAAGGAGTTCGACCAGCCCGTCATACATCTGCCGGTAACGCGTCGATCGGTAGATTCGCCTATACGAAGCGTCGTCGAATCCGGCAGTACTCAGCCGCAACTCTGAAAGACCGGACTTCAAGATGCGGTCGACACCGACCTTGCGGAACAAGATGCCATTCGTGAATAGGCTCGTTGACTTGACCCCTTGATCTCTAGCGAGGGAGATCCGTTCTAATATGTATGGGTCAACGAGTGGCTCCCCGACCATTGGCGTAAAGCCGAGTCCGAGGACGCCCAGATCGGCAACTTCTTGTGTCAAGCGACGGCACAGCGACATGTCCATGACGCCAGTCGGGCGCTGCTGATATTGATATGCGCAAAAAACGCAGTTGGCGTTGCATATGTTTGTTGTCTCAAAGCCGACGCTTTGCGGCAGTACTTCAGCCTTCTCAAGCACGTTGCGCACGTCGTAGACCTTCGTAAGCCACCAATCAGCCAGAGTCGTGACCACCTTTCGTGCAGCACGCTTGGCAAGGTAAGGGTCGATGATCATCGCTCCGCTCCCCCTCGTCTCGCCCTGGCGGGCGGTCCCTCCCGCGACTGGGGCGACCTTCACTGTGTCCTGCCCCTTCTCCTACCTCAGTAGCCAGTGATGCGCCGCCAAACGTTCGAAGGTATACGATGGAAGAAGGCTCCGCGCCTCAGCCAGCAGGGTGTCGTCCGAGAATTCGATGATGAGCCGGGGCCTGGCGCTCGATAGCAGACCAAGGCCACCCCGCAGGACATCCACTTCCGCACCTTCGACGTCAACCTTGATGAGATGGGGCGGCGCAACCGACCGGGCTAACTCGTCAAGCGTGCAGCAGCGCACACAGAGCCCTTGCTCCTCGCCGCGCTCTCGCATGAGAGTCCACATAGTGCTGGACTTGTGGGCATGCAGCACAGCCTCTCCGCCAGTAGCGGAAAGAGCGATGTCATGCACGGTGATGTTCTCGAGGTCATTCATTCCGATTGAGGCCGCTAGGCGCTGGCGATTCCGCGGCATCGGTTCAAACGAGTGAACCTGCCCCGAATCCCCCACAAACCGGCTCCCGAGCAGAGTAAAGAACCCGATATGGGCACCAACGTCCCAGAACCTCATGCCTGGTCTCAAGATGCTCGCCACCGCCTGCTGCACAGTCGTCTCATGCGTGCCGCTCCAGTAGTATTTTTCGCTCCGCGGGTAGATCAGCAGCCGTAGCCCCTTGCCAAGGCCGGAGCGCACCACAATCGGGGTCGGAGCCTCAGGCACAAGGCGGTTGACCAGCGGGCGCAGCACCATTGCGCCAAATGTGTTGCTGCGCAGCGAAGCCGCGATGGAGGGGGGGATAACGTTCATGATCGCGACGATCTTGGTACCAGCCGCCACGGCTCCACCTCCAGGATCGTTCACTAGCGCAGGCCCAGAGACGCCACTCTTGCGCCAGCGCCATTTCACCCCCGGCGCGACGACGTCCAGATCCGCTCGGTCTTGGCGTTCCAGGGCGGTTTGCGATCAGGCCACGTTCGCCAGTTCGCGTTCCCTTGTGCCCGCGTACCAGTCGATGGTGCGACGCAGCCCGTCCTCAAAGTCAGTCTTCGCCTCAAAACCGAACAGCTCCCTGGCCCGCGATGTGTCGAGCATCCGGCGTGGCTGGCCGTCAGGCTTCGCGAAGTCCCAGCGTATCTCACCCTTGAACTCACACAGCCGCGCAATCGTCTCGATGAGCTCCTTGATCGTCACCTCACGTCCGGCACCCAGGTTCACCGGCTCGCGCCCGTCGTAGCGCTCTGTCGCCAACACGATCCCCTCGGCCGCATCCTCTACATAGAGGAACTCGCGCGACGCGGACCCCGTGCCCCATGCGACGATGTGGTCGTCGCCTCGCTCCTTCGCCTCGAGTATCTTCCGGATGAGCGCCGGGATGACGTGGCTGCTACGAGGGTCAAAGTTGTCCCCGGGCCCGTACAGGTTGACCGGGAGCAAGTAGATTGAGTTGAAGCCATATTGATCCCGGTACGCCTGGCCCTGAACCAGCAGCGTCTTCTTCGCGAGACCGTAGGGCGCGTTCGTCTCCTCCGGGTAGCCATTCCACAGGTCATCCTCCCGGAAGGGGACGGGGGCGAACTTCGGGTAGGCACAAACCGTTCCGACGGCGACGAACTTCCTGACGCCGGCGAGGCGCGCCTGCTCCATGAGCTGGATCCCCATGATGGCGTTGTCGTAGAAGAACCTGCCCGGGTTCTCGCGGTTCGCGCCGATGCCTCCGACCACCGCAGCCAGGTGGATGACGACGTCCGGCGTCGCCCAGTCCAAAGCGCCCCTGATGGCCTCCTTCTCGCGAAGGTCAAACCCGGCACTGCGAGGCACGAACACTCGGGTGGCGCCGCGGTCTCGGAGCTTCCGGACGACATGGCTGCCAAGGAAGCCGGCACCCCCAGTGACGAGGACCGACTTAAGCGACCAGAGATTCGCGCTGTCCATCACTGCCTCCTTTCACGGTTAGGACTTCGCCCGTCGGCACGATCCCGGGATCAACGCCCTGGTCTCGCAGGTCGGCGGTGAGCATGATCCGTACAAGCTGCTTGAAGGCCGTTCGCGGCCGCCAGCCAAGCACCTGCGCGGCCTTGGAGGGATCGCCGCAGAGTTCTTCCACCTCGGCGGGGCGGAAGTAGCGGGGATCGACCTCAACGTGGTCCCGCCAGTGGAGCCCGACCAGCGCAAAGGCGGTCTCGGCAAACTCGCGTACGCTGCGCATCTCACCCGTTGCGATGACGTAGTCATCGGGTTCCGGTTGCTGCAGCATCAGCCACATGGCCTCAACGTATTCCGGGGCGTAACCCCAGTCGCGGCGGGCCTCGAGATTGCCAAGGAAGACTTTGTCCTGCTCCCCCTTGAGAATCTGCGCGATACCACAGGTGATCTTGCGGGTCACGAATGTGCCGCCACGCCGGGGCGATTCGTGATTGAAGAGAATACCGTTGCAGGCGAAGAGTCCATACGCCTCTCGGTACTGCACCGTCATGAAATGGGCGGAAACCTTAGCGATGGCGTACGGGCTCCGCGGGTGGAACGGCGTTGTCTCGCGCTGCGGCCGCTCGCAGACCTTGCCGAACATCTCGCTGCTGCCCGCCTGATAGAAGCGCACCGGCCAGTCGGCATGGCGTATGGCCTCCAGCAACCTGAGGACGCCCATCCCGGTCACGTCCAGCGTGAACTCAGGCATTTCGAAGCTGACTGCGACATGGGTCTGTGCCCCAAGGTTGTAGACTTCGTCTGGCTTGACGCTGTTGAGCGTATTGATGAGCGACGACGAATCCGTAAGGTCTCCATAATGAAGTACAAGAGGGATGTCTCGCGCGTGGGGATCACGGTAAAGGTGCTCGAGCCGCCCGGTAGCGAAGCTGCTCGAACGGCGCATAAGGCCGTGCACCTCGTAACCTTTGTCGAGCAGCAGTTCGGCCAGGTAGGAGCCATCCTGTCCGGTAATGCCGGTAATAAGCGCCCTCTTCATATCTCCACCTCCTTTAGGGCCTCTGCCGCCACACTGCCACGGCTATCGGCAGCAAGCACAAGGGTCAACAGCTGCTTATAGCCATCGATTGCCGCCGCCTTGGAAAGCTCTGCCGCTGACCAGGTGTGGGCCGACTTGCCCATCTGGGCGCACAGCTCCTCGTCATCGGCCAGCCTCTGGAGCGCGTCTAGAAGAACCTTAGGTTCGTCAGGTGCTACCACCAGGCCGCCGCCGCTGGCCTCGATCTCGCGCGCGGCCTCGCTTGTGAGCTGGACGGCTGCAACGAGGGGCTTGCCCACGGCGAAGTAGGAGGTCAACTTGGAGGGTAGCGACATGTCACGCACGCTGCCGCGTTGATTGACGAGCAAGATATCAGAGGCGGCGAGAATGCTGGGGAAGATGCTCGCTGGCTGTATCGGCAGGAAGCGCACATTGGGAAGGGCGTACCCGGCCGCCAACTGCTCCAGGTGTGACCTCTGACTCCCGTCTCCCAGTAGCACAAAGAGCAGCCGTTGATCCCGCTGCGCGGCCCACCGGGCGCACTCGACCACGCCCTCGAGTCCCTGCTTGTGCCCCATGTTGCCAGCATGAAGGCACACGATGGCGTCGTGCGGCAGGCCAAGCTGTTCGCGCACGACATCCCTGTCCACCGTGCGGTTCTGAAGATGCGTCCAGTTTCGAACACGGAGGATGCGGGCTGGTTGTACGCCCAGAGACTCGAGGTAGGACCGAAAGCCCTCGGCGATAACACCAACGGCGGCTGCACCACGCGCGACCCATCCTTCGGCCGCACGCACCACGCTGGCCACCCGCTCACCGCCGCTTATGCCGCTTTGTTCCGCGGCCTGTCCCATCAAGTCCTGAAAGATGAGCCCGTACGGGACGCGGAAGCGCCGCGCTGCCAGGCGCGCCAGCAGTCCTCCACTCAGGCTCGGGACGACGCCGATTACAGCATCTTGCCGTGGAAAGGCCAGCGCCGAAAGGCCTGTGAGGAGAAAGGTCCCTTCGTACAGCGCGCGCCGGACGGCCGACTGCTTGCCGGGCACGTAGTGCCACCGGCGGCGGACATCGACGCCGTTTCGTTCTTCTCGGAGCCAGGTTCGCCACCGATAGCCGTCGAACACGCTCCAGGCGGGGTAGTGCGGCAGGCCAGTGACCACCGTGACCTCATGGCCCTGGTCCGCCAGGTATTCAGCGAGGCCGGCGGTGTAAGGGGCGATGCCGGTCTCTTCCGGCAGGTAGTTGATGCCAAGAAGCAGGACTCTCATTGACCGTCTGCCCTAGCCAAACATTTCAAGGTCGCCAGGAGACACCGTAGGTCCCCGGCAAGCGTGATGTTGGCCACGTACTTGACATCCAAGGCAATCCTTACCTGTGGAGGGATTTCGTTACGGCCTGCCACCTGCCAAGGGCCTGTTATCGCCGGCGTCGAGTCCAGGATCTCCGGGTACGAGGACGGAAGCGCGATCTCTTCAACGGCGTACGGTCTGGGACCGACCAGGCTCATCTCTCCCGTAATCACATGCCAGAGCTGCGGCAGTTCGTCGATGCTGAACCGTCGGAGGATGGCCCCTATCCTGGTCCTCCGCGGGTCTTCCGGAAGCTTCAGACGCTCTTCATACTCGCGTGCTAGCATGGGCTTCGCTTCCAAGAGATCGGCCAGCATGTGGTGAGCTCCGTTCACCATGGTTCTGAACTTCAACATGTGAAAGGGGCGTCCATGCCGTCCAACGCGCTTGGCGCGGTAGAGAACCGGCCATCCGGACAGCAGCAGTACAGCGAGGGCAACAACGGCAATGATCGGAAGGAGCCCGACAAGAAGCACCGTGCCCAGCGTGATGTCCAAGAGACGTTTGCCTCGCCGCTGGTAGAACGTGGCGGCCGCCGACCGATACCTCAGTGTTGGAGCGGCGCGGGCCAACAGCCTCTCGATGCTCTCAACATCGACTTCCGCTTCTGCCTCCGACATCTGCGGTCTCAATACCTCAATAGGCTGTGTTCCCTGGCTTGTCATGTTCAGGCGGGACCTGGCTCGGACTCGAAAGTCCAGTCGTGTTCAAGAACGAGTGCGATCTCGGAGGCGGCCGTGTAGGCATCTCCGTCGACGACAACAGACCTGATCTTCATGCCGGCCGGCGGCACAACGCGTACCGTCGTGGGAGGGACCTGCGGACCCGGCTGCTTTTGCATGAGGAGCCGGCACTCCCAGCAGCCCGGCCCCGTATAGACGATGGCGGGGGAGACCTCCTCGATCTGGAGGGCCTTCTGCTGGCCCGGAGTCAGGGCGGAAAACCGGCCGAAGACGACCCTGCCACCCTCCTCCGAGGCCTCATCCACGCCGATGCTGCGTCCCCGCTCCGTGGCTGCAACAAGGCGGCTGTCAGGCGGCGTCAGCAGGCGGACGTAGCCGCCGTTCAAGCCTGCTTGCTGGACAGGCAGGGCCAGGAGCCGCACGAGCCCGCGCGCCACGTCCGTCTGGGCCGTCCGGTAGCGCTCCGGAGAGCCGACGTCGAGGAAGTAGCTAGAGGAGCGGTAGCCGAAGACAGGGACGCCCAGCTCGACCAGCCGCGGAAAGAGGTCGCCGCCCAGGTCGGAGAAGCCTTCCGGGATGAAGCTCAGTACCCAGGGCTCCATGACCAGCGCGCCAGCGGCCGCCCAGGGAGAGGTCGGCACCTCTTTCGGCTTCTCGACAAAGCGGCGGATGCGGCCTCCCGGCCCAACGTCCGCCACGCCGCAGCGGGCCAGGTCCGCTTCGCGGTAGAGGGCCATGGTGAGGGCGCCTCCGCACTGGCGGTGGAAGCCGGCCAAGCGGCGCAGGTCGAGGCTGGAGAGCACGTCGCCGTAGAGGACGAAGAAGGTGCGGTCCAGGAAGTGCTCCAGGCGCCGGAGGGCGCCCGCCGTCCCCAGGAGGGCTTCTTCTTCCGAGTAGAGCACCCGCAACCCCAGTCGAGACCCGTCGCCCAGGTAGGAGCGGACGGCCTCCGGCCGGTGGTGGAGGTTGATCGCCACCTCGCGAACGCCGGCCTGAATCAGCCGCGCCAGCAGATGCTCCAGCAGGGGCCGGCCGCCGATGGGCAGCATCGGCTTGGGGAGAGCGTCGGTCAGGGGTCCGCAGACGCTTGCCGCGACCGGCGGCCAGGATGACGGCTTTGGGCGGCATGGCGTCTAGGCCCACAGCCAGTCCCTCCCCCTGTGCAGAAGCCAGTCGACGCTCTCCCGCAGATCGACGGCGATGTAGGTGATAGGACAATCTCGCAGGCGCGGGTCGACCAGCGTCTCCTGGCCGCGGCCGGTCAGCACCAATATGGAGGGGATGCCGACCTCCCGCGCCGCCAGCATATCGGCGACGCCGTCTCCCACCAGACAGGAGCGGCCAGGATCGACTCCAAAGCGCTGCATCGCCTCCAAGAGGAGGCCCGGCGCCGGCTTGCGGCAGGCGCAGCCCGCCTCCGGCGCGTGCGGACAGTAGTAGGCGCCATCGATGCGACCACCGGCGGCGGTCACCAGCTCAAGCATGCGGGTGTTGATCTCCTCCAGGTCCCAGGAGGACATAAGCCCCCGTCCGACAGCCGACTGGTTGCTGACCACCAGTACCGGCAGGCCCTTGCGCGCCAGGTCGCGGAGGGCCTCCAGGGCGCCGGGCAGGAACTCGAACTGGTCCCAGCGGCGCACGTAATCCGGCCGGTCGTGGTTGATGACACCGTCCCGGTCCAGGAAGACGGCGCCGCACTCCCCGCTCCTCAAGCCGCAGAGCACCCCTATCCCTCCTCCGGCAGGCGGTAGCGCACCACCACCTCGTGGTCGCGCCCCAAATCAATCGACAGGTCAAGGTCAGAGGCGTGGCGGGCCTCGCCATCCAGCTCGACGGACAGCACGCGCGCCCCCTGAGGCGGGACGATGTGCAGCCGCCAGGGGACGGCCGCCGTGCCGGGCTGCTTCTGGAGAAAGAGACGGTATTCGTGGATGTCTGACTCTACCCGCACGACGGCGGGGGCCACGTAAGCGAAGGAGAGGCTGCGGCTCTCGCCGCTGGCTACGGCGAAGAAGCGCCCGAAGACGCTGTGCCCTGCCTCGCTGCCCACTTCGTCGACGCCGGCGGAGTTCCCATCCTGGCGCGCCTCCAGCAGGCGAGCGCCGGGCGCCGTGAAGAGACGCAGGTAGCCGCCGTACATCCCGGACAGCATGAGGCGCTTCACCAGCAGGGGGTCGCGGCCGCTCTCCCAGGCAGGCAGGTCATTCCGATAGTCCACCTCGACCTGGACATGGGCGTTGCCCAGCTCGTCCAGCTCCGCAGTCAGGCTCACCTCTTGCTGGAGGACGATGTTCAGCTTGGTGCTGTTCACGCTGGCGTCCACCAGCATCAGGTAGTCGCCGTCAGGCTGTCGCAGGCCGCCGTCCAGACCCATGCGGGTGGCCGGCGCCTGTAGATCGGGCTGGTCGGAGTAGAAGAGAAAGCTCTTGCTGTCCCTCAGCCGCTCCAGCGTCTCCAGGAGCGTCGACCAGCCGGACGAAGGCGTCTCCATGAGCCGCCCGAGCACTCCCTCGGCCAGGAAGGCCACGAAGGCCTTACGGTCGCTGCCAGGCTCCAGAGGGCTCCGTGTAAGCGCCTCCGTCACCTCCAAGGCGTTCGCCTGGTTGACGGTGACGCCGTACTCGGGTACCTCGACCGGCCCCGTGACCGCGAGAAGCTCTTCCAGGGTGGCGACGTTGATGGCCAGAACGCCGTCGACTTTCGCCGTGCCGCCGCCCATCTCGAAGAAGGTCAGCGCCTGTCGCGCCGCCGTCGGGAAGTCGGGCGACCAGTTGGCCAGGGCCAGGTTCCAGCTCCAGTCCTTGAGGAGGTAGTCTCTGAGAGGCGCCGGCGGCTCGACGTAAAGGCCCGTGCGCTCCTGCCACCTCTCGCCGAAGGCGATGGCATCTTCGAAGGACATCGCCTCCACGCGCCCATCGCGCAGGGTCATGAGGCCGCAGACGGAAATCAGACCGCCGGTGGGCAGCAGCTCGGCGTTGTTCTGGGCGAGCACCAGGTAGGTACGAGGCTGCTCGAAGCCCAGGAACCGGGGCAGGAAGTCGGCGGCATCCCCGTAGGTGCGGGCCAGCTCCTCGACCTCGGCCGTGTCCTCACGCGCCTGACGCACGGCCGAGGCCAGAGGCGGCAGGAGGTTGCCGTCGGGCAGGCTCTCCTGCCGGGCCTTGATCACCTTCACTTGCTCTGCCACCGCTGTCATGGGTCCTCTCGTCCTATCGATGATGGTGCGCGCCTTGCCGGACAGGGGCCCGGCCTCCTGGTCGCGGACCTCCCGGTACTCCCAGGCGGCATCGACGCCCAGCCTGCCCACCTGTCCCGCTTCCACCCCCATGGCGAGGAGCTCTCGCGCCGCCTTGAGCTGGTCGCTCATCCAGGGCAGCCGCCCGGCCAGGGCCGCCAGCCCATCGCCGTCGAGGCGGCGCCAGGCGGCGCGAAATCGTACCTCGGCATCGGTCAGCTTCGATTCAGCCGTCGCCAGCTCGTCGTCGCTGACATCCAGCCCCCGTTCCCGCAGGAGGCTCTGCGCCTCCTGGAGGGCTGCTCGACCCGCCCGTGCGTCCTGGTAGAGGGCGTAGTACCGGCTCCCTATCAGTCCCAGCGCCAGAGCGACGGACAGGAGGGCGAAGGCGACGAGCGCCCAGCTACCGAACCCGGCCCGGCGTCCTGGCTTCCCGTCGGGGGCTTGCGGGCCGCGGCTCTCGCCCGGTCTGTCCGCCCCCATGCGGGCCCCGGCGCCTACCGGCGGGCCCGCCGCGCCGCGTCCCGGGCCACCAGGAGTCCGGCAGCGACCATAGCCGCCGCCAGGACGACCCAGAGCCAGGGGAAGCCGGAGCTGCCCTGGCTGCCGTCCGGGCCTTCACCCGTCACCGGCAGTTGGACGGCCGTGGCGGTTCCCGACACCACACTCACCTGCGCACTGAGGTCACCGCAGCTGGCGTCCACGATGATGGGCCCTGCGGTGCTTCCCACCTGCAGAGAGGTGGTCGCTGTGCCCGTCAGGTCGGTGAGGACGGGCCCGGCGTACACGGAGGCGTCGGAGCCGGGCTGCGAGGCGATGGCGAACGTGCACGCCAGCCCGCTCACCGCCACTCCCGCGACATCACGGACAAGGGCCGTGATGGTGATGGTGTCACCCACTTGAGGCGCTGTGATGGAGCTCGTGAGGGTGACGTTGCCGGTCGGAGGCGGGTACTGGGCCTCAACGCTGCCCCAGGCCGTTACGGCCAGGAGTAGGGACGTTGCCAGGACCACCAGCCTCCAGTTCCAGAAGTGTCGCGCCATGATAAACCTCCCTTATGCACTATCCCGGCGGCCGCGCTGGACCGCCCATTTGCCGCAGTTCCCCAGGACCACACCTAGAGGTGATCGGCGCGTACCACCAGGCGGTGACTGTAGCCCTGGGGACGTCCCTGCCAGGTTCCCCCGCAGGTAACCAGAGTGACCATCTCCCGGCCCGTCGGGCCCACGATCTCCTGGGAGGGCGCCGAGTCGGCCGGGTAGAGAACGCTGATGGTGACGACGTAGCGGCGGACGGTTCCGTCTTCCAGACGGACCTCCACCAGGTCGCCGGCCTGCATCTCCCGCAGCCGGGCGAAGACAGCCGGTCCGTAATCGTGATAGTCCAGGTGGCCGGAGAAGACCGCGTTGCCGGCCTGCCCCGGACGAGCTGTGAAGTCGTACCAGGCGACGTCGTCCGGGCCGCTGGGGTTCTGCATAGCGCCGTTGGGGTCCAGGCCCTTCACCGTTACCGGCGCGTCGATGCCGATCTTGGGGATAAGCAGGCGGACCGGCAGCGCGGTTGGGGCCTGCGCTGTAGGCGTCGACACTGCCAGCCCCTGCGGCTGGGCCGCCGGCTCCATGGCGTACAATGAATCTGGAGGGGGGGCCTCCCGGCTCCGCCCGGGCCAGGCCAGACTCAGCGCTGCCATGGCCAGGGCTGCCAGTCCCAGCAGGGCCAGCACGACCCGGAGAAGTCGCCACGCTCTGTATCGGGGACCAACAGAATTGCTCAAGATGAGGCCCCCCCATGAACCCCCTGACGCTGCTTCGTCTTGTGGCCATCGCCGTCGGTGTAGTAGTAGCGGTAGTAGTAGTAGTCACCACCACCGCGCTGAGTAAGCTTGTTGAGGACTGCTCCCAGCAGGTTCGTCTTCGCCCGGTTGAGCAACTCTGTAGCGCGCTGGAGGGAACCGGCCCGCGTGCGGCCGGAGTCGACCACCAGCAGCGTGCCGTCGACGCGCGAAGCGAGGACGCTGGCATCAGTGACGGCCAGAGCAGGCGGGCTGTCCAGGATGATGATGTCCGCCGCTTGCTTGAGGTTTTCCAGCACGGTCTCGAGGCGTCGTGAACCCAGCAGCTCCGACGGGTTGGGCGGCTGCGGCCCGCTGGGCAGCACCCAGAGATTCTCGAAGGTGGTGGGCTTCACACAGCCGTCCAGCTCCGCACCACCGGACAGGAGAAGCGTCGTGAGCCCCGTGCCGTTTTCCACGCCGAACACACGGTGCAGGGTCGGGCGTCGCAGATCGGAGTCGACGGCTATGACGCGCTTCCCCGTCTGGGCCATCACCAGGGCCAGGTTGGCGACTGTTGTGGACTTCCCCTCGCCGGGGTTGGCGCTGGTCACGAGCAGGGTCTGGGCCGGCCAATCCAGGGTGCTGAACTGGACGTTGGTGCGCAGCATCCGGTAGGCCTCTGCCACCGGATGATGGTGACGGGTGGCAACAAGGGCGGACTCCGCAGAGCGGGGACGGTGGAAGCGCGCTACTCCACCCAGGGTGGTCAGGCCGGCCGCCGCCTCGACCTCCTCCGGCGACTTCACGGTGTCGTCCAGGTATTCGAGGAACACAGCCAGGCCGCCGACCAGGATCAGCCCGGCCAAGGCTCCCAGCACAGTGTTAAGGGGGACGCTGGGACGGACCGGGCTGCTCGGCAGAGTGGCCGCCTCCACGATGCTAACGCTGCCCGACCGGCTGAACTGGTTCTCCGTGTTCTCGATGATGAAGGCGGCGGCCGCCGTGTCGGCGATGCGGCGCGCTTGCTCGGGGTCGGCGCTCTCCGCTGAGACGCGCAGGAGCTGGGTGTCCGCCACCGCCTCTACATCAATCATCCCCGCCAGCACCTCCGGCCCGAAGGGGAGGGCCATGTCGGCGACGACCGTCTCCAGGACGGGCCGCTTCTTAATGAGCTCGCGGTAGGTCTTGGTAAGGCGCTCGCTGGTCAGGATGTCGTTGTAGGCGATGGTGCCGGGGACTTGAGTCTGGTTCACCAGCACAGTGGCAGAAGCGCGGTAGATAGGCGTGAGAAGCTGGCTCACCCCGTAGCTGCCGGCGCCGCCGAGAAGCAGCCCAACGACCAGTAGCCACCACCAGCGACGCAGGAATCGGGCGTAGCGAACAACTTCCATCGGGTGCCGACCTCTCTTGCAGAGCGCGGATTACTCAGGTGCTTCTATAGTTGGCGATGAGCCCAAAGCCCAACAATTGGCGAAGACGCGCAGTGAGAGTGACCGGCGCCCTTAGGGACGGGGGCCACGGCACCAAGGTCGGCGCCCCCCGGTTTGGAGGCGCGCTAGAGGGCGTCAGGTGAAGAGGATGAGAAGGAGCGGCGGCTTATGACGGTGGACGGCTGGACAGGGAGTCGGCGTAGCGGCGGAGAGCCTCTACCTGTCTCTCGGAGATGACGGCCTGGGGCCGCTTGCGTCGCACCGCCTCGTAGGCCTGGGGCAGGCTGTAGCCCATTCGCATGAGGACGGCGCTGGCAACGCAGACGCTGCGTCCGACGCCGGACTGGCAGTGGATGAAGACCTTGCGATCGTGGGCCAGTTCACCCATCACCCACTCGACGGCTCGCTTCAACTGCCTCTGGGTGGGCGGCGCCCGATCGGTCATGGGGACATGGCCCAGACGGAGGCCATGCCGGGCCAGGAGATCCTCGTCGTCGCGGCCCTCCTCACGGATGTCCAGGACGCTGGTGACTCCGCTGCGGGCCAGCGCGCCCACCTGGGTGCGCCTGAAGCGGGGGCCCTGGGCAAGGGAAGGAGTGATCCAGGCGATGGTGGGGCCGCGGCCCGGGCGCGGCAGCCGCCGCGTGACAACGAAGAGGGCGCTCCTCACGAGTCTCATCGCCGAAAGAAGACCGATCTTCGTGGTCGGGGTTGACACGGCGGCCCTAAGCCTGGCTGCCCAAGGCGGACTTGTCGGGTCGCCACACAGAGACGATCATGTCGCTGAAGCTGGGCGCCCGATAGGCTATTCGGTCCAGAGTGCGCAAGAGGGCCCAGGCCACGTCCTCCGGCAGGGATTCCACGAAGAGGCTCCAGCGCCGGAAGAGCCAGAGCACGGACACGCCGTGGCAGCGCTCCAGGCGCAACCAGGGGCGGGCCAGGCCGCGCAGGATAGCCAGGTCGCCCTTGAAGGTGTGGTTGGGCGGGGGCTGCCAGTAGGCCCGGCCCTCCATGACGGGGATGTTGAGGAGCCTCTTGGCGCGATAGAGGCTGCGCCCCAGCCGGCAGGACAGGCTCTCGAAGTTGGCAATGGCGATGATCGCCCGTCCGTCCGGCTTGAGGATGCGGGCCACCTCGGCCATGAAGGCGCGGGGTTGGACGAAGTGATCCAGGGAGCCCTGGCAGACCACACAGTCGAAGGAGTCCTCGGAGAAGGGGAGTTGCTCGGCGATGCCCCGCACCAGGACCACCGACTGCCCGCGCTGCTCCCGCCTGAGGCGGGCCAGGCGCAGCATGCCCGGCGACGGCTCCAGGCCCCACGACTGCCAGCCCTGCTCCTGGAAGCGCCCAGCCTGGTCAGCGGAGCCGCAGGCCGCGTCCAGCAGGCGGCCACGATGGGCACCGTTTGCGGCCTGTTGCACTGCCTGCTCGCTGCGCCAGAAGACGAAGACGCTGTCCCGCCGCCATGGTCCGGGGACCAGGTCCTCGGACAGGTCGTAGCTCAGGTCTACCGATGCGCTGCTCACGGTGTCTCCGCGGCCTGCCGTGGCCGGCGCGGCCGGCGGGCTGCCTCCGTCGGCGGCGCGGGCTCGGCCTGGCGCTCCTTCACCACGCTCAGCAGCACGTACATCTCCTCGAAGCCCACCAGGTGGCCCAACCAGCGCTCCCATCGATACTGCATGCCCCGGCTGCGGTTGGCGGCCGACTCGAAGAGCCGCGAGACGGCGCCGCGAGCCAGCCCGCGGCCTCGCTCCGGCGCGCCGCGGGCCGTCAGATAGAGGCGGCTCTCCTCGATGACGTAGGAGGCCCGCGTCGGGCAGCGCTCACTGCGGCGCCGTGGGTCGAAGTACTCGAAGGTCTCGATAGTGTACAGGCGCTGGTGGCGGGGGTCGCGCGAGGCGGCCCAGACAGAGGTGGCGTGGGGCAGGCGGACGTGCACCAGGGCGCCCGGCTTGCAGACGCGCCAGACCTCCTCCAGCGCTCCCACGAAGTCCGCGGTGTGGGCCAGGGCGCGACCGGTGTCCACCTCGTCGACAACGCTGTCGCCCAGGGGCAGGCCGGCCTCTAAGTCAGCCAGCACGTCGGTCGTCGGGCCGGAGCGGGGCCGGAAGCGGAGGCTCTCCGCGCGCTTCGGCCCTTCGTCCAGGTCCAGCTTGACGATTGCCAAGGTCCTCCTCCGTCAGATGTCAGGAGCGCTCGCCGGCACCGGCTCCGAAAGGCCGGTCACCAGAGCGATGCGCGACAGGTACTCGTGGATGACGGGCTGCGGCGCCCCGTCCATTACGACTCGTCCCTGCGTCAGGAGCACTACCCGGTCGCAGAAGCGGGCCACGCTCCACAGGTCGTGGGAGACGAGGACGATTGTGACGTTCTCGGCTCGCAGCTTCTCGATGTGAGCAAAGCATTTGCTTTGAAACTCGGCGTCGCCTACAGCCAACACCTCATCGACCAGCAGGATCTCCGGGCGGACGTGGACGGCCACGGCAAAGCCCAGGCGCACGTACATGCCGGAGGAGTAGGTGCGCATCGGCTGATCGATGAAGTCCCCCAGCTCTGAGAACTCGATGATCTCCGGCATGCGCTCCCGCGCCTCCTTGAGGCTCAGGCCCAGGAGCACGGCGTTAAGGATGGCGTTCTCGCGGCCGCTTATCTGAGGGTGGAAGCCGGCACCCAGCTCGAGAAGCGCCGAGACGCGGCCGCTTATGCTCACCTTCCCCCGCGTGGGAGGGGCAATGCGGGACATGAGGCGAAGGAGCGTGCTCTTCCCCGAGCCGTTGGGCCCGATGATGCCCACGCTCTCGCCCTTGCGAATGGTCATGGAGACGTCATCCAGGGCCCAGAAGGGCCAGCGCTGGCGACCGCTCAGAACGGAGGGAAGGTGCAAGACCGCCGTCTTCACTGAATCCGGCCGGTGAAGGTTCAGCATATAGCGCTTGCCGACCCGCTCCAGCACGATGGCCTCGGACGTCTCAGAGAGCATCAGCAAAGCTCCCTTCGAGACGCCGGAATGCGCCGGTGCCCAGGGCGACCGCGACAGCGACAAAGGCTATCGATGCCCACAGCTCCGGACCCGGCAGGGTGTTGTGGATGAAGAGATTCCGCCAGGCCTCGATGATCGGCGACATCGGGTTCAGGAGGAAGAGGGGCCTCAGACCCTTCGTCCACTCCAATGGGTAGAGGATGGGCGTCACGTAGAACCCCAGGTTCAGGAAGACCTCGGTCAGGTGCTCCAGGTCGCGGAAGAACACGTCGAGCGAGGCCAGCAGCAGGACTATCCCCATCATCAGTCCCAACTGGACGAGGGTGAGGAGGGGTATGCCCAGGAGCCACACCGGCGACGGCCGCTGGCCGGCGGCCACGATGAACACGAAGAGGATGGGGATGGAAAGGAGGAAGTGGACCATGTTGTTGGCCACGACGGACAAAGGCAGGACGAAGCGGGGGAAGCGCACTTTCTTGATGAGGTGGCCGTTATTGGCAAAGGACGGTGTCGCCATCATGACGGACGCAGAGAACCAGGTCCAGGGAAAGAGTGCCGAGAGCAGGAAGAGGTGGTAGTCGGGGATGTCGAAGCGCGCGATCCGCTTGAGCGCCAGGTAGAGGACGCCGCCGAGGAGCAACGGCTTGATCAGGGACCAAACGAAGCCCAGGGCAGTGTCTTGATACCGGAGCTTGAGTTCCCGGAACGTAAGCAGAAGGAGGAGTTCCCAGGTCCTGCGGAGCTCTCGGAGAGCGACGGCCTCCACCCCCTCTCATAGAGCCTTCGATTGCCTAGACTAGCAGGCGCTCCCTGCGAGATCAACGGCCCCGGCACAAAAGGGGCAAAAGCGGATGCGGTTTCTCACTTCTCCACGAGCCTTGTAGCTGCAGTGCTTCAGCCCTGCCAAGAGAGTAGCCCAATGGCAGACCTGAAGGTCTGCAGCTACGGCGGTGCACCGCAAAGCTGTCTCCTCGACGATCATCAGGCCAGCAGGGGCGCCAGGCTCAAGCCTGGCCTTCAGAGTCTGGGGCGAACGGCATCAGCCCGGCCTATAGATTCCGCGCCCGGGGATACAAACCTTCTATGCAAACTCGTCCGGCCCCGCCTTGACAAGATTCCGCATAGATGGTATATTGATTGTTGCTCCAAGTAGCTGAGGGGACAAACCCCCGGCGGACGAATCCAGAGGAATCGAGGCGGAGGGCCCCAACCCGAAGCCTCAGGACGACTGGAGGAGGGTGAAGCCGGGAGGAGAAGCCAAGGTTACTTGGGGCGCTTCTTTTTGCCCCGCGGCGCCTTCTTCGGCCGCACTATCCCCGGCATCTGCCACGAGCCGTCCTCCATCCACTCCTTCCGCAGGGTGGCGATGAAGGGCAGGTTCCTGTAGACCTGGTGATAGTCCAGACCGTAGCCCACCACGAACTCGTCCGGCACCTCGAAGCCCACGTAGTCCAGCGGCACGTCCACCAGGCGACGCGCCCGCTTGTCCAGGAGGGCGCAGACGCGGACGCCGGCCGGGTGGCGGGCCTCCAGGTAGGCGAGCAGCGTGTTCAGGGTCATCCCCGTATCGACGATGTCCTCCACCACCAGGATGTCCCGCCCCTCGACGTTCTCGTCCAGGTCCTTGAGGATGCGGACGGCGGTGCTCTTGTCCCCCTCGTATGACGAGATGGCCATGAAATCGACGGCCAGTGGTAGCGAGACGCGGCGCATGAAGTCGGCCATGAAGCAGGCGACGCCGCGCAGGACCCCCACCAACAGCGGCGCCCGGCCCTTGTAGTCCTTCGTAACCTGGGCGCCCAGCTCGCTGACCCGTCGCTGGAGCTGGGCCTCCGTGAACAGCACGCGGTCGATAGCCGGGATCGCCTCGGGTGAAGGCGGCCCATAGCCGTACTTCGCCAGGAGCCGCAGGTAGTCGCGCTTGTTCAGGAACTTGATGCGAACCTCGGGGTAGAGCTCGCGCAGGAGGCGCAGCTTGCGGTGCTTGTCCGTCACCAGCGCCTGCCTGAGGGTGGTGAGCTCGACGTAGAGGTCCAGGTCGGGGAGATAGAAGTCGGGGGTGAAAGCCTCGGCGATGCGCTCGCCCTCCCAGCGGAGGGGGAAGGAGCGCGGCTCGTACTCCCAGGCTATGCCGTAGAAGTCGAGGATGCGGGCGAACTCGACTTCGCTGTCATGGGCGAAGCGGACGGCAGGCGCGGAAGCCCGCCCGGTCTCGTTCTCGGCGGGCGTTTTGTTCTCTTGCTCGGCGCCGCCCGAAGGCCGTTGTTCGGCCATCTTCGCCTCAAGTGTAGCACCCCTTTTCGAAACGCGCTATCTTATCTTGCTTCCCGTCTCGAACATCCTGCTTTTGATTTCGTGCTTTTCCGCCCCTTACCGCTAAAGACTGTCGTCCATTCAGCCGATCATACCGATGCGAAAGCAACATCTTCCGTGTTGCTTAGTCCGCATTGCGAGAAGAATATCGCTGCATGCTCCCTGTAGGAGGGGAGGAGGAACCCGAAATGCTGAGAAAGATAGTGGCGACGCTGGCCGTCGTCTGTGTATTGGGGTCGCTGTCGGCCTTCGGCGCCCTATCGATCTTCACCGACACCGCCCCGTTCCCGGCAACGCCTTCACCGCGGGCACCGTCGACATCAGCACGTTGCCCACCAGCGCCCTTGTTACCTTCAGCAACATGACGCCGGGCGACAAGGTCACGGCACCGATTACGGTCAGCAACGACGGCACCCTGCAGCTACGCTACGCCGTCACAAGCGTGGCCACCGATGCCGATGTCCCCACGCCCCTGCATCTGAGGACCCAACTGGACCTCACAATCAAAGTCGGGCGTGACCACCTGCGACAACGACGACTTTGACACCGATGGAACGGTGCTCTACGGCGGGCCGGCTACGACCTGGGCGGCGACGCCCCGGGGATCAACGTCATCGGCGACCCAACTCAGGGATTCGACAGCGGCGACCGGACGCTGGACTCTTTGCGATGACGAGGTGCTGTGCTTCCAGGTGGAGCTACCGTCGGGCACCGGCAACGCCTACCAGGGCGCCACGACGACGGCCACCTTTAGCTTCATAGCCGAGCAGACGACCAACAACCCGTAGGAAAACGCAGTCAGCCAGGGAGGGCACTCGACCGTGAAGGCACCCGCCGGAACGACCTGGCAACGACTGGCGTTGCTGCGTCAACTAACTCTGCCCACCATCCACCGCATCAGCACCGCCTCGCGCTGGCACAGACCAAGAGCGCCCGACTTGGGACAGGCGTGGGCGGTTCTCAGGCAAGGCGCCCGCGCTTTCCCCGCGGGCGCCCGGCGCCCACTGCTGGCCATCGCCACAGACCTGGCGCTGTTCGTCGCCGCTCTGATGGCGGTGCTGCTGGCCGCCAGCCTGGGGCCGCGACTCTACGGCTACTCTCCGGTTATCGTCTACGGCGGCAGCATGGCGGACACCATTCGCGTCGGCAGCATCGCAGTCACCAAAGAGATACGGGCAGAGGACGTGGCCGTGGGCGACGTCATTGTCTTTCGCCCGCCGGATACCGCTCCAGACCGCTTGCCCGTGATGCACCGCGTGGTCTCCATCCGAGAGGAGGATGGCCAGCGCATCTTCCGCACGAAGGGTGACGCAAACGCTGCACCCGACCCCTGGGAGATGTACATCCAAGGGCGCGGCGCCAGAGTGGTGTATTCGGTGCCCTACGTCGGCTACCTGGTGAACTTCGCCAAGACGCCTCTGGGTTGCACGCTTCTCCTGCTGTTGCCGGTCGGCTATCTGGGCCTCACGACATTGAGGAGGATCTGGGCCAGGGGGGTTCAGCCCGCTAGGACGGCGCCGTGAAGCCAAGGACTCTCCTCTGCGCGCTGCTCGCGATCCTGGGGCTCACTGGCCCACTCGTCCAGGCGGGCGTGACGGCCATCCTCGTCGATCAGGCTCAGAACACGGGCAACACCTTCACCGCGTCGTCCTGCTTCCCCGGCGACACCGGCCTGCTCAGCCCCAGCGCTCAGGCCGCCGACACGGGAGGCGACGGCAACGGCTTCGAACTCAACGCCACCGACGCCTTCGCCGACGGCGGCGGGTACGCCTCCAACGTAGACGGCGCGGGCGACCGCCACCGCTACTACAACTACGGCATCTCCATCCCATCCGGCTGCTCCGTCAAGGGCATCGAGGTGCGCCTGGACTGGTGGCTGGACAGCACATATGGCGCCAACAGCATGAGCATAGAGCTGTCCTGGGACGGCGGCGCCTCCTGGACGGCGGCGGAGACAGACAGCACGGAGACCACGTCAGAGCACACAGCGACCCTGGGAAGCTCGACGGACACCTGGGGAAGAAGCTGGACGGCCGGAGAGCTGGGCGACGATTACTTCCGGGTGCGGGTCACCTCCAACAGCGACGACGGCCTCCGCGACTTCTACCTGGACTGGGTCCCAGTTATGGTCTACTACGGTCCCGGTGGCGGTGGCGGTGGCGGCGCCAGCGCTCCTGCGGTCATCATCCCTCCCGCCGCCTGCCACCTCCACCCCAACACCCGTCGTCACGCCAGCGCCCGTTGCCACGCCAGCCAATACTCAAACGCCCACGCCCATCGCCACGCCCATACCCTATCCGCCAGGCTACGATGACGCCTACCCCTTCTACATACCCCTTCGCCATGCCCACGCCCATCGCCACGCCCACACCCTATCCGCCAGGCGACGTGACGCCTACCCCTTCTACATACCCCTTCGCCGTGCCCACGCCCACCGCCACACCCGCCTGACACCCATCGACACGGCCCCACGCCAATAGCCACGCCCGTCGACACGCCCGCCAGCACACCCATGGCAGCGGATACGTGTACCCCCACGGACACGCCAGCGACCACAGACACGCCGACCACCCCGCCCACACCTACAGGGACGGCGACGCCAACACCCTCTTAGCAAGGGCAGGGGCGCACGGTCGTGCGCCCCCAGAATACGTCGCTACACAGGAACGACTCTAAGACGCTGGCTGTTGCGCCTGCTCCGCCCACCGCTTCACGTCGAAGGAGTAGTCTTCGGACATCTGCTCCCGGGTTACCTTGCGCAGGGCAGTCTTGGGCAGGGGCGTGTCCGTGAGGATGACCCGGCTGACGCGCTTGTAGGGCGCCAGCTCGCTGCCGTGCGCCTCAATCTCGGCGGCCACCAGCGACCGCAGGCTATCCTTGTCCAGGCTCAAGCCCTCGGCCTGGGCGCGCTGCTGCGCCTCCCCGTAGTTGGGGTAGACGACGGCGCAGACCTGTGTCTTGTCGCGCTCCTTGCGGCCTACCACGCAGATCTCCTCGAGCAGGGGACTCTGCGCCAGCCTATCCTCTAGCTCGTCGGGATGTACCTTCTCCCCGGACTCCAGGACGATGACATACTTGCAGCGGCCGGTGATGTAGATGTTGCCTTCCTCGTCCATCCGGCCCAGGTCGCCGGTGCGGAGCCAGTCGCCGGCCCGCGCGGCCCGGGTGGCCGCCTCGGAGCGCCAGTAACCCGGCGACACGTTCTCGCCCTTGACCACCAGTTCGCCCTCACCATGGAGGTGAACGTATATCTCCTTCTCCGGCACGTCGATGAGAGCCACTTCGACGCCCCGCACAGCAGGCCCCACGCTGCCCAGGTGCTCCTCATAGTACTGGGTAGTATAGAAGCGACGGGGCCAAAGCCGCTGGCCTGAGCAAACGGGCGCCGCCTCCGTCAGCCCCCAGCCCTGCACCATAGGGACGCCCAGGCGGAAGAAGTTGTGGGCCGTCTTCGGGTTGAGGGCGGCACCCCCGCTCACCATGAAGCGCAGCCGGCCACCGAGCCGGCCGTGCAGCTCGCGGAAGACGGCCCGCCCGATGTTGAAGCCCGTGCGACGCTTCACGGTGCCGACCAAGCGCAGACCTCGGTCGAAAAGCTCCCGCTGGCCCTCGGCCTCCAGGCGGCCCACGATGGCCCGATACATCAGGTCGTACAGCGCCGGCACCCCCAGGAAGACGGTCGGGCGGACTTCCGTCATGCGCTCCGCGACGCGGAGCAGGTTGTTCTCCATGGTGACGGTGGCCCCGTAGGCCATCGTAATCAACAGACCCACGGTAAAGGGGAAGGCGTGATGGAAGGGCAGCACCAGGAACACGGCGTCGCGCTCGCTGAATGGGAAGGTGCCGCAGACGGATTCCACATTGGCCGTGAAGTTGCGGTGGGTCAGCATCACGCCCTTCATCCCGCCGGTGGTGCCCGACGTGTAGACAAGAGAAGCCAGGTCGTCCGGCCCCACGCGCGTCGCGCTGAGGGCAGCACGGCTCTCCTCCGTCGCCCGGCCCAGGGCTTCCTCGAACCCCAGCACTTCGGGCCGCTGCTGCCAGAGCCAGAAACCGGCTGAAGGCACGTGGTCATCACCCGTGGCAAGACCCTCTTCGCCGACAACGATGATCTTGAGCCCCCGCAGGTGTTCGCGGAGCCTGCCCATGACCGCCGACGAGACAACAGCGAAGCGAGCCTCCGACTGGTGTATCATGGTGCTGACTTCGCTGCCCTTCAGCTCTGTGTAAAGAGGCACGCCGACGCCGCCCGCCATGACCAGCCCCAAATAGGCGACGACCCACTCCAAACCGTTCTCGCAGATGATCGCCACACGGTCCCCCGGCCGGAGACCCAGGGCTATGAGGGCAGCGCCGAAGTCGGCCGCTCTCTGCCTCAGTTCGGCGAAGGAAAGGGTGCGGAAGTCGCTTCCAGCCTTGACCTGAAAGGCCACCTTCCGCGGCCAGCGACGGGCGCTCTGGTCCAGCACCTCGGGTATGGTGGCTACTCCGAGCGAGGTGCGATCGCGCCCCAAGGGGAGCAGTGAGGCGCGGCCCAGGATTCCGTCCGTCTTCATGCGTATCCCTCCATTCAACGCTTCTTCACGACCCGCTGCTGCCCGTTCCGCTGCCATGTGGCCCGCCGAGAAGAGGACGGGGGCTACGGCCCGGAGAAGGCCGACGACCGGTGTCAGACGACGTCAGGCAGCGGCCACTTCAGGTCGCAGCTCAGGCAGCGGGCCTGGATCATCTGGTCGCCGCTCCAGTAGCTGAGAGTGAAGCCTTTGCCGCAGCGGGGACAGTCTTGATCCCCGATCCGCACCTGACGCTGCGCCCGCGGGGCACCCGATCCCCTCCTGCGTTCTTCGCCCGGCCGTTCCTCAGAAGCGGCTGTCATGACGCCCTCCTAACGGATGATTTTACACCAAACAGGGGCACCAAGCGCCAACCCGATCGGACGCCCAGGCGCTCCGGTCAACCGTTACCCAACCGACACCCAGCACCCTGCAACCGTCACCCCGCACCGCCGTTGACACATGTGAGGGACCAATTCGGAAGAGTCATGACACAAGCTGAGGAGATACTCCAGAGAATCTGGCCCGGCGAGGCCGGCCGACGCGTTTACACCATCCTCCGCGAATGGTGCCGCGACCTCGACCAGCGTGACTCCTATAGCGGCGAACACTCCACCCTGTCGACCGAGTACGCCGTGATGCTGGCTCGCCGCCTGCGCCTCAGATCCAACACTGTAGCCGGCCTTTGGGTGGCGGGCCACGTTTATGACCTCGGGAAGATCGCTGTGCCGGAGGAGCTGCTGCGCCGCGACGGTCCCCTAACCCCGGCAGAAATGGTGATGATGCGGACCCACGTCACCAGCGGCTATGGCATGGTGAAGGATTGGCCTGTGCTTCGCTCGTCGCCACGCTGGCTGTCTCGCTTCGTTCTCGATGTCATCCTTCACCACCATGAGCGCTGGGACGGAACGGGGTACCCCACGGGCCTGAAGGGAGAGGATATCCCCCTGGGCGCCCGCATCACGGGCATCACCGACGCCTTCTCCGCCATGATTCTCGACGCGCCATATCGACACGCCCGCGCCCTCGAGGCCGCCCTCCGGGAAATCGAGACCCACGCCGGAAGCCAGTTCGACCCCTATATGATACCGCAGTTCGCAGCCCTGGTGCGGATCATCGGCCGCGACGAGGCCACCTGGCGCGAGCTGCATCCTCGAGAAGACCTGGCCGCCTAGCCCTTCCCACGCTATCAGCCAGAGACTGGCACAGACTGCCCACAGCAGGTTCACACGACCCCAGCGTGAACGCTGGCCTGCCGGCAGGCAGGGGCATCTGAAGGCGAACCATGCCCCCGCCTTCAGGCGGGGGTTCAGGATTCCCACCAGCGACGAACCAGTCACTCATCAGACACCCGAGGGACAAGGCGAACGGCGCGTGATATACTATTATGTTAAATATGTCAAATAGGCGTCCTGGGTGGCAATGCCGCGCCGGGACGATGCGGAGGTGATGATTTCCATGGGGCTCTGGCTGAAGGGCTGCCCCAAGTGTGGAGGCGACCTTTATAACGACAGCGACGTCATGGGGTACTACCGTCAGTGCCTGCAGTGCGGCTACACGTTTTACGAGCAGCGCCGTCGCCCGGCGCAAGAGCCGGTCTCCAACTCTGTCTCCCAGCGAGACGAAGGTGGGGGGTCCGGCGGACCCGAACCCACACTCTCCGAGGCCGCCTGAGCGGCCTCGTTCTTTCCCCGCGCTCCGTCAAGCTGCGCTGGCTCCGCGGGCCTGTGCAACGGGGAGGTGCGGAAGCCAGCGACAGTGCTTTCGAGTACAATAGGAGCAGCCGCCAGTATCCGTGACGCCGGGAGACCTATGGCCACTTACGACCTCGGCCCTGTGGATGCCCTGGATGCCGAGGCCATCGGCGCGCCGGGCAAGCGAACCTTCCGCATCCGGGCCTGGAAGGATGAGTTCACAGCATCCCTGTGGTTGGAGAAGCAACAGCTGCTGGCCCTTTCCCTGGCCCTGCGTCAGGTGATGGCACAAACCGGCCAGAACCCGCAGTCCACGCCTCCGCCCACGCAGCCCTTTCCCGAGCAGCCCACCGTGGACATGAAGCTGGGGCGCCTGGCACTGGGCCGCGACGAGGACAGCGACCGGCTGATCCTCTGGGCGCATCAGTCGGGGAGCAGCGAGGACGCGCCGCCCGACTTCAGTTGCCACTTCGCTTGGGAACAGGCCCTGACCTTCTGCGAGCGGGCGGAGGCTGTCTGCGCCGCCGGACGGCCCGTCTGCCCTCTCTGCGGCGAGCCCGTTGACCCCGAAGGCCACGTTTGCGTGCGCTCCAACGGCCACTCGCGGGACGAGGTCCCGCCCGTCGAATCCGGCGAAGGCCCGTAGCCGGAGAGGTCCTCTCGCGGACGGGGCCGCATTCCTTGACAGGCTGCGAAGGCCGTCCCTATAATCCTTTCACACGGGGATATAGCTCAATTGGGAGAGCGCGGCGTTCGCATCGCCGAGGTCGGGGGTTCGAATCCCCCTATCTCCACCAATCGGAAGCTCGACGTCAAGGGCTGGAGGTTGGACGGGGAACGGTCGCGTCCAGCCTCCAGCCCTTCTCGTGGATCACTGGGGTGCCCCTGTAGCTCAGCCGGACAGAGCAGCGATTTCCTAAGTCGGCCCCCCTATACGCTGTAGCCTCAGCTTCTACATCCCCACCCAGCCCGAAAGTTGTCTTGGCCAGCGGACGCCCACCCCGTCGGCCTGCAGCGGCCGGTACCCGTCCTCTGCCCTGGCCGACGAAAACGCGCGTCTCAACTTGTGGGTTGATACCCCGCCAGCGCCGCCATATAATGCCGCCATCCGCACCTGGGAGGGGAATGATGTCCGCAGCCGCCCACCTCTGCGTCCGGTGCAAGCGACCGCTCGGTGAAGGCCTGTTCTGCCAGTACGACGGCACCTACGTCCTCGACTCCGAAGGCACCGTCGTCATGGCCAGCCGCGGCGAACGCCTCCTTGCCTGGCTGGTCAGCGGCCTTATCCTCATATTCACGCTTTTCATCGGCTGGCTCATCTGGTGGTTCATCGTCGCCCCCCGCGGCCAGAACCCCGGCAAGGCCGTCGTCGGCATCCGTGTCATCCGTACGAACGGCGACGCCGTGCGCACCGGCGGCATGTTCGTCCGGGGGCTTGCCGGCATCCTCGCCGGCCTCATCCCCCTCTACCTGGACGACCTCTGGATACTCTGGGACCGCGACGCCCAGACGCTCCACGATAAGCTCGTGAACACCGTCGTTGTCAGGGCCAAAGGCTCGGAGAAGATCGTTGAGACCGGCGGCCTCGGCCAGTTGCCTGCCGGCGTGACGCCGCCGCCCGCCTTCGCGCCGCCCATCAGCTTCTCATCGTCGCCCTCACGGGCCGGAGAGGCGCCCGATCAGGCGCTAGCCCGCCTCGCTGACCTCCGGCAGAAGGACCTGATCTCGGAGGAGGAGTACCAGGAGAAGCGCCGCGCGATCATCGACAAGCTGTAGGGGAGCGTCGGGAACTCTCTGTCGGCGATACTCCGATCCTGCCGCAACCGCGCTTCAACAACACCCAGCAACGAGACTGATACCGATGTGCGGGCGCGCTACGCGTGTCTGGACTAGGGCCGGCCGGCCCAGCTCGAAGGGAGCGACCCGATGAAGCAGAAAGATCGCTCTGGGTCTCGTGTCACTGGCGGCGGCTGCTGTGACTCTGCTGGCGGGCAGCGCCGCATCAGTCTCGGCCCAGCCGGTGGCTACCATCGCCCTGCCGGACCCTGGCGAGCCCAAGGCACTCTATGCGGGCTGTAATCTCCTCTCCCTAACATTCCCCGATGGGACGACGAGCGAACAGGTTATCGATGTTGTCACGCCTCCAGAAGCGGTCGAGACGCTGTGGCGCCAGACGGCCACTCTGGACCGCTTCGAGGGCTTCTCGCCCGCGTTCCGGCAAGCGAGCGATCTGCTGACCGTAGACTTCCTGGACCCGGTGTGGATATGCATACCCAAGACCCTCGGGCCCATGCCCACGCCTGCCGTCACGCCCACACCTGCGCCGGCAGCCTCGCCGTCCGCGGGTACGCCCACACCTGCGCCGGCAGGCCCGCCGTCCGCGGGTACGCCCACGCCGACGCCGGCAGGCACGCCGTCCGCGGGTACGCCGACCGCCGAACTGGTGCTATCCTGGATCGAACTGCAGCGGCCGCAGGGGATCGTCTGGATCTGGCTTACGAACTACGGGCCGGACAGCCTGGTCAACGTGACCATGGAACTCCAGTGTTCAACGACGATGGCCACTCCCTATGACGGCAACCTAGTCGCCGGGGGCGGGTTTCAAGCGCCGATCAGCCTCACCCTTGCCAGCGGCAAGGCCGCGAGCTCCAGACCGCCTTGACTATCGATGTCAGCAAAGCCGAGTATATTGTCGTTTGCCAGTTCACCAACGAGAGCTTCACAGACCCCGACCCGAGCACCAACAAGCGCAGCCGGATCCTCACGGCGCAGGCCGACCTCGCCGTTACCGACATCTTCCCGCAGAGTCTGCCGACCGGGGAAGTGTACACCAGGATCACGAACAACGGTCCGGACAGCCTGGTGAATGCCCCACTGCATTTCTCATGCTCGTACACGGCGACAAACACCATGGGTCAGACCTCGACGAAGGTTAACCCACTTAACACCACCACGGTCAGCCTAAAGCCAGGAGAGACCAAAGAGTTTGACGCACAGATCTGGGTGGATACCCTTTGCGCGATGTACGAGGTGAAGTGCGAGGTCGAGGTGTACTACGATTCCAAACCGGACGACGACACCTACGAGGAGACGATACCGATGTGGGGCGGCTACGGGTGTCTGTACTAGGGCCTGCCGGCCCTAGCTCGAAAGGAGGGACCCGATGAAGAGAAAGCTCACTCTGGGT
>CAVSBT010000045.1:0-21523 GCA_963726245.1 uncultured Chloroflexia bacterium
TAGATGCAGTCCTCGTCACCCCGACCTGACCGGAGTGCTGTCGCGCCGCGCCCGTGCTGGCGCGGACCTTCGAGGCGGCGGGGATGAGCACCGTTCTCGTGACCATGATGCCCTACTGGTCGGAGAAGATCGGCCTGCCGCGCACGGCGGCGGTAGAGTTCCCTTTCGGCCACGCTCTTGGGCACGCCGGCGACGCGGGCGAGCAGGCGGCCGTGATCGGCGATGCCCTGCGCCTGCTGGCGGAGGCACGTGAACCGGGGACGGTGGCGCATCTGCCGTACACGTGGCCGGAGTTCGAGCGCTGGAAGCGGGAGTGGCAGCCGGAAAGGCCCCCTCCCATCATCCGCATGCTGAGAGAGCAGGCGGAGGCACGCCGGCGGGAGGAGGGGTCGACGGGCTGAGCGGACGGTCTGGCCCGGAAGCTGTTTGCTCTGGGCGCTTCGCTTTTCAGCAGATTCGGCCTGTGTTAGAATGCAGGCGAGGCTGAGGAGGTCGACGGAGGGGCCTGCCCGATACGTTTGGACTCCCCAGCCGTTTTAACTATGTGTATTGAAGGAGGACCCGCGGTTTGACGGAAAGCCCATGGCAGGAAGCGGGGGGTGGCGACATTTCGGGTGCCGGTGCTGACGAATCCCAGGACATGGGCGCCCTCTTGGCAGGCCAGGACCTCGAATATAGGGACCTGCGCCGCGGCGACGTTATCGAGGGCCTCGTTATGGGTAACGACCGGGACGGGATTCTCGTCAACGTCGGCTCCAAGTCCGAAGGTGTGATCCCGCCGCACGAGATGCGCTCTCTGGGTCCAGAGGCGGCGGCCAGCCTCAACGTCGGCGAACGCATACTGGTGTACGTCCTTCAGCCTGAGACGCAGGAAGGACAAATCCTCCTCTCGCTGGACCGGGCGCGGGGCGAGAAGGGATGGCGCGTCCTCCAGCAGCGGTTCGAGGAGGGGGAGAGCTTCGAGGCCCAGGTCAGCGGCTACAACAAGGGCGGCCTGCTGGTGAACGTGGAGGGGGTGCATGCCTTCGTTCCCCTTTCCCAGGTGGTAGGTGTCCGCCCCGAGCGCGTCGACAACGGCGAAAGCGCCCTGGCCCAGATGGTGGGCAAGAATCTGCACCTCAAGGTCATCGAGATCAATCGCCGGCGGAACCGCGTCATCCTCTCCGAGAGGGCGGCCCTCCAGGAGTGGCGGACTCAGCAGAAGGACCGCCTCTTGTCAGAGCTGAAAGAGGGTGACATCCGGCGCGGCAAGATCAGTAGCATCCGCAGCTTTGGCGTCTTCGTAGACCTGGGCGGCGCCGACGGGCTCGCCCACCTCTCTGAGCTCTCCTGGGAACGCAACAAGGCGCCGGAAGAGCTCTTCAGGGTGGGCGACGAGATCGACGTCTACATCATGAAGGTCGACCAGGAAACCAAGAAGATTGCCCTGAGCCTAAGGCGGGCGCGGCCCGAACTGTGGGAGGAGATTGTCGATAAATATCATGTAGGGGAAGTTGTGCCCGGGGTGATCACCAAACTGGTTACCTTCGGCGCCTTTGCCCGCATAGAGGGACCCGTAGAGGGGTTGGTCCATGTCTCAGAGCTCGTCGACCGCCGCATCACTCATCCCAAGGAGGTGGTCAAGGAGGGCGACATCGTCCCTCTTAAGATACTGCGTGTGGAGCGAGACCGGCACCGTCTGGGCCTGAGCCTGCGGCGGGCCCGCGACGAGGGCGAAACCTTGGGCTTCGTGTTCTCGCCCGGCGGCGAGGTCGAGCACGTGCCCGACGACCTGCGGGAGCGACTTGCGGTCGAGGAGCTGGCCCCGGCAGTTGAGCCGGAAGCGCCGTCAGCGGTGGAGGCTGAGCCGGAACCGCTAGTAGAAGCGGAGGCCGAGGCGGAGGCGCCGGTAGAGGCTGAGGCGCCAATAGAGGCCGAGGTCGCGGCTCCGGCGGAGGTCGAAGCAGAGGCCCCGGCCGAAGCAGAGATTGAGACTCCGGTAGAGGCCGAGGCGGAAGCGCCGGTAGAGGCTGAGGCGCCAATAGAGGCCGAGGTCGCGGCTCCGGCGGAGGTCGAAGCAGAGGCCCCGGCCGAAGCAGAGATTGAGACTCCGGCAGAGGCCGAGGCGGAAGCGCCGGTCGAGGCTGAGGCAGAGGTGGTAGAGGCGGAGCCGGAAGCGCCAGCAGATGCTGAGGCGGAGGCGCCAGCGGAAGTCGAGGCTGAGGCTCCAACAGAGGCCGAGGCGCAAGCGCCGGCAGAGGCCGAAGTCGAGCCGCTCGTAGAAGCTGAGGCGGAAGCGCCGGCAGAGGCCGAAGCAGAGGCCCCGGCCGAAGTAGAGATTGAGACTCCGTCAGAGGCCGGGTCGGAAACGTCAGAAGGAGCCCCGGTAGAGGACGAGGAAGAGACCGAGCCTGGGGCTTCGGTGAAAGGCAAGGAGGAAGAGGCCGAGCAGGCGGGGTGAGGGACACGCGCGCCGCCAGAGGACGAGCATTAGCAGGATGGAGCCGGGCGGAGCTTGATGGCCAGCAGTAGGTCGGATGCCCTACTACGGGCCGTTTGGCCCCTAGACTAGAATCAAGACCCTATGCTAACGTGGATATAGGGGTGAAAGCCCGGTACGGAGATTAGAGATGGCGGACCGCTTCGACAAGTTCACTGAAAGGGCACGACGGGTTCTGACCCTCGCTCAGGAAGAGGCTCAGCGCTTCAACCACAACTATATCGGCACCGAGCACCTCCTCTTGGGCCTGGTGCGCGAAGGAGATGGCGTTGCTGCCAAGGTACTGGCCAACCTCGGCGTTGAGCTGAACAAGGTTCGCTCCGCCGTAGAGTTCATCATCGGCCGGGGCGATCGCGCTGTCATGGGCGAGATCGGCCTCACACCACGGGCCAAGAAGGTCATCGAGCTGGCCGTGGACGAGGCGCGCCGCCTGAACCACCACTACATCGGCACCGAGCACCTGCTCCTGGGCCTGGTCCGCGAGGGCGAAGGCATAGCCGCCGGCGTTCTCGAGAGCCTGGGCGTCAACCTGGAGCGCGTTCGCGCCGAGACCACGCGCATCCTCTCTCAGAGCATGCCCCAGAGCGCCCACACGGGAGGGCGCACCGCCACCCGCACGCCCACGGTCGACCAGTTGGGCATGGACCTGACGGCCGCCTCGCGGGCCGGCAAGCTCGACCCAGTCATCGGGCGCCACCGTGAGATCGAGCGTGTGATCCAGATCCTGTCGCGGCGCACCAAGAACAACCCGGTCCTCATCGGCGAGCCGGGCGTCGGCAAGACGGCCATCGTCGAAGGTCTGGCCCACCGCATCGTGGCTGGTGACGTGCCGGAGACGCTCCAGGGGCGCCGCCTATTGACCCTGGACATCGGAGCCCTGGTGGCCGGCACCAAGTACCGCGGCGAGTTCGAAGAGCGGCTCAAGAAGGTCATCGAGGAGATAAAGACATCGGGCAACTGCATCCTCTTCATCGATGAGATGCACATGCTGGTGGGCGCCGGCGCCGCCGAAGGCGCCGTGGACGCCGCCAACATCCTCAAGCCCTCTCTGGCCCGGGGCGAGCTCCAGTGCGTCGGGGCCACCACCCTGGACGACTACCGCAAGCACATCGAGCGCGACGCCGCCCTCGAGCGCCGGCTCCAGCCGGTTCTCGTGGAGGAGCCCACCGTCGAGGAGACCATAGACATACTGCGGGGCATCAAGGAGCGCTACGAGGAGCACCACAAGCTCATCATCTCTGATGAGGCCCTGGAGACGGCCGCGGAGCTGGCGGCGCGCTACGTCGCTGACCGCTTCCTCCCCGACAAAGCCATCGACCTCGTGGACGAGGCGGCTTCCCGCGTCCGCATTCGCAAGTCCGCCACACCACCGTCTCTGAAGGAGGCGCAGCGCGGCCTGGACAGCCTGCGGCACGAGAAAGAGGCCGCCATATCCTCGCAGCAATACGAGTACGCCGCCGAGCTGCGCGACCGGGAGGTGAAGCTCCAGGAGAAGATCGAGGGCATGGAGGAGGGCTGGGAGACCGAACGGGAGGCCGCCAAGCCCATCGTCGGCGCCGAGGACATCGCCGAGGTGGTGAGCATGTGGACGGGCATCCCCGTCTCACGCATCGCCAGCGAAGAGTCCCAGCGCCTGCTCGAGATGGAGGAGGCCCTGCACGCCCGCGTGATCGGCCAGGACGAGGCCATATCGGCCATCGCCAAGGCCGTGCGACGGGCGCGCGCCGGACTCAAGGACCCCAAGCGGCCCATCGGCGTCTTCATCTTCCTGGGCCCCACGGGCGTCGGCAAGACGCACCTGGCCCGGGTGCTGTCCGAGTTCATGTTCGGCAGCGAAGACGCCATGATCAAGCTGGACATGTCCGAGTTCATGGAGCGCCACACCGTCTCCCGCCTGGTCGGCGCGCCCCCGGGCTACATCGGCTACGACGACGGCGGCCAGCTCACGGACACCGTCCGCCGCAAGTCCTACTGCCTGATCCTGCTGGACGAGATCGAGAAGGCGCACCCTGAGATCTTCAACATGCTGCTGCAGATCTTCGACGATGGCCACCTGACCGACGCCAAGGGGCGCCGGGTGGACTTCCGCAACACGATCCTCATCATGACCAGCAACGTCGGCTCCGACCTCATCCGGCGCGAGACCACGCTGGGCTTCGCCAGCAAGACCGACGAGGCGAAGACGGCGGAGCAGCAGTACGAGAAGATGAAGGAGAAGGTGCTCAACGAGCTGAAGAACATCTTCCGCCCCGAGTTCCTGAACCGCGTCGACGGCACGGTCGTCTTCCACGCCCTGTCCAAGGAGCACATCCGCAAGATCGTGGAGCTGATGCTGCTCAGACGTCGACAAGCAGCTCTCCTTCAAGGGCGATGACGCTGGAGGTGACCGACGCCGCCAAGGACTGGCTGGGCGAGCAGGGCTATGACCAGGTCTTCGGCGCGCGGCCGCTGCGCCGCCTCATCCAGAACGAGGTGGAGGACCGGCTCTCCGAGGCCGTGCTGGACGGCCGCTTCCAGGCCGGCGAGACCATCGTCATCGACTGCGAGGAAGGCTCCATCGTTCTGAAGAGTTCCGAAAAGGCGCTCCCCGCTCCAGCTTGAGGCAGCGCCTCCTCCCTGGACCAGCAAGCAGAGGGCGGGCCCCAAGGCCCGCCCTCTTCCTGTGTCGGCCGCTGCGGGCGCCTCGTGTATAATGGGGCCTCGGAGAGGACACCTTGGCTGAGGGGAGCACATCACGCCTGCCTGACGGCCAGGCAGGCGTCGCGCGTACTGAGGCGGCGGCGACGGCGGGTCATCAGGCCTTGCCGGGCGCCGCTCTTACGCCCGTGTCCGCCGGAGCGGCCGTTCGGGTAAGGCGACAGGCCTCCGTCCTCCTGAGCCGTTTGTGGGCGGACACCCACCTGCGCTGGCTGATGGCCTTCCTAGTGCTGGGGCTCGTCCTGCGCGTCACCTGGGTGGCCACGATAAACCCCGACCCTCTGGACGGCCGCTTCGACGACACCAAGTTCTACGACGCATCGGCCAAGGCCCTGGCCGAGGGCAAGGGCTACATCAACTTCGAGCAGAAACCGACCGCGCGCTGGCCCATCGGCTATTCCGCCACCGTCGCTTCCCTCTATTTCGTCTTCGGCCACAACCGGCTGGCCCCGAAAGCCCTGAACATCTTCCTGGGCCTGGCCACGGTTGTCGCGGTCTACGTGCTGGGTGCGCGCCTCTTCGGGAAGCGGGTAGGGCTGGTGGCGGCGGCGCTCCTGGCCCTCTTTCCAAGCCAGATCTTCTTCTCGACGCTGGTGATGACGGAGGTGCTCTTCGCCGCCCTCCTGACGTTGGTGATCCTGCTGGTCGTTCTCTGGACGCTTCCCCCGACGAATGCCGGGCAGCCGCCCCCAGAAGGGGATGCGTCCGGGCCCGTCGGGGCGGACCCGCCGCCGGCGGCCGATGTTAATGACCGACCGGCGGCCTACAAGCTGCTGCTTCTGGGCCTGCTGCTGGGCTACGCCGCCATCACTCGGGGCGAAGGCAGCATTGTGATCCTGGTGGTACTGCTCATCTGGTGGCTCGCGCGGACTGGGTGGAGGCCTTTCTTGCGTCGCACCGGCTTGCTCCTGGCCGGCGTGGTGGTCGTCATGGCGCCCTGGAGCATCCGCAACTACCTCCAGTTCGACGCGCCGGTGTTCGTCTCCACGGCCATGGGCTCCGCCCTCTGGCAGGGCAACCGCGCCGACGCCTACACGCCGGCAGACTTCGGCTTCGATACCAAGTTCTATGACCAGTATGCGAATGTGCCCTACCCGCGGAAGGAAGTGGAGATGAACAACGCCGCCATGCGGGAGGCGGTGAGCTTCATCGTTCACAATCCACGCACGGAGGCCGGGCTGCTGTTCAAGAAGTTCTACAACCTCTATCGCGAGGACGCCATTGGGCTGGTCTGGATCGACCAGACCGGCGGCCGGCCCAGCATTCCGGACTCGCTGCAAACGAAGCTGGCGACGGTGGCCAACGCCTACTACTTCGTGGTCCTCGGTTGGGTGCTCCTGACGGTGCCCTTCTGGTTCTCCTTCCGGGACCGGTCCCGATTCCTGCTCCCCCTGGCGATCCTGGTGCTCACGGCGGCGCACCTCGTCTTCATCCCTAACCCACGCTATCACTTCGCCTTCATCCCCATCCTCTGCATCCTCGCCGCCCAGGGCGTCGTGGCCGTGCGGCGGCGGCTGACGTCGAGCGCCGCCGGCGCAGCCGGCGGACCCTCCGCCCAGGCACAGTGAGCGCTCCCGCCCCCGGCCAAGCGCGGCGGCTGAGCGCTTTCCGGCTCAAGCGGAGCGGGCTGGCCCTTGCCGCTCTCTTTCTTCTCGCGCTGGGTCTCCGGCTGGCCTGGATCGCCTACGTTGACCCGTCGCCCCGTGACGGCCGCTTCGACGATTCGCTCTGGTACGACGCGAGCGCCCAGACCATCGCCCACGGCCAGGGCTACATCTTCTTCGACGGAGCGCCTACGGCGATCTGGCCCGTCGGCTATCCCGCCTTCCTCGCCGCCGTCTACCGCGTGACAGACGACAGCGTTGTCGCGGCGAAGGTGGCCAACGCCTTCCTGGGCGCGCTGACGGTGGTGGGGGTGTACTTCCTGGGAAGGCTGGTCATCGGCCCGCGGGCCGGCCTGCCTGCCGGACAGGCAGGCTGGGCGGCCGCCCTGGTCCTCACCTTCTTCCCGAACCAGGTCTTCTTCTCCACCCTCGTCATGTCGGAGATACTGTCGGCCTTTCTCCTTCTACTGGTGCTGCTGGCGGTGGTCTACCTGACCCTGGACCGAGAGCGCAGCCGCTGGTGGGGCGCGGCCGTCGTAGGCGTGCTGGTCGGGCTGACGGCGATGGTGCGAGGCGAGTTCATGCTCTTCTTCCTGGTGCCGTTGTTGCCGTGGAGGCTGGTGCTGGGGAGCTGGCGGCGTGCCCTGGGCTACCTTGGAGTCGCCTTCGTGGCGATGGCGCTGGTGCTGACGCCGTGGACGGTGCGCAACACCGTGCGCCTCGGCTACCCTGTCGTCGGAGCGACCGGGGCGATAGCGAACTTCCTGGCCGGCCACTGGTCGGGCGCCGATGGGGCGGCCACCTTCGGCGCCGAGAGGTCTATCCTGGAGCAGTACAAGGACCTTCCGAACCCGCAGCACGAGGTGGCGGTGTACAAGGCTGAGATCCGGAAAGGCGTGGCCTGGGCGGTGCGTCACCCCTGGGATGAGGTCACACTAGTGCCCCGCAAGCTCTACCACCTCTACCGGGCCGACGACCCGGCGATGCTCTGGACCCAAAACCACCCGGTGCTCAGCGATGAGCACGTGGACTGGTTTGGCACCATATCCAACGGCTACTATTACGTTGTCGGCGGCTGGATTCTCCTCAGCCTGCCGGTCTGGTGGTCACTGCGCGATCCGAGGCGGCTCCTCCTCATCATGACCCTGTCCTACTTCTCATTCATATTCGGGGTAGTCTTCGTCGGGGACCTGCGCTACCACTTCGCCCTCGTGCCGGCGGGTGCCGTGCTCGCCTCGCCGGCATTGGTGGCGGTCTGGGAGCACGTGAGGCGCGGCAAAGAGGCGGCTGTCGGTGACGCCGGGCGGCCTGCGTCCGGGCTCGTCGAGAGCGCCTTGGGCGGAGGCGGCGAGTGATGCGCTCGATGACGGGGCTGTGGACGAACCTGGCGCGGCGGCTGAGCGCTCTCCGGCTCAAGCGGAGCGGCCTGGCCCTTGCCGCCCTCTTTCTTCTCGCCCTGGGCCTCCGGCTGGCCTGGATCGCCTACGTTGACCCGTCGCCCCGCGACGGCCGCTTCGACGACAGCGCCTGGTACGACAACAGCGCCAAGAACATCGCCAGCGGTAAGGGTTATCTCTTCTTCGATAACGCCCCCACGGCGGCCTGGCCCGTCGGCTATCCGGCCTTCGTGGCGGGCCTCTACCGCGTCACAGACGATAACGTGCTCTCGGCCAAGGTGGCCAACGCCTTCCTGGGAGCACTGACGGTGGTGGGGGTGTACTTCCTGGGAAGGCTGGTGATCGGCCCGCGGGCCGGGTGGGCGGCCGCCCTCATTCTCACCTTCTTCCCGAACCAGGTCTTCTTCTCCACGCTGGTGATGTCGGAGATACTGTCGACCTTTCTCCTTCTACTGGTGCTGCTGGCGGTGGTCTACCTGACCCTGGACCGAGAGCGCAGCCGCTGGTGGGGCGCTGCCGTGGTCGGCGTGCTGGTCGGGCTGACGGCGATGGTGCGCGGCGAGTTCATGCTCTTCTTCCTGGTGCCGCTGTTGCCGTGGAGGCTGGTGCTGGGGAGCTGGCGGCGTGCCTTGGGCTACCTGGGCGTTGCCTTCGTGGCGATGGCCTTGGTGCTGACGCCGTGGACGGTGCGCAACACCGTGCGCCTTGGCTACCCTGTCGTCGTGTCGACAGGGGCAGTGGCCAACCTCCTGGCGGCGCACTGGTCGGGCGCTGATGGCGCGGGCACCTTCACCCCCGGCGATGCCATCCAGGAGCAGTACAAGAACCTCCCCAACCCGGAGAGGGAGATCGCGATGTACAAGGCGCACATTCGGAAGGCCGTGGCCTGGGCGGTGCGCCACCCCTGGGACGAGATCACGCTCGTGCCGCGCAAGCTCTACCACCTCTACCGGGACGACTCTCGCTCTGTGCAGTGGATCCAGGCCAAACCAGTCATGGGCCAGGAGGCGGAAGACTGGTGGACCACCGTCTGCAACGGCTACTACTACGCCGTCGGCGGCTGGCTCCTCCTCAGCCTGCCGGCCTGGTGGTGCCTGCGCGACCCCAGGCGGCTGCTCCTCATGCTGACCGTGCTTTACTTCTCGTTCATCTTCGGGGCGGTCTTCGTGGGCGACCCTCGATACCACTTCGCGCTCATACCGGCGGCGGTCGTGCTGGCCTCGCCGGCCCTGGTGGTCGTCTGGGACTACGTGAGGTGGCGTAGGGGGCCGATTGTCGAGGAGGGAGGGCGGCCTTCGCCCGGGCCGGACGTGCCTTTGGTGGAGGGTCTGCCCTAGACGGAAGCCCTGGTCGCCACGTAGAGGTTGTTGAGGCCGAAGACGAAGCGACGGCGATGCTCGATGCGGAAGCCGCTGCTCGCTCAGCAGTCTGCGCACCTCGGAGTCCCAGAGCCCGTAGTCCTCGTCCGCCAGCATGCCCCGCTCGTGCTGGTCCGGGTCCTGCCTGAGACGCACGCGATGCGTGATCCGCCCGATGACGGGGTCGAGCATGGTGATTAGCAGACGCCCGGCGGGCCGCAGGACGCGGTGCACCTCATCCAGGACGGCCTTGCGGTTATTCGGCGTTATATGGTTGAGGGCCGCGAGGATAGAAGCCGTGTCGAAGGAAGCGTCCGGGAACGGGAGACGGCGGCTGTCGCAGAGCACGTCGATCTCCGGCCAGCGGTAGACGTCGACGCCGGCGCCGCGGCCGTGGCGTCGCACGAGTTGGTTCGGCCCGCAGCCCACGTCCAGGAGAAGGCCGCTGCAATAGGGAAGACAAACCTCTGCCCGCTCGTCGTCCAGAGGGGTAAGGTGCAGCCGGCGAGATTGCTCCGGGGTTAGGAACATGAGCACGGGGAAGGCCGCCCGGTCCAGGAGCAGGCGAAGGCGGTTACGGGGCATGGCGCCTGCCTTTCGAGACAGAAGTCGCCTGAAGGGTAGCACGGCGTCGGCGATTGAGGCCAGGCGCACCGGCGTCTCACTTGCCGGTGGTGGAGCTATCATGTATACCTGCGGCGTGACGGCATGCCGCGCACCGTGGCGGCTGGCGAGGAGGTAGCCATTGGCTGAGGAGAGGCGGACGCCCGGAGGGATCCAGACGCCTGGTGATCATCCCCGCCTTCAACGAGGCCGCCTCCCTGCGAGACGTGGTGCGCGAGGTGAGGGCGGCGGCGCCGGGATTCGACATCCTGGTTGTCAACGATGGCTCGGTCGACCAGACCGCCGACGTGGCCAGGTCGGAGGGCTGCGCCGTCCTGGACCTCTGCTTCAACCTGGGCATCGGCGGCGCCGTCCAGGCCGGCTTCAAGTACGCCGTCCAGGGCGGCTACGACGTGGCCGTGCAGGTGGACGGCGACGGTCAGCATCCAGCCGACCAGATCGAGGCCCTGAGCAGGCCGGTCGTCGAAGACGGCTGCGACATGGCGGTCGGCTCCCGTTACCTGGCTCCCGGCCGCTACGAGGGCGGCCGCCTGCGCCGCCTGGGCAACGCCGTCCTCTCCCGCATGTGCAGCCTGCTCTCCGGGCAGCAGGTCACCGACTGTACATCCGGCTTTCGAGCCTACAGCGCCCGCGCCCTCGCCTACCTGGCACACCGCTACCCCGTCGACTACCCGGAGCCGGAGTCCGTCGTCCTCCTGGCCCGCCAGGGGATGCGCATCAGGGAAGTGCCGGTGAAGATGCGCGAGCGCCGCTATGGCCGCTCTTCCATCACCGGCATGCGGCCCCTCTACTACATGACCAAGGTTGGCCTGGCCCTGGTGCTGGACATCGTCAAAGAGGCGCCCCGAGGGCCAGGAGGGAGGCAAGGCATGAGACCGATCAGCGCCTTTGTGGTCTTCGTGGCGGTGGTTATCGCCCTGGTCGTGGTCTACTATATCCGCCGCTGGCGGCTACGGGAGGAGTACTCGCTGCTCTGGCTCCTCCTCAGCGCCGCCCTCATCGTTCTCACCATCGACCAGGGGGTCATGGAGTGGGCGGCGCGCCGTCTGGACGTGGCCTACTCGCCGGCGGTGCTGTTCTTCCTGGCCCTCGCCTTCGTGGCGGTCATGCTCTTCCACTACTCGCTGGAGATATCCCGGCTGTCGGACCAGAACAAGATGCTGGCCCAGGAGATGAGCCTTCTCCAGGCGAAGCTGGAGGCGGCAGGACGGCGTGAGACGCCGCCGGGGAAGGCCGCGCCGTCAGAGTAGGTCGGGGTCTTCAGACCCCGACAGATGCGCGGGGGTCTCAAGACCCCCGCCTACGACGCCACCTCACGACCAGCGTACCCGTAGGGACAGAGCTTTAGCTCTGTCCAGGGCCGAGCTGAAGCTCGGCCCCTACGGAATCGCCACCTCCGTCAGTGACTATAGGGAGGGCACAGGCCCTCTCGTGCCCCAGCGTCCACGCTGGGCGCGTCTCCGAAGTACCGCCGCGGAAGGCGGCGCCGTCAGAAGTTGATTTGCCGGTGACGGACGACGATGCTCTCTAGTATGCCGAGGGCCACGAAGAGGGTCAGGAGAGAGCTACCACCCTGACTCACGAAGGGCAAGGGGATGCCGGTGACGGGTATGATGCGCAGGTTCACGCCCACGTTGATGAAGACCTGGAAGAGGATGAAGATGACAATGCCCGTCGCCAGCAGGCGGCCGAACATGTCGCGGGACACCGCCGCCACGCGCACGCCGCGCATCAAGAGGATGATGAACAGCCCGAAGAGAAGCAGGGCCCCCACGAAGCCCAGCTCTTCCCCCAGCACGCTGAAGATGTAGTCCGTGGTCTGGGTGCGCAGGTAGTCGAGCTGCGTCTGCGTGCCGTGCGTCAGCCCCTTCCCCAGTAAGCCTCCCGAACCGATGCTAATCTCCGCCTGAAGAATGTTGAAGCCGGAGCCCAGGGCTTCCTTCGCGGGGTCCAGGAAGAGGGCCAGTCGCTCCCGCTGGTACTCGGTCAGTAGCCTGGCGATGGCGAAGGGCACAGAGGCCAGGAAGCCGCCCAGCAGGGCGAGCACGTATCGCATCGGCGCGCCCGCCATGACGACCATGCCCAGCCAGATGGCGGCGAAGATGACAGTCGAACCCAGGTCGGGCTCGGCGAAAACGAGGGCCGCCGGCACGGCGGCGATGGCGAGCGAACCGAGGAAGATCTTCCACTCCTTCAGCCGCTCCTGGTTGTCCGACAGGTACTTGGCGAGGACGATGATCACGCCCAGCTTCGCGATCTCCGAGGGCTGGACCTGGGTCCCGCCCACCTCGACCCAGCGCCGCGAGCCGTAGGCGATGGCGCCTACAATCAGCACAAAGACCAGGACAGCCAGGATGGAGATGTAGAGGCCGAACCAGCCGTATCCCAGCACGCGGTAGTCGACGCGCGAGAGCAGGAGGGCGATGACCACACCCACGGAGGCGAAGGCTAGCTGGCGGGCCACGGGATGGCGGAGGGCGTCGGCGCCGTGGCCGTATGTGGTGAGGCTGCCGCTGTAGATGAGGACCGCTCCGTAGGCCACCAGGGCCAGGGCGGCGGCCATCAGGATGAAGTCGAAGTGGCGGATGTTGCCTCGTATCATTACGGCCCTGCGGCGAAAGCCTGCCGGTGGAAGTAGTAGTCCATGATGCGGGCGGCCGCGGGGGCGGCATTGCGGGCGCCATTGCCCTTCTCCAGGAAGACGGTGACGGCGATCTGCGGGTCCTGGAAGGGCGCAAAGCCGCTGAACCAGGCATGGGTCTCGTATTGACCGTCGGCTAGAGGCTGGCCGAACTCGGCGGTGCCCGTCTTGCCTGCCACCTGCACCCCGTTGATCGCGGCGTCCTTGACCGTGCCCCAGGCAACCGCCTGACGCATGGCCTCTCGAAACACGCTGAGGTTCGACGGGTCCACGGGCAGGCGCTGTTTGACCGTTCGCTTGAAGGGCCCCACGATGTTGCCCGCCGTGTCCGTCAGGTCCTTCACCACCCGGGGCACCAGGACGTCGCCGCCGTTGGCGATGGCGGCGGTAACGAGGGCCATCTGGAGGGGAGTCGTCGCCACGTAGCCCTGGCCGATCCCCATGTTGTAGGTGTCGCCTGTCACCCACGGTTCGTGGATGGTGCTCTCCTTCCAGGCCGGGTCGGGTACCAGCCCCGGCGACTCGCCCGGCAGGTCGATGCCGGTGGCGCTGCCCAGGCCGAACGCGCGGGCATAGCGGGCCAGATTATCGATGCCCAGCCCGTGGAAGACCTCTCGCCCGTTCTCGGAGTAGCCTCCCGCCAGGTAGTAGAAGTACACGTCCGAGGACATGGCGACGCCGCCGTAAAAGTTGAGGGTGCCCAGCACCGACCAGTCGCGGAAGACGTAGCGGATGGAAGGGTCGTACTGGTTGGGCACCGTGATGTAGCCGTTGCTGGTGATCGTGGTGCTGGCGGTCGCCACGCCCTCCTGGAGGGCGGCCACGCCGGTCACCTGCTTGAATATGCTGCCCGGTGGGTACATCTCGCTGATGGTGTGGTTCAGCAAAGGCCGCCCCGGATCGTCCAGGAGCGCCTGGAGCTGTTCGTCTGTCAGGGTTCCGGAGAAGAGATTGTTGTCGAAGGAGGGTAGCGAGACCATGGCCAGCACCTCGCCGGTGTTCACGTCGAGCACAACGGCGGCGGCGTTGCGCGAGCCGTCGGTCATGGCCTGCTGGAGGATGTCAGTGACCTTCTGCTGGAGGTCCAGGTCGATGCTGAGAGCCAGGCTGAGGCCGGGGCGGGCAGGCGTCTCACTGAGGGTCCGGATCTCGCGGCCGGAGGCGTCGATCTCGACCTGCTTCTTGCCGACGGCGCCGCGGAGCACGCTCTCGTAGGTCATCTCCACGCCTGACTTGCCCACCCGGTCGTTGAGCTGGTAGCCCTTCGACTGCAGCTCCGGGTACTCGCTCTCATCGATGGGGCCGACGTAGCCGAGGATTTGAGCCACCAGCGGGCCGATAGTGTAGTGGCGGACGGGCTCCGCCAGCACCTCCACGCCGGGCAGTCGCGACTGCATCTCGCGGAGGGTGAAGGCGGTCTCCTCGCTGAGGTCGCGCTTGAGGACCAGCGGCGTGAAGGGGTCGTTGCTGGTGCGATGGGCCTCGATCTCCTTCGCCATCTCGGCGGCGGGCGTCTGAAGCAACGCCTCCAGTTGCGCCAGCACCTTGTCCTGCTCCTCGCGGGGCAGGTCAGCGGGGACGACGGCCGCCGAGAAGCTGGGGACGTTCTCCACCAGCGGCGTCCCGAAGCGGTCGTAGATGAGCCCTCGGGAAGGGACCACGGGCAGCTCGCGCAGGCGGTTGGTCTCCGCGCGCTGGGTGTACGCTTCGCCCTGGAAGATCTGAAGCCGCACAAGCTGGAGGCTGAGGACGGCAAAGAGAGCCAGGATGACGAGCCGGAGGTAGAAGAACTTATTGTGAAGCGTCTCCGCCTCGTTGGGGACCTCGCGGCGGCGTGAACGCCAGCGTCTCTGTCTCTGGAAAGGGCCCATAGCTCTCGGCTACCTGTCCCGAAGCTCTGGGAACAGGGGGATATCACTCCTCACAGGGGCCGGGCTCTCCGCAGGTCCCGGCTGCCCAGCCACAAGAGCCCGTAGACGGGCGGAACCAGCAGGGCGTTGACGATGGCCGCCGGGACGACGACCCGTGAGAGAGTGCCCCACCACTGCACCGTCTCACCGGTTACCCGCAAGGTTAACAGAATGATGACTTCGTATGCTAGCGTGGAGAGAAGGATGAGAAGGATGGCGAGAAGGAAGTCGCCCTGGATGATCCGCGCCTCGCGGATCTCGGTCAAGAGCACCAGGGGGACCAGGGCGAGCATGGCCGCGCCCAGGAGCTGCCCATCCATCAGGCCCAGGGCCAGACCGCCCATAGGCACGACCACCATGGCCTCCTCCAGGCCGCGCACCATCGCCCACGATAGCAGCAGCACCAGCATCAGGTTCGCGTGCACGCCCAGCACCCGAAAGGACGAGAGGGCGCTTGTCTGGACGGCTGCGACCAGCAGCAAGAGGACGGCGGCGATGACGTATCTCATGGCCCCTGTAGCTGCAACGGCGTGAAGCTCGTGAGGACCAGCACCGTCTCGAGTCTCGATAGGCTGGCCAGCGGCTCCACCGTCACGTCCTTGAAGATCTCCTGGCGGCTGCTCGCGACAGCGCTCACCCGGCCGATGATCAGGCCGGGCGGGAAGTCGCCGCCAATGCCGGAGGTGAGCACCATGTCTCCCTCGTTGACGGTGGAGGCCTGGAGCAGGAACTCCATGGTCAGACGCCGGCTGTAGCTGCCGGAGACGACGCCCTGCGCCCTCGACTCCTGGACCATGGCGCTGACGGCGCTGTCCGGGTCAGTGATGAGGGTAGCCCAGGCGTAGTCGTCGTAGACGCGGGTGATGCTCCCCACCAGGCTGCCCCCTTCGGTGACCGCGACCATCCCTTCCTTGACGCCGTCCCGCTTGCCCCGGTCGATGGCTATCATCTCCTTTACGTTGCTCGGGTCGCGGGCGAAGACGTTGGCGACCAGGAACTGCTCCTCCGGGTGGGCCTCCTTCACTTGAAGGAGCTGCGTTAGTTGCTGAAGGCGGGTCTCATCCTCGCGGAGGCGGGCTACCTCGGCGTTGAGGCGCTCGTTCTCGGCCCGCAGGGCCTGGTTCTCGTCCGTGAGCTCGCCGGTGCGTCGGATGTTGGAGATGAAGTCGGCAGCGGGCTCGCTGGCCCGCGTCAGGGCGTTCTGGAGCGGCGAGAACACGGTGAGGACGACGTTCTCCATGGGGCCCAGCACGCCGGCCTTGGCTAGGGCGAGGAGGAAGACGGCTAAGGCCATCACTACTAGGGTCCAGACGCCGGTGCGGGAACTCAAGATGGCGGCCTCCTGTCGCCGGGGGCAGTCCTGGCTCCAGGCATATCCGATACGGACAGAGGTCTTATCGTGGGGGCTTGCGGGTCGCCAGACTGGACTGGACCTTGGAAAGGAGCGCGGTCTCCTCCAGCACCTCGCCGGCGCCGCGGACGACGCAGCTCAGTGGGTCCTCGGCCACGAATACGGGGAACTTGGTCTCTTGGGCCAGACGGCGGTCCAGGCCCCTCAGGAGGGCGCCCCCTCCTGCCAGGGCGATGCCACTGTTCATGAGGTCAGCCACCAGCTCGGGCGGCGTCACCTCGATAGTGGAGCGGACAGCCTCCACAATGGCGTTGATGGAGCCGGAAAGGGCATCCCGTATCTCGACGGTGCTCACCTCCACAGACTTGGGGAGCCCGGTGGCCAGGTCGCGGCCCCGGATCACCACCGTGTGCTCCTCATCCAGTGGGTAGGCGGAGCCCGCCTCGAATCTTGATCGCCTCGGAAGTGCGCTCGCCGATGAGCATGTTGTGAACCTGCCGGGCGTAGGCGATGATCTCCTGGTCCATCTCGTCGCCCGCCACGCGGATGGAGGTGCTGACGACGATGCCGCCCAGGGCGATGACGGCCACCTCGGTGGTGCCGCCGCCGATGTCGACGATGAGGCAGCCGGCGGGCTCCATGATGGGCAGCCCGGAGCCGATGGCGGCTGCCATGGGCTCCTCGATCAGGTAGGCGGCGCGGGCGCCGGCGTTGAGGGCGGCGTCATGGACGGCCCGCTTCTCCACCTCCGTGACCCCGCTGGGGATGCCGATGACCACTCGCGGCCGGGGAATGCCGAAGCCGAAGCGGTCGTGGACGGCGCGGATGAAGTACTGGAGCATGCGCTCCGTGACGTCGAAGTCGGAGATGACGCCGTCCTTGAGGGGGCGCACGGCGACGATGTTCGCCGGGGTGCGTCCCACCATGCGCTTGGCCTCGGAGCCGATGGCCAGGATCTTCTTGGTGTTGCGGTCCACGGCCACCACGGAGGGCTCGTCGATGACGATGCCCCGTCCCTTGACCATGACCAGGGTGTTGGCTGTGCCCAGGTCAATGCCGATGTCATGGGAGAAGAGGCCGAGAAAGGCGGAGAAGAGGTTGAAGCCCACCGTGACCTCCTGGGCCTTGTCGATGAGGACGCTGAATCCCACTGCGAGGGCGCGTTGGGCATTATAGCCCAGCGAACGGTTATGTGAAAAGGGGAGTCTTCAGGAGGCTTCGAAAAGGTGCCGGATGCAAACCGAAACGGCAAGGCTCACCGGCCTCGAAAGTGCGGCTCCCGCTTCTCCAGGAAGCCGAGCACGCCCTCGCGGGCGTCCTCGCTCGCCTGGCACATCCGCGACCAGTACTCCTCCAGTCGCATGTGGTCCTCCAGGTCCTCCATCAGGCCCCGGTAGGCGAGGCGCTTCGTCGTCTCGATGGCCAGCGCTGGCCCCGCGGCGATGCGCTGGGCCAGTGCCGTGGCCTCGGGCAGGAGCTGGTCGGGGGGCGTCAGGCGGCTCACCAGCCCCAGGCGCAGCGCCTCCTGCGCGTCGAACATGTCGCCGGTGTACATGAGCTCCAGGGCGCGGGCCATGCCGACGATGCGGGGCAGGAAGAAGGAGCAGCCGAAGTCCGGGCTGAGGCCCCGGCGGGCGAAGATGGCGCTGAACCGGGCCGTCTCCGAGGCGATGCGGATGTCGCAGGCCAGGGCCAGGGAGAAGCCGGCCCCCGCCGCCGTGCCGTTGACGGCGGCAATGGTGGGTTTCTGGCAGGCCACCACCTCGTGGGTGGCCATGTAGCCGTTGCGGAGCCATCGTGTCCTGCTGAACTCCCCCTGGGGCGCCTCCGCCTTGCCGGTGGACTCCCCCAGGTCGCTGCCGGCGCAGAAGCCGCGGCCGGCGCCCGTGATGATGACGGCCTTGGAGTCGTCGTCCTCGCTGGCCCGGCGCAGGGCGACCATCAGCTCGTCCCAGCAGTCCCAAGTCATGGCGTTGAGCTTGGCGGGCCGGTTGAGGGTCATGGTGACGACGCCGTCCTGCCGCTCGACGAGCATGTTACGGTACTCCATGCTGTGCTTCTCCCTTTCTGCGCCTCAGCGCCCGGCGACCGGGGTTGCCACAGACGAACACAGACAAAGCACGACTAGTAGACCACCAGCGCCTGTTGGGAGCAAATGTGAGTGTCCGGGAACCTGCGTGAAACCAGGCCGTAAGGACGGAGCTTCAGCTCCGTCCCTACATCTGGAAGCGAGGCGCTCGCAGGGTCTAATGACCCCCGCCTACGGGGGCTGACCGGCCTTCGGCTCCACCCCCCGCTCTCGCAGCAGCGCGACGAACTCGTCCTCGCTGAGCAGCTTCGTGCCGTACTGCTGGGCCTTCTGGAGCTTGGAGCCGGGGCCTTCGCCCAACACCAGGTAGTCGGTCTTCTTCGTTACGCTGGAGCCGGCGGCGCCGCCCAGGCTCTTGATGAGGCCCTCGGCCTCGTTGCGCGACCAGCGGCTCAGCGTGCCGGTGACGACGAAGGAGAGGCCGGAGAGGGGCCCCTCTCGGGCCGCCGCCTCCCCCTCCAGGCGCACGCCGGCCCGCCGCAGCTTCTCGACCAGCCGGCGGTTCGAGTCGTCCTGGAACCAGGCGTACACGCTCTCGGCGATCTTGGGACCGACGGTGGGGATGGCGCTCAGCTCCTCGGCGTCCGCCGCGGCCAGGGCGTCGAGGCTGCCGAAGTGGCCGGCCAGCGTCTCCGCCATCTCGCTGCCCACGTGGCGGATGCCGAGGGCGAAGACGAGTCGCGCCAGGGGCCGCTGCTTGCTGCCGGCGATGGCGTCGAGGACGTTCTGGGCGCTCTTGTCGGCCAGGCGCTCCAGCTTCAGGAGCTGGTCCTTCGTCAGGGAGTAGAGGTCGGCGGGGTCCTCCACCAGCCCTTCCTTCAGGAGGGCCATGGAGAGCGACTCGCCGATGCCGTCGATGTCCATGGCGCCCCGCGAGACGAAGTGGGTGAGGAGGCGGAAGGCCTGGGCCGGGCAGGCGCGGTTCGGGCAGTAGCTCATCGCCTCGCCCTCGGGCCGCACGACCGGCGTGCCGCACTCCGGGCACTTCTTCGGGATGCTGTACACGCGCTCCCGGCCCGTGCGCCGGCTGACGACGGGCCCCACCACCTGCGGGATCACCTCTCCCGCCCGCTGCACGATGACCATGTCGCCGATGCGGATGTCCTTGCGCCGGATGTCGTCCTCGTTGTGGAGGGTGGCGAGCTTGACGGTGGCGCCGCCCACCCGCACGGGCTCCAGGACGGCGTAGGGGTTGAGGCTGCCGGTGCGCCCCACGTTGACGAGGATGTCGATGAGGCGGGTGGTGGCCTGGGTGGGCGGGAACTTGTAGGCGACGGCCCAGCGGGGCTCGCGGCCCACGAAGCCCAGCGCCCGCTGCAGGCGGAGGTCGTCGATCTTGACCACGACGCCGTCGATGTCGTAGTCGAGGCTCTCGCGCCGCTCCACCCACTCCCGGCAGTGGCGGGCCACCTCATCGAGAGAGTGGAAGCGCGCCATGTGGGGGTTGACCCTGAAGCCGAGGGAGCCCAGCCACTGCATGGCCTTCCAGTGGCTCTCCGGCGTGGGGCCGTCGGACCAGCCGAGCTGGTAGACGAAGATGTCGAGCGGCCGGCGGGCGGTGATGCGGGAGTCGAGCTGGCGCACGGAGCCGGCGGCGGCGTTGCGCGGGTTGGCGAAGAGGGGCTGGCCCTGCTCGGCGCGCTCCTCGTTGAGCTGCTCGAAGCCGCGGCGGGTCATGTAGGCCTCGCCTCGCACCTCGAAGCGGGGCGGCAGGCCGTCGCCGCGCACCGTGAGGGGCAGGCTGCGGATGGTGCGCAGGTTCTGGGTGATGTTCTCGCCGCGGAGGCCGTCGCCGCGGGTGGCGCCCTGCGACGAAGCGGCCGTTCTCGTAGACCAGCGCCACGGCCAGGCCGTCGATCTTGGGCTCGCAGACCATGTCGAAGCGCTCGTTCTCCACCAGGCTGGCGGCGCGACGGTGCCAGGCGCCCAGCTCCTCCTCGCTGAAGGCGTTGGCCAGGCTGAGGAGGGGCACGCGGTGCTCGACGATGCCGAAGGCCTCGACCGGCTGGCCCGAGACGCGCTGCGTGGGCGAATCGGGGGTGATGAGCGCCGGGTGCTGCTCCTCCAGGCGGCGCAGCTCGCGCATCAGCTCGTCGTACTCGGCGTCGCTGATCTCGGGGCTGTCGAGGACGTAGTAGCGGTAGTCGTGGTAGGCGATCTGGGAGCGCAGCTCCTCGACGCGGAGCTTGGCCTCCTGGAGCTGGCGGTCAGTCGTTGACGACGGGCCCCACCACCTCGGGGATGACCTCGCCCGCCCGCTGCACGATCACCGTGTCGCCGACCCGGATGTCCTTGCGGCGGATGTCGTCCTCGTTGTGCAGGGTGGCGTCCTGACGGTGGCGCCGCCCACCTGGACCGGCTCCAGCACCGCGTAGGGGTTCAGGCACCGGTGCGGCCCACGTTGACCTCGATGTTCAAAGCCGCGTGTTGACCTGTCGGCGGGAACTTGTAGGCAATCGCCCAGCGGGGCTCGTGGCCCACGAAGCCAAGCCCTCCTGTAGGCGAGGCTGTTGACCTTGACCACGACGCCGTCGCTTCGTAGGACAGCTCTCGCGCCGCGCCCCCAGTCGCGGTAGTGCGGCTACCTCGTCGATGGGGGGCAGCGCGCCATGTCCGGGTCACCTTGAAGCCAAGCAGCCCAGGGTTCATGGTCTCCCAGTGGCTTTCCGGCTGGGCCCGTCGGCGCAGCCGAGCCGTAGACGAAAATGTTCAGCGGCCGGCGGGCGGTGATGTTGAGTCGAGCTGGCGCACCGAGCCCGCCGCGGCGTTGCGCGGGTTGGCAAATAGGGGCTGGCCCTGCTCGTCGCGCTCCTCGTTGAGCTGCTGGAATCCTCTCGGGTCAGGTACACCTCGCCGCGGACCTCGAAGCGGGGCGGCGGCCGTCGCCGGGACCGGAGGGGGATGCTGCGGATGGTGCGCAGGTTCTGGGTGATGTTCTCGCCCCGGTAGCCGTCGCCGCGGGTGGCGCCCTGGAAGCTGCCGTTCTCGTAGGTGATGGCCACCGCCAGCCCGTCGATCTTGAGCTCGCAGACCATGTCCACGCGCTCGTTCCCACCAGTTCAAAGCGCGCTGGTGCCAGGCGCCAGCTCCTCGTCGCTGAAGGCGTTGGCCAGGCTGAGGATGGGCAGGCGGTGCTCGACGACGCCGAAGGCGTCAAGGGGCGCCCCGCACCGCTGGTGGGGAGTCGGGCGTTACCAGCTCCGGGTGCACCTCTTCCAGCTTCCTGAGCTCCCGCATCAGCCGGTCGTACTCGGCGTCTGTGATACCGGGCTCATCCAGGCACGTAGTAGCGGTAGGCATGGTAGGCTATCTGGTCGCGCAGCTCCTCGACGCGGAGCTTGGCCTCCTGGAGCTGGCGGTCAGTCGTCATGGC
>CAVSBT010000046.1:0-14080 GCA_963726245.1 uncultured Chloroflexia bacterium
GTTAAGCATAAACGTTCCAAGAAACGAACCCATTGGTCGGTATATATCCTATGCGGTGGATATTATTTTTGAGGCGAAAGGCGAGCCACAGATTAAAAGAGCTTGCTTTTATTGGTCAGGGGATGGGCCGCAATGTTTTGAGGTAACGAATGTAAGTTTTGAATCACGGAGAGACTTCGAGTTGTATCTTCCTGGTCTTGCATCTGGATCATATAGATTGGAATGTTATGCTGAATATATCCGAGACGGAGAGACACGAAGGACCAATGTAGTGGGCACTCAAATTTCTGTTAGCAGATAGGAGTGAAGGAGAACTCCTCATGTCCCAAGTAGTCCAACAAGAAGCCCTCACCAGATTACTTGTGGAGAAGGGGGTATTCAGCAAGGAGGAATTTTTGGAGATGATTGGGGTGATAGATCAGGAGATGCGAAGCCAAAAGGGAAGATAAAGTGAAAAATAAAGATACACGTAAATTAAATTCTAACAATCCCGATTTTGAGGCAATGGAGAGGATTCGCAGAGGAATTCGAAGAATTAAAAGAGAAAGAGGATTAAGTTTGAAAGATTTATCGGTCAAGACAGGGTATTCAGATCCTTTTCTATGTCGTCTTCTTTGGGGCAGACGCAAATTATCTTCAACTCACTTAAAGAGATTATCCAAAGCATTGAAGATTCCGGTTTCTACTTTTAGTGTCCCAAGACAAGATGACGAATTCCTATATGATAAGAGTCTTACTCCTGAAGAAAACAGAGAATTGGAACGGAGGTTGTGTAGAATTAGAAAAGAACTGGTTACTCATCTGATAAAGAGTAGACGGAAGAAAAAGGATTTTATCGGAGGTGCCCAATGAAATTGTTAGGTTCTCTTGCTATAGTCGTTTTCTTGTGTGCGCCAACTGCCTGGGCTGGCTGCAAGTCGGATTGCCAAGATGAGTACGAATCAGAGGTCGAATCTTGCAAAACGCTGCACGATGATCCAGAAGATGCTGACATGCTTAAAATGTGCATTGACAACGCCAAAAGCGAGTACGAATCGTGTATCGATGAATGTGAGAACTGAGATCAGGGAGACTGTCAGTAGCTAAAAATATTTTTCTGGCTCGATGTTTTTAACCCATCTTTGGGTTTTGAGAAAGCGAGGCCCAATGGTATGGGGGGTGGAAATTGTCTAAAAAGGTGAAGAAGTCAGGATTTGACCTTTCAGGCATTGTCAAGTCCTCCGTTGACTTCTTCCTGTAATCAATCTTTGACATGTTCTACCAAAAGGTGTAGACTTCAACTGGTAATCGATAAGGGGTATAGCGGTCTTGTTTCGCACAAGAAGAGGTATTCGGAATCCATTTTGCTGGTCAATTCCTGTCGTCTTCTGCGTAAAAAGGCGACATTCACTTTTTCCTCTCTACCCAGCTCCCAACTTGACTAATCCCGACGAATCTGTAACAAAGAGTTCAAGGAGCCCAAGTGATAAAAAACCTGAGAATGTCAAAGCCATGATCGATATCAGTAAAAAGTACGGCGTCTGTTCTTGAAAGACACTCGGTCGATTGTTCATCTTTCCGAAGCCATCCAGAACCGCACGTTAGATCGGAATCGCAATGCTCAATACGAGATCGGTTTTTGCAGAAATCGAATAAAACGAAGGGGTCAGGACCTGTCGGCTGGGGGGAGGTCCCTGTTTCGTTCCTAGGCGGGCCGGGGCACGTTCCGGTCAAAATCAAATCCAACCCATTGCAGTTCCGACGACAACTTTGTTGCCGTGCTGGTTCTCGCACCAGATATCCAGAGTAAACTTGGTTCTGGAATCTTCCGATTCCTTCAATGTGACAACGGCTTTCGATACCAAGCTGTCGCCTACATCGACGATGGCGACGAATTTGAGTTCCATCTTCCCATGGCTCAACCAGGTTTCCCCGAACAGATCAATCATCAGCTCTGTGAGATAGCCCATATACTGAGTGGCTGACACAGACCGCGTTTGAAGGCCACAGCTTTTTGCAAACTCCAAATCGGTATGAATATTCTTTGCAGGCCAGCCTGGAGCATTGAATCGGCCTCCTGAAAAGGCAAAGACCCTGGCCTCGGAAATCGTCTTTATTTTTCCAGTAAACTCAGCCCCCACTTTCGTGTCTGGCGTCAGCTTCATCATTTTTGTCCCTTCGTGATAACGCCATGCGTCCTTCGACGCATGATCTCTCTTCCGTCTTCGATCGACGATCAGGGCCTCGATCACCGTGTATAACTTATCTCGCTTTTCATATTCCTCGACCACTTTCCAGGTGACTCTGAATTCCTTCCCCACCCTGCCTGGGTTGAGGAATTCCACTTCCTCCTTGGCATGGACGCCTGCCATCCCAGCCTTTAGACCGTAAGACGGACTGCGAGTCAGGTTGCTCTGATTGAGCAGGAGGCCGGGATGGACCAACGGAGGGCCTGAATCCGTCTCTTCGAGATATCGGGGATGGTAATCCTGAACAGCATAGAGGTACTGTTCATTCAATTCTGGCGTGACCTGAAATGTATAGGGTTCAAATGCGTCCGTTGAGTGAAAATTGGGATTTCTCTTTTTCTCTGACTCATTTTCCCGTCTCTTCCTTCCTTGTCAAGAATCGAGAACCTTCTGATACGTCTATCGAGCTAAAATGATCTGGCAACCAAGTTGGAGAAGGCTGGGACAAAAATATATACGAGTCCGCAGCCGATCAAAACCAAAACGAACGTAGGGTACAGACTTTCTGAGCACATTCTGGGGTGACTCCTGTGCCACTGCCGCTGCCGTATAGGCGCCCACACAGACCGGCGGTGTCAACAACCCAATGCCAATAAAAACCCCGGCAACCACATACAATTGCATTAAATCGATATGCATGGCTACGGCCACGGGGAAGACTAATGGTATTGTGACATACATGTTCGGTACTGCCTCCAAGAAAGTCCCAAGAATCAGGGCAGCTACAGCCATCGCCAAAAGCAAGGTCATTGGACTGACTCCCATCGCTGAGACACCATTGAGTAATTTGCTGGGGAATTCGGGTATAGGCCAGGATCACAGAGAGAAAGCTGCGAAGCGGCAATGATGGCAAAGATGACTGCTGTGGTCAAGGCCGTACTTTCCAGGGCCTTCCATATTTTAGACCAGTTCAGTTCCCGATGGATGAGACCGCTGACGATCGACTGCGTAGATGCAGGCAACAGCAGCAGCTTCCGTGGGCGTAAAGATGCCAGCATAGATGCCCACCGAAGATGTTCCTCGATGCGCACGCCGCCCCAGCCGCTGACGTAGATGCCCGGCTCGACGGTGAACACCATGCCCTCGGCCAGGACGTCCTTGGACGTGCGAGCCAGGCGGGGCGCCTCGTGGACCTGGAGGCCGACGCCGTGGCCGAGGCCGTGGCCGAAGTTCTCGCCGTAGCCCGCCTCGGCGATGACGTTGTGCGCCGTCAGGTGCGCCTCCTCGCCGGACATGTCCGGCCCGGATGAGGGCCTCCGCCGTCTCCTGGGCAGCCAGCACGATATCATAGATCTTGTCGAACTGGCCGTCAGCCTTGCCCAGGACGAACGTGCGGCTGAGGTCGGAGCAGTAGCCGTCAATCCGCGCCCCCATGTCGATGATGATGGGCTCGCCCGCCTCGATGCGCTTCTCGGCGCGAGGGTAGGCGTGGGGCATCGCCGCCCAGGGCCCGGCCGCGACGATCGTCTCGAAGGATACGCCATCGCCGCCGTGCTCCCGCACGTACTTCTCGATCTCCCAGGCCACCTGCGTCTCCGTCCAGCCCGGCTCGATGCGCCGGGTCACCGCCTCGAAAGCCTCGTCGGCCAGGTCCACCGCCCGCTGGATGGCGGCCAGCTCCTCGGCGTCCTTGACCGCCCGCAGCTGCTCCACCAGGGGCGGCGCCGCCAGCAGCTTGGGCCGCTCGGCGGCGGGCATGGCCTTGACGGCCTTGGTCATGGCCTGGTAGGTGGCCACGGTGATATCGCCCGCCTGGAAGCCCAGCTTCTTGCCCGCCAGGCCCGCCGTGCCCACCAGCGAGGCGAACCAGGTCGTTCAGGGGCCCGTTGGCGGGGAACAGCGTGAAGTTCGGCGCCTCGCTGCTGGGCCTGCTCGTAGTAGCGGAAGTCCACGGCGATGAACGCCGCCTCCGCCGTGATGAGCAGGGTGCCCACGGAGCCGGTGAACCCCGACAGGTAGCGGCGGTTGGCGCCCACGCTCTTGAAGGTGTCCTCGACCGGGGCGCTGACCAGCAGGCCGTCCAGGCCCACCTCCGCCATCTTCGCCCGCAGCCTGGTCCAGCCGCTGGTTCACGATCCCTCTCCCACCAGCGCCGCCAGCGCTTCCAGAGCGCGAGGATGTAGCCCTCGCCAGCCCTGGCCGGCGATCTGCCCCGCAGCGATGTCGGCCATGACCGAGCGGCGGCGGAAGGGCTCGCGGGCGTGGATGTTGGAGAGATGCACCTCGATGAAGGGCAGGCCGCAGCCCTCCAGCGCGTCGCGCAGCGACAGGCCGTAGTGGGTCAGCGCGCCCGGGTTGATGATGATGGCCTGGGCCTCCTCCGCCTCCGCCTGGATGAAGTCGATGATCGCCCCCTCGTGGTTGGACTGGAACGCCCGCACCTCGATCCCCAGCTCGGCCGCCCGCTGGGCGACCCGCTCCTCGATCTCCTTCAGCGTGAGGGAGCCGTAGATCTCCGGGCTGCCGCTTGCCCAGCGTGTTCAGGTTAGGCCCATTGATAAGAAGGAACCTCACGTCCCTGGCCTGTCTTCTCGCCCCTTCGCCGCAGCCGCTGCACGTTCTCGGCGGCCTCCGGTAGCGCCGCCGCTTCTCTTCGTCGCTGACGTGGGTGTAGATCTGGGTGCTGGTTGCCCTGGCGTGACCGAGAAGCTCCTGCACCACGCGCAGGTCGGCCCCGCCGTCCAGCATATGGGTGGCGAAGGTGTGGCGCAACAGGTGGGGGAAGACCCGCTCGTCCAGGCCCGCCTTGAGGGCGCAGCGCCGCAGCAGGAACTGCACCGCCCGCGCCGAGAGCCGCCCGCCTTGCTTGTTCAGGAAGAGGGCCCGCTCCTGGGGCCGGCGCACCAGGGCCGGCCGCCCTTGCTTCAGGTAGCGCTCCAGGGCGGCCGCCGCCGACCGCCCCATCAGGGCGATGCGCTCCTTGTTGCCCTTGCCCAGCACCCGCACCTGCCTGCTCGCCGAGGTCGACGTCGCTGGTATCCAGGCCCACCAGCTCGCTCAGGCGCAGGCCGGCGGCGTAGAACAGCTCCAGGATGGCCCGGTCGCGCAGGTCCTTGGGCTCGTCGCCCTGCACCGCCGCCAGAATGCCCAGCACCTGGCCTGCTGTAAGGAAGCTGGGCAGCCGCCGCCCCTTCTTGGGCCCGCGCACGCCGACCAGCGGATCTTGCTCGACGCGGCCCTGACGGGCCAGGAAGCGATAGAAGGAGCGGATCGTGCTCACCTTGCGCACGATGCTCGCCGCCGCCATCCCCTCCGCGCGCAGCTCGGCCAGATAGCGGCGCAGAGACCAGGCGGTCGACGGCGGCGATGGCGCTCCCGTCCCGCTCCTCCAGGTAGCGGAAGAAGGCGCGCAGGTCGCTCTCGTAGTTGCGCAGGGTGTAGGGCGAGAGGTTGCGCTCCGCCTGAAGGCAGCGGATGTAGGCCTGCAAGCAGGTCCTCCAGCCATGCCGGCCTACGCCCTCGCGGCCCTGCCGGGCGCCTCCTGCGGCAGCTCACCCCGCCAGCGAGCACTGGAGGCAGCGGCCTTGCTCGCGCCCGCTGGCGGTCAGCAGCCCGCCGCACTGGGGGCAGGGCGTGGCCAGCGGCCGGCTCCAGGTGGCGAACCGGCACGTGGGGTAGTTGGCGCAGCCGTAGAAGACACGGCCGCGGCGGCTGCGCTTCTCCACAATGTCGCCGCCGCACTGGGGGCAGCGAGCGCCGGTCTTGACCAGCAGGGGCCGCGTGCCCTTGCACTGAGGATAGCGGGAGCAGGCCAGGAAGGGCCCGATAGCGGCCCCGCTTGGCGACCATGGGCGAGCCGCACTCGGGGCAGGGCTCGCTCGCTGGCGGGCAGGGCTCGCCTTCGCCCTCCAGCGGGCGGGTGTTGCGGCACTCGGGGATAGCCGGAGCAGGCCAGAAAGCGACCGCGCCGGCCCCAGCGAATGACCATCGGCCGGCCGCAGAGGTCGCACACCTCGCTCGTCTCCTGGCGGACGGCCGGCGCGTCGGCGGCGGCAGCGAGGGCACGCATCAGAGGGGCGTAGAACTCCTCGATCACCGGCTGCCACGGCCGCTCGCCCGCGGGCGATCTCGTCCAGTTGCTCCTCCATCTCGGCGGTGAAGTTCACGTCCACGATATCCGGGAAGTAGGTGGTGAGCAGGTCGTTCACCACGAACCCCAGCTCCTGCGGGCCGCAGGCGGCCGTCCGTCCTTCTCCACGTAGCCCCGCTGCTGCACGGTGGCCAGGATGGGGGCGTAGGTGCTGGGCCGGCCGATGCCGTTCTCCTCCAGGGCCCTGATCAGGGTGGCCTCGGTGTAGCGGGGCGGCGGCTCGGTGAAGTGCTGCTCCGGGAAGAGGCCCAGCAGCCGCAGCGCGATCGCCCAGCCGCCAGCTGGCGGCAGCGGGTTCTTGCCCACGTCCTCCTCCTCGCCCTCGTCCCGCGCCTCGACATAGAGCTGACGATAGCCGGGGAAGGCAAGCTGGGTGTTGGTGGCCCGCAAGAGGTAGACATCGCGGCCGGAGCCGGCACAGGCGCTGGCCTCGATGTCCACGGTGGTGACGTCGTAGAGGGCGTCGGCCATCTGGCTGGCCACCATCCGCTGCCAGATGAGGGTGTACAGCCGGTGCTGGTCGCGTGACAGGTAGGGCCGCAGCGCCTCCGGCTCGCGATAGGTGGAGGTGGGGCGGATGGCCTCGTGGGCCTCCTGCGCCCCCTTCACCTTCTTCTTGTAGACGCGCGGCTGAGGGCGGCAGGTAGTCGGCGCCGAACTTCTCGCGCGATGTAGCGCGCGCGTCTCCTCGCGGGCCGAATCCGCCACCTGGGTGGAGTCGGTGCGCATGTAGGTGATGAGGCCCACCTCGCCCTCGCCGCCGATGGCCAGGCCCTCGTAGAGCTGCTGGGCGATGCTCATGGTGCGCTGGGCGCGAGAAGCCCAGCCGCCGCGACGCCTCCTGCTGCAGGGTGCTGGTGATGAACGGGCGGCGAGGGCCGCCGCGCCTGCTGCTTCTTCTGGACGGAGGCCACCCGGTAGGCGGCCTTCTCCAGCAGGCGCGACGATGCGGTCGGCCTCGGTCTGGCTGCCGATCTCCAGCTTCCCCGCTTGCCGGCCAGGCCGGCCAGGCGGGCGCGGAAAGCCGCCGAGGGCTCGGCCACATCCGGCTGGAGCTCGGCCTCGATGCTCCAGTACTCCTGGGGGACGAAGGCCTGGATCTCCCGCTCGCGCTCCACCACCAGCCGCAGGGCCACCGACTGCACCCGTCCCGCGGAGAGGCCGCGCCGCACCTTCTTCCACAGAAGCGGGCTCAGCTTGTAGCCCACCAGCCGGTCCAGGACGCGGCGGGCCTGCTGGGCGTCCACCAGCTGCATGTCGATGCCGCGCGGGTGGCGGAAGGCCTCGCGCACCGCCTCGGGGGTGATCTCGTGGAAGACCACCCGCCGCAGCGACGAATCGTCCAGGTCCGCCGCCTGCGCCAGGTGCCAGGCGATGGCCTCGCCCTCGCGGTCGGGGTCGGTGGCCAGGAAGACGGCATCGGCCCGCTGGGCGGCGGCCTGGATGTCCTTCACCACCTGCCGCTTCTCCTTGGGCACGACGTAGTAGGGCTCGAAGCCGTGCTTGACATCCACCCCCAGGGCCGATTTGGGCAGGTCGCGCACGTGGCCGATGGAGGCCTTGACCTCGTAGGTTCGCCCGAGGATGTCGGCTATCGTCCTGGCCTTGGCCGGCGATTCCACCACCACCAGGCTCTTGCTGCCGTCGCTCCGGGCGGGCAGGTTGCGCTTGGGCACCGGTCTCATGCTCCGTAGACGGCGCCAGCCTCGCGGGCCCGCACGTAGCTCATCGAGCCCATCTGGCGCACCAGGCCCTTCAGCTCCAGCATCGCCAGGGCGCTGCTGACGGTGGCGATGGGCAGGCCGCTGCGCCGCCGCACCTCGTCGATGTGGATGGGCTCTGTGGAGATATGACTGCAGGAGCTGCTGCTCCGTATCGTCGGCGGGGATAAGGGCCTTCATCTCCAATCTGCTGGGGGACCATGGTCAGGTTCAGCTCTTCCAGCACGTCCTGGGCGTTCTGCACCAGCTTGGCCCCCTCCTGGATGAGCTGATGGGTGCCGCGGCTCTGCGGCGAGAAGACGCTGCCCGGCACGGCGAACACCTCGCGGTTCTGCTCCAGGGCCAGGCCGGCGGTGATCATCGCCCCGCTCTTCACGTCGCCCTCCACCACCAGCACGCCCAGGCTCAGGCCGGACATGATGCGATTGCGGCGGGGGAAGTACTCGCCGCGCGGCTGGGTGCCCAGAGGGTAATCGCTCACCAGGGCGCCCGCCTCGCGCACCTCCTGCGCCAGCTTCAGGTGCTCAGGCGGGTAGACGATGTCCAGCCCGCAGGCCATGACGGCGACCGTGCGGCCGCCGCACTCCAGGGCCGCGCGGTGGGCGATGGCATCGATGCCGCGGGCCAGCCCGCTGACGACGGTGATGCCCTGCGTCGCCAGGTCCGTGGCCAGGTGTTCGGCCACCTGCCGGCCGTAGGGCGTGGGCCGGCGCGTGCCGACCACAGCCAGCGCCCACTCGTCGGCGTCCGTCAGCTCGCCGCGAACGTAGAGGACGGGAGGCAGGTCGTAGATCTCCTTCAGGCGCGGCGGGTAGGCGGCGTCGTTCCAGGTGATGGCGCGCACGCCCTGGCGGGCCAGGTGCTCCATCTCCGCCTCGGGCGAGATGGCGGGCCGCTGGGCGACGATGGCCGCCGCGGCCGCTCGTCCAGGCCGGCGGCCCGCAGCTCGGCGGGGCTGGCCTCCAGGCGTTCGCCAGCCGGCCGAAGTGCTTCTCCAGAAGCTGGTAGCGGACCCGCCCGATGCCCGGAATGCGGTTGAAGGCGACCCAGTACTGGGTATCGCCGGTTTCTCCCGTCATAGTCAGACAATTCTAGCACGGGGCCCAAGACAGGACAAAGGCGAGGGGACAAGACCGGAGGGACCGGGGCCGCACCCTATTGGGGACCGGACGTGTCGGATGGGATGTCGGCGTCGTCGGAGTACCCCTCCCCTCGTAAAGGCCGGTGAAGTCGTAGTTGGTCAGCTCGATGTGGATCACCCGGCTGGCCCATTTGTAGCCCCACTTGCCCGGGACCACCAAACGCAGATTCTCGCTCAGGGGCTGGCCGTCCCTCTCGTAGGCCAGGATGATGTCGTCACGCATCGCCGTCGCGACCGTCAGGTCGGTCGCGTAGCCGTCGTCGCCGTAGAAAGCCACCTTGACCGCCTCGGGTGAGACGCCGGCCTTTTCCAGCAAGAGCCCCAGCCTCACGCCTGTCCAGTCGCCCTTCTCGATAGCAATCGTGGGGGCGTCAACGCAATGAATCTCGGCGTACTCGGTGGTTGTCGGCATCGCGGAAAGGTCGTCGAGGGTCAGGTTCAGGGAAGACTGAACGAACCCGTCTACGACCAGGCTCCACTGCGAATCCGCAGTCGCGGACTCCTTGGGAGCATCAGTGGGGCTAGCCGCTTCTTGCCGATTGCCGCAGGCGACGCCGAGCCCCAGAGCCACCAAGGCCAGCGCCGCCAGGGCCGCTGCCATCTGAAAGCGCAAGCCACGCACCCATCCCCTCCTCTCGGCTCCGAAGTCTATGGTACGCGCGGCTTCGCGGCAGCGTCAAATGCAGGGAACGGGGTCTGAGGAGCGGATGGAGCGCCTGTTTCTACCTTCCGCCGTTCGTCGCGGACGGCGGCTCTTCCTTAGTCACCCGCACCCGCTTGATGCGGCGGCCGCTCACGGCCAGGATGCGCACGAGGAGCCCGTCCACCCGCACCTCCTCGCCGGCGGTGGGCATCCGGCCCAGGTGGCTGAGCACGAAGCCGCCCACGCTGTCGAAGTCGCCCTCCTCCACCTTCACCCCGAACAGCTCCTCCAGCTCGTCGATGCCCACGCGGGCGTCCAAAATCGCCTCGCGGTCGCTGATGCGGTGGATGGTCTCCTCCTCGCGGTCGAACTCATCGGTGATCTCGCCGACGATCTCTTCCAGCAGGTCCTCCACCGTCACCAGGCCGGCGGTGCCGCCGTACTCGTCCACGACGATGGCGATGGACAGCTTGTTGCGGCGCATCTCGGTCAGCAGCTCGTCCACCCGCTTGCTCTCGGGCACGAAGTAGGCGGGCCGGGCCAGCGACTTGAGGTCGGCGGGCCTGGCGCCGTTGGCCAGGAAGCCCAGCACCTCGCGCGCGTAGATGACACCGACGATGTTGTCCATGGTGTCCTCGAAGACGGGGATGCGGCTGTACCCCCGCTCGACGATGATGCGGGCCACCTCGTCGAACGAGCCGTCGCTGGGCACAGCCACGATGTCGGTGCGCGGCACCATAATCTCGCGGGCGGTGGTCTCTTCGAGGGCCATGACCCCGCGGATCATCTCTCGCTCCTCGGCGTCCATCGCGCCGGCGCCCTCCTTCATCTCGGCCAGGTGCAGCAGCTCCTCCGTGTCGTCCGCAGCGCCGTGGCCGCGGGCCCCTTGCCGCGACCTGCGCAGGAGGAGACGAGCAGGAAGGTCCAGCAAGGCCGCCGGCAAGCGCAAGACGGTTCTGACCACAACGACAAAAGGCCCCAGGTATGCCGCCCAGCGCTGGGGGTCTGCCGCGACGACTAGTCGCGGCACCGCCTGCAGCAACGCGAGGCCGGCCAGGGTGACGAAGAAGGCCACCGCCAGCGTCGCCCAGTTGAGCCCAACGTCCTGCAGCACGCAGATAGACCACGATAGCGGTGCTGCCGACGAGGGCCAGGTTACGGGCTAGGGCCAGGGTCGAGTAGACTTCGCGGGTCTCGCGCAGGTACCCGGCCAGTCCGCCTGAGGCGGACGAGCGGAATGGGCCCTTCTCGGCCGGCTCGCGCGGCCGCACCCGATGGCTCGACGCCACCACCACCTCTGCTGCCGTCACCAGGACCAGGAGGACCAGGGCCACCGCCAGCAGCAGCAGCCCCGGCCAGCGATCGCTATCCACTTTTCCTCCGCCTCTTGCGGCCCACCCGCGCGGGCATGCCCACCGCCACCTTGTCCGGCGGCACGTCGCGGGTGACCACCGACCCAGCGCCGGTGGCCGCGCCGTCGCCCACCTTGACCGGCGCGACCAGCATCGTATCGCTGCCGATGAACGCCCCTTTGCCGATCACGGTGCGATGCTTGCTGACGCCGTCGAAGTTGCAGGTGACGGTGCCGGCGCCGATGTTCGTCTCGTCGCCCACCTCGGCGTCGCCCACATAGCCGAAATGGCCCATCTTGCTGGCTCGGCCCAGGCGGGCCTTCTTCACCTCGGCGAAGTTGCCGATGTGCACGCCGCGGGCCAGCTGAGTCCCCTCGCGGAGGTGGGCGAAGGGCCCCACGGTCACATCCTCCTCCAGCACTGCACCCTCGACCACCGACGCCACGATGCGGCAGCCGTCGCCGATGCGCGAGTCGCGGATCACGCTGTTGGGCCCAATGTGGCAGCCCTCGCCGATGCGCGTTTGCCCGGAGACAACGGTGTTCGGCTCGATGACAGTGCCGGCGCCCACAAGGACGCCGTCTTCGACGTAGGTGGTGCCCGGATCAACCAGCTTGACGCCGGCGAGGAGCAACCGCTGGCAGACACGCTGGCGGGCCAGGGTCTGCGCTCGCGGCCTGGCCAGGGCCTCCAGGGCCAGCTCGAGGGCGCCCTCGTAGCCCGCTTCGGCGATCGACCGCCGGAGGTGCGCCCGCAGAGAGGGCGTCAGCTCTAGGCCCAGCGCCTCGGCCAGCCGCTCCACATCCCCTTGGCGGACGGGCCCACCTGCGCCACCCGGCGCCTTCGCGCTCTTCGTCCTGGCCATCGTCCCTACAAAATGAAAAGCCTCGCCAAGGCTGGGCTGAAAGGCGAACGATTAGCGCCGCTGGAGGTGGCAAGCGCGATGGGATGATACGAGGCGCCCGTGGCCCGTTCTCGAGCGGGCCGTGGCTGGTGGTGCCGTAGCCTAATGGTGGTTCGGTTTCCCGAATGCTCAAGGGTTCCGCAGCCTGTCGAGCCGACGCCCCGAGCTCCGCCCGGGCGTCCTGCTCCGATACCATGCTAGCCGCCAGCGCGAAGGCTGTCAAGGAGACGCGCGAGACCCGAGACAGGCGACATTAGACACGTGGGCGTGTCCCGTGTTCCGTCGTCCCGTGCTATAATCCTCTCACAACTGCCCCGACACGCTGGGGTGTGCCGGGGCAGGTTCGGATATGGACAGCCAGCAAATCCGCGAGACGTTCCTCCGCTTCTTCCAAGAGCACGACCATCGGGTGATGCCCAGCGCGCCGCTGGTGCCCCTGGGCGACCCGACGCTGCTCTTCACCAGCGCTGGCATGGTGCAGTTCAAGCCCTACTTCGAGGGGCGCGCGGCACCGCCGGCTCGCCGCCTGACCTCGGTCCAGAAGTGCTTCCGCACTAGCGACATCGATTCCGTGGGCGACACCAGCCACCTCACCTTCTTCGAGATGCTGGGCAACTTCAGCATCGGCGACTACTTCAAGGCCGACGCCATCCCCTGGGCCTGGGAGCTGGTGACCGCGAAGAACTGGTTCGCCATGTCCCCGGACCGCCTCTGGGCGGCCGTCTACCTGGACGACGACGAGGCCTTCGAGCTCTGGCGAAAGGTAGGCGTGCCCACCGAGCGCATCATGCGCTACGGGGAGGAGGCGAACTACTGGTTCTCCGGCGAAATCGGCCCCTGCGGCCCTTGCAGCGAGCTGCACTACGACTTCGGCCCTACGCCCGGCTGCCCCGAGTGCCAGCGCGACGCCTGCCACCCGGGGGTGGAGTGCGGCCGCTTCCTGGAGATCTGGAACCTGGTGTTCATGACCTACTTCCAGCAGCCTGACGGCTCGCGCACGCCCCTGCCGGCCAAGAACATCGATACCGGCGCCGGGCTCGAGCGCATGGCGGAGGTCCTCCAGGACGTGCGCTCGGTGTACGAGACCGACCTCTTCGCGCCCATCATCCGCCGCATCGAGGAACTGTCCGGCCGCCGGTACGGCGAGGACGCCGCCGCCGACCGGGCGATGCGCATATTGGCCGAGCACGCGCGGGCGGCGGCCTTCCTTATCGGCGACGACAAGACGCCGGTGTTGCCCAGCAACGAAGACCGCGGCTATGCCGTGCGCCGCGTGATCAGGCGGGCGATATACTACGGCCGCCACTACCTGGGCCTGGACAGGCCGTTCTTGGCCGACGTGACCAACGCCGTCGTCGACCACATGGGGAAGGCCTACCCCGAGCTTCGCCAGCAGAAGGACTTCGCGCTGCGCATTCTGGAAGGCGAGGAGGAACGTTTCGTTGCGACGATGGGGAACGGCCTAGCCATCCTTCGCCATCACGTAATTGCCCCTCGACAACACCTGCTGGACAAGTGGCGAAGCGAGTGGCTGCCTCTGCTGCTCGATACTGGACAAAAGGCGCCTGTCATCCCTCTGGACGAACTCCTGTACTTTTCGGACAAGGCTGAGACGGAACTACGCATCGACTCAACCGGCGCCAAGGAGCTACGCATGATGATCGCGCGCTCCCTGGAGCCTTGGCACCAGGAACCCTTCCGCCGAGAGGCCTTTGAGCAGAGTCTTAACACCATCTCGAAGGAAGAGGTCTTCTTCCTCCATGACACCTACGGGTTCCCGATGGAGCTGACGCGCGAGATCGCCCGCGAGCACGGGTTCACCATCGACGAAGAAGGCTTCGAACGTGAGATGGAGGCCCAGCGGGAGCGTGCCCGCGCCGCCACCAAACTGGGCGTCGACGCCTCGACCGACGCCTACGGTCCACTGGCCCACCTGCAGACACTCTTCCTGGGCTACGAGACGCTGACCGCCGAGACCACGGTCGTGGGCCTGCTCGCCAG